>NZ_JBITYN010000005.1:0-267802 GCF_044545925.1 Streptomyces sp. NPDC053367 | reverse complement strand
GTGCCCCCCCCCCCCCGCCCCCCCCCCCCCCCCCCCCCCCCCCCCCCCCCCCCCCCCCCGCGGGGCGGGGGGCCGCCCCCCCCCCCCCCCCCCCCCCCCCCCCCACCGCCTTGTCCGCTTACGTTCGTCCCGCTGCGAGCCGCCGGTTCAACGGCGGCTCCTGATACGGGAGAACGGGGGTGCACGCATGCGCATCGGACTGCTTACGGAGGGTGGCTATCCGTATGTGAGCGGTGACGCCAGGCTGTGGTGCGACCGTCTCGTGCGCGGACTCGGGCAGCACGAGTTCCACGTGTACGCGCTCAGCCGCGACCGGCGTCAGGAGAGCGAGGGCCGCACCCCGCTCCCGCCGCAGGTCAGCCGGGTGCGCACGGCGGCGCTGTGGGCCGCCGAGGAGGACGGCGTGAGCCTCGGCCGCCGGGCCCGTCGGCGCTTCACCGAGTGCTACGGCGAGCTGGCCGCCGCCCTGTGCGAGGCGGTCTCCGCGAGTGCCTCGCCCGTCTCCGCGGGTACCTCGCCCTCTTCTTCGGCCCTTGAGGCGGACCGTTTCGCCAGTGCGCTGTACGGGCTCGCCGAACTCGCCCGCGACGAGGGCGGCCTGGTGGCGGCACTGCGTTCCGAGACCGCCGTGCGCGCCCTGGAACGCGCCTGTCGTGCGCCCGGCGCCCCGCGTGCCGCCCACGAGGCCCGCGTCCCCGACCTGCTCGCCGTCGCAGCGCACCTGGAACGCGCCCTGCGTCCCCTGTCGTTGGACTGGTACGAGGACGACGGGCTCGGCGCGGTCGACCTGTGCCACGCCGCGTCCGGCGGCACCGCGGCCCTGCCCGGGCTGCTCGCCCACCACCTCTGCGGGGTGCCCCTGCTCGTCACCGAGTACGGCGTCCGGCTGCGCAGCCACTACCTCGCCTCCGGCACGGACGAGGCGCCCGTCGTACGGGCCCTGCTCGCCGCCTTCCACGGCCGGCTCGCCACCGAGACCTACCGGCGGGCCGCGTGCATCACCCACGGCAACACCCACGCCCGCCGCTGGCAGGAACGGTGCGGCGCCGACCGGGCCAAGCTGCGCACCGTCTATCCCGGCATGGACGCCGACCGGTTCGCCGAGGTCGGCGAGGCCCCCGAGAGCGCGGACCCCCACACCCTGGTCTGGGTCGGCCGCGTCGACCCCACCAAGGACCTCGTCTCCCTGCTGCACGCGTTCGCGGAGATCCGCAAGGAGGAGCCGAAGGCGCGGCTGCGGGTGATCGACACGGGCGCGGGGGGTGCTGGGGGCGGTGGGGGTGCCGAGGGTGCCGCCTACCTGGAGCACTGCCGGGTACTCGCCGCCCAGCTCTTTCCCGACGAGGCCGAGGGGCTGCACTCCGTCGGCGACAACCCCGTCTCGTTCGAGGAACTCGGCGGCCCGGAGGCCCCCGACCTCGCCGAGGCGTACGCGTCCGGCGCGGTGGTCGTTCTGTCCAGCGTCGTCGAGGGCTTCCCGCTCGGTCTCGTCCAGGCGATGTTCTGCGGCCGGGCGACCGTGTCGACCGACGTCGGCGCGGTGGTGGAGGTCATCGGCGGCACGGGCCTCGTGGTGCCGCCGCGCAATCCACGGGCGCTCGCCGAGGCGTGCGTGGCGTTGCTGCGCGACGCCGAGCGCCGTGCGCGCCTCGGTGCCGCCGCGCGTGCCCGCGCACTGGAGCTGTTCACCGTCGAGCAGAACATCACGGCGTTTCACGGCATCTACCTGGAGATCGTCGCCCAGTGCCCCGTCCGTCGCGTCGTCCTGGACGACACCGGTGAGCCGCTGCCCTTCGGCGTTCCCGCCGAGGCCCACGTCCCCGGCCGCTGGCCGGCCCCCGCCGCGGGACCGGTGCCCGGCTGGGCCGCGGGCCCCCCGGTACGAGCGACCGCGCCGACGGCCGTACAGGGTGCGGTGACGGAGGGGGTGCGATGAGCGGGACGGAGAGTCGGCCGGGCGCGCCGCTGCCGGGCGGGGCGGGGAGTCGGCCGGGTACGCCGCTGCCTGATGGGGCGGGGAGTCGGCCGGGTACGCCGCTGCCGGGCGGGGCGGGGAGTCGGCCGGATACGCCGCTGTCTGACGGGACGGGGAGTCGGCTGAGTACGCCGCCGCCGGGCACGGAGGGTCGGTTGGGGACGCCGAGCGGTGCGGGGGCGTGGGACGAGCGGTCGGAGAAGTGGCTGGAGGAGGGGCGGGCCGGCGCAGGGGCCGGGGCGGCCGCTCGGGCCGGCGAGATGGCCGTAGGGGGCGGCGCTCCTTCCGCGGGTGCCGGCGGGCGGGGCACCGAGGCTGCTTCCGGCGGAGCCGGTCCTCGGACCACCCCTCGGCGGGGGGCCGCCGACCCGGTGAAGGCCCTGATGCACCACCACCGGGACCTGTGCGAGCGGGCCGTGGACCCGCTGGAGATCGCGGCCGGACTGGAGGCGCACGGCGTCACCGACCGGACCGCCGCGCGCTTCCGGCACCGGGACGTGTTCTCGCTGGCCGAGGAGATGTTCGCGAGGGTGCCGCGCGACACGGACTCGCAGGTACGCCCCGCCGAGGGGCCCGTGTCCCGGGGGCAGTCGCCCGCGGCGCGGGGTGAGGCGGGCTGGGCCCTGTGGGCCCTGCTGCCCGGGGTGTTCTGTGCGGCGGCGGTGGCCGGGCTGCGACTGACCGACGGGCAGCCCCGTCTGCTGGTGGCCGCCGCCGGTGTGCTCGCCGTGGCGCTGGGGCTGCGCCTGGCCCTCGCGCGCGGCCCGCTGAGCCGGCACGGCGCCCCGTCGGCCGCCCGCCACTCGACCGGCGTCTGGACCGGCTGGCTCGTCGGATACGCCGCCCTCGGCGACGGACTGCTCCGGGCCGCGGCCACCGGAGGCCCCGACACCCTGCCGACCGGCGCCCCCGACGGCCCCTGGCCGCTGGCCACGGCACCCCTTCTCGCCCTGGCCCTGGCCTGCGCCCCGGCGGCCTGGACCGCTCGCCTCCTCACCGGCGGGGCCCGGCGCAGGCTCACCTCCAGCCGGGGCCTGGAGGACTTCGCCTCCGCCGTACGGCCGCTGCTGCTCGGCTCGTTCGCCCTGCACCTGGGGGCGCTGGCCGCGCTGCTCGCGCTGTGCGCCGCGGCGCTGGACGAGCCCGCCGCGTACGCCCAGACCCTCGCCCTCGGCGCGCTCCTGCTGCTCGCCCGGCTGCTGACCGCACACGGCTTCACCCACGCGCCCGCGGTCGTCCTCACGGCGTGCGCGGCGGGCGAGGTCACCGTCCTGGCGGGCGTCTTTGCCGGCCGCCTTCCCGGCTGCGGCTTCCTGTCCGTCGCCGCCGAGGAACTCCTCGACGCCTGGGGCGCCGGAAGCGTACCCGCCCTGATCTGCGCGACCGGCGCCCTCACCCTGCTGATCCACGCCGGCCGCACCTTGACCCGCGCCTCGGCCCACGCGCACCCGACGCCGTCGCCGTGACCGGACGTGACGCCTGTACCGCCCCCAGCGGCGGACAGCGCCGCCCGCCGGGCGACCCGCCGCGTAGCCGAAGGCACCGCACTGGCACCACCCCTCAGCTCGCACCACCCCTCAGCTCGCACCACCCCTCAGCTCGCACCACCCCTTTGAAGGAGAACACCAGATGACCACCTCCCGACCCGGAGCACCCGGCGCCACGGGCGCGACCGGAGCCGCTGCACGTGCCGGGGCCACCGGAGCCGCCGCACCGGCCGACGCCGCCGCGGGTGTCACGATCGGCGCTGCCCCCGCGGGTACCGAGGCGCCCCGAACCGCCGCAGCGCTCACCCCTGGGGGCACGCGATGAGGGTCCTGCTGATCGGAGCCAACGGCTACCTCGGCCGCTTCGTCGCCGACCGCCTGCTCGCCGACCCGGCCGTCCAGCTGACCGCGCTCGGCCGCGGCGACGACGCCGACGTCCGTTTCGACCTCGCCTCCGGCAGCCCGGGAGCGCTCACCCGCTTCCTGGACGCCGTGCACCCGGGCGTCGTCATCAACTGCGCGGGCGCCACTCGCGGCGGAGCCCGCGAGCTCACCCGGCACAACACCGTCGCCGTCGCCACCGTCTGCGAGGCCCTGCGCCGCAGCGGCTGCGGCGCGCGCCTCGTCCAGATCGGCTGCGCCGCCGAGTACGGCCCCAGCCAGCCCGGCTCCTCCACCGCGGAGGACGCCGTCCCCCGCCCCGGCGGCCCCTACGGCGTCAGCAAGCTCGCCGCCACCGAACTGGTCCTCGGCTCCGGCCTCGACGCGGTCGTGCTGCGCGTCTTCTCCCCGGCCGGCCCCGGTACGCCGGCCGGATCGCCGCTCGGCCGGCTCGCCGAGGCGATGCGCCGGGCCATGCAGTCCGGCGACGGTGAGCTCAAGCTCGGCGGCCTGGGCGTCCAGCGCGACTTCGTCGACGTCCGTGACGTGGCCCGTGCCGTGCACGCCGCCTCGCTGTCCGCCGCGCAGGGCGTCATCAACATCGGCTCGGGCCGTGCCGTCCGGCTGCGCGACGCGGCGGCCGTCCTCGCCCGGGTCGCCGGATACGGCGGCGCCCTGCACGAACTGGACAACCCGCCCGGCGCCCTGCGCACCTCCATCGGGCACCCGCGCGGCGACACCGACCACCCGGGACCAGTCGCCTACCCGTACCCCGACGGCTGCGGCAGCTGGCAGCAGGCCGATGTGCGCACCGCCCGCGACCGGCTCGGCTGGCGGCCCCGGATCAACCTCGAGGAGTCCCTCGCCGACATCTGGATGGAGGCGGCATGCCGTATCTGACCAGGAAGAAGGCCGGCAGCGCGAGCACCGACGTCCGCACCGGCCTCGGCGTCCCCGGCTATGCGCACCCGCTGGTGGCACCGGCCGAGTGGGCCGAACTCACCCGCCCCGGCACCCCCGTGCACTGGGCCGTCCTCGATGTCGCCGACGGGCCCGGCGTACGCCCCGACCCGCACTGCCTCCAGGCCGCGAGCCGTCTGCGCACCGCGGGTGTCCGGATCCTCGGCCGGCTCGACACCACCTACGGCGCGCGCCCGTTCGGCGATGTGATCTCCGACGCACACCGGTATCTGGACTGGTACCGGGTCGACGGCTTCCTCCTCGACCGCAGCCCCACCGAACGCGGAGCCCTCCCGGAGGTCCGCCGCACGGTCACCACCCTGCGCGCCCTGGCCGACAGCCCGCACATCGTCCTCGGTCACGGCACCCACCCGTATCCCGGGTACGCCGAGAGCGCCGACCAGCTCGTGACGTTCTCCGGGCCCTGGAGCGACTACCGCTGGTCCCAGGCGGCCGAGTGGACCGCCGCGTATCCGCCCGAGCGCTTCTGCCACTTCGTCCACGGCGTTCCCCGCGGCCATCTCGACGAGGCGCTGCGCATCGCCCGCTGGCAGGGCGCAGCCACGATCTGGTTCACCGACCGCACCGATCGAGGCGGCCAGGTGGCCCCCTGGGAGGCCCTGCCCGGCTACTGGGACGAAATCGTCTCGCGTATCGGAACAGGTGTCTCGGAATGAAAAAGGCCATGGCACTGTTACGGGGAGAACAACCGTACTTATTGACCGACCAACGGAGTCCCCGTGTCGCTGCCACCCCTGGTCGAGCCCGCCTCCGAGCTCACCGTAGACGAGGTCCGCAGGTACTCCCGCCACCTGATCATCCCCGACGTGGGGATGGACGGGCAGAAGCGGCTGAAGAACGCGAAGGTGCTCTGTGTGGGCGCCGGCGGCCTGGGCTCGCCGGCGCTGATGTACCTGGCCGCCGCGGGCGTGGGCACCCTCGGCATCGTGGAGTTCGACGAGGTCGACGAGTCCAACCTGCAGCGTCAGATCATCCACAGCCAGGCCGACATCGGCCGCTCCAAGGCGGAGTCCGCGCGTGACACCGTCAAGGGCATCAACCCGTACGTGGACGTGATCCTTCACGAGGAGCGGCTCGAGGCCGACAACGTGATGGACATCTTCAGCCAGTACGACCTGATCGTCGACGGCACGGACAACTTCGCCACCCGCTACCTGGTCAACGACGCGTGCGTGCTGCTGAACAAGCCGTACGTGTGGGGCTCGATCTACCGCTTCGACGGCCAGGCGTCCGTCTTCTGGTCCGAGCACGGCCCCTGCTACCGCTGCCTCTACCCGGAGCCCCCGCCCCCCGGCATGGTCCCCTCCTGCGCCGAGGGCGGCGTCCTGGGTGTGCTGTGCGCGTCCATCGGCTCCATCCAGGTCAACGAGGCCATCAAGCTCCTCGCGGGCATCGGCGAGCCGCTGGTCGGCCGACTGATGATCTACGACGCCCTGGAGATGCAGTACCGCCAGGTCAAGGTCCGCAAGGACCCCGACTGCGCGGTGTGCGGCGAGAACCCGACCGTCACGGAGCTCATCGACTACGAGGCCTTCTGCGGCGTCGTGTCCGAGGAGGCCCAGGCGGCGGCCGCCGACTCCACGATCACTCCCAAGCAGCTCAAGGAGTGGATCGACGACGGCGAGAACATCGAGATCATCGATGTCCGCGAGCCGAACGAGTACGAGATCGTCTCCATCCCGGGCGCCAAGCTGATCCCCAAGAACGAGTTCCTCATGGGCACCGCCCTGGAGACCCTCCCGCAGGACAAGAAGATCGTCTTGCACTGCAAGACGGGTGTCCGCAGTGCGGAAGTCCTCGCCGTCCTGAAGTCGGCCGGTTTCTCCGACGCCGTCCACGTCGGCGGCGGCGTCATCGGCTGGGTCAACCAGATCGAGCCGGCCAAGCCGGTCTACTGAGCCCGGCCCCGGCCCGCGGTTACGGCGGCCCACCGAGCTGAGGCAGCCCGTCCCGCTCTCCCGGCGGGGGTCCCGCGCACCACAGGTGCCCGGGGCCCCCGCCGGTGTCATGAGCAGACCTTGCCGTCCTTCGGGACCGAGCCGTCCAGCAGGTAGTCGTCCACCGTCGAGTCCACACAGTCGCTGCCACTGCCGTAGGCGCCATGCCCCTCGCCCTTCCAGGTGAGCAGCACACCGACGCCCTTGCCCAGCTCGTCGGCCATCCGACGGGCACCCTCGTACGGGGTCGCCGGATCGCCCGTGTTGCCGACGACGAGGACCGGCGGGGCGCCGGGAGCACTGACCTCCGGGGTGTCGAACTGGCCCGGCACCGGCCAGTCGTGGCACCAGCCGGTCGTGTCCCAGCCGAGGAAGGGGCCGAAGACCGGGGAGATCCGCTCGAACTCCGGCAGGGCCCGCTTGGTCTCCGCGAGGGTCGGCCGCCGCCGTTCGTCCAGGCACGATATGACCCGCTGGGCATGGGTCGACGTGCCGTAGTGACCCGAGGGGTCCCGCTCGTTGTAGTCGTCGGCCAGGGCCAGCAGCTCCGAGCCGTCGCCCTCGCGCGCCGACTCCAGCGCGCTGGTCAGGCTCGGCCAGCTGCTCTCGCTGTACAGCGGCAGCACGATGCCGGTGATCGCCAGGCTCTGGGTCAGCTTCCGTCCGGGCGCCGCCGGCAGCGGCTCGGCGTCGATCCGCCGCAGCAGGTCCGCGATCCTGGCCGTGCCCTGCTCGGGGTCCTCGCCGGTGGACTTCAGGTAGGCGTCGAGCGCCCGCTGGAAGCCCCTGGCCTGGTTCTCGGCGTGCCCCATGGCGTCGGCGGTCGGGTCGACGACCGCGTCCAGCACCATGCGGCCGACCCGGCCGGGGAACAGGTGGGCGTAGACGCCCCCGAGCTCGGTGCCGTAGGAGAAGCCGAGGTAGTGCAGCTTGTCGTCGCCGAGCACCTGGCGCATCAGGTCCATGTCCCGTGCGGTGTCGGTGGTCGACACATGCGCCATCAGCTCCCCGGTGGCCCGCGCGCAGTCCTTGCCGAAGTCGGCCGCGTCCGCCAGATAGGCACGCTCCTCCTCCGGTGTGTCCGGGGTGACGTCCACGGCCTCGGCGGCCTGGATCTCCTTGTCGTCGCGACAGCGCACGCCCTCGCTCGCACCCACCCCCCGCGGGTCGAAGCTCACCAGGTCGTAGCGCTCGCGCAGTGAGGCGAACGTCGAGGCGTACGACGGGATCGTCGACACACCCGAGCCGCCGGGCCCGCCGAAGTTGAACAGCAGCGAGCCGATCCGGTCGTCACCGCTCGCCTCGGCGCGGATCAGCGCGAGCTGGATCGTCTCGCCCTCGGGCTTCGCCCAGTCCAGCGGCACCTTCAGCGTCGCGCAGCTCCAGTCGTCCCCCGGCGCGGGGGAGTCGGCGGTCTCCTCGCACCTGCCCCAGTCCGGCCTCTGCGCCGTGAGGGCGGACGGCAGCTCGGAGCCGGAGGGCGGAGCCAGGCCGGTCCGCGTCGCGTCCGGGTTCTTGCCGTCCCCGTAGTCCGACGAGCCGCCCGTGCAGCCCGTGACCAGCAGTGCGCCGGCGGCGCCCGCGGCCGCCCACCGTAGGAACCGGTACATGTCGCATCCCCCTCCTGGCCGTCCGCGCTTCGGCAGGCGAACGGCGGTCAGGCCATGGTAGGACGACCGCAAGAACTCGGCGCAGACCTGTGGATAACCTTCTGACCTGCGGCTTTTCGGGCGGCTGAGAAGTGGAGTGCTGCCCGGGGCCGGCCCGTCGGGTCATGAGCAGACCGTGCCGGCCGCCGGCACCCTCCCCTGAAGCAGATAGCCGTCCACCGCGGCATGGACGCACTTGCTCTTGCTGTCGTAGGCCCCGTGCCCCTGTCCCTTGTACGTCATCTCCACCCCGACGCCCTCGCCCAGCGCCCGCGCCATCCGGCGCGCGCCCTCGTACGGGGTCGCCGGGTCACCCGTGTTGCCCACGACCAGGATCGGCGCCGACCCTGGCGCGCTCACGTCGGGGTGGTCCGCGGCGCCCGGCACCGCCCAGTCGGTGCAGCTGACCATGCCCCAGGCCAGGGAGTCGCCGAACAGCCGCGAGGCGGACCGGAACTCCGGCAGCTTGCGCTGGACGTCGTCGGCGTCGTAGCGGGCCTTGTCGTCGGCGCAGTTGATGGAGATGTTCGCCGCGGTGATGTTGCTGTACTCGCCGTTGCTGTTGCGCCCGTTCATCGAGTCCGACAGCAGCATCAGCAGCTGGCCGTCCCCGTCGTAGGCCTGCTCCAGCCCCTCGGTGAGGATCTGCCAGAGGTCCTGGGAGTACAGGGCCTGGATGATGCCGGTGGTGGCAGCGGACTGGGTCAGCTCGCGGGGGAAGGCGCCGGGGATCGGCTTGGCGTCGAGGTCCTTCAACAGCTTGGCGATACGGTCCTGCACGTCCTGGACGCTCTCGCCGGCCGGGCAGTCCTCCGCCTTGGACACACAGTCCTCGGCGAAGTTCTCCAACGCCAGCTGGAAGCCCTTGGCCTGGCCCAGCAGGCCCTCCTCGTAGTCCTCGGTGGGGTCGACCACCGCGTCGAAGACGGCCCGGCCCACCTTCTTCGGGAACAGGTGCGCGTAGACGCCGCCGAGCTCGGTGCCGTAGGAGATGCCGAAGTAGTACAGCTTGTCGTCGCCGAGCACCTGGCGCATCAGGTCCAGGTCGCGTGCGGCGTCCGTGGTGCGCACATGGGGCAGGATCCGCCGGGAGTGCTTCTCGCAGGCGTCGTTGAAGTCCTTGGTGCCCTCCACCAGCGCCCCGCGCTCGGTGGCGTCGTCCGGGGTGGCGTCCTGCTGGAACCACGCGTCGAGCTGCCGGTCGTTCAGACACGTCACGGGCGAACTGCGGCCGACCCCGCGCGGGTCGAAGCTGACCAGGTCGTAGCGGGTGCGGAGTTTCGCGTAGTCGGGGCCGAAGGCGGGCAGCGTGTAGACGCCGGAGCCACCGGGGCCGCCGAAGTTGAAGATCAGCGAGCCGATCCGGTCGCTCTCGTCGCCGCTCGACTCCGCCCGGATCAGCGCCAGCTCGATCGTGTCGCCCTTGGGGTCGTCCCAGTCGAGGGGCGCCTTCATGGTGGCGCACTGCCACTCGTCGCCGCCGGGCAGCGGAGAGGGCGCACCACCGCCGCCCTCGGCCGGGGAGGGGCTGGGGCAGTCCTCCCAGTCCAGCTCCTGTGCCGTCAGATCCCCGTCGTCGCCGTCGTCGTCGGTGCATCCGGCCAGCACGGAGGAGAGCAGCAGAACGGAGGTGGCCAGGGCAGCGACGCGCAGGCGGGAGGAGGGCTTCGGCATGATCCCATCGTGCGTCCGGGCGGGGTGACCCGCGCGGGGCACGGGCCGTACGAGGGACGCCGGCGATGGGACGCGGGCGAAGGAGCGGCGATCCAAGCGCGCGTGAGGCTTACGGCAGCCCGCGGTCCCCCCACCGCGCCGCCCCCAGCCCCGCGTCAGCCGCCCCTGTCGCCTGCCTCTGCCCCTACAGCGCGCCCTTGCGCGTGAGGTGGTTGAACGCCAGCCAGCCCGGCAGCACCGGCAGCCACAGGGTGAGCAGCCGGAACAGCAGGACGGCCGGGGCTGCGACCTCCTTGGGCAGGCCGACGGCGATCAGGCCGACCGTCAGGGTCGCCTCGACCGCGCCCACGCCGCCCGGCGTCGGGGCGGCGGAGCCGAGCGCGTTGCCCGCGAGGAAGACGACGGCGACGCTGGCGAGGCTGATGGAGGTCGACTCGTCGCCGAAGGCGCGGATGGAGGCGTCCAGGCACATCACGAAGCAGGCGGTGAGGAACAGCATGCCGCCGATGCCGGTGACCAGCTTCTGCGGCCGCTGCAGCACGTCCAGCATGCGCGGCACCACGCCGGCGAAGAGCGAGCGCACGCGCGTGACGACGAATTTCCGCAGGAACGGCACCGAGGTGACCACCAGCACCAGCACCGCCACCGTCAGCAGGCCGGCGATGACGGTCCGGGACGGCGACAGCGACGGCGTCTTCTCGGTGCCGGTCAGATAGCCGAAGGACAGCAGCATCAGGATGTGGCAGCCGAGCCCGAACAACTGCGACGCGCCGACGCTGGCGACCGCGAGCCCGGGGCGCACGCCCGCACGCTGCAGGAACCGCGTGTTCAGGGCCACACCGCCGACCGCGGCCGGTGCGACGATCTTCACGAACGACCCCGCGACCTGCGCGGCGACGGTCCTCGGGAAGGGCACCCGCTCGGGCACGAACCCCAGCAGGCTCATCGCGGCGGCGACATAGCTGAGCGCCGAGAACAGCACGGCCGCGACGACCCAGCCCCACTCGGCCTCGGCGAACAGCGTGCCGAACTCGATGTGGGTGAGCTGGGACAGCAGGAAGTAGGCGCCGAAGGCCCCGGCGATGAAACTGATCAGCGTGCGCGGCCGCACCCGCTCCAGGCGGGCCGGTTCGACGGGCGCCTGCGGCCGGATGCGCAGCACCTCGTGCCGGATCTGCGTCAGCAGATCGTCCTCGCGCGCCTCGTCCAGCGCCTCGTCGATGGCCCGCTTCTCGGCCCGCGCCTCCGCGCGCACGGCTTTCTTGTCCGCCTTGTCGAGCTGTACGGTCCGGCCGCCCTTGTCGAGCCGTACGGGCTCGGTGTCGCCCTCGGCGGTCTCCAGGCGGGCCTGCTTGGCCTGCCGGGACGCCTCCAGCACGGCCTCGCGTTCGCGTTCGGCCCGCTCGCGGTTCAGCCGGCGCAGCGTCGCGCGCGTGGAGCGGGTCAGCGCGATGGGCTGGAGCATCGGCAGGCAGTCGGCGACCGTGTCCGGCCCGAGCACCTTGACCGCGCAGGCCACGGCGCGCTCGGCGCCCACCCGCAGCGCGAGGGTGGTCATCAACTGGGCCACGTCCATGCGCAGCAGCAGATCGCCGGCCGCGATCTCACCGCCGCGCAGATCGGTGAGGATCACCTTGCCGGAACGATCCACCAGAATCGCGTCGCCCGCGAGCCTGCGGTGGGCGATACGCCGCGACTGCAGGGCCTTCACCTGGTGCCAGGTGCTGCACAGCAGTTCGTCGGTGATCTCCTCGTCCGCCAGCGAGTCCAGCGTGCGCCCGCCGGTGTGCTCGTAGACGAGCATCACGGCGTCGGGGCCGAGCTCGGAGGTGGCGATGAGCTTGGGGGCGTTGGCGCCCGCGGCGATGGCGGCGTAGGCGAGCAGCGCCTCCTGCTCCAGCGCCTGGCGCAGCGACTGCAGACTGCGGCGGGTGGCGAAGCCGCGCAGCGTGAGGTTGCGCCATACACGGTAGAAGAAGCCCTGGGCCTGCTGTTCCCGGTCGACGACGGTGACGTCGAGGGGTGGCCCGTCCTCCAGGGTGACGAAGTACCGCCGGCCGCGGTCGGTGCCGTCGGAGGCCTCCGAGACGTCCTCGCGGGCCGCGCCCACCGGGCGGAAGCCGACCGTCCGCAGGCCCGCCATGAGCGTCTGTCCGGTGGGCCGGACATTGGGTGAGCCGACGGCGTACAGCGTGCCGTAGGCCACGCTCCAGCCGATCAGCACCGTGAGGATGATCGAGAACGGTGTCGTGTAGCCGGTCACCAGCATGGAGAAGGCGTCCAGCATCAGCACGATCCACAGCACCGCGCGCCAGCGGGGTCTGCGGGACATGCCGACGGCGGTCATGTACGCGATGACCGGCGCGAGGTAGCCGTGCACCGGGTCGGTCAGGGCGTTGATGTCGCCGGGGGAGGGCTGGGTGAGCGCCTCCTGGATGGAGTCCGGGGCGGCGCGCGCGACCCAGAGGTCGGTGGCGAGGGTCACGCCGTGCGCGAGGACCGCGGCGAGCACGCCGTCCGCGATGCGCAGCCCGTCGCGTTTGATCAGCCGCTCGATCGCGAAGGCGACCGGGACGAGCAGGATCGCGATGCTGGACGCCAGCCCCGCGATCTTGATCAGCAGGTCGGGCGCCTGTCCGGTGCCCTTGTTGATGTCCTGTTCCAGGCCCGAGGTGGTGCCGTGCGCGAACGCGGCGATCGCCAGCAGTACGGCGATGGCGAGCACGCCCACCAGCAGCCGCATGAGGTCGGAGGGGCGGTGCACGCGCGCGGGGAGCAGCGGTTCGTCGCCCTCCACCTCGTCGGTGCGGACCTCGTCGCCCTTTACCCCGTCGGTGCGGACCTCGCCCTCGTCGCTCCCGCGCGGTGGGCCGTCGTCCTGCCGGCCGGTTTTCTCCTGCCCGCTGGTCTTCTCAGGCTCGCCGGCGGTGTCCGGGCGCGACGCAGCGTCAGAGATGCCCTCCGCGCCTTCGGGGTGCACACCCTGCTGCTTCATCGTCTCTTCTTGATCTCGTATCAACGGTCACCGCCCGCATGATGGTGGCATGCCGCACCGACACACGGGGGCATCAGGGTGCAAACGCGGGGGCGCACAGTCTGCCGGACGCGCCGCTCCCGGCGAGGGATACGCACGGTGGCGGGCCGCTCGCGTTGTCGGTGGGGTGGTGCAGGATGGGGCGAATGAGCGAGGAGAGCCTGCCGAGGGACGCCCGCGCGGAGTACGCGGACGAGCTGCCCGAGTACGCCGAGCGGGTTCTGGAGGTCGCGGAACTGATCCCGCCGGGGCGCGTCATGACGTACGGCGACATCGCGGAGTGGCTGCAGGAGGGCGGGCCGCGCCAGGTGGGCCGGGTGATGGCGCTGTACGGCGGTGCCGTGCCGTGGTGGCGCGTCACCCGCGCGGACGGTGTCCTGCTGCCCGGCCACGAACTGCGGGCACTCGCCCACTACCGAGCGGAGGGCACTCCGCTGAAGGACGCGGGCAGGGCGGCCGAGGGCCATCTGCCCCGCCTGGACATGAAGCGGGCGCGATGGGACGGCGGCGGACACACGCAGGGTCACACCTGACAGCTTCCGCCATCGGGCGCCGACGCGGGGGACACATGATCCGTACGGGGGAAACGGGGCACTTCCGTGACATGACGTACGTTCGTGGGGTGAGGGGCGTACGTGGCGCACGAGCCAGGAGGGAAGAAGCGGAAGGTCTGCTTCCGGCCTTCTCGTCGGCGTAGCGTCTGCTGCGCGCGTCCCTCTCACCTCCCTGCCACCCGCTTTCCCCGCAGGCGGCCCGGCAACCAGCACACCCACCAGGACCGGCGAACCACGTGAGCTCCTCTTCCTCCACCAGGCGCCTGTCGCACCACCAGGTGCGCCAGGGGAGTCGTGGCGCTTACCGACTGGTCCGCACCCCGCCGGCCCAGCCCGCTCCCCCTCGTCTGGACGCCGCACAGCGGTCCGTGGTTGACCACACCCACGGACCGCTCCTCGTCCTGGCCGGCCCCGGCACCGGCAAGACCACCACCCTCGTCGAGTCCGTCGCCGCCCGAATCGCGCGCGGCGGGGACCCCCGGCGCATCCTGGTGCTCACCTTCAGCCGCAAGGCCGCCGTCGAACTGCGCGACCGCATGGCCCTGCGCATAGGGGCCGCCCGCGCCCCCCAGGCGACCACTTTCCACTCGTACTGCTACGCCCTGGTGCGGGCCCACCAGGACAGCGACCTGTTCGTCGAACCCCTGCGGCTGCTGTCCGGCCCCGAGCAGGACGTCGCCGTACGCGAACTGCTGGCCGGGCAGACCGACCTGGAGCGGCTCGGCCTGGCTCACGTGCGCTGGCCCGACGAGCTGCGCGCCTGCCTGACCACGCGGGGCTTCGCCGACGAGGTCCGCGCGGTCCTCGCCCGCAGCCGCGAGCTGGGCCTGGACCCCGGCGCCCTGGACGCCTTCGCGCGCCGCATCGGCCGCCCCGACTGGCGCGCGGCCGCCGCCTTCCTCGCCGAGTACCTCGACGTCCTCGACCTCCAGGGCGTCCTCGACTACGCCGAACTCGTCCACCGCGCGGTGCTTCTCGCCCGCCGCCCGGACACGGCCGAGAAGCTCGCCGCGCAGTTCGACGCCGTGTACGTCGACGAGTACCAGGACACCGACCCCGCGCAGGTACGGCTGCTGCACGCGCTGGCCGGGGGCGGGCGCACCCTGGTCGCCTTCGGTGACCCCGACCAGTCGATCTACGCCTTCCGGGGCGCCGACGTGAACGGCATCCTGGACTTTCCGCGCACCTTCACTCGCGCGGACGGCAGCCCGGCCCCCGTAGAGGTCCTGCGCACCTCGCGCCGCTCCGGGGCCACGCTGCTCGCCGCGACCCGGCTGCTGACCCAGCGCATGCCGCTCAACCGCCTCCCCGCCGACAAGGCCCGCGCCCACCGCGAGCTGACTCCCGCGCGCGAGGGCGGCCGCGTCGAGGTCTTCACCTACCCGACGCCGGGCACCGAGCTGGACAACATCGCCGACGTCCTGCGCCGGGCCCACCTGGAGGACGGCGTCCCCTGGAGCGACATGGCCGTACTGGTCCGCGCCGGCTCCCGCACCATTCCGGCCGTCCGCCGCGCCCTCACCTCCGCAGGCGTCCCCCTCGACATCGACGGCGACGACCTGCCCCTGCGCCACGAGCCGGCGGTCGCACCCCTGCTGACGGCGCTGCGCGCGGTCGCCACGGCGGAGGCGGGGGGCGTGACCGCGGACGAGACAGCCGTGATGCCCGGGGCGGAGGCGGACGAGACGGCCGTGTTTTCCGCGGCCGAGGGGGACGAGACGACCACGCCTGCCCAGGCTGACGCCCAAGAGAAGACCGCGCGCGACCAGGCTGACGCGGAAGAGACGACCGCGCCCGCCCAGGCCGAGGCGAGCGAGACGCCTGCGCCCGCCCAGCCGGAGGCCGGCGAGACCGTCGAGGCCTGCTGGCTGGACACCGAGACCGCGCTCACGCTGCTCACCTCCCCCCTCGCCGGCATGGACGCCGCCGACCTGAGGCGCCTCGGGCGGGCCCTGCGCGAGGAGGAGCGGGCCGCCGGGAACCCGGTGCCGCCGCCGTCGGACGAGCTGCTCGCGCGGGCACTGGCCGAGCCGGAGCGGCTGGCCGTGCACGATCCGGCGTACGCGCGCGGGGCGCAGCGCCTCGGCGCGCTGCTGCGCAAGGCCCGCGAGCGCCTGGCCGGCGGAGGTACGGCCGAGGAGGCGCTGTGGGACCTGTGGGAGGGCACCCCGTGGCCCGCGCGACTGGAGCGGACCGCCCGGCGCGGCGGAGCGGCGGGCCGTAACGCCGACCGCGACCTGGACGCCGTCTGTGCCCTGTTCGCGACCGCCGCGCGCGCGGAGGAGCGCACCGGGGGCCGTGGCGCGCTGAACTTCCTGGAGCAGATCGACGCCGAGGACATCGCCGCCGACACGCTCACCCGGCGGGCCCTGCGGCCCGACGCCGTACGCCTGATGACCGCGCACCGCGCCAAGGGACTGGAGTGGCGGCTGGTCGTCGTCGCCGGGGTCCAGGAGGGGCTGTGGCCCGACCTGCGCCGCCGCGGCTCCCTGCTGGAGGCCGACCGCATCGGCCGCGACGGACTCGCCGAGCCGCTCACCCCGGGCGCCCTGCTCGCCGAGGAGCGGCGCCTGTTCTACGTCGCCGCCACGCGCGCGCGTGAACGGCTCGTCGTCACCGCGGTGAAGGCCCCCGCCGACGACGGCGACCAGCCCTCCCGCTTCCTGACCGAACTCGGCGTCGAACCGAAGGACGTGACCGGCCGCCCGCGGCGCCCCCTGTCGGTCCCCGCCCTCGTCGCCGAGTTGCGCGCGTCCACCGTCGACCCGCGCGTGTCCGACGCGCTCAGGGAGGCGGCCGCCCGTCGCCTCGCCCGGCTCGCCGCCCTCACCGACGACGACGGACGCCCGCTGGTGCCGTCCGCGCATCCCTACCGCTGGTGGGGCATGTTCGAGCCGACCGAGTCGAAGGTGCCGCTGCGCGACCGCGACCAGCCCGTCGTGCTCTCCGGCAGCGCCCTCGACCAGCTCGCCAACACCTGCGCGCTGCAGTGGTTCCTGGGCCGTGAGGTGAAGGCCGACGCGCCCGCGACCGCCGCGCAGGGCTTCGGCAACGTCGTGCACGTCCTCGCCGACGAGGTCGCCTCCGGGCACACGCCCGCCGACCTCGACGTCCTCATGGAACGCCTCGACTCGGTGTGGAACGCGCTCGCCTTCGACGCGCCCTGGAAGTCGGCGCAGGAGAAGGAGCACGCGCGTGTGGCGCTCGAACGCTTCCTGAAGTGGCACGTGATGGACCGCACCGGCCGCACGCCCGTCGCCAGCGAGCACGACTTCGACGTCACCCTGGAGGCGGGCGAGTACGAGGTGCGCATCCGCGGCCAGATGGACCGCGTGGAGGCCGACGGCCAGGGCCGCGCGTACGTCGTCGACTTCAAGACGGGCAAGCAGTCCCCCACCGCGCGCGAGGTCGAGCACCATCCGCAGCTCGCCGTCTACCAGCTCGCCGTCCGCGAGGGCGCCGTCGACGACGCCTTCGACGGGGTCCGCCCCGAGCCGGGCGGCGCCGAACTCGTCCACCTCCGCCAGGGCGCGGCCAAGCGGGACGGCGGCGAGACGCTGCCCAAGGTGCAGGCGCAGGAGCCCCTGGAGGGGGAGTGGGTCGGCGACCTGCTGGCCACGGCGGCCGGGAAGGTCCTCGACGAGCGGTTCACCCCGACGAGCGGCCAGCACTGCACGCACTGCGCCTTCCGCGCCTCGTGCAGCGCGCGACCGGAGGGCCGGCACGTGGTCGAGTAACCGGCGCCGCCGGTGTGCCGTCAGCGGCATGACGGACCGCACCAGCGGCGCCGACCGCCGGGACCGCACCAGCGGCGCCGACCGGCTGTCAGTGGCGTGACGGACCGCAGCACGGGCGTGGGCAGGCGGAGCGCACCGCGGGCACGGGCCCCGCCCCGCGTGTCAGCGGCGTGACGAACCGCACCACCCGTGCCGACCTGCGTGTCTTCCGCCCAGGGCGGCCGACGCGGCCTGCGCTGTCAGTGGCCGCCGCTAGCCTCTTCTCTCATGTCCGCCCGCATCACCGACCCCGAGCAGCTCAAAGAGCTCCTCGGCATCCCGTTCACCCCGGAGCAGATGGCCTGCATCGTCGCGCCGCCCGCTCCGCAGGTGATCGTGGCCGGAGCCGGGTCGGGCAAGACGACGGTGATGGCGGCGCGCGTGGTGTGGCTGGTCGGGACCGGCCAGGTCGCCCCCGAGCAGGTCCTCGGTCTGACCTTCACCAACAAGGCCGCGGGCGAGCTCGCCGAGCGCGTCCGCAAGGCGCTGGTCCGCGCGGGTGTCACCGACCCCGACGTCATCGACCCCGACAACCCGCCCGGCGAGCCGGTGATCTCGACGTACCACGCCTTCGCCGGCCGCCTGCTGACCGACCACGGCCTGCGCATCGGTCTGGAGCCCACCTCCCGCCTCCTGGCCGACGCCACCCGCTACCAGCTGGCCGCGCGGGTACTGCGCGAGGCACCGGGCCCCTACCCGGAGCTCACCCGGTCCTTCGCCGACCTCGTGGCCGACCTCCTCGCCCTGGACTCCGAGCTGTCCGAGCACCTCGTACGGCCCGAGAGCCTGCGCGCGTGGGACGCCGGGCTGCTGCTGGCGCTCGACGGCGCCAAGCTCACCAACGCCGACCTGCGCAAGGTGCCCGAGGCGGCAGCCGCGCGGCGGGACCTCGCCGAGCTGGTGCTGCGCTACCGGGACGCCAAGCGGGAGCGGGACCTGCTCGACTTCGGCGACCAGATCGCCCTGGCCGCGCACCTCGCGCAGCTGCCGGAGGCGGGGCGCATCCTGCGGGACGAGTTCCGTGTGGTGCTGCTCGACGAGTACCAGGACACGTCCGTCGCCCAGCGCGTCCTCCTCGCGGGCCTGTTCGGCGGCGGCACCGGCCACCCCGTGACCGCCGTCGGCGACCCCTGCCAGGCGATCTACGGCTGGCGCGGTGCCTCCGTCGCGAACCTCGACGACTTCCCCGAGCACTTCGCGCACGCCGACGGCCGCCCCGCCACCCGCCAGGCGCTCAGCGAGAACCGCCGCAGCGGCGGCCGTCTCCTCGACCTCGCCAACGGCCTCGCGGAGCCGCTGCGCGCCCTGCACGCGGGCGTGCAGGCGCTGCGCCCCGCGCCGGGCGCCGAGCGCGACGGCCTGGTCCGGTGCGCGCTGCTGCCGACGCACGCCGAGGAGATGGACTGGATCGCCGACTCGATCGCCCATCTGGTGCGCACCGGCACCCCGCCCGGGGAGATCGCGGTCCTGTGCCGTACGGCGACCGACTTCGCCGAGATCCAGGGCGCGCTCGTCGCCCGTGACGTGCCCGTCGAGGTCGTCGGCCTGTCGGGGCTGCTGCACCTGCCCGAGGTCGCGGACCTGGTCGCCGTCTGCGAGGTGCTCCAGGACCCCGGCGCCAACGCCTCGCTGGTGCGGCTGCTGACCGGCCCCCGCTGGCGCATCGGCCCGCGCGACCTCGCGCTGCTCGGCCGCCGCGCCCGGCTGCTGGTGTCCCACGCGCGCGTGGGCGACGAGGACGACCCCGACCGCAGGCTCGCCGCAGCCGTCGAAGGCGTGGACCCGGCCGAGGTGATATCGCTCGCGGACGCCCTCGACACGTTCCTGGAGGGCGACGGGCAGGACGACGGTCTGCCCTTCTCACCGGACGCGCGCGTGCGCTTCGCCCGTCTCGCCGCCGAGCTGCGCGAGCTGCGCCGCTCCCTGTCCGACCCGCTCATGGACGTCCTGCACCGGGTCCTCGCGGTCACCGGCCTGGAGGTCGAGCTGTCGGCGTCCCCACACGCGCTGGCCGCCCGCCGCCGCGAGACCCTGTCGAACTTCCTGGACGTCGCCGCCTCCTTCGCCGCGTCCGACGGCGAGGCCACCCTGCTGGCCTTCCTCGGTTTCCTGCGCACCGCGGCGCAGTACGAGAAGGGCCTGGACAACGCCCTGCCCGGAGGCGAGAACACCGTCAAGGTGCTCACCGCGCACAAGTCCAAGGGCCTGGAGTGGGACGTCGTCGCCGTGCCCGGCCTGGTCACCGGGAACTTCCCCAGCGGCCAGGGGCGCGAGAAGTGGACCGCCCAGGCGAAGGTGCTGCCGCACGAACTGCGCGGCGACGCGGACACGCTGCCCGACGTCGAGGCATGGGACTCGCGCGGCATGAAGGCCTTCCACGAGGCCATGAAGCAGCACCAGCACACCGAGGAACTCCGCCTCGGCTACGTCACCTTCACCCGGCCCCGCTCCCTCCTGCTCGGCTCCGGCCACTGGTGGGGCCCCAGCCAGAAGAAGCCGCGCGGTCCGTCCGACTTCCTCATGGCGCTGCACGACCACTGCGCCGCCGGCCACGGCGAGATCGAGGCCTGGGCGGACGAGCCGGAGGAGAACGCCGAGAACCCCGCCCTGCACCGGGAGGCCGCCGACCACGCGTGGCCGCTGCCCCTGGACGAGACGGCCCTGGCCCGCCGCCGCGCCGCCGCGGAGACGGTCCTGGCCCACCTGGAGACCCTCGCCACGGCCCCCTACGACCCGGACGGCCAGGAGGACCCGGACTGGCCCCCGCCGCCGGAGGACGACGAGCCGCACTTCGAGGACGAGCCGCACTTCGAGGACGAGCCGCCGTACGACGGGGAGCCGCCGTACGAGGAGCCGCCCCATGGCGAGTCGGCGAATGGCGAGACGGCGTATGACGAGTCGCCGTACGACGCGTCGCCGTACGACGGGGAACCACCCTTCGCGGACGACCCCGCCGACTGGGACTCGCTCAGCGCCGAGCGACCCTCGGTCCCGCACCAGGCGACCGCACCGGAGCAGGTGACCGGACAGGTGACCGAGCCGCCGACCGACCCCGTCGTAAGCCACGGAAGCCACCGGCACACGGCGCCCCTCACCCCCGAGGAGGCCCGCACCGTCGCCTCCTGGGACCGCGACCTCGACGCCCTCACCGGAGAGCTGCTGCGCGCCCGCCGGTCCGTCACCGAGGTGCCGCTGCCGGCCGCCCTGACCGCCTCCCAGCTGCTGCACCTGGCCGCCGACCCGGACGGCTTCGCACAGGAGCTGGCGCGCCCCATGCCGCGCCCGCCGCAGCCCGCCGCCCGCCGCGGAACCCGCTTCCACGCGTGGGTGGAGACCCGCTTCGAGGCGCTGACCCTGCCCATGCTGGAGCCGGACGAGCTGCCCGGGGCGGACGCCGAGATCGCCGACGAGCGTGACCTGGAGGAGCTCAAGGACGCCTTCGAGCGCACCCCGTACGCGCACCGCACGCCCTACCGCGTCGAGGCGCCCTTCCAGCTCGCCGTCGCCGGCAGGGTGATCCGGGGCCGTATCGACGCCGTCTACAAGGAAGGGGACGGCGAGACGGCGACGTACGAGATCGTCGACTGGAAGACCGGCCGCGAGGGCGCCGCCGACCCCCTTCAGCTCGCCCTGTACCGCCTGGCCTGGGCGCAGCAGCAGGGTGTGCCCCTGGAGTCGGTGACGGCGGCGTTCCTCTTCGTCCGCACCGGTGAGGTCGTACATCCGCGGCCGCTGCCGGACCGTGCCGCGATCGAGCGGTTGCTGCGCGAGGGCGGGCCGGCGCGGGACGGCATATGACGAACCGCCCAAGAGGGACGTCCGTATGTGACGAACCGCCCAACAACGACGTCAGTGCGGGCCGATAGGCTCGTGACCATGAGCCAGACCCCGGACAGCGCCGTCCGCCAGTACATCCAGCAGCACCGCGCCGCCTTCCTCGACGACCTCGCGGAGTGGCTGCGCATCCCGTCGGTGTCGGCCCAGCCCGACCACGCGTCCGACGTACGGCGCAGCGCCGACTGGCTCGCCGCGAAGCTCGGCGAGACCGGTTTCCCGTCGGTCGAGGTCTGGGAGACCCCGGGCGCCCCGGCCGTCTTCGCCGAGTGGCCCTCCGGTGACCCGCAGGCACCCACCGTCCTCGTCTACGGCCACCACGACGTCCAGCCCGCCACCCGCGAGGACGGCTGGGACAGCGAGCCCTTCGAGCCCGAGATCCGCGAGAACCGTCTCTACGCGCGCGGTGCCGCCGACGACAAGGGCCAGGTCTTCTTCCACACCCTGGGGGTACGCGCACACCTCGCCGCCACCGGCCGCACCGCACCCGCGGTGAACCTGAAGCTGCTGATCGAGGGCGAGGAGGAGTCCGGCTCCCCGCACTTCCGCGCCCTCGTGGAGGAGCACGCCGGCCGGCTCGCCGCCGACGCCGTGATCGTCTCCGACACCGGCATGTGGTCCGAGGACACCCCCACCGTGTGCACGGGCATGCGCGGCCTCGCCGAGTGCGAGATCCGGCTGTACGGCCCCGACCAGGACATCCACTCCGGCTCCTTCGGCGGCGCCGTGCCCAACCCGGCGACCGCCGCCGCCCGCCTGGTGGCCGCCCTGCACGACGAGCACGCGCGTGTGGCGATCCCCGGCTTCTACGACGGTGTCGTCGAACTCACCGACCGCGAGCGCCAGCTCTTCGCCGAGCTGCCCTTCGACGAGCCGCGCTGGCTGCGCACCGCCAAGTCGTACGCCGCCCACGGCGAGGCCGGGCACACCACCCTGGAGCGGATCTGGGCCCGCCCGACCGCCGAGGTCAACGGCATCGGCGGCGGCTACCAGGGGCCCGGCAGCAAGACGATCATCCCGGCGTCCGCGATGGTGAAGCTGTCCTTCCGGATGGTCGCGGGCCAGGACCCCGCCCACATCGAGAAGGTCGTCCGTGCCTGGGCGGCCGAGCAGGTGCCGGCCGGGATCCGCTGCGAGATCACCTTCGGCTCGGCCACGCGCCCGTGCCTGACGCCGCTGGACCACCCGGCCCTGCAGTCGGTGGTGCGCGCGATGAGCCGCGCCTTCGAGGGGCCCGTCCGCTTCACCCGGGAGGGCGGCTCGGGGCCGGCCGCCGACCTCCAGGAGGTCCTCGCCGCCCCCGTGCTCTTCCTGGGCATCTCCGTGCCCTCCGACGGCTGGCACGCGCCCAACGAGAAGGTCGAGCTGGATCTGCTCGTCAAGGGCGTGGAGACCAGCGCCTATCTCTGGGGTGACCTGGCGGAGAGCTGGCGCCATGGAAGCTGACCGGCCGACGCCGACCGGGGCGCCCTCGCGCGCGGGGCACACTGGAAGGGCCACCCCGCACCGCGAAGCCCCGCCGGACCCGGTCACCGCCTGCCGCACGTCCCGCTGAACCCGCTGAACCGCCGCCGAACCCAACCGCTGCACCCCGGGGGAGTTGGAAGCACCCGTGACCACCTGGACCGACCGCACCGCCGAACGACCCATCTCGCTCACCGCCCCGAGCGGCATCGATCGCGCCGCCCACCACCGGCTCGACGAAGCCTGGCTCGCGGCGGCGTGGAGCCACCCCACGACCCGCTGCTTCGTGGTCTCCGGCGGTCAGGTCCTCATCGACGAGACGTCCGACGGCAGGACCGAACTCGTCATGACGCCGTCCTTCGAGGCGCCCCTCACCGAGGCGCACCGCTACTTCCTGGGCACCGACGCCGACGGCGTCAGCTACTTCGCCCTGCAGAAGGACTCGCTGCCCGGCCGTATCGACCAGTCCGCCCGCCCGGCGGGCCTGCGCGAGGCCGGACTGCTGCTCTCCCCGCGCGACGCGGGCCTGATGGTGCACGCCGTGGGCCTGGAGAACTGGCAGCGCACCCACCGCTTCTGCTCCCGCTGCGGCGAGCGCACGGTCATCGCCGCCGCCGGCCACATCCGTCGTTGCCCGGCCTGCGGCGCCGAGCACTACCCGCGCACCGACCCGGCCGTGATCATGGCGGTCACCGACGAGGACGACCGCATCCTGCTCGGCCGCCAGGTCCACTGGCCCGAGGGCCGCTTCTCCACGCTCGCGGGGTTCGTCGAGCCGGGAGAGTCCATCGAGCAGGCCGTGCGCCGGGAGGTGTTCGAGGAGGCGGGCGTGACCGTCGGACCGGTCGAGTACGTCGCCAGCCAGCCCTGGCCGTTCCCGTCCAGCCTGATGCTGGGCTTCATGGCCCGCGCCACCAGTACGAGCATCGACGTCGACGGCGACGAGATCCACGAGGCCCGCTGGTTCTCCCGCGACGAACTGGGCGCCGCCTTCGACTCCGGCGAGGTGCTGCCGCCCTACGGCATCTCCATCGCGACCCGGCTCATCGAGCTCTGGTACGGCAAGCCGCTGCCGACGCGCAGCGTCTGACGACGGCGGCAGCAGAGCACGGATGCACAAAGGGCGGAGGCCCCCCGGCCGGGGGGCCTCCGCCCTTTACGTGCAGGTCGCGCTCAGACGCCGATCTTCTGCTTCACCTGGGCCAGCGACGGGTTGGTGAGCGTCGAGCCGTCCGCGAAGAGAACCGTCGGCACGGTCTGGTTCCCGCCGTTCGCCTTCTCCACGAAGGCGGCGGACGTCGGGTCCTGCTCGATGTTGATCTCGGTGTACGCGATGCCCTCACGGTCCAGCTGCTTCTTCAGCCGCTGGCAGTAACCGCACCACGTCGTGCTGTACATCGTCACAGTGCCCTGCATGTCTCGCGCGCTCCCTTGGTTCGGGGATCAGGTCGTCCGTTGGGGGAACATACGCGAACGGGCCACCATTCCCGCCGGGGGTACGGCCTTCGGCGTGACGCCTGTCGCATTGGTACGACTATCACTGCGCCCCTGTGGACAACCGGCTCGTGCGCCCCGGGCGACCTGGCAGCATGGCTGTGTGACAGCAGCAACGCACTCCCCTCTCTTCCCGCAGACACCGGACTCGGCCGACGCGGTGCTCGAAGGGCTCGACCCGGAGCAGCGCGAGGTCGCCACCTCCCTGCACGGTCCGGTGTGCGTACTCGCCGGCGCCGGCACCGGCAAGACCCGGGCGATCACCCACCGGATCGCCTACGGGGTGCGCGCGGGCATCCTCCAGCCCTCTAGCGTGCTCGCCGTCACCTTCACCAACCGGGCCGCGGGGGAGATGCGCGGCCGGCTGCGGCAGCTCGGCGCGACCGGCGTCCAGGCCCGCACCTTCCACTCCGCCGCGCTCCGCCAGCTCCAGTACTTCTGGCCGAAAGCGATCGGTGGCTCCATGCCCCGGCTCGTCGACCGCAAGGTCCAGCTCGTCGCCGACGCGGCCGCCGCCTGCCGGATCCGGCTCGACCGCGGGGAGCTGCGGGACGTCACCGCGGAGATCGAGTGGTCCAAGGTCACCCAGACCACCCCCGCCGACTACGCGCTCGCAGCCGCGAAGGCCGGCCGTGAGGCCCCCCGCAGCCCGGCGGAGATCGCCCAGCTGTACGCCGCCTACGAAGAGGTGAAGCGCGACCGTGCCGTCATCGACTTCGAGGACGTGCTGCTGCTGACCGTGGCCGTCCTCCAGGACCGCCATGACATCGCCGACCAGGTCCGTGCCCAGTACCAGCACTTCGTCGTGGACGAGTACCAGGACGTCAGCCCGCTGCAGCAGCGGCTGCTGGAGCTGTGGCTGGGGGAGCGGGACAGCCTCTGCGTGGTGGGGGACGCCAGCCAGACGATCTACTCGTTCACGGGCGCAACCCCCGACCATCTGCTCGACTTCCGTCTGCGCCACCCGGGCGCCACCGTCGTCAAACTCGTCCGGGACTACCGCTCCACCCCGCAGGTCGTGCGGCTGGCCAACGGCCTGCTCGCCCAGGCCCGCGGCCGCGCCGCCGACCACCGGCTGGAACTCGTCTCCCAGCGCGGCCCCGGACCCGACCCCGTCTTCACCGAGTACACCGACGAGCCCGCCGAGGCGGAGGGCGCCGCCCGCCGTATCCGCGCGCTCCTGGACGCGGGCGTGCCGGCCAGCGAGATCGCCGTGCTGTTCCGCACGAACGCCCAGTCCGAGAACTACGAGCAGGCCCTCGCCGACGCCGCCGTGCCCTACCAGCTGCGCGGCGCCGAGCGGTTCTTCGACCGGCCCGAGGTGCGCAAGGCGGGCGTCGCCCTGCGCGGCGCGGCCCGCTTCGGCGGCAACGACTCCCTGCTCGACGACGCCGTCGACCTGCCCTCCCAGGTCCGCGCGGTGCTGTCGGGCGAGGGCTGGACCCCGCAGCCGCCCGCGGGATCCGGCGCCGTCCGTGAGCGCTGGGAATCGCTCGCCGCGCTGGTGAACCTGGCCCAGGACTTCGCCGCCGTCCACCCCCGCGCCACCCTCGCCGACCTCGTCGCGGAACTCGACGAGCGGGCCGGCGCCCAGCACGCCCCCACCGTGCAGGGCGTCACGCTCGCCTCCCTGCACTCGGCGAAGGGCCTGGAGTGGGACGTGGTGTTTTTGGTCGGTGTCGCCGAGGGCATGATGCCGATCACCTACGCGCGCACCGACGAGCAGATCGAGGAGGAGCGCCGCCTGCTCTACGTCGGCGTCACCCGCGCCCGTGAGCGGCTGCATGTCTCCTGGGCGCTGTCCCGCTCGCCCGGTGGACGCCCCAGCCGCAGAGCCAGCCGCTTCCTCGACGGCCTGCGCCCCGGCACGGCCGGCGTGGCGGGCCGCACCGGCGCCGCGGCCGCGGGCGGGGTCGAGCGGGGTGTCGCGGCCGCCGCGGAGGCCGCCCCGAGACGCAGACAGCGCACCCCGGCCCGATGTCGGGTGTGCGGGCGCACCCTCACCGACGCCGGTGAGATGAAGCTGATGCGCTGTGAGGACTGCCCGTCCGACATGGACGAGGGCCTCTACGAGCGGCTGCACGAGTGGCGGGAGGTCCAGGCGAGCCGCAGCGGTCAGCCGGCGTTCTGCATCTTCACCGACAAGACACTGATGGCCATCGCCGAGGCCGCCCCGACCGAGCCCGTCGAACTTGCTCGTATCCCCGGTGTCCTCACGCGTAAGCTCAACCGCTACGGGGCCGACGTCCTGGCCATCTGCGCCGGTCAAGAGGTCGTCGCGGGGGACGATGACGACTGATACGAACTCGTCGAAAAAATAGTTTGCGCATGCCCCGGCAATCCCCATAGGTTCTTAGCCGTGGGAACGGCGGCCTTCTCGGAGGCGCCGATTCCGTGTTGTACTTGCATATCCGTCGGACTGGTTCATCCCAGTCCCCAGAGACGCCGAGAGGAGGCGAGTCCAGTGATCAGCATCAACGCCAGCTCCATCAGCACCGCCAAAATGACCGATCGCTCGGTCGTCGCTTCCCTGTGCATGCTCGGCGCCTCGAACCAGGGCACCGGTGTGTCCGGCATTCGTGCCGTCCGTCCGGCGTCCTCTCTGTCTCTCGCGGGCCTTCCCGTCCGTGAGCGCAATGAGCGACCGACCCAGGCACTGGAAGCGGCAGTAGTGGCACAGGCCCAGGCCTATGCCTTTACGGCGACCGGTGCCGGATTCCGGAAGCAGACGACGCAGCACCACCTGATGTGGGCCTTCCGTGGGCCAGAACCCTGGAGTGATCCAGCCTGATCGTCGATCAGGCCGGCGCCTTCAGGGCCGCGGAACCCCATCCGGGATCCGCGGCCCTTCTGTTTTCCCCGAACGGGGAGAGCGGAACGAAGGAGCCTCGGGACAAGAAAAGAACCCGGTACCAGCCGCCCCCGGCCCAACACGGCCGGAACGACCAGACGAGGAAGACGAACCGTGCAACTCGAAGCGCACGCCCCGTCCGTACCGCCTTCCGAAACGATCCCCCCGCCCGGCCTCACGGAGGACTCCGCCTTGACCCCCCTCACCGCGCTCACCGCGCTCGACGACGCCATCGAGAACCTCGGTGTACCCGTCCCCTGCCGTTCCTACGACCCGGAGGTCTTCTTCGCGGAGTCGCCGGCGGACGTCGAGTACGCCAAGTCCCTGTGCCGCACCTGCCCGCTGATGGAGGCCTGCCTCGCCGGCGCCAAGGAGCGGCGTGAGCCCTGGGGCGTCTGGGGTGGCGAGCTGTTCGTCCAGGGTGTCGTCGTCGCCCGGAAGCGGCCGCGTGGCCGCCCGCGCAAGAACCCGGTCACAGCATGAACACCCCAGGAACGATCGACCGCCCCCTCACGCACGACCCCAAGAAGCAGGCCCCGATGAAGCCATCCACCAGCGAGCCCACCGGCTCCGTGATCGAAGACGTCACCACCACCGGCGCGACCGACTCGCGTCAGAACAGGACCCGCGAGATGCAACTCATCCCAGAAGCCCTGGCACGTGCGCATATGCACGACCGCCTGCGTGACGCGCAAGCGGAGCGCCGCGCACTGAGCGTGGCGACCGCGCGTCGCATGCAGCGCCGGGCCGAGCGCGCGTCGCTGCGCGCCCGCCGTGCGCTGGCGCTCGCCGTCATGCAGTGACCCACACCACCTGAAGCGGTGGCCTCCAGCACCGGGAGGAGAGAGCTTCCCCGCGGGGGCCGGTCCGTCCGAACGGACCGGCCCCCGCGGTGCGTTGTGCCGGGGCATCGTCGCGCCGCGGGGATATCGTCGGTGGGTGACGAGTCTTCCCGGAGGTGGGGACGACGGCGGGTCCGCCGCGCAGCCCCAGCGCCTTGTGTGTGCTCGCTGCGGCGCCACGGAGCAGGCGCCGCAGCCGACCTGGACCTGTTCCGTGGAGAACGGCGCCCGCCGCTACTTCTGCGACCGGTGCTCGCGGGAGAACCTCCGGGCGATCGAGGGGCGGCTCGACTCGGCCTGGTGGTAGGGCCGGGCGAGCCGCCGCGCGCTCAGGCCTCGGCGGCGGCGTCCAGGTCGTCGCCGTCGTGCGCGGAGTCCTCGTCCGCAGCCTCCTCGAAGCCCTCGGTGTCCTCCGCGAACGCCGGGAGCCACTCCTCCAGCTCCTCGCGCAGCCGTACGGTCGCGCCCAACTGGCACAGCACGCCGATGGTGCTCAGGGTCACCCGATGTATCAGCAGGTACGCCGGCGGCAGGTTGAGCCGCTTGGCGAGCTGGTAGGCCGGCGAGCGGGGGTCGGCTATCCGTGCCGCCTGGCCGCGCATCCAGCCGCGGGTGAAGGTGAACTCCTCCACCTGCGCCGGCTCGATGATCGGCAGGAGGTAGTCGAGTACGGCGTCGGGGTCGAGGTCGATGGACTCCTTGACGAACCCCTCGGTGCACAGCAGCTCGTAGACCGCCTCGGCCTCGCCGTCGAGAGTCAGCCGGAGCGAGTGGCCGATCGGGGTGGGCAGCCCGCCCGGCAGCCGGTCGACGGTGCCGAAGTCGAGCACGCCCAGCCGCCAGTCGTCCTCCCCCTGCGGGCCGCCCGGCAGCAGGCGGAAGTTGCCCGGGTGCGGGTCGGCGTGCAGCAGCCCGGTGCGGGCCGGGCCGGAGAAGAGGAAGCGGGCCAGCAGCTGGCCGGCCCGGTCGCGCTGGGCCTGGGTGCCGTCGGAGATCACCTCCGACAGCGGGACGCCCTCCATCCACTCGGTGACCAGCACCTGCTCGCCCTGATGCACCACCGCCGGCACGACCACGTCCGGGTCGTCCGCGAACTCCTCGGCGTGCACCTGCTGGGCCTGTGCCTCCAGGGCGTAGTCGAGCTCTTCCGTGACCCGGTCGCGCAGCTCCGTGATCAGCGGCTTGATGTCCATGCCCGGGATGAGCGGTCCCAGCAGCCGGGCGAAGCGGCTCAGCTGGTTCAGGTCGGACAGCAGGGCGTCGCCGGCGCCCGGGTACTGCACCTTGACGGCGACCTCGCGGCCGTCGTGCCACACCGCCCGGTGCACCTGGCCGATCGAAGCGGCCGCGGACGGCTTGTCCTCGAACTCCAGGAACAGCTCCCGCCAGTCCTCGCCCAGCCGCTGTCCGAGCACGCTGTGCACGGTGGTCGTCGGCATGGGAGGCGCCGCCTCCTGGAGCTTGGTCAGTGCGGCGCGATAGGGGCCGGCGACCTCTTCGGGCAGCGCCGACTCGAAGACGGACAGCGCCTGCCCGAACTTCATCGCGCCGCCCTTGAGCTCGCCGAGCACCTTGAACAGTTGCTCAGCCGTGCGTTGTTGCAGCTCGCGGCCGACGATCTCCGCGGACTCGCCCACGATCCGCTTGCCCAGACCCCAGGTCGCCCGCCCGGCGAAGCCGAGCGGAAGCGCGGCGAGCTTGGCGGTCCGGGTGACCGCCTTCCGGGGAAGATCAGACATGCGCCCTCCAAGTGCCGGCCGGCCGTGCCGCGCCTGCCGTTCGGCCCGACTTCGCTGACGACCTTTGCACGGCCATTGTCTCGTGCGGGACCCCGGTCTCCGAGATGTGTTCCTGATTACCTTCGCGACTTCCTCGCTCGGCCGCGCCACAGGGGCAGCCCGGATGCCCCGGTACGGGGCGGGCATGCCCCTGGAGCGCCGGCAGCGAGACCTCCCAGCGTGCCCCCGCGCTCGACGGGACGCGGCCGTCGAGGAAGGCCAGCGCGTGTGCCGCGGCCAGCCCGGCGACCGTCGTGGCCAGGGCCAGATCGCAGGCGCGCACCTTGCGCGGCCGGCCGGAGTGCCACTGCGCGACCAGCCGGGGCCAGGCCGGGTCCCGGTCGGTGCGGGACTCGTGCAGACAGCCCGCGCAGCCCGTGTCCCCCGGCAGCACCAGCGGACCGACGACACCGGTCGCCTCCACCACACCGGCGTAGAGATGGGGGGTGCCGGAAGTCATCAGGGATTCCGCGGCGGACGGCAGGGGCGCGTGGACGGCCGCGTCGTCGCGCGGGGCGAGGACCACCAGGGACAGTCCCCGCTGCGGCTCCTCCAGGGGCGACCTGGGACCCCGGTGCGGCGGCCGGTCCGGTGCGGCGGCGCGCACGGCGTGCCGGGCGGCCTCCTCTCTGCGCTCCCCGACCGCGTCGGCGCACAGGCCGCCGGGGCCGACGTCCCCGGGCTCGACCCGGCCGACGTCACGCACCTCCACCTCGCCGACGCCCGCGCCGGACAGCAGGGACGCCAGCAGCACGCCCACCCGCCCGGCGCCCAGGACACGCACCCGCAGGGAGCGGCGGGCGGCCAGCAGTTCCAGCGCCTCGCCGGGCGCGGACGTGGTCACCGACAGGGTGGCGAGGTCGGGCCGCAGCCGCTCCAGGACGGGCTGTCTCTCGCGCAGCGCCCGAGCCGCCGGTCCGCCGCCCCGGGAGTCGTCGAGCAGGCCGGCCCGGGCCAGGCCCTGGACCAGGGCGTCCACCCGGCCGTCCGGCAGATCCATGCGGCGGCCCTCCTCGCGCAGCAGCGGCAGCCCGCGGGTGCCGTCGAGCAGGTCCAGGAAACTCCCCGTCGCCGTGTCCATCGGACCCAGCGTCATCGCGTGCGTCGGCGTCATGCCGAACTGCACCGTGTTGAGATCACGCCAACCGCGCCGCAGCGCGGGCTTCACCATCGGATGCATGACAGGCCCCCGTAGCCCCGGAACGTCCCTGTGCGCCGGCGGAGCGGGGGCGTGGGGGTCACCCCGCTCCGCCGAGCACTGCCAGAGTGCCGGGACCCGGCACGTCGCCGCGAAAGTTGTCCACAGGTGACAGTGAGTAGTCATCCGTGATGCTTGTCATACAAATCCGGCGTGTGGGTCAAGCGTGGGGCAGGGGATCGCCGCGGAAACGGTCCGTGGTCGGGACTTCGCCCGTGTGCAGCGGGTAACGTCGGGGCGTGTCCGCCGACCCACTGAACCGTGCCGGAACACCGCAGCGCCGCACGACCGCCCAGCCGCCCAGCGGCTCGCAGTCCGACGCGATCGAGGTCCGCAGGAGCGCCCGCCGACGAAGGACGGTCTCCGCGTACCGCGAGGGCGATCGCACCGTCGTGCTCATCCCCGCCCGCATGTCCGAGGCGGAGGAGCGGCGCTGGGTGAACGTCATGCTCGCCAAACTCGCCGCCCAGGAGAGTCGCAAGCGCCTGGGCGACGCCGAGCTCGCCGAACGTGCCGAGCGGCTCTCGGCGCAGTACCTGGAGGGACGTGCCCGCCCCGCCTCGGTGCGCTGGGTGACCAACCAGAACACCCGCTGGGGCTCGTGCACGCCCGCCGAGGGCAGCATCCGGCTGTCGCACCGGCTGCAGGGCATGCCCGAGTACGTCGTCGACTACGTCCTGCTCCACGAACTCGCGCATCTGCTCGTGCCGGGCCACGGCCCCCGCTTCTGGCGGCTGCTGGAGGCCTATCCGCGCACCGAGCGCGCCCGCGGCTACCTCGAAGGGGTGGTGGCGGCCGACCGGCTGCCGCATCTGCCCGGCGCGCGGGGGGAATGAACGGCGCGATTCGGCCCGGCGCACGCGGGGATGGAACGGGGGATTCCGCCCGCCCGTGGTGCCCGGTGGTACGGCTGAGCTGTGGTTGTGTACCGGCTCTGTACCGACATCGTCCGTTGTCGGAGTTTGCCGTTAGCCTGGCGCGACGCACTCACTTCGGGATGGGGGACGGTCGTAACGCATGGCCAGGGAATTCCAACGCGGCCACAAGGCCAGGATCAGTGACCTCACCGCGGGCACGGATCTGTACGTAGGCGTGCAGATCTCCGGCCCCGGGCTGACCTTCGACATCAGCTGCTTCGGGCTCGACGCCGACGAACGGCTCTCGGACGACCGGTACTTCGTCTTCTTCAACCAGCCGAAGTCCCCCGAGGAGTCCATTCAGCTCCTGGGCGCCCAGGCGGGTGACACGGAGTCCTTCCGCATCACGCTCGACCGGATCCCGGCGCACATCCAGAAGCTGTCCTTCACGGCGACGATCGACGGCGCCGGACAGATGTCGCAGATCGCTCCCGGCTACCTGCGTATCGTCGCCGGCGGCGAGGAAGTGGCCCGCTACTCCTTCAACGGCTCGGAGTTCTCCACCGAGCGGGCCGTGATGCTGGGCGACTTCTACCTGAAGGACGTGTGGCGGTTCGCGGCCGTCGGACAGGGCTTCGACGGCGGTCTCGAGGCGCTGCTGAAGAACTTCGGCGGCGAGGTCGCCGAGGAGGAGGCCCCCGCACCGCAGGCGCCGCAGGCACCGCAGGTCGGGGCCACGCCCGGTTTCGCACCCCCCGCCCAGGCCACCGCGCCCCCCGCCTTCTCCGCCCCGCCGCAGGCCCCGGCCCCCGCGCCCGCTCCGGCACCCGCCCCGGCGCCCCAGCCCGCCCCGCAGGGCTTCGCGCCGCCGCCGGGAGCCACGCCGCCCCCGGCACCGGCCCCCCAGGTGCACACCGCGCCGACCATCGTCGCGCCCCTGCACACCCCGCCCGGCGGCACCGTCCCGCCCCCGCCGCAGGCGCCGTACGGCCAGCCGACCCAGCCGCAGCAGCCCTACGGCCAGCCGCCCGCCTACGGCCAGACCCCGCCGCCGCCCCCCGGCTACGCCCAGCCGCAGGCACCGCACGCACCCGCCCCGCCGCCCGGCTACGGCCAGACCCCGCCGCCCCCGGGCTACGGCCAGCAGCCCGCGTTCGGCCAGGTCCCCGGCCAGCAGGCCGCCCCCTACGGCGCTCCGCAGGGCGGCGCCCCGCAGACCCCGGGCGTGGCCGGTGCGCTGCAGCAGTTCAAGGAGACGCCCACCGGGCAGCGCTGGACGCAGCAGAACAAGAAGCTCGTCCGCGTCGACCTCGGCATCGGCGGCCAGCCGGTCCTCGCCCGCCAGGGCAGCATGGTGCTCTACCAGGGCAAGGTCGACTTCAGCTACAAGGGCGCCGGTTTCGCCGGCCGGATCGTCGGCAACGCCACCGGCCAGGAGATGCAGCTGATGCGCTGCACCGGCCAGGGCCAGGTGTTCCTCGCCGAGGACTCCACGATGCTGCACCCCATCGAGCTCCAGGGCGACGGCATCTGCGTCTCCGCCGAGAACGTCCTCGCCTTCGACGAGAGCCTGCAGTACGAGGTCCGCCGCATCGAGGGACACGGCATCCCCGGCGGCGCGCTGTTCACGATGCAGTTCACCGGCACCGGCACGGTCGTCGTCAAGACGCACGGCACGCCCGTCGTGCTGCCGGTGACGCCCACGACCTTCGCCGACTGCAACGCGGTCGTCGCCTGGTCGTCGGCGGCCCAGGTGGTCGTCTCCAGCCAGGTCCGCATGCGCCGCAACGCCTACCCCGGCGACACCGGCGAGAGCGTGAACCTGCAGTTCCGGGGAGCGCCCGGCAACTTCATCGTGGTCCAGCCGTACGAGGTCTGAGGGAGAGCCCGACATGAACCAGCCGCTCGCGGGCTTCGCTCCCGCACCCGTCACCGCCCGCATGGAGAACCACGGCAACCACATGCTGAAGGTCGCCATGCAGACCGGGCACGACCTCCTCGCGCGCGTGGGGTCGATGGTCGCCTACGAGGGCTTCGTCCAGTACGAGCCCAATCCGCCGGCCGTCCGCCAGATCGCCAAGGACTGGATGACCGGCGAGGGCGCCCCCCTGATGAAGTGCTCCGGCGACGGCCTGCTCTACCTGGCCGACTACGGCGCCAACGTCGTCGTGATCAACCTCAACGGCGACGGCATCTCCGTCAACGCCACCAACCTGCTCGCCTTCGACGCGCACCTGACCTGGGGCGTGGAGCGGGTCAAGGGGCTGGCGAAGTTCGCCGGTCAGGGCCTGTGGAACACCAAGATCTCCGGACAGGGGTGGGTCGCGCTCACCTCCCGGGGCAAGCCGATCGTCGTCGACTGCGGCGGCGGCGAGGACGAGACCTACGTCGACCCGGACGCGCTCGTGGCCTGGTCCCCGAACCTGAAGGTGAAGGGCAAGCGCAGCTTCAAGGCGCAGTCGCTGATCGGCCGGGGCAGCGGCGAGGCCTACCAGATGGCCTTCTCCGGCCAGGGCATCGTCGTCGTCCAGCCCAGCGAGGACAGCACCGACCGTCTCCGGCTCCGGGGCTGAGGGGGAGCACCACACCATGCAGAGTCCGCTTTTCGCCTACAACGACCAGCAGACCCAGGAGCGCTGGGCGCTGCAGAACAAGCAGATGCTCCGCGTCGCCCTGGAGGGCCACGACGACATCCTCGCCCGCAAGGGCACGATGGTCGCCTACCAGGGCCTCGTCGAGTTCGACGCCGAGTACCAGACCAACAGCTCCTCACGCGCGCGTGCGCGCACCGGTGAGGGCCTGGACCTGATGCGCTGCCACGGGCAGGGCACCGTCTACCTCGCCAACCTCAAGCAGCACGTCCACCTGATGGACGTCGACCAGGACGGGCTCACCGTCGACAGCAGCTATGTGCTGGCGATGGACTCCTCCCTGCACCACGAGGTCATCGCCGTCGACAGCCTCTACGGCATCTCCGGCTCCGGGAAGTACCAGCTCAACATCACCGGCCGCGGCAAGGTCGCCCTGATGACCTCCGGCATGCCGCTGCTGATGCAGGTCACCCCGGACAAGTACGTCAACTGCGACGCCGACGCGATCGTCGCCTGGTCCACCTCGCTGCGCGTGCAGATGCAGGCCCAGACGCACTCCTCCGGCGTGTGGCGCAGGCGCGGCAACACCGGTGAGGGCTGGGAGCTCAGCTTCATGGGCTCCGGGTACGCGCTGGTGCAGCCCAGCGAGCTGCTGCCGCCGCAGAACGCCCAGATCGGCTCGGGCCTCGCCGCGCAGTACGGCATGGGCCAGCAGGGCGTCAGGGCGCAGAACCAGGGCAACGTCTGGAGCTGACCGTCCGGAAAGCAGACGTAAGGGGCGGTCGCCTTGGTGACCGCCCCTTACCTGTTCAGAGTCTGGCGCGGGTCGCCGCGAGCAGTCGTACGACGGACTCGTCCGCCACGTCCGCCACCTCGTCGTAGGCGAACCAGCGCAGGTCCAGGGACTCGTCGCTGATGGCCTCGGCGGCTCCGGCGGGCGCCAGCGCCGCGTACTGGACGTCGAGGTGCCAGTGGCAGGGCGCCGGGATGGGATGGCGGTCCAGGGTCACCGGTCCGCCCGGCAGCAGGGTCAGGCCGGGGATGCCCGACTCCTCCGTGGCCTCGCGCAGGGCGGCCGCCTCCAGGGAGGTGTCCTGCGGCTCGCAGTGGCCGCCCATCTGCAGCCACATGCGCAGCTTCTTGTGCAGGGTGAGCAGCACCTGCCCGCGCGAGGGGTCGATCACCAGGGCGCTGGCGGTGAGATGGCCCGCGTGGCAGGCCTTCCACATGCCGTCCGGGTGGGCCGCGAGATGGTCCAGGTAGGTCTGGCGCAGCTCGGGCTGGTCCTCGTAGCCCTTCAGCACGAGGACCGCGTCGTCGTACAGGCTCACTCGGTGCCGTCGCCCTTGCCGTCGTCGCTCTTGCCGTCGTCCTTCTTGTGCAGGTCGGGCTTGTCCGCGGGGCCGTCCGCGGCCTCGCCGAGCATCTTGTCCCAATCGGAGAAGTCCAGGTGCTCGCGGTGCACGAAGCCGTCCGGGTCGTCCAGGTCGGTCGCGGTGGGCAGCATGTCGGGGTGCGCCCACAGCGCGTCGCGGCCGTCCACCCCGCGCGCGTCCGTGAGGGACGCCCACAGGCGGGAGGCGTCGCGCAGCCTGCGCGGGCGCAGTTCCAGGCCGATCAGCGTGGCGAAGGTCTGCTCCGCCGGGCCGCCGGTGGCACGGCGCCGGCGCAGGGTCTCCCGCAGCGCGTCCGCGGACGCCAGGCGCGGCTTGGCGGCCGCGTGGACCACCGCGTCCACCCAGCCCTCCACAAGCGCCAGAGCGGTCTCCAGACGGGCCAGGGCGGCCTTCTGCTCCGGGGTGTCCTCCGGCTGGAACATGCCCTGCTGGAGGGCCTGCTGCAGCTCCTCGGGGTTCTGCGGGTCGAACTGGCCGACCACGTCCTCCAGCTTGGCGGTGTCGACCTTGATCCCGCGCGCGTAGCCCTCGACGGCGCCGAACAGGTGCGAGCGCAGCCACGGCACGTGCGCGAACAGGCGCTGGTGGGCGGCCTCGCGCAGGGCGAGATACAGCCGCACCTCCTCCTTGGCGATGCCCAGGTCCTTGCCGAACGCCTCGATGTTCACCGGCAGCAGCGCGGCCTTGCCGGCCGGGCCCAGCGGCAGGCCGACGTCGGTGGAGCCGACGACCTCGCCCGCCAGCACGCCCACGGCCTGCCCGATCTGCGTGCCGAACATCGCGCCGCCCATCGAGCGCATCATGCCGATCAGCGGGCCGGCCATGGCCTGCATCTCCTCCGGCAGGATGTCGCCCATGGCGCCGCCGACGCGCTCGGCGACCGGGTCGACGAGCTCCTTCCAGGCGGGCAGGGTGGCCTCGACCCACTCGGCACGGCTCCACGCCACGGCGGTGCCCGCGCCGGACGGCAGCGAGGTGGCGTCGTCCAGCCACAGGTCGGCCAGGCGGACGGCCTCCTCGACCGCGGTCCGCTCGGCCGTACCGACGCTCGCGTCCTTGACGCCGTCCGCCGTCCCCTGGGAGACCGTCTGGCGGGCGATCTGCTTGGCCATGTCCCAGTTCACCGGGCCGCCCTCGTAGGAGAGCATCTGGCCCAGCTGCTGGAACGCGGCCCCCAGGTCGGTGGGGTTCAGAGAACCGAACATGGCCGCGAGCGGATTGTCCGCTCCGCCGCCCAGGCCTCCGGCGCCGGGCAGCGACCCGAAACCGAACGGGTTGGCCGGTCCCTGACCACCGCCGCTCTGCTGGTCCTTCTTCTTGCCCTCGTCGCCGTTCTCCGGCTCCTCCGGCGGAAGGCCGAATCCGAATGGGGTGTCACTCACGGGATTCCTCGGCTGGTAAGGCCGCCGGTTCTTTCCCGACGGCACGACTGCCCGACAACACCACCCAGCGTAGACACCGCGGGCGGTTGGGGCCTCGGTGCTTCGCCGACAGAGGGCCTGCGGCAGGATGGATGCCACCTGGTACGTACGCGTCACTCGCGCTCGTACTGAAGACAACCGCTGGAGACGCCCGGTGAGTTCCCCAGACCCGCAGGTTCGCGCAGCGCGAAACCCGTCAACCTCTCCCGCCGTGCGCGGGCCCGTCGTCGCGGTCACCGGCGCCGCGTCCGGCGTGGGCGCCCTGCTCACCGAGCGGCTCGCCGCGTCGGAGGAGATCAGGCAGGTCATCGCCATCGACGAGCGACGCGGCCCGTGCGCGGACGCGCAGTGGCACATCCTCGACGTGCGCGACCCCGCGATCGCCGAGAAGCTGCGGGGCGCCGACGTCGTGGTCCACCTGGCCCTCGACCTGGATCTGGAGACGGACCCCGCCGCCCGGACGGCGTACAACGTGCGGGGGACGCAGACCGTGCTGACCGCGGCCGCGGCGGCCGGGGTGCACCGCGTGGTGCTCTGCACGTCCTCCATGGTCTACGGCGCCCTGCCGGACAACGAGCTGCCGCTGTCCGAGGACGCCGAGCTGCGGGCCACGGCCGAGGCGACCGGCGTCGGGGACCTGCTGGAGATCGAGCGGCTCGCACGGCGCGCGCCGCGGGCGCACCCCGGGCTGAACGTCACCGTCGTACGGCCCGCCGTGCTGGTCGGGGGCACCGACACCGCGCTGACCCGGTACTTCGAGTCGCCTCGGCTGCTGGTCGTCGCCGGGTCGCGGCCCGCGTGGCAGTTCTGCCACGTGGAGGACCTGTGCAGCGCTCTGGAGTACGCCGTCCTGGAGAAGGTCGACGGTGAGCTGGCCGTCGGCTGCGACGGGTGGCTGGAGCAGGAGGAGGTCGAGGAGCTCAGCGGGATCCGCCGGATGGAGCTGCCCTCCGCGGTCGCGCTGGGCGCGGCGGCCCGGCTGCACCGCATCGGGCTGACGCCCTCGCCCGCCGGGGACCTCGCCTACACGATGTACCCCTGGGTGGTGAGCGTCAGCCGGCTGCACGACGCCGGGTGGCGGCCGCAGTGGACCAACGAGGAGGTCCTCGCCGAGCTGCTGGAGGAGGTGTCCGGGCGGCACACGGTCGCCGGACGGCGGCTGGGCCGCAAGGACGCGACGGCCGCGGGTGCGGCCGGCGCGACGGTGGCTCTGCTGGGCGCGGCGGCCGTCGTACGGCGGGCCCGGAAGGCGCGGCGGCGCATCTGAGGCGGGTCCGGCCGGGCGTTCCTCGCGAGGTGCGGTGGCGCGGGAGCCGGGGCGGGGCGTTCGCGCGGCTCGGCGCTGCGAGGGGCCTCCCCCGAGGGGGACCCCCGGCCCGCGTGCCCCCGGGACCCCCGGCCCGCGTGCCCCCGGGACCCCCGGCCCGCGTGCCCCCGACGAGGGCCCGCGGCCGGGCTCGGAGCGGTACGTACGTAGCTCCAAAGCCGCACACGCGTGTGCCGGGCGATGACGCTATTCCCCCTGTTCGCGCGCGTGGGGCACGATGGGGGTATGGCACTCACGAACGATCACCCCGGCGAGCAGGCCGCGCAGGATCCGATCAAGCTGATCGGGATCAGGGAGACGCCGCTCTCCCTGGACGAGGTCTTCGCGGCCGTGGGGGACGACGCCGCCGGTGGGACGGCGCTCTTCGTGGGGACGGTGCGCAACCACGACGGGGGTGCCGACGTCGACGAGCTCGGCTACTCCTGTCACCCCTCCGCGGAGGCGGAGATGCGGCGGATCGCCGAGAAGGTCGTCGCCGAGTATCCGGTGCGGGCGCTGGCGGCCGTGCACCGTGTGGGGGATCTCCGGGTCGGTGATCTCGCCGTCGTCGTCGGCGTGTCGTGCCCGCACCGCGGTGAGGCGTTCGAGGCGTGCCGGAAGCTGATCGACACCCTCAAGCACGAGGTGCCGATCTGGAAGCACCAGAAGTTCTCGGACGGCACCGAGGAATGGGTCGGCGCCTGCTGAACCGGCGCCTGCCCGAACCGGCCCCTGCTGAACATCCGCGTGTGAACACCGGCACCACTGGTTGTCACCGGCCTCTCCGGTTGCGTAACCGCACCCCTGCCGTGAGCGTTGTCAGTGCGGATGTTTAATCTGCTGATCAGTCAGTTGCGGACGCTCAAGGGGTTGGGAGGTCGGCATGGCGGCGCTCGCCTGGTTGCTGATTCCGCTGTTGGCTGCGATCGGCGCCGGTCTGTGGGGCGGTTGGGCCAACCGGACGCGCAGGACACGCAGCGACGGTCCGGAGCTCGACGGGTACGCCCGTTTCCGCGCGGCCATGGAGAAGTCCCGCACCGGCGGCTGATCGCGGCCCTGACGGTGTTCCGACAGACTCGTCCCGTACTGTCGTGGCATGCCACGCCGCACCACGACGATGCTCGCGTCGACCCTGATGCTGATCGTGCTCCTGTGCGCGGGAGTGCTCATCAAAGTGCCCTACTCGGAGATGTCCCCGGGCCCCACGGTGAACACCCTGGGGCAGCACGACGGCGAGCCGGTGCTGCAGATCGCCGGCCGCAGGACCTATCCGACGACCGGCAACCTCAACATGACCACCGTCCGGGTCACCAGCGCCGACTACCGGATGAACCTGGTCGAGGCGGTCTACGGCTGGCTCGCGCACGACAACAAGATCGTGCCGCACGACACGCTGTACCCGGACGGCAAGACCGAGGAGGAGTCCACCCAGGAGAACGCGGAGGAGTTCAGCCAGTCCCAGGAGAGCGCCAAGGTCGCCGCCCTGAAGGAGCTGGACATCCCCGTGCAGTCCTGGGTGGTCGTCTCCACGGTCGTGAAGGACTCGCCGGCCGAGGGCTCCCTGCACGCCGGTGACGTGATCAAGGCCGTCGACGGCACGCCGGTCAAGCAGCCGGGGGACGTCGCCGAGCTGGTGACGAAGCACAAGCCGGGCGAGGACGTCGTGTTCACGATCGTGCCCGCGAAGGAGCAGGCCGCCGCGGAGAAGGAGCACCGCGCAGCGACCGGCGCCGAGGACATCACGATCACCACGGCGGCCTCCGACGACGACGGCGAGAAGCGCGCCATCGTCGGCATCTCGGCCGGCACCGACCACACCTTCCCGTTCACCATCGACATCAAGCTCGCCGACGTCGGCGGCCCCAGTGCCGGCCTGATGTTCGCGCTCGGCATCTACGACAAGCTCACCCCGGGCAGCCTGACGGGCGGCCAGTTCGTGGCCGGCACCGGCACCATCGACGACGACGGCAAGGTCGGCCCGATCGGCGGCATCGAGATGAAGACGGTCGGCGCCCGCGACAAGGGCGCGCGGTACTTCCTGACGCCCGCCGACAACTGCGCGGCCGCCGCCGGGGACACCCCGGACGGGCTGCGGCTGGTCAAGGTGGACACCATCGGCGACGCGCTCGACGCCCTGCGGGACATCCGCTCAGGGAAGGTCGACGACCTGCCGAAGTGCACCACCGGCTGAGCCGGACCCCGCTGTTCGAACGGCCGGGGGCGCCCCTGAAGCAGGGGCGCCCCCGGTGCCGTACGAACGTCCCGCCGCTCAGTCCTCGAAGGTCGCCGCCAGCGCGTCCGCCAGGCCCGGCACCAGGTCGGGGCCGGTCAGCACCTCGGTCGGCGAGTCCTTCTCGCGCAGCCGCAGCGCCGACTCGCGGGCCCCGTCGCGCAGCACAGCGACCGTCATGCGGACCTCCTGGCGCTCGGGGTGCTCGGCCACCCACTTCGCCAGCTGGGCCTCGCCGAGACCCTGCGGAACCTGAGCCTCCGCGGACGGCGGCAGCATCAGCCGCTCCACGGTCAGGGCGCAGCCGGCCACCGCGTCGGGCCAGGCGATGGTGCCGAGGAACTCGTCGAGCGCCTTGTCCGTCGGAATCTCGTCCTGCTCGATCGGGGTGAGACCGGTGGGGGTCTCCGGCTCGTCCCCGAGGCCGAGCTGCGCCGCGAGAGCGGGCTCCTGGGCCCGCAGCCGAGCGGTGTCTACGAGGGCGAAGAGGCGGGCGGGCTGGTCCCAGCCGAGGCCGGAGGCGTACTCGTCGATCTCGAGCACGGCCCGGGTGAGCGGGCTCGCCGCCATGGGAGTGTTGGACATGGTCACAATCCTGCCTGGTTCCTGCCCCGAATCGGGAACCGAGTAAAGCGTGAGTAAGTTGCATAGGTGTGGGCCTACGATCACGGGGCCCGACCGAGGGCCCGCGAACCCGGGGGCCTGACGGACCAACAGCGAACTTCGAGGTGCGCACCTTGGCTTTCCAGATGCCGGACCGCGGCGGAGGCCCGACGGGGCCACGGATCAGAGTGGGCCGCCCGTCCCGGCGTGTCCGGACCCTGCTCATGACACTGGGTGTGCTTGCCGTACTCGGCATGGCGTTCACCATGTTCGCGGGCTTCTGGACGGACTGGCTCTGGTACCGGTCGGTGAACTACTCGTCCGTCTTCACCACCACGCTGTCCACGAAGATCGGGCTGTTCTTCGTCTTCGGCCTGCTCATGGCACTCGCGGTCGGCTTCAACATCTGGCTGGCCCACCGGCTGCGGCCGCCGCTGAGCGCGATGTCGATGGAACAGCAGAGCCTCGACCGCTACCGGATGGGCATCGCCCCCTACAAGAAGTGGCTGCTGCTCGCGATCACCGCCCTGGTGGGCCTGATCGCCGGCGCGTCCGCCTCCGGCCAGTGGCGGACCTGGCTGATGTGGGTCAACGGCGTGTCCTTCGGCCAGAAGGACCCCCAGTTCCACCTGGACGTCTCCTTCTACGCCTTCGACCTGCCCTGGTACCGCTTCCTGCTGGGCTTCGGCTTCGCCGCCGCGATCCTGTCGCTGATCGCGGCCACGCTCACGCACTACCTGTACGGCGGGCTGCGCGTGACCAGCCCCGGCGCGCGCGCCACCGCCGCGGCCACCGGGCATCTGTCCGTGCTGCTCGGCATCTTCGTCGCGCTGAAGGCGGTCGCGTACTGGCTCGACCGGTACGGCCTGGCCGTGAAGTCCAGCGACTTCAAGGCCACCGACAACTGGACCGGCCTGCGGTACGTCGACGCCAACGCCTATCTGCCGGCCAAGACGATCCTGTTCTGCATCGCCGTCATCTGCGCCCTGCTGTTCTTCGCCACCCTGTGGCGGCGGACCTGGCAGCTGCCGGTGATCGGCTTCGGCCTGATGGTGCTCTCCGCGATCCTCATCGGCGGCCTGTACCCGGCGATCGTCCAGAAGTTCCAGGTCCAGCCCAACGAGCAGGCCAAGGAAGCCCCGTACGTCGAGAAGAACCTCAAGGCGACGCGCGAGGCCTACGGCATCGACGGCGCCCAGGTCACCGACTACACGGGCAAGAGCCGGACCGAGGACAAGACGAAGCTGCGCGACGACGTCGACGCCACGGCCAGCATCCGCATCCTGGACCCGAACATCGTCTCGCCGACGTTCCAGCAGCTCCAGCAGATGCGGAAGTACTACGCCTTCCCCAACAACCTGGACGTGGACCGCTACAACGACAAGGGCACCGACCAGGACACCGTCATCGGTCTGCGTGAGCTGAACCTCGGCGGCGTGGACAAGCAGAACTGGATCAACAACCACTTCCGCTACACCCACGGCTACGGCGTGGTCGCCGCCAAGGGCACCACCGCCGACGCCGAGGGCCGCCCGGTCTTCACCGAGTCCGACCTGCCGTCCCAGGGCGACCTGCCCCGGTACCAGCAGCGCATCTACTACGGCGAGAAGACCGACACGTACTCCATCGTCGGCGGTCCCCAGAAGGAGATCGACTACTCCGACGACAGCGGCGAGAAGACGTACAGCTACGAGGGCAAGAGCGGCGTCAACCTCTCCAACCCGCTCAACCGCGCGGCGTACGCGGTGGCGTTCAGCGAGCCGCAGATCCTGTACTCGGGTGCCATCGGCGAGGGTTCGCGGATCCTGTACAACCGCACGCCGAAGGACCGGGTCGAGGCGGTCGCCCCGTGGCTGACCATCGACGGCGACGCCTACCCGGCGGTCGTGGGGGGCCGGATCCAGTGGATCGTCGACGCCTACACCACCACCAACGGCTACCCGTACGCCTCCCGTACGACCCTCGGTGACACCACGGCCGACTCGCTGACCGCGACGAACAACTCCCGCGCGGTGGTGGCCCAGCAGAACCAGGTCAACTACATCCGCAACTCGGTGAAGGCGACCGTCGACGCGTACACCGGCGAGGTCAAGCTCTACCAGTGGGACACCGAGGACCCGGTCCTGAGGACCTGGATGAAGGCGTTCCCCGACACGGTCGAGCCCAAGAGCGCCATCTCGCAGGACCTGATGGCCCATCTGCGGTACCCGCAGGACCTGTTCAAGGTCCAGCGCGAGCTGCTCGCCCGCTATCACGTGGACGACGCCGACACCTTCCTCAGCGGCAGCGAGGTGTGGCAGGTGCCGGACGACCCGACCAACAAGGCGGGCGACGCGGTGCCTCCGTACTACCTCAGCATGAAGATGCCCGACCAGAAGGAACAGGCGTTCTCGCTGACGACGACGTTCACGCCCAACGGACGTGACAACCTCGCCGCGTTCATGGCGGTCGACGCCGAGGCCGGCACCAGCGGCTACGGCAAGATCAGAATCCTGAAGCTGCCGACGAGCACCACCGTCGACGGGCCCAAGCAGGTGCAGAGCCAGTTCAACTCCGAACAGGACATCGCCGAGTCGATCAGGCTCCTCAGAGGCGGCGACTCCGAGGTCGAGTACGGCAACCTGCTGACGGTCCCGCTGGACGGCGGACTGCTCTACGTCGAGCCGGTCTACGTCCGCGGTGGCGGGCTGAAGTACCCGCTGCTGCGCAAGGTGCTGGTGACCTACGGCGGTCAGACGGCGTTCGAGGACACCCTCGACGAGGCGCTCAACAAGGTGTTTGGTGCGGAGAGTTCGACGCCTCGGCCGCCGGACGAGGGCGACGGCGACACGACCAAGCCGCCGACCTCCAGGAATCCCACGGTCCAGCAGGCGCTGGACGACGCACAGAAGGCCTTCGACGCGGGCCAGGAGGCCCTGAAGAAGGGTGACTGGGAGGCGTACGGCCGGGCGCAGAAGGACCTCGAGGACGCGCTCCAGCGTGCGGAGGAGGCGCAGTCCAAGGCGGGCTCGGGCAGTGGCGCCGGGAGCAGCCCGAGTCCCAGCGGCAGTCCCCGTCCGAGTGAGAGCCCGCGGGGGTCGGCCGACGGCTGACCGGCTGGGACCCACCTCGCGCCGTGATACGGTTGCAGAACAACGGCGCGGGGTGGAGCAGCTCGGTAGCTCGCTGGGCTCATAACCCAGAGGTCGCAGGTTCAAATCCTGTCCCCGCTACTGAAGTCGACGGTTCGCCGTACGACAGCGAAGGCCCGGATCCTCAACAGGATCCGGGCCTTCGTGGTGTGCGAACGCATGTGCCGGTGCGCCGGGATCGTCGTGCCGCGGTGGGGAGTTGGGCGAACTGTGTTTGACTTGTCTCTCTGTGGGCATGTCGACAAAACGCTGAAGTGACCTCACGGACTGCGGTATACCGGGTGTACCCAGGTTGCAGGTGGTGCGACGATGGACGTTATGGGGGACAAGGCAACTCTGTGGGAGACAGGGCGTTTTGTGCAGCCTTCCGGCCGTGAGGAACCCAGCCCCGCACGGGACGAAACGGGCGAGGCGGTCGAGGAGGCCCAGCACCGGATCGCCGCCGAGGCCGGCGACGTCGAGGCCATGAGCGTCCTCGGGGCCATGCTGCTGCGCCGCGGTGATCTCGACGGAGCCGAGCCCCATCTGCGCGCCGCCACCGCCGCGGGCGACCGGGCCGCCGCCAACAACCTGGGAGTCCTCCTCCACCAGCGCGGTTACGCGGACGAGGCCGCCGGGTGGTGGCGGATCGCCGCCGTCGCCGGGTCCGCGCCCGCCGCGCACGCGCTGGGCCGGCACCACCGGGAGCGCGGGGACGAGCCCGCCGCCGAGTACTGGCTGCGCCAGGCCGCCGAACAGGGCCACACCCTGGGCGCGTACGCGCTCGCCGATCTGCTGGAGCACCGCGGGGACGCCGGCGCCGAGAAATGGATGCGGGTGGCGGCCGACCGCGGACACCGGGAGGCCGCGTACCGGCTGGCCAGAGCGCTTGACCGCAAGAGCGCGCCCGAGGGGGAGGCCGGGGCGGACAACGGTGTCACGACGGGCAGTTTCCGTACGGACACGATCGAGGGCACCGCCGCGGCCTCGTGCGGTGTCCCGGCGGACTCCTCCGTGGGCGCCTCCGCGGAGGCCGAGCAGTGGTACCGGCAGGCCGCCGCGCGCGGGCACCGGCGGGCCGCGCTGCACCTCGGCGCGATCCTGGAGCGGCGGGGCGAGCTCAAGGAGGCGGGGCGCTGGTACCTGACCTCCGCCAAGGACGGCGAGCCGCGGGCCGCCTGCGCGCTCGGCTTCCTGCTGCGGGACGCCGGGGACACCGAGAGCGCCGCCGTGTGGTGGCTGCGGGCCGCGCAGGACGGCGACGGCAACGCGGCCAACGCGCTGGGCGCGCTGCACGCCGAGCGCGGCGAGACACAGACGGCCGAGCGGTGGTACCGGGCCGCGATGGACGCGGGCGATGTGAACGGGGCGTACAACCTCGGGCTGCTCTGCGCCGAGCAGGGCAGGATCGCGCAGGCCGAGCAGTGGTACCGGCGCGCGGCGTACGCCGGGCACCGGGAGGCGGCGAACGCGCTGGCCGTCCTGCTGCTCCAGGGCAGCGACCCCACGGGGGCGGAGCCGTGGTTCTCCAAGGCCGCGGAGGCCGGGAGCGTGGACGCCGCGTTCAATCTCGGCATCCTGTACGCCGGGCGCGGCGAGGAGGAGACGGCGCTGCGCTGGTACGAGCGGGCCGCGGCCGCCGGGCACACCGAGGCGGCGCTGCAGGTCGGGATCGCCCGGCTGCGGGAGGGCGACGAGCAGGAGGCCGAGCGGCATCTGCGGTGCGCGGCGGGCGGGGGCAGTGCGGAGGGCGCCTACCGGCTGGCCACGCTGCTGGACGCGCGGCGGCCGCCGGTCGCCACGCATGAGCTGGGCGAGCCGGTGCGGGAGCGGACCGAGTGCGAGGAGTGGTACGAGCGGGCCGCCATCCAGGGGCATCGGCGGGCTCAGGTGCGGGTCGGGATGCTGGCGGCCTCGCGGGGCGATGTCGTCGAGGCGGCGCGCTGGTACCGGGCGGCCGCGGAGGCCGGGTCGCGGAACGGGGCGTTCAATCTCGGGCTGCTGCTGGCCCGGGAGGGGAGCGAGCCGGAGGCCGCCGTGTGGTGGACGCGGGCGGCTGACGCCGGGCATGGTCGGGCGGCGTTGCGGCTCGCCCTTGTCTACGCGCGTCGCGGGGAGCTTGCGGAGGGGCAGCGGTGGGCCGACCGGGCGGTGTCCCTGGGGCCGGCGGAGGTCGCGGAGCGGGCGGCGCGGCTGAGGGACGCGCTGCGGGAGGAGCTGTCCGCGTGAGCGGGGGCCGGTGAGTGGCTGGGCTGAGCTGGGCCAAAGCTGGCCGAGCAGGGCAGGGCTGCGTTGAGCAGGGCAGGGCTGCGTTGAGCTGGACAGGGCTGCGTTGAGCTGGGCAGGGCTGCGTTGAGCTGGGCCCCGCTGTCAGGTGGGGCTTGGCGCGGCTGAGGGCGGGGCGTGGGCGCGACTCGGCGCTACGAGGCGCCTCCCCCAGAGGGGGGACCCCCAGCCCACCCGTGCCGCCCCGGCGGCACGATCGCCCGCAGCTGGGGCGGCGTGGCGGGTGTGCCCGCAGCCGAGGCGCGGTGCTGGGGCGGCAGGTGTGCCCCGGCGAAGGCGCAGGTGTTGCGGTCGCGGGCGCCCGCGGCTGGAGCGGCAGGGCGTCCGCAGGCCGGTCATGTAATGGATTTGCCTCCGTACGCCGTCTTGACGTAGTGTTCCATTCATCGACGCGGGGTGGAGCAGCTCGGTAGCTCGCTGGGCTCATAACCCAGAGGTCGCAGGTTCAAATCCTGTCCCCGCTACTGAAGGCCGAGGGCCGGAATCCGGAAGGGTTCCGACCCTCGGCCGTTCGTGTGCCCAGGCGCGGCGACCGGCATGAAGAAGGCCCTGGCCGGATGGCCAGGGCCTTTCTGTGTTCATGTGCCGCGGGTCACGCCTTGGCGCAGTCCGGGCAGAGGCCCCGGTAGGTGACCTCGACGTCCGAGACCGTGAAGCCGAAGCGTTCGGAGTCGGGGAGGTCGGCGAGGGGATTGCCGGCGGGGTGGACGTCGCGGATGGCGCCGCACTGGGCGCAGACCAGGTGGTGGTGCGGGCGGTGGGCGTTCGGGTCGTAGCGCTTGGCGCGCTTGTCCGTGGACACCTCCAGCACCTCGCCGAGGGAGACCAGCTCGCCGAGGGTGTTGTAGACGGTCGCGCGGGAGATCTCCGGCAGCCGCGTCACCGCGCGCGCATGGACCTCGTCGGCCGTCAGATGGACGTGTTCGCCGTCCAGGACCTCGGCCACGACACGACGCTGCGCGGTCATCCGCCAACCGCGTCCGCGCAGCCGCTCAAGAAGGTCACTCATGGCACCAGCCTAACAGGGAGCCGGACCAGGCCACGACCCGGTGTGAAGTTAGATCCTTATTTGACCTAGACCTTGTCCAATGTAGGATCGGGAACGGCTTTGACCGAGGGACAGGACAGGCAGGAAATGGCGCAGGAGACCCACGTGACTCAGGGACCGCTTACGACGGAGGCCGGTGCTCCGGTCGCCGACAACCAGAACAGCGAGACGGCGGGTGCCGGGGGCCCGGTCCTCGTGCAGGACCAGCTCCTGCTGGAGAAGCTCGCGCACTTCAACCGCGAGCGCATCCCGGAGCGGGTGGTGCACGCCCGGGGCGCGGGAGCGTACGGCACCTTCACCGTGACCGCCGACGTCACGCCGTACACGCGGGCCGCCTTCCTCTCCGAGGTCGGCAAGCAGACCGAGGTGTTCCTGCGCTTCTCGACCGTGGCCGGCAACCTCGGCGCGGCGGACGCGGTGCGCGACCCGCGCGGCTTCGCGGTGAAGTTCTACACCGAGGAGGGCAACTACGACCTCGTCGGCAACAACACCCCGGTGTTCTTCATCAAGGACGCCATCAAGTTCCCCGACTTCATCCACACCCAGAAGCGCGACCCGTACACGGGCAGCCAGGAGGCGGACAACGTCTGGGACTTCTGGAGCCTGAGCCCCGAGTCCACGCACCAGGTGACCTGGCTGTTCGGCGACCGCGGCATCCCGGCGTCGTACCGGCACATGGACGGTTTCGGCTCGCACACCTTCCAGTGGAACAACGAGGCCGGCGAGGTCTTCTGGGTCAAGTACCACTTCAAGACCGACCAGGGCATCAAGAACCTGACCGCCGAGGAGGCCGAGGTCCTCGCGGGCAAGGACCCCGACTCGCACCAGCGCGACCTGCGCGAGGCCATCGAGCGGGGCGAGTTCCCGAGCTGGACCGTGGGTGTGCAGATCATGCCGGCCGCGGACGCGGCGACGTACCGCTTCAACCCGTTCGACCTGACCAAGGTGTGGCCGCACGCGGACTACCCGGTCGTCGAGATCGGCAGGCTGGAGCTCAACCGCAATCCGCGCAACATCTTCGCCGAGGTCGAGCAGTCCGTCTTCTCGCCCGCGCACTTCGTGCCCGGCATCGGCCCGTCGCCCGACAAGATGCTCCAGGGGCGGCTGTTCGCGTACGGCGACGCGCACCGCTACCGCGTCGGCATCAACGCCGACCACCTGCCGGTGAACCGTCCGCACGCCACCGAGGCGCGCACCAACTCCCGTGACGGCCACCTGTACGACGGCCGGCACGGCGGCGCCAAGAACTACGAGCCCAACAGCTTCGGCGGTCCGCAGCAGACCGGTCGCCCGCTGTGGGCGCCGCTCTCCGTCGGCGGGGTCACCGGTGACCACGTCGCGCCCGTGCACGCCGAGGACGACGACTTCGTCCAGGCGGGCAACCTCTACCGACTGATGGCCGAGGACGAGAAGGAGCGCCTGGTCGCCAACCTCGCGGGGGCTATGGCCGGGGTCTCGCGCGACGACATCGTCGAGCGGGCGATCGGCAACTTCCGCAACGCGGACGAGGACTTCGGCAAGCGGCTGGAGGCCGCGGTCCAGGCCCTGCGCGGCTGACACCGGCACTGGATCGCCTGCCGAGGAGCGGGCCGGACCCCCGACAGGGAGGCCCGGCCCGCTCGCGTGTGCCGGGGTCGGGTCAGGCGGGCACCTGCTGTCGCGCCGGTACCCAGCAGCGGATGATGTCGCGGACCGAGACGACCCCCGCGGGGCCGCCCTCGTCCAGCACGATCAGATGCCGGAAGCCGCCGTGCGTCATGGCGCCCGCCGCCTCCTCCAGCGTCCAGGACGGCGTGGCGAACACGACGTCGGTGGTGGTGTGGTCGTGGGCGCGTTCGGCGTCGGGGTCCTGCCCGAGGCCGAGGGAGTTGAGGATGTCGCGTTCGGTGAGGATGCCGAGTCCGCCGGCGTCGGGGTCGAGGACCACGGCCGCGCCCACCCGGCGGGCGGACATGAGGGCGGCGGCCTGACGAAGGGTGTGGTTGGGGCCGATGGTGAGGACCATCGTGCTCATGGCGTCACGGACGAGCATGGGCTGAGCCACCTCCTGGGAGTGTCCCGCCCCCCTTGTTCATGGATTCACAAGTTCACAAGTGGGGGGACTCTCAGAGTGGCAGGCAAAGAACGGGTCAACAAGGGGGCGCGTGCCGTCCTTTGACGGCGCGTGAGGCAGTACGGCGTGTTTCAGGTGCGCCGGTCGAGGTGGTCGAGCAGTTCGTCGTGGAGGAGGCCGTTCGACGCGGCCGCGTTGCCGCTGTGCGGGCCCGGGCGGCCGTCGAGGCCGGTGAACGTGCCGCCCGCCTCGGTCACGACGATCGCGTTGGCCGCCATGTCCCACAGGGACAGCTCCGGCTCCGCGCAGATGTCCACGGAGCCCTCGGCGACCATCATGTACGGCCAGAAGTCACCGTACGCGCGCGTGCGCCAGACCTCGCGGGTCAGGTCCAGGAACCCGGCCAGGCGGCCCTGCTCCTCCCAGCCGGAGAGCGAGGAGTACGCGAAAGAGGCGTCGGAGAGCTCGGAGACGCCCGAGACGTGGATACGGGTCGCGCTCGACAGGCTGCGGCCGGTGTACGAGCCGTGGCCCTTCGCGGCCCACCAGCGGCGGCCGAGCGCCGGGGCGGAGACGAGGCCGACGACGGGCTGGTAGCCGCCCTCGCCGGCCTCCATCAGGGAGATGAGCGTGGCCCAGACCGGGACGCCGCGGACGTAGTTCTTCGTGCCGTCGATCGGGTCGATCACCCAGCGGCGGGGACCCGTGCCCTCGATGCCGTACTCCTCGCCGAGGATCGCGTCCCTCGGGCGGGCCCGCTGCAGCTGGCCGCGGATCAGTTCCTCCGCCGCCTTGTCCGCCTCGCTCACCGGGGTCATGTCCGGCTTCGTCTCGACCTTGAGGTCGAGGGCCTTGAAGCGGGCCATGGTCGCGGCGTCTGCCGCGTCCGCGAGGACGTGGGCGAGGCGGAGGTCGTCGAGGTAGTCCGGCATGGACGAACCGTATCCGGCGCGGTCCGTACGGTGCCAGCGGGGCCGGAGTGTGGACAGGGGGCCGGAGTACGGACAGGGGGAGGGGGCCGGGCCGGAGGCGGCGCACACGGGCGCGGGGGAACCGCGCGACCAGCCGACGACCAGCCGACGACCAGCCGGCGACCGGTCGGCGACGGTCCGCGGACGGACGGCGAAGGCGAGCACCGCGTACCCCTGCCGCACCCCCTTGACAGTGCCCCCGTCCCCGTCAACTCTGAACCGCAGAGCCGGTCTCCCCGGGAGGCGATGATGCCTGCAGCGCGGGAATCTCTGCTGGACGCCGCTTTCGCGGCGCTGGCCCGCAGGCCGTGGGCCGCGGTGCGGATGGTGGACGTGGCGGCGGCCGCCGGGGTGTCCCGGCAGACGCTGTACAACGAGTTCGGCAGCAAGGACGGCCTGGCCCGGGCGCTGGTGCGCAGGGAGGCCGACGGTTATCTCGCGGGAGTCGACCGCGCCCTCGCCACGGCGCAGGACCCCCGCGGCAAGCTCACCGCGGCCGCGGAGTGGACCACCGCGCTCGCCCGGGAGAACGCGCTGGTACGCGCCATGCTCACCGGATGCTGGAGCGAGCGGCTGCCCGCGCCCGCGACCGCCGCGCTCGCCTCCTCCTCGGCCGTGCCCGCCCAGCGCAGGGCGGACCGGCCGCTGCCCGCGCCCGCCGACTTCGTCGCCCTCGTCCGCGACCGGGCGGTGGCCGCCCTCGACGCCGAGGAGTCCCCCGACGTGGCCCGCTCCTGCGAGCTCGCCGTCCGGCTCGCCCTGTCCTGCGTCGCCGCCCCGCCCGGGGACGGCGGGGTCGCCGATCTCGTACGCGGCGTCCTGGACACCGTACGAGCGGGAGGGGGGAAGCCGCCTAGTGCGCCGAACCCGACAGCTGCAGACCGATGACCCCCGCGATCACCAGGCAGATCGACACGATCTTCAGGGTGGAGACCACGTCGCCGAGGAAGACCATGCCGTAGATCGCGGTGCCCGCCGCGCCGATGCCGGTCCACACCGCGTACGCCGGGCCCACGTCGAGCTTGCGCAGGGAGAGGGTGAGCAGGCCGAAGCTGCCGAGGGCGAAGACGGCGAAGGCGATGGTCGGCCAGAGCCGGGTGAAGCCGTGGGACAGCTTCAGACAGACGGCGAAGCCGGTTTCGAGCAGCCCTGCCACGACGACCAGCAGCCACGCCATGTGCCCGTCCTCCCGTAACTCCACGCACTGTGGTGCTCAGTGACCGCTTGTCAGGCTTTACCCGCTCTTGGGACCCGGCTTTTGTGATTATGCCCCTACCGTGCCCACGGGGCGCCGAACAACGCGGGAGTCAGTCGCCTTCCGTGCGTTCCCGGGTGGCGAGCAGCCGGCGCAGGGAGTACAGCCGGGCCGGGTCGGCGTGGCCCTCGGCGACCCACTGGTCCAGCGCGCAGTCCGGCTCGTCGTGGCTGCACGCGCGAGGGCAGCCCTCCGTGCCGCCCTCCAGGTCGGGGAAGGCGTGGATGACCCGGGACGGGTCGACGTGGGCGAGGCCGAAGGACCGTACGCCGGGGGTGTCGATCACCCAGCCGTCCGCGTCGGCGAGCGGCAGGGCGAGCGCCGAGGTGGTGGTGTGGCGGCCGCGGCCCGTCACCGCGTTGACATGCCCGGTCAGGCGCCTGCGCTCCTGCGGGACCAGCGCGTTCACCAGGGTCGTCTTGCCCACGCCCGAGTGGCCGACGAAGGCCGTCGCCTTGCCGGCCAGGTGCTCGCGCACCCGGTCCGCCGCGCCACCCGTCTCCAGCTCCTCGCGGCTGGTGACGACGTACGGGATGTCGAGCGCGCCGTAGAGCTCGAGCAGCTTGTCCGGCGGGGCGAGGTCCGACTTGGTCATCACCAGCAGCGGGGTGAGACCGCCGTCGAACGCCGCGACGAGACAGCGGTCGATCAGCCGCGGGCGGGGTTCCGGGTCGGCCAGGGCCGTGACGATCGCCAGCTGGTCGGCGTTGGCGACGACCACCCGCTCGAACGGGTCGTCGTCGTCGGCGGTGCGGCGCAGCACCGAGGAGCGCTCCTCGATGCGGACGATCCGCGCGAGCGTGTCCTTCTTGCCGGACAGGTCGCCGACCAGCGCGACCCGGTCGCCGACCACGGCGGCCTTGCGGCCCAGTTCGCGGGCCTTCATGGCGGTCACGGGCCGGTCGTCGACCAGGCAGGTCAGCCGGCCCCGGTCGACGGTGAGGACCATGCCCTCGGCGGCGTCCTCGTGCTTGGGCCGGATGCTGGTCCGCGGCCGGTTGCCCTTGCGGTTGGGACGCTGGCGGATGTCGTCCTCGTCGGTGTGCTTGCCGTAGCGGCGCATGGTGTTTTCCCGCGTCCCTACGCCCCGAGCATCCCGGTCCACAGTTCGGGGAAGTCCGGCATGGTCTTCGCCGTCGTCGCCACGTTCTCGATCTGTACGCCCTCGACCGCGAGGCCGATGATCGCGCCGGCCGTCGCCATGCGGTGGTCCTCGTAGGTGTGGAAGACGCCGCCGTGCAGGGGGCGCGGGCGGATGTGCAGGCCGTCGGCGGTCTCGGTGACGTCACCGCCGAGTTCGTTGATCTCCTTGGTGAGCGCGGCCAGCCGGTCCGTCTCGTGCAGCCGCAGATGGGCCACACCCCGCAGCGTCGAGGGGGAGTCGGCCAGGGCCGCGACCGCGGCGATGCCGGGGGTCAGCTCGCCGACCTCGGAGAGGTCCACATCGATACCGTGGATCGCACCCGAACCGGTGAACACCAGACCGTAGTCGGTGAGCTCGCAGGAGCCGCCCATCTCGGTGAAGATCTCCCGCAGCCGGTCACCCGGCTGGGTGGTGCGGGCCGGCCAGTCCGGGATCAGCACCTTGCCGCCCGTCACCAGCGCCGCGGCCAGGAACGGCTGGGCGTTGGACAGGTCCGGCTCGATCACCAGGTCCCGGCCGAGCAGCGCGCCCGGCGTGACCCGCCAGACGTTCGGCTCGCCGCCGGACTCCGGGGTGTCCACCTGGGCGCCGACCGCGCGCAGCATGTCCACCGTCATCCGGATGTGCGGCATCGACGGCAGGCTGGAGCCGGTGTGCCGGACCTCCACGCCCTGGTTGAAGCGCGGTCCGGAGAGCAGCAGGGCACTCACGAACTGCGACGACGAGGACGCGTCGATCTCCACCGGGCCGCCGTCCAGGGCCCCGCCGCCGTGCACGGTCAGCGGCAGCGCGCCCCGCCCGTCGTCGTCGATCCGGGCGCCCAGCACCCGCAGCGCGTCGATGACGCCGTTCAGGGGACGCTCGTACGACCTCGGGTCGCCGTCGAAGCGGATCGGGCCGTCGGCGAGCGCCGCGACCGGCGGCAGGAACCGCATGACCGTGCCCGCGTTGCCGACGTCGACCGTGACCGGGCCGTGCAGCGCGGCCGGGATGACCCGCCAGAACTCACCGGTGCCGTCGGGGCCCACGCCCTCCTCGATGCCGACGCCCATCGCCCGCAGGGCACCCGCCATCAGCAGGGTGTCGCGGGAGCGCAGTGGGCGGCGCAGCCAGCCCGGTTCCCCGGCGAGGGCGGCGAGGACGAGAGCGCGGTTCGTGACCGACTTGGACCCCGGCACATGGACCGTCGCGTTGACGGCTCCGCGTGCGTGGGGGGCCGGCCAGAGGGCGGTTTCCGCGGGGGTTCGGGACATGGTCCCACTCTATAAGGCAGGGGTTGCGGGGGTCGTCCGTCGGGTGCGGCGCCGTTGCGGTCGCTCGCGCCCGCAACGGCGGAGCCGCACATCGACGCCACTTTCAGAAGAGCCACCTGGCGCCGCCCGCCAGCGACGTCAGGGACACCACGTGGAACAGGAAGAACCACAACCCCGCCGGGGTGTGCGTCAGCCTCGCCAGCTGGTCCGCGTCGGAGTCCCCCGCCCCTCCCCGGCGGCGCTTCGCCTGGAGCTCGAAGGCCGGGCGCACCCCGCCCAGCAGCAGGAACCACACCACCGCGTACGCGAAGGCCGCCTGCACCTGAGGTCCCGTCAGCCAGGAGACCAGGAGGAAGAGGCCCCCCGTGAGCACCACCGTGAGGACGCCGTACGCGTTGCGGATCATGACCAGCATCGCCAGCAGCAGCGCTGTCGCCAGCCACAGCAGCAGCGTGATGCGGCCCTCGGCCAGCAGGGCCGCGCCGCCGAGGCCCAGCAGGGGAGGTGCCGTGTAGCCGGCCGCCGCCGTGAGGATCATGCCGAGGCCGTACGGCTTGCCGCGGCTGACGGTCAGGCCGCTGGTGTCGGAGTGCAGGCGTATGCCGGTCAGCTGCCGGCCGGTGAGCAGCGCGACCAGGCCGTGGCCGCCCTCGTGGGCGATGGTGATCGCGTTGCGGGCGATCCGCCACACCGTGTGCGGGACGACCACCGCCAGGGCCGCGACCCCGGTCGCGATCACCACCCACCGGTCCGGGTCGGACTGGGTGCCGACGAGCTCGTCCCAGAGGGAGGTCGCTGTGCTGGTGTCCATGTTTCCGGGCTGCTCCCTGTGTTCCGGCGAAGTCTGGCAGTGTGGCACGTATGTGCGGACGGTATGCGGCGAGTCGTAGGCCCGAGGATCTGGCCGGGATCTTCGAGGTCGAGAAGTGGGAGCCCGAGGAGACGCTGGTGCCCGACTACAACGTGGCGCCGACGAAGGAGGTCTACGCCGTCCTCGACCGTCCGCTGAAAGACGCGGAGGACCCTCGCCCGGTTCGCCAGCTGCGCAAGCTGAAGTGGGGGCTCGTGCCGTCCTGGGCCAGGACGCCCGAGGGCGGGGCCCGGATGATCAACGCGCGCGCGGAGACCGTGCACGAGAAGCCCGCCTACCGCCGCGCCTTCGCCGCCCGGCGCTGCATCCTGCCCGCCGACGGCTACTACGAGTGGGTCACCGGCAAGCAGGAGCGCGACCTGGAGGTCGAGGGCAGGAAGAAGCGGCCCCGCAAGCAGCCGTACTTCGTGCTCCCCGCCGACGGCTCGGTGTTCGCGATGGCCGGGCTGTACGAGTTCTGGCGCGACCGCACCCTGCCCGACGACCATCCGCGGGCCTGGTGGGTGACCTGCTCGGTGATCACCACCGAGGCCGAGACGAGCCCGCTGGCCGTCGCCCCCGCCGAGGGCCCCCACGCGCTGGCCGACATCCACCCGCGGATGCCGCTGATGCTCACCCCGGACCGCTGGGACGCCTGGCTGGACCCGGCCCGCACCGACCCCGACGGCCTGCGCGAGCTGCTCGCCCCGCCGCCGGCCGGGCTGATGCGGGCGTACCCCGTCACCACGGCGGTCAGCAACGTCCGCAACAACGGCCCGGAGCTGCTGAAGGAGCTGGAGGGGCCCGAAGAGGGCACACTCTTCTGACGTGACCCAAGAGATCACCGAGACCATCGGCACGGACGCGGGGGACGCCCGCGTCACCTGGCACAGGGCCACCCGCAAGGCCCGGCTCGTGCTCGCCGTCAGCCATGGCGCGGGCGGCGGCATCGAGGCCCGTGACCTCCAGGCGCTGGCCGCCGTCCTGCCCGCGCACGGGGTGAGCGTCGCCCTGGTGGAGCAGCCCTGGCGGGTGGCCGGCAAGAAGGTCGCGCCCGCGCCGAAGACCCTCGACACCGGCTGGCGGGGCGTGTGGCCCGCGGTGACCGCACCCGGGCTCCCCGTCGTCTCCGGCGGGCGCTCCGCCGGTGCCCGCGTCGCCTGCCGTACGGCGACGGAACTCGGGGCCGCCGCGGTCCTCGCGCTCGGCTTCCCGCTGCACCCGCCCGGCAAGCCCGAGAAGTCCCGCGCCGACGAACTGCTCGGCGCGGGGGTGCCCACGCTCGTCGTGCAGGGCGGCAACGACCCCTTCGGCAAGCCCGAGGAGTTCCCCGAAGGCGCTCATGAACTGGTCGAGGTTCCCTACGGCGACCACGGCTTCGCCGTCCCCAAGCGCGCGGACATCAGCCAGGAGGAGGCCCTGGCGGTCGTCACCGACGCGGTCGTCGAGTGGATCCGGTCACTCGGCTGAGCGGCCGGGGAATGCCGAGGCCCCGACCTCTGTTGAGGCGGACAGATGTGCCGAGAGCCACCGGCACTTCACCGTCGTAGGAGAGGAAGTCCGCCGCATGGGTTCGACCTACTGCCCGAGCCGCAGCAGCCGCGCCGACCTGGACTGGACGGTGCTGCACGCGGCGAAGACCGCCCCTATTCGGGCGGCGGCAGGCGGGGACAGTCGTCTATTCTCCGATTCCAGTGGGACCGATCTCGGTCCCGCCCGGGATCTTGAGGAGGTGGGTCCGGTCACTGGGACCGACGCAGGGACCGACAACGGCCAGGCGGAGCTGCCCGAGGGCCAGGGCATGGGCGCGGACACGAGGGACGAGTCGGCCGCGGAGCGCACCGCGCGCTTCGAGCGGGACGCGCTCGAGTTCCTCGACCAGATGTACTCGGCCGCGCTGCGCATGACGCGCAACCCGGCCGACGCCGAGGACCTGGTGCAGGAGACGTACGCCAAGGCGTACGCGTCCTTCCACCAGTTCCGCGAGGGCACCAACCTCAAGGCGTGGCTGTACCGGATCCTCACCAACACCTTCATCAACTCGTACCGCAAGAAGCAGCGCGAACCGCAGCGCAGCGCGGCCGAGGAGATCGAGGACTGGCAGCTCGCGCGCGCCGAGTCGCACATGTCGACGGGTCTGCGCTCCGCGGAGTCGCAGGCGCTCGACCACCTGCCCGACTCGGACGTGAAGGAAGCACTTCAGGCGATCCCCGAGGAATTCCGCATCGCCGTCTATCTCGCGGACGTCGAGGGCTTTGCGTACAAGGAGATCGCGGACATCATGGGGACACCCATCGGAACGGTGATGTCCCGGCTGCACCGGGGCCGCCGCCAGCTGCGCGGCATGCTCGAGGACTACGCCCGTGAGCGCGGACTGGTCCCGGCCGGCGCCGGAGAGTCGAACGAAGCGAAAGGCTCGGGCTCATGAGCTGCGGAGAGCCGCACGAGACGGACTGCAGTGAGGTCCTCGATCATCTCTACGAGTTCCTCGACAGTGAGATGCCGGACGTCGATCGCGACAAGTTCAAGCAGCACTTCCAGGAGTGCTCGCCGTGCCTGGAGAAGTACGGCCTGGAGCAGGCCGTGAAGAAGCTGGTCAAGCGCTGCTGCGGACATGACGACGTGCCCACCGACCTGCGCGCCAAGGTGCTCGGACGACTCGATCTGATCCGCTCCGGGCAGGCCGTGCCCGAGCACGACGTCACCGCCGCACCGCAGGAGTCCTGACTCCCGGAAGACCCCTTCGGGTCACCCGAATGTGCTAATCCGCGGGCTTTCCGCCCGCGGACGCCTCCCTCCCCGCCCTAGGCTCCGAGCCCGGACAGGCACGGGCGTGCCCGGGGAGGGGCGGTCATGGAGGCGATACCGGGACGGGCGCGGGCGTACGTCGCCTGTGTCGCCCTCGTCGCCCTGTGCGGGCTGTTCCCGCTGCCCGGCGTGCACGCGCCCTGGGGGGCGGTGGCCCTCCTCGCCGGTCTGTACGCCGCGGGGGAGCGGATCGCGCGCCGCTGGTTCGCCGGCACCTTCTACCCCGTGCTGCTCGCCGGGGCCTTTCTGCTGCCGCCGCCCGCCGCCGCGCTCGTCGCGCTGCCCGGGGCGCTGCTGTCCGGTGCCGACCGGCGGCCCCTCCTGCCGCGCCGGATCTGGCGGGCCGCCCAGCTCTCGCTCGCCGTGTGGGCCGCCTCCTGGACGCACCGGTGGCTGGACGGCCGGGACGCCGTCGCCACCTCCGACCTGCCGTACGCGCTGCTGCCCGCGGGCGCCGCGGTCGTCGCGTTCTGCCTGGCGCTGACCCTGCTGGACGGCGGCATCCTCGCGCTCGCCGAGCATGTTCCGGTACGACGGGCCTGGCGCGGTCTGTTCCGGCGCTCGCTCGGGCCGCTGGCGGTGCACGGGCTCGCCGGGCTGATGATGGCCGTGCTGTGGCGCAGCCCCTACGGGCCGGTCGCCGCGCTGCTGGTGCTGCTGCCGATGTGTGTGTCCTGGTGGGTGTTCGCCCAGTACCACCGCGAGCGCGCCGCCCACCAGGCGACCATCCGCGCGCTCGTGCAGGCCGTGGACATCAAGGACGGCTACACCCGCGGGCACAGCGAGCGGGTCGGACAGGCGTCGATGCTCATCGCCCGCGAGCTGGGCATGGACGAGGAGCGCGTCGAGCTGGTCCGCTTCGCCGGCATCCTGCACGACGTCGGCAAGCTCGGCGTGCCCACCCGGCTGCTGCGCAAGGACGGGCCGCTGACGCCGGAGGAGCGGCGGGTGATCGAACTGCATCCCGAGTACGGCCACGAGATCGTGCGCGGCATCTCCTTCCTCGGCGAGGCCCGCGCCGCCGTGCTGCACCACCACGAACGCCTCGACGGCAGCGGCTACCCCTACGGGCTCGTCGGCGACCAGATCCCCGAACCGGCGCGGGTCGTGGCCGTCGCGGACGCCTTCGACGCGATGACCTCCACCCGCTCCTACAGCCGGGCCCGCCCGGTGGAGGCGGCCCTCGCCGAGCTGGAGCGGTGCGCCGGCGCGCAGTTCGACCCCCGGATGGTCACGGCCCTGTGCCGGGTGCTGCGCCGCGAGGGCTGGCATCCGGCGGTCACCTCGGACGAGCCCCACCCGCCCCGGCCCCGCGCGCCCGCCGGGGGGCGGACGGGGGCGCGTCGGTGACCGCCCCGAGGCACCCGCCGCTCCTCGTGCTCGTGCACGGCGGCGCCGCCCTCGTGGCCGTCGTCTCGCTCGGCGTCACCCTGGACACCGGGCTGGTGGAGCGGCAGGCCGCCGTGGCCTTCGGCGTGCTCGTCGCGGTGGGGGAGCTGGCCCGGTGGACGGGCGCCCAGGTGCGGGAGGCGGCGCCGCTGGGGGGCGCGGGGGCGCTGGCGTACGCGCTGCTCGGGGAGCACGCGGGCCGGAACAGCGAGCACGGTGTCGCGCAGGTCGTCGGTGTGGTGCTCGCGGGCATGCTGGCCGGCAGCGTGCCGCACACGGCGTGCGGGCGCGGGCCGAGCGCCGACCAGCTGGCCCGGCGGGTGCTCACCGTCGGGTTCGCCGCGGTGTGCTTCCAGCCCCTCTACAACCAGGGCGTGTTCGACACCTGGAGCGGTCCCGCCTACGCCCTGCTGCTGGTGGCGCTGCTCGCCCTGACCGCGCTGTGCGACGCCGTGCTCGCCGCGGCGCTCGCGCGCTCCCGTACCGGCTGGCCGTTCGCCCCGCTGCTGCGGGAGGAACTGCGGGCCATGCCGGGCATCGGCACCGCCGTCGTCGCCACCGGTGTGGTGATGGCCCTCGCGGTCGCCGTCGTCGGGCTGTGGGCGCTGCCGGTGTTCAGCCTGCCCCTGCTGCTCACCCAGCTGTCCCTGCGCCGGTACGCCGCCGTGCGCACCACCTACCGGCAGACCATCGCCTCCCTCGCCCGGGCCACCGAGATCGCCGGATACACCCCCGTGGGCCACGCCCGTCGCGTCGCCGCGCTCAGCCTCGCCGTCGGCCGGGACCTGGGGCTGTCCGGGCCCGAGCTGACCGTCCTGGAGCACGCCGCCCTGATGCACGACATCGGCCAGCTCAGCCTGGTCGACCCGGTCCCGGACGGCGCCACCGCGGGCCTGCCCCCGGACGAGCAGAGGCGCATCGCGCTGCTCGGCGGGGCCGTCGTACGGCGGACCGGGGTGGACGCGGCGGTCGCCGTGGTCGTCGAGCGGCAGGCCGACCCCTACCGGGAGCAGCCGCTCGCCGCGCGGATCGTGCGGGCGGTCAACGCCTACGAGGAGAAGGCGCACGGCGCCGGGCCGTCCGGGCCGCTGAAGGCCCTGGAGGCGTTGGAGGAGCTGCGCCTCGGGACGGCCGGGGACTATGCGCCGGACGTGGTGGAAGCGCTGGCACGCGTGCTGGCCAGGGACTGTCTGACCCTGCCCCTGACTGGGTAACCCATGGGTAATGAGCGCCCTTCCGGCCGTACGTGGTTGGATGCGAAGGAGAGAGAGTGTCCGGGGGCACTGGCCAGCCCACTCCACGGAACTGGCAGGCGGGAATCGTGAGGATCTTCGGCAAGGGACGGCACCGGCCCTCCGCCTCCTGGCGGCAGGCCACGGACCGCGCGTTCACGCTGATCGGCGACGGCCGCTACGAGGACGCGGGCGCGCTGCTGACACGGGCGGCCGACCTGGAGCCCTGGCTGTCGGAGTCCTGGTTCAACCTCGCCCTGCTGCACAAGTTCCGGCACGACTGGGAGCAGGCCCGCACGGCCGGGCTGCGCGCGGTCGCCCTGCTGGACCGGGACGCCGGCGCACCCGACTGGTGGAACGTCGGCATCGCCGCGACCGCCCTGCAGGACTGGCCGCTGGCCCGGCGCGCCTGGCAGGCGTACGGGCTGCCCGTGCCGGGCGGCGCGGCCGACTCCGGCGAACCCGTCGGGATGGACCTGGGCAGCGCCGCGGTACGGCTGTCGCCGGAGGGCGAGGCCGAGGTGGTGTGGGGGCGGCGGCTGGACCCGGCCCGTATCGAGGTGCTGTCGATCCCGCTGCCGTCGTCGGGGCGCCGCTGGGGCGAGGTCGTCCTGCACGACGGCGTGCCCCACGGCGAGCGGACCACCTCCGCCGGGCACGCCTACCCGGTCTTCGACGAGATAGAGCTGTGGGCGCCGTCGCCGGTGCCGACCTGGGTCGTGCTGCTGGAGGCCGCGACCGAGGCGGACCGGGACGCGCTGGAGCAGCTCGCCGCCGACGCCGGGTTCGCCGCGGAGGACTGGTCGTCGTCGGTGCGGCTGCTGTGCCGGATGTGCTCCGAGTCGCGGATGCCGGCCGACGAGGGCGACGGGGAGCATCTCGACCCGCACGACCACAGCGAGCCGGGGCATCCCGGGCCGCTCGGGCACCGGACCGACGGGCAGCTGTGGGTGCCGGAGCGCGAGTGCGGTGTGGCCGCGCCGGCCTCGCTGGTGAGGGGTCTGCTGGACGGATGGGTCGCGGACAGCCCTGACTCCCGGGACTGGCGGGATCTCGAAGAGGTTTGCTGAGGGAGCCGGACAGCACCTTTAGGCTGTACTCGCATCGATTTCTCCAGCTTGCAGGAAGGCATACGTCGGTCATGGCGCAGCAGGACACCGATCAGCAGCACGCGGGCGTGCTCCCCGTGGACGACGAGGGCTTCGTCATCGACACCGAGGACACCGAGGGGCGGGAGCAGGCGTGGCGTGAGGCGGGCACCTCGCGGCCGATCACGGTCGTGGGCAACCCGGTGCTGCACAAGGAGTGCCAGGACGTCACCGACTTCGGCGAGGAGCTCCAGCAGCTCGTCGCGGACATGTTCGCCAGCCAGCGCACCGCCGAGGGCGTGGGCCTGGCCGCCAACCAGATCGGCGTGGACAAGAAGGTCTTCGTCTACGACTGCCCGGACGACGAGGGCGTCCGGCACGTCGGCGTCGTCTGCAACCCGAAGCTGGTCGAACTGCCCGCGGACCGGCGCCGGCTGGACGACAGCAACGAGGGCTGCCTGTCCGTGCCGACGGCGTACATGCCGCTCGCCCGCCCCGACTACGCCGAGGTGACCGGGCAGGACGAGAAGGGCAACCCCATCAAGGTGCGCGGCACGGGGTACTTCGCCCGGTGCCTGCAGCACGAGACGGACCACCTGTACGGGTACCTCTACATCGACCGGCTCTCCAAGCGCGACCGCAAGGACGCGCTGCGGCAGATGGCCGAGAACGAGCCCCGCTACCCGGTCGTCGCCAACGACTGACCCCTTGCCGAGCGCCGACGGACGGCGCCCCTCCGGGACTTGACCCCGGGCGGGCGCCGTCCGTCTTCTCCCGTTCGCCTGTCCGTCGCACGTTCGCTCCCATAGCACCCCGAGGCTGCTCACAACAGTCACACAAGGGGTGCTTCTCAGCATGCCGGGGTAGTGAATGGAGCAAATCCGTTCCCAGAACGGTCAGTTGTGGTGCTGAATGGGAAGTGCGGGGATACGCAACGGCGCACGCCCGGCACAGCGGGAGGGGTGTGCGCACTCTGGTCGGCTGAGAGGGGTTTGTTCGTGTCTTCTTTCCCACACGGCACCACATCGACGACGGCGCTCGCGGTCCCACCATCACTCTCTCTGCCGGTGATCGAGGCGGCGTTTCCCCGGCGACTGCACCCGTATTGGCCGCGGCTCCAGGAGAAGACCCGCACCTGGCTGCTGGAAAAACGGCTCATGCCCGCGGACAAGGTGGAGGAATATGCCGACGGCCTGTGCTACACCGACCTCATGGCGGGGTACTACATCGGTGCCCCCGACGCGGTCCTGCAGGCGATAGCGGACTACAGCGCGTGGTTCTTCGTCTGGGACGACCGTCACGACCGCGACATCGTGCACGGCAGATCCGCGGCCTGGGGACGGCTGCGGCAGCGCCTGCACGTGGCTCTGGACTCTCCGGCGTCCCATCTGCACCACCCCGACCCGCTGGTGTCGGGGTTCGCCGACAGCGTCCAGCGGCTGTACGCCTTCCTGCCCGGCACCTGGAACGCGCGCTTCGCCCGGCACTTCCACGAGGTGATCGAGGCCTACGACCGTGAATTCCGCAACCGCACGGAAGGGTACGTCCCCACGGTCGAGGAATACCTCGCCCTGCGCCGGCTGACCTTCGCGCACTGGATCTGGACCGACCTGCTGGAGCCGAGCGCGGAACTCGAACTCCCGGACACCGTGAGAAAACACCCCGCATATCGGCGGTCCGCCCTGCTGAGCCAGGAATTCGCCGCCTGGTACAACGACCTCTGCTCACTTCCCAAGGAAATCGCGGGCGACGAGGTCCACAATCTCGGAATCAGCCTCATCACCCATGAGGGGCTGACGCTCGAAGAGGCGATCGTGGAACTGCGCCGACGCGTACAGGAATGCATAGACGAATTCCTCGTGGCCGAGCGGGAGGCGCTGCACTTCGCGGACGGCCTCGCCGACGGAACCGTACGGGGAAAGGAACTGAGCACTGCCGTACGCGCTTGCCTGGGAAATATGCGGAACTGGTTCAGTTCCGTGTACTGGTTCCACCACGAGTCCGGCCGTTACCGGGTCGACAGCTGGGACGACCGCGCCACACCCCCGTACGTCAACAACGAAGCGGCAGGTGAGAAATGACCGTCGAGTCCGTCAAGCCCGCGCAGGCCGAAAATCGCGCACTGCGCGAGCCGCCCCTGGCCGGTGGCGGGGTCCCGCTCCTCGGCCACGGCTGGAAGCTGGCCCGCGACCCCCTGAGCTTCATGTCCCGGCTGCGCGAGCACGGCGACGTCGTCCGCCTCAGGCTCGGCCCCAAGACGGTCTACGCCGTCACCACCCCGGACCTGACCGGAGCACTCGCCCTCAGCCCCGACTTCAAGATCGACGGCCCGCTGTGGGAGTCGCTGGAGGGCCTGCTCGGCAAGGAGGGCGTGGCCACCGCCAACGGGCCGCGCCACCGCCGGCAGCGGCGCACCATCCAGCCCGCGTTCCGGCTGGACGCGATCCCGAACTACGGCCCGATCATGGAGGAGGAGGCGCACGCCCTCACCGAGCGCTGGCAGCCCGGCCGGACCGTCGACTGCACCTACGAGTCGTTCCGGGTCGCGGTGCGCATCGCCGCCCGCTGCCTGCTGCGCGGCGAGTACATGGACGAGCGCGCCGAGCGGCTGTGCAACGCGCTCGCCGTCGTCTTCCAGGGCATGTACCGGCGGATGGTGGTGCCGCTCGGCCCGCTGTACCGGCTGCCGCTTCCGGCCAACCGGGAATTCAACCGGGCCCTGGCCGATCTGCATCTCCTCGTCGACGAGATCGTCGCCGAGCGGCGCGCCTCCGGGCAAAGGCCCGACGATTTGCTGACGGCATTGCTGGAGGCGAAGGACGAGAATGGCGACCCCATCGGGGAACAGGAGATCCACGACCAGGTGGTCGCCATACTCACCCCCGGAAGCGAAACCGTCGCGTCCACGATCATGTGGCTGCTGCAGGTGCTCGCGGAACATCCCGAGCATGCCGACAAGGTGCAGCGAGAAGTTGAATCCGTGACGGGTGGCACTCGTCCCGTCGCATTCGGCGACGTCCGCGGGCTCACGCACACCAACAATGTCGTCGTCGAGGCGATGCGATTGCGACCGGCGGTGTGGATATTGACCCGGCGGGCGGTCACCGACACCGAACTCGGCGGCTATCGCATTCCGGCCGGGGCCGACATCGTCTACAGCCCGTACGCGATCCAGCGCGACTCGCGTTCATACGCGCACAACCTGGAGTTCGACCCCGACCGCTGGCTTCCGGAACGCGCCAAGGACGTGCCGAAATACGCCATGAGCCCGTTCAGCGTGGGCAATCGGAAGTGCCCGAGCGACCACTTCTCGATGGCCCAGCTGACGCTGATCACGGCGGCGCTGGCCGCCAAGTACCGCTTCGAGCAGGTGCCCGGCTCCGACGACGCCACCCGGGTCGGCATCACCCTGCGCCCGCAGAAGCTGTTGCTCAGGCCCGTCCCGCGGTGAGACCTCCGGCCCTCAGGCCGCCTCGGGCCCCCGGAAGGTGCGCCGGTAGGCCTGCGGGGTGACCCCCACCGTGCGGACGAACTGGTGCCGCAGCGCGGCCGCGTTGCCGAAGCCGGTCCGGCCCGCGATCGCGTCGACCGTCTCGTCCGTCGCCTCCAGCAGCCGCTGGGCCAGCAGCACCCGCTGGCGCAGGATCCAGCGGTACGGAGTCGTGCCCGTCTCCTGCTGGAAGCGGCGGGCGAAGGTGCGCGGGGACATGTGCGCGCGCTCGGCGAGCTGCTCGACGGTGACCTCCTCGTGGAGGTTGCGCTCCATCCAGGCGAGCACCTCGCCGACCGTGTCGCACGGCGCGGCGGGCAGCGGCCGGTCCACGAACTGCGCCTGCCCGCCGTCCCGGTGCGGCGGCACCACCATGCGGCGGGCGATGGCGTTGGCGACCTCGGGCCCCTGCTCCTTGCGCACCAGGTGCAGACAGGCGTCGATGCCGGCGGCCGTGCCGGCCGAGGTGATCACCGGGTCCTCGTCGACGTACAGCACATCGGGCTCGACCGTCGCGCGGGGGAAGCGCCGGGTCAGCTCCTCCGCGTGCTGCCAGTGTCCGGCGCACCGGCGCCCGTCGAGCAGCCCGGCCGCGCCGAGCACGAAGACGCCGGAGCACACGCTGAGCACCCTCGCGCCCCGCTCCACGGCCCTGACCAGGGCGTCCAGCAACGCGGGCGGATACTCCCGGACCGAGAAGTCACTCCCGGCGGGCAGGGCGATCAGATCGGCCTCCTCCAGCCGGTCCAGACCGTACGGCGTGGAGAGGGACAGGCCCGGGACGTGGGTGGTGAGCGAGCGGCCCTCGGCCGACACCACCGCGAAGTCGTAGACCGGAAGGCCTGCGTCGCTGCGGTCCAGGCCGAAGACCTCGCAGACGACACCCAGTTCGAAGGGGTGCACGCCGTCGAGCAGGACGGCGGCCACGTTGTGCAGCATGCCCCCAGTGTGCCGCGCGAGTGGCAGGAAATCGAGGGTGTGCGGCAGTCCTGCCACTGTCAGGTGTGTTCATGGCGGACGACACTGACGACATGAACGCATTCATGGAATACCTCGGAGTCGTCCTGCTCTTCCTCGTCCTCGGCGGGCCGGCGCTCGTGGGGGCGGTCCACGAGCGCCGGATCGACCGTCAGCTCAACGAGGCGTCCGCGCGCGAGACGCGGACTCAGAAGTCCTCGTCGAGGTCGACCGTGCCCTCCACGGCGACCTGGTACGCCGAGGGGCGCCGCTCGAAGAAGTTGGTCAGTTCCTGAACGCCCTGGAGCTCCATGAAGGAGAACGGGTTCTCCGAGCCGTACACCGGCGCGAAGCCCAGCCGGACCAGCCGCTGGTCGGCGACGCACTCCAGGTACTGCCGCATCGACTCGGTGTTCATGCCGGGCAGGCCGTCCCCGCACAGGTCGCGGGCGAACTGCAGCTCGGCCTCCACCGCCTCCCGCAGCATGTCGGTGACCTGCTGCTGGAGCTGGTCGTCGAAGAGGTCCGGCTCCTCCTTGCGGACGGTGTCGACCACGTCGAACGCGAAGGACATGTGCATCGTCTCGTCGCGGAACACCCAGTTGGTGCCCGTGGCGAGACCGTGCAGCAGGCCCCGGCTGCGGAACCAGTAGACGTACGCGAAGGCGCCGTAGAAGAACAGGCCCTCGATGCACGCGGCGAAGCAGATCAGGTTCAGCAGGAAGCGGCGGCGGTCGGCCTTGGTCTCCAGCCGCTCCAGCTTCTCCACCTCGTTGATCCACTTGAAGCAGAACCCGGCCTTCTCGCGGATGGAGGGGATGTTCTCCACCGCGTCGAAGGCTGCCGCGCGGTCGTCCGGGTCGGGCAGATAGGTGTCCAGCAGCGTCAGATAGAACTGGACGTGCACGGCCTCCTCGAACAGCTGACGGCTCAGATAGAGCCGCGCCTCGGGGGAGTTGATGTGCTTGTACAGCGTCAGCACCAGATTGTTCGCCACGATCGAGTCGCCCGTCGCGAAGAACGCGACCAGACGGCCGATCAGATGCTGCTCCGCCGGCGTCAGCTTCGCGAGGTCCGCGACGTCCGAGTGGAGGTCGACCTCCTCGACGGTCCAGGTGTTCTTGATCGCGTCCCGGTAGCGCTCGTAGAAGTCGGGGTAGCGCATGGGGCGCAGGGTCAGCTCGAAGCCCGGGTCGAGGAGATTGGTGTTGCGGTCGGACATCACTGGCAGGCCTCGCAGGACTCGGGGTTCTCAAGGGAGCAGGCGACCGCTTCGGGGTCGGCGGCCTGCTGGACGGGGACGGTCGCCTGCGCGGCGCGGGCGATCCGGGTCGCCGGGCGCGAGCGCAGGTAGTACGTCGTCTTCAGCCCGGACTTCCAGGCGTACGCGTACATCGAGGAGAGCTTGCCGATGGTCGGCGTCTCCAGGAACAGGTTCAGGGACTGCGCCTGGTCCAGGAACGGGGTACGGGCCGCCGCCATGTCGATCAGGCCGCGCTGCGGGATCTCCCACGCCGTGCGGTACAGCGCCCGCACCTCCTCGGGGATCCACGCGAAGCCCTGCACCGATCCGTTGGACTCGCGCAGCGCCTCCCGCGTGCGGGCGTCCCACACGCCCAGGTCCTTGAGGTCCTGCACCAGGTAGGAGTTGACCTGGAGGAACTCGCCCGACAGCGTCTCGCGCTTGAACAGGTTGGACACCTGCGGCTCGATGCACTCGTACACGCCCGCGATGGAGGCGATGGTCGCGGTCGGGGCGATCGCGAGGAGCAGGCTGTTGCGCATGCCGACCTCGGCGATCCGGGACCGCAGCGCCGCCCAGCGCTCCGGCCAGGTCAGCTCCACGTCGTAGTGGTCGGGGTGCAGCACGCCCCGCGCCGTGCGGGTCTTCTCCCAGGCCGGCAGCGGGCCGTTGCGCTCGGCGAGGTCCGCGGACGCCTCGTACGCGGCGAGCATGATCCGCTCGGCGATCCGCGTGGACAGGGCCTTCGCCCCGGGCGAGTCGAAGGGCAGGCGCAGTCTGAAGAAGACGTCCTGCAGGCCCATCGCGCCGAGGCCCACCGGGCGCCACTTGGCGTTGGAGCGGCCCGCCTGCTCGGTCGGGTAGAAGTTGATGTCGACGACCCGGTCGAGGAAGGTGACGGCCGTGCGGACGGTGGCGTCCAGCCGCTCCCAGTCGATGTCACCGTCGATCACGAACGCCCCCAGGTTCACCGAACCCAGGTTGCACACCGCCGTCTCGCCGTCGTCGGTGACCTCCAGGATCTCCGTGCAGAGGTTGGAGGAGTGGACGACATGGCCGGGCAGCGCCGTCTGGTTGGCGGTCCGGTTGGCGGCGTCCTTGAAGGTCATCCAGCCGTTGCCGGTCTGCGCGAGGGTGCGCATCATACGGCCGTAGAGGTCACGGGCGGGGATGGTCTTCTTCGCGAGGCCCGCTTCCTCGGCCTTGCGGTAGGCGGCGTCGAACTCCTCGCCCCACAGGTCGACCAGCTCGGGCACGTCGGCGGGGGAGAACAGCGACCACTGCTCGTCGGCGTTGACCCGGCGCATGAACTCGTCCGGGATCCAGTGCGCGAGGTTCAGGTTGTGCGTACGGCGGGCGTCCTCGCCGGTGTTGTCGCGCAGCTCCAGGAACTCCTCGATGTCGGAGTGCCAGGTCTCCAGGTACACCGCGGCGGCGCCCTTGCGGCGGCCGCCCTGGTTCACGGCGGCGACCGAGGCGTCGAGGGTCTTCAGGAACGGCACGATGCCGTTGGAGTGGCCGTTGGTGCCGCGGATCAGCGAACCCCGGCTGCGGACACGGGAGTACGACAGACCGATGCCGCCGGCGTGCTTGGACAGGCGGGCGACCTGGTGGTAGCGGTCGTAGATGGAGTCCAGCTCGTCCAGCGGGGAGTCGAGGAGGTAGCAGGACGACATCTGGGGGTGCCGCGTGCCGGAGTTGAACAGCGTGGGGGAGGACGGGAGGTAGTCGAGCCGGCTCATGAGCCCGTAGAGCGCGGCGACTTCGTCGACGGAGCGGACCGTGTCGTCCTCGGCCAGGCCGCAGGCCACACGCAGCAGGAAGTGCTGCGGCGTCTCGACGACCTTGCGGGTGTGCGGGTGCCGCAGGAGGTAGCGGCTGTGCAGGGTGCGCAGGCCGAAGTAGCCGAAGCGGTCGTCGGCCGCCGGGTCGGCCAGCGCGTCCAGCCGCTCGGCGTGCAGTCGTACGAACTCGGCGGTGCGGTCCGCGATGAGACCCTCGCGATGACCGACGGCCACGGACCCGGTGAAGGAGGTGACCCCCTGGGAGGCGGCCTCGGCGGCGATGGAGACCGTCAGCAGCCTGGCGGCCAGCCGGGAGTAGGCCGGGTCCTCGGAGATCAGCCCGGCCGCCGCCTCGGTGGCCAGCTCGCGCAGCTCCGCCTCGTCGGCCCGGGCGGACCGGCCCCGCAGCGCGGCGGCGGCCACCCGGCCGGGGTCGGCGTCGGGCAGGTCGGCGGTCAGCTCGGTCAGGGTCCGCAGCAAGGCCGTTCCCGGAGTGTCCTCGTCGGTCGGGACGGCTGAGGCCGGGTCTGCTGGCGCGATGGTCACGTGGGGGCTCTCCCTCGCTCGGCACGGGGCCCGCGCGAGGGGCATGGCGGCACACGAGCGCACGCGGCGCCGCGTCCACCGGCCCATTCCGCGAGGCCCGGACGTCGGGGCACCCGACCGGTCGGCCGGGGCCACTGTCGGCAGGTCCTCGGACTGACGCCTGTGCACGAACGCGCACAAGGCACACCGTTGCGGGACAGTTCCGGATTCACACCGGATTCCCCTGCGACGACAGCGAGCATGAGCATACATCTAGTGCCGGGTGCGGGTGACACCCCCATATGTTGTGTCGCCGCGTGACTTCAGAGCGTCAACTCGTAGGTGAGCAGAGTGAAGTCGCTGCCCGGGACAGGCCGCCAGCCGCGCTCGGGGCACGCACGAAACCGACGCGTTCGCAGAGGCGGCGGGCCGCGCCCATGGCGGGCTGGGTCGACAGGACGACCGCCGTGCACCCCGCATGGCCCTCGCGCGGGCGGCACAGGCCCGGACGAGGGCCTCGCCGACTCCCCGGCCCCGGGCGGCGTGGGCGACCGCGAGCATGCGGATCTCGGCCTCCCCTGGGCCGGCCGGATGGCCAGAGGACCGGCCGACGGCACGAAGGTGACGCAGCCGAGCGGCTTGTCGCCCACCACCGCGACCAGGACGTCCGCGGCGGCCCGCTTCGCGACGTCCCTGAGCTCGCCGAGCTACCAGTCGCTCCCGCCGAAGGTGAGGAGGCCGTCCTGGCGATACGCCTCGGCGGTGACCTCGCCGGCCACCCCGCACTCCGCGGGGTCCACGGGCCTGATCGGTATGTCCCGGCGCCCTGGTGTGCCCGACGGGCCCGGCACCGCGGCGGCCTTCCCTGGCCTCCCGCGGCCGAGTTGCGCGACCACCCTGGAGTGCTTCCATGGAAATGGGTGTCGACGTCCATGGTGATCCTCCGTCCAGGAACGCTCTTCCGGAGGGAGCACGCAATGACGAGGGTCGTCCGTCACCCTCCCGGCAAAGTGCGGCCCCCCGACGCGCCGATGGCCACGCTGGAGCTGAGACGCGCGGCGAGCAGGATCAGACACGCACTGCTGCGCGACTGGCACGCCCTGACGATCCGGCTCGAGGCCCGCCGCGGCACCACGCGCCCGAGGAAGTGGCGCAGATGGCTGTCCTACACCAACGCGACGCGCGTGGTCTGGCTGATCGCCCTGTTCGCGGTGCTCGCCTGGTGCGCGGAGGGCGTGTACATCCTCGTCTCCCAGCACACCACCGCCTTCGAGACCTGGAACGACAACGACGGCTTCGACACCATCGTCCGCTTCGTCGGCCCCGTCCTCACCGCCTCCATCGCCGCCGCCCTCTTCCTGTTCTGGTGGTACCGCTGGACCAAGCGGCGCTACCTCACCAAGGCCCGTGAGCAGCCGCGCAGACTCGTGCCCACCGCGGGCCCGGACAGCGAGCGGATCGTCGGCCGCGAGCAGATCGCCGAGGTCATCGCGGAACGGCTGCGGGAGCGCGACACACGGCGGCCCTATCTGCTCGTCGGCGGCGTCGGCGTGGGCAAGACCGCCGTCCTGGTACGGCTCACCGAGATGCTCGCCCGGCAGCACGCCGTGCCGGTGCCGATCCGGCTGCGGGACTCTCTCGACGGGGCCGAGCTGAACTTCGAGCAGCTGGCCCGGCGCCGCTTCGCCGAGGAGGCGCCGCACGGCGTGCTGGCCCGCACCAAGACCGACCGGGTCTGGCAGCAGCTGCTCGCCGACGACAAGCTCGTCGTCATCGCCGACGGACTGGAGGAGGCCCTCCTCGACGACGACCTCCAGCAGAACCGGGACAACGTCATCCGCCGGGCCATCGAGCGCGCCCACCGGGAGAAACTGCCCCTGGTCATCGCCTCCCGGCCGCACAGCCCGCTGGAGAGCACCTCCGCCGCGATCGTGGAGCTGGAGCCGCTCAGTGAGGAGGAGGCGCTGCTCTTCGTCGATGCGGACATCCCGGAGACGGACGCGCGGCGGCTGGACTGGATCGTGGAGACGGCCGAGATGACGGAGTCGCCGATCTACCTCCAGATCGCCCGCGAACTGCACCGCCACGGCGCCCTGGAACGCGACCGCCCGCGCAACGACCCCGACCGGCTGGACACCCGCAGCTGGGACCGCAGCATGCTGCGCCTGTGGCTGCTCCAGACCTGGGAGCACACCCTGTGCGAGGGCAGACTGCGTCAGGACGTCGCCCTCTCCCCGCACGAGCGCCGGGACACCGTGGAGGTGGTCTCCGCCCTGGCCTGCCTCGGCCTGCTCCAGGACAAGCTGGAGGTCGGCCTCGCCGAGCTGATCGACCGCAACGCCCACCTCGGCACCGGCCGCCGCGCGCGGGCCCAGGCCGAGCGGATGTGGAACGGGCGGCACAGGTTCGACCGGTACGGCAGCAACGGCAACGTCTTCACCGAGTGGCACCGGCAGCGCATCTGGGACGCGCTGTGCGAGCGGCTCAGCGACGAGAACGCCAGACGGCTGCGCGAGGGGGACGTGAACCAGTGCCGGGCGCTGCTCGCCCGCCTGACCGGCGACGCGATCAGGCTCCGGCTGGTGGAGGGCTTCGAGCGCAAGGTGCGCTTCCCGCACAGCATCATGCAGGCCTACTTCGGCTACCGCGTCCTCAACCACCTCGGCGAGCGCGGCGCCGCCCGGCTGGCCGAGCAGGCGCTGCAGCCGCCCGGCCCCAGCCGTGAGCTGCTCATCGCGCTGGTGCTCCAGTCCCGGCGGCGGGCGGCGGACCTGTCGGTCGAGGGCGGCAGTGTGCGCGCCGAGGCGAAGAAGCGGATGAAGGAACAGGTGCGGCAGGCGCCGGTGACCCCGCGCACCCTCACCCAGCGCCTGTGCGCCGCCGCCGACCGGCGCACCGACGACCCCAAGTCCCTCGACCTGTACGCGGCGGCCCTGGAGATCGAGAGCGTGGAGGACGACCCCGCCCTGCTGAAGGACATCGTCGGCAAGGTCCGCAAGCACTGGAGCGGCATCAGGGGCGACCAGCGCACCCTGGAGGAGGCGAAACGGGCCGTCATCAAACAGCTCGGCGCGGCCCTGCGGGCCACCGGCGACCGGATCGACACCACGCCGCTGTACGAGCGGCTCTTCGAGATCGGCGTCTCGGAACCCTCGTACTCCATCAGGATGTCCGCCGCCCAGGAGTTCGGCGCCGGCGGCAACGCGGCGTTCGCCGTGATCCGCAGCCGGGTCGGCCTGCGGAGCGACCCCGTCCAGGAGTACGCCGCGCGGGTCGCCGGGCTGAAGGCGCGCAAGCGTCAGGACTTCGAGGTGTGGGTGCGGGAGATGGCGCGGGCGCGAGCCCTGCGCACCACCTCGCCGGCGGCCTCCTGCGAGCGCATCGCCGAGCTCCAGCGCGCACGTCAGCGGCTCACCCGCCGCCACCGGCAGCAACGGGTCGAACTGCTCCGCGAGTTCGTGATGCGCGCGTGGATGGTCCCGATGCTGCTGGGCTCCGTCGACGACTCCCACCGCGACGAGGCCCGGGAGCGTCTGACCCGATGGCTGCGCCACCTCGACCCGAACGCCACCGGCGGCACCCCCGATCTGCCGCTCGCCCTGGAATCCGCGCTGGCACAGGGGTTCAAGTACGCGGCGAACCGGCGCAAACGCCACCCGGCCACCTACCCGGGCGCCCGGGCCGACCTGATCCGCACGGCCGAGACCGTGCTCCAGCAGTCCCGGTGCTGGTACGCGCAGCTCAGCCTGCTCCAGGCGCTGTGCCTGTGGGAGCTGCCGGACAGCGTCGGCCGCCATGAGCGCGGGCGCGCGTCCTCGGCGGGGCCGGGCGAGGACGGGGACGGCATGTCCGAGGCGCCCCGGGCGATCGGCGACACACACGCCGTCCAGACCGTGAAGCGCTGGCTGTCCATGGCGGGCACGGTGAACCGGCCGCCCGGCAGGGCCGGGCCGGACGACGACGCGCACCGGCGTCACCTGCACCCGTTCGTGGCCGAGGCGGGCGATCTGGTGGCCCTCGCGCTGGAGACCGGCCAGCCCGAGCGGTTTGTGTGGATCGACGAGAAGGGGGTCGCCGACACCATCGGCTCCCGCATCGACGACCGCGGGGCCTACCGCAAGCACTCCCTGTGGATTCCGCCCTCGGTCGGCTGGAGCACCCTGGACCCGCGCGCCCAGCGGCTCGTCGCCGACGTACTGGTGATGCTGAACCTCGTGGAGCGGGACGGGACGCCCGACGAGGTCGAGGAGCGGATGGCCCGTGCCGAGCAGCCGGGGATGCCCCTGCCGCCGTGCATCCGCACCAACCGCTCGCCGCTGCGGCCGGATCTTCGGGTGGGCACCGCAGTCCCGCCCGCGCCGGGCAGCGCGTGCCTGCCCGACTGCAAGTTCCAGCTCTGCCCGTATCCGCCGCGGGGCGGGGTGCCCCGGGGGGAGATCCGTGAGCCGTTCTGCCGGCAGCAGCAGGCGCTGCTGCCGGGGCGGGTGCGGCGGTACCTGCCGCGGGCGTTCCGGCGCAAGACGCCGGCCTGGGTGGGGATGCGGGTGGGGGAGCTGGACCGGTTCTGGGACGCGATGGCCCTGCGGACACGCGACTAGCGGGCCGCCGTTGCGCTGAGGCCGGCGGCCCGCTGTCCGATGTCCGTTGTCCGATGTCCGTTGTCCGTTGTGCTGCTCGTGCGGTTCCCGCGCCCCTTCGGGGCGCGCCCTCAGTGGGCGTCGAGCGGCAGTTCCTGCTTCACGCCCGGGTCGCCGGCGTCGGCCGTGTAGTCCCCCGGGCGGGTCTCGTCGATGCCCTCGGGGGCCTTCGCCGCCTTCAGCACGAAGGTGAGGATCACCGTGACGGCCACGTTGAGCACGAACGCCGTCAGGCCGATGTAGCCGATCTCGCCGATCCCCGGGATCTCCTTCGCCGAGCCGCCGAAGTGCTTCTGGGTCGGGGAGGCGACGCCGTACGCGGCGACGGTGCCGTAGAGCATGCCGACCGCCCAGCCGGCCAGGAGCGCCCAGCGGTGGAACCAGCGGGTGAAGAGGCCGCCGACCAGGGCGGGGAAGGTCTGCAGGATCCAGATGCCGCCCAGCAGCTGGAAGTTGATCGCCACCGTCTTGTCCATGGTGAGGACGAAGACCAGGGCACCCACCTTCACCAGCAGGGACACCAGCTTGGACACGCGCGTCTCGTCGGCGGCCGTCGCGTCCGGCTTGATGAAGTCCTTGTAGATGTTGCGGGTGAACAGGTTCGCCGCCGCGATGGACATGATCGCCGCGGGGACCAGGGCGCCGATGCCGATCGCCGCGAAGGCGATGCCCGCGAACCAGTCGGGGAACATGTCCTCGAACAGCTGCGGGATGGCCAGCTGGCCGTTCTGCACCTTGACGCCGGCCGCGATCGCCATGAACCCGAGGAGCGCCAGCAGGCCCAGCATCAGGGAGTACAGCGGCAGGATCGTGGTGTTGCGGCGGATCACGTCACGGCTCTTGGAGGAGAGCGTCGCGGTGATCGAGTGCGGGTACATGAACAGGGCGAGCGCGGAGCCCAACGCCAGCGTCGCGTACGTCCATTGGCCCGCCTCGGCCGGCACCAGCGCGCCGCGTGGCTTGCCGGTGGCCGGGTTGGTCTGGCCGAACGCCTCGGAGGCCTTGGTGAAGATGTCGTCGAAGCCGCCCAGCTTGATCGGGATGTAGATGATCGCCACCGCGATGACGAGGTAGATCAGCGTGTCCTTGACGAACGCGATCAGGGCCGGGGCGCGCAGACCCGAGGAGTAGGTGTACGCCGCCAGCACGCCGAAGGCGATCAGCAGCGGCAGGTCCTTGACGAACCAGTTGGTGTCCTCACCGCCGCCCACGCCCATCACGTCCAGCACCGCCTGGATGCCGACGAGCTGGAGCGCGATGTACGGCATGGTCGCGAGGATGCCGGTGACCGCGACGGCCAGCGACAGGCCCTTGGAGCCGAAGCGGCCGCGCACGAAGTCGGAGGTCGTCACATAGCCGTGCTTGTGGGACACCGACCACAGGCGGGGCAGGAAGGTGAAGATCAGCGGGTAGACCAGGATGGTGTACGGCACCGCGAAGAAGCCGGCCGCGCCGGCCGCGTAGATCGCCGCCGGCACCGCCACGAACGTATAGGCCGTGTAGAGGTCGCCGCCGAGCAGGAACCAGGTGATCCAGGTGCCGAAGGACCGGCCGCCCAGGCCCCATTCGTCCAGGCTGTGCTCGTTCTCGGCCTTGCGCCAGCGCGCGGCCAGGAAGCCCATGACCGTGACGGCCAGGAAGAAGAAGATGAAGACGGCGAGCGCGACGCCGTTGACCCCGTCGTTCACCTGGAGCCTCCCCGGCGGGCGCGCTGGTCACGCTGCCACAGCTTGTACGCGATCATCGTCAGCGCGGTCGAGATGACGACCCAGGCCATCTGGTACCAGTAGAAGAACGGGATGCCCGCGAAGGACGGGTCGGTCTTTGCGTACGAGCCGACCCACAGCATCGCGACGAACGGTGCGACGAGGCAGAGGCCGATGACGACGCGCACAGGCGTCACCACCGGCCCTCTGTCCACTTCAGGAGCTTGCGACATCGGCGACTCCGTCCCCTCACTGATCACCTGCGTAATGGGCTGGCAATCTAGGTCACGGTGTCGCGCGTGCGGAACCCCTCGTCCGTATATCGGCACCGGCTTTACAAAGTCGCTACCCGGCGGGGTGCTCGGACCGCTATTCGGCGGGGCGCTTCAGCCTGGCCACGAACTTGTAGCGGTCGCCCCGGTACACCGAGCGCACCCACTCCACCGGCTTGCCCTCGCGGTCCAGGGAGTGCCGGGACAGCATCAGCATCGGCAGGCCCACGTCGGTGCCGAGCAGGCCCGCCTCGCGCGGCGTGGCCAGCGAGGTCTCGATGGTCTCCTCGGCCTCGGCGAGATGGACGTCGTACACCTCGGCGAGGGCGGTGTAGAGGGACGTGTACTTGACCAGCGAGCGGCGCAGGGCGGGGAAGCGCTTTGCGGACAGATGCGTGGTCTCGATGGCCATGGGCTCGCCGTTGGCCATGCGCAGCCGCTCGATGCGCAGCACCCGGCCGCCCGCGGTGATGTCGAGCAGGTCGGCGAGCCGGTCGTCGGCGGTGATGTAGCCGATGTCGAGCAGCTGGGAGGTGGGCTCCAGGCCCTGGGCGCGCATGTCCTCGGTGTAGGAGGTCAGTTGCAGCGCCTGGGAGACCTTGGGCTTGGCGACGAACGTGCCCTTGCCCTGGATGCGTTCCAGCCGGCCCTCGACGACCAGTTCCTGAAGGGCCTGGCGCACGGTGGTGCGGGAGGTGTCGAACTCGGCGGCCAGCGTGCGCTCGGGCGGGACGGGCGTGCCGGGCGGCAGCGTCTCCGTCATGTCGAGCAGGTGCTTCTTCAGGCGGTAGTACTTGGGCACGCGCGCGGTACGGACGGTCGCCCCACCCTCGTTCTCCGCACTGCTGACGTCGGTGCTCATGCTCTGCCTTCCCGGCTCCGGGTGCCGAAGCGACCGACATCCCATCGGCCGCGGCTCACATCGTGGCACGGCTTCGTGGGTGGGTGACCTGTGTGGGTGTCCTCCGCACGCTCCGTGATCTCTCTGTATACCGGCGGGGCCCCCGTTGGTCTAGTCCAGCGCGCCGCTCGGGGGCGGTGGTCCAGTGGCAGTGGTCCGTCCGTTTGGTCGCTTGCGGAATGAAAGGTCCCTGCATATCTCGGTCCCATCACGGACGCCAACAGCCCGCTTGAACACCCTTGACAGCCCTATTGGTCTGGGCCAAGCTCCCCGTACTGGTCTACACCATTGGTCCAGGTCCCGGCCCCACGGACGATTCGCACGGCGTTGACGCCAACACCCGGGGGGACGAGGGGGGTTTGTGGCATCCCTGAGGAGGGTGGCGTGAAGCGCAAGCTGGTAGCCGCGATCGGTATCGCGGGCATGATGTTCTCCATCGCGGCGTGCGGGGACAGCGACGACAAGGGCAGCGACGGCGGCAAGGGCGGGGACGTCAAGGAGCTGACCGTCTGGCTGACCGTCGACGCGCAGAACAACTGGCCCGAGCTGGTGAAGGCCGCCGACGACGCGGTCGCCGAGAAGCACCCCGGCATCAAGATCAAGCACGAGTACTACGGCTGGCCGGACAAGAACGCCAAGCTCGACGCCGTCCTCGCCACGGACAAGGCCCCCGACGTCGTCGAGATGGGCAACACCGAGATGCTCCCGTACGTCGTCAAGGGCGCGTTCGCCCCGGTCGACCCGGCGAAGTTCGACCAGTCCGACGCCTGGCTCGACGGCCTCAAGGACTCGGTGACGTACGAGGGCAAGACCTACGGCGTGCCGTACTACGCGGGCACCCGCGTCGGCAACTACCGCAAGGACGTCTTCGCCGAGGTCGGCGTCAAGGCCGCCCCGAAGACCTACGCCGAGCTCACCGCCGCCCTGGACAAGGTGCAGAAGAAGCAGGGCGACAAGTTCAGCGCCTGGTACCAGCCCTCCCGCGACTGGTATGCGGCCATGTCCTTCGTCTACGACGCCGGCGGCTCCATCGCCAAGGAGGAGGGCGGCCAGTGGAAGGGCAACCTCTCCTCGCCGGAGTCCCTCAAGGGCCTGAACGAGTTCAAGAAGGTCCTCGACACCTACATGCACGGTGACAAGACCAAGGACGAGGCCGACCGTTACATCGTCTACGGCCAGGGCAAGTCCGGCATGATCTTCGCCCCGGCGTGGGAGGGCGGCAGCGCCGCGGACCCGAAGAACGACAAGACCGGCAAGCTCAAGGGCAACGTCGAGAACTTCGTCATGCCCGGCCCGTCCGGCAAGAACCTCCCGGTCTTCCTGGGCGGTTCGGACCTCGCCGTCCCGGTGAAGTCCGACGCGCAGGACGTCGCCGCCGAGTGGATCAACGCCTTCACCGGCACCACCGGCCAGAAGGGCCTGGTGGCCAAGGGCAACCTGCCCAACAACAAGAACGACCTCGCCCCCCTGAAGAACGACCCGGCGACCGCCGTCCCGGCCACCGCCGCCGAGTCCAACTGGTTCGTCCCCATGGCCCCCGGCTGGGGCCAGGTCGAGAAGGCCCAGGTCCTGCAGACCATGCTGCAGTCCATCGGCACCGGCAAGAAGTCGGTCGAGGCCGCCGCGAAGGACGCGGACGCCGCGATCGACAAGGTCATCAACACCAAGTGACCTGAGGCGGGGCTCCGTTGCAGGCGGAGCCCCGCCGTCTTTCCGTACGCCACGTACGCCACGTACGCCACGTACGCCACGTAGGCCATGTGCACCCCGTACGACCGGTACGACCTGAGGGACCCGCTGAGGAGCGCGCGATGAGTGCCGACACGACCACCCCTGCCAAGGTGCCGCCGCCGCGGCAGGCACCGCCGCCGGCCGCGCCCGACCGGCCCCGCGCGAAACGGACGTACGGCCCGGCCGCCACCGCCTGGCTGCTGCTCGCGCCCTGCCTGCTGATCCTCGCCCTGGTCATGGGCTATCCGCTGGTCCGCCTGGTCACCCTCTCCTTCCAGAAGTTCGGCCAGCCCCAGCTGTGGGGCTTCCAGCCCGCCGAGTCGGTCGGCTTCGAGAACTTCACCAAGGTCCTCGGCGACAGCGAGTTCTGGACCGTCGTCCTGCGCACGGTGCTCTTCGCGGCCGGCGCGGTGATCTTCACGATGGTCATCGGCATGCTGATCGCCCTGCTGCTCCAGCGCGTCTCCGGCTGGGTGAAGACCCTCATCAACATCGCGCTCGTGGCCAGCTGGGGCATGCCCGTCATCGTCGCGACCACCGTCTTCAAGTGGCTCTTCGACGCCGACTACGGCATCCTCAACGCCGTCCTGAGCAAGCTGCCCGGCGTCGACCTGATCGGCCACAACTGGTTCGCCAGCGGCACCCAGGGCCTCACCGTGATCATGCTCCTGGTCGTCTGGGGCGCCGTGCCCTTCGTGGTGATCACCCTCAGCGCCGGACTCACCCAGGTCCCCAAGGAGCTGGAGGAGGCCGCCCGTCTCGACGGAGCCGGCGCCTGGGGCGTCTTCCGGTACGTCACCCTGCCCATCCTCAAGCCGATCATCGTGATGCTCACGACCCTGTCGGTCATCTGGGACATGGGCGTCTTCCCGCAGGTCTTCGTGATGCGCAACGGCCATCCCGAGCCGGAGTTCCAGATCCTCAACACCTACTCCTACGACCGCGCCTTCGTGGTCAACGACTACGCCCAGGGCGCGGCGATCGCCCTGATCACCGTGGTGCTGCTGCTGGGTGTGGTGGCCGTGTACATGCGTCAGATGCTGAAGATCGGAGAGGTCGAATGAGCGCGACCGCTGTGAAGGGCCCCTCGAAGTCCGAGGGCCGCCGCCCGGGGCGCTCCAAGCTCGGCTGGAACCTCGTCGGCCTGTTCGTCTTCGCCGTCACCGGCTTCCCCGTCTACTGGATGCTCAACACGGCGTTCAAGCCCGCCAAGGACGCCATCGACCCCGACCCGAGCCTGTTCCCTACGGGCCTGACGCTGTCCAACTTCGACCGCGCCCTGGACATCGCCGACTTCTGGGGCCCGGTCGGGCGCAGCCTCGTGGTCTCCGTGGTCGTGGTCCTGATCGGCATCGCGATCGGCCTGCTCGCCGCGCTGGCCATCTCGCGGTTCGCCTTCCGCGGCCGCAAGATCGTGATCGTCGGCATCCTCGCGGTGCAGATGGTCCCGCTGGTCGCCATGATCATCCCGGTCTTCCTGCTGCTGAACGACCTGGGCCAGTACGACAAGCTCACCGGCCTGATCATCACCTATCTGACCTTCGTCCTCCCGTTCACGGTGTGGACCCTGCGCGGCTTCATCGTCAACATCCCCAAGGAGCTGGAGGAGGCCGCGATGGTCGACGGCTGCTCCCGCACCGGCGCCTTCGTCCGCGTCGTCTTCCCGCTCCTCGCCCCGGGCCTGGTCGCCACCTCCGTCTACGGCTTCATCCAGGCCTGGAACGAGTACCTCTACGCCCTGATGCTGCTCAGCCAGCAGAACCAGACCGCGACCGTCTGGCTCGGCAACTTCACCACCAAGCACGGCACCGAGTACGCCCCGATGATGGCCGGCGCCACCCTCATGGCCGTGCCGATCGTCGTCCTCTTCCTCCTCGTCCAGCGCAAGATGGCCGCGGGCCTGACCGCCGGCGCCGTGAAGGGATAACGCCATCCGATGACGACATTCGCCAGCGGCACACCCGCGTCCCACGCGAGAGACGGCCTGACCCGGGACGCGCTGACCGTCCTCCAGCCCGGCTTCCCCGGCACCACCGCCCCCGACTGGCTGCTGCGCCGCCTCGGCGAGGGCCTCGCCTCCGTCGGCCTGTTCGGCCGCAACATCGCCTCGCCCGAGCAACTGGCCGCGCTCACCGCCCAGCTGCGCGCCGAGCGGGACGACGTGCTCGTCGCGATCGACGAGGAGGGCGGTGACGTGACCCGCCTCGAGGTGCGGACGGGGTCCAGCTTCCCCGGCAACAACGCCCTCGGCGCCGTGGACGACGTCGCCCTCACCCGCGAGGTCGCCCACGAGCTGGGCCGCCGCCTCGCCGCCTGCGGGGTCAACTTCGACTGGGCCCCGTCCGCCGATGTCAACTCCAACGCCGACAACCCGGTGATCGGCGTCCGCTCCTTCGGCGCCGACCCGGCCCTGGTCGCCCGGCACACCGCCGCCTACGTCGAGGGCCTGCAGTCGGCCGGGGTCGCCGCCTGCACCAAGCACTTCCCCGGGCACGGCGACACCAACGTCGACTCCCACCACGCCCTGCCCCGCATCGACGTGGACGCCGACGTCCTGGCCGAGCGCGAACTCGCCCCGTTCCGCGCGGCGATCGCCGCCGGCACCCGCGCGGTGATGAGCGCCCACATCCTGGTCCCCGCCCTGGACCCGGAGCACCCGGCGACCCTCTCCCACCGCATCCTCACCGGCCTGCTGCGCGGCGAGCTCGGCTACGACGGCCTCATCGTCACCGACGGCATGGAGATGCAGGCCATCGCCTCCACCTACGGCATCGAACGCGGCAGCGTCCTCGCCCTCGCCGCCGGCGCCGACGCCATCTGCGTGGGCGGCGGCCTCAACGACGACGAGACCGTCCGCCGGCTGCGCGACGCCCTCGTCAGTGCCGTCCGCGCCGGCGAACTCCCCGAGGAACGCCTCGCCGACGCGGCCGAGCGCGTACGGAAGCTGGCCCGCTGGACGGCGGCGGGCGCCGGCGGGGCCGCCGCGGGCGCCGACCCCGAGGTCGGACTGCGCGCCGCCCGCCGCGCCCTGCGCGTCACCGGCACGGCCGGCTTCACGCCCCTCACACAGGCGCCCTACGTCGCCACCCTCACCCCCGTCGCCAACATCGCGGTCGGTGACGAGACCCCCTGGGGCGTGGCCGCGGAACTCTCCGCCCTCCTGCCCGGCACCGGGCAGGGCACCCACACCGGTGACGACGCGGGCCGTGCCGCCCTGGAGGCGGCGGGGGAGCGGCGGATCGTCGCCGTGGTCCGCGACGAGCACCGGCACCCGTGGATGGGCGCCGCCCTCGACACCCTCCTGCGGGAACGCCCCGACACGATCGTGGTCGAGATGGGCCTGCCCCAGGCCCCCGCCCGGGGCGCCCTGCACATCGCCACCCACGGTGCGGCCCGCGTCTGCGGCAGGGCGGCGGCGGAGGTCATCGCGGGGGCATAGACCCTATGACGTGAAAGGCGCCGGTCTCCAAGGAGACCGGCGCCTTCGTGTGCCCCGAACCCGGCGGACGAGACGGCTAGATCCCCTGCCACTCCGGCTTGTCGGCGAACGTGTGCCGGAAGTAGTCCGCCAGCTTCAGCTTGGCAGCGGCGGCCTCGTCGACGACCACCGTGGCATGCGGATGCAACTGCAGCGCGGAAGCCGGGCACACCGCGGCGACAGGCCCCTCCACGGTCGCCGCGACGGCATCGGCCTTGCCCTCCCCGGTGGCCAGCAGGACGAGGTGCCGGGCCTCCAGGATCGTGCCGATCCCCTGCGTGATCACGTGGTGCGGCACCTGCTCGATGTCCCCGTCGAAGAAGCGCGCGTTGTCCACCCGCGTCTGCTCGGTCAGCGTCTTGATCCGGGTCCGCGAGGCCAGCGAGGAGCACGGCTCGTTGAAGCCGATGTGCCCGTCCGTGCCGATCCCGAGCAGCTGGAGGTCGACCCCGCCGGCCTCGGCGAGCGCGCGGTCGTACGCCTCGCAGGCCGCCTGGACGTCCGACGCCGTGCCGTCCGGGCCCATGAAGGCGTCCATGGGGACGCCCAGCGGCTCCAGCACCTCGCGGCGCAGCACCGAGCGGTAGGACTCGGGGTGGTCGGCGGGCAGCCCGACGTACTCGTCGAGCTGGGCGATCCTCGCCCGGGAGGCGTCCACGGCGCCGGAGCGGACCTTCGCGGTGAGCGCCTGGTAGATGGGCAGCGGGGTCGAGCCGGTCGCCACGCCCAGCAGGGCGTCGGGCTTGCGGCGCAGCAGCTGCGCCATGGCCTCGGCTATGAGTTCGCCGCCGGCCTCGGCATCCGGAACGATGACAACTTCCACGCTGGGCCTGCCGTTCTGGAGAGGGGACTCGAAGGCACCCGGAGGGGCATGTGGTTTAGACCAATCTAACAGAGCGGGGCCTTCCCTCTCCATGAAAAGCCCTGGGTCACCGGCGCGCGTGCCGACGCCGATCCGGGCCGTCGCCCCCCGGTTCCGGGCCGCCTCGCGTCACGGCATCGAGCCTCCCGTGGCGTCCAGCCAGTGCCCCGTCACCCAGCGGCCGTCGTCCGAGACGAGGAAGGCCACCGCGTCGGCGATGTCCGCGGGCGTGCCGACCCGGCCCAGCGCCGAGAACGCGGCGGCGCCCTGCCGCGCCTCGTCGCTCGCGCGCAGCCAGCCGGCGTTGACGTCGGTGTCGACGATGCCGGGTGCGACGGAGTTCACGGTGATGCCGCGGGGGCCCAGCACCTTCGCGAGGTCCCGGGTGAAGACGTCGAGCGCGCCCTTGGTCATGGCGTAGGCCATCACCTGCGGCATCAGGGCCGTCCGGGACAGGCCGGAGGATATGTTCACGATCCGCCCGCCGTCCCGCAGCCGGGTCAGGCCCTGCTGGACGAGGAAGTGCGGCGCCCGCACATTGACCGCGAAGAGGCGGTCGAACTCCGCCTCGTCGACCTCCTCGAAGGGGCGCGCCGTGCCGATCCCGGCGTTGTTCACCAGGATGTCCAGCCCGTCCGCGTGCCGGTCGAACTCCTGCCACAGCGCCGCCGCGTCCCCGGGCCGGCCCAGCTCGGCGCCGATCGCGAAGGCCGAGCCGCCGGCCTCCTCGATCGCGGCGACCGTCTCCTCGGCCGCCGTCTCGTTGCTGCCGTAGTGCACGGCGACCCGTGCCCCGTCGCGTGCCAGGCGCTCGGCGACGCCCCGTCCGATCCCCCTGCTCGCCCCCGTGACGAGTGCGGTCCTGCCCGCGAGCACGCCCATGAGCGCGCCCCCTTTCGTGAGCCCGATTAATCTAACGGTCGCTACAGAAAAACCGTACAGCACGGCAGCGACATTTCTCTAGCTCGCGCTATAAAATCCACCCCATGGTGAGCAACCCCGGGTCCGCCCCGGCGCCCCGGCCCCGCGGGCGCCCTCGCTCCTTCGACCGTGAGACGGCCCTGGAGAAGGCGATCATGGCCTTCTGGGAGCACGGCTACGAGGCCACGTCCGTCTCCGACCTCACCCGCACCATGGGTATCGGCGCACCCAGCCTCTACGCGGCCTTCGGGGACAAGCGGGCCCTGTTCGCCGAGGTCGTGCAGGAGTACGGCAGGAGCTTCGGCGCCTTCCCCGAGCGGGCCCTCGCCGAGGAGCCCACCGCCCGGGCCGGCGTCGAGCGGGTCCTGCGCGAGGCCGCCGTCGAGTTCACCGCCCCCGGCCGCCCGCACGGCTGCCTCGTCATCCACGCGGCGATCAACTGCACCACCCCCGAGGTCGAGCAGTCCCTGCGGGACCGGCGCAACGCCAACATCGCCGCCATCGAGGACCGCATAAGGGCCGACATCGCCGCGGGGGAGCTGCCCGCCGGCACCGACGCCGCCACCCTCGCCCGCTACACCGGCGCGGTGTTCCAGGGCATGTCCCAACAGGCGCGCGACGGCGCGAGCCGGGAGGAACTGGAGGCGCTCGCCGAAATTGCCATGTCCATCTGGCCCCGTACCTGACCCGGGCGGGTTAGGCTGCCGCCGACAACAAAACACGTTCCTGCGCATGGACACACCGAATGGTCTAGTCCACAATGCCTACAGGAACCGAACACAAAGCCTCCGTCTTCCCCGCACAGGAGGACGGAACGAGGAACCGGCGGCTCTCTGCCCTGACTGCCCCCGGCTCCTCACCTTCGGCCGACGGGACCGCACACCCCCCGGCCGTTGCTGCTCCGGGCTGCGGTGCCGGGAGGGTTGAGGGTCCCTCTCAGGCGCCGCGGCCCGCGGGTGTCCCAGGGGGCGGGAGCCGCACATTTCAGCGCCGTACAAACCCCCAGGTACGCTCGCAGACGTGCCCTCCATGAACGAACTGGTCCGCCAGCACACCGCCCTCGACGACTCCGACCTCGAGTGGCTCCATCTGCTGGTCTCGGAGTGGCAGCTGCTCTCCGACCTGTCCTTCGCCGACCTGGTCCTGTGGGTCCCCACCCGCGACGGCACCCGCTATGTCTCCGTCGCCCAGATGCGGCCCAACACCGGCCCCACCTCCTACCAGGACGACATGGTCGGCCACCTCGTCCCGCGCGGGCGCCGCCCGATGCTGGACGCCGCCCTCGACGAGGGCCGGATCGTGCGCGAGGGCGACCCGGAGTGGCGCGAGGAGGTCCCGGTCAGGGTCGAGTCGATCCCCGTACGACGGGACGGACGGGTCCTCGGCGTCATCGCGCGCAACACCAACCTGCTCACCGTGCGCACCCCGAGCCGACTGGAGCTCACCTACCTCCAGTCGGCCTCCGACCTCGCGCAGATGATCGCGGCCGGCTCCTTCCCCTTCCCCAACCAGCAGGTCGACATGGACGCCTCGCCCCGCGTGGGCGACGGCCTGATCCGGCTCGACGCCGAAGGCATCGTCCAGTACGCCTCCCCGAACGCCCTGTCCGCGTACCACCGGCTCGGCCTCGCCGCCGACCTGGTCGGCCAGGACCTCGGCCAGACCACCGCCGAGCTCGCCCCCACCCGCGGCCCGGTCGACGAGGCGCTCGCCAAGGTCGCCAGCGGCTGGGCCCCGCGCGAGTTCGAGATCGAGTCGGCCGACGGCGTCATCCAGTTCCGGGCCATCCCGCTCAAGCCCAAGGGCACCCGCATCGGCTCACTCGTGCTGCTCCGGGACGTCACCGAACTGCGCCGCCGCGAGCGCGAGTTGATCACCAAGGACGCGACCATCCGGGAGATCCACCACCGGGTGAAGAACAACCTCCAGACGGTCGCCGCGCTGCTGCGCCTCCAGGCCCGCCGCATCGAGTCCGAGCGCGGCCGCGCGGCCCTCGAAGAGGCCGTGCGCCGGGTCGGCTCGATCGCGATCGTGCACGAGACGCTGTCCCAGAACCTGGACGAGCGCGTCGAGTTCGACGAGATCGCCGACCGGGTGCTCGCCATGGTCGCAGAGATCTCGCCCGGCAAGGTCACCGGCCGCCGCACCGGCCGCTTCGGCATCCTGGACGCCGAGGTCGCCACCCCGCTGTCGATGGTCCTCACCGAAGTGCTGCAGAACGCACTGGAACACGGATTCCGCGAGGGCGACACCGGCACGGTCGAGGTCTCGGCGGTCCGCGGCGGCACGACCAAGGAGGCCCGTCTCCTCGTCACCGTGCAGGACGACGGTGTCGGTCTCCCGCCCGGCTTCGACGCGCGCACCGCCGGGAACCTGGGGCTGCAGATCGTACGGACTCTGGTGGAAGGCGAGTTGGGCGGCAGCTTCGACATGGTGCCGGCGCCGGAGCGGGGGTGCCAGGTGATCCTGGACATCCCGGTGCGGGCGCAGAAGTAGCCCGGGCCGGCGCGGGACCGGGCACAGCAAAGAGCCCCGGACCATCCAGTGGTCCGAGGCTCGTGCTCGTTGCTGCTGTTTAGCGCATCGGGGTACTGCGCGCTGCGTGCTCGGGGGGCGGGAGTTGCGTACTCGCTGTACGCGCCGCCGACCTCAGGCTGTCAGCAGGGGTGGGTATGTCAGGCGGAGGCCTGACGGGCCCGGTTGCGGGCGGCGCGGCGCTTCATGGCGCGGCGCTCGTCCTCGCTGAGACCACCCCAGACGCCGGAGTCCTGGCCGGACTCGAGCGCCCACTGCAGACACTGCTCGATCACCGGGCAGCGACGGCAGACGGCCTTGGCTTCCTCGATCTGCAGCAGCGCAGGACCGGTGTTGCCGATGGGGAAGAAGAGCTCGGGGTCTTCCTCGCGGCAAACGGCGTTGTGACGCCAGTCCATGGCTGCTACCTCTCCTTGGTATGACTGTGCAGGGTTGCTTGTGAATGTGAACGCTTTCACGAATCCCTCAACAAGTGAAGGGCCGACCGCCAGGTTCCCTGGCGTGGTCCTTGGTTGGTGAGGGGTTCCGGTGATCTGTGCTAGCCGGTGTTGCGGGCTGTCCCGATCGCCACGTAGAGACTCGCAAACCTCAGCGGCGGATACAACCCCTTCCGGAAAGTTTTTTTTGATTCCTCGGTGTCGACTAGGTCACAGCCGTACTTCCATGGGGTGGATCCTGGCCTAAACGTTCGAGTGAAAGGACTTCAGCCCTTTCTGCTCACACAATCACACGCAGTGCACGGCGTACGCCTGTGAACGTCACGCTGGTGCGCAGCCCCAGGTGGTCACCGTCCATCTGAAGGGGCAGAGGGACCTTCGAATGCAAGGTGAACTCACTCAGATCGTGCAGCGAGACGGCGTGTTTTCCCTGAGGTCCGCGCTCGGGGGACGAAGTGAGCAACTGGGTCGCATACCGGGCAACCGAGGCCGTGGAGAGCCGGCTGAGGCCGAGCACGTCGAGGCCGGTATCGAACGACGCCTTAGGCGACGCGTACACCGGACGATTGCCCAGATAGGTCCACGGGGCGGTGTTGCAGACTATGGACAGCACCAGCTCGGTCACCGGGTCCTGACCCGGCGCCTCCAGCGTGATCGTGCCGTGTCTGCGGTGCGGCTCGCCCAGGAACTGGCGCAGGGCCTGCCGTACGTACAGCGCGTGCGTCGACTTCTTGCCGCGCTCGCGATGCTGTTCGACCCGCCCGACCACGCCCGCGTCGAAGCCGAGTCCGGCGTTGAAGGTGAACCAGCGCGCCGGGACGGCCTCGTCGTCCGTGCCGGGCGTGCCGGAGGTCAGACCCAGGCCGACGGTGCGCTCGCTGCCTTCCCGCAGGGCGTCGAGGAGGGCTCCGGTCGCCTCCACGGCGTCGTTCGGCAGGCCGAGCGCCCGCGCGAAGACATTGGTGGAGCCGCCGGGCACCACCGCGAGGCCGGGCAGGTGCTCCGGGTCGGGCCCGGCGTGCAGCAGTCCATTGACCACCTCGTTGACGGTGCCGTCGCCGCCGAGCGCCACGACCAGGTCGATGTCGTCGCTCTCCGCCGCCTGCCGGCCCAGGTCGCGCGCGTGCCCGCGGTACTCGGTGGTCACCGCCTCCAGCTTCATCTCGCTGGCGAGCGCGTGGATCAGGACATCGCGCGTACGTGCGCTTGTGGTGGTTGCCGCCGGATTGACCACGAGAAGTGCACGCATGCGTTGCACATTACCTACTGGGCGGTACCGATCCCAGACCGAGGCGGGGATCAGATCAGACAAACGGGCGTGAACATCGACACGAGCGCCCGCCCCGCACAGCCCCGGACCGGGTGAGGCGGCCCGCTCTGCCGGCCCTCCGGGCCTGCCCCGCCTTGCCGCTCCGCCCCGAAGCCCTGCGGCTACCCTTCTGGTGTGAGCAGTGAGCAGAGCCCCAGCACCCCGGATGTCACCGGACCCCGCCCCCGTCGGCTGACGTACGCCGCCGTACTCGCCTCGCTGGAGGGGTTCGCGCTGGTGGTCGGGGGCGTCTGGATCCTCGTCCTCGGGCTGACCGGCGGCCCCGACGACCGGCAGCAGGCCGTCACCGGCGGGATCACCCTGGTCGTGCTGGCGCTGCTGCCGCTGCTCGCCGCGCGCGGTCTGCTCGGGCGGCGCGGCTGGAGCCGGGGACCCGCGATCATCACGCAGGTCATCGCGCTGCCGGTCGCCTACAACCTGCTGACGTCCGACGGCCCGGCCATCCCGGCCGGCATGGCGCTCGCGGCCGTCGCGGTGACGGCGCTGGTGCTCCTCGTGAACGCCGAGACGACCGAGGCGCTGGGCATCCGCGGCCCGGGCCGCGCCGAGTAGCGGGAAGGGGGCCGCCGCGCAGCCCCCGACGGACCTCGCTCACTCCTCCACGAGGAGCTTCTCCCGCAGCTGGGCCAGGGTGCGGGCCAGCAGGCGCGAGACGTGCATCTGGGAGATGCCGACCTCCTGCGCGATCTGCGACTGGGTCATGTTGCCGAAGAAGCGCAGCAGCAGGATCCGCTTCTCGCGCGGCGGCAGATCCTCCAGCAGCGGCTTGAGGGACTCGCGGTACTCGACGCCCTCCAGCGCCTCGTCCTCCGCGCCGAGCGTGTCGGCGACCGCCGGGGACTCGTCGTCGGTGTCGGGGACGTCCAGCGACAGCGTGGAGTAGGCGTTCGCCGACTCCAGGCCCTCCAGGACCTCCTCCTCCGAGATCGCCAGCTTCTCGGCGAGCTCGTGCACCGTGGGGGAGCGGCCGTGCAGCTGGGACAGCTCGGCCGTGGCCGTCGTCAGCGACAGCCGCAGCTCCTGCAGCCTGCGCGGCACGCGGACCGCCCAGCCCTTGTCGCGGAAGTGCCGCTTGATCTCACCGACGACCGTCGGGGTGGCGTACGTCGAGAACTCCACGCCGCGGTCCGGGTCGAACCGGTCGACCGACTTGATCAGGCCGATGGTGGCGACCTGCGTGAGGTCGTCGAGCGGCTCGCCACGGTTGCGGAAGCGGCGCGCGAGGTGCTCGACCAGCGGCAGATGCATCCGGACGAGCCGGTTGCGCAGCTCCGCGTACTCGGGGCTGCCGTCCTCGAGCGTGCGCAGCTCCAGGAACAGCGCGCGGGCCCCGCTGCGGTCCTGCGGGTCATGGTGCGCGCGGCCCGTGCCGGTGCCCGCCGTGGCCGCCGTGCCGGTGGTGGCCGGGGCAACCGGGGCAACCGGGGTGACCGCTGCGCCGCCCGGCGCGTCGTCCTCGGAATATCGCTCGTGCTCGCTCATCGTCCCGCCCGTCGCCCTTCCCCGAGCCTTGGCCTCTCGGACCGGGCGGACCCCGTCGTGCCCTGCCGGAGGCGCGCCCTCGCCGGCGCCGGCCGCCCGGGCACCGGCGCCGCCGGCCCCCTGGGCCGCCGTGGTGCCGTCCCCGCCCTGCCGTCCCGCGCGCGGGACGGCGGTCTCCGGGGAGTCCTCCGGATGCGGCCGGGCCTGCTCGGGGATGCCGTCGATGCCGTCAGCCGTGCGCCGCGAACCGCCCGGAGTGGACCGGCCGGCCTGACCGGCCCGGCCGGGGTTCCCGGCCCCGGACGAGAAGGGGCTGCCCCCGTCCTCGGCCCGCAGCTCCTGTGTGCCGCGCTCTTCGTCCCGCACCGGCCCGTCCCCGTTCTTCACGCCGGCCCGGGTCCCGCGCCGCGCTGTTTGTAGAGGCTGATCGAAACGGTCCTGTCCTCGTCCACCGCTGAGGAGACCTTGCCCGCGAGGGCGGACAGGACGGTCCAGGCGAAGGTGTCCCGCGAGGGGGCGTGGCCGTCCGTGGTCGGCGCCGAGACGGTGACCTCGAGTGAGTCGTCGACGAGCCGGAAGACGCAGCTGAGGACGGAGCCGGGCACGGCCTGCTGGAGCAGGATCGCGCAGGCCTCGTCGACCGCGATGCGCAGGTCCTCGATCTCGTCGAGGGTGAAGTCCAAACGGGCCGCGAGACCGGCCGTGGCCGTCCGCAGCACCGACAGGTAGGCACCCGCAGCCGGCAGCCGGACTTCCACGAAGTCCTGGGTAGCGGGCTCGCCTGCGATCTGGGACACCCTCACCTCCAAGGTGGTACAAGCTGTTCGGAGCCGGGGTCGCCCCCCGGGGTAACGCGATGTGTGGTACAGCGGTGACGCTATCGCGCTCTCGACCGTACTGTCCCCGGGACCCCAACCCCCTGGCGTCACTCACAGTAAACCTGCGGACACGCTCCGTGTCTAGGGGTTCTGCGGGCCCAAATGGGAAGAGCGCGCGCCGGGTTGACGTACCCAGACGTCAGAGAGTCGAACCGTCCCCGTCCAGGGTCACACGAGAAGCGTCCGTGGTCACACGAGTACGTGGTCCACGAAGCACCAGCGCCAGTCCTCCCCCGGCTCGAAAGTGCGCATGACGGGATGTCCCGACTCCTTGTAATGACTGGTGGCGTGCCGCCCCTGCGAGGAGTCGCAGCAGCCGACATGACCGCAGGTGAGGCACAGTCGCAGCTGCACGGGGTGCGTGCCGGCCGCTTCGCACTCCTGACAGGTCTCCGTCAGAGGGGCCGGCAGGGGGTGCGGCAGCTCGTCCACGTGCGTGCACTGTTTCATGATTGCCAGGTTACGACGGGCGTGCGCATGACCGCGCGGAAAAAGGGTGGGCGAGACATGGACGTGATGCCGCTGTTGTTGCTGGTTGCGGGGAGCGCCGCGGTCGCGGGCGCCGCGCGGCGCACTCCCGTGCCGGCGCCGCTGCTGCTGGTGGCCGCCGGACTTGCGCTGTCGTACGCCCCGGGAGTCCCCGACTACCACCTCGACCCGCATGTGGTACTGCCGCTGGTGCTGCCGCCGCTGCTGTACACCGCCGCCGTCGACAGCTCCTACCTCGATCTGCGCGCCCAACTGCGGCCCGTCGCCCTGCTGTCGGTCGGCTACGTGCTCTTCGCGACCTTCGCGGTCGGCTGGGCGGCGTACCTGCTCGTCCCCGACCTGCCGCTGACCGCGGCGCTGGTGCTGGGCGCGGTCGTCGCGCCGCCTGACGCCGTCGCGGCCACCGCGATCGCCCGCCGGGTGGGCCTGCCGTCCCGGATCACGACCATCCTCCAGGGCGAGTCGCTGGTGAACGACGCCACCGCGATCACCGCCTACCGGGTGGCCGTCGCGGCCGCCGTCGGCGAGGGCGCGAGCTGGGCCGGCGGCATCGGCGAGTTCCTGCTCGCGGCGATCGGCGGCATCGGCATCGGCCTGCTGCTGATGGTGCCGATCCACTGGCTGCGCACCCATCTGAAGGAGGCGCTGCTGCAGAACACCCTGTCGCTGCTCATCCCGTTCGTCGCCTACGGCGTCGCCGAGCAGGTCCACGCCTCCGGCGTCCTCGCCGTCGTGGTCGTCGCGCTCTACCTCGGACACCGCGCGTGGGAGGTCGACTTCGCCACCCGCCTCCAGGAGGAGGCGGTGTGGAAGATGGTCGCCTTCGTCCTGGAGTCGTCGGTGTTCGCGCTGATCGGCCTGCAGCTCCCGGTCGTCCTGCGGGGACTCGGGGAGTACGAGGGTGTCGACGCGGCCTGGTACGCGGTGGTGCTGTTCCTCGTCGTGGTGGTGACCCGGTTCGTCTGGGTGTACCCGGCGACCTTCCTGCCCCGGATGCTGTCCGCGCGGATCCGCAAACGCGAGGACAACCCCACCTGGAAGGGCGCGTTCGTCATCTCCTGGGCCGGCATGCGGGGCGTGGTCTCGCTGGCCATCGCCTTCTCCATCCCGGTCACCATGGAGGGCGACGCGCCCTTCCCCGGCCGCAACCTGATCCTCTTCCTCACCTTCACGACCGTCATCGGCACCCTCGTCGTCCAGGGCCTGAGCCTGCCCGCGCTGATCCACGTGCTGAAGCTGCCCGGCCGCGACCAGCAGGCCGAGACCCTCGCCGAGGCCAACGCCCAGGCGCAGGCCTCCCGCGCCGCCGAGCAGCGCCTCGACGAACTGCTCTCCGACGAGCGCAACGCCCTGCCGGGGCCGCTCGCCGACCGGCTGCGCACCGTACTGGAGCGCCGCCGCAACTCCGTCTGGGAACGCCTCGGCCAGCCCAACCCGATCACCGGCGAGACCACCGACGACACCTACCGCCGGCTCTCCCGCGAGATGATCGGCGCCGAGCGCGAGGTCTTCGTCAAGCTCCGTGACATGCGCTACATCGACGACGAGATGCTCCGCACCCTGCTGCGCCGCCTGGACCTGGAGGAGGCGGCGGCCTACCGCGAGACGGCGTAGCCGGCCCGGCGGGGCACCGGCTCACACGGTGAAGGGCGCTCCGGTGACGACCGCCGCGACGGCCGTGCCGCGCGCGAAGACCCCCTCCTCGGTCAGCGTCAGCAGCCCGTGGAGCAGCTTGGCGACGTACAGGCGCTCCACGGGCAGCCCGTGCCGGTCCTCGAAGTCGTCGGCGAACGCGTGCAGCGCGGGGGTCGTACGGGCGTAGCCGCCGCAGTGGAAGCGGTCGTCGAGGGACCAGTCGCCGCGCGGCCCGCCGAACGTCCGCTGCTGAAGGGTGCGTATGTCCTGCGCCAGGAAGCCGCCCTTCAGCACCGGGACCCCGACGGCCCGCTGCCCGGGGTCCAGGCCCGCCGCCAGGCCGGCCAGGGTGCCGCCGGTGCCGCAGGCGACGGCCACGACGTCCGCGTGGCCGCGCAGCTCCTCGCCGAGTGCCGTGCAGCCGCGCACCGCGGCCGCGTTGCTGCCGCCCTCGGGGACGACCCGCGCGTCCTCGGCGCCCGCCGCGCGCAGGATCGCCGCCAGCGTCTCCGGCTCGGTCTTGCGGCGGTACGTCGACCGGTCGACGAAGTGCAGGCGCATGCCGTCGGCGGCGCAGCGGGCGAGCGAGGGGTTCAGGGGGCGGTCGGCCAGTTCGTCGCCGCGGACCACGCCGACCGTGGGCACGCCCAGCAGGCGCCCCGCGGCGGCCGTGGCCCGCAGGTGGTTGGAGTAGGCGCCGCCGAAGGTGACCAGGGGGCGGCCGGCCGCCGCCTCCAGGTTGGGCGCCAGCTTGCGCCACTTGTTTCCGATCAGCTCCGGGTGGATCAGGTCGTCGCGCTTGAGCAGCAGCCGTACGCCGTGACGGGCGAACCGGTCGTCCGCGACCTCCTGCAGCGGCGAGGGCAGGCGGGGCCGGAGCGCGGCGTCGAGGCTGGTCACGCACCCATTGTCGAACACCCGGCCGCGTCCTTCTGGGCGCGCGGAAAACGGGATCCCTGTATCTGCCCAGAGCCGCCGTGATCCATTCCCGCTCTTTCGTGTAATGGCACCGATACGGTGCGTGATGGAAGGCTTTCCCGTGAGATCGGTGCCCACGCAGATCGCTGTCGGGCAGGACCGGGAGGGCAGTTCCTTATGTCGGTAGGCGAAGAGGTCCGCACGGAGCAGGACAAGCCGCAGCAGAGTCTCGGCACCGCGGCTGCGCGGAACCTGGCCACCACCACCAAGTCCGTTCCGCAGATGCAGGAGATCAGCTCCCGCTGGCTGCTGCGCACCCTGCCGTGGGTGGAGGTGCAGGGCGGCACGTACCGCGTCAACCGGCGGCTCACCTACGCCGTCGGGGACGGCCGGGTCACCTTCGTGAAGACCGGCGACCGGGTGGAGGTCATCCCGGCCGAACTGTGCGAACTGCCCGCCCTGCGGTCGTACGAGGACGACGAGGTCCTCGCGGAGCTGGCCCAGCGGTGCCGGCAGCGCGAGTACGCGCCCGGTGAGGTCATCGCCTCCTTCGGCAGCCCGACCGACGAGGTGTACCTGCTGGCGCACGGCCGCGCCGAGAAGGTCGGCGAGGGCCCCTACGGTGACGACGCGGTGATCGGTGTCCTCGCCGACGGCGCCTACTTCGGCGAGGCCGCGCTGCTGGACGCGGACGCGATCTGGGAGAACACCGTCCGCGCGGTCACCTCGTGCACCGTGCTGATCCTGTCCCGCCAGGACGTCGAGCAGATCGCCGAGCGCGCGGACACCCTGCGCGAGCACCTCCAGGAGCAGCGCAGCATCCCGCCGCAGCGCACCAACAAGTACGGCGAGAAGGCCGTCGACCTCGCCGCGGGCCACTCCGGGGAACCCGACATCCCGCACACGTTCGTCGACTACGAGGCCAGGCCGCGCGAGTACGAGCTGAGCATCGCCCAGACCGTGCTGCGCATCCACTCGCGCGTGGCCGACCTCTACAACCAGCCGATGAACCAGACCGAGCAGCAGCTGCGGCTCACCGTCGAGGCGTTGAAGGAGCGCCAGGAGCACGAGCTGGTCAACAACCGCGAGTTCGGTCTGCTGCACAACTGCGAGTACGACCAGCGGATCCAGCCGCACGACGGCGTGCCCAGCCCCGACGACATGGACGAGCTGCTCAGCAGGCGCCGCGGGACCAAGCTGTTCCTCGCCCACCCGCGCGCGATCGCCGCGTTCGGGCGCGAGCTCAACAAGCGGGGGCTGGTGCCGGAGACGATCGACATCGGCGGCAACCGCATCCCCACCTGGCGCGGTGTGCCGATCTACCCCTGCAACAAGATCCCGGTCACCGAGGCCCGCACCACCTCGATCATCGCCATGCGTACCGGTGAGCAGGACCAGGGCGTGATCGGCCTGCGCCAGTCCGGCATCCCGGACGAGATCGAGCCGAGCCTGTCGGTGCGGTTCATGGGCATCAACGAACAGGCGGTCATCAAGTACCTGGTGACGGCCTACTACTCCGCCGCGGTCCTGGTGCCCGACGCCCTCGGCGTGCTGGAGAACGTCGAGATCGGCCGCTGGCGGTGACCCTTCCCGGTCCGTCGGCACCGTGCGTCCGCCTCTCGGGGCGGGCGCACCCGCGTACCCGCCCGGTCTCCGGCAGGGGGCCCGCGTGCCCGAGTTCATGACGGATTCCGGACAGCGGATCGGCGGCGCCCGGCGGGGCGGTCAGGCCCGGGGGGCCATCGGCAGCCAGGCGACGGGCGGTGACGGCGGGGCCGCTCCACTCGGCGCGGACGGCGTCGACGGCGGCGGCAGCGGCGCCCGGCGGGGCACCGAGGAGGGCTCCCTCCCCTCGGAGCCGGCTGACGGGTATGGGCCCGGGCCGGCTGACGGTCCTGAGTCCGGGTCCGCTGACGGGCAGGAGCCCGGCCCGGCCGGCAGGCATGAGCCCGAGCCGGCTGACGCGTCCGGATCCGGCCCGGCTGACGCGTCCGGATCCGGCCCGGCTGACGGGCAGGAGGCCGCGGCGATTCTCGAGGAGGTCCGGCAGGCGGTCGATCCGGCTCTGCGTTCCGCCCTCGGCTCGCTGCCCGGAGCGATGCGCCGGGTCGCGCTCTACCACTTCGGCTGGGAGCACGCGGACGGTACGCCGGCCGCGGGCGACTCCGGCAAGGCGATCCGCCCGGCGCTGGTGCTGACCGCGGCCGCGGCGCTCGGCGGGCCCGCGGCGCGGGCCGCGGCCGTGCGGGCGGCGGCGGCCGTGGAGCTCGTCCACAACTTCACGCTGCTGCACGACGACGTGATGGACCACGACACCACCCGGCGGCACCGGCCCACCGCCTGGACCGTGTTCGGCAGCGCCGACGCGATCCTCGCGGGGGACGCCATGCAGGCCCTCGCCCTGCGGCTGCTCGCCCAGGACCCGCACCCCGCGTCCGCGAGGGCCCTCGCCCGGCTCGCGGCGTGCGTCGTCGAGCTGCGCGAGGGCCAGCAGGTGGACACGGCCATGGAGCGGCGCGCCCCCGCCGAGGTCGGCCTCGGCGAGGTGCTCGCCATGGCGGAGGCCAAGACGGGGGCGCTGCTGGGCTGCGCGTGCGCGGTGGGCGCGCTGTACGCGGGGGCCGCCGAGGAGGACGTCGAGGCGCTGGACGCGTTCGGCCGGGAGGCGGGGCTCGCCTTCCAGCTCATCGACGACGTCATCGGCATCTGGGGCGACCCGGGGCACACCGGCAAGCCGGCCGGCGCGGACCTCGCCGTACGCAAGAAGTCGCTGCCGGTCGTCGCCGCGCTGACCTCCGGTACGACGGCCGCGGCCGAGCTGGCGGCGCTCTACGAACTCCCTTACGCCGAGGGGGACCTGGAGCGCACCGCCCTCGCGGTGGAGCGGGCCGGCGGACGTGACTGGGCCCAGGCCCAGGCGGCCGACCACATGTCCCGGGCCATGTCCGAGCTGGCCCGCGCCGTCCCCGACCCGGAGACGGCGGGTGGCCTCCTGTCCCTCGCCGAGTTCGTCACCCGCCGCACGAGCTAGGGCCTGTCTGACCATTCCCGCCTGCGCCGCGACGCCTGGCGCGCGCTCGCCGCGTTGCCGAACCGCCCACGTGGCTCCGCCACCAGGGCGCTCCGCCGCCTTGCGATCACACGCGCCGGACGCCGCGGCGCCCGCCCTTCGGGCGGACGACGGGAATTGCCGGACACGCCCTGGGACCCTGCCCGCTCGGCCCCGATCGCCCGCCGCCCGGCTCGGCCGTGGTCGTCGCACACCCCCGCCGCTAGGCTCAACCTCCGTACGATCATGGTCGGTTGAGAGGTGTCGCGGCATGGGTGTGGGCATACGGGTGGCTGGGGAGGGCGACCGGGAGGCGGTCGTGGAGCTGCTGGACCGGGCGTTCCAGGACGACCCGGTCAGCGGCTGGGTGTTTCCCGGTGAGGCCTATCGGCGGGCGACGCACCACCGGCTGATGGGGGCCTTCACCGACATCGTGCTCGCCGACGGGTGGATCGACCTCACCGAGGACGGCGCGGCGTGTGCGCTGTGGCTGTCCGTGCCGGCGGGGGCTCATGAGGAGGACGGCGAAGAGGACGGGTTCGCGCAACTGCGGGAGGCCGTCGACCCGGAGAACGAACGCGTCGAGCTCATCGGGCGGCTGACCGCGGGCGTGCACCCTTCGGGCCGCGCCCACGCCTACCTCTGGATGATCGGCGTGGACCCGGCCCAGCAGGGGCGCGGGCTGGGCACGGCCCTGGTCGAGCACGTCCTGGAACGCTGCGACCGCGACGGGCGGCCCGCCTATCTGGAGGCGAGCAACGCCCGCAGCCGCGCGTTGTACGAGCGCCTGGGCTTCGAGGTTCTCGGAGACCCGCTGACGCTGCCCGACGGGCCCCGGATGTGGCCCATGTGGCGGGAGCCGCGAAGAACCCGTGCGTGAAAACCCGTTGAACCACTCCAAGTGAAGTACTACAACTGGAGCGGTCGGGTACGCACCACTGCGGCAACCGACGAGAAGAGACCCGCTTGCGCAAGCTCACCTACCTCATCGCCTGCTCCATCGACGGCTTCATCGGAGACCCGTCCGGCGACGCATCGGCGATGACGGCCCTCCTCGACGAGGAGTTCATCGGCTACCTCGCCGCCGAGCGCCCCGACACCCTGCCCACCCCGGCCCGCGAGGCCCTGGGCGTGGCCGACCGGCCCCTCGAGCGGTTCGACACGGTCATCCAGGGCCGCGGCAGCTACGACGTCGGCCTCAAACAGGGCCTGACCAGCCCATACGGCCATCTGCGCGAGTACGTCGCCTCGCGCAGCCTGGCGGAGTCGCCCGACCCGAACGTCGAGATCGTCTCCGGTGACATCGTCGCGAAGGTCCGGGAACTCAAGGCGGAGGACAGCGAGTTCGACATCTACCTGTGCGGCGGTGCGACGGTCGCGGGTGGACTGCTCGACGAGATCGACGAGCTGATCATCAAGACGTACCCGCTCGTCTACGGCAGCGGCATGCCGATGTTCGCCACCGGGGTGTCCCTCACGCACTTCACGCTCGACTCGGTGCGCACCTTCGGCAGCGGGGCGCTGGTGCGGACGTACAGCAGGAAGCGCTGAGCCCCCGCCCGCCCTACCCTGAAGGCATGGACAGCGCAGATCCGGTCTGTCCCGTCTGCGGACAGCCCGTCGAAACGGTCGTCCGGCGCCACAAGACGCTGGGCGCGTGGGTTCCCAAGTGGGAGCCCGGTCCCTGCCGGAACCCGGAGTGCGCGGCGTACCACGCGGAAGGCGCCGAGCGTCCGCACGGACCCGGCACCGACCCCGTGCAGGAACCCGAGCCGCGGACCGGGCAGCCGGCCCCGGAGAATTCCTGAACCGCCGTACGCGCGCATCCGCAGGAGCGGGCGGGCGGCCGGCGGGCCGCGCGCGGCGCCCGCGGGCCGGCGCCCGCGGGCCGGCGCCCGCGGGCCGGCGGCCGCGGGCCGGCGGCTGCGAAGACCGCCGGTCTGCCCGAGCTGCCCTGTCCGCGGCAGCGGGTGCCACGGCTGAACGGCTAGCGTGGGCGTATGCCCGAACAGCCGTTCATCCTTCACCTCACCGAGCGCTCGCTGTGGGACGCGGCCCGCGAGCGCGGCACCTACGAGATGTCCACACGCGGCCGCACGCTGCGGGAGGAGGGCTTCGTCCACTGCTCGACCCGTGAGCAGCTCCCGCGCGTCGCCGCCTTCCTCTACGGCTCCTACGACGGCCCCGACGAGCTGGTCGTCCTGGTGATCGACCCGGCCCGGCTGCGCTCGCCGCTGAAGTACGAGGCACCCGAGCCCGGCGCCGAGGAGTTCCCGCACGTGTACGGGCCCGTCCCGGTGGACGCCGTGGTCGACGTGGAACCCTGGGGATGAGCCGGCCCTGGCGGCGGGCCGTGCTGTGCTGGGCGGTCCTGGTCGTCGTCGCGGGCGGGCTCACCCTGTGGCTCCAGGACTCGGCGCAGCCGCCGCCGGACGCCCGCTGGGAGGAGTACCGCACCCCGGCGGCCGTGCCGGGCGACTACACCTGCCCCACGCAGGAGGCCGAGTACCTGGTCTGCGCCTACGCCACCCTCGGCGGCTAGTGCCGGACCGCGACAGCTCCTAGCGCCCCGGCAGCGCGCCCGTCTCCGGGTCGCGGCCGGTCAGGCAGTACGTGCCGCCGGCCGGGTCGCGCATCACCGTCCAGTGGCCGCCGCGGGCCACGAGCTCCGCGCCGAGCCGCTCGTGCCGCGCGCGGGTCGCGTCGATGTCCGCGCAGGCGAGGTCGAGGTGGGCGGAGGCGGGCCGCTCGGTGCCCAGGCGCTGCAGCAGCAGCCGTACGGGCAGCCCGTGCGGCGGCTTGAGCACATGGAACTCCGGCCGCGAGCCGGGCAGCGACTGCCAGTCGGCCAACAAACCGCTCCAGAAAGCGACTTCGCCCTCGTACGCGGAGGGCGGGACGTCCAGGGCGAGCTGGTCGAGGCGGCTGCCGTGCGCCACGGGCGGCCGGACCGCCTCGCCCTGCCAGGGCACCGCGCAGAACAACTGCCCGGCGGGGGAGCGCAGTACGGCCCAGTCGCCGTGGTCGGCGACCGGTTCGGCGCCCAGCCCGCGGGCCCGGACGACGAACCCGGTGACGTCGTCGACGGCGAAGTCCGGATGAGCGCCGCCCGGGCCGTCGGCGACGCCCTGCACCTTCACACACGGGTCGGCGCCCTCCGGCAGCAGCGTGGTGAACTCCCCGCTCCCGCCCCGCAGTCCGGACAGCCGGGTGCCCGTCACCGCGGTCCAGAACGCGCACGCCTCCTCGAAGCGCGCGGCGGGCCGGTCGGCGAAGGCGTACGTCCAGCGGATGCTCATGCCGGTGATCGTAGGCGCGAAGTCCCCCCGCACCCCGGCAATTTCAGTCCGCGGGCCGTTCCATGAAGCGCAGCATGTTGCCCGCCGGGTCACGGAACGCGCAGTCGCGCACGCCGTACGGCATGTCCATGGGCTCCTGGATCACGTCCGCGCCCGCCTCGCGCACCCGCTCGAACAGGGCGTCGCAGTCGGCGGTGGTGAAGTTGACCCCCCGCAACAGGCCCTTGGCCAGCAGGTTGGCCATCGCCTCCTTGTCGGCGGGGGAGGCGTCGGGGTCGGCGGCCGGGGGCTCCAGGACGATCTCCACGTCCGGCTGTGCCGGTGAGCTGAGCGTCAGCCAGCGCATGCCCTCGTACTCGACGTCGTTCCTGACCACGAGACCGAGGACGTCCCGGTAGAAGATCAGTGCCTTGTCGTGGTCGTCGACGGAGATGAAACACTGCCTGAGTCTGAGGTCCATGCCCCTCACGCTAGGGCGGCCCGCCCTGTGACGCACGGCGTGGGCGGGTGTACTTGCGGGCGAAGCACGGCGGGATCACCGCGCTGTCCTCGTGCGAGCGCGCCCGGTACGCGCTCGGGGTCTCGCCGACCAGCTGTGTGAAGCGGGCGCTGAAGGAGCCCAGCGAGGTGCAGCCCACCGCCATGCACACCTCGGTCACGCTCAGGTCGCCCCGCCGCAGCAGCACCTTGGCCCGCTCGACCCGGCGCGTCATCAGGTACCCGTACGGTGTCTCGCCGTACGCCTCGCGGAAGCTGCGCTGGAAGTGGCCGGGCGACATCAGCGCGGTCGCCGCGAGCGCCCCGACGTCCAGCGGCTCGGCGTACTCGCGGTCCATGCGGTCCCGCGCCTTCCGCAGCCGGACCAGGTCGTCCCTGTTCACGCCCTCAGCATGGCACGCTCGGGCGGCTCCCCGGCGTGCTCGGCGTCCCAGCGGGTGCGGGCCTCCGCGATGGGCCGGGGTGTGCGCGCGAAACGACGCAGGGGCCCGACCGATGCCTCGGCCGGGCCCCTGCGCCCGTGCGATCGACCCGCGGTGGTGCACCGACCGCCGGTCGGGAGGGGGTCGCCCTCGTCAGGCCTTCTTGGTCTCCCAGAAGATCTTGTCGATCTGGGCGATGTAGTCCAGGGCCTTCTGGCCGGTCGCCGGGTCGGTGGACGCCTTGGCGGCCGACAGGGCCTTCAGGGTGTCGTTGACCAGCTGGTGCAGCTCCGGGTACTTCTCGAAGTGCGGGGGCTTGAAGTAGTCGCTCCAGAGCACCGAGACGTGGTGCTTGGCGAGCTCGGCACGCTGCTCCTTGATGACCGTGGCACGCGCCTGGAAGTGCGGGTCGTCGTTGCCGGCCATCTTCTCCTGGACGGCCTTCACCGACTCCGCCTCGATGCGGGCCTGGGCCGGGTCGTACACACCGCAGGGCAGGTCGCAGTGCGCGCTGACCTTGACCGTGGGGGCAAACAGGCGGGAAAGCATGGAGCGTTCCTTCCTCGTGATCGTCTTCTCAGGTGGGACATTACTCCCTGCGGGTCGGGTTTTCGCGAGTGCCCCCATGGGCTTAGGACAAAAGTCCAGGGTCAGACTGGGACTGGTGGAGGAAGAACCGGGGAGGTGCCGGGTGATGCCGGAGCTGTCGCAGGACACCGAGCGCGGGGGCGCGCTGCTGCCGTTCGGGCTGGCCGAGGTGACCGGGCCGTCGATGGTGCCCACGCTGTACCACGGCGACCGGCTCGTCGTGCACTACGGCGCCCGGATCAGGCCCGGTGACGTGGTCGTCCTGCGCCACCCCTTCCAGCAGGACCTGCTGGTCGTCAAGCGGGCCGCCGAGCGCCGCGACGGGGGCTGGTGGGTGCTCGGCGACAACGCCCGGGCGGGCGGGGACAGCACCGACTACGGCGTCGTACCCGAGGAGCTCGTGCTGGCGCGGGCGCGGCTGCGCTTCCGGCCGCGTCCGCCCGGTCAGCGCGGGCCGCTCGCGGTGCTGGGCTGGGCGCTGTCGGCGGTGCGTCCCGTGCTCGCGGTGCGGTCGGCCTCCTGGCGCTTGCGGGCCCGGTAGGCGGCGACGTTCGCGCGGGTGGCGCAGCGGTCGGAGCAGTAGCGCCGGGAGCGGTTGGTGGAGGTGTCGAGGAAGGCGTTGCGGCACGGCGCGGCCTCGCACAGCCCGAGGCGGTCGACGCCGTACTCGGTGAGGTGGAAGGCCAGGCCCATCGCGGCGATGGCGGCGTAACCCGCGGTCGCGTTGGAGGGGTGGTCGGCCAGGTGCATGTGCCACAGGGGGCGGCCGTCGTCGTCGCGGTGGTCGTGGCCGGAGATCTGCGGGCTGACCGGGAACTCCAGCAGCAGTGAGTTCAGCAGGTCCACGGCGAGCGTCTCGTCGCCCTGGTCGGCGGCCTCGAAGACGGACCGCAGCCGGGAGCGGACCGAGCGGAAGCGTGTCACGTCGGCCTCCGTGGCGCGCCGGGCCGCCGACTGGTTGCCGCCGAACAGCTCGCGGACGGCCTCGACGGAGGTCAGGGTGTCCGTGCCCCGGGCCGGCTCCTCGCTGTTGACGAGACGTACGGCGTAGTCGGAGTAATAGGCCAGTTCCACTTGTAGTCCTTACGGAGGCGATCTATCGTCGTGGCGTGCGGTCGGTAACAGCTGATCGTGCATCCAGGGTATTACGGGACAAGCGTGGACGGAGGGCGTCGATGACGGACACCACCACCGGCTTCACCGCGGCCGGGGCCGACTGGCAGGCCTGGCAGCGCAGCTGGGACCGGCAGCAGGAGTGGTACATGCCCGACCGCGAGGAGCGCTTCCGCATCATGCTCGACATGGTGGAGGCCCTCGTCGGTTCCACCCCGCGCGTCCTCGACCTCGCCTGCGGCACCGGCACCATCACCGCGCGACTCCTCGCCCGCCTCCCCGGCGCCACCAGCACCGGCGTCGATCTCGACCCCGCCCTCCTCACCATCGCCGAGGGCACCTTCGCCGGCGACGACCGGGTCACCCTCGTCACCGCCGACCTCAAGGACCCCGACTGGACGGCGAAACTCCCCCACGACTCCTACGACGCCGTCCTGACCGCCACCGCCCTGCACTGGCTCCACCGCGAGCCGCTCGCGGCCCTGTACGGCCAGGTCGCTGGGCTCGTCCGGGACGGCGGTGTCTTCATGAACGCCGACCACATGATCGACGACACCACCCCGCGGATCAACGCCGCCGAGCGCGCCCTGCGCCACGCCCGCATGGACCGGGCCAAGGCCGGCGGCGCCCTCGACTGGACCGACTGGTGGCAGCTCGCCGCCCAGGACCCCGTCCTCGCCGGGCCCACCGCCCGCCGCTTCGAGATCTACGGCGAGCATGCCGACGGCGACACGCCCTCCGCCGCCTGGCACACCCGCGTCCTGCGCGAGCGGGGCTTCGGCGAGGTGCGGCCCGTGTGGTGCTCGCCTTCGGACACGCTGCTGCTCGCGCTGAAGTAGACCCGCCGTACGACGGGACGGAGGCGGTACGACGAACTCGTACCGCCTCTTCCGCGTCCTGGCGCGCCCCCCACCGCACTGAAGGAGTGGGACGGCCCGTATCCGGTGGGCCGGGAGAGGGGAAGCGATGACGCGGGGCGCGGACGCGGCGCTGCACGCCTTCGTCGACGGCAGACGCACGGCACTGTTCCGCAGCGCCTACCTGCTGTGCGGCAACCGCGACGAGGCCGAGGACCTCGTGCAGACCACGCTGGTCAAGGTTGTCCTCGGCGCGCGCAGGCACGGGCGGCTGGACCATCTGGAGGCCTATGCGCGCAGGACGCTCGTCAACACCTTCATCTCGGCGCGCCGCCGCTTCTGGCGGCGCGAGCAGGCGTACGGCGAACTGCCCGACATCCCCGGGCACAGCGCCGACCGCGACACCGGGCTGATGGTGCGGGCCGCTCTCGCGGGACTCGCGCCCAAGCAGCGGGCGGTGCTGGTGCTGCGCTACTGGGAGGACCTCAGTGTCGCCGCCACCGCCGAGCTGCTGGGGATGCGGGAGAGCACGGTCAAGAGCCACACGGCGAGGGGACTGGCGGCCCTCAGGGCCGCGGTGCGGGAGGAACACGTATGAACGAGACAGAGACAGAGGAAGTGCGCTCCCTGCTCGGACGGGCCGTCGACGGCGTGCCCGCACCGGCCGGGCGCGGCGCCGAGGCCGTCTTCACCCGCGCCGCGCGCTTGCGACGGCGTCGGCGGGCCGCGGTGACCGGAGCGGTCGCGGCCGTGCTGGCCGGGGGAGTCCTGCTCGGGTCGGGCGCGTTGGCCGGGGGCGGGCAGGGGGCGCCGGTCGCCGCCTCGCCCACCGGCGGCGGCCTCGGCACGGGCGCCGACGGTTTCGCGAAGCTGCTGCCCGAGGACGTGGGCGACCTCCACGAGGTGTCGCTGATGCGCCTGATCAAGCAGGCCCCGGACGCGCAGCTGCCCGAGGACGTGGGGCCGTACGACGGTGACTACGCGGTCGAGCGCGACGGCGGGGTCGGCTACCTCACCGTACGGGCGTACGGGCCGAAGGAGGCCGAGCTCAAAGGGACGCTCCAGGACCCCTGCGCGCTCGCCGACGAGGACACCGGGATGACGGACTGCACGACCGAGAAGCTGCCCGACGGGGCCCGGCTCTCGCTGTGGGAATGGACGTACGCCGACGACGGAGGGCAGCCGCGGTGGGGGCCCGAGCTCGCGGCCAGCCTGCGGCTGGCGGACGGCACCGTGCTGCGCCTGCGGGACAGCACCGGTTTCCTCGGCCAGGGCTCCGAGGGGCCGCTGCTGAAGGACGTGCCCCTGGACCGGGAGCAGCTGCGCGCACTCGCGCTGAAGCCGGAGCTGCTGCCGTAGGGGACATGCCGGAGGGGCGGTACGGGGGTGCCGTACCGCCCCTCCGGCGGGTGGGTCGCGGACTCAGAGGACCTTGGACAGGAACGCCTGGGTCCGCTCGTGCTGCGGGTTCGTCAGGACGTCGCGCGGGTCGCCGGCCTCGACGACCACGCCGCCGTCCATGAAGACCAGGCTGTCGCCGACCTCGCGGGCGAAGCCCATCTCGTGGGTGACGACGACCATCGTCATGCCCGACTCGGCCAGGTCGCGCATGACGTCGAGGACGTCACCGACCAGCTCCGGGTCCAGCGCCGAGGTCGGCTCGTCGAACAGCATCAGCTTCGGGTCCATGGCGAGGGCCCGGGCGATGGCGACACGCTGCTGCTGGCCGCCGGAGAGCATCGAGGGGTAGTTCCCGGCCTTGTCGGCCAGGCCCACGCGCTCCAGGAGCTGCGCGGCGCGCTCCCTGGCCTCGGCCTTGCTCTTCCCCTTGACCTGGATCGGCGCCTCCATGACGTTCTCCAGGGCCGTCATGTGCGGGAAGAGGTTGAACCGCTGGAACACCATGCCGATGTCCCGGCGCTTCAGCGCGACCTCGTTGTCCTTGAGCTCGTAGAGCTTGTCGCCCTTCTGCCGGTAGCCGACGAGCTCGCCGTCGACGTACAGGCGGCCGGCGTTGACCTTCTCGAGGTGGTTGATGCACCGCAGGAAGGTCGACTTGCCGGAACCGGAGGGGCCGATGAGGCAGAAGACCTCACCCTGCTTGACCTCCAGGTCGATGCCCTTGAGGACCTCGATGGGGCCGTAGTTCTTGTGGACGCCCTCGGCCTTGACCATGGGGACGGTGGAGTTCTTCACGGGCTCGTCCGTCTTGCTGAGCTTGTCGGTCATCGGGTCGCCCCCTGCCGGTGCGAGAACGCGGCCAGGTTCGCCTTGACCTTCTGCCACGGTGTGGGCGGCAGCTGGCGGCTGGATCCGCGGGCGTAGTAGCGCTCGACGTAGAACTGGCCGACGCTCAGCACGGACGTGAGGATCAGGTACCAGGCCGCCGCGAGGAACAGCGCCTCGACCGTGGCACCCGAGCTCGTGCCGATGTCCTGGGCGTAGCGCAGAAGCTCGTAGTACTGGACCGCCGCGACGAGCGAGGTGGTCTTCAGCATGTTGATGACTTCGTTGCCCGTCGGCGGCACGATCACACGCATGGCCTGCGGGATGACGATCCGGCGCAGGGTCTTGCCGTGGCTCATGCCCAGCGCGTGCGCCGCCTCGCTCTGCCCCTCGTCGACGGCGAGCAGACCGGCACGGCAGATCTCCGCCATGTACGCGGCCTCGTTGAGGCCGAGGCCCAGCAGCGCCGTCAGGAACGGGGTCATGAAGTCCGACCACTCGTCCTTGTAGAACGGCCCGAGGTTGACGTACTCGAACACGAAGCCCAGGTTGAACCAGACGAACAGCTGGACCAGGACCGGGGTGCCCCGGAAGAACCAGATGTAGAACCACGCGATGGACGAGGTCACCGGGTTCGTCGACAGCCGCATCACGGCCAGCATGAGGCCGCCGGCGATGCCGATGACCATCGAGAGGAACGTCAGCCAGAGCGTCTCGCGGACACCCTTGAGGATGCGTTCGTTGAAGAAGTAGTCGGGGATCGCGCCCCAGTTGATGTCGCCGTTCGCGAAGGCCCAGATGATCGAGCCGAAGATCGCGAGCGCGATCACCGCGGAGACGTAACGGCCGTAGTGCCGGACCGGGACGGCCTTGATGGCCTCCGGGCCGGCGGACGGGGTGTCCGCCGGGCCGTCCGTCTTGTCGATGTCAGTCACGGGTGTTGCCTTTCAGTGGCCGCGAGCCGAGCGGTCACTTGCCGCCGTTGACGGCGGCTTCCTTGACGGCGCCCTCGGCGGCGCCCCACTTCTCCAGGATCTTCTGGTACTCGCCGTTCTCGATGATCGCGTTCAGCGCGGCCACCAGGGCGTCCCGCAGCTCGGTGTCGTTCTTGGCGACGGCGATGCCGTACGGGGCGGCCTCGACCTGCTCGCCGACCAGCTGGAAGTCCTTGCCGCCGCCGGAGGTCTTGACCGCGTACGCGGCGACCGGGAAGTCGGAGGACCCGGCGTCCGCGCCGCCCGAGCGCAGGCGGGTCTGGGCCTGCTGGTCGTTGTCGAAGGCCTCGATCGAGAGCTTCTTGCCCGCCGGGCACTTCTGGGCCTCGGCCTTGGCCAGGTCCTCGGAGACCGTGCCCCGCTGGACGACCAGCTTCTTGCCGCACAGGTCGGACCAGGTCTTGATGCCCTGGTCGTCGCCCTTCTTGGTGTAGATCGACACACCGGCCGTGAAGTAGTCGACGAAGTCGACGCCCTCACCGACCTTCTTGCCGGTGTCGGCGTCGATGCCCTCCTGACGGTCCTTGGTGTCCGTCATGGCCGACATGGCGATGTCGTAGCGGTTGGAGCGCAGACCGCCCAGGAGGGTGTCGAACGTGCCGTTCTCGAACTCGAACTTCACGCCGAGCTGCTTGCCCATGGCGTCGGCGATGTCCGGGTCGATACCGACCGTCTTGCCGGAGCTGTCCTTGAACTCGACCGGGGCGTACGCGATGTCCGAACCGACCTTCACGACGCCCTTGTCGCGGATCTCCTTGGGAAGCTTGTCGGCGAGCGGGGCCGCCGAGGTGGCGGTGTCCGCGGTGTCGGAGCCGCCGTCCTTGGTCTGGTCACCGCAGCCGGTGAGAAGCAGAGCGCCTGCGACCGCGATCGAGCCGACCGCTGCCAGCCGGGAGTGCGCGGCGGTCGTACGACGGGTGGTGCTTGCGGTCATGGTGGGTTCCTCCGGCGGATGGGTGGAGTTGCCGATGGGTCGACGAGAACACACACCTTCGGGTGTCGCGACCTCGTGTGATTACGGCATCTTGCCATTCGGACTGAGCCATTCAGGGGGGCCGCAATGTCAAAATCGGATAACGGGATGACGGTGAACCCCCTCCGTCCCGTCCTTCCGGGCCGAATCATCTGTCGACAGTCCGCTTTTCGGCCGGAAGATCTTCGGTTTGTCTCGCGATGCGGATGGTCGCTTCTCGGCCGTCCCGGCCGCTTGGGTGATTGGCGCTGATTTGTACGCGCCTTGTCCCGAAATCGAGGCATGAGTCATGGCGTCGGCATGTGACCTTCGCGTTATCGACTCGTCCTGGACACGTTCCGTCCGGTAAGAAGGTTCTTTACACCCCTCATCCGGGGCCCAGGGCGCGTGTGCGGCGCGCCCGTCGCGTACGCGCCCGTATGCATCACTCAGCAAGGGGCGTACGCGGTGCCCGCCCACCCCTCACCGGGAGTGGACCAAACCCTCAACCTTGAATACTTAAGGGGTAAAGAGAAGTGGCAGCGGAGATCGTCAATCCTCGCAGCGACAGCGGCACCGGTACGGTCGAGGAGGCCGGGGGCGAGTCCCTGGATTCCTTCGACCTGGACCCGGCGTTCGCGCTGCACCGCGGCGGCAAGATGGCAGTGCAGGCCACCGTGCCGGTCCGCGACAAGGACGACCTGTCCCTGGCATACACGCCCGGCGTCGCGAAGGTGTGCACCGCGATCGCCGAGCAGCCGGAACTCGTCCACGACTACACGTGGAAGTCGTCCGTCGTCGCCGTCGTGACCGACGGCACGGCCGTGCTCGGCCTCGGTGACATCGGGCCCGAGGCCTCCCTCCCGGTGATGGAGGGCAAGGCCATCCTCTTCAAGCAGTTCGGCGGTGTGGACGCGGTTCCCATCGCTCTGGCCTGCACCGACGTCGACGAGATCGTCGAGACCGTGGTGCGCATGGCCCCGTCCTTCGGTGGCGTGAACCTGGAGGACATCTCGGCGCCGCGGTGCTTCGAGATCGAGCGCCGGCTCCAGGAGGAGCTGGACATCCCGATCTTCCACGACGACCAGCACGGCACGGCCGTCGTCACCCTGGCCGCCCTGCGCAACGCCGCCCGGCTGAGCCGGCGCGAGATCGGGCAGCTGCGGGCCGTCATCTCCGGCGCCGGCGCGGCCGGTGTCGCCATCGCGAAGATGCTGGTCGAGGCCGGGATCGGGGACGTGGCGGTGGCCGACCGCAAGGGTGTCGTCTCGGCGGACCGGGACGACCTGACGCCGGTCAAGCGTGAGCTCGCCTCCTTCACCAACAAGGCCGGGCTGAGCGGCGCCCTGGAGGAGGCCCTCGTCGGCGCGGACGTGTTCATCGGCGTCTCCGGCGGCACGGTGCCGGAGGAGGCCGTCGCCTCCATGGCCGAGGGCGCGTTCGTGTTCGCCATGGCGAACCCCAACCCCGAGGTTCACCCGGAGATCGCCCACAAGTACGCGGCCGTCGTCGCGACCGGGCGCTCGGACTTCCCGAACCAGATCAACAACGTGCTGGCCTTCCCCGGCATCTTCGCGGGTGCGCTGCAGGTGCGTGCCTCCCGCATCACCGAGGGCATGAAGATCGCGGCGGCCGAGGCGCTGGCCTCCGTCGTCGGGGACGACCTCGCGCCGGACTACGTCATCCCCTCGCCGTTCGACGAGCGGGTGGCCCCCGCCGTCACCGCGGCCGTCGCCGCGGCGGCCCGCGCGGAGGGTGTGGCCCGCCGCTGACGCGCCGGGTTCAGCCGAATGGCCCCGTCCTCCCGGACGGGGCCGTTTTTTTACCTTCCGAGGGGGCCGTTCGGGTGGGCTTCGCCCCGGACTCTTCCGCAAGAGGGTGTGTGTCACATCGGCTCGGCGTTCCCCCTGAAGCCTCGGGAACCTAGGGTCGGCTGCATGTTCGCTGTCTACGCCGCCCGAATCGATCGTGAGCAGCCGCTTCGCGGCCTGGAGTTGGGGGAGCGACCGGCTCCCGAGGCCCGGGCCGGGTGGGCGACCGTCGATGTGAGGGCCGCTTCTCTCAATCACCACGACCTCTGGTCCCTGCGCGGGGTGGGCCTCGCCGAGGACAAGCTGCCGATGATCCTCGGCTGTGACGCCGCCGGGATCGATGAGGACGGCAACGAGGTCGTCCTGCACTCCGTCATCGGGCAGACCGGCCACGGGGTCGGGCCCGACGAGCCCCGGTCCATCCTCACCGAGCGCTATCAGGGCACGTTCGCCGAGCGGGTGGCCGTGCCGGTCTGGAACATCCTGCCCAAGCCGAAGGAACTGTCCTTCGAGGAGGCCGCCTGTCTGCCGACGGCCTGGCTGACGGCCTACCGGATGCTGTTCACCAACGCCGGGGTGCGGCCCGGGGACTCCGTGCTCGTGCAGGGCGCGGGCGGTGGTGTCGCCACGGCCGCCATCGTGCTGGGCAAGGCCGCCGGGCTGCGGGTGTTCGCGACCAGCCGGGACGAGGCCAAGCGGAAGCGGGCGCTGGAGCTGGGCGCCGTGGAGGCGGTGGAGCCGGGGGCGCGGCTGCCGCAGCGGGTCGACGCCGTGATCGAGACGGTGGGTGCGGCGACCTGGTCGCACTCGGTGAAGTCGCTGCGGCCGGGCGGCACGATCGTCATCTCCGGCGCCACGAGCGGGGACCGGCCCTCGCACGCCGAGCTGACCCGGATCTTCTTCCTGGAGCTGAAGGTCGTCGGCTCGACGATGGGCACCAAGGACGAGCTGGAGGACCTGCTGGCCTTCTGCGCGGCCACCGGGGTGCGGCCCGTGATCGACGAGGTGCTTCCGCTGGACCGGGCCCGGGAGGGCTTCGAGAAGATGGAGTCCGGCGAGCTGTTCGGGAAGGTGGTGCTGACCAGCTCCTGACGGTGCCGGAGTGGAGTGAGTGGGCGGGCCCCGGATGGGGCCCGCCCCCCTTTTTTTGTTCGGCTGCTTGCAGCTTCGTTCGGCTTTTTCGGCCACTGCTGTCAACGGTGGTTGACGCGCCCCGTGCTGTCAACCTATGTTGACACCATGACCGAAGCAACAGATCTCGCCGAGCGCGCGGGGGACCGCGACCCACGGGTCGGGCTGCGGGCCGTCGCCGCGCTGCGCCGGCTGCTGGAGCAGCTGGAGGCGGTACAGGTGCGCAGTGCGCGCAATCAGGGCTGGTCGTGGCAGGAGATCGCCGCCGAGCTGGGTGTCAGCAGGCAGGCCGTGCACAAGAAGTACGGGAGGCGTTGATGTTCGAGCGGTTCACCAAGGATGCCCGGACCGTGGTCGAAGGGGCCGCGGCGCATGCCGACAGGGTCGGCGCCGAGCAGGTCGACGAGACGCATGTGCTGCTCGCGCTGCTCGACCGGGACGGCAGCCGGGGTTCCTTCGCGCTGGCCGCGCTGGGGCTGTCCGGCGAGCGCCGCGAGCGGGTCGTGGGCGATCTCGCCGAGGCCCGGCGCAAGGGCGGGCTCTCCCGCGCGGACGAGGAGGCGCTGTCGGGGCTGGGCATCGACGTCGCGGCGATCGTGTCGCGGGTGGAGGAGACCCACGGGGAGGGCGCGCTGGCCCGCGACGGAGGCCGACGCTCCCGAGGACGGCGGCCGTTCGGGCGGGGCGCCAAGGAGCTGCTCACCCAGACCCTGCGTATCGCCCTCGCCCACAAGGACCGCGCCATCGGCGACGAGCACCTCCTCCTCGCCCTCACCGCACGGCCCGGCGTCCCCGCCGAGGTGCTCGCCGATCACGGGGTGACCTACGACGGCATCGTCCGCGTGCTGTACGGCGACGGGGGTGCGGCGAAGGCCGGCTGACGCCGGCCTGTCCCTGCTCGGCCTTCCGGGCGCGCTCCTCAGTTTCTCGGTGTGCGCAGGAGGGCGCCGATGTGGGCGGCCGCCGTGGAGAGGTGGCGGCGGGTGTCGCGGAGTTGTTCGGCGGTGACTCCGTGGTCGCGGGCGGCGTCGCGGATGTCGTCGCGGAAGCGGTCGAGCAGGCGGTCGAGGTCGCGGGCGGGGTCGCCGGTGCCGGGCTCGTGGGCCCAGGAGGGTTCGTAGTCGGCCGGGAAGTCCTCGGGGGTGTGGCTGTAGTCCGGCTCGGGGGACCGGCGGTGCGTGCCGTTGCGTCCGAAGGGGAAGTCGCGGCCGAAGTCGCCGAACTCCTTGGCCAGTTCCGTCAGGCCCTCGCGCACGCCCGTCGGCCACTCGCCGCGCGCGAAGTGGTCCTGCACCCGCTCCTGCACCCGGCGGGCGATGCGCTGCACCTCCTCCTGCGCCTGGGCACGGGCCCGGTCCTGGGCCTCCTTGGCCTGGCGGCGGGCGCGCTCGGCCTCCTCGCGGGCGCGGCGGCTCTCGTCCTTGGCACGGCGGGCCTGCTCCTTCCACTCCTGCCGGACCCGGCGCATCTCCTCCTTGGCGGCGCGCCAGGCTTCCTCGGCGGGCTGCTCCGCGGCGGGGCCCTGGCGCGCCTCGCTCGCCGCGGCCCGCATCTCGCGCCGCAGGTCCCCTGCCGCGCCGCGCACGTCGGCCCGGATCTCGGCGGCCAGTTCGGCGACCGACTCGCGGATCTCCATCTCGAGGTCGGCCAGCTCCCCGCTGCGGTCGGCCAGTTCGGCCCGGCCCGCGTCGGTGATGGCGTAGACCTTGCGGCCGCCCTCGGTGGTGTGGGTGACCAGGCCCTCGCTCTCCAGCTTGGCCAGGCGCGGGTAGACGGTGCCGGCCGAGGGGGCGTACAGGCCCTGGAAGCGCTCCTCCAGCAGGCGGATGACCTCGTAGCCGTGGCGCGGGGCCTCGTCCAGCAGCTTCAGCAGGTAGAGGCGCAGGCGTCCGTGGGCGAAGACGGGGGGCATGTCAGAGCACCTTCTTGTCGGTCGGGCCGTCGGCCTGGTCGGGGGTGGCCTTCTCGGTCTGGCCGGATACGGCATTGTCTCCCGGGGTGCCCGGTGTTCCGTCCTGCGGTTCTGGGCCTCGGGCGTCCCCGCCGTGAGGCGCGTCGCCCCTGGGTTCGCCGCCCCACGGCTCCTCGTCCGTCTGCGGGCGGCGCAGCAGGGCGATCGAGCCGGAGACGGTGGTCGCCTTCAGCCGGCCGTTGCCCGCGCCGAGGCGGCCGGTGATGCGCTTGGCGCCCCACTGGCCGCTGACCCGCAGATCCTCGAAGGCGTTGGAGACGGAGCCACTCGCGGTGTTGGCCTCGACCCGGGCGTCCGCCGGGTGGGGAAGCCGGATGGCGATCTCGCCCGAGACGCTGGTGAGGCTGATGTCGGTGGGCCGGCCCGCCGGGTCGAGGTCGACGACCATCGAGCCGCTGATCGAGTCGGCCCGCACCGAGGAGCCCGCCTCGACGACGGTCAGATCGCCGGAGACGGAGTTGAAGCGCAGGTCGCCGGTGAGGGCCTGGGCCTCCACGGCCCCGGAGACGGTGTCGGCGCGGACCGGGCCCGCGAGGCCCACCAGGGTGGTGTCGCCACAGACGCCCCTGACCTCGGTGTGGCCGTCGATGCCCGAGACCACGGCGGCGGCGCCGACCGCGCCCACCTCGACCCGGGTGGCCGACGGCACGGCCAGGGAGACCACCGCGCTGCGGCGCCGGCCCTTGCGGTCGAGCCACGTCAGGAAGCCCTTCCAGGGCAGGTCCTCGTACGCCACCGTCAGGACGCCGTCCCGGTGGGTGACCAGCAGGGGAGGGCCCTCGACGTCCGTGACCTCCAGGCGGGCGGGGCCCTCCTCCGTGCCCACCACGTTCACCGTGCCGTTGACGACGCGGACCTGAAGCTCGCGCACGGGCTCGTCGAAGGTGAGCTTCCGGGGCTCGGCGACGGACCACTCGGACATGTGCAGACCTCCGACGACTGGACGGTGGAGCGGCGGGGGCTCCCACGGCTGACGCGACACGGCATATCGCGTCTCGTTCATTCACGATATATCGCGGTTCGGCAAAGTCAAGACACTCGTTCTGGTGATCAGCCACCCGTGAGGGGCGGTGAATTGTCCTAGCGTGTGAGCATGTCGACGGATGAGTCCCGCTTCGGTGCCCGAGGTGTCCGCGCCCCCGCCCCCGGCGCGCTGCTGCTCTGCCGGGCGGACCCCGACACCGTCGCCCCCGTCGCCCAGCTGCTGCGCGAGCCGGTCCTGCTCGCCCCGGCCGGCGACGGCTGGAGCGTGCTCGTACCCGAGGGCAGGCCCTGGCAGGACGGCGGCGAACCCGTCGACCGCGTCGTCACCGGCTGGGCCACCGCCCTCGCCGTCGCCGCGCCCTGGTCCGTGCTCGCCCTGTGGTGGGACGCCGACCGCGGCGGCTACACCCTCGCCTCCGGCTTCCGCCGCGGCGTCGGCTACGTCTGGCTCGCGGACGGCACGCCCGCCGGCGAGGACGAGGCCATGCGCACCTTCGCCGCGCGGCTCGGCCTCGACCCCGTCCTGGACGTGCAGGCCCTCGACCGGCTGACCGCGCCGGACCCCGACGCCGACGCCCCCACGCGGGTGCGCGGGCTCATCGCCGTCCTCACCCGCGCGGGCGTGTCCCTCCCCGACGGACTCGCCCCGGGCGAACCCGGGGACCGCCTGCGCGAGGCGGTCCGCCGGCATCCGGCCGTACGGCAGGTCGAGTGGGCCGGCCGGCGGGAAGCCGTCCGCCCCGGACCCGCCCCGGCCGAACGCCGCCCCCTCGGCGCCTGCCTCCCCCTGCCCGGCGGCCCCGCCGCCCGCCTCCTCGCCCTCGCCCAGGTCGCCCTCGCCGTTCCCTGCCTCGTCCGCGGCGCCCGCCGCCGGCACGGTCCTGCTGACCCACGGGGCCCTCGGCCTCGCCTGCGACGCGATGCGGCCACGGGACTGAACCGTGCCCCCCGGGGCCGAGCCCCGCACCGAAGGCCCCGGCCCCGGCCCCCCGCTCCCTCCGCCTACGCTTGACGTACGGAACGTCACCCTCGTCAGCAGGAGAGAACACCCCATGTACTTCACCGACCGCGGCATCGAGGAGCTGGAGAAGCGGCGCGGCGAGGAGGAGGTCACCTTCGAGTGGCTCGCCGAGCAGCTGCGGACGTTCGTGGACCTGAACCCGGACTTCGAGGTGCCGGTCGAGCGGCTCGCCACCTGGCTGGCGCGGCTGGACGACGAGGACGACGAGTGACCGTCAACGGCCCCCGGAACCGCTGAACACCCGCCCCACTTCAGCCAGTTGATCGTTCTCCCTCGCTCCCCGGCTTCATCGGGAGTTAGCCTTTCCCTCCCATTGCGGTAGAGCCACAGCAGTACCTGCGAACGGACGGGGGCGCCATGGGTGGAGGGATCCAGCGGATACGGCTCGACGACGGGACCGTCGTCTGGGCGAGGATCGGTACGGACGACGAGGGAGCGCCGGGCGGGGGCGGCTACCGGGACACCGGCGCGGGGGACCGGGTCATGGAACTCGCGGGCGGCCTCGCCGGCACGGTCGGCGGTGTCGTGCGCTCCCTGCGCGCCGGTCTCGACACCACGGCACCCGTCGAGGTGAACGTCAGCTTCGGCATCGAACTCTCGGCGCAGGCCGGACGGATCGTGAGCGCCATCGCCACCGGCGGCGGCCAGGCCACGCTCACGGTGTCGCTGACCTGGACCGAGCCCGCGGGCGACGGCGGCGCGGCCGGACCCGGCCCGGGCGACGACGCCGCCGCGGGGGCCGTGGACCCGGCCTCCGGCGTCGTATGAGCGCCCTGGAGGAGATGGTGCGCCCCTCGCTCGCACGCATCGTCGCGCCGCGTGACGGGTATGCACCGGACCGTGACGGATATTGGGGCAGTGGATTCTTCGTCGCGCCGGGTTGGTTGCTGACCTGCGCGCATGTCGTGGCGGAGGGGGGAGCGGCTGTGTGGCGAGGGGAGAGCGCCGTGGGCGTCACCTGGCAGGGCGGCTTCACCACCGGCGAGGTGGTCCTCGCCAAGCCCCGCCCCGAGGACGCCGACGCCGGCCGGCGCCACTGGGACTTCCCGGACGTCGCCCTGGTGCGCGTGCCCGACGCCGTCGACGCGCGGTGCGTGTGGCTCAGCGACCGGGCACCCGTGCTCGGCACCCCGGTGAGCCTGCACGGCTGGTCGCGCCAGACCGGCGAGCTCGGCGTACGGGACGTCACCGGCGAGATCCAGGGCGTCGACGACAGGGCGCTGGTCCTCGGCGGCGGCCGGCTCGTCGACGGCGTCTCCGGCGGACCGGTCGTCGACCTGCGGCACGGCGCGCTGGTCGGCATGAACAAGGGGCGCAACGAACACGAGGGCGCCGCCGTCGCCGTCACCGCCCTGCGGGAGCTGTTCGACGTGCGGGGCGGAGACGTCCTGCACACCGTCGTCCGCGAGCACGACCTTCACCACCTGGAGCGGTTCCTCGACGGCTCGGCCGACCCCGACTGGACCACCGTCCAGAGCGGCCTGCCCGGCTACGCCGCCGCCGGTGTCACCCCCGAACTGCGGGTCCACCTCTACGCCCACTTCGCGCAGCTGCCGCCGCCCGGCCGCAGCGGCGAGGTCATGACCCTGGTGCACAACGTCCGCCGCCGGGTCACCGGCGAGCGCCAGCCCTCGCCGATCCTGCACGAGCCCCGCACCTGGCGCGAGGGCGCCGGCCTGCTGCTCGGCCTGCGCGACCGCCAGGCCCCGCGCAGCAGGTCCGCCGCCGAACTCGACGCCGTCCTGCTCTACGCCGCCGAGGTCGCCCGGCACACCGTCGAGACGCACCCCGCGCGCGTGGACCGGGCGCGGCTGCGCGCGTTCGCCGGCTGGATCACCGAGCACGCCCGCCGGCACGCCCACTGGGGCGCCCGCGACACCATCGACGGCCTGCTGCGCGGCCTGTTCCTCACCACCCGCCCCGCCGGGCCCCGGCTGCGCGCCGACGTCCTCGTCCGCATCGGGGACCGCGTCTACGGCGACCTGTACCCGTGGAGCGTCCAGCTCCTGTACGACGGCCAGGACGTCACCCCGGTCGCGGCCGACGACCACGGCGTACCGCTCGACGGCCTCTACGAGGCGATCCGCGAGCCGCTGCTGCGGGCCCTGCGCCAGGGCGACCAGGGCGAGCACCTGGCCGCGGTCGAGGTGTTCCTGCCGCGCCGGCTGTTCGACCTGCCCGTCGACGAGTGGCGGCTCGTCCCGGAGGAGGCCCCGGCGACGGACCAGGAGGACGCCGGCCTCGACGCCGACGCCGACGCCGACGCCGAATCCGACGACGCCGACCTCGACGGTGACTTCGAGTTCGACTTCGACGAGGACTCCATGCCGCTCGGCCTGCGCCGCTCGGTCGTCATCCGGGACCTCCGGCGCAACTCCCGCGCCCCGAGCCCCGAATGGCGCACCCGCTTCAGCGGCGTACGGCGCAGCAGGCTGGAACACGCCCCGCTGCGCGCGGAGGCGCCCCCCGAGGGGCACACCCCGGGCGTCCGCAGGGAGTCGGCCGTCGCCGCCTACGGCCGGCTGTCCACGCTGAAGGACGGCCGGGTGCCCGTCCACTGCGGTCCCGTCACCGGCCGCGAGGGCCGGGAGGCGATGGCCGCCGCGCTCACCGCGGGCCACGCGGTGCTGCTGTGGCGCCGCGACGGGCACGACCACGCCGACTGCCCGGCCTTCCACCGCCAGGCAGCGCGGGTGCTGGAGCTGGCCGGCCGCGTGGAGGCGTTGCACGAACCGCTGCGCGAGCTGCGGATCAGCCTGGCCGATCCGGACACCGCCCGCGCACAAGGTCTCAAAGGCAAGATCGCCGTGCTCTTCGATCCCCCGGACCGGCCCCCGCACGGAGAGGACACCATGCGGCCGCCGCCCCTGGTCGGCCCCGACAACTGAATGCCCGTCAACCCCCGTGCCCTGCACGGACGTTCGGCGAAGCGGAATCGGGACCCGACGCGTCCGGGAACTCGGCAGGCCCGGCCGCCTGACGGTAACGTCGTACGTCGAACGGCCGGGCCCACTGCACGATCACCACAGCCGGGAGGAGCCCAAGGTGAACGACTGGCGGATCTACCGCGGCGTGGGTCAGCCGCACGACGGCGTGCGGCAGTTACCCGAGCCGCCTCCCTGGCGCGACTTCGCGGCCGGCCGGTCCACCGCGCAGGACGGCCCGCAGGACCCGAGCAGCGCCCGCCGCCTCGGCGTACGCCGCCGCATGGTGGAGAACTACGCGCCCCGCCCCGCCGAGGTCGACGCCGTCAACGCCGCCCTCTATCTGCGCCGGCCGCTGCTCGTCACCGGCAACCCCGGCACCGGCAAGTCCACCCTCGCCTACGCCGTCGCCCATGAACTCGGCCTCGGCCGCGTGCTGCGCTGGCCCATCGTCAGCCGTACGACCCTCCAGGACGGCCTCTACCGCTACGACGCGATCGGCAGGCTTCAGGACGTCCAGCTGGAGCGCGCCCAGGGCACGCAGGCAGGGGCCGCGACCGCCTCGGGCATCGGCTCGTACATCCGGCTCGGCCCGCTCGGCACCGCGCTGCTGCCCGCCGGACTGCCGCGCGTGCTGCTCATCGACGAGCTCGACAAGAGCGACCTCGATCTGCCGAACGACCTGCTGAACACCCTGGAGGAAGGCGAGTTCGCGATCCCCGAGCTGGAGCGGATCGCCGAACGCGAGCCCGTCGTGGAGGTGCTCACCCACGACGGCCGGCGCGTCGAGGTGCACGGCGGACGCGTGGCCTGCACGGCCTTCCCGGTGATCATCCTGACCTCCAACGGCGAACGCGACTTCCCCGCCCCGCTGCTGCGGCGCTGTGTCCAGCTCGAACTGGAGCCGCCCGGCGAGGAACAGCTCACCGCCATGGTCGCCGCCCACCTCGGCGACAATAGCGTCACCACCGGCCGCGACCTGATCGACCGCTTCCTCGACCGCGAACCCGGCGAGGTCGTCGCCGCCGACCAGCTGCTGAACGCGCTCTACCTCACCCAGCACGCCCCGCACGCGGAACGCGTCACGCGCGAGCGGATCGCGGACCTGCTCATGCAGCCACTCGACCGTTCGAGGTGATGACCGGATGCCGGGGATGCATCTGGACGAGCTGATCCGCAGGCTCCGCCAGGGCGGCCTCGACCTCACCGCCGAAGAGGTCGCGGACGCGGTCTGGCTGGCCCGGCGGATGGGCCCGCGCCCGCCCCGCGACGCCCCCGCGGACCCGACACCCGCCGACGGCGCCGCCGTCGTGCCGCCGGACACCCGCCGCGACCCCCCGCCCGGGGACGGCGGCCCGGGGGAGTCGCCGCGGCCCGCGCCCGGCCGCTCCTCCGACCCCTCCGGCTCCTCCGCGGTCGTGCCCCTGTACCGGTCCGGCGGCGGCACCCCGCGCCCGCACGACAGCGAGGACGGCGCGCCTTCCTTCCCGGTCCGCGTGCCCGCCGCCGGCGCGCTGCCCGGACTGCTCGGCCTGGAGAAGGCGCTGCGCGCCCTCGGCCGCTACCGGGTCACCGCCGACACCCCGCAGGACGCCGGCATCGACGAGGAGGCCACCGCCGAACGCGCCGCCGCCGGGGGCATCCTGCTGCCGGTCCCGCGCACCGGCCGCCGCCGGCGCTGCGACATCCAGCTGCTGATGGACACCGGGCCCGCCATGGCCGTCTGGGGCCAGATGGTCGAGGAACTGCGTCAGGCCTGCCAGCAGTCCGGCGCCTTCGCCTCCGTACGCGTCCACCATCTGTACGCCGACGGCGGCGGCACCCCGCTCGTCGGGACGACCGCCGGACCGGGCCGGCACACCCGGCTGCGCTCCGCCGAGGAACTGCACGACCCCACCGGACGCCGCCTGACCGTGGTGATCAGCGACTGCGTGGGCCCGCTGTGGCAGAACGGCAGCGCCCAGCGGCTGCTGCACGGCTGGCCCCGCAGCTCCCCGGTCGCCGTCGTCCAGCCCCTGCCGCCCCGCCTGTGGGGCCGCACCGCGCTGCCCGCCGAGCCCGGCACGCTGCTGCGCCCCGGCGAACTGGGCGGCCGGATCGACTTCGAGCCCGACGAGGAGCCCTGGGACGAGCCCGCGCCCGACGCCCGGCCCGTACCGGTGCTGCAGCCCACCCCGCAGGCCTTCGAGGCGTGGGCGCGGCTGCTGTCCGGCACCGGGCCCACCCGTGAGCGCGCCTGGGCCGCCTGGACCGCCCCACGGCCCGCCGGACCGGCCGCCGTGCCCGCCGGCCGCCCCCGCAGCGACGAGGACCTGCTGCGCGCCTTCCGGGCCGGTGCCTCACCCGGCGCCGTCCGCCTGGCCGTCTACCTCGCGGCCGCACCGCTCTCCCTGCCCGTCATGCAGCTCGTGCAGCGGGCCATGCTGCCCGACACCGGCCCCATGGAACTGGCCGAGGTACTCCTCGGCGGCCTGCTGCGGCAGCTGCCCGGCACCGGCGACCAGCCCTGCTTCGCCTACCCCGGCCGCCTCCAGGACCTGCTGCTCGGCTCCCTCGACCAGGACACCGCCGCCCTCGTCCTCAAGCACTGCTCCGCCTACGTCGAACGCCACTTCGGCAAGGGCACCCGCAACTTCGCCGCCCTGGCCGCCGCCCGCCTCGCCGACCACGCGGCCCCGGCCCCGGACCGCGCCGACGGCCTCGCGGAGGCGGCCGAGCCGGACGCCCGCGGCGACGCCGAGGCCGAGCTGTTCGCCCGCATCCCCGCGCGCGTGCTGCGCCACTACCTGCCCGACCTGGTCGCCGTCGCCCCGGCCGCCGCGGCCCGCAGACTGCTCGGCCAGTACCGCGCCCTCGCCGACCCGGCGGTGCTGCACCGGGCCAGGGAGGAGGCCGAGGCGGCCGTACGGGCCGTCGGCTCCCGGCCCGGCGAGGCCGGCCAGGGTGCCGACGTCCAGGCCCGGCTGGTCCTCGGCCAGGTCCTGCGCGCCGAGGCCGGCACCGCCGCCGCCCGCACCGGTGAACGCCGTACGGAACTGCTGCGCGAGGCCGTCACGGAACTGGCCGCAGCCCACCGCGCGGCCGCCCCCGACAGCGTCGAACAGGCCGAGGCGGCCCTCGAACTGGCCGCCGCCCGGCACGAGCTGTGGCGGCTGACCGGGCAGCGGGAGCTGCTCACCGAGGCCCTCGCCGTGCTGGCCCCCGACACCGCGCCCTGGCCGGAGGCGGCCCGCCGCGCCGCCGCTCCGGAGCCGGCCGACCCCTGGCCCACCGCCCACCGCTCCCGTCTGCTGCACCGCGGCCGGCTGCTCCTCGCCCTGCGCAGGCCCGGCGCGGCCGCCCCCGAACTGCGCGCGGCCTGCGCCCTGCTGGACGCCGAGGGCGCCCCCGCGGCCGTCCGCAGCCGGGCCCTGCTCGACCTCGTCGCGGCCCTGCGCGGCGCCGGGGCCGACGACGGCGGCGTACGCGACGCCCTCGCCCGCGCCGAGGAGGCCGCGGGCGGCGACCCCGACCTGCTGCTGCCCACGCTGGCCGCCCGTGCCGCGTTCCACGACGCGGCGGGCGAGGCGCACGCGGCGGACGAGGCCTACGAGACCGCCGCCATGCTCGCCCCCGCCGACAGCGCCCACCGCTGCGAACTCCTCACCGCCTGGGGCGAGTCACTGCTGCGGCGGGCCTCCGCCGAGGACGGCGCGTCCGTCGTCGACCGCGCCGAGAACGTCCTGCGCGAGGCCCTGAAGTCGCTGCCCGCCCGCGACATGCGCCGTGGCCGCCTCCAGGGGCTCGTCGGCAGCGCCCTCGCCCAGCGCTTCCGCCATCTCGGCTTCCTGCCCGACCTGTTCGAGAGCCGCCACCTCCTCGGGCAGGCCGTCCGCGCCGCCGCCGACGCCGGTGTGCGCGCCGAGGCCTGGCTGCAACTGGGCCGCGTCCGACTGGAGGGCTGGTACCGGGCCGGCGCGCCCGTCCTCGTCGACGCCCTCCAGGCCTACGAGAACGCCGAGCGCGAGGCCCGCGCCGCCCACGGCGCCGACCCCGGCTCCACGACCGCCGCCCGGGCCCGGCACGCCTGCGGCGCGGTCCTGGCCCTGATGGGACGCCCCGGCGCCGCCGGAGAGGCGTACCGGGCGGCCCGGGAGCAGTGGCAGCGGCTGGTGGGGGCGCTGCGCGAGGTCGACTGGGCGGACGTGGAGCTGACCCGCCGCCTGGCGGAGGACAGCGTCGCCGGCCACACCGTCACCCCGCCCGTCCCCGACCATGACTGGCCCGCCGCGGCCCCACCCTGGTGGCCCTGGACCGAGGCGTGGAACAGGGCGGACAACCCGGCCGCGGTTGACGGGAGTTGATCGGCCACGGGTTTCTGCCGACGGCCGGTCGGGAAGAACTGGGCAGCCAATGCGGCCGTGCGGGGCGGTCGCGGGCAGGGAGGAGCCGACGGTGGCGGAGCAGCGGAGAACAGCGGCCGACTCGGGCGGTGACACCGTGCGGACCGCGCCCCTGCCCGACCTCACCGGCGTCGACCTGCGGACATTGCGCACCCTGGACGACCCGGCGCTCGCCGCCGCCGTCGCCGAGGCGCTGCGGGACGCGGCCTCGCTGCGGGACGTCTGGTACGTCGAGCAGGAGGGCGAGCTGAGCCCGGCGGAGGCGGGTGAACGAACGTTTTCGGCCTTGCTCGCCGACGCCGGCCCGGGCGAGGACAGCGGGGGATGACCGGGACACCGGTTCCCCCCGAGGTCTTGACGGCACTCGCCGCCACCCGGCCCGCGGCGGCGTGCACCACGGCCCTGCGCTCCGCCGTCCACGCCCGCCGCATGCTGCTGCTCAAAGCCCTGCTCGTGCGCGTCGAGCGGCATCCGCTGCCGTCCGCCGTGCGCCGCCGCTTCGACCGGGACTGGGCCCTGCTGGTGGGCGCCGAGCACATCGACGGACCGGCTGTACGAGCCGTCCTGGACTACCCGATGACCGGCGCCTGGCTCGCGGAGGCGCTCGCCGCCCCCGACTCCGCCCTCGCCGCGCACCTGTCGCACTTCAGCGGGGTGGCGCTCGCCGCCGCCGTACGGGCGGGCTGTCCGGCCGAGGGCACGCTGACGGTCGAGCCTGGCGCCCTGACGCTGCCCGGCCTCGGAGTGCTGCGCTGTCCGTCGGGCCGGGTCCGGGTCGGCGGCACGCCGGGACGCCTCCGTGTCGACGGCGACGCCGGCGGGGTGGTGCTGACCCCCTGCGCCGGGCCGGCCGCCGCACCCGGCTGGTCCCCGTTGGAGACACTGCCCGGCAGCACCGCCGTCCTCGACGACCTCGACCCCTACGGCGTCCCCGCGCGCGGCATCGGGCCGCGCGCTCTGCGCGCCGCCGAGCGCTCCACGGCCGCCCGCCGCACCTGGCGGCGGCGCTGGCGCGAGGCCCTGGCCCTGCTGAGCGTCACCGACCGGCCGCGGGCCGCGGAGATCACGGCACTGCTGCGGGCCCTGGTCCCGCTCGCGCCCTCCGCCCCCGGCACGGGCGCCCTCATCGGCGCCACACTCCGGGCGGCGCCCGGCGCCGTCCTCGTGCAACTGCCCGACGATCCCGCGGAACTCGCCGAGTCGCTGGTGCACGAGACCCACCACAGCAAACTCGCCGCCCTCGACGAGGTCGTGCCGCTGACCCGGCCCGACGGGACCGCGGTGCACCACGTCGGCTGGCGCACCGACCCGCGCCCCCTGCCGGCCGTCCTCCAGGGCGCCTACGCCCATCTCGCGCTGACCGACCTGTGGTGGCGGGTGCGCCGCGACCCGGCCGCCGACCCGCGCTGGCGCGACCGGGCGGAAGAACAGTTCGAGGCACATCGCAAAGACGTCGAAGAGGCCTTGAACGCGCTCCGTGAATCCGGTGAACTGACCTTTGCCGGAAGGGAGTTCGTCCAGAACATGAGCAGGCACCACGTGCGCCTCGGCACACCGGCCCGACATGTTCCGTGACACTCCGCTTGCAGGGGATTGCCGTGCGTTACCGTGTGCCGCGACAGTGCGGTCCACGTGGGAACAGGGGAGCATGCGATGACGGAACAGCGGCGGTCGGGCGGGGACGGCGGCTCGGCATCCGAACGCGTCCTGGTGGTCTTCCCCGGCTATCACCGCTCCTGGGCCGCATGGATCGCCCAGTGCCTGGAACGCCACGGCCACCAGCCCGCCCTCCAGCGCTGGGACCCGCCGCGCGAGACCCCCCTGGAGGACTCGCTCGGCGACCTGCTGCTGTCCTCCGGACCCGTCCTCCTCGTCCTCGACGACTGGTTCTTCGAACTGGGCCCGCGCCCGGCCGGCGAGTGGAACGACGTCCTGCGCGGCTTCGTCGCCGCCCACGCCGACCGCTTCGCCGCCGTCAACCTCACCAACCGGCCCCTGCTGCCCGCCACCGCGGTCCTGGAACCGGCCAGCCTGTGGGGCCTGAACGCCGACGCCGCCGAGGAACGGCTGCTCAGACGCCTCGGCCTGGAACGCCGCCGCACCCCGCGGCCCGTCGCCCACCCGCTGCGCTACCCCGAGGACCGCTGCGAGATCTGGGGCGAGATCCCGCGCCGCAACCCCCGCTTCACCGGCCGCGACGAACTCCTCACCGACCTCCACCAGCGCCTCGCCGACGCCGAGCGCGGCGCCGCCGTCTGCACCCTGCTCGGCATGTCCGGCATCGGCAAGACCCAGCTCGCCGCCGAGTACGCCCACCGCTTCAGCACCGACTACGACGTGGTGTGGTGGGTCAACTCCGACGACCGCAACATCCAGCGCGACCGCCTCGGCGAACTCGCCGTCGAACTCGGCCTGCGCATCGGCAGCGAGCCCGGCGAACGCATCCGCGCCGCCCGGGAGGCCCTGCGGCGCGGCGAGCCGTACGGGCGCTGGCTGGTCATCTTCGACGGCTGGGACGACACCGAGGGCATCAACGCCCTTCTCCCGCAGGGCCCCGGCCATGTGATCGTCACCTCCCGCAACCGCGGCTGGAGCGAGCACACCGACGTCCTGGAGATCCCCGCCTTCCTGCGGCCGGAGTCCACCGGCTACCTGATGCGCCGCGCCCCGCACATCACCGCCGACGAGGCCGACGAGGTCGCCGCCGAGTTCGGCGACGTGCCGCTGCCCCTCGTGCAGGCCGCCTCCTGGCTCGGCGAGTCCCGGATGGAGGTGGCGGAGTACCTCCGCATGGTGCGCGAGCGCAGGCTCTCCACCGTCGACGAGCCCGCCACCGGCGAGGGCTTCCCGCAGTCCTCCATGACCTCCTGGTCGATACTGCTCAACAAGCTCCGCAACACCCAGCCCCAGGCCATCGACGTCCTCGGCCTGTGCACGTCCTTCGCGCCCGGGCGCATCCCGATCGGCCTCATCCGCGCCTACCCGCAGACCGATCTGCCCGAGGAACTGCGCTGGATGGCGACGGACCTGCCGGCCTGGACCCGCGCCCTGGACACCCTCGTCAACTACTCCGTCCTCACCCGCGAGACCCGTGGCCCGGTCGGCGCCGAGATGGGCCCGCACCAGGAGTCCGTGCACATGCACCGGCTCGTCCACGACATCGTCTCCAAGCTGACCAGCGAGGACAGCCGCGCCCTGCACCGCAGGGCCGTGCGCATCCTGCTCGCCCAGGCCGACCCCGGCAACCCGCTGGACAGCCGCAACTGGCCCCGCTACGCGGAACTGCTGCCCCACCTGGAGCCCTCCGGCGCGCTGGAGAGCACCCAGCCGCGCGTCCAGGAGACCGTGCTCAACTGCCTGCGCTACTGCTACCGCAGCGGCGAGTACAGCAACGGCCTCGACCTGGCCCAGCGGATCCGGGAGCACTGGTCGCGGTTCATGGAGCCGCTGGCCCAGCCGATGCTCGACCTGACCACCCAGGAGAGCAACCTCCTGCGCTCCAGCGGCCGCTTCCGCGACGCCTACGAACTGGACCGCGGCCTGCACACCCGGCTGCGCGCCGCCGAACCGGCCAACGAGCTCGCGGAATTCTCCGCCCAGGGCGCCATGGCCAGCAGCCTGCGCAACCTGGGCCGCTACGACGAGGCCCACGAACTCCAGCAGCACGTCCTGGAGGGCTACACCAGACTCCTCGGACCCGACGAGGTCGTCACCCTGATCGCCCGCCAGAACCTCGGCGTCGGCCTGCGCATGCTGGGCCGCTACCAGGACGCCTACGACAACGACGTCGAGACCCTCGTACGCCGGGAGAACGTGCTGCGCGCCCGGCACATCAGCACCCTGAACTCCGCGAGCACCGTCGCCCACGACCTGCGCCTGCTCGGCCGCTACCGCGAGGCACTGGCCCGCCAGGAGCCGGTCGTCCGCCTCCATGTGCAGGTGCTCGGACCCCAGCACCCGCAGACCCTGTCGGCGCGCGGCCAGCTCGTGCTGTGCCGGCGCCGGGAGGGCAGCCCCACCCAGGACGTGGGCGCGGAGATCGCCAGCCTCGTCGACCAGCTCGCCCAGGTCCACGGCCGCGAGCACTACCGCACGCTGGCCTACCTCACCCACTACGGCAACTACCTGCGCGAGCACGGCGACCTCAGCCACGCCCGCGACCTCATCGACGAGGCCGAGGCCGGCTACCGTGCCCTGCTCGGCCCGGCCCACCCCGTCGCCACCGGCATGCTCAGCAACACCGGCCTGGTCATGCAGGCCGCCGGTGAACGCGCCGAGGCCCTGTCCATGTTCGAGTCAGCCCTGGCCGGCCTCACCGCCACCCTCGGCCCCGACCACCCCTGGGTCCTGGGCTGCGCCCTCAACGCGGCCAGCGGGCGCAACTTCATGGGCCGTATCACCGACGCGGCCGAGCTTAGCCGCGACACCCTGCGCCGCTCCCGCCACACCCTCGGCGAGGACCACCCGCTCAGCCTGTCCTGCACGGTCGCCCTGGCCGCCGACCTGCGCGCCGCCCGCGAGCACGAGGAAGCCGGCAAGCTGGAGGAGGCCGGCCTCCTCTCCCTCACCCGCACCCTGGGCGCCCAGCACCCCCACACCATCTCGGCCCGCCAACGAACCCGCCCGTACTGGGACTTCGAACCCTACCTGGGGTGAGCGCCGGAAAGGGGCGCGGGGAACGGCGCGACGAGCCACGGACGACCCGCGGCCGCGAACGATCCCGGCAACCGTCATGGACAGGCGAAGGGCCCGGCACCGAGGACGAGATCCTCGCTGCCGGGCCCTGCCACGTCACGGCGGCCGAACCGCCGGAGGCCTACGCCTCGAACACCTCGCGGACGAGCTGCTCCTGCTCCGCCTGGTGCCGCTTGGCGGAACCCACCGCCGGAGAAGAGCCGTGCGGACGCGAGATCCGCCGCAGCCGCTCACCGTGCGGGACGTCCGCGCCGACCGCCAGGTCCAGGTGGTCGATCAGGTTGAGCGCGATGAACGGCCAGGCACCCTGGTTCGCCGGCTCCTCCTGCGCCCACAGGTACTTCTCGGCGTTCGGGTACTTGGCGATCTCCGCCTGGAGCTCGGCGCCCGGCAGCGGGTACAGCCGCTCGATGCGGATGATCGCCGTGTCCGTGATACCGCGCTTGACCCGCTCGGCCTCCAGGTCGTAGTAGACCTTGCCCGCGCAGAAGACGACCTTGCGGACGGCCGCCGGGTCGACGGACGCGTCGCCGATGACCGGGCGGAACTGGCCCGTGGTGAACTCCTCCGCCTTCGACGCGGCGGCCTTCAGACGCAGCATCGACTTCGGGGTGAAGACGACCAGCGGCTTGTGGTGCGGGTTGTGCACCTGCCACCGCAGGAGGTGGAAGTAGTTCGCCGGCGACGTCGGCATGGCGACCGTCATGTTGTTCTGCGCGCACAGCTGGAGGAAGCGCTCCGGGCGGGCGGACGAGTGGTCCGGGCCCTGGCCCTCGTAGCCGTGCGGGAGGAGCAGGACCACACCGGAGGTCTGGTTCCACTTCTGCTCCGCCGAGGAGATGAACTCGTCCACGACCGTCTGCGCGCCGTTGACGAAGTCACCGAACTGCGCCTCCCACAGCACGAGCGCGTCCGGGCGGGCCAGCGAGTAGCCGTACTCGAAGCCCATGGCCGCGTACTCGGACAGCAGGGAGTTGTAGACGTTCAGCCGCGCCTGGTCCTCGGACAGGTACTGCAGCGGCGTGTACTCCTCGCCGGTGCTGCGGTCGATGATGACCGCGTGGCGCTGGCCGAAGGTGCCGCGCTGCGAGTCCTGGCCCGCCAGGCGGACCGGCACGCCCTCCAGCAGCAGCGAGCCGAAGGCGAGGGTCTCGCCCATGCCCCAGTCGATGGTGCCGTCCTCGACCATCGCCGCACGGCGCTGCAGCTGCGGCAGCAGACGCGGGTGGACGGTGATGTGGTCCGGGACGTTGACCTGGGACTCGGCGATCCGCTTGACGACCTCCGCGGTCACCGCGGTGTTCACGGCGACGGGGAACTCGGGCTGCGCGTCGGGGACCTCCACCGCGGACGGCTGCGAGGTGGCCTCGCGGACCTCGGTGAAGACCTTCTCCAGCTGGCCCTGGTAGTCCTGCAGCGCCTGCTCGGCCTCTTCCAGGGTGATGTCGCCGCGACCGATGAGGGACTCGGTGTACAGCTTGCGCACCGAGCGCTTCTTGTCGATCAGGTCGTACATCAGCGGCTGGGTGAAGGCCGGGTTGTCCGACTCGTTGTGACCGCGGCGGCGGTAGCAGATGAGGTCGATCACCACGTCCTTGTTGAACGCCTGGCGGAACTCGAAGGCGAGTCGCGCCACGCGCACGACGGCCTCGGGGTCGTCGCCGTTCACGTGGAAGATCGGGGCCTCGATCATGCGGGCCACGTCCGTCGCGTACATCGACGAGCGCGAGGACTCCGGGGCCGCGGTGAAGCCGACCTGGTTGTTGATGACGATGTGGACCGTGCCGCCGGTGCGGTAGCCGCGCAGCTGCGACATGTTCAGGGTCTCGGCCACCACGCCCTGGCCCGCGAAGGCCGCGTCGCCGTGCAGGGCCACCGGCAGGACGGTGAAGTCCGTGCCGCCCTTGTTGATGATGTCCTGCTTGGCGCGCGCGACGCCCTCCAGGACCGGGTCCACCGCCTCCAGGTGCGAGGGGTTCGCGACCAGGGAGACCTTGATCTGCTCGCCGTCCAGGCCCGTGAAGGTGCCTTCGGCGCCCAGGTGGTACTTCACGTCGCCGGAGCCGTGCATCGACTTCGGGTCGAGGTTGCCCTCGAACTCGCGGAAGATCTGGGCGTACGACTTGCCGACGATGTTCGCGAGCACGTTCAGGCGGCCGCGGTGGGCCATGCCGATGACGACCTCGTCCAGGCGCGACTCGGCGGCCGAGTCCAGCACCGCGTCGAGCAGCGGGATGACGGACTCGCCGCCCTCCAGGGAGAAGCGCTTCTGGCCGACGTACTTCGTCTGCAGGAAGGTCTCGAACGCCTCGGCGGCGTTCAGGCGGCGCAGGATGCGCAGCTGCTCCTCGCGCTCCGGCTTGGCGTGCGGGCGCTCGACACGGTCCTGGATCCACTTGCGCTGCTTGGGGTCCTGGATGTGCATGAACTCGATGCCGGTGGTGCGGCAGTACGAGTCGCGCAGCACGCCGAGGATGTCGCGCAGCTTCATCATCGACTTGCCGGAGAAGCCGCCGACCGCGAACTCGCGCTCCAGGTCCCACAGGGTGAGGCCGTGCTCGGTGATGTCCAGGTCGGGGTGCTTGCGCTGGCGGTACTCCAGCGGGTCGGTGTCGGCCATGACGTGGCCGCGGACCCGGTAGGAGTGGATCAGCTCGAAGACGCGGGCGGCCTTGGTGACGTCGTCGTCGTGCGACGCGTCGATGTCCTTCAGCCAGCGGACCGGCTCGTAGGGGATCCGCAGCGCCTCGAAGATGTCGTCGTAGAAGCTGTTCTCGCCGAGCAGCAGGTTGGCGACGACGCGCAGGAACTCGCCGGACGCGGCGCCCTGGATGACCCGGTGGTCGTAGGTCGACGTGAGCGTCATGACCTTCGAGATGCCGAGCTTGTTCAGGGTGTCCTGGGAGGTGCCCTGGAACTCCGCCGGGTAGTCCATGGAGCCCACGCCCATGATCACCGACTGGCCGGGCATCAGACGCGGCACGGAGTGGACCGTGCCGAGGCCGCCGGGGTTGGTCAGGGAGACCGTGACACCGGTGAAGTCGTCCATCGTCAGCTTGTTGTCGCGGGCGCGACGGACGATGTCCTCGTAGGCCTGCCAGAACTCGAAGAAGTTCAGCGTCTCGGCCTTCTTGATGGCGGCCACGACGAGCTGGCGGTCGCCGTTGGGCTTCACCAGGTCGATGGCCAGGCCGAGGTTGACGTGCTCCGGCTTGACCAGCGTCGGCTTGCCGTCCTTGACCTGGTACGACCAGTTCATCGACGGCATCGCCTTGATCGCCTGCACCATCGCGTAGCCGATGATGTGCGTGAAGGAGATCTTCCCGCCGCGGGCCCGCTTGAGGTGGTTGTTGATGACGATGCGGTTGTCGAACAGCAGCTTCACCGGGACGGCGCGCACCGAGGTGGCGGTCGGCATCTCCAGCGAGGCGTCCATGTTCTTCGCCACGGCGCCGGCGGGGCCGCGCAGCGTCACGAACTCCGGACCGGCCGGGGCCTCGGTCGCCGGGGCGGCCTTGGCGGCGGCGGCCGGCTTCGGGGCCGGTGCGGCGGCGGGCTTCGCCGGGGCCGCGGCGGCCGGGGCCTGCGCGGCGGGGGCCGGAGCCGGGGCCGGAGCCGCGGGCGCCGGGGCGGCGGGCGCGGGCGCGGCGGCCTGTGCGGGAGCCGCCGCGGGCGCGGCCGGGGCCGGGGCCTGAGCCGTGGTGGTGGTACCCGACGCGGCCTGGGACGCGGCGGCCCCCGGCTTGTAGTCGGCGAAGAAGTCCCACCAGGCACGGTCTACCGAATTCGGGTCCTGGAGGTACTGCTGATAGATCTCGTCGACGAGCCACTCATTGGCGCCGAACGCGGCAGCGGGGTTCTTTCCCGCTTGGTCGGCGTCGGTGGAGATGCTCGATGAGTTACTGGGGGACTGTGGCGACACGGCGGCAACCGCCCTCTTCCGCTTCACAAGGTGATGGACAGCGGAAATAAAGGCTACGCCTCCAAGACCGCGAAGGTCAGGTCGGGCCCGTTCATCGTCGCGTAAGTCACATTGCAAGCGGTGTTTCGGGCCCGTAAATGGCGGGAAACAAGCGGGGTTCCGCTTCTGTGAGGCTGCGAAAAGGGTGCGTCGATGCAGGTCCGGCGCCTGATCGGCGGGGACCTGTGCCTGATCACACGTGTCCGCCCGCGCGGACGCCCGTGGATCTTGGGACTCCGGTTCGAACCCTACGTCAACTTGCCGGCCGAGGGGTCCCCGGCAGGGTGACAAGAATCCTGCAGCCCCGCTCGGATTCGGCCACTCCTATCCGGCCGCCGTGCAGATCCACCGCCCAGCGGGCGATCGCCAGACCCAGTCCGGTGCCGCCGTCGCTGCCCGGACCGTGCGGCCGGGTCACCGCGCCACGGTTGAACCGCTCGAAGACCTTGTGCCACTCCGAGCGCGGGATACCGGGCCCCTCGTCCAGGACCTCCAGCACCAGCGACTCCGGAAGCGGCCCGCGCCGCGCCTTGACCGTGACCCGGCCGTGCGGCGGGCTGTGCTTGACCGCGTTGTCGATGAGATTCGCCACGACCTGGTGGATGCGCTCGGGATCCGCGTGCGCGGTCAGCTCCGGCGGCGACACGTCCAGCGCCAGATGCACGTCCGCGCGCGTGTGGCTGCCCGAGCCGGAGGCGATCCCCGCGCGCGCCGAGGCGACCATGTTGGCCTCCTTCAGCACGCCGGACAGATACGGCCACACCTCGAAGCGGCGGGTCCTGAGCGGTACGACGCCGTTGTCGAGGCGGGAGAGGTCCAGCAGGGTCTCCACCAGCCGGCCGAGGCGCTCGGTCTGCTTCAGGGCCGTCCGCATCGTCTCGGGGTCGGCCTCGGTGACCCCGTCCACGATGTTCTCCAGCACCGCCCTGAGGCCCGCGATGGGCGTCCGCAGCTCGTGCGAGACGTTCGCCACCAGCTCCTTGCGCTGCCGGTCCTGGGCCTCCAGCTCGTCGGCCATGACGTTGATCGTCTGGGCCAGGTCGCCCAGCTCGTCCCGGCGGTTCTCCCGCACCCGGCGGGTGTAGTCGCCGTACGAGATCGAGCGCGCCACCAGGTTCATCTCGTCCAGCGGCGAGGTCAGCGAGTGCGCCACGAACTGGGTGATCAGCAGCGTGGCGATCATCGAGAAGACGGTGATGAACCGCAGCTCCGTCTTCGTGTGCACCGCGATCACCGACAGGCCGGTGGTGATCAGCACGGAGATGACGACCAGCGCGCCCAGCTTGGTCTTGATCGAGAACGGGCGTACGCCGCCCCAGGGCTCCCCGGGGCTCCTCCGTGCGGCTCTCCGCCCGTCGCTCATGGCGTCGGCGTCTCCAGCGCGTAGCCCACGCCGTGCACCGTACGGATCCGCTCCGCGCCGATCTTCCGGCGCAGCGCCTTGATGTGGCTGTCGACCGTCCGGGTGCCCGAGGCGTCCGCCCAGTCCCACACCTCCGCGAGGAGCTGCTCGCGCGAGAGCACCGCGCGCGGCGTGTTCGCCAGGCAGACCAGCAGGTCGAACTCGGTGGGGGTGAGGTGGACGTCCTCGCTGCGCACGCGGACCCTGCGCTGCGCGTGGTCGATCTCCAGCTCGCCGAGGCGGAGGATGCCGCTGCGTGGCGTCGCCGCCGCCAGCGCCGCGCGCTCCACCCTGCGCAGCAGGACGTGCACGCGCGCCGCCAGCTCGCGCATCGAGAACGGCTTGGTCATGTAGTCGTCCGCGCCGACGCCGAGCCCGACCAGCATGTCCGTCTCGTCGTCACGCGCGGTGAGCATCAGGACCGGTACCGGGCGCTGGGCCTGCACACGGCGGCAGACCTCCAGGCCGTCGAAGCCGGGCAGCATGATGTCGAGGATCAGCAGGTCCGGCTGCCAGGCCTCGGCCGTGTCGACCGCGGAGGGTCCGTCGCCCGCGGTTTGCACCAGAAATCCCTCGGCGCGCAGGCGGGCCGCGATGGCGTCGACGATCGTGGCGTCGTCCTCCACCACCAGCACCCGTCGCTGCGAGCCCGGTGCGGTCGTCGCCGTGCCGTTGTTGTGGGAGGTGTGTGTCTGCTCCATCGCCCGCCCCTGAAGTGTGCTTACCGGAATCCGTGGGGTGATCCCATGTCTGCGATTGACGCTTGAATGATCGGCGTCAGGGCAGCAGCGTACGGGGAGTCACCACGGCTTTGCTATTCAGGTCGGACGCCGAGGTGCACGACGTCCGGAACGCCCCGGGCAACGGGGATCTCTTCGGTACGCACACGTTGGAATCCGGCATTCCACAAGGTTTCTTCGAAGGTGGGGGAGGGTTGCGCGGACCACACCGCGAGCACTCCTCCGGGCTTCAACGCCCTTGCGCAGCCTGCCAGTCCGGCGGGGGAGTAGAGGCCGTCGTTGTCCTCCGAGACGGTCCAGTCGGGGCCGTTGTCGATGTCGAGGCACAGGGCGTCGTAAGTGGCGTATGTCTCATTGACGTGTGAGACGAGATCAGCTTCGAGAATCTGGGTACGCGCATCTCGCAGTGCCTCTCGGGACAGTTCCGCGAGGGGGCCGTCGCGATGCCAGTCGATGACGGCGTGTTCCCGCTCGACGACGGTGATCCGTCCCCAGCGGGGGTTCGCTGCGGCGTGTGCGAGCGAGAAGCCGACGCCCAGGCCGCCGATCAGCAGGTGAGGCCGGGGTCTGCCGTCGAGGGCTTCCAGCGCGGCGTCGACGAGCAGCCGCTCCGAGCGGCCGTCGGAGGTGTCCATCAGGAAGCAGCCGTTGGCGATGATCTGCAGCAAATTCCCGTGCCGGCGCAGGACCACCTCGCCGTACGGGCCCTCGCGACGGTCCAGGACTTCGGGGATGTCGTAGGAGGTGGGCATCAGGCCATCCTGGCACCTTTCTGACAGGGCGTCGGGGCTTTTCGACCGCGGGACGCCTGCGGCGGCCTGCGCGGGCCGGGTGGTCGGTTGCCGGTAGCGCACCGGCTCCGGCGGGTGGGCCGGGGCCGGGCCCGGGGGGCGCTTCCCCTTGTACGCACCTGACGGCAGCCCCCCAGGGGCGCGGGGAACTGCGCGACCAACCACGCACGGCCCGCACCCGCGCATGGGGCTACGAACCCGGCCGGGTGGGCGGCCTTTGAGGGGCGCGGGGAACTGCGCGACCAACCACGCACGGCCCGCACCCGCGTACGGCGGGAGGCACCCCTCCGGGACGGCGGTCTTTCAGGGGCGCGGGGAACCGCGCGACAGGCCATGAGGGGGTGGCGGCTCAGGTCGGCGACCCCGGCTCTCGGCCCAGATACCTCGCACTGGTCAGAGGCGCCTCCACGCGCCAGCCGAGGGACTCGTACAGGGCCCGCCCCGCGGGCGTACCGGCCAGGACGGCCGTGTGGGCGCCCTGCCGCGCGGCCGCGTGGTGGAGGGTTCGCATCACCACGGAACCCAGCCCCCTGCGCCGATGGTGCGGGGCCGTTTCGATCTGGTCGGCCACGGCCGTGGGGCCGGTCACCGCGATCTGGCCCCGCGCCGCCAGGGAGCCGTCCCACGCCGTGAGCATCACCCGTGTCACCCCGGCCCTCGTCCAGGAGGTGAGCCGGTGGCCCGAGGGCGCGTCGGGGGCGGGCGTGGAGGTGAGGGGGAGCGACATCAGGTAGCCGGTCTCGGGGTCGGTCCACCAGCTGCCCCGCAGCCACCCCGTGACCTCGGCCGGGTCGCGGAAGACCTTCAGCCAGACGCCCTCGCCGGTCACCGAGTCGGCCACCTCGCGCACGACCGTCTCCTCGACGTCGTCGCCGAGGGTGCCGAGGACATGCCGGGTGACCTCTTTCATCTGGCCCGAGTCGATCGTCCAGCCCCACGGCTCCTCGTGCGGCGCCGCCGCCCCGCGCGAGATGACCCAGCCGTCGATCCAGGCCCGTACGAGCTCGTTCATGTCCGCCCCTGCTGTAATAGGTCACTGGTGCGTGTGGGTATTACTCCGCGTACGGTATGGGGTGGCTTGCCCGCTGTGACAGGTGTGATCGCTCAGAGCGAACAACGGGCCGGGAACATCCGGGGGCTCACATGCATTGAGTCGGCATAGCTCAACTTGACTGCCGAAGGGGAGATCATGGCTGCTGAGTCCACGGCGTTCACACCGCTGGCCCTGCCTGTGCTGCCGCTCGACGACGAGGTCGTGCTGCCCGGGATGGTGGTTCCGCTGGACCTCAACGACACGGACGTACGGGCCGCGGTGGAGGCCGCCCAGGCCGCCGCCCGCACGGAGCCCGGCAAGCCCAGGGTGCTCCTGGTGCCGCGCATCGACGGGACGTACGCCGGCACGGGTGTGCTGGGCACCGTGGAACAGGTCGGCCGGCTGGCCGACGGCGACCCCGGCGCCCTGATCCGCGGGCGTGGTCGCGTGAAGATCGGCGCGGGGACCACCGGTCCTGGACGTGCGTTGTGGGTCGAGGGCACCCGGATCGACGAGAAGGTGCCCGAGCCGCTGCCCGGCGCTGTCGCCGAGCTGGTGAAGGAGTACAAGGCCCTCGCCACGACCTGGCTGAAGAAGCGCGGCGCCTGGCAGGTGGTGGACCGGGTGCAGGCGATCGACGACGTGTCCGCGCTCGCCGACAACTCCGGTTACTCACCGTTCCTGACGACCGAGCAGAAGGTCGAGCTGCTGGAGACCACCGACCCGGTCGCCCGTCTGAAGCTCGCCACCCAGCAGCTGCGCGACCACCTCGCCGAGCAGGACGTCGCCGAGACCATCGCCAAGGACGTCCAGGAGGGCGTCGACAAGCAGCAGCGCGAGTTCCTGCTGCGGCGGCAGCTGGAGGCCGTGCGCAAGGAGCTGCGCGAGCTCAACGGCGAGAAGGAGGGCGAGGAGTCCGACGACTACCGCGCCCGTGTCGAGGCCGCCGACCTGCCCGAGAAGGTCCGCGAGGCCGCTCTCAAGGAGGTCGACAAGCTGGAGCGGGCGTCCGACCAGTCGCCCGAGGGCTCGTGGATCCGGACCTGGCTGGACACGGTGCTGGAGCTGCCGTGGAACGAGCGCACCGAGGACGCCTACGACATCCAGGGCGCCAAGGCCCTGCTCGACGCCGAGCACGCCGGCCTGGAGGACGTCAAGGAGCGCATCACCGAGTACCTGGCCGTGCGCAAGCGGCGCACCGACCGCGGGCTGGGTGTCGTCGGCGGGCGCCGGGGCGGCGCCGTGCTGGCTCTGGTGGGTCCGCCCGGCGTCGGCAAGACCTCGCTCGGTGAGTCCGTCGCGCACGCGATGGGGCGGAAGTTCGTGCGGGTCGCGCTGGGCGGTGTACGGGACGAGGCCGAGATCCGTGGGCACCGGCGGACGTACGTGGGCGCCCTGCCCGGACGGATCGTGCGGGCCATCAAGGAGGCCGGGTCCATGAACCCGGTCGTGCTGCTCGACGAGATCGACAAGGTGGGCTCCGACTTCCGGGGCGACCCGGCGGCGGCCCTGCTGGAGGTGCTGGACCCGGCGCAGAACCACACCTTCCGGGACCACTACCTGGAGGTCGAGCTCGACCTGTCGGACGTCGTCTTCCTGGCCACCGCCAACGTCCTGGAGGCCATCCCCGAGGCGCTGCTGGACCGTATGGAGCTGGTCCGCCTCGACGGCTACACCGAGGACGAGAAGGTCGTCATCGCCCGGGACCACCTGCTGCCGCGCCAGCTGGAGCGGGCCGGCCTGGACAAGGACGAGGTGATCCTGGAGGAGAGCGCGCTGCGCAAGCTGGCCGGGGAGTACACCCGTGAGGCTGGCGTGCGGACGCTGGAGCGGTCCATCGCGCGGCTGCTGCGCAAGGTCGCGGCCCAGCACGAACTGGGTGAGCGGGAGCTGCCCTTCTCCGTCGGTGCCGACGACCTGCGCTCGCTGATCGGGCGGCCGCACCACGTGCCCGAGTCGGCGCAGGACCCGGCCGAGCGGCGTACGGCCGTCCCGGGTGTGGCGACGGGCCTGGCGGTGACGGGAGCCGGCGGTGACGTCCTGTACGTCGAGGCGTCGCTGGCCGACCCGGAGACGGGCGCGGCGGGTCTCACCCTGACGGGTCAGCTGGGTGACGTCATGAAGGAGAGCGCGCAGATCGCGCTGAGCTTCCTGCGCAGCCACGGCGCCGAGCTGGAACTGCCCGTGGGCGACCTGAAGGACCGGGGCGTGCACATCCACTTCCCGGCGGGCGCGGTCCCGAAGGACGGCCCGAGCGCGGGCATCACGATGACGACGGCCCTGGCCTCGCTGCTGAGCGGCCGCCTGGTCCGCACGGACGTCGCGATGACCGGTGAGGTCTCCCTGACCGGCCGGGTGCTGCCCATCGGCGGTGTGAAGCAGAAGCTGCTCGCCGCCCACCGCGCAGGTGTCACCACGGTGATCATCCCCAAGCGCAACGAGCCCGACCTGGACGACGTCCCGGCCGAGGTCCTGGACAAGCTCGACGTCCACGCCGTCACCGACGTCCGCCAGGTCCTGGAGCTGGCCCTCACCCCCGCCACCAGCACCGCGGCCCCCGAGGTTCCCGTGGCGGCGTGACGGACGCCATGGGGAGCAGAGCGAAGGCCCGGGTCCCGTGAGGGAGGCCCGGGCCTTCGCCCTGTCCGCGGGAGAGCTCAGCCGAGCGCCAGCGCCTGGACGCGGTCCAGGGCTCCGTTGAACTTGTCGTGGTCGCCGACCGTCGGGCCCGAGGAGGTGTACTGCCACATCGTGTAGTAGGCCCAGCCCGCCGGCAGTTCGCCCACGTCCGTGGCGTAGCGCGCGATCCACAGCGGGGTGGAGGAGGCGAAGCCGCCGTAGTTGCCCGTGCACTGCTTCCACCAGCTGGTGGCGGTGTAGATGACGGCGTCGCGGCCGGTGCGGGCCTTGTACTGGTTCAGGAAGTCGCGGATCCAGGTGACCATGCCGGACTGGGTCTTGCCGTAGCAGGCCGCGCCGTAGGGGTTCCACTCGATGTCGAGGGCGCCCGGAAGGGTCCTGCCGTCGCGGGACCAGCCGCCGCCGTGGTCGACGAAGTAGTTGGCCTGGGTGGCGCCGCCGGTGGTGTCCGGGGTGGCGAAGTGGTAGGCGCCGCGGATCATGCCGACGTTGTAGGAGCCGGTGTACTGCTGGCCGAAGTAGGGGTTGGTGTAGTACGTGCCCTCGCTGGCCTTGACGTAGGCCCACTTGACCCCGCTGTTCCACAGCGTCGTCCAGGCGACGTTGCCCTGGTGGCTGCTGACGTCCACGCCCTCGGTCTGGGTGGCGTCACCGGGGACGGGTGTGCCGTTCTGGCCGTCGTGCGCGAGGACGCCCATGCCCATGTGGGCGGAGCCGCGCGGCGGGACGTCGGCCGCCGAGGAGGGTGGGGTGCACAGGAGGGAGAAGGCGGCGAGCAGGGTGCCGGCGAGCGTGAGGCGCCGGCGTCGAGTGGTTCCGGGTCTGTGCACGGGCATATGACGTGCCTTTCGAGACTCGGTGGTGCTCGGTGGGGGGAAACGCGTGGCATGGCGTGGGCATGCCAGTATGTGCAGGGTTATGAAGCTACGCACGTAGACCTCCGGGAGGGAAGAGGGTCCGGATACCGCCGTTGGTCTACGCCTGCGAAATACTGACCGAGCTGCGGCGATGGTCGCCTTTGGCGGAAACTTTCAGGAACGGGAAACCGGAGCAGGGGTGCTGACGTGCACGAGCGCGGTAACGGTGGCGGGCGGCCGGGCGGATCCGACGCCGCGCCGAGTGGTGTGGACCAGGAGTTCCTGGCCCTCGAACGCGAGCTGACCGTCTTTCTGCGGCGGGCCCGCGCCAACCAGGGCGAGATGGCCCGCGAGGTCCATCCCGACCTGGAGTCCTCGGCGTACGGCCTGCTCGTCCGGCTCGACGAGAGCGGCGGGCAGCGCGCCACCGACCTGGCCGCCTACATCGGCGTCGGCAAGGCCACCATGTCCCGCCAGCTGCGCGCCCTGGAGGACCTGGGCCTGATCGCCCGCGAGCCCGACCCGGCCGACGGCCGCGCCTGGCTGGTCCACCTCACCGAGGAGGGCCGCACCCGCGTCGGCCGCGTGCGCGAGGCCCGCCGCGCCCGCTACGTCAGCAAGCTCGCCCACTGGGACCGCCACGAGGTCGCCGAACTCGCGCGGCTGCTGCACCAGCTCAACCGCGGCTTCGAGAAGTAGGCCGCGGGGCCTGCGGGCTCACAGCTCCACGTAGACCACGGTCGCGTCGTCGTGCGTCTTGCCGCGGCCCAGGAACACCCGCTCCCGCGCGTCCGCCCGCTCCAGCTCCCGTACGCGCTCGACCAGCGCCCGTGGTCCCTCCTTCCGTACGTACGTGAACAGGTCCGTCCAGTCGCCCTCGCGGAACTTCTCCGTCCAGCGGGCAGCCCCGTCGGTGAGGGCCGCCAGGGCGCGGACGCGGGAGCGGGCCACGGTGCCGGTGACCGCGCGGCCGGCGACGGCGGGGTCCGCGGCGGCCGTGAAGAACCCGCCCTCCTTGTTGCGGGCGGCGGCGTCCAGCACCGCGTCGGAGACCCGCAGCTCCCGCGGGATCCGGCCCAGACGGTCGTCCAGTACGGCGGTGACGGTGCCGTCGGGCGACTCCAGCAGCAGCGCCGAGTCCGAGAGGACCAGATACTCCACCGCCCGCTCGTCCCAGCGCGCGAGGACCACTGTGGCCTGAGGGGTGCGCGGGTGAGAAAGGTCACATGTGTCCGCGTGGGCCTCGGCGGTATGCGCGAGGGCACGGGAGAGGCATTCGGCGAGGGAGACATCCAGGAGTGAAACGGTCAGTTCGGCCAGGGCTCCGCCCAGCCGTTCCGTGTACCAGGGGACGGAATGCAGACACCCCGTCCCGCTCCGCGGAGGTGTCACGCCGTCCAGCACGACAAGGGAACCGCCCTGTCCGCAGGCGGGTGCGGCGACACTCGCGAAGTCCTCGTTGGGGCGCGTGCGGGTGCCGGGCTCGCAGACGACTTCGGTTCGCATCCGGCCAGTCTGCACGACCCCTTCACGTCCTTCGCCAAAGGCTGGCAACCGCCCCGGAATCGGCGTACCGGCGCAGGTCACGCGCCGGGTTTGGGATGGAATACCGCACTCCGGCAAGGCGTGGTGGCGAATCCTGTCAAAGCCCGTCGCCCACGTCCAACCGGCCCGCCCCACAAGGCCGTCGCACAGGCCACGGGAACTTGCCCGCCAACTCCCCTCCGATGTTCACTCCTTCGGGTGGCGGGTCTGGTGATGCACGCCCCCTGCCCACCGGCACTGGGAGGGTCGGGAGCCGTAACCCGGTGTGCGCGCACCAGTTGCAGTGATTGACGGAGCGTCACCCGGGCCCATGGGTACACGAGTACAGGAATGCGAGCACCGGTGCAGAAGATGCGGCCTCGGCGCACAGGCAGGCAGACGGCTCCCGAGGGGAGCCCGGAGCAGCAGCCCGGCACCCCGGTCGGCAAGGGGCGGCCCACCCATGTGCGCAACCGGCTGATCGTCGCGTGTGCCGTCGTGGCGGCCGCCATCGCCGGTGCGGGCGCGCCCTCGGTGCTCGCCGCCTCCGGGCAGTTGAAGGACACCCAGGATCTGGTGACCCTCGCCGAGCAGACCCGGGACGCCCTCACCCTGGCGCACTCGCTCGCCGACGAGCGTGACGAGGTCACCTCCTTCGTCGCGGCCGGCCGCCCCGAGGACAAGGCGCCCTCGGAGCAGCGCAGCGCCCGCGTCGACCGGCAGGTGGACGAGCTGCGTGCGGACACCGACACGCCCGCCGCGCTGCGCGAGGACCTGGACGCCGTCGCGGCCCTGCGCAGAGCGGCGCTCACCGGCAAGAGCACCGCTCTCGAAGCGCACGAGGCGTACTCCGCGGCCATCACCGAGCTGCACCGTCTCGCCGAGGACCTCGCCGAGCAGCTGCCCCCCAGGGCCGGCTCCGGCGCCTACGCCCTCGCCGAACTGGACGCCGCCGTCCAGCAGTCCGCCGCCGCCCGCGGCCTGCTGCTGGCCGCGCTGAGCGTGCCGAGCGACACCGAGACCGTCTGGGACCCCGTCACCGGCCAGAACGTCGAGAACAGCGTCTCCTCCGACCCCAAGCAGCGCGACGCCCTCACCGCCGCCGCCCAGCAGGCCCGGCTGCGCGCGGACGCGGCCCTCACCGACTTCTCCGACACCGCGACCGCCAAGGCCCGCACCTCCTACGAGTCGACGGTCACCGGCCCCGAGGTCAACTCCGCCGAGAAGTACCTGGCCTCCCTCACCGACCAGCCCACCCTCTCCGACGACGAGCTCGGCACCAGCACCGAGAAGCTGGACGCCGCCCTCACCGCCCGCATCGAGACCATGCGCGGCGTGGAGTCGGCCCTCTACAACCAGCGCGTCAAGGACCTCGCCCAGCTGCGCGACGACGACGTCACCGCACTGGAGATCCGGATCGCCGCACTGGGCGCGCTGATGCTGCTGGCCATCGGCGTCGCCACCGGCATGGCCCGCACCCTCACCCGCCCGCTCGCGGTGCTGCGCCTCGGCTCCAAGCGGCTGGCCGAGGCGGCCGACCCGGCCGCGGAGGAACCGGTGCGGTTCACCGGCCGCAACGACGAGTTCGCGCAGGTCGTCCGCTCCGTCAACGCCCTGCACGCGCACGCCGCCGCCCTGCACGAGCGCATCGCCACGCTGGAGTCCGACCGCAAGCATCTGGTGGGCCAGCGGCAGAAGATGGCCGACGCCCGCGAGGAACTGCGCGCCGAGCTGGACGAGTCGACCGCCGCCCTGGAGCGGCTGCGCGGCAGCATCGGCTCCACCTTCGTCAACCTCGCCCTGCGCACCCTCGGCCTGGTCGAGCGGCAACTCGCCGTCATCGAGGGCCTGGAGGAGCGCGAGCAGGACCCGGACCGGCTCGCCACGCTCTTCAAGCTCGACCACTTCGCCACCGTCATGCGCCGGCACAGCGAGAACCTCCTCGTCCTCGCCGGCACCGAGCACGTCCAGCAGACCGCGCATCCCGTGCCCCTGGTCGACGTCGTACGCGCCGCGGTCAGCGAGATCGAGCGCTACGAGCGGGTCCGGATCGCCGCCCTGCCGCCGCACGGGCACATCGCCGGGTTCGCGGCCGACGACCTCTCGCACCTGCTGGCCGAACTCATGGAGAACGCCACCTCGTTCTCCCCGCCCGACCTGCCCGTCGAGGTCTCCGGCTGGCTCCTGGAGAACGGCGAGGTCATGCTCTCCGTCCAGGACGAGGGCATCGGCATGGCCGCCGAACGGCTGGAGCGCCTCAACTCCCGCCTCACCGACTTCGACCCCGAGACGCCGTACGACCAGGAGGGCGAGGACGGTCTCGGCCTCGGCCTCTACGTCGTCGCCCGCCTCGCCCACCGGCACGGTGTGCGGGTGCAGCTGCGCGAGCAGAAGCAGGGCGGTGTCGCGGCGGTCGTCGTGCTGCCGACCTCGCTGCTCGCGGCGGCCCCGCAGAACCCGGCCCCGCCCGCGGCCGCCCCGGCCTCCGGCGGCACCCTCTCCTTCTCCCTCCCCGGCGCCGACGCCGAGGCCAACTCCAACGTCCTGCCCGGCCGCACGGCGAGCGGCGACCCGCTGGTGGACCTGGCGGAGAAGGCCGTACGGGAGGCGGAGGCGGACGGCCGGCCGGAGCCGCAGCCGGCACCCGAGCCGCAGCCCGCGGGCGCCCGGCAGGAGCCGCAGCCGGCCCCCGAGCCGCAGCCCGCACCGGAGCCGGAGGCGCCCGCCGAGACCCTCTCCGAGACGACGATGGAGCTGCTTGCCCCGGTCCCGGCCGCGGAGGACACAGCCGAGCCGGCCGTGGAGGTCCGCGCCGAGCCGGCCGTGGCGGACCCCGCCGAGCCGGCCGTGGCGGACACCGCCGCGCCGGTCGCGGAGGAGCCGCCCACGCACGACCGGGTCCCCGACGACCAGGACGACCAGGACGACCAGGACGACCAGGACGACGAGGACGAGCCGCTCACCGCCAAGGGCCTCCCCAAGCGCACCCCGAAGATCACCGCTCCCGCCCAGGCGCCCCGCCGGCGCAGCACCTCCGTCGACGCCGAGGCCCTGAAGCGCCGGCTGGGCGGCTTCCGCCGGGGGGCGGAGGCCGGTTACCGGGACGTGGAGGCGGAGATCGCCGAGCACACCGCACAGACCAAGGCACCGACCGCAGGATCCGCACGAGAAGCACACGCACACGCACACGCCGATGAAGCCACGGGGGGCACAGTCGAGGAGGCAAGCAGTTGACCGCGCCCAGTACCTTCGGACTGAGCAGTGAGGCCCGCAATCTGCACTGGCTGCTGACCAATCTGGTCGAGGAGGTGCCCGGCATCCTCTCGGTCGCCGTGGTCTCCTCGGACGGCCTGCTGCTCCTGTCCTCCGACCCGGGGCGGAACGAGGCGGCCCGGCAGGCGTCCGAGGGCCGGCCCACCGGACCCCGCGGGTCCGCCGCCGACCTGGCCACCGTCGTCTCCGGCATCGGCAGCCTCACCGTCGGCGCCGCCCGGCTGCTGGAGTTCGGCGGCGTCAAGCACACCATGGTCGCCATGGACGAGGGCAGCCTGTTCGTGATGTCCATCAGCGACGGCTCGCTGCTCGGTGTGCACGGCTCCGCGGACTGCGACATGAGCGTGGTGGCGTACCACATGGCGCTCTTCGTCGGCCGGGCCGGCCATGTCCTGACCCCGGAACTCCGCAGCGAGCTGCGTAAATCCCTGGAGACCGAGACCACCGGGAGCGCCCGATGACCGGGGGCGCACCGAAGAACCGGCTCCCGGTCCGCGGCGGCGGCGACCGCAAGCCCGCCCGCGTACGCCCCTACTCGCTCACCGGCGGCCGCACCCGCTTCGGCCACGTCCTGCTGGTGGAGACCTTCGTCGCCACCACGGCCGAGCTGGAGGCGCCCGAGGAGCGCAAGGAGCTGGGGAAAGGTTCCCTCAGCACCCGGGTGATGCCGGAGATGCGGGCCATCGTCGAACTGTGCCGCCGTATGCGCACGGTGGCCGAGATCGCCGCGCTGCTGAAGATGCCGCTCGGTGTGGTCCGGGTGCTGCTCAGCGACCTCGCGGACCAGGGAAAGATCAGGGTGTACGGCACGGGCACCGGCCACGGCACTGGCCGGCCGGACCGCGCACTGCTCGAAAGGGTGATGAGTGGACTCCGTCGTCTCTGACGTCGCCTCCTCCTTGGGCGCCGCCCCTCTCGTCGACGAGGACGAGAACCTGAAAGCCTGGCAGACGGACCGCACCCGCGCCCCCATCGCCACGAAGATAGTCGTGGCCGGCGGCTTCGGTGTCGGCAAGACCACCCTGGTCGGCGCCGTCTCGGAGATCACGCCCCTCCAGACGGAGGCGCTGATGACCGAGGCGAGCGAGGACACCGACGACCTGTCGGCCACGCCGGGCAAGCTCACCACGACCGTGGCGATGGACTTCGGCCGCATCACGCTCGACGACGACCTGGTGCTCTACCTGTTCGGCACGCCGGGACAGCAGCGGTTCTGGTTCATGTGGGACGACCTGGTGCGCGGCGCGATCGGCGCCGTCGTGCTGGCCGACACCCGCCGGCTGAAGGACTGCTTCCCCGCGCTCGACTACTTCGAGAGCTGCGGCATCCCGTACGTCGTCGCGGTCAACCACTTCGACGGCACCGAGCTGTTCGAGCCGGAGGACGTGCGCGAGGCCCTCACCGTCCCCGCGCACGTACCTGTCATGATCATGGACGCGCGTCGTCGGATCTCCGTGATCGAGACCCTCCTGGCCCTGGTGGGCCACGCGCTCGACGAAACCCCCGAGTAGGAGACACCCCGCATGCGGAAGATACTCGTCGTCGGAGCCGGCCAGTCCGGCCTCCAGCTCGCCCTCGGGCTCCAGTCGCACGGCTACGAGGTCACCCTGATGTCCAACCGGACCGCGGACGAGATCCGCTCCGGCAGGGTCATGTCGACGCAGTGCATGTTCCACACCGCCCTCCAGCACGAGCGCGACCTCCAGCTGAACTTCTGGGAGTCCCGGGCCCCGAAGATCGAGGGCCTCGGTGTCTCGGTCGCCGGCCCCGAGTCGCAGCGCCTGATCGACTGGGTGGGCAAGCTCGACGGCTACGCCCAGTCCGTCGACCAGCGCGTGAAGATGGCCGGCTGGATGGAGACCTTCGCCCAGCGCGGCGGCCAGCTCGTCATCCACGGCGCCGCCGTCTCCGACCTCGACTACTTCTCCCGCGCCTACGACCTCGTCCTGGTCTCCGCCGGCAAGGGTGAGCTCGTCCAGATGTTCGGCCGCGACGCCTCCCGCTCCCCGTACAGCGAGCCCCAGCGCGCCCTCGCCGTCGCCTACGTCCACGGGCTGGGCCCCCGCCCGGAGCACCCCGAGTTCGACGCGGTCCGCTGCAACCTGGTGCCCGGCGTGGGCGAGCTGTTCGTCATGCCGACGCTCACCACGTCCGGCCGGGCCGACATCCTCTTCTGGGAGGGCGTCCCGGGCGGGCCGCTGGACGTCTTCCAGGGGGTCAAGGACCCCGCCGAGCACCTCTCCCTGACGCTGGAGCTCATGGAGAAGTTCCTGCCGTGGGAGTACGCCCGCGCGACCAAGGTCGAACTGACGGACGCCGGGGGCACGCTGGCCGGGCGCTACGCACCCACCGTGCGCAATCCCGTCGGGCGGCTGCCGGGCGGCGGGCTGGTGCTCGGCGTGGCCGACGTGGTCGTCGCCAACGACCCGATCACCGGGCAGGGCTCCAACTCCGCGTCCAAGTGCGCCGCCGCGTACCTGGCGTCGATCCTGGAGCACGGGGACAAGGAGTTCGACGAGGCCTGGATGCAGGCGACGTTCGACCGCTACTGGGCCACGGCCCAGCATGTCGTGAAGTGGACCAACGCGATGCTGGCGCCGCCGCCCGAGCATGTGCTGAACCTCATCGGGGCGGCCGGGCAGATCCAGCCGGTCGCCGACCGGTTCGCCAACGGGTTCAACGATCCGGCCGACTTCGAGGAGTTCTTCTACGACCCGGAGAAGACCGCCGCCTACCTGGGGTCGTTCGCCTGACCCTCGTCGGGGTCACCGCTCGCGGGCGCTTCGTGGCCGCTCGCGCCCCGCGGCGGAGCCGCACATCAGGCAGGGCCCCCCGCCCCTTGCGGACTCACCGCACCGAGGACCGGCAGAGAAGCCAGGGGCGCCACCTTGACCCTTTCCCCGGTCCTCGGCGCGTGGACGATCATCCCCTCGCCCAGGTAGAGCGCCACATGGGTGGCCTCCGGGTGGTAGATCACCAGGTCGCCCGGGCGCAGGTCGCTCAGGGGGATGTGCGGCAGCTCGGCCCACTGCTCCTGGCTGGTGCGGGGGATGGGGACGCCCGCCTTCGCCCAGGCCTGTGAGGTCAGGCCCGAGCAGTCGTACGTCATCGGGCCCTCGGCGCCCCATTCGTAGGGCTTGCCGATCTGCTGGACGGCGAAGCGCAGGGCCGTGTCACCGGCGCGGGAGGGCTCGAGCGAGGTGGCGGGGGCCCCCGGGGCGGACATGATCTCGCGCTGGGCCTCGTCGATGCCCTTCTTCTCGAACTCGGCCAGGGCGGTGAGCTGTTCGGGGGTCAGGCCCGCGAGCAGGCCCTCGATGTCGGCGAGCCGGTTCCGTACGTCGTTGCGCTGCTTCTGCTGCTTCCGGGCGAGGGTGAGCTGCCGGTCCAGGGCCCCGCGGGCCTTGCGGGCCAGCTCGTGGGCCTTGCGTTCGGTGCCGGTGAGCCGGCCGACCGTCTCGGCGCGGTCGCGGGCGAGCCGGCCGATCACATGGCCCTGGTCGAGCGCCTGCTGCGGGTCGCGGGCCAGCAGCAGCCGCACGTAGGGGGAGATGTCGGTGCTGCTCTGGTACTGCTGGCGGGCCAGCCGCCCGGCCGCGCCCCTGCTGTCGTGCAGGGACAGCCGGACCCGCGCCAGCTCGCCGTCCAGCCGGGCGACCCGGGCCCGCTGCTCCCGGAGCCTCTCCTCGGTCGCGTTGTAGGCCTCGGTGGCCTGTTCGGCCTGCCGGTACAGCCGCTGAAGGTCCGTCAGAAGCTCGGCCACGGGCCGCCGGCCGGCCGGGTCCGGTTCCGGTGCGGCCGTCGCCGGGGCGGCCACGAGAACGGCCTGGGCGGCCACCGCCGCCGTGCAGACCAGGCGCAGAAGCCTTCCTGACACGTCATCACCTCCGGTGCGTGAGGAGCGGTCGCTCCGCACCGCGAGCATGGGACGGGTCCCCGCGGGTCCGCGCGCCGAGTGTGGGCGAGGCGGCGCAACACCGTCACCCCTGGGTGTCCTCCGGTTTGCCGCCCGGCGTGGCGTGTGGCCTCGACCAGGGCCACTTCAGTCGGCCGCCGCCCTGGTCGCCGTGGGGGTCGTAGGCGTACTTCCAGCGGTTGCGCAGTCCGACGGGCCTGCCCTCGTGGCGCGGCACGCGCCGGTACACCAGCACGGCCGGCTCGCCGCCCGCCGGGTCGGGCACGGGGATGCGGTACGTCTTGGGCGGGTGCCCGGTCATGCCGAGCAGCACCGGCAGCACCCGGCCGTCCATCGGCCCGCCCTCGAACGGGGTGTCTTCGCTCTTCACCGCACCAGTGTGCGCCTCACGGCACGCGGCTCAGCCGTCCGCCCCGGCGAGCCCGGCCACGAGGGCCTCCGTCTGGGGGTCGCGCCGGGCGGTCACCGTGAGCATGGCGAGGAACTGCTCGACCAGCCAGTCCCGCAGCTCCTCCACGGGCGGCTGCTTGTCCTCGTCCAGCCAGATCAGGGAGGCCGCCTCCACGGCCGTGATCCAGGTCCGCACCGTCATCCGCAGCCGCGGCCCCGGCTCGGCGACCTGGAGATGGCTGAGGATGTGCTCCGCCGCGGAGCGCCGTACGCCGTCCACGATGGCCGTCGTACGGGAGGTCTCCACCACGCTGCCGCCTTGGAGCAGTGCGCTGAACCCGGCGTCGTGCTCGACCACGAAGGCCAGGTAGCGGTCCAGCGCCCGCGCCAGCCTCGGCAGCGGCGGCCCCTCGCGCGGCTCGTCGAAGCAGTGCCGCAGCTCCTCGGCGGCCGACCGCAGGGCGGCCTCGTACAGCTGCTGCTTGCCGCCCGGGAAGTACCGGTACACCAGGGGCCGGGACACCCCGGCCGCCTCCGCCACGTCGTCCAGCGACACGTCCTCGGGCGCGCGGTGCGCGAAGAGGGAGAGCGCGGCGTCGAGGAGCTGGGTCCGTCGCTCCTCGACGCTCAGTCGACGGTAGGCGGGGGCGGAGGGGGCCATGCATGCAGGGTAGTCGGCCGTGGGTGACCCGGCAGGCGCGGGACTGTGCCGATGTGCGGCACCGCCACGGGGGCGCGACCGGCCGCGGGCCACCCGCCGGCGCGGCTCAGGCCAGCAGCCCCGACGACCTCCACAGACGACGGCCGACACCCCGCAGCACCCCGATGTCGTCCAGGAAGTCGGTGAGCCGCTTGGCTCCCGTCTGCATGACCTCCTTGCGGTGCCCGCTCGCCTTCACCTGGGCCATGGCCTCCCGCTTGTCCAGCCCCACGTTCGTGTACACCTCGGGATTCACGAACGCGACCGAGAACACCCGGGCGAACTCCCCGGAGGTGACCCGCGTGAACTCCTGCGACCAGCGCGGAGCGGTCAGCATCTGACGGCGCAGCTCCTCACGCGCGTACCGCACGTGCCGGGCCTCCTCCACCACATGGATCCGCGTGACGCCCCGGACGAGGGTCTGCACCCGCTCGTCCGGGAAGGTCAGCCGCTGCATCCAGTCGAGGACCTCCTCGCCCAGCAGGGTCGCGGTGAAGGAGCCCGGCGTGGTGGAGATGGTCTTGAAGAGCCGGCCGAGGTTCTGGTGGACGCGGCTGACCGGGTACCAGGGCGTATCCCCGCGCGCGATGAGCCGGGCGAACATCTTCGAGTGCCGGCACTCGTCCTCGATCTCGGTGAGGGCGTAGCGCACGTGCGCGCTCGTGGCGGCCTTGTCGTAGATGTGCCGGCACAGCAGCTGCATCAGGATGATCTCGAACCAGATGCCCAGCGAGGCCAGTGCGGCGGCCTCGTGCTGGGAGAGCAGGATGCGCTGTTCCTCGCTCATCCGCTTCCACATCGGGGTGTCGTAGAGCGACACCAGCTCGGGCGGCCAGAACCACTTGCCCGGCTCGAAGGGCGCGTCCCAGTCGAGTTCCTTGTCCGGGTCGAAGGAGTGCTTGGCGGAGGAGGCGAGCAGCCGCTCGGCCACCTGCTCCCGGTCCTTCAGCAGACCGAGCGCGTCGCGCAGCCCGTCCAGCGCGTCGGCTTCCGTCAGGGTCGTCATGGCTGATCCACCTCGTCGTACGGGGGCGTGGCGGGTTACCCGCCGGTCACTCCCCTTATGAGACTGCCTGTCAGCAAGGTCGTCAATCCCTCGCGCAAGAACTTGTCGGGCCGATCCGGGCGACTGTGAGCGAGACCCTGTTGCCTCGCGGTCCCCGCGCATGTGAGCCTGCGGGACATGCCGACGTTCGATCTTTACGCCCGTGACCCCGGAGATCCGCACTGGGAGGTGCCCGCCACCGGCGCCGCCCGCTTCGGGTGGGAGTACGACGACGGCCGCGACCGGCTGCTGGCCCTGTACCAGAAGGGCAAGGACAAGCAGTGGGACGGGCAGCGGCGGATCGACTGGGACCTGGAGGTCGACCCGCACGACCCGCTCGGCACCCCGGACCAGGCGATGAGCCTGTACGGCACCAAGCACTGGGCCAAGCTCAGCGACAAGGACCGGGGCGAGCTGCGCCGGCACTACGCCTCCTGGCAGTTCAGCCAGTTCCTGCACGGCGAGCAGGGCGCGATGATCTGCGCCGCGCGGATCGTGGAGTCCGTGCCGGACATGGACGCCAAGTTCTACTCCGCGACCCAGACCATGGACGAGGCCCGGCACGCCGAGATATACGGCCGCTTCCTGCACGAGAAGATCGGGATGCTCTACCCGATCAACGACAACCTCCAGGCACTGCTCGGCGACACCCTGCGCGACAGCCGCTGGGACATGCCCTACCTGGGCATGCAGGTCCTCATCGAGGGCCTGGCCCTCGCCGCGTTCGGCATGATCCGCGACACCACCGACAAGCCCCTGCCCAAGCAGATCCTCGCCTACGTCATGCAGGACGAGGCCCGGCACGTGGCCTTCGGCCGCATGGCCCTGCGCGACTACTACAAGCAGCTCACCGACGCCGAACTGCGCGAGCGCGAGGAGTTCGTCATCGAGGGCTGCCACCTCATGCGCGACCGGCTGCGCGGCACGGAGGTACTGGAGAACTTCGGCATCCCCAAGGCCGAGGCCGAGGCCCTCAGCGAGCAGTCCGAGTTCCTCGCCCTCTTCCGCAAGCTCCTGTTCTCCCGCATCGTGCCCTGCGTCAAGGACATCGGCCTGTGGGGCGAGCGCCTGCAGCAGGCATACGTCGACATGGGCGTCCTGGAGCTGGGCGACTCGAACCTGGACCTGCTGATGGCCCAGGACGAGGAGATCGCCGACAGGCTCGACGCGGAGCGGTTCGCGGTGGAGGAGCGGGAGCGGGTGGCGGAGGTGGAACAGGCGATCGCGGAGGGCGGGCCGGTCTGACGCGCGACCCCTCCGGGGGCGGGCGGCCGAGGTGCCTTCGTGCGAGAGGTGTTGCCGGGGCACGTGCCTTCCCGCCGTGGCTCCTCCCGTCGTGTGTGCCTGCGGGGCCGTCGTGGCTGGGCACGCAGTTCCCCGCGCCCCTTTGGGGCGTGGCCCGGGGGCCCGTTCCCCGATGGAGCCCGGGCCCCCGGGGTGTGCTCGTCAGCCCCGGCCCTCCGGCGTGTGGAGCACCGCCTTCATCACCGCCCGTGCGATCGGTGCCGCCATGCCGCCGCCGGTGATGTGGTCGCGGTCGGTCGAGCCGTCCTCGACCACCACCGCGACCGCGACCCTCGCGTCCATGTCGTGCTCGCCCTGCGCCCAGGAGACGAACCAGGCGTACGGGGTGCCCGCGTTGCCGACGCCGTGCTGGGCGGTGCCGGTCTTGCCGCCGACCACCGCGCCGGGGATGGCCGCGTTGGTGCCGGTGCCCTCCTCCACGACGTCCCGCATCAGCTCCCGCAGCCGCGTGGCGGTCGACGGGCGCATGACCTGGCGGACCGGGCGCGGTCCCGGTGTCGTCAGCACGGTGCCCGCGGCCGTGGTGGTGCGGTCCACCAGGTAGGGCGCCCGCAGCTGCCCGCCGTTCGCGACGGCCGCCGCCACCATCGCCATCTGCAGCGGCGTGGCCCGGGTGTTGTACTGCCCGATCGACGACAGCGCGAGCTGCGCCCGGTCCACGCTCGTGTCGAAGGTGCTCGGCGCCACCGAGAACGGGATCCGCAGCTCGGCGTCGTTGAACCCGAACGCCTGCGCCGTCGCCGCCATGTCGGCCACCCCGACCTGCACCCCGAGCCGCGCGAACACCGTGTTGCAGGACCACTCGAACGCCACCCGCAGCGGGGCGTCCTCGCAGCCGTCGAACTCGTTCGTCAGCGAGGTGGTGGTGCCCGGCAGGGTGTAGGGGGCGGGGGAGTCGGTCGGCTCGTCCACGTCCCGGACCACGCCCGCGTCCAGCGCCGCCGCCGCGGTGACCACCTTGAAGGTCGAGCCCGGCGGATACGTCTGCCGCACCGCCCGGTTCAGCATCGGCTTCTCCCGGTCGCCGTTCAGTCGCTCCCAGGCGTCCGTCACGTCCGGCCCGTTGCCCGACAGCACCGCCGGGTCGTACGACGGTGTCGACACCAGCGCCAGGACCCGACCGGTCGTCGGCTCGATCGCCGCCACCGCCCCCTTGCGCGCCCCGAGCCCCGCGTACGCCGCCTGCTGCGCGGCCTCGTTCAGGGTCGTCACCACGTCGCCGCCCGGATTGCCCGCCCGCGTGAAGTCGTTCCACAGCGGGAACGGCGTCAGCATCGGGTCCGTGCCGGACAGCACCGGGTCCTCGGCCCGCTCCAGCAGACTCGTGCCGTACTTCTGCGAGGCGAACCCGGTCACCGGGGCGTACAACGGCCCGTTGTCGTACGTGCGTTCATGGCGCAGTTGCTCGCGCGTGTCCAGGGAGCCGGTGACCGGCCGGCCGCCGACCAGGATGTCACCCCGCGGCTGGGCGTAACGGGCGATGACGGCCCGCCGGTTGGCCGGGTTGTCGTCGTAGCGCTGGGCCTGGACGACCTGGATGCGGGCCGCGTTGACCAGCAGCGCCGTCAGCAGCAGCGCGCAGAAGACGGCCGCGTGCCGGATGTAGCGGGTCATACGGCGGCCCGCCCGTCGTACTGGCGGCGCGCCGAGTGGCTGACCCGGATCAGCAGCGCCGTGATCGCCCAGTTGGTGACCACCGAGGAGCCGCCCTGCGCCAGGAACGGCATCGCCATGCCGGTCAGCGGGATCAGCCCCGTCACCCCGCCCGCGATCACGAACACCTGCAGCGCCACGATCGAGGCCAGCCCGACCGCCAGCAGCCGCCCGAACGGGTCGCGCAGCGCCAGCCCCGCACGGTAGCCGCGCTCCACCATCAGGCCGTACAGCAGGAAGATCGCCGACAGCCCCGCCAGGCCCAGCTCCTCCCCGGCCGTCGCCAGGATGAAGTCCGACTTGGCGGCGAAGCCGATCAGGATCGAGTGCCCGAGTCCCAGGCCCGTGCCCAGGACGCCGCCGGCCGCGAAGGCGAACAGCGACTGGGAGAGCTGGTTGGGGCCGTCGCCGGCCTCGATCGACGCGAACGGGTGCAGCCAGTCCTCGACCCTGCTGTGCACATGCGGCTCCAGCCAGCCCACGGCCACCGCCCCGACACCCGCGAGCACCAGGCCGACCGCGATCCAGCCGGTGCGCCCGGTGGCGACGTACAGCATGACGACGAACAGGCCGAAGAACAGCAGCGAGGTGCCGAGGTCGCGCTCCAGGACGAGCACGCCGACACTCAGCAGCCAGATGGTGACGATCGGGCCGAGCACCCGGCCGGTCGGCAGCTGCATGAACCACACCCGGCGGCCCGCGTACGCCAGCGCGCCCTGGTTCGCGGCCAGATACGCGGCGAAGAACACCGCAAGCAGCACCTTTGCGAACTCGCCCGGCTGGATGGAGAACCCGGCGACCCGGATCCAGATGCGGGCGCCGTTCACCGCGGGGAACAGGATCGGCAGCACCAGCAGGGCGAGGGCCGCGGCCACGCAGACGTACGCGTACCGCTGGAGCACCCGGTGGTCGCGCAGCGCGGCCACGACCACGGTGAACAGCCCCACCCCCAGCGTGGACCACACCAGCTGGGTGAGGGCCGCCCGGTCGCCCGGTGTCTGCAGGTCGAGCCGGTAGATCAGCACCAGACCCAGCCCGTTGAGCAGCACCGCGATCGGCAGCAGCAGGGGATCGGCGTACGGGGCGCGCAGCCGCACCGCCAGATGCGCCAGCAGCGCCAGCACGCCCAGCCCGGCGCCGTAACCTGCGGCGCCGGGCGGGACGGTGCCGTTCCGGGCGAGGCCCACCGCGCAGTAGCCGTAGACCGACAACAGGACGGCGAGGACGATGAGGGCGAGTTCGACGCCCCGGCGCCGGGGGAGGCGCACCACCGGAGCGGGCGCTTCCGTCACCGTTGTGGTGATTCCGGTTCCGGCGTTCGTCATGTCCGGAACTTACCCAAAGGGGACTCCTTGGCTCAGCACCAGCGGGGTGCGGCCCCGATGTTCTTGATGTAGTACGCCGACGCCCAGGCCCAGCTGCCGTCCGTGAGGAGGTACCAGCGGTTGTTGCCGTTGATGTTCTCGCCGACCGTCTTGCAGAAGATCTTGACGATGGCGCCCCGGCGGAGGGACCCGATGATCTGGCCGCCCCGGTTCGGCGCACTGCGCAGCAGCAGCGTGCTCGCGGTGACCTGGCCCTTGTACAGGCGGGGGGCGCTGGTGGTCTGGCCGCCCCGGTCGTCGTTCGCGACGGCGGGTGTCGCCAGGGCCCCGGCGGCGAGGGCGGCGACGGTCAGGGATATGCCGAGTCGGGAGCGCAGGGACATGCGGACCTCCGTGAAAGGGGGCGGAACTGACTAACCGCCACGCTAGGAGCAGCGGGGAGCGCTCGCCTTCTCGACTAGGCCAGATGGAAGTCCCCGGCCCTCAGCCGCCCTTCGGCAAGGTAAGCGTCGCGACGGCCCCGCCGTCCACGGCGTTGGAGAACTCCAGCCGCGCCCCGAGGACCTCGGCCTGCCCCCGCGCGATGGTCAGCCCCAGCCCGTGCCCCTTGGACCCCCCTTCCGTGCGGAACCGCTGCGGCCCGTGCCGCAGGAGGTAGTCCGGATACCCCTCCCCGCGGTCCCGCACGGTCACCACCGGCCCCTCCACGCTCAGCACCACCGGCCCGCGCCCGTGCCGGTGCGCGTTGGCGACGAGATTGCCCAGCACCCGCTCCAGCCGCCGCCGGTCCGTCTCGACGGTGGCATCCCGTACGACCCGTACCTCGGTCTCGCCCCCCGCCCCCCGCACGACCCGCCGGGCCAGCGCGCCCAGCTCCACCGTCGTCAGGTCCAGCCGCTCGCGGCCGGTGTCCAGCCGGGAGATCTCCAGCAGGTCCTCCGTCAGCGTCCGCAGCGCCGCCACCCGGTCGCGCACCAGCTCCGTCGGCCGCCCCGGCGGCAGCAGCTCGGCCGCCGCGTGCAACCCGGTCAGCGGGGTCCGCAGCTCGTGCGCCACGTCCGCCGTGAACCGCTGCTCGGCCAGCAGCTTGCCCTGCAGCGACGCCGCCATCGAGTCCAGCGCGGCGGCCACCGCGGCCACCTCGTCCTGCGGGCGCCGCGGGTCCCTGGAGCGGCGGTCGTTCACGCGCGCGTCCAGGTCACCGGCGCTGATCCGCCGGGCCACCCGCGCGGTGGCGTGCAGCCGCCGGGTCACCCGCTGCACCGCGAACGCGCCGACCAGCAGCGTCGCCCCGATCGCCAGCGCCGAGGAGCCGAGGATCGCCCGGTCGAGGCCGTCGATGGTGCGGGCCTCCTGCGAGTAGTCGACCTGCACCGCGAGGACCCGGCCGCCGTCGGCCGGGCCCGCCGCCCACATCGTCGGCCGGCCTCGGTACCGGGCGACCATCGTGCCGCGCTCCCCGCCCGCCGCCAGCTCCCGCAGCCGCGTGGGCAGCCCCTCCGGGTCCACGCCCGAGCCCGGCGCCGGGGTGTCCCCCGCCTCGAACGCGTCCGTCGCCTGCGCGAGCCGGTCCAGGGCGACGTCGCGGGCCTGGCCGACCGTCTGGTTCGTCACCGACACATGCACCAGCACGCCGAGCAGCGCGGCCAGCGCGCAGCACATCACCGCGATGAACACGGCCGTCTTCACGGCGAGCGTGCCGGGCGGGGGGAACCTCATCGGGGAACCGCCGTGAGGGAGGGGGCGGAGGACGGCGAGGGGGAGAGGGCGTGGGAGGGGGACGGCGAGGGGGAGAGGGCGTGGGAGGGGGACTGCGAGGGGGAGGGGGACTGCGAGGGGGCGGTCGTACGTCCCGCGGTGCGCAGCATCTCGTCCTGGGTCAGCAGCATGGCCTTCTGGTCCGGGTCCCAGGTCCACTGCAGCCGGTACTCGTACCCGGCGACCTCCGAAGGCGACCGGACGATCACCGAGTGCCCGGCCAGCTCGACCCCGCTCAGGGCGTCCTCGTAGTGCATGACCCGCACCAGCCGGTGCCGGTCCACGGTGTACACGCGTACGGCGGTCAGCGTGCCGGGCAGCTGCCTGAAGCCCAGGGTGAGGTCGTCGCGGCCGTCGCCGGTCAGGTCGCGGTAGTACGGCCGCAGCACCGGGCAGCGGCCCTTGCCGGGGCCGTCCGCGCAGTCCGCCATCCGCCGGGCCGTCTCCCGGAACTCGGCCTTCTCCCCGGAGTACTGCTCGGGTTCGCCCTCGATCTCGGCCCGCACGATCGCCACGGGGTCGACCTCGTGGATGCCGCCGGTCACCCGCACGCCCTTGATCACCTTCGTCTCCGCCTCGTCGAAGTCGAAGGCCGGCGACGAGGCCGGCGCCAGCTCGGGCCACAGCCGGGCCGGCCCGACCGCGGTCGGCGTCTCCCCGGCACCGCGCAGCCCACCGGCGTCGCCGCAGGCCGTGACCACCGCCAGCACGGCGACGGCCCAGACGGCGAGAACAGCCCGCGAGGGGCGACGAAGGGGCGACGGCACGGGACTCCTGCGGATCAGGCGGCGATGGGACGTTGCCGCGGGCCCCGTAACTTTATTAACGCGGAACCGGGGGGTTCGCATGCGGGAGGCCGCTGAGGGCGTGCGTGGTCCGGGCGGGATCCGGGCGAAGGCCGCCGGCCCGCCCCTCATTCGGCCAGTTCCTCCAGCAGGCGCGCCGTCGGCAGGCCCGCGCGCAGGTAGTCCTCGAAGAGCTCGTTGTGCAGCGCCCACGGCGAGCGGCGGGTGCGGATCAGGCGGATGGCGTCGTCCGCGGAGCGGCCGCGCCGGACGAGGGCGTGGGCGACGACCAGGCCGGAGCGGTTGTAGCCGTGGAAGCAGCGGACCAGGACCCGGCGGCCCGCGTCCAGCGCGTCGCACGCGGCTTCCGCCAGCCGGATCACCCCGGCGAGCTGCGTGCCGTCCAGCGGCCCGTCCGGGATGGGCCACACCTGGTGGTCGACGCCCGGATCGGGCCCGTACCCCGGCAGCCGCAGCAGCGTCTGCACGAGGTCGAACTCGTCGCGCACCACCACGGTCTCCACCTGGCCGGTACGGCCCCGGACCTCGTGCCCGCCCATCCACAGACCGGGCACGACCTCGTCCCACCGGCGTTCGGGAGCGGGTACGTCGGGTTGCTTCCTGCGGGTACGCAACGGCGCCTCCCCAACCCCGGGACCTGCCCAACTGCTCTCCAACGTAACCGGGTTCTTGCCCCCGGAGCACCCCGCCTGTTCCCATGGTCATGGGGTGATGGTGCATGAGCGGACTGCGCGTCGTACCGACCCGGCGGCACGGCCGTGAGCGGCTCTACGTCTGTCTCACCGACGGCCGGAACATCGCCTGGTACGACAGGGAGAGCGGCCGGGTGAACCTGCTCAGCGAGGAGAGCAGGGCCGACGTACTCGAAGCCCTGCATCCCTACCTCACGGGCCCCGTCACGGTCGGCCCGCCCCCGCCGCCGACCCCCGCCGAACTGGCCCGGCTCGCCCTGCACCCGGACGACGACCTGGCGCCCAACCGCCCCGGCGAGGCCCTCCAGATCGCCCTCGACCGCGACCCGGGCCCGGCCCACCGGCTGCGCGGCGACCCGCGGCGGCGGGCGCTGCTGGCCGAGCGGGAGGTGGGGGAGGCACTGGACCGGCTGGACGGCGCAGGCTGGCACGCGCTGCACTCCCTCCCGCTGCCCGGCGGCGACCGCGTCCACCATCTGCTGATCGGCCCCGGCGGCCTGTTCGCCGTGCACACCGTCTACGCCCGCAGGCTGCGCGTCCTGATCGCCGACCCGATGGTGACCATCGGCCGCGCCGAGGCGACCCCGCTGCTGCGCCGCGTGCGCGCCACCGCCGACCGCGCCTCCTACGCGCTGACCGCCGAGGTCCGTCCCGTCCTCGCCCTGGCGGGCCCGACCGGCCGCGTCACCGTCACCGCCGAGCCCCGCGAGGTCCGCGTCCTGGAGCACTCCGAGCTCGACGGCCTCGCCCGGCTGGGCGGCGTACTCAAACCGGCGGACGTGGAGGCCCTGCACGCGATGGCGCGCGACCGGCACACCTGGGCCCGGGTCTGACCTCGTAGGGCAGCGGGGGTCACGGCAGCTCGCCGGCGTGGCCGGCGTCGAGCAGCGGCGCCAGCAGATCGCCGTAGTCCTGCAGCCGGGGCGCGAGGTCCGAGGGGCCGAAGGCCAGCTGGTCGGGGGCCCGGCACTGCTCGATCTCCGCCCAGGTCACCGGCGCGGACACGAACGGCCGCTGCCGGGCCCGCAGCGTGTAGGGCGTGGCCGTGGTCTTGCGCGCGGCGTTCTGGCTCCAGTCGACGAACACCTTGCCCGGCCGCAGGCTGCGCGTCATCCGGTGCAGCACCAGCCGGGGCATGGCCCGCTCCGCCTCCACCGCCAGCTCCTTGGCGTACTCCGACACCCGTTCGGAGGAGGCCCCGCGCACCGCCGCGAGCAGATGCAGCCCCTTGGAGCCGGAGGTCTTGGCGTACGCCTCGACACCGTCCGCGGCGAGCCGTTCGCGCAGCCACAGCGCGACCTCGCAGCACTCCACGATCGTGGCGGGCGGCCCGGGGTCGAGGTCGAAGACCAGCCGGTCGGCCTCGCCGGGGTCGTCGACGAGCCACTGATGCGTATGGAACTCGGTGACCAGGTTGGCGGCCCACATCAGCGACGGCAGATCCTGGATCACCACCATGCGGGCCGGGCCCTCGGAGCGGGGCACCGCGGCGGTGGTGACCCACTCGGGCGTACCCGGCGGGACGTTCTTGGTGAAGAACACCTGCCCGTCGGGCCCGTCCGGGTAGCGCAGGAAGGACACCGCCCGGTCGCGCAGATGGGGCAGCAGCGCGTCGGCGGTGGTCGCGTAGTAGTGCAGCACCTCGCCCTTGGTGAACCCGGTCGCCGGGTACAGCACCTTCTCCAGATTGCTGAGCGCGAGCCGCCGCCCCTCCACCTCTGTGATGGGCGTCATACGATGAGAATCACACGAAACCGGGTCAAACCACCGCGAAAGGTATGCGCACGTGCGATCCATATGGAACGGAGCCATCTCGTTCGGCCTGGTCAGCATCCCCATCAAGCTGGTGAACGCCACCGAGAGCCACTCGATCTCCTTCCGCCAGATCCACACCGAGGACGGCGGCCGCATCCGCTACCGCAAGGTCTGCGAGCTGGAGGACCGCGAGGTCAGCCAGGCGGAGATCGGCAAGGGCTACGAGGACGCGGACGGCTCGATCATCCCGATCACCGACGAGGACCTGTCCCACCTGCCGCTCCCGACGGCCCGGACCATCGAGATCGTGGCGTTCGTGCCGGCCGACCGGATCGACCCGCTCCAGATGGACGCCGCGTACTACCTCGCGGCGGGCGGCGCCCCCGCGGCGAAGCCGTACACCCTGCTGCGCGAGGCCCTCAAGCGCAGCAACAAGGTCGCCATCGCGAAGTACGCCCTGCGCGGCCGCGAACGCCTCGGCATGCTCCGGGTCGTCGGCGACGCCATCGCCATGCACGGCCTGCTGTGGCCGGACGAGGTGCGTGCCCCCGAGGGCGTCGCCCCCGACGCCTCCGTCACGGTCCGCGACAAGGAACTGGACCTCGCCGACGCCCTGATGGACACCCTCGGCGAGGTCGACCTCGACGACCTCCACGACGAGTACCGCGAGGCCGTGGAGGAGGTCATCGCCGCGAAGGCCGCCGGCGAGGCGCCCCCCGAGGCCCCCGAACCCGCCGCAGGCGGCAAGGTCCTCGACCTCATGGCCGCCCTGGAGAACAGCGTCCGCGCCGCCAAGGAGTCCCGCGGCGAGGCCCCGGCCGAGGTCACCCACCTCCCCCGGCGCGAAGCGGCCCGCGGCCGGCCGAAGGAACCGGCGGGCAAGAAGTCGACCGCGAAGAAGACGGCGGCGTCCAAGAAGGCGGCGGAGCCGAAGAAGACGACCGCAGCCGCGAAGAAGACGACGGCAGCGGCGAAGAAGACCTCCGCGACCAAGTCCACGGCGAAGTCGGCCACGAAGTCCACGGCGTCCGCCAAGAAGACCCCGGCGAAGAAGACCGCGGCCCGCAAACGCACCGCGTGACGACCCGGCGGATCAGCGCGCGTAGGGCCCCGCGGCAGCGTCCGGCTCCGGAACCCGCGCCCCCGGAACGAACGCCCGCGAGCCGGGCGGCCCAGGCTCCCGCGGCGCAGGCTTTCGAGGCGCAGGCGGCTCACCACCGGCCCGCACCTGAGCGAAGGCGGAGGTCAGGGAACGCTTCAACCGCCGGGACGCGGGCCGCTCCACCCACCGGTGCACCAGATGGGCCAGCACCAGCATGCCCACGACCGTCACACCGAGCAGCACCCACTGGTCGGCCGAGCCCTGGAAACGGTGGAAGATCTCCCAGCCGATGGACTCGTGCAGCAGATACAGCGGATACGTGAGCGCCCCCGCCGCGGGCAGCCACCGCCAGTCCACCCGCCGGAACCAGCCCAGCGAGACACCGGCCATCACGACGTAGAAGACGGTGATGAGCACGGCGACACCCCAGCCGGGGACGTTGTCGCCGACGCGGTCCAGCGTCCGCCGCCACGTCTGCATGACGGTCTGCTGCCCCATGACGAACGAGAGGCCGACGATGCCCCACAGCAGCAGGTTCGACCCGAAGCGGTGGATGAGGAAGAAGCCCAGCCCGGCGATGAAGAACCAGCAGTGCGGTACGACCAGCAGATGGTCGAGGGCACCCAGGTCGTAGCCGGTGGCCAGCAGCGCGGCGGTCGCCCACACACAACAGAAGGCGACCACCCGCCGGTACGTCACCCCGCGCCACACCACGAGCGCGAAGAGCAGGTAGAACCGCAGCTCGGCCCAGAGCGTCCAGTACACCCCGTCGACATGCTCGACCCCCATCGGCCACTGCAGCATGGTCAGGTTGACCAGCACGTCCCGCCAGGCCAGCGGATCGATCCCACCCGGCATCAGGGCGACCACCGCCGTCGTGGCGATCACCGCCAGCCAGTACGCGGGGAACAGCCGGATCACCCGGGAGACGAAGAACTCCGGGACGGTACGCCCCCAGCAGCTCATGCAGATGACAAAGCCGCTGATCATGAAGAACAGCTCGACACCCAGCCACCCGTAGGCGGACGGCCGGAACACCACGGGGAACAGCGGCGCCTGCGACCCTTCCCAGCCCTCCCCGAACGCCACGTAGTGATACGCGACGACCATCAACGCGGCCACAAGCCGCAACCCGTCGAGGACGACGACCCGCTCGCCGCCACCCCCCGACCGAACACCGGCCACCCTTTGACGGGCAGCCCTCTTGCCTATGCGCACTCAAGCACTCCAGGGACGCGATCACCGCCGGCCCTCGAGCACGGCCCGGTCATCCTAGATGCACACCACACCGTTCGAGCCTGGCCGGGCAGGGTCTACTGGCAATTGCCGAACACACTTGCCGAGCCGTCGTCGGCCGACCTGGGACTGGGGGCGGGCGTTCTCGGGCCGGGGGCCTGAGGGCGTTCTCGGGTCGGGGGCGCCGACCGGCGAGGGCCCGAGGGGGGGGAGGGGGCTGGGCTGGCCAGGCGAGGGCCCGAGGGGGGCGGGGGGCTGGGTCGGCCAGGCGAGGCCCCGAGGGGGAGGCGCCGGGCCGGCCAGGCGAGGCGGTGTCCGGCTGAGTCCGCCCCCACATACGCGAAGACCCCGGCCTCAGCGTTTCCGCTGGTGACGGGGTCTTTGGGCACCAAATCCAAGGTGCCCCCGGCAGGATTCGAACCTGCGCACACGGCTCCGGAGGGCGACTGCTTGTCTCGCATCTGCGCAGGTCAAACGCCTTGCGTCGGCAGCTTGGAGCATCTTGGTCCGCAGATAGTCCGCAGATCAGCTGACGAAGCCGCCCAAGATCCCCTAGCGTGCTGTGGTGCGTTGCCCAGCATCGCATAATCTGAGCTGCAGATGTCTGAAATGGTTGAGAATGTCTACAGATGGTTTTTTTGAGCTCGAACCGCTCCTGGCTTCCGCGAGTGGTGTCTCCCCGTGGAAGGGAGGGACATACTGCGCCGATACAGAGCTTCTGGAGCAGATGATTGGTATTCCGATTGGCCAGGGTGCTGATTCGCAGAGCGGCCGGCTCGCTAAGGCCTTGGATGCTTGGATAGCCCACGAGCTGAGGCGGGCTGGATTCGCTCCTGACGAAGTATGGCCTAGGCAAGAGGCGCCACGAGTTCTACCACACGAGGTCGCGACCTTCCTTAGTAATCTCCCTAAGGCGATGCAGGTCGAGCTGTACAAGCGTCTTTTGAAGGACAAAAAAACAGCGCCGAGTAGCGCCAAAGTGCTAGGTAGAGCATATGTAAAACAGGTCGACGTCGTGGTCGCGCAATGGGCGCGGGGTCCTGAAATCATGATCTCCACGAAGACGATGGGCTCTTCGTTCGGCAACAACATGGCAAATCGATTCGAGGAGTCTTATGGTGACGCCAAGAACCTGCGGGGGCGCCACCCTCTAGCGGCAATCGGGTTCGTTTTTCTTTTGAACTCTTCCATTCACTCGCATGAGTCCGCTTCTTACGAGCGTGCTGTCGACATGATGCGCAAACTCAAGGCAGAGTTTGACGTATATGACGCGACGGCCCTAATTATCGCTGACTGGACTCAAGGTAGCGCGGAAGGCATCAAGGCACGCCCTGACCTGGTCCCCGAAGACCTGTCGATAGACAAATTCTTTGAGGACATCGTAAGTGCTGTCCTGTCACGAACGCCGATCGATATGCATGTGGTGGTCCGGGAAAAGAGGGAGGCCAGGGAGATTCCCGTTCCGGAACAAGATCCGGCTGTCGATTCATCGCTTAGCGGACTGGAAGGCGGCTGATCCCGTAAGCGCGTAGTGCTGCCTGGGTGGCTCCATCTACGTCACGTAGCCTAAATGCTTCCACCAGATCTTTCTCGACCGCAGGATCCAAGGTCCCGGGTCGTGGTACGCGAATCCTCCTCAAGTACTGCGCTTGAAACCTAAGTGTCCCTCCGCGCATTCTTACTGCGTAAGCCTCAACGAACATTTGAGCCAAGCGTGAAAGGAGGATCCCGCCCAGAACTTCGAGGTCCCAGCAATCGGAGACCATATAGTAAAGGTTATGGTGCGGGTAGTAACCGCCGAGCTCCAGGGTCGGATGGATGTTGAGCTTCATATCCGGAAAAAGGAGCTTGGGTCGGTCTGTCAGGGCAGAATCGACTTTGTCGATGGTGCGATACCAGCGCTGCGGATTCTTCCTAGCAACATGCCGGCTCTGGAGGGTCGCTCGATTGCTCTCGAAATACGAGTTCAATCGTGGATAAGCCCTTAGGTCGACGAGATCTCCATCCTTAGTCCATGGGTTTACTAGATAGTGTCCCGTCCATTCGTAGCTACCCGTTTTTGCGTCTTTGACCATGGATAGAGGAAGCAGGCGGTCTTCCTCTACTAGATCATCACGCTTAGTCAAGAAAACGGAGTCCGCTCCCGTTGCTACTCCGATCCCTACCTTCACGCCCGATTCCTCGAGTGTTGGGTATCGGTCACTGAGGTCTTCTAGTAGAGCAAGGCGCTCAGGGCTGCCCATGGGCCACGAATCAGTGCCCTGGAACCAATGAGGAAGGCGCGCCGCTCGAAAAGCGACGTGCTCCTTGCTTGAACTCTCCGGATGCTTAATCCAAGAGACAAGTTCCTCGGAATGGCGCTGTTTAAGGGCCTTAGAAGTGTCTACGACTGCGGCACTGCGCTGGGGGCCATTACGGATGACGGTGATGGCTGGGTATGCCGCGACTTTGTCTTCGAATGCATCAACGTCATGCATGACGACCAGTGAGTCGACTGCATAGTTCTCAGAGATTAGCTTCCGCAGTTCACGACCGTACTGGTTACGCATCCACCGGTCAGCACAAATGAAACCCAGCTTTCCATCGGGTTTCAATGCCTTCAATCCTTGCTCATAAAATCCAATATAGACGTCAGACCTGCCGGTCATGGTTCTATTCCTGAGCCGGTATAGATCCATTCGGGACGCGGGAACCTCTTCGATGCGGATATAAGGAGGATTGCCCACTACCAGATCCGTAGGCACGTGCTGGTCCTGCAGTAGATAGTCTCCCGACTTGACCCATTGAGCCGCCAAACTTTGTGCCGTAAGACGTCCCCAACCCTCATCAACAAGCGTTGCTTCGATCTTGCGCCGGCTGGTCTCCACGTTACGTTCGAGGATGTCGAAAGCTTGGATGCCCGCCGCAGGAAGCTCACAGTCGAACTTGCGGCAAGACTGACTGAGTCGTTCGGCAATCGCGACGAGGAAAGCCCCGCTTCCGCAGGCGGGATCCGTGATGGTCAGGCCGGCAAGGTGGTGATCCGGTGTGTAGCCGACGAGATCGAGGATCATGTCAACGACCCAACGCTGTGTGTACACCTCGCCGTGGTTGACGGAGCCTGCGGGGATCTCACCGGCGGATGGCGTTTGCAGCGTCTGCGATGTCACGGTAGGAGCCTATCTTGGCAAGCTCGGGATCCACTGGGCGGATGGGTTACCGAGGCAGGCGCCGAGTCGGTGGAGTGCCATGACTGGCTCGGCGGAGTGGGAACGTCCTGGTCGGTGGCCTTTTATCCTACCCCGGCCCAAAGCCGCGCCTTGAACTGTGGAGAGGGCAGCGGTGTCGGCAACCGATGGGAAGCAGCGCTCATCTGTGAGCGTTGCCTCCCATCAGCCGGCGGCTTCTGCAAGTGCAGTGGTTTGTGGCATTGACGGTGAACCACTGCACGACGCGGTGCATGGGGGGCGAAGATCTCCCGCTAACCGGTCAGCGCTGCAGCTTGACTGTCGTCAGGGGCTCCACAAGCGACCGCTCGTCAAGGAATTCATAGCTGTTTCGACTTCTTCTGCCCGCGCACTGATGAATGCCTCGTAGTCGTTTTCCCTAAGTGGTTTCTCAGGAATGGCGTGTGTCTTGAGGCGAAAAACAATTTCATCATCACCGAGACTGCTTGCTTCCGCGCGATCTCGCATATAGACGAGCGGCTCTTTGTTGTGGATGGTCCTGTTCGTCTTCCAGGTAATGAGGGCGCAGTTGAGGGCCAGGTTTGAGGGTAGGGCTACCTTATGGTCCTTAAGATAGCCGTCCGGGAAGATGTGATGATATTCGCGACTGGTCGCGTTGAGCGTAGTAATGGCCTCGCCCTCGGCGAGATCAGTGGCTCCTCCTTGAAGGCTAACCAGGAGGATTGCCCGTGCAAGGCGGTCTTTTTTCTTGGGCCATCCCGCCTCTTGTAGATCTTCGAGGCTTGGGAGGTCTTCACTAAAAATGGGTGGCTTTGGATCAGGAGCCCCATCCCTGATGGCCTTGGTCAACTCTCGTACATCCTGAATCACTGCTGTGTGTGCGCTACTTTCATAGCGCTCCGTAAAGAATGCACGCCACATGAACTTACGTAGCAGCGTACGTGCTTCTCCTAGCCTGTCGGGACTCAGGTCGGTAGCGTGCGACCAAAGGCTTATCAGGGCGGGCACGGCCGTGAAAATCGGCAGCCTGGCAGAGTCTATTACCTTTTCAGCCTCCAAAAATTCCACTGCCTTTTCGGCTCCGGCGACCAGGCGAGGCCAAGTGGTAACAACCACATCCCAGTCCAAGTTGAGGATGCTAGGTCGGTCTGGCGTCTTGTCCTGCATTAGGGCCGCAGTCCGGAGAACGATGTCTTGAACGTCTCCATACCGAGACAACCCCGGAACACGGCCGTTCAGGTTTTCGAGTAGATCGTGTAGTGACTCTCCGACTGCTTGCTCAATGTCGGCAGTGATGATGTCGAAAATGGACAGCGGCGTCGACCCCGTATTGATTCGCGTGAAGACCTCCAGAACTTGAGCGGCGCTTGTATCTTTAGGTAGAGACAGGAAGGGAATGTTGAAGGCAGAAACTGTGGATCGCCATCCGTTGACCTTCTTTATGAGCTTAATGACATTGGCGTGATCATCGCCGCACGCCGTCTGGATCCATTCAATCGCCGCGTCGTTGGCGCCCTCCCCGGGTAGAAGTAGCCGCACAGGGACAAGGTCGCGCTCGAGCAATTTAGCGGGATCGTCTACCCAAAGAGGGTAGCGTTTACCGTCCCGCTCGCTAATCTTGATGCTTTTTACCGCAGTGCCAGCATAGTCTGTTTTCTCGATCATGCTGACAAAGAATTCGCGCTCGGGGTAACCTCCATGCAAACTCTTCCAAAGGGCCGTAACGCGCTGTTGGCCATCGAGCAGGAGTTCGCTGACCTTACCTTCCGCGGGAGCACTGTTGATGGGACGGGGATGAAAAGGGGGATTTCCTTCCACCTCGAGCAGAAACATAGCGCCGATGGGAAGGTCATTCAGTACGCTCTCAAGCAGGCCCTGAACTTGTGAGTAGCTCCAGGCCTCAAATCTCTGGAAGCGGGGAAGTTTCACTTGGCCGGACCTCACCGCAGAAAGCCACTCGCTCAAGCTTCGGTTCCTTGCTTCCATAGCCCCTCCCAGTTCAGCTCTGATGTCTGCAGGACGAAGGTACATGCTGGGGCTAGGGCATGACCGGTGAATGAGACCTCGCCTTCTGCCAACCCTGCACCGACTATCTCAGGTCGGCGGAGCGGCTTTGGGCTGGAGCTGCTTTGGCGCGAGTGATCATGGCCCCGTAAGCTTCCGGCGCGTCGGGCAGTCTGTGGACCTGCCCGGAGAAGCACGACGTTGGGGCCATGATCTTCGAGGCTCGCGCCAAAGTGGCTGCCTAAAGCCGTGGAGCCGACCGCCCCAGCCACAGCGGGGTTGTCCCCTCTCTCATGGCCTTGCCCGCCGTCCGGCCGGCGGGCTGGGTGCGTGGATCAGCGGGCCGTACGAACGCCCGCGCATCTGGCTGCGTCGGCCCGCAAGCCGCCGCCACCACGATCCGGCCTCTTTTGGTGACACAAAGCGTCTTTGACCTGCACCGTTGGGGATCACCGTTTGTCCCCGTGCCCGTGTCGGAATGTGGCCGCTGCGTGCGGCGACGGACGGGCGGCGACGTGCGGCCGGTGGCGAAGACAGTGAGGCGGCGCGGCGGCGACCGGCCGGCGCCGCCGCGCTTGGCGCGGCCCTCGGGTCTTGATCCGACCTACCGGAAGTAGGCAACCGGGTGGAAAGGGGTACGCGGTGGCCCCGGTAGCGGGTCGTTGGGGTGGAGCTGCTGTTGCGTCTTTCCCTTCCTGAGGCCGGATCGTGGTGGCGGTGGCGTGGGGGCCGGGCGTAGTCGTTGATGCGCTTGGGTGGAGTGTGCGGCGGTCGGGTTGGCGATGATCCGAGAGCGCCGTTGACCGCCGGACCAGCGAGCGAAGCGAGCCTTGATGAAGTAGGGAAAGTTTTACCGCGCCCATGATCGAACACGCTCGCTCGCGGCCTGTCGGCTCATCGCCCGTCTCGGCTACCGTTCCAACCATGCCTCTTGCACTGGACACGCCCCAGGGAGCGGCCGAACTCGCCGAGTCTCTGCTCCCCCAGCTCGGGAACCGCTGGCTGCACACTCAGGCGGTGGCTGCTCGGGCTCGCGAGGCTGCTGCGGCTGTGTCGGAGGCTGAGCGGGATCTCCTCGTCGCCGCTGCGTGGCTGCACGACATCGGGTACGCCCCCGAGCTGCGTGACACCGGATTCCATCCCCTCGATGGGGCCCGGTACCTGGAAACCCTGGGCGCGCCGGCGCGGTTGGTGCGGCTGGTCGCCCACCACTCCGGGGCCGTGTACGAAGCGGAACAGCGCGGCCTTTCGGCAGAGCTGGCCGTCTACGAGCGGGAAGACTCGCCCGTCCTTGACGCCCTGATCTTCGCCGACATGACGACCGGCCCCGCTGGACAGTCCTTCGCCTTTGACGCCCGGATCGACGAGATCCTGGTCCGGTACGAGCCGGGCAGCGAGGTGCACAACGCGATCAGCAAGGCGCGCCCGTACCTCCAGGCCGCCGTGGAGCGAACCCTCGACCGCATGGCCGCTCAGCCGATGTAGGGCTCTGCCCGGCCGGCCAACCCGTGCTCGATCCGCATCCGCATCGACGGGTGGATGTTCAGCTCGTCCAGCCTGCTCGGATCGACGAACGCCACTTCCTTGCTCTCGCTGCTCGTGCGCAGCTGGCCGCCGACGATGCGGGCGTGGAAGCAGATGGAGAACTGCTGGCGGACTTCGCCGTCGTCGTACGCCATCACATGCCCGGGGTTCGTGTAGATCCCGACCAGGCCGGTCACCTCGACGTCGAACCCGGTCTCCTCCTTGGTCTCGCGTACAGCCGCGTCGGGGGCTGACTCGCCAAGGTCGATGCCGCCTCCGGGCAGGGCCCACAGGTCGTTGTCGGTCTTGTGGATCAGCAGGACCTCTCCGGCCTCGTTGCGGGCAACGGCGGTCACGGAAGGAACGAGGCTGTTCGCCTTCGGGGCGTTCGGATCGTTGAAGTAGTCCACGCGTGCCATGCGTTCAGCGTCGCACGTCGGCAGGCGTTCACGCCGCCCTGCCCTGCTCCCATGCGTAGTCGAAGCTCCGCATGTAGTGCCGGAACGTCCGCGCTCCTGGCAGGTACTTGAAGTGCATCACCGGGTTCTGTCCGGCGGGAGCTCCCAGCACGTGAGGGTTCACCAGTACGTCCTCGTCGAACCGGTAGATCGAGTTGTAGAGGATCGTGTCGTGCAGCCGGATCTCGACGCCCGGCGTCGACATGGCGGGTTGCAAGTACCGGCGGGTGATCCGCGCTCGCGCGGCCAGGTCGTCGCCGATGCCTTCCTCCTCGCCGCGCTGGCGCACAGCCTCGGACTCCGGGTCGCCCAGGAGGATGCGGACCTGGGCGCCGGCCTTCGCCTTCTCGGCCAACTGGTCCGGGAGGTCTGGGTGACTGTCGAAGAGGAACAGCCCCGCGTAGACCAGGATGTCGACCTGGTCCGTGGCCCCTTCGATCAGGGAAGACCACAGCGGGGCAGGGACCGCACCACGGTGCGGGTAGTACGTGATCAGCTCCGACGCACTCGCCTTCTCGGCCTGCTTCTCGACCGACGGCCAGACGTAGACCTCGTCGACCCCAAGGAAGCTCGCAGCCTTCCAGCGGTGCCCCCGGTGCGGAGTCCGGTTCGTCGTGATCCAGCGCTCGACGCTCTTGGGATCGACCCCGACGTGCTCGGCAACGGACTGGATCGTCTCGCCCTTCGCCGAAATCGCTGCACGCAGACGCTCGTTCGCCATCGTGTTCCCTTCTCGGGACCCGTAGGGACGTTTTGACGGTAGCTCAGACGTCCCTAAACGTCCATACGGGCCGTGATGCGTCCACGCCCTCTCGCGGTCTCCTGGTCTCACCGTCGGGACGTCGGTCAAGAACCCACCACAGCAGGAGACAAGACGATGCGTCAGATTCCCGTGGACACCTCCGCCGCAACCGTGATGGTCGCCAAGACCCCCCAGCCCAAGGTCAAGGACCGTCGTACCGGCGAGATCGCCATGGACGCCGAGACGGGCGCGAAGCTGATGACGGTCGACGTGATGTTCGCGGCGAACGAAGAGGTGGAGATCCTCTCGATCACCGTGCCGGAACCCGGCATCTCCGGTGAGCTGACCATGGGCACGCCGGTCGCCCTCACGGGCCTGATCGCCCGGCCGTGGGAGAACGACTTCAATGGCCAGAAGCGGCACGGCATCGCCTTCCGTGCCGTCGCGGTCACGTCCCTCGTCGCCGCTTCCGCGAGCTCCAAGGCGGCCTGATCATGACCGCCCTCACGGTCGCGCTGGTGCTGGTCGTCGCCGCTGCGGGTCTCCTGCGGTGGCGGCGCCCCGCCTGGTACTGGCTGACCTTCGGTGTCACCTTCGCCGTACTGCGGGTCCTCGTCCGCTACGCCTCCGTCATGGAAGCCTGCGGTCTGACGGTCCCACCCTCGCGCTGGCGCCTGACCCTGGCCCGCGTCACCAACCGGCCCACGCCGAACCCACGCCCGCCGCGCATCCTGCGGCTCCGACCGACCCGAACGGGGCTGATTCTGCGGCTGGGTCTGCGGCCCGGACAGGACGCCTTCGACGTCGCCGCCGCCTCGGACCGACTGCGGCACTCGTTCTCGATGTACGGCGTCACCTCGCGCGAGCTGCGGTCCGGGGTCGTGGAAGTGCGGATGACCGGTTACGACGTCCTTGCGCGGGTGCAGATGCCGGCCAAGCTCGACACCCGCCCGATGCGGGTGCCGGTCGCCCTGCGGGAGGACGGCTCGGTGCACTACCGCGACTACCGCGCCGTCCCGCACGCCCTCACCCTTGGCGCCACGGAGTCGGGCAAGTCCGTCTACCAGCGCAACCTGGTCGCCGGGCTCGCCCCGATGGATGTCGCCCTGGTCGGCATCGACTGCAAGCAAGGGGTGGAGCTGTTCCCGCTGGCCCGCCGCTTCTCCGCGCTCGCCGACAACCCTGACACCGCCGCCGAGCTGCTCGATGCGCTCGTGTCCCGCATGGAAGGCGTCTACCAGCTCATCCGCGCCGAGCAGCGCATCTCCTCGGCCGTCCCGGACGCGGAGATAGCCGCCGACATCTGGGACCTGCCCGAGCACGTTCGGCCGGTGCCGGTCGTGGTCCTGGTCGACGAGGTTGCCGAACTGGCCCTCTACGCCAGCAAGGAGGAAGAGAAGCGGCGGGACCGGATCATCACCGCGCTGGTCCGCCTCGCCCAGCTCGGCCGCGCGGCCGGCATCTACCTGGAGATCTGCGGACAGCGCTTCGGCTCCGAACTCGGCAAGGGCATCACCATGCTCCGCGCCCAGCTCACCGGCCGCACCGCCCACCGCGTCAACGACGAGACCTCGGCAAACGTGGCCTTCGGCGACATCTCCCCGGACGCCGTCCTCGCGGCCATCCAGATCCCCGCCGAGACACGCGGACTCGCCATCGCCGGGGACTCCACCGGGGGCTGGCACCGCATCCGGGCACCGCACACCTCGCTGCGCCAAGCCGTGAACACCTGCAACCGATACGCCGACCGCACCCCGGCCCTGCCCGAACTGGCCCCCTTCCGGCCTGAGCTGACCGACGCCTCCGGGGTCCCGGTGCCGCTGAAGAAGGCCACTCCCGTCACGGCCTGACTGCCCCGTCCCACGGGTCGACGCGACCGCCCTTCGCGCCAGGTCCCTACCCCCCTCCATGCCTTCTGAAGGGAGAACCCCGCCATGTGCCCCGACTGCGAGGACTTCGCCCGCACCGTCCTGCTCCTGGGCCAGCTCGCCCTCTACGCCGACACCAACGGCGCAGACCTCGACTTCGTCGAAGCCGTCAGCCCATCCCTGGCCGTCTCGCTTCCGCAGCCACCGAACGGTGAGGAGTCCTGATGGCCGCCCGTCACGGCCTGCGCGTCGATGCCGTCCTGGTCCAGGCAGTCATCGCAGGAGCCCTGTCCTTCGCCCACCTTCACGACCTGGCCGCCGCTGCCGGACAGGACGGCTGGAAGGCGTGGGCCTACCCGGTGAGTGTCGACCTGCTTCTGGTCGCCGCCTGGCGACGACTGCGGAGCGAGGGCCCGTCCCGGCTCGCCTGGTGCTGGTTCCTCATCGCCCTGTTCGCCTCCCTCGGCGCGAACGTGGCCACTGCCGGTTTCCTCGACCTGGCCGACCCGCCCGCTCTGCTGCGCCTGGGCATCGCCGGATGGCCCGCGCTCGCCTTCCTCGGCGGCACCCTCCTCGCCCACTCCGCCGGCCACCGCACATCGACTGCGCCGACACCCGTCCCGGCCCCGAAGTCCGACACCGACTACGACCAGATACAGGCCCCCGAGCCCGTGCCCGCCCCGGCCTCGACCCCGGCAGAGGAATCGCCAGCGCTTCCGCCCGCCGACCAGGCCCCCGCAGCGCCCGCGGTCCCGGCCGCGCTCGTCGACCACGCCCGCAAGGTCGCCGAAGCCCACCGCGCCCGCACCGGCGCCCCGATCGACACCGACACCCTGCGCGCTCGTCTCGGCGTCCCGCCCCACCTCGCTGACGCGATCGCCGCCCAACTCGTCTGACTGGCAAGGAGACAAGTCATGCCCGCCCGCGACCACTTCCACTCCGTGATGCGCATCGGCCCCGTGCAGATCGGCACCCACCGCGACCGCCACGGCCAGACCAAACACGCCGCCGTCTGCACCGCCGACCGCTGCGGCTGGTCCGCCGACTACTCCAGCCAGTCCGCCGCCCAGCTCGCCGCTCGCACCCACCGCTGCCGCGTCCGCTAGGAGACACCGCCATGCAGGTCCCCCTCTGGTTCGCCCTCGCGGTCGTCGGCTACCTCGGCTGCAAGCTCTTCCGCCCGCCGCTCTGGCTGGTCCTGGTGCTGCTCCTCGGCGGCTACCTCATCGCCGACAGCCTGCTCGCCCCGGTCATCGACACCGCCCTCACCAAGTAGCCACGAAGGGAGAGCCGCCATGCTCCGCCCGAAGGTCCCCACCATGCCCGCCCCCACAGGCCTCGTCGCCCCGCCCACCGTCGTCGAGCCGACCGCCGTGATTCAGCACGCGCCCGCCCCGGTGCCAGCCCCGCAGGTCCCCGCCCGGCCCACCGTCCAGCTCACTCCGGGCGCCGTCCTCGCCCTCGTCGGCGGGGGCACGGCCGTGGTCCTGGTCGTCGGTGCCGTCCTCGTCTCCATGCTCCTGGCCGTCGCCATCACCGGCGCCTCAGTCGCCGTCTGCGCCGTCGTCCTGCGCTCCCTGCTCGCCTCGGACGCCAAGCGCCGCTGAACGGTCCTCGCGGGCGACGCACAAGCCGCCAAGCACGCCGCCGCCCCGCAGACCGCGCTCCGCCAGCCAACCGCCATCGTCAAGGAGAAGCACATGGACCTGCACATAGCCGCCAGCCTCATGCCCTTAGTCGGCTGGGCCGTGCACGGCGGCATCCTCGCCCGCCGTCTCGCCTCCGCCCGCCGCGACCCGCTCACCGGTCTGCACACCCGCGCCGGATGGACCGCCCGCGCCGAACACTGCATCCGCCGGCACCCCGACGCGGCCGTGCTCCTGGTCGACCTCGACCACTTCAAGACCCTCAACGACACCCACGGTCACGCCGCCGGGGACGCCGCCCTCATCGCCATCGCCGAACGGCTGGGTGCCTGGTGCGGCCGCAAGGGCATCGCTGGCCGCCTGGGCGGGGACGAATTCGTCGCCGTGGTCCAGGACCTGGCCGCCGCTGAGCTCGAAGCGCTCACCGCGGCACTGCACCGGCCGCTGCCCTACGCCGGAACATCGCTGCCCCTGGCCGCCTCGGTCGGCGTCTGCCACATCGCCGAGCTTCCCGTGCCCGTCCTCACCGACGCGCTCACCGCCGCCGACGCCGCCATGTACGCGGTCAAGGGCCGCACCCGCCGGGGCTCCCGCACCCCTCGCTGAAAGGCCGCCGGGTGGCGCACAAGCCGCCAAGCACGCCGCCACCCGGGGCCGTTCCTTCCAACCGCAATCGAAAGGAACCACCATCATGGCCCAGCCCACCCCGCCCCCGCCTAGGATCTGCCCGGCCTGCGACGGCTTCGCCTCCGTCGCCGTCACCCTCGGCGGCCGCGACCACCGTGGCCACCTGCGCACCATCACCGCCCACTGCCCGGCCTGCCAGGGCACCGGCACCATGCGCCCCACCCGCCGACAGGGGGTGAACGCCTGATGCCCCGCCGCTGGAGCCTCGGAGTCGACCGCATCCTGTCCGACGACCTGGACGGCGACTACGACCGCCTGAAGAAGACCGCCAAAGCCCACCAGCTGCACGACACCGACCGGGCCACCAAGCCCAACCGCCACGGCCGCACCTCCAACGCCGCCGCGAGCGAAGACGCCAACACCCCGCAGAAGCGAGGCTGGCGCCGTTGACCCCGAAAGCCCTGCTCGACCCGACCACCCTCGGCGACCTGCTGAGGGTGGCTTCGGCCCCCGACTACACCCGCTGGGCAGACCAGGTCCGCCGAACCGGCGGCTGCGCCGACCCCATCCACCTGACCGGCTGGACCCTTACCAAAGACAAGACCACCGGCGAGACCCTGCACCACTACTCCACCGAGGGCGAACCGGGCGGACGGCTCCGCCTCGCTTGCGGCAACCGCCGGGCCTCCCGCTGCCCCTCCTGCGCCTGGACGTACGCGGGCGACACCTACCACCTCATCCGGGCCGGGCTCGCCGGGGACGACCGCCGCGACATCCCCACCAGCGTCCGGGATCACCCCCGCGTCTTCGCCACACCCACCGCCCCCCCCGCTCGGCCGCGTCCACAACCGGCCCGACCATGGCGTCTGCCGCTGCGGCACCCGCCACGCCGCCGACGACCCCGCCCTCGGCACCGCCCTCGACCCGGACACGTACGACTACGCGGGCGCGGTGCTGTTCAACAACCACGCCGGACAGCTCTGGCAGCGCTTCACCAACCGGCTCCGCCGCGAGATCGCCGCCCGCGCCGGCCTCTCCCAGCGGGAGCTGAAGGAAGCGGCCCGGCTCTCCTACGGCAAGGTCGCGGAGTTCCAGAAGCGGGGCGCCCTGCACTTCCACGCGGTCATCCGTCTCGACGGGCCGGACGGCCCCGGCACCCCGCCGCCGGCCTGGGCCACGGTCGGCCTCCTCACCGACGCGATCCGGGCCGCCGCCGGGCATTCCTACACTTCGGTCTCCGTCCCGGCCGCCTCAGACCAACCCGCCCGGACCTTCCGCTGGGGCACCCAGCTCGACGTCCGCCCGGTCAAGGCCTTCGGGGACGGCTCCGAGATCACCGAACAGGCCGTCGCCTCCTACGTTGCCAAGTACGCCACCAAAGCCGCCGAGAACACCGGCACCCTCGACCGCCGCATAGGTGAGCTGTCCGAACTCGACCACCACGGCGTGCCCGACCACACCCGTCGCCTGATCGAAGCCTGCAAGCTGCTCGACCCGCTGTATCCGGACCGGCGCCTCTGGGCCTGGGCGCACATGCTCGGCTTCCGCGGCCACTTCTCCTCCAAGTCCCGCCGCTACTCCACCACCCTCGGCGCTCTCCGTCAGGCCCGCGCCGACTACCGAGCCGCCCAGGAACAAGCCGCTCTCGGGCTCGACGACCAGGAGCCGGACACCGTCCTGGTCCTGGCCGACTGGCAGTACGCCGGCCACGGCCACACCCCCGGCGAATCGGTCCTGGCCGCCACCATCGCCCGCGGCCTCCAACTCAACCGCGAAACCGTTCGCGAGGAACTCCCAGCCCGGAAAGGAGATTGAGGTGAAGGACGAGCTGATGACGGTCCCGCAAATTCTCGATGAGCTCGGTGGCGTTTCTAGGCGGACGTTCTATCGGTGGCGCGAGCTGGGACACGGACCCGACGCTTTCAAGCTCCCCAACGGTGAACTGAGGGTCTGGCGTAGCGACTTTAGGACGTGGCTGCGTCAGCTGGAGGAAGCCGCGTGAAGTCTCTCGATGTGAAGGTTTGGGGTGTCCGTAAGCGAGACACGAAAACACCGTCCTACGGGGTTCGCTGGTCTGTTGCGGGCAACGTCTTCTCGGAATCTTTCCGAACCAAGGCGCTTGCCGACCACTACCGCACGAAGCTCATGCGCGCGATGCGCGACGGCGAGGAATTCGACACGGCGTCGGGCCTTCCGGCCTCGATGCTAGAGAAGAAGTCGGCCGTGTCGTGGTACGCCTTTGCCCTCAGGTACCTCGCCATGAAATGGCCCCATGCCGCCCCCAACACACGGGACGGCATCAACGAAGCCCTCACCAGCGTGACGCTGGAACTCCTCGACGACCGCGCCGGACGGCCGTCCGACGAGACGATCCGCAAAGCGCTGCGCACCTGGGCCTTCGTGCTTCCGGGGCCCGATGACCGGGAAGTTCCGGAGGACGTGCGGAACGTTCTTCACTGGGTGTCCAAGGCGTCCCGGCCGCTCGCCGATCTCGCTGAACCGGCCACGGCTCGCGCGGTCCTCGACTCGCTGAAGCTCAAGCTCGACGGCACGGCGGCAGCGGCCGAAACGGTGCGGCGTAAGCGTCGGACGCTCGTCAATGCCGCGAATTACGCCGTTGACCTGGGGGAGCTGCGGGAGAACCCGATCACAGCTGTCCGCTGGCAGAAGCCGAAGGTGTCCAACCAGATCGATCCGCGGGTTGTCGCCAACCCGGAGCAGGCAAGGAACCTGCTGGCGGCGGTTTCCTATGTGGGCGGATACCGGCGTGCCCGGGGTCGCCGCCTCGTGGGTCTGTTCGCCGCCATGTACTTCGGCGGTCTCCGGCCGGCGGAAGCGGTCGGCCTCGTCGAGACGGACTTGAACCTTCCCGAGCAGGGCTGGGGCTCGGCACTGCTCCACCGGACTCGTCCGTCTGTCGGAAAGCAATGGACGGACTCGGGGGAGACCCACGACGATCGCGGGCTGAAGAACCGGCCGACCGAGGATGTCCGACGGGTGCCCACCCCGCCCCACCTCGTCGCGGTTCTCCGGGAGCACCTGGCCACCTTCGGCACGGCGGACGACGGGCGGTTGTTCTTCAGTGAGAAGGGCTCGGTCGTCCCGTCCTCGACCTACTACCGCGTGTGGCAGGAGGCCCGGCTCCTCGCGCTTCCGCCGGCCGTCGCGGCCTCGCCGCTCGCGAGTCGGCCGTACGACCTCCGGCACTCGGCGCTGTCCACGTGGCTCAACGCCGGTGTCGACCCCACCGAGGTGGCCGAGCGAGCCGGAAACAGCGTTGAGGTCCTGCTGACCCGCTACGCGAAGTGCCTCGACGGGCGCCAGGACGTCGCCAACCGGCGCATCGAGGAACTGTTACGAGAGTACGAGTGACGCTTTCCGCGCCACGCTGAGGCCCTGGACATCTGTCCGGGGCCCTTCTCGTGTTGAGGCCAACTCGCTGCGATGCTGCGAGCCAGAAGCAGAGGGGGCCTCGTGGATCTGAATGTCACGCGCTGGAAGCGGTACGGGCATGATCGCCTGTATGCCAATCTGCCCGACGGCACCGCGGTTGGTTGGGCGGACGTGAAGACGGGGGAGATCACGGTTCTACGTGCTGAGTATCGCGACGACGTGATCGCCGTACTGACCGAGCACTTACAGAGCCGCGAGCCAGCAGGCATCCCGGGGGAGACACCCCAGACGGAAGTGCGTCCGCTGCTGCCGCCGCTGACACCGGCCGACGATCTGGCCGGCACCCCTCCCGGTGACTCGCTCCGCGAGCTGCTTGATGGCTCGGGTCCAAGTTTGGCGGAGCGAGTCATCGCGCGACTCCTGCGGCGCCGCACGGAGTGGGACTCCTGGCGGAAAGGGCTGGCGGGGGAGAAGCGAGTCGGGGCCGAGCTGAACCGCTTGGCACGCCACGGTTGGCATGCCCTGCACTCCATCCGACTGGCGAACAATGTGGATGTTGATCACCTGCTCATCGGGCCCGGGGGAGTATTCAGCATTAATACGAAGCACCACCACAATCGGGCTGTGTGGGTTGGCGACGATTCCGTAAAAGTCGATCACGGCAAGCCAGCGCCCTACGCGCGCAAGAGCCGTGCGGAGGCAAAGCGGGTAGGCCGAGTGCTTGAGCGCTACTGTCCCTTTCCCGTACCTGTGGAGCCAGTCCTCGTCTTCGTCGGCGTCACCGATCTGAAGGTCGTGGCCACACAGCTCAGCGTGCGGGTGTACCGGGAGCGCGAAGTGGCAGCACTGGCGCCGCTCACGGGGGTGCTGACGGCCGCCCAGGTCGAGCAGGTGTACAGCATTGCCCGCCATCGGCAGGCTTGGATCCGGGCCTGAGCCTGGCCGTCTCGGCGATCCGCCGGCCGTTCCGGGCCTGTGTCGATTCCTGGATCTCACCTGCGGCGATTGCTCAAGATCCCGTCCACGCCTCGTCCACAGACCCAGGCATACGGCCGCTTCGGGCGGCACATGCCTGCACATACGCGAAGACCCCGGCCTCAGCGTTTCCGCTGGTGACGGGGTCTTTGGGCACCAAATCCAAGGTGCCCCCGGCAGGATTCGAACCTGCGCACACGGCTCCGGAGGCCGTTGCTCTATCCCCTGAGCTACGGGGGCGTGTCGGTGTGGAGCGTGTTGCTCGCGGCGACGGGTAGAACACTACCAGCTCTGACGGGGTGGTCAGGAACGGGTTTTGGGAGGTCCGCGGGGGCGTGTGTCCCCCGCAGGGGGCGGAAGTGGGGAAAAGCCGGACGGGATGGCCGGTCCGGACCTACTCTCAAGTTGTGCCAGGCGCGTCGGGCCGGGTGCTTGTTGTGGACGACAACAAGGTCATCCGGCAGCTGATCAGGGTCAATCTCGAGCTGGAGGGCCTCGAGGTCGTGACCGCGGCCGATGGTGTCGAGTGTCTGGATGTCATCCATCAGGTGCGGCCCGATGTCGTGACGCTCGATGTCGTCATGCCGCGCCTCGACGGACTGCGGACCGTCGCGCGGCTGCGGGCCGACCCGCGGACCCGGGATCTGCCCGTCGCCATCGTCAGCGCCTGCAACCAGTACGAGGTCGAGACCGGCCTCGACATCGGCGTCGACGCCTTCCTCGCCAAGCCCTTCGAGCCCACCGAGCTGGTCCGGCTGGTACGGCAGCTGATCGAGCGGCGCGAGGGCGGCGCGCCGGAGGACGGCGACCGGGGGGCGGCCGAGAACGGGGAACAGGCCCCCGCCTTCAGGGGCGCCTGGGGCGCTCCCGGGGGCACCCTCGGGGGCGGCGGCACGTAGCCCGCCCGCCCCGTGGGCCGCCCGGGCTCGTGCACATCCCGGACCGTCCCCGGGCACCCTCGGGGGCGGCGGCACGTAGCCCGCCCGCCCCGTGGGCCGCCCGGGCTCGTCCACATCCCGGACCGTCCCCGGGCACCCTCGGGGGCGGCGGCACGTAGCCCGCCCGCCCCGTGGGCCGCCCGGGCTCGTCCACATCCCGGACCGTCCCCGGGCACCCTCGGGGGCGGCGGCACGTAGCCCGCCCGCCGCGCGGGCCGCCCGGGCTCGTGCACATCCCGGACCGTCCCCGGGCACCCTCGGGGGCAGCGGCACGTAGCCCGCCCGCCGCGCGGGCCGCCCGGGCTCGTGCACATCCCGGACCATCCCCGGGCACCCTCGGGGGCGGCGACACGTAGCCCGCCCGCCCCCGCGGGCGACCCGGGTTCGTCCACATCCCGGACCATCCCCCAAACCGGCTCGCATACCCACCCCCCTCCTCCCATACGCTTGTCCCGTGACCCCCGTCGAGCTCTCCCGTACCGTCCTGCACGCGGTTCGCCGTGCCGTGGACGGCGGCGAGCTGAGCGTGGCCGTGCCCGAGAGGGTCGTGGTCGCGCCGCCGGGGCCCGGGGGGTGCGGGGACTACGCCACCAACGTGGCGCTGCAGCTGGCCCGCCCGGCCGGACGGCCCCCTCGGCAGGTCGCCGAGGTGCTGCTGCCCCATCTGGTACGGGCCGAGGGCGTCACCGACGTGGCCATCACCGGGCCCGGGTTCCTCAACATCAGCCTCGACCGGGACGCCGGCGCCGAGCTCGTACGCAAGGTGCTGCGGGAGGGCGCGCGGTACGGGCACTCCGACGCCCTCGCCGGGCAGGTGACCGAGCTGCGGGTGCCGTACGAGGTGCGGGCCGAGGTCGTCGCGGACGCCGTCGCGCGGATCGCCGCCTCCCAGGGCGGGCGCACGGAGGTCTCCCACGGCGAGCCCGCCGACCTGCGTCCGGTGCCCGCCCCCGAGGACCCCATGCCCCTCGGGCCCGACGCCGCCCGCTGGGCGCTGCTGCATCCCGCGCCGCACGACCGGCCCCGGATCACCGCCGATCACCTCGTGCAGCGGGAGAGCAACCCCCTCTTCCGCGTCCGCTACGCCCACGCCCGCACGCGGGCGCTCAGCCGCAACGCCGCCGATCTCGGCTTCGCCGCCGAGCCCGGTCCCGTCGGCGGCCACGACGTCGTGGCCCTTCTCGCCGACCACCCCCGCATCCTCGCCGCGTCCGCCGCCCACCGCGCTCCGGACCGGCTCGCGCGGCATCTCGTCACCGTCGCCGATGCCGTCCTCGCCCTGCTGCCCGGCGTGCTGCCCCGCGGTGAGGAGAAACCCTCGGCCGCCCACCGCGCCCGGCTCGCCCTCGCCGAAGCCGCCGGGACGGTGCTGGCCGGTGGCCTGTCCCTGCTCGGCATCGACGCACCCGACCATCTTTGAAAGAGCCACGATGAGCCGTTCCGCCCACCCCGCCGGGCCCCGTCACGCCGATGTCCTGCCCGAGGGCCACTACAGCGCCCCGCCCGCCGATCTGAACTCCCTCGACCCGAAGGTGTGGGCGCAGACCGTGGACCGGGACACCGACGGTGTGCTCACCGTCGGCGGCATCCCCGTCACCCGGCTCGCCGAGGAGTTCGGCACGCCCGCCTACATCCTCGACGAGACCGACTTCCGGGCACGGGCCCGGGCCTGGCGCACCGCCTTCGGGCCCGACGCCGACGTCTTCTACGCCGGCAAGGCGTTCCTGTCCCGGGCCGTCGTGCGCTGGCTGCACGAGGAGGGGCTCAACCTCGACGTGTGCTCCGGCGGTGAGCTCGCCACCGCGCTGTCCGCCGGGATGCCCGCCGACCGGATCGCCTTCCACGGCAACAACAAGTCCCCGCAGGAGATCCGCCGCGCGATCACCGAAGGGGTCGGCCGTATCGTCCTCGACTCCTTCCAGGAGATCGTGCGCGTCGCCCACATCGCCCAGGAACTCGGCAAGCGGCAGCGGGTGCAGATCCGTATCACCGTCGGCGTCGAGGCGCACACCCACGAGTTCATCGCCACCGCCCACGAGGACCAGAAGTTCGGCATCCCGCTGGCGGGCGGGCAGGCCGCCGAGGCCGTACGGCGGGCCCTGCAGCTCGACGGCCTGGAGCTGATCGGCATCCACTCGCACATCGGGTCGCAGATCTTCGACATGTCCGGCTTCGAGGTCGCCGCCCACCGGGTGGTCGGCCTGCTGAAGGACATCCGCGACGAGCACGGCGTCGAGCTGCCCGAGATCGACCTCGGCGGCGGCCTCGGCATCGCCTACACCAGCGACGACGACCCCCGCGAGCCCCACGAGATCGCCAAGGCGCTGAGCGAGATCGTCACCCGCGAGTGCGAGGCCGCCAGGCTGCGCACGCCCCGCATCTCCGTCGAGCCCGGCCGCGCCGTCGTCGGCCCGACCGCCTTCACGCTCTACGAGGTCGGCACCGTCAAGCCGCTGGACGGGCTGCGCACCTACGTCTCCGTCGACGGCGGCATGTCGGACAACATCCGCACCGCGCTGTACGACGCCGAGTACAGCGTCGCCCTCGTCTCGCGCACGAGTGACGCCGAGCCCATGCTCTCCCGGGTGGTCGGCAAGCACTGCGAGAGCGGTGACATCGTGGTGCGGGACGCGTTCCTGCCCGCCGACCTGGCGCCGGGCGACCTGATCGCCGTCCCCGCGACGGGTGCCTACTGCCGGTCCATGGCCAGCAACTACAACCACGTCCTGAGGCCCCCGGTCGTGGCCGTGAAGGACGGGGAGGCCCGCGTCATCGTCCGCCGTGAGACCGAGGAGGACCTCCTCCGGCTCGACGTCGGGTGACCGAGGGAAACCGCAGGTGGAAGATCTTCGGTCCGCCACCCCCGCATAAATGAAATAGATGTCTCACGATCCGGACCAGGGGCAGAAACTCCGGTCCGGTGAGTGAGACTGGACCAACCGAGACGGTATGAGGAAACGAGGTCGGATGATGCGTACGCGTCCGCTGAAGGTGGCGCTGCTGGGCTGTGGAGTGGTCGGCTCAGAGGTGGCGCGCATCATGACGACGCACGCCGACGACCTCGCCGCCCGCATCGGGGCCCCCGTCGAGCTCGCCGGTGTCGCCGTACGACGGCCCGACCGGGTCCGCGAGGGCATCGCGCGGGAGCTGATCACCACCGACGCCACCGCCCTGGTCAAACGCGGCGACATCGACGTCGTGGTCGAGGTCATCGGCGGTATCGAGCCCGCCCGCACCCTCATCACCACCGCCTTCGAACACGGCGCGTCCGTCGTCTCCGCCAACAAGGCGCTGCTCGCCCAGGACGGCGCCGCCCTGCACGCGGCCGCCGAGGAGCACGGCAAGGACCTCTACTACGAGGCCGCCGTCGCAGGCGCCATCCCGCTGATCCGCCCGCTGCGCGAGTCGCTGGCCGGCGACAAGGTCAACCGGGTGCTCGGCATCGTCAACGGCACCACCAACTTCATCCTCGACAAGATGGACTCGACGGGGGCCGGCTACCAGGAGGCCCTGGACGAGGCCACCGCGCTGGGCTACGCCGAGGCCGACCCGACCGCCGACGTCGAGGGCTTCGACGCCGCCGCCAAGGCCGCCATCCTCGCCGGGATCGCCTTCCACACGCGTGTGCGCCTCGACGACGTCTACCGCGAGGGCATGACCGAGGTGACCGCCGCCGACTTCGCCTCCGCGAAGGAGATGGGCTGCACCATCAAGCTGCTCGCCATCTGCGAGCGCGCCGAGGACGGGGCCTCCGTCACCGCGCGCGTGCACCCCGCGATGATCCCGCTGACCCACCCGCTGGCCTCGGTGCGCGGCGCCTACAACGCCGTGTTCGTGGAGTCGGACGCCTCCGGGCAGCTCATGTTCTACGGCCCCGGCGCGGGTGGCTCGCCCACCGCCTCGGCCGTGCTCGGCGACCTGGTCGCCGTGTGCCGCAACCGGCTCAGCGGGGCGACGGGGCCCGGCGAGTCGGCGTACGCCGCCCTGACCGTCTCGCCCATGGGCGAGGTCGTCACGCGCTACCACATCAGCCTCGACGTGGCGGACAAGCCGGGTGTGCTCGCCCAGGTCGCGACCGTCTTCGCCGAGCACGGGGTGTCCATCGACACCGTGCGCCAGCAGGGCAAGGACGGCGAGGCCTCCCTCGTCGTCGTCACCCACCGCGCGTCCGACGCCGCCCTCACCGGGACCGTCGAGGCGCTGCGCAAGCTCGACACCGTGCGCGGTGTCGCCAGCATCATGCGGGTTGAAGGAGAGTAACCAGCAATGACCCACCAGTGGCGCGGAATCATCGAGGAGTACCGGGACAGGCTGCCGGTGTCGGACACCACGCCGGTCGTCACCCTCCGCGAGGGCGGTACGCCGCTCGTGCCCGCGCAGGTGCTCTCCGAGCGCACGGGCTGCGAGGTCCACCTCAAGGTCGAGGGTGCCAACCCGACGGGGTCCTTCAAGGACCGCGGTATGACGATGGCCATCACCCGGGCCAAGGAGGAGGGCGCCAAGGCGGTCATCTGCGCCTCCACCGGCAACACGTCCGCCTCCGCCGCCGCGTACGCGGTGCGCGCGGGCATGGTCTCCGCCGTGCTCGTCCCGCAGGGCAAGATCGCGCTCGGCAAGATGGGCCAGGCCCTCGTGCACGGCGCGAAGATCCTCCAGGTGGACGGCAACTTCGACGACTGCCTCACCCTCGCCCGCGGTCTGAGCGAGAACTACCCGGTGGCACTGGTCAATTCGGTCAACCCGGTACGTATCGAGGGCCAGAAGACGGCCGCGTTCGAAATCGTGGACATGCTGGGCGACGCGCCCGACATCCACGTCCTGCCGGTCGGCAACGCGGGCAACATCACCGCCTACTGGAAGGGCTACACCGAGTACGCCGCCGACGGCGTCGCCTCCAGGACCCCCCGGATGTGGGGCTTCCAGGCCTCCGGCAGTGCCCCGATCGTGCGCGGCGAGGTCGTCAAGGACCCGTCCACCATCGCCACCGCCATCCGCATCGGCAACCCGGCGTCCTGGCAGTACGCGCTGGCCGCGCGTGACGAATCGGGCGGTCTCATCGACGAGGTGACGGACCGTGAGATTCTGCGCGCCTACCGTCTGTTGGCCGCGCAGGAGGGCGTCTTCGTCGAGCCCGCCTCCGCCGCGTCGGTCGCCGGTCTGCTGAAGGCCGCCGAGCAGGGCAAGGTCGACCCGGGCCAGCGCATCGTCTGCACCGTCACCGGCAACGGTCTGAAGGACCCCGACTGGGCCGTCGCCGGCGCCCCGCAGCCGGTCACCGTCCCGGTCGACGCGGCCACCGCGGCCGAGCGCCTCGGCCTGGCCTGACCCGACCCCGGGGTCCGCACGGGTAATCCCGGCAGGAACGGGTAATCCCGGTAAGGGATGCACAGGGGGCTCGCGACACGCATCGTGCGCCTCCTGTGCGCCCTATGTCGCCACAGAACCTTCCTTCGATAGGCTGTACCGAACCCGCCTGCCGCATATGCCCGAGCGTTGCGCGCGGCGCCGCGCCTCCGCCGCGGCCCGAGGGGTTCCTCGCACGTCGTCGAATGTCTGTCGAGCGACTTCCGACAGTCACCGCAGCTCAAGGAGAGTCATCGAGCGATGGCCGGTCCAGCCTTCCGCGCCGCCGCCGTCAGGGTGCGCGTCCCCGCCACCAGCGCCAACCTCGGCCCGGGCTTCGACGCCCTCGGCCTCGCGCTGGGGCTGTACGACGACGTCGTCGTCCGGGTGGCCGACTCCGGGCTGCACATCGACATCGCGGGCGAGGGCAGCGAAACGCTCCCCCGCGACGAGAAGCACCTCCTCGTCCGCTCCATGCGCACCGCCTTCGACGTGCTCGGCGGGCAGCCGCGCGGCCTGGAGATCGTGTGCGCCAACCGCATCCCGCACGGCCGCGGCCTCGGCTCCTCCTCCGCCGCCATCTGCGCCGGCATCGTCGCCGCCCGGGCCGTGACCATAGGCGGCGAGTCCAAGCTGGACGACGCGGGCCTGCTGGAGCTGGCCACCGAGATCGAGGGCCATCCCGACAACGTGGCGCCCTGTCTGCTCGGCGGGTTCACCATCGCCTGGATGGAGTCCGGCGCCGCCCGGGCGATCCGGCTCGAACCCAAGGATTCCATCGTTCCGGTGGTTTTCGTGCCCGGTAAGCCGGTGCTGACCGAGACCGCCCGCGGCCTGCTCCCGCGCTCCGTGCCGCACGTCGACGCCGCCGTCAACGCGGGCCGTGCCGCGCTGCTCGTCGAGGCCCTCACCCGGCGCCCCGAGCTGCTGCTGCCGGCCACCGAGGACCGGCTCCACCAGGAGTACCGCGCCCCGGCCATGCCGGAGAGCGCCGCACTGGTGGAGCGGCTGCGCGCCGACGGCGTACCCGCCGTGATCTCCGGCGCCGGGCCCACCGTGATGGCCCTGGCCGACGCCGGGACCGCCGACAAGGTCGAGGCCCTGGCCGGTCCGGAATGGGCCGCCAACCGGCTGCCCCTGGACCTGCGGGGAGCGAGCGTCCTGCCGCTCGCATCGGCCGGGGAGTAGGGCACGCGGTTGCCGGATTTGGAGAGGGGGAATGTTTGTTGGATCCGGTAGTGTTAATCTCAAGTCTGCACCCGACCCCACCATGGCGAGGTGCCTCGTGTCCCCGTCCGGGACAGACATTCTTCCGGGAGCCCCCCAAGCCGCACTGTGTTCCGTACGTCATACGCGGGCAGTACGCCGTATGCGGACACTGAGCGGTCCGCCGGGCACGCTCCGGAATCGGTGCGACCACGCCACGTGACACTGGGTGCCACGGCTCGAGGAAGCGCCATCACCAGATATCTCTTCCGCCGCTCCGGCGGATTACCGCCCCGGCCGGTCCACAGCAAGGACCGAAGCCGGACAGCACAACCGGTCGCCGAGCCAGACAGGCCGACGTCCGCTCCAGGGAAGGACCCTTCGTGAGCGACACCACCGATCTGATGGGCGCACGTGTCGAGGAGACCGCTGCCGCGCCCGCCACGGACGCCTCCGCGCCTGCCACCGGTGCCGGCTCCCGGCGGCGCCGCGGTACCGGCCTCGAGGGCATGGTGCTGGCCGAGCTGCAGCAGGTCGCCTCCGGCCTCGGCATCAGGGGCACCGCGCGGATGCGCAAGAGCCAGCTGATCGAGGTCATCAAGGAGGCGCAGGCGGGTGGGGGTGCGCCGGCCGCGAAGGCCGAGGCCGCCACCGAGACCAAGCCCAAGCGCCGCGCCACCTCCAAGGCTCGTACGGGTGACGACACCGCCGCGAAGAAGGCGGACGCCAAGGCCGAGGCCCCCGCCGAGAAGGCCGTGGCCCAGCAGCAGATCGAGATCCCGGGCCAGCCCGCCTCCGACGACGCGCCCACCGAGCGCCGCCGTCGCCGTGCCACCGCCGAGGCCGGCAGCCCCGAGACGGTCGCCGTCGAGGCCAAGAGCGAGCCCAAGGCCGAGACGCCCGCCCCGCAGGGTGACGCCAAGTCCGACGCGGACGGCGGCGAGGGCCGCCGCCGCGACCGCCGTGAGCGCGGCCGGGACCGCGACCGGGGCGACCGCGACCGTGGTGAGCGCGGCGACCGTGGTGACCGCCGCAAGGGCGACGACCAGCAGGGCGGCCAGCGCGGCCAGCAGCAGGGCCAGTCCCAGGGCGGCGGCCGTCAGGACCGCGACCGGGACCGCCAGCAGCAGGACGACGACGACTTCGAGGGCGGCCGGCGTGGCCGTCGCGGCCGCTACCGCGACCGCCGTGGCCGTCGCGGCCGCGACGAGATGGGCGCCACCGAGCCGCAGATCGCCGAGGACGACGTCCTGATCCCCGTCGCGGGCATCCTGGACATCCTCGACAACTACGCCTTCATCCGTACGTCGGGCTACCTCCCGGGCCCGAACGACGTGTACGTCTCCCTCGCCCAGGTCCGCAAGAACGGCCTGCGCAAGGGCGACCACATCACCGGCGCGGTCCGCCAGCCCAAGGAAGGCGAGCGGCGCGAGAAGTTCAACGCGCTGGTCCGCCTGGACTCCGTCAACGGCATGGCGCCCGAACACGGCCGCGGCCGCCCGGAGTTCAACAAGCTGACCCCGCTGTACCCGCAGGACCGCCTGCGCCTGGAGACCGACCCGGGCGTGCTGACCACCCGCATCATCGACCTCGTGTCGCCGATCGGCAAGGGCCAGCGCGGTCTGATCGTGGCCCCGCCGAAGACCGGCAAGACCATGATCATGCAGGCGATCGCCAACGCGATCACCCACAACAACCCCGAGTGCCACCTGATGGTCGTCCTGGTCGACGAGCGTCCGGAAGAGGTCACCGACATGCAGCGGTCGGTCAAGGGCGAGGTCATCTCCTCGACCTTCGACCGTCCGGCCGAGGACCACACCACGGTCGCCGAGCTCGCCATCGAGCGCGCCAAGCGTCTCGTCGAGCTGGGTCACGACGTGGTCGTCCTGCTGGACTCGATCACCCGTCTGGGCCGCGCCTACAACCTGGCCGCCCCGGCCTCGGGCCGCATCCTGTCCGGTGGTGTCGACTCCACGGCCCTGTACCCGCCGAAGCGCTTCTTCGGTGCGGCCCGCAACATCGAGGACGGCGGCTCGCTGACCATCCTCGCCACCGCCCTGGTGGACACCGGGTCCCGCATGGACGAGGTGATCTTCGAGGAGTTCAAGGGCACCGGCAACATGGAGCTCAAGCTCGACCGCAAGCTCGCCGACAAGCGCATCTTCCCGGCGGTGGACGTCGACGCGTCCGGCACCCGCAAGGAAGAGATCCTGCTCGGCAACGAGGAGCTCGCCGTCGTCTGGAAGCTGCGCCGGGTGCTGCACGCCCTCGACCAGCAGCAGGCGATCGAGCTGCTCCTCGACAAGATGAAGCAGACGAAGTCGAACGTCGAGTTCCTGATGCAGATCCAGAAGACGACGCCGACGCCGGGCAACGGCGACTGACGGTTGTTCGTCCGCAAGGTCTGAAGGGGCCGCCCCTTTCACCGGGGGCGGCCCTCTTCTTGTACAGCTTTCACCCCTGAGGGGACTGGAGTGGAGAAGTCCACGTCCGAGGGTCGCAGGCGCCGCATGCGGATCGCCCTGCCCGTCGCCGCGGCCGCGGTCGCAGCCGCCGTCGCCGCCGCGGTGTTCACGCGCGTCGCGGGGGCCGCGCCCGCCGTGCCCGAGCCGACGCTGACGCCGCCCGGGTACACCACCGTGGCCTCCGGCGAGCTGGAGCGGCGCGTGGCGGGCGCGCTCGGCGACTCCGCCTCCCCGAGCACCGGCGCCGAGAACGGCACCGACGGCAGCGCCCCCTGGCTGGCCCAGCTCTGGTACCACGACGACCGCGGCACCGCCGCCCCGGGCGACGACGTGCGCTTCTCCTGCGCCGGCACCGTCGTCGCGCCGACGAAGGTCCTCACCGCCGCGCACTGCGTCAAGGGCTACAACTGGTACGTGTTCGGCGCCGTCGTCACCGGCACCGCCGACCTCCCCACCCCCGGCAGCGGTGGCGCCGACCTGCACGGCGGCACCGCCTCGCTGCCGCTGCGCCAGTTCTACGACCCGGCGTACGACCCGGACACCGCCGACAACGACATCGCGGTCCTCACCCTGGACGCCCCCGTACGGGTCCCCCCGATCCGTCTGACGACGTCCACGGACACCGCCTCCTACGCGCCCGGCACCGAGGCCAGGACCTACGGCTGGGCCCGCAGCCGCGCGGCCACGCTGTTGATCCGGCCGGACGCCGACTGCGCGCGGCAGCAGGGCTTCGTCCCCGGCCACATGGTGTGCACCGGTGCCGCCCGGCCCGACCCGGGCGCCCCGCTCGTCGTCGGCGACCGTGTCGTCGGGGTCGCCGCCGAGAACGGCCGGTTCCTCGACGTCCGGCACTACCTCGGCCCGGTCACGGCGCGCATCGACGACACCAACTTCAGCCGCGACCACCGGGCCGATGTGTTCGTCCGCCTCTCCGAGGACGGCATGGGCTTCGTCAAGTCGTCCAAGGGCAGCACCCTCGACAACCGCGACGAGATCGGCGACTGGCGAGCGGCGGACCTGCTGCTGCAGACGGACCTGGACCGCGACGGCTTCCAGGACCTCATCTGGCGCCGCGCCGACGACCGCGCGGTCTTCGAGGCGCACTACGTGCCCGCCGAGCAGGCCTGGCGGACCACGGAACTCCCCGGCGACTGGACCTCGCGCACCCACCTCGTCGCCCCCGGTGACGTCACCGGCGACGACCTGCCCGACCTGCTGTCCGTCGACGGCGCCGGTGTGCTGTGGATCCACCCCGGCGACGGCGACGGCACCTTCACCGCGCCCGTGAAGACCGGGCCCGGCTGGGGCCGGTACGACGCCGTCGTGGGGCACGGCGACTTCACCGACGACGGCAAGCCCGACCTGATCACCCGGAGTGAGGGCGACCACCACCTCTACCTCCACCCGGGAACCGGCACGGCGGGCCCGGACGCCTTCGCCCCGCGCGTGAAGGTGCGCACCTGGCCCGACTACGACCTCCTCGACGCGGTCGGCGACGTCAACGGCGACAGCAGGGCCGACCTGCTCGCCCGCGACCACGACGGCACGCTCTGGCTGTACAAGGGCACCGGCAAGGCGTCGCCGGAGATCTTCGCCACACGCGTCCCGGCGGCCCCGGACTTCGACCAGTACGACCTCCTCGGCTGAACCGCTGGTGAGCGCGGGCAGCTCGGCGACCTCGGTCACAGTGGGTGACGGACCGGCCCACAGGGTGGCCACAGAACACCGTGCAACCCTGTCCCCGGTTCCCCCGTCCGGCCGTTTGGAGTGACGATGGAGCGGTGCGGGTCGAAATGACCTGGCCTGTCCGCCGACCCAGGGGGTAACCGACCGGACGAGAGCCGAGGAGCACATGTCTGCCGACAGCACGCCGGGACCCGGCATACCGGGCACACCCGGTTCCAGCGCCCCGCGCGGCCGCGCCAGGGGCCGCCGCCGCAAGCCCGGCGGCAGACGCCGCACGGGCCTGACGATCGCGGCCTGGACCGCGGCGGGCGTCGTCGTCCTCGGCGGCACCGGGGCCGGCTACGTGTACTTCAAGCTCAACGGCAACCTCGACAGCATCGACATCAACGAGGCGCTGGGCACCGACCGCCCCACCAAGGCCGACAACGGCTCCGAGAACATCCTGGTGCTCGGCTCGGACACCCGCTCCGGCGGCAACCGCGAGCTCGGCGGCGGCACGGACGACGGCAGCGCCCGCTCCGACACGGCGATGATCGTCCACGTGTACCGCGGCCACAAGAAGGCCAGTGTCGTCTCCATCCCGCGCGACACCCTCATCGACCGCCCCGAGTGCACCGACACCGACGGCGTCACCCATGACGCGGCGAGCGGCGTCATGTTCAACTCGGCCTATTCCACGGGCGGCGCGGCCTGCGCCGTGCGGACCGTCGAGTCGATCACCGATCTGCGCATGGACCACTACCTCGAGGTCGACTTCGCCGGCTTCCGCGAGCTCGTCGACGAACTGGGCGGCGTCGAGGTCACGACCCATAAGGACATCAAGGACGCCGAGAGCCATCTGAACCTCGCGGCCGGCACCCACCAGCTGACCGGCGAACAGGCCCTCGGCCTGGTCCGCACCCGGCACGGCGTCGGCGACGGCTCGGACCTCGGCCGCATCCAGCTCCAGCAGGCCTTCATGAAGGCCCTGGTCGCCCAGCTCAAGGACGTGGGCGTGTTCACCAGCCCCAAGAAGCTCTACGACCTCGCCGACACGGCCACCAAGACCGTCACGACCGACTCCGACCTCGGCTCGGTCAACTCCCTGCTGTCCTGGGCCAACGGCCTCAAGGGCATCAGCCCCTCCCACATGACCATGATCACCATGCCGGTCCAGTACGACCCGGCGGACATGAACCGCGTACTGCTGGACGAGGACAAGGCGCAGATGGTCTGGACGGCCCTGAAGAACGACCGGCCGATCCCGAAGGCGGCGACGACAGGTACCGCCACAGGCCAGGCGAAGTCGGTCGTGAGCTGACCCGGGGGCGCGCCGCGTCGGCGCGAGAAGCGACCACGGTCCGCACGGAATAGATGACAGCAGGCCCCGGTTTTGGGAGATGGCCCCAGTCCTGGCAGACTGGTACGTCGGCTCCGGTTCACGTCCCCGCACCCCGCGGCGGACGACCCGGCGCCCTCCCGAAACCTAGGAGACACCTTGAAGCGCGACATCCACCCCGAGTACGTCGAGACGCAGGTCAGCTGCACCTGTGGCGCGTCGTTCACCACCCGCAGCACGATCGAGAGCGGCACCATCCGCGCCGAGGTCTGCTCCGAGTGCCACCCGTTCTACACGGGCAAGCAGAAGATCCTCGACACCGGTGGCCGTGTGGCCCGCTTCGAGGCCCGCTTCGGCAAGGCTGCCGCCGGCTCCAAGAAGTAGCGAGCCCCATATCGCCGGTCCACGGTCGCTCCCTCCCGGGGGTGCGCCCGGGACCGGCGTTTTTGGTCGCCCGCCCTTCACCCCGTACACCCCCACAGGAGCCCAAGATGTTCGAGGCCGTCGAGGAACTGGTCACCGAGCACGCCGATCTGGAGACGAAGCTTTCGGACCCCTCGGTCCACGCCGACCAGGCCAACGCGCGCAAGCTGAACAAGCGCTACGCCGAGCTCACTCCGATCGTCTCGACGTACCGCTCCTGGAAGCAGCTCGGCGACGACATCGACACCGCGCGTGAGTTCGCCGCCGACGACCCCGACTTCGCCGCCGAGGTCAAGGACCTCACCGCGCAGCGCGAGGAGCTCACCGAGAAGCTGCGCCTCCTGCTGGTCCCGCGCGACCCGAGTGACGACAAGGACGTCATTCTGGAGATCAAGGCCGGTGCCGGCGGCGACGAGTCCGCCCTGTTCGCGGGCGACCTGCTGCGCATGTACCTGCGCTACGCCGAGCGCGTCGGCTGGAAGACCGAGATCATCGACGCCACCGAGTCCGAGCTGGGCGGCTACAAGGACGTCCAGGTCGCCGTGAAGACCAAGGGCGGCAACGGCGCGACCGAGCCCGGGCAGGGCGTGTGGGCGCGGCTGAAGTACGAGGGCGGTGTGCACCGCGTGCAGCGCGTGCCGGCGACCGAGTCGCAGGGCCGTATCCACACCTCCGCCGCCGGTGTGCTCGTCACGCCCGAGGCCGAGGAGGTCGACGTCGAGATCAACCCGAACGACCTGCGCATCGACGTCTACCGGTCCTCCGGCCCCGGCGGCCAGTCCGTCAACACCACCGACTCGGCCGTGCGCATCACGCACATTCCGACCGGAGTCGTCGCCTCCTGCCAGAACGAGAAGAGCCAGCTGCAGAACAAGGAGCAGGCGATGCGTATCCTGCGCTCCAGGCTGCTCGCCGCGGCGCAGGAGGAGGCGGAGAGGGAGGCCGCCGACGCCCGCCGCAGCCAGGTCCGTACCGTCGACCGCTCCGAGAAGATCCGTACGTACAACTTCCCGGAGAACCGCATCTCGGACCACCGTGTCGGTTTCAAGGCGTACAACCTCGACCAGGTCCTGGACGGCGACCTCGACGCGGTGATCCAGGCCTGCGTCGACGCCGACTCGGCCGCCAAGCTCGCAGCCGCGTAAAGCCCGGGACGTACGAGTACCACCCACGGAGGACGAGCGTGAACCTGCTGCTCGCAGAGGTGGCCCAGGCCACTCAGCGGCTGGCCGACGCCGGCGTGCCCTCGCCGCGCACCGACGCGGAGGAGCTGGCCGCGTTCGTGCACGGCGTCAAGCGCGGCGAACTCCACTCCGTGAAGGACTCCGACTTCGACGCCCGCTACTGGGAGGTCGTCGCCCGGCGCGAGGCGCGTGAGCCGCTCCAGCACATCACCGGGCGGGCCTTCTTCCGCTACCTGGAACTCCAGGTCGGACCCGGCGTGTTCGTGCCGCGGCCGGAGACGGAGTCCGTGGTCGGCTGGGCCATAGACGCCGTACGCGCGATGGACGTCGTCGAGCCGTGCATCGTCGACCTGTGCACGGGCTCCGGCGCGATCGCGCTCGCCCTCGCCCAGGAGGTCCCGCGCTCGCGGGTGCACGCCGTGGAGCTGAGCGAGGACGCGCTGGTGTGGACCCGCAAGAACATGGAGGGCTCGCGCGTCGACCTGCGCCAGGGCAACGCGCTGGACGCCTTCCCCGACCTCGACGGCCAGGTCGACCTGGTGATCTCGAACCCGCCGTACATCCCGCTCACCGAGTGGGAGTACGTCGCCCCCGAGGCCCGCGACTACGACCCGCAGATGGCGCTGTTCTCCGGCGAGGACGGCCTGGACCTGATCCGCGGCATCGAGCGCACCGCGCACCGGCTGCTGCGCCCGGGCGGTGTCGTCGTGATCGAGCACGCCGACACCCAGGGCGGCCAGGTCCCGTGGATCTTCGCCGAGGAGCGGGGCTGGGCGGACGCCGCCGACCACCCGGACCTCAACAACCGCCCCCGCTTCGCGACCGCCCGCAAGGCGCTGCCGTGAGCACGCGCCACACTTCACCCCTGAGTTACGTGCCCGAGGAGGACCGCTAGACATGGCCCGGCGATACGACACCAACGACGCGACCGACCGCGTGACCGGTCTGCGTGAGGCCGCGTCCGCCGTCCGCCGTGGTGAGCTGGTGGTCCTGCCCACCGACACGGTGTACGGCATCGGCGCCGACGCGTTCTCCGCGGAGGCCGTCGCCGACCTGCTCGCCGCGAAGGGCCGGGGCCGCAACATGCCCACGCCCGTGCTCATCGGCTCGCCCAACACCCTGCACGGCCTCGTCACGGACTTCTCCGAGATGGCCTGGGAGCTGGTCGACGCGTTCTGGCCGGGTGCCCTCACCCTCGTCGCCAGGCACCAGCCGTCCCTCCAGTGGGACCTCGGCGACACCCGCGGCACCGTCGCGGTGCGCATGCCGCTGCACCCGGTCGCGATCGAGCTGCTCACCGAGGTCGGCCCGATGGCCGTGTCCTCGGCGAACCTGACCGGCCACCCGGCGCCGGAGACCTGCGACGCCGCCCAGGGGATGCTCGGCGACTCCGTCTCGGTGTACCTCGACGGCGGGCCCACCCCGGGCAACGTGCCGTCCTCCATCGTCGACGTCACCGGTCCTGTGCCCGTCCTGCTGCGTGAGGGAGCCCTCTCCCCGGACGAGCTGCGCAAGGTCGTCCCCGACCTCGAGGTGGCCAATTGACAGCCCCTGACGCGGGGCGTGGCATAGGCGGCATCGGGGAGGAGACGACCACCTTCGGCTTCCCCCGGGACTCCTTCCGCATCCTCCACGTCAGCACCGGGAACGTCTGCCGCTCGCCGATCACCGAGCGGCTGACCCGCCATTTCGTCAGCCAGCGGCTCGGCGTGCTGGGCGTCCCGCTGATAGTGGAGAGCGCGGGCACCTGGGGCCACGAGGGCGCGCCGATGGAGGCCAACGCCGAGACGGTGCTGGCCGACTTCGGCGCGGACGCCTCCGGCTTCACCGGCCGTGAGCTGCTCGACGAGCACGTCATCATGGCGGACCTCGTGCTGACGGCCACCCGCGACCACCGTGCCCAGGTCATCTCCATGGGCCACTCGGCGGGGCTGCGCACCTTCACGCTGAAGGAGTTCACCCGCCTGGTGAAGGCGATAGACCCGGCCACGCTGCCTCCGCTGGAGGACGGCGTGGTCACCCGCGCCCGTGCCCTGGTCCGTGCCGCGGCCGCTCTACGCGGGTGGCTTCTGGCGCCCACCGCCGAGGCCGACGAGGTGCACGACCCGTACGGGGCGCCGCTGACGTTCTTCCGCTCGATCGGCGAGGAGATACACGAGGCGCTGGACCCGGTCGTGACGGCCCTGACGGGTGTACCCGCACGGATGTAGCGGCCGCGCGCACCGCGCGTCCCGGCCCTACATTGGAGTCACGTCAACGCCGACGCGTACGCCCGGAGCCCACCATGACGGTCACTCCCGCCCTAGAGGCCGACGTCCTGCGCCGCCAGGACCCCGAACTGGCCGACGTGCTGTACGGGGAGCTCCAGCGCCAGTCCACGACGCTCCAGCTGATCGCCGCCGAGAACTTCTCCTCGCCCGCCGTGCTGGCCGCGCTGGGCTCACCGCTGGCCAACAAGTACGCCGAGGGCTATCCGGGCTCCCGCTACCACGGGGGCTGCGAGATCGTCGACGTCGCCGAGCGGATCGCCGTGGACCGGGCCAGGGCGCTGTTCGGCGCCGGGCACGCCAACGTCCAGTCGCACTCCGGCTCCTCCGCCGTCCTCGCCGCCTACGCGGCCCTCCTGCGCCCCGGTGACACCGTCCTCGCCCTCGGGCTGCCGCACGGCGGGCACCTCACCCACGGCTCGCCCGCGAACTTCTCCGGCCGCTGGTTCGACTTCGTCGGCTACGGCGTCGACGCCGAGACCGGTCTGATCGACTACGAGCAGGTCCGCGCCCTGGCCCGCGCCCACCGCCCGAAGGCGATCGTGTGCGGCTCGATCGCCTATCCCCGGCACATCGACTACGCCCTGTTCCGGGCCATCGCCGACGAGGCGGGCGCCTACCTGATCGCCGACGCCGCCCATCCGATGGGCCTGGTGGCCGGGGGAGCGGCGCCCAGTCCGGTGCCGTACGCGGACATCGTGTGCGCGACGACCCACAAGGTGCTGCGCGGGCCGCGCGGCGGGATGCTGCTGTGCGGGCAGGAGCTGGCCGAGCGGGTGGACCGGGCGGTGTTCCCGTTCACCCAGGGCGGCGCGCAGATGCACACCATCGCCGCGAAGGCCGTCGCGTTCGGCGAGGCGTCCACCCCGGAGTTCGCCGCGTACGCCCATCAGGTGGTGGCCAACGCGAAGGCGCTGGCCGCCCGGCTCGCTGACGAGGGTCTGGTCGTCACCACGGGTGGCACCGACACCCACCTGATCACCGCCGACCCGGCGCCGCTGGGCGTGGACGGCCGGGACGCGCGCGGCCGGCTCGCCGCGGCGGGCGTGGTGCTGGACTGCTGCGCCCTGCCGCACGGCGACGCCCGCGGGGTGCGGCTCGGCACGGCCGCGGTGACCACGCAGGGCATGGGGGAGCAGGAGATGGCCCGGATCGCCGCACTGCTGGTCGCTGTCCTGCGCGACGAGCTCGACAGCCGCGCGGCCCGCGAGGAGGTACGGCGGCTGGTGGCGGACTTCCCGCCGTATCCGGGCTGATCCTGGGTAGGCGGTTCCCGCGTGCCGTTCCAGGGTGTGTGAACCGCCGCACAGCCACACGTGCAACCATCGTCGCTACCCGGAAGTCCCCACACATATGCGTCGCGTATGCGACCGTCGCTAGGGTGTGGGGCTGTGATGGCCAGCGAGACCTGTGGGGAAGCCCGTGCGTGAATACCTGCTGACGCTCTGCATCACGGCCGCGGTGACGTATCTGCTGACAGGGCCGGTACGGAAGTTCGCGATCGTGGCCGGGGCGATGCCGGAGATCCGGGCCCGGGACGTGCACCGGGAACCGACTCCGCGGCTCGGCGGTATCGCCATGTTCTTCGGGCTGTGCGCGGGCCTGCTGGTGGCCGCACACCTGGCGAACCTCAGCGCGGTCTTCGAGACGTCCAACGAGCCGCGGGCGCTGCTGTCCGGGGCCGCGCTGATCTGGCTGATCGGTGTCCTGGACGACAAGTTCGAGATCGACGCGCTGATCAAGCTGGGCGGCCAGATGATCGCCGCGGGCGTGATGGTCATGCAGGGTCTGACGATCCTGTGGCTGCCCATCCCCGGCTTCGGCAACGTGGCGCTGACCCAGTGGCAGGGCACCCTGCTCACGGTCGCGCTGGTGGTCATCACCATCAACGCCGTGAACTTCGTCGACGGCCTGGACGGCCTGGCCGCGGGCATGGTGTGCATCGCCTCGGCCGCGTTCTTCCTCTACGCCTACCGGGTGTGGGTGTCGTACGGCATCGAGGCCGCCGCCCCGGCGACGCTGTTCGCGGCGATCCTGATGGGCATGTGCCTGGGCTTCCTGCCGCACAACATGCACCCGGCGCGGATCTTCATGGGCGACTCGGGCTCGATGCTGATCGGCCTGGTACTGGCGGCCGGGGCGATCTCCATCACGGGCCAGGTCGACCCGGACGCGCTGAAGCTGTTCGCCGGCTCGGAGAAGGAGGCCGTGCACCAGACGGTGCCGGTGTACATCCCGCTGCTGCTGCCGCTGACCATCATCGCGATCCCCGCGGCCGACCTGATCCTGGCGATCGTCCGCCGCACCTGGCGCGGCCAGTCCCCGTTCGCCGCCGACCGCGGCCACCTCCACCACCGCCTGCTGGAGATCGGCCACTCCCACAGCCGGGCCGTGCTGATCATGTACTTCTGGTCCGCGCTGATCGCCTTCGGCGCGCTCGCCTACTCCGTCAACTCGGCGTCCATGTGGATCGTCCTCGGTGTGGTGGGCCTGAGCGCCATCGGCCTGGTGCTGCTCCTGCTGCCGAGGTTCCGGCCGCGCGTACCGGTCTGGGCCCAGCACCTCGTGCCGCCCCGCTACCGGCGCCGCGGTGCCGCGGAACCCGCCGGGGACCCCCTGCCGCAGGCCCCGGAGCCGGCCACGGAGGAACCACGCACCCCGGTCACCGTCGGCGCCCGCACGGTCAACGGGGCGACGGCACTCAGCGCCCGTACGCATGTCTCGGACCGGAGCAAGGCGGGCACCTCGCGCTGACGCGAAGGTAAGAATCTGACTAGAGCATTGCCAATTCATGGGGGAGCGAACCGGGCGAATAGCACACAAGCTGCCCCGGTTTCTGCACAGACGCGCGCTTTCACTCTCATGTGTGACTGCGAGCACACCAGGCAGGTAAAGACCTCATCAAATAGTTTGTGATACCGTTCACGAGAACCCGGGATAGAGCCGAAGGACCTCACTGCGACGGTCCGATCGGACGTGAGGTTCTCTCTCGCCCCGGGACTACGCTCGTCCATGACGACACCCTGCCCCCTTTGAAAGCGGAGTTGCCGCCATGCCGTCCAATGACGTCCGGATCCTGGCCCAAGCTGCTGTCCCCACAGCGGTTGTCGGCGCCGTGGCGGCCGTCGTCGGCGGTGTCGTGGCCGGCGGGGACGGCGTGATCGGTGCGGTCGTCGCGACGCTGGTGGTGATCCTCTTCATGGGGATCGGCCTCTACGTCCTGCAGCGCACTGCCAAATCGCTTCCGCATCTCTTCCAGGCCATGGGCCTGATGCTCTACGCGGCGCAGATCCTGCTGCTGTTCGTCTTCGTCGCGGCGTTCAAGAACACCACGTTGTTCCACCCGAAGGTCTTCGCGCTCACGCTCGTCGCCGGCACCCTCACGTGGATCGCCGCGCAGACGCGTGCGCACATGAAGTCCAAAATTCTCTACGTCGAACCCGATTCGGCCACCTCCTCGACCGGCGACAAGCCCGGAAACTCGGGGCATTCGTCGTGAGGGGTAGGGCCGGGATAAAGACGTCAGAGAGATCCTGCTATCGTCCGGTGCCAACTGCGGCATCGCGGGCGCGGGCATCCGAGCTGACGCCTGCTCGATCGCGAGGCGAGATGCCCCACAGCCGCCCCCACATCCGTAACACCAGTCCCGTGCCGAACCGCGGCCGCACGCCGCGCCGACACAACGAGGTTGCCGTACCTATGCGCCACGATGAAGGAGCCCGCGGTGAGTGCTGACCCGACGCAGGTGCTCGCCTTCGAGACCGATTGCCACCTGTTCGACGGATGTGGCTTCCCGGCTCCCGGCCTGCACTCGTTCCTCTTCGAGCCGCTCTGGGGCGACGCAGACGGCAACGGCTTCTACTTCAACAAGCCGATGCTCCTCGCGCTGCTCGGCTCGATCATCGTGATCGGCTTCTTCTGGGCCGCCTTCGCCAAGCCGAAGGTCGTCCCGGGCAAGCTCCAGATGGTCGCCGAGGCCGGCTACGACTTCGTACGCCGCGGCATCGTCTACGAGACGATCGGAAAGAAGGAAGGCGAGAAGTACGTACCGCTCGCCGTCTCGCTCTTCTTCTTCATCTGGATGATGAACCTCTGGTCCATCATCCCCGTGGCCGCCTTCCCGGTGACGTCGATCATCGCCTACCCCGCGATCCTGGCCCTGATCGTCTACGTCACCTGGGTCTCCCTGACCTTCAAGCGGCATGGTTTCGTCGGCGCCTTCAAGAACTTCACGGGCTACGACAAGTCGCTCGGCCCGGTGCTCCCGCTGGCCATGACCATCGAGTTCTTCTCGAACCTCCTGGTCCGCCCGTTCACGCACGCGGTCCGACTCTTCGCGAACATGTTCGCCGGCCACACGCTGCTGCTGCTGTTCACCATCGCCAGCTGGTACATGCTGAACGGCATCGGTATCGCCTACTCGGCGGTCTCGTTCGTGATGGTCATCGTCATGACCGCGTTCGAGCTCTTCATCCAGGCGGTCCAGGCGTACGTGTTCGTCCTGCTGACCTGCACCTTCATCCAGGGCGCGCTCGCCGAGCACCACTGAGCACCCCCGCTTTCGAACCCCCAGCCGTCCGGTGGCCAACCCCCACCGGTCCGTAAAGAGAAGGAAGAACTGGCATGTCCCAGACCCTCGCTGCTGTCACCGGTGACCTCGGCTCCGTCGGTTACGGTCTCGCTGCCATCGGCCCCGGCGTCGGCGTCGGCATCATCTTCGGTAACGGCACCCAGGCCCTCGCCCGCCAGCCCGAGGCGGCCGGTCTGATCCGCGCCAACCAGATCCTCGGCTTCGCCTTCTGTGAGGCGCTCGCCCTCATCGGTCTGGTCATGCCCTTCGTCTACTAAGACGAGCGCTGACGACCGTTTTCGACGAAAGGCACTGATGTGAACGCCCTGGTTTTGCTGGCGTCTGAGGGTGAGAAGGAGAATCCCCTCATTCCGCCGTGGCCGGAAGTTGTCATCGGCCTGATCGCCTTCGTCATCGTCTTCGGTTTCCTCGCCAAGAAGCTTCTTCCGACCATCAACAAGGTTCTGGAAGAGCGGCGTGAGGCCATCGAGGGCGGTATCGAGAAGGCCGAGGCCGCGCAGACCGAGGCCCAGAGCGTCCTCGAGCAGTACAAGGCCCAGCTCGCCGAGGCCCGGCACGAGGCCGCGCGTCTGCGCCAGGAGGCGCAGGAGCAGGGTGCCGCGCTCATCGCTGAGATGCGTGCGGAGGGCCAGCGCCAGCGCGAGGAGATCATCGCCGCCGGTCACGCCCAGATCGAGGCCGACCGCAAGGCCGCCGCGTCCGCGCTGCGCCAGGACGTCGGCAAGCTCGCCACCGACCTGGCCGGCAAGCTCGTCGGTGAGTCCCTCGAGGACCACGCCCGCCAGAGCCGTGTCATCGACCGGTTCCTGGACGAGCTCGACGCGAAGGCCGAGGCCGCGCGATGAACGGAGCGAGCCGCGAGGCCCTGGCAGCCGCACGCGAGCGTCTCGACGCGCTGACGGACGCCACGTCCGTGGACGCGGCGCGGCTCGCCGACGAGCTGGCCGCCGTCACCGCGCTGCTCGACCGCGAGGTGTCGCTGCGTCGGGTCCTGACCGACCCGGCGCAGGCCGGAGAGGCCAAGGCCGTGCTGGCCCAGCGCCTGTTCGGCGGACAGGTCGGCGGCGAGACCGCGGATCTGCTGGCCGGCATGGTGCGCTCCCGCTGGTCGCAGTCCCGCGACCTGGTGGACGCGCTCGAGGAGCTGGCGAACACCGCCGACCTCACCGCAGCGCAGAAGAACGGCTCGCTGGACGACGTCGAGGACGAGCTGTTCCGGTTCGGCCGGATCGTCTCCGGCAGCACCGAGCTGCGTGCCGCGCTGACCGACCGGGCGGCCAGCACCGCGGCCAAGAGCGAGCTGCTGCGCAGCCTGCTCGGCGGCCGTGCCAGGGCCACCACCGAGCGTCTGGTGACGCGCCTTGTGACCGCGCCCCGGGGACGTAGCCTGGAGTCGGGACTGGAGTCCCTGTCCGAGCTCGCCGCCGAGCGCCGGGACCGCATGGTCGCCGTCGTCACCTCGGCGGTACCGCTGAGCGACGGCCAGAAGCAGCGCCTGGGCGCCGCACTGGCGAAGCTCTACGGGCGTCAGATGCACCTCAACCTCGACGTGGACCCCGCGGTTCTCGGCGGGATCCGGGTGCAGGTCGGTGACGAGGTCATCAACGGCTCCCTCGCCGACCGCATCGAGGACGCCGGCCGCCGCCTGGCGAGCTAGCCGCAACTGAAAACGCAGTACGTACTTACGGCCCATGTTGGGCCGTGCAGAGGATTCCTGGGGGTCGCCCCCAGACCCCCAAAGTGAAACTTCGGGCCCAACAAGGAGAGCAGGGAACCCAGATGGCGGAGCTCACGATCCGGCCGGAGGAGATCCGGGACGCGCTGGAGAACTTCGTCCAGGCGTACAAGCCGGACGCGGCCTCGCGCGAGGAGGTCGGTACGGTCACCGTCGCCGGCGACGGTATCGCCAAGATCGAGGGTCTGCCCTCGGCCATGGCGAACGAGCTGCTGAAGTTCGAGGACGGCTCCCTCGGTCTCGCGCTGAACCTGGAAGAGCGCGAGATCGGTGCCGTCGTGCTCGGTGAGTTCAGCGGTATCGAGGAGGGTCAGCCGGTCACCCGCACCGGTGAGGTCCTGTCGGTCGCCGTGGGCGAGGGGTACCTCGGCCGCGTCGTCGACCCGCTCGGCAACCCGATCGACGGCCTCGGCGAGATCGAGACCAGCGGTCGTCGTGCCCTCGAGCTGCAGGCCCCCACGGTCATGCAGCGCAAGTCGGTGCACGAGCCGATGGAGACCGGCTACAAGGCCGTCGACGCGATGACCCCGATCGGCCGTGGTCAGCGTCAGCTGATCATCGGTGACCGCCAGACCGGCAAGACCGCCCTGGCCGTCGACACGATCATCAACCAGCGCGACAACTGGCGCACCGGCGACCCGAGCAAGCAGGTCCGCTGCATCTACGTCGCCATCGGGCAGAAGGGCTCCACCATCGCCGGCGTGCGCCGCGCGCTGGAGGAGAACGGCGCCCTGGAGTACACGACCATCGTCGCCGCCCCGGCGTCCGACCCGGCGGGCTTCAAGTACCTCGCGCCCTACACCGGCTCGGCCATCGGTCAGCAGTGGATGTACGAGGGCAAGCACGTCCTCATCATCTTCGACGACCTGTCCAAGCAGGCCGACGCCTACCGCGCCGTGTCGCTGCTGCTGCGCCGTCCGCCGGGCCGCGAGGCCTACCCGGGCGACGTCTTCTACCTGCACTCCCGTCTGCTGGAGCGCTGCGCCAAGCTCTCCGACGAGATGGGCGCCGGCTCGATGACCGGTCTGCCGATCGTCGAGACCAAGGCCAACGACGTGTCGGCGTTCATCCCGACCAACGTCATCTCCATCACCGACGGCCAGTGCTTCCTGGAGTCCGACCTGTTCAACGCCGGTCAGCGCCCGGCCCTGAACGTCGGTATCTCGGTCTCCCGAGTCGGTGGCTCCGCCCAGCACAAGGCGATGCGCCAGGTGTCCGGCCGTCTGCGCGTGGACCTCGCCCAGTTCCGTGAGCTGGAGGCGTTCGCCGCCTTCGGTTCCGACCTGGACGCCGCGTCGAAGGCGCAGCTGGAGCGCGGTCAGCGCATGGTCGAGCTGCTGAAGCAGGACCAGTACCAGCCGATGGCCACCGAGTACCAGGTCGTCTCCGTCTGGGCCGGCACCAACGGCCGTATGGACGACGTCCCGGTCGCCGACATCCGCCGCTTCGAGCGCGAGCTGCTCCAGTACCTGAAGGACCAGCACAAGGGTCTGATGACCTCCATCAAGGAGGGCGCGAAGATGTCGGACGACACCATCGCCGCCATCGACTCGGCCGTCGCGGAGTTCAAGAAGCAGTTCGAGACCTCCGACGGCAAGCTGCTCGGCGAGGACGCTCCGGCCGCTGCCGCCAAGTGACGTAAGGAAGGGACCTGACTCATGGGAGCCCAGCTCCGGGTCTACAAGCGTCGCATCCGATCCGTCACCGCGACCAAGAAGATCACCAAGGCGATGGAGATGATCGCCGCCTCGCGCGTCGTCAAGGCGCAGCGCAAGGTGGCGGCCTCCACGCCGTACGCGCAGGAACTGACCCGCGCGGTCACGGCGGTCGGTACCGGGTCGAACACCAAGCACCCGCTCACCACCCAGGCCGAGACGGTCACCCGGTCCGCAGTGCTGCTGCTGACCAGCGACCGCGGTCTGGCCGGTGCGTTCAACTCCAACGCCATCAAGGCCGCGGAGCAGCTGACCGCGCGCCTGGAGGGCGAGGGCAAGCAGGTCGACACGTACATCGTCGGCCGGCGCGGTGTGGCCCACTACAACTTCCGTGAGCGCAAGGTCGCGGGGTCGTGGACCGGCTTCACCGACGAGCCCACGTACGCGGACGCCAAGAAGGTCGCCGCGTCCCTGATCGAGGCCATCGAGAAGGACACGGCGGACGGCGGCGTGGACGAGCTCCACATCGTCTACACCGAGTTCGTGTCGATGATGACGCAGACGGCGATCGACAGCCGGATGCTGCCGCTCAGCCTCGAAGAGGTCGCGAAGGAAGCAGCCCCCAAGGGCGAGATCCTTCCGCTGTACGACTTCGAGCCCTCGGCGGAGGACGTCCTCGACGCCCTGCTGCCGCGGTACGTCGAGAGCCGGATCTACAACGCGCTGCTGCAGTCGGCCGCTTCCAAGCACGCCGCCACCCGGCGCGCGATGAAGTCGGCCACCGACAACGCGGGCGAGCTGATCAACACGCTCTCCCGTCTTGCCAACGCGGCCCGCCAGGCCGAAATCACCCAGGAAATCAGCGAGATCGTCGGTGGCGCGAGCGCCCTGGCCGACGCGACCGCGGGGAGTGACAACTAATGACCACCACTGCTCAGACGGCCACGGCGACGGGCCGCGTCGCGCGGGTCATCGGCCCGGTCGTCGACGTGGAGTTCCCCGTCGACGCGATGCCGGAGATCTACAACGCCCTTCACGTCGAGGTGGCCGACCCGGCCAACGCCGGCGAGAAGAAGACGCTGACCCTGGAGGTCGCCCAGCACCTGGGTGACGGCCTGGTCCGCACCATCTCCATGCAGCCGACCGACGGTCTGGTCCGCCAGGCCGTGGTCGTCGACACCGGCAACGGCATCACCGTCCCGGTCGGCGACTTCACCAAGGGCAAGGTGTTCAACACCCTCGGTGAGGTGCTGAACGTCGACGAGTCCTACGAGGGCGAGCGCTGGTCCATCCACCGCAAGGCCCCGAACTTCGACGAGCTCGAGTCGAAGACCGAGATGTTCGAGACCGGCGTCAAGGTCATCGACCTTCTCACCCCGTACGTCAAGGGTGGAAAGATCGGTCTGTTCGGTGGTGCCGGCGTCGGCAAGACGGTGCTCATCCAGGAGATGATCTACCGCGTCGCCAACAACCACGACGGTGTGTCGGTGTTCGCCGGTGTCGGTGAGCGCACCCGTGAGGGCAACGACCTCATCGAGGAGATGTCGGACTCCGGCGTCATCGACAAGACCGCGCTGGTCTTCGGCCAGATGGACGAGCCCCCGGGCACCCGTCTGCGCGTGGCCCTGGCCGGTCTGACCATGGCGGAGTACTTCCGCGATGTGCAGAAGCAGGACGTGCTGTTCTTCATCGACAACATCTTCCGCTTCACCCAGGCCGGTTCCGAGGTGTCGACCCTGCTCGGCCGTATGCCCTCCGCGGTGGGCTACCAGCCGAACCTGGCCGACGAGATGGGTCTCCTCCAGGAGCGCATCACCTCGACCCGTGGTCACTCGATCACCTCGATGCAGGCGATCTACGTCCCCGCGGACGACCTGACCGACCCGGCCCCGGCCACCACCTTCGCCCACCTCGACGCGACGACGGTTCTGTCCCGTCCGATCTCGGAGAAGGGCATCTACCCGGCCGTGGACCCGCTGGACTCCACGTCCCGGATCCTCGACCCGCGCTACATCACGCGTGAGCACTACGACGCGGCGATGCGCGTGAAGAACATCCTGCAGAAGTACAAGGACCTGCAGGACATCATCGCGATCCTCGGTATCGACGAGCTCGGCGAGGAGGACAAGCTCGTCGTCCACCGGGCCCGTCGCGTGGAGCGCTTCCTGTCCCAGAACACCCACGTCGCCAAGCAGTTCACCGGCGTGGACGGTTCGGACGTGCCGCTGGACGAGTCGATCGCCGCGTTCAACGCGATCTGCGACGGCGAGTACGACCACTTCCCGGAGCAGGCGTTCTTCATGTGCGGTGGTCTCGAGGACCTGAAGAAGAACGCGAAGGAGCTGGGCGTCTCCTGACCCGGGCAGCTGCCTGAGTCGTGAGGGGGCGGGCACGTCCCGCCCCCTCTCTCACGCCTACTAGACTTGTAACCAACACCCGGCAGAACCGCCGGGTGGTGACCCGAGGAGCCACCTTGGCTGCTGAGCTGCACGTCGCGCTGGTCGCGGCCGACCGAGAGGTCTGGTCCGGCGAGGCCACCCTGGTCGTCGCGCGCACCACGTCCGGCGACATCGGCGTCATGCCCGGTCACCAGCCGCTGCTCGGTGTGCTGGAGTCGGGCCCGGTGACCATTCGTACGAGTGACGGCGGGACCGTGATCGCCGCGGTGCACGGCGGTTTCATCTCGTTCGCGGACAACAAGCTGTCGCTGCTGGCCGAGATCGCCGAGCTGTCGGACGAGATCGACGTCCAGCGCGCGGAGCGGGAGCTGGAGCGCGCGAAGGCGGAGGGCGACGCCGCCGCCGAGCGGCGTGCGGACGTCCGTCTGCGGGCGGCGGCGCGCTGACACAGCGCTCGCACGCGATGATGTAACTCAGCCGCGGCCGGCACCGGAAGTCTCCGGTGCCGGCCGCGGCTGAGGCAGATCTGGGTGTTTTTTACGTTCCGTTACCTAGGAGACGAGGAGGTCGGTGTCGATGGTCCTCGCTCTGACTGTGTGCGGAATCGTCGTCGCGCTCGTGGTGCTGGGGTTGTTCGTCTTCGGTCTGCGCCGCAGGCTGATCCAGCGCTCCGGCGGCACCTTCGACTGCTCCCTGCGCTGGGACGTCCCCGAGGGCGGTGACACCAGCGGCAAGGGCTGGGCGTACGGCATCGCCCGCTACAACGGCGACCGTGTCGAATGGTTCCGCGTCTTCTCCTACGCCCCTCGCCCGCGCCGTGTGCTGGAGCGCGCCTCGATCGAGGTGGCCGGCCGCCGCGTCCCGGAGGGCGAGGAGGAGCTGGCCCTGCTGTCCGACGCGGTGATCCTGGCCTGTCTGCACCGGGGCACGCGCCTGGAGCTCGCCATGAGCGAAGACGCGCTGACCGGTTTCCTCGCGTGGCTTGAGGCAGCCCCGCCCGGTCAGCGCGTCAATGTCGCTTAGTGCTTGATCTTTACTTCAGGCCGTTGCTGATCGCGGTCACCAGCTCACCGTTGCTGGTGTCGCCGGAGAACTCCCAGAAGAAGGCGCCGCCCAGGCCCTGGTTCTTGGCCCAGGTCATCTTGGTGCCGATGGTGGCGGGGGTGTCGTAGGACCACCAGTTGGTGCCGCAGTGGGCGTACGCCGTGCCGCCGACGGTGCCGGTGGCGGGGCAGGAGCCCTTGAGGATCTTGTAGTCCTCGATGCCGGCCTCGTAGGTGCCGGGCGCCGGGCCCGTGGCCGTGCCGCCGGGGGCGGACTGGGTGACGCCGGTCCAGCCGCGGCCGTAGAAGCCGATGCCGAGCAGCAGCTTGGACGCCGGGACGCCCTTGGCCCTCAGCTTGGCGATGGCGTCGGCCGAGTTGAAGCCGGCCTTCGGGATGCCGGAGTACGAGGTCAGCGGGGAGTGCGGGGCCGTCGGGCCGGTCTTGTCCCAGGCGCCGAAGTAGTCGTACGTCATCACGTTGTACCAGTCGACGTACTGGCCGGCGCCGCCGTAGTCGGCCGCGTCGATCTTGCCGCCGTCGCTGGCGTCGGCGGTGATGGCCGCGGTGATCAGGTAGTTCGGGCCGAACTCGGCGCGCAGCGCCTGCATGAGGTTCTTGAAGGCCGCGGCGCCGGAGGTGTCGCAGGACAGACCGCAGGCGTTGGGGTACTCCCAGTCGATGTCGATGCCGTCGAAGACGTCGGCCCAGCGCGGGTCCTCGATCACGGCCTTGCAGGACTTGGCGAAGGCGGCGGCGTTGGCCGCGGCCTGCCCGAAGCCGCCGGAGTAGGTCCAGCCGCCGAAGGAGTACAGCACCTTGATGTGCGGGTACTTCGCCTTCAGCTGGCGCAGCTGGTTGAAGTTGCCGCGCAGCGGCTGGTCCCAGGTGTCGGCGGTGCCGGAGACGGACTGGTCGGCGGTGTACGCCTTGTCGTAGGCGGCGTAGGTGTCGTCGACGGTGCACTGACCGTTCTTGACGTTGCCGAACGCGTAGTTGATGTGGGTGATCTTCGAGGCGCTGCCCGAGGTCACCAGGTTCTTGACGTGGTAGTTGCGGCCGTAGACGCCCCACTCGGTGAAGTAGCCGAGGTTGACCTTGGCGCCGGGCTGCGGGCCGGGGTCGGTGCCTCCGCCGCCGGTGGTGCGCACGGCGACCGAGCCGCTGGCCGGGCCGGTCTGGTCGGCGGTGTCACGGGCCTGGACGGAGTAGGAGTAGTCGGTGCCGGCGGTCAGGCCGGTGTCCGTGTAGCTCGTTCCGGTGACGGTGGCGACCTTGGTGCCGCCGCGCAGGACGTCGTAGTTCTTGATGCCCTTGTCGTCGGTGGCCGCGCTCCAGGTGAGCTTCACCGAGGTGTCGGTGATGTCGGAGGCGGTGGGGGTGCCCGGCGCGGAGGGCGCCGTGTCGCCGGGGACGGTGGTGCCGTCGCAGGAGCCGCCGTTGAGCTTGCAGCCCGTGGGGGAGCCGGTGCCGGTGCCGTTGAAGCCGAAGGTGACGGAGGCGCCGGGGGCGAGGGAGCCGTTCCAGGACTTGTTCTTGGCGGTCCAGTGCAGACCGGAGGAGCTGAAGTCGGCGTCCCAGCCGGACGTGACGGAGGTTCCGGAGGGGAAGTCCCACTCGACGGTCCAGGAGCTGATGGTGGTGGTGCCGGTGTTCTTCACCGTCCACCGGCCCTCGAAGCCGGTGCCCCAGTCCGAGGCCTTGGTGTAGCTGGCGGTGGCGCTGGTCGCGGCCTCTGCGGGGCTCGCGAGTCCGACCATGCCGGCCACGGGGAGGAGGAGCGTGGCGAGTCCGGCCGCCGCTTTGTGTCTGAAGCGCATGCAGCGCCTCCTTTGTCGACAGGGGGTGTGGGGCGTGACTGAGCCTTCACGCCCACGGTGCGGCGAGGATAGGAAAGGTCTGGACCATAGGTCAATAGGTCTGGACCACTTCTCCCGAGGTGCCCTCAGAGCCCCAACTCCTGAGCCAGCACCGCCGCTTGCACCCGGCTGCGCAGCTCCAGCTTGCCCAGCAACCGGCTGACGTGCGTCTTCACCGTCGCCTCGGCCATGTCCAGACGGGCCGCGACGTCCGCGTTGGACAGCCCCTCGCCGAGACACGCCAGCACCTCGCGCTCCCGCCGGGTGAGAACGTCGAGGACGGCAGGATCGGCCTTCGGCTGCCGTACGGGACGGGCGGCGAACTCGGCGATCAGCCGCCGGGTCACCGCCGGGGCCACGATCCCCTCGCCGCACGCGACCGTCCGCACGGCCTCGATCAGGTCCCGCGCCTCGGTGTTCTTCAGCAGGAATCCCGAAGCCCCGGCCCGGAGCGCCCCGAACACATACTCGTCGAGGTCGAAGGTGGTCAGCACCAGCACATCGGCGAGCCCCTCCGCGACGACCTTCCGCGTCGCCGACACCCCGTCGAGCCGCGGCATCTGAACGTCCATCAGCACCAGATCGGGCCGCAGCTCCCGGGCCCGCTCCACCGCCTGCTCGCCGTCGGCGGCCTCACCGACCACCTCGATGTCGGGCGCGCTGCGCAGGATCAGCACCAGCCCCGCCCGTACGGCCGACTGGTCCTCCGCCACCAGCACCCGGATCATTCCCGCTTCCCTTCCTCGATGTCCGCGATCGGCAGAGTGGCCCGTACGGCCCACACCTTGCCGTCGGCCGAATCCTCCGGGCCGGCCTCGAACGTGCCCCGCAGCAGGGCCACGCGCTCCCGCATGCCGATGAGCCCCGCCCCGGACCCAGGCGCCCGCGGCCCGTCCCGGTCACCGAACGGGCTCGTCACCGCGAGGGCCAGCGAGCCGCCCTGCTGCCGCAGCCGTACGGTGACCCGGCCGGGCCCCGCGTGCTTGAGGGCGTTGGTCAGCGACTCCTGCACCAGCCGGTAGGCGGCCAGTCCGACCGGCGCGGGCAGCCCCTCGCCGCGGTCGGCGTCCACGGTGACGTCGAGGCCGTTGGCGCGGGCGCCCTCCACCAGCGAGCCCAGCCCGTCGAGCGTCGGTGCCGCGGCCGGCTCCAGGTCGCCGCTGCTGTCCCTGAGGATGCCGATCAGGCGGCGCATCTCGGCAAGCCCCTGGACGCTGTTCTCCCGGATGACCCCGAGGGCCTCACGGGAGGTCGCCGGGTCGTCCAGGGACAGCGCCGCCGTGGAGTGGATCGCGATCGCCGAGAGGTGGTTGGCCACCATGTCGTGCAACTCCCGCGCCATCCGGGCCCGTTCGGCGGTCACGGCCTGGGCGCGGTCCATCTCGGCCAGCAGCGCGGTCTGTTCGGCCCGCAGCCGGGCCGCTTCGGCGGCGTCGCGGTGGTTGCGCACGATCGCGCCGGTGGCGGCCGGGCCGAAGGAGACGATGGCCGCGCCGAGACCGACCAGCAGCGCCTCCGGCTCGCGCCACCAGATCAGGAAGCCGAGGGTGATGCCGATGCTGATCAGCCCGGTGGTGACCGGGATACGGCGGACCGCGGCCGGGGTGCCGTACAGCACGGCCGCGTAGGCGAGGTCCGTGAACATCAGGATGGTCGCCGGGTTGCCCGGGGTCAGGGCGTCGGCGAACAGCGCGGCGGTGCCCACGACCAGGGCCGCCTGCGGCCGCACGCGGCGCAGGGTCTCCATGGCCGCCGTCACGGCCAGCGGGATCAGCGCCCAGTCGTACGACACCAGCCCGCTGCCCGCGATGTCCAGGCCGAGCAGCCACATCACCAGACCGCCGAGCAGCCCCGCGACGGCGAGGTACACGTCGAAGCGGTGCGGGCGGGGGAGCGCGAGCGGCATGCCCTCATCCAACACCGCCGCCCGGCCCGGCGCGTGCATCCCGGGAAGGGTCCTGGACTGCATCTTTCGATGTACCCGCGGTTCCTCACCGGCGACGACGAAACCGGCCCCGCGCCGGGCGAGCCTGGAAGGGTGACCGAGAGGAGCGAACCGTGATCGTCGGACTGATCGTCGCCTGCGAGGTGGCCTTCTGGGCGCTGCTGGCCGCGGGACTGTCCTTCCGCTATCTGCTGCGGATGCCGCGTGTGGGCCTGGCGCTGCTGCTGTGCGAGCCGCTGCTGGAGGCCGTGCTGTTCACCGTCACCGCGATCGACCTGAAGAACGGGGCGCAGCCCGACTGGAAGCACGGCCTGGCGGCGGTGTACATCGGCTTCACCGTCGGCCTCGGCCACTCCACCGTCAAGTGGGCCGACGCCCGCTTCGCCCACCGCTTCGCGGGCGGCCCGCCACCGGTGCGGCCGCCGAAGTACGGCACCGCCCGCGCGGTCCACGAGTGGAAGGTCGCCGCCCGCTGGGTCCTCGCGGCCGCGGTGGCCCTGACCCTGCTCCAGTGCGCCGTCTGGTACGTCGACGGCGACGGCGACACCAGCTCCCTGCGCGCCTGGCAGCAGCGCATGCTCTGGGTGATCGGCATCAATCTGGTGATCGCCGCGAGCTACACACTGTTCCCCAAGCGGCAGAAGGTGGGCTAGCGCTCCCCGCCGGGGACCCAGAGCACGTCGCCCTGCTGCTGGTTGGCCGCGCGCGCCAGGATGAACAGCAGGTCCGACAGCCGGTTGAGGTAGGTCGCCGTCAGCGGGTTCATCGCCTCGCCGTGCACCTCCAGCGCGGCCCATGTCGAGCGCTCGGCCCGCCGTACGACCGTGCAGGCCTGGTGCAGCAGGGCCGCGCCCGGGGTGCCGCCGGGCAGGATGAAGGAGCGCAGCTTCTCCAGGCGCTCGTTGAAGCGGTCGCAGTCCGCCTCCAGCTTGTCGACGTAGAACTGCTCCACCCGCAGCGGGGGGAACTCGGGGTTCTCCACCACCGGCGTCGACAGGTCCGCGCCCACGTCGAACAGGTCGTTCTGCACCCGGGTGAGGACCTTGACGATGTCCTCCTCCAGGCCGCCCAGCGCGATCGCCGTGCCGATGACCGCGTTCGCCTCGTTGGCGTCGGCGTAGGCGGCGATCCGCAGATCGGTCTTCGGCACCCGGCTCATGTCACCGAGGTTCGTGGTGCCCTTGTCGCCGGTCCGCGTGTAGATGCGCGTCAGATTGACCATGAGGTCAGGGTAGTTATGCCCCGCCGCCTCCACCGGTGTGATGTCCGTCATGTGAGACGTGACGCGCATTACTAACCGGTCACACAGCGGCTCACGCCCGCTAGTGTCCGCCGTGAGCAAACGTAAACAGCGTGTATGCACACAAGGGGAGTCGGAGTGGCACGGAAGCTCGCCGTCATCGGGGCCGGTCTCATGGGTTCCGGCATCGCCCAGGTCTCCGCGCAGGCGGGCTGGGACGTCGTCCTGCGCGACGTCACCGACGAGGCCCTGGCGCGCGGCACGGACGGCATCAAGGCGTCGTACGACAAGTTCGTGAGCAAGGGCAAGCTGGACGCGGCCGACGCCGAGGCCGCCCTCGGCCGGATCACCGCGACCACCGACCTGGACGCGGCCGCCGACGCGGACGTCGTCGTCGAGGCCGTGTTCGAGAAGCTGGAGGTCAAGCACGAGATCTTCCGCACGCTCGACAAGATCGTGCGCCCGGAGACCGTGCTCGCCTCCAACACCTCCGCCATCCCGATCACCAAGATCGCGGCCGTCACCGAGCGGCCCGAGCGGGTCGTCGGCGTGCACTTCTTCTCGCCGGTGCCGATGATGCAGCTCGTCGAGCTGGTCCGCGGCTACAAGACCAGCGACGAGACCCTCGCCGCCGCGCGGGAGTTCGCCGAGTCCGTCGGCAAGACCTGCATCGTCGTCAACCGTGACGTCGCCGGCTTCGTGACCACCCGGCTGATCTCGGCGCTCGTCGTCGAGGCCACCAAGCTCTACGAGTCGGGCGTCGCCAGCGCCGAGGACATCGACCTCGCCTGCAAGCTGGGCTTCGGCCACGCCATGGGTCCGCTGGCCACCGCCGACCTCACCGGCGTCGACATCCTGCTGCACGCCACCGGCAACATCTACACCGAGACCCAGGACGAGAAGTTCGCTCCGCCGGAGCTGATGCGCCGGATGGTTGACGCCGGTGACATCGGCCGCAAGAGCGGGCAGGGCTTCTACAAGCACTGAGACACCGGGCGACCGAAACCGCACACCACTCAGGGGTGTCACGCCTCGGGGTGAATTCGGTATCGGTTCGCTTACGGACTGCAACCTCTGGCAGCGCGACGCCGTCAGAGGTTGCAACCGTGGCACGCAGAACGCGGCACCACACCCATCGCATCGCGGAGCACCAGACGCACGCACAGGAGCGCATATGCACATCAGGGGCGACCACGCCGAGGTGGTCGTCGGGGGCCGCCTCGACGTCCGCACCGCGGCGGACGCCCGTACGGTCCTGCACTCGGCCGTCGACGACGGAGCCGGCGATCTGATCCTGAACCTGTCCGAACTGGACTCGTGGGACGCCACCGGACTCGGCGTGATCATGGGCGCCCACCGACGGGCCGGCCGCTGCGGTCGCCGCCTGGTGCTGCGCGGCGTACCGCCGCAGATGCAGCGCCTGCTCGTGGCCACCCGGCTGCACCGGATCCTCGCCATCGAGGGCGGACTCGGCGTGGAGTCGCTGCCCCGCGTGTGAGCGCGCGTACGGCCGGTGACCAGGACCCGGACGTCAGGCGTCGAAACACCCGACGGGCCCAATCCTCACAAGACCGTGATGTCTCGGACGGACCGGCACCCCGGACTGTCGCGGATACCGAGCGAAGGTTTACGGTTCGCTTGCCCGCCGCCAGAAACCCACGAGCGGGTACCGGACCAGAAGCGACAGCGCAGTGTGCAGCAAGGCCGGGAGGGGCTCACGCCACACGACGCTTTTGGGGGCTAGACACCGATGGACCCGAACACCCGGGGCTCCGGGGCGGGCGGCCACGACAGCGCCGGCCAGCCGCCGCGCCAGCGCCCGCCCAGAGACCCCCTGACCAACGACCTCGGCCAGCACGGGCCCGGCCAGGCCCGGATGGTGCAGCTCGTCTCCGGCGAGTACCTGCTGACCGTCAACCCCGTCGACGGCAGCGAGATCGAGCTGTGCCCGCCTGACCGGCGGCCCGCCGCGCCCGAGAAGCGCACCGCCGCCGAACGCGCGGAGGCCGCCCGGGCCGCCGCCCCGCCGGTCCCGCCCGGACCGGCGCGCGCCGAACTGCCGCTGCTGGGCCGTGAGGACGAGCACGAACGGCTCGTCCGCCTCCTCGCCCGCGGCCGCTCCGTCCGCCTCACCGGGCCCGCCGGCTCCGGCCGCACCCGCCTCCTCGACGTCGTCGCCGCCGACTGCGCCGACCTCGCCCCCGACGGGGTCGTCCGGCTCAGCGGCTTCCGCCGCACCGCCGACGACCTGCTGCACGACCTCTTCCACGCCGTCCACCGCGCCCCCCTGCACCGGCTGGAACGCGCCGAACTGCTCGACCACGTCCGTGAGATCGGTGCCGTCGTCGTCCTGGACGACATCGAGTTCGGCGGCGCCGCCCTCGACGCGCTCCTCGACGCCACCCCCGAGTGCGCGTTCCTGATCGCCGCCACGCCGGACGTGCCCGCCCCGTCCGCCGACTCCGCGATCGAGGAGGTCTTCCTCGACGGCCTCGACCGCGCCGGCGGACTCCAGCTCCTCGAGCACGCCGTCGGCCGCACCCTCACCGAGGACGAGGCCAACTGGGCGGGCGACCTGTGGTTCGAGTCCGAGGGCCTGCCCCTGCGCTTCGTCCAGGCGGGCGCCCTGCTGCGGCAGCGCGACCGGCTGCGGGCGGGCGTCGACGCCCTCGACGAGTACGGCGTCTTCGAGCCCGAGGTCCCGCTGGAGGACGCCGTCCCCGGTGAGCCGCCGGCCGGCGAGGACATACCCCTGCCCTCCCTCGCCGAGGGCGCCGCGCCAGCCGCGCTGCTCGCCTCCCGGCTCAGCACCTCCGCCCGCGCCACCCTGCGCTTCGCCGTCGCCCTCGGCGGCGAGATCCCGCACCAGGCCCACCTGCCCGCCCTCATCGGCGACACCCACGCCGACGCGGCCCTCGGTGAACTCCTCGGCTGCGCCCTGGTCTCCCCGGTCGGCGGCCACTACCGCCTCGCCGCGGGCGTGCTGACCCAGCTGGAGGCCGCCGGCTACACCGACGACATCGACTCCTACGCCCTGACGGCCGCACAGCACTACACCTGGTGGGCGGGACACCCCTCGGTCACGCCGGAGCGGGTCTGCGCCGAGGCCGACGCCGTGCTCGCCGCACTGAGCGCGCTGGTGCCGCAGACCACCGTGCCCGCCGAGGACGAGGAGAGCCCGGCCGTCCAACTGGCCCGCACGGCCGCGCCCGCCTTCGCCGCCGGCCTGGGCTGGAGCGCCTGGGAACGCGCCCTGCGCTCCGGCGCGGAGGCCGCCCGGCTCGCCGGTGCCGTCTCCGAGCAGGCCTACTTCCACCACGAACTCGGCATCCTCGCCCTGTGCGGCGGACAGCTCGACCGCGCCCGCGCCGAACTGGAGGCGTCCATCGGCCTGCGCGGCGCCCTCGCCGACAAGCGCGGCACCGTCGCCGGCCGCCGCGCGCTGGCCCTGGTCGACGACCGCTCCGGTACGACACCGGGCCTCCTGGCGCCGGGCGGAGCGGGCACGGCCCCCGAGGAGGGGCCGGGCGCGGGGCTGTCCAAGAGCCGCCCGGGTCCGCTCGCCCCCGGCGCGTCCCCGGGGGGCCAGCCCGGCGGTCCTACCTCGACACCGGGCCGCGGCCTGCCCTACGGCGCCCTCGGCGGAGCCTCCGGCACACCGGCCGGCGGGCGTGGGGCCGACTCCGGCCCCGGCGCGGGAGAGCCGTCGTCCGGCGGCGTCCCGGCGGGCCTCGCGGCCTTCCCGCCGCTGCACCGGCCCGACGACGCCCCGGACCTGGTGACCGACCGGGCCACCGCCTCCGGGCCGCGCCGCGCCCTGCGCGGCGGGCTGCGCGGGCTGGCCCGGCGCAACCTCGCCGCCGCGGGTGCGGGCGCGCTGCTCGTCGCCGTGCTGGGCACGGTGGTGACCCTCGGCGCCACCTCCGACAACAACGACGTGGACGACCCCTCGAACCGGGTGGGCGTCAACCCGACCTCCCTCGACGGCGGGGGCGACGACGCCCCGGGCGCCGAGGAGACCGGCGAAGCCCCGGGCGGCGACACCGGGTCGGCCACCAGCCGGCCCACCGACACCGGCACCGGGGCCACCTCCGACGGCCAGGCGCCCCCCGAGACCACCGCCCCGCCGGAGCCGTCGGACACCCCGAGCGGCTCGCCCGAGCCGACGCCCGAGCCGTCGGTGAGCTCCACGTCGAAGAAGCCGCCGTCCGGGTCTCCGACGGGCCGTCCCACCATGACCCCGACGCCGACCGAGACGGGAAGCGGCAGCCCGTCGCCGACGCCCACGCCGACGGAGACGCAGACGCCCACCGAGACGCCGCCGCAGCCCCCCACCGACACCGCCGGCGGCACCGCCACCGCCTCCGCGAGCGCCTCGGAGTCCGGTGCCGCGAGCAGCCCGAGCAGCTCGGCCGACGTCATCTGACCGGCCCCGCGCACGCGTCAGGGCCGGGCTCCCGCGAGGAGACCCGGCCCTGGATGCCGTACGGCGAGGAGAAGCAGGTGGCGGTGTGGCTCAGAACAGCCGCAGCTTGTCGTCCTCGATGCCGCGCAGGGCGTCGTAGTCGAGGACCTGGCAGCCGATGCCGCGGTCCGTGGCGAGGACACGGGCCTGCGGCTTGATCTCCTGGGCCGCGAAGATGCCGCGCACCGGCGCGAGGTGCGGGTCGCGGTTCAACAGCTCCAGATAGCGGGTGAGTTGCTCGACACCGTCGATCTCGCCGCGCCGCTTGATCTCCACCGCGACGGTCTGCCCCTCGGCGTCCCGGCAGAGGATGTCGACCGGGCCGATGGCCGTCATGTACTCGCGGCGGATCAGGGTGTAACCCTCGCCGAGCGTCTCGATGCGGTCGGCGAGCAGTTCCTGCAGGTGCGCTTCCACGCCGTCCTTGATCAGACCGGGGTCCACGCCCAGTTCGTGCGAGGAGTCGTGGAGGACCTCCTCCATCGTGATGATCAGTTTCTCGCCCGCCTTGTTGACGACGGTCCACACACCGGCCTCGTCGCCCGCGCCCTCCTTCAGGGTGCAGGGCGGCGACATCCAGTTCAGGGGCTTGTAGGCCCGGTCGTCGGCGTGGATGGAGACGCTGCCGTCCGCCTTGACCAGGATCAGGCGGGGAGCCGAGGGCAGGTGGGCGGTGAGCCGGCCGGCGTAGTCGACGGAGCACCGGGCGATGACGAGACGCATGGTCCGCAACGCTACTCGACGGACGCGGGTGCACGCGATTCGCCCGCCCGCCGCCCGCGGCCACCCTGCCGGAAGCCCTGGAGACCGCCCCTTTTGATCCAGATAGCTCCTGTTCATCGATGGCCGATTGTGCGCACAACTGCCGTGTCCTATGTGCGCATTCTCCTGGTGCCGTCACCGTCGGTTGCCTACCGTATTAAACGGGAGGTTGCGATGTGTGTACGCAGCGTATCGATCGTCGCGGACTCCCTTATCTGTCCGGCAACCCCTGCTGGTGCGGGGGTGCGAGAGGAGAACCCATGTCGCTCGACGTCTCACCGGCCCTACTCGAACAGGCCGAGCGAGGCGAGGTCGACGAAGCAGCTTTCGTCGACTGCGTCCGGACCTCCCTGCCCTACGCATGGGAGATGATCAGCTCCCTGGTGGCCCAGCTGAAGGTGGACGGCGGACAGTTCGCCGACAACCAGACGCCTCCGCCGGACGAGCAGGCACGGGGTCAGCTGCTGCGTGCGCTCGCGAGTGACGCCATACGCGGGGCGCTGCAGCGGCACTTCGGGGTGCGGCTGGCCTTCCAGAACTGCCACCGGGTGGCGGTGTTCCCGCTGGACGCCTCCGCCGACGAGAGGCTCGCCCGCTTCACCTCGATCCGCGGTCAGCTGCTGAACCAGTCTCCGGAGCTTCGGGACTGCTGAGGCGGTTGAACAGCCCGCTTGCCGCTCCGTACACGGGAGGTGCAGCCTGTGTTGGGGCGGCAAGCATCCAGGGGGCACGGCGGTTCAGCGCAGCTGCGGGAGCACTTCGGCGCCCAGCCGCCGTACGTTCTCCTCCGTGGCCGTCAGATCGCCCGAGCCCTCGACGAGCAGCGCGAAGCGGGAGACACCGGTGCGCTCGGCGGTCGCGGCCAGCCGGTCCGCGCACAGCCGCGGGGTGCCCACGGGGTGCAGCCCGCAGAGCAGTTCGGTGTACGCCAGCGGATCGCGCATACGGCGTTCGCGGCCGTCCACCGTCATATGCGCGTCCAGGCCCTGCTTCAGCCAGCCCGGCATGGCCTTCAGCAGGGTCTCGGCCGCGTCCGTGCGCCGGTCCGCGATCTGGCAGACACCCGCCGACACATGGGGTGCCTCCCGGATCTCCTCCGGGGTGCGGCCGGCCGCCCGCGCGCACTGCCGCCACAGGGAGACCATCTCGGCCTTTTCCTCGTCCCCGACGTGCATGCCGAGCAGCATCGGCAACCCGCGCTCTGCGGCCAGCCGTACGCTCGCCGGGGAGGTGCAGGCGACCAGCACCTCGGGGCCCGCGGTGTCCGTCAGCGACTCCGACGGGCGCGGCACGACGGGGACTTCGCGGAAGGCGAAGCGCTCGCCGGAGGCCGCGACCGAGGGTTCGCGCAGCCAGCGCACCAGCAGATCGAGTGATTCCTGGAAGCCGTTCTCGTACGCGTCGAGACCCGCGCCGAACACCTCCAGGTCCACCCACGGCCCGCCGCGCCCGACGCCCAGCGAGAAGCGGCCGCCGCTCGTCAGGTGCAGCAGCGCGGCCTGCTCGCCGAGGGTCACGGGATGGGTGGTGGGCAGCACGCTCACCGCGGTGCCGACCCGGATCCGGCGGGTCCGCCCGAGCAGCAGCGCGGCCAGGGTGACCGCGGACGGGCAGGTGCCGTACGGCACGAAGTGGTGCTCGGCCAGCCAGACCGCGTCCAGCCCGGCCTCCTCCGCCACCTCGGCCGAGCGGACCGCCCGGTGCAGCGCCTCCCCCTGGCCCTGCCCCGGGAACTGGGCGGCCAGCACGAAACTTCCTACGCGCATCGCATTTCCTGCTTCCTTGGCTCCGACACGGAGCTCCCCCACCCGGCATAACCCCCCGACACGTGCCGAGGACACGGCCTGACGGAGTAATTTGCGGATTGTCTGCGGAATGGGCCGCCCGGCGGGGGACTCGACGGGCGCCCCGGCCCGCCGCGGCCCTCCGGGTGCCCCTGTGCGCGCCGCGTACGCTGGACGCGGACCGTCCTTCCTGTATAGCTCCGTGAGGTGTTCTGTGTCCCCGCGTCGCAACCGACCCAAGGGTGGCGATCTCGCGTCCGGCCGTGCCGCCGACGCCGACCGGCCGGGCCGCTACGGCGGCTGGGAGTCCTCGGTGGACTGGCACGGCGAGGACTGGACCGTGCGCCATGTGGCGGGCGCGAGCGCACAGGGGAAGACCTACCGCTGCCCCGGCTGCGACCAGATGATCCCCTCCGGTGTGCCGCATGTCGTGGCGTGGCCCGCGCACGCCGGCGTCGACGACCGGAGGCACTGGCACAAGGCGTGCTGGAACGCACGGGACCGCCGCACCACGCGGGTGCAGCGGTCCCGTAACGCGCCGAAGTTCTGAGGGAGTTGCCCCAGGGGCCTACACGTCCCGCTTCTCCAGCAGGGCGTAGGCGCCGGCGAAGGCCGCGGCGACCGCGACCAGCATGATCCACAGCGGGTCCCAGCCGGAAGGGCCGCTCTCGCTGAGGGAGTTGGAGTAGAACACGCTGAGCTGGTTCGGGATGGAGTACTCGAACAGCGCCTGGCGCAGGTCCTCCAGCGACGCCGAGAACATGAACAGCGCGATCACCAGCGGCGCCAGCACGGCGGCGATCATGATGGTGATGGCGCCCGCCGAGTGCCGGATGACCGAGCCGATCAGCAGCGACAGCAGCCCCAGCAGGGCGAGGTAGAGCGACACGCCGACCGTGCCCTTGAACCACTCCGCGCCGGTGGGCTCGCGGGCGTCGCTGAGCATGCCGATCTGGGCGACGGCGACCAGGCCGGAGGACAGCAGGGTCACCACGAACGCCAGCACGAAGAACACGATCGACTTCGCGGCGAGCACCCGGCCCCGGCTCGGGCACGCGGTCATGGTCGTGCGGATCATGCCGGTGCCGTACTCGGAGGCCGTGGTCAGCACGCCGAGCGTGATCACGCACATGGTGCCGAGCAGCAGCCCGAAGAAGCCGAGGCCCAGCGGGTTCTCGTCGCCGAGTCCGGCCTCCTCGGAGTTGGCCGCGACCACGCCGCCGGTCAGCAGGCCGATGCCGACGACCAGCAGCACGAACACGCCGAGCGTCCACATGGTCGACCGGATCGACTTGATCTTCGTCCACTCGGAGGCGAGCGCGTGCCCGAGGTGCGTGCGCACCACGGGGATGGGCGAGGTGTAACCGGCGTACGGCGAACCGGCCGCCGCCTGCGGCATCGGGGGCTGGGGCGTGCTCATCGGACGTCCTCGGACTTGGTCGTGTCTACGGAGGGGGTGGTGGGGGCGGCGGCAGGTGCCTGCGGCGCGGCCGCCGGGGGCTGGGGCGCGGGCGCGGCCGGCGGGGCGGGGGCCTGCGGCGGCTGGGCCGGGGCCCCCTGCGGAGTCTGCCGCAGGTACGGGTTCTCCGCCTGCGCCGTCCCGAACGGCTGCCCGCCCTGCTGGGGCGGCGGCGGGGCGTACCAGCCGGGCTGACCCTGGCCGGGGACCGGCATCGGCGGCTGGACACCGGGCGGCAGCGGCTGCTGGAGGCCCGCCTTCTGGTCGATGGTGGAGCGGTAGTCGACGGCGCCCTGGGTCATCCGCATGTACGCCTCCTCCAGGGATGCCTGGTGCGGCGACAGCTCCCACAGGCGTACGTCGGTGTCGTGGGCGATGTCGCTGATGCGGGGGAGCGGCAGCCCGGTCACCCGCAGGGCGCCGTCCTGCTCGGGCAGCACATGCGCGCCCGCCTCGGTCAGGGCGGAGCTCAGCTTCTCGCGCAGCTGCGGCTCGGTGTCGGGAGTGCGCACCCGGGCGAAGCCCGCCGAGTTCGCGGCGATGAAGTCCTGCACGCTCATGTCCGCGAGCAGCTGGCCCCGCCCGATCACGATGAGGTGGTCGGCGGTCAGCGCCATCTCGCTCATCAGGTGCGAGGAGACGAAGACGGTACGGCCCTCCGCCGCGAGCGCCTTCATCAGGTTGCGCACCCACAGGATGCCCTCGGGGTCGAGGCCGTTGACCGGCTCGTCGAAGAGCAGCACCTGCGGGTCGCCGAGCAGCGCGCCCGCGATGCCGAGGCGCTGGCCCATGCCGAGCGAGAAGCCCTTGGACCGCTTGCGGGCCACGTCCTGCAGACCGACCACGCCGAGCACCTCGTCGACCCGGCGGGCCGGGATGCCGGACAGCTGGGCCAGGCTGAGCAGGTGGTTGCGGGCCGAGCGGCCGCCGTGCACGGCCTTCGCGTCGAGCAGCGCGCCGACCTGGCGGGGCGCGTTCGGCAGCTTGCGGTACGGGTAGCCGCCGATCGTCACCTGCCCCGAGGTGGGGTTGTCCAGGCCGAGGATCATCCTCATCGTGGTCGACTTGCCCGAGCCGTTCGGCCCGAGAAAGCCGGTGACGGCGCCCGGCCGCACCTGGAAGGAAAGGTTGTGTACAGCGGTCTTGTCGCCGTAGCGCTTCGTCAGGCCGACTGCCTCGATCATGCTCCGCACCCATCGAAAGGTTCAGGACAGCGGGGCACACGCCCCCGTAAGGGTTAGGAGGATATCGGGGCGCTGACGGTTCCCTCCAAGAGCGGGTAAAGAACAGCCGCGAACACGCCACCGACTCAGGGCCTGTCGTTCGGATCAGCCCGGCGTCCGAACGACAGGCCCTAGGCGTCCCGGCGCTTCAGCAGCACGTAACCGCCGGCCAGCGCGGCGGCCACCCACAGCGCCATGATGCCGAGCCCGCCCCAGGGGCCGTACGGGGTGTCGTCGTCGACCGGGCGGACCACCTGCATGATCCTGCTGCCGGCCTGGTCGGGCAGATAACGGCCGATCTTCTTGGTCGCGCCGACGTTGCCGAGGATGTTGGAGATCAGGAAGAAGAACGGCATCAGGATGCCGAGGGAGAGCATCGGCGAGCGCAGCATCGCGGCGACGCCCATGGAGAACATCGCGATCAGCGCCATGTAGAGGCCGCCGCCGAGGACCGCGCGCAGCACGCCGGGGTCGCCGACGGACGCCTTCAGCGAGCCCAGCATCGACTGCCCGAGGAAGAACGCGGCGAAGCTGGTCGCCAAGCCCACCAGCAGCGCCAGCCCCGTCGCCACGGCGACCTTGCTGAAGAGGAACGTCGCCCGCTGCGGTACGGCGGACAGCGAGACGCGGATCATGCCGGTGCTGTACTCGTTGGACACCACCAGCACCCCGAAGACGATCATCGCGAGCTGGCCGAGACTCATCCCCGCGAAGCTGATGAAGGTGGGGTCGAAGGACAGTTGCTCGCGGGCGTCCAGGCGGGCGAACTCGTTCTTCGACAGCGCGGCGATCAGCATGCCCAGCGCGATGGTGACCACCACCGCCAGCGAGAGCGTCCACACCGTGGACGCCACCGACCGGATCTTGGTCCATTCGGAACGGATGACCTGGGTGGCCGCCATGCTCAGTCCCTCTTCCAGCCGTCGCCCCACGCCTGCTGCGGCGCAGGCGTTCCGGTGTGCGCGTGATACTCGACGGACTCGGCCGTCAGCTGCATGAACGCCTCCTCCAGGGAGGCCTGCTGCGGGCTCAGCTCGTGCAGCACGATCTGGTGCCGCGCGGCCAGCTCACCGATCAGCTCGGGCTTGCCGCCGTCCACCTCCAGCGCCCCGCTGCCGCTCTCCACCACCGTGATCCCGGCCTGGTGCAGCACATCGAGCAGCCGCTCGCGCTGCGGCGTACGGATCCGGACGTACGTCCGTGAATTGCGGGCGATGAAGTCGGCCATGGAGGTGTCGGCGAGCAGCCGCCCCTGGCCGATCACCACCAGATGGTCCGCGGTCAGCGCCATCTCGCTCATCAGGTGCGAGGAGACGAACACGGTCCGGCCCTGGGCGGCGAGCGATTTCATCAGGGTGCGGATCCAGTGGATGCCCTCGGGGTCGAGGCCGTTGACCGGCTCGTCGAACATCAGGATCCGCGGGTCGCCGAGCAGCGCGGCCGCGATCCCCAGCCGCTGCCCCATGCCGAGCGAGAACCCCTTGGCCTTCTTCCGGGCGACCGCCGTCAGGCCGACCGTGTCCAGCACCTCCTGCACCCGGGCCCTCGGGATGCCGTTGCTCTGCGCCAGGCACAGCAGATGGTTGAAGGCGCTGCGCCCGCCGTGCACCGCCTTGGCGTCCAGCAGCGCCCCGATGTACGTCAGCGGGTCCTTCAGCTGGTCGTAGCGCTTGCCGTCGATGCGGACGTCCCCGGCGGTGGGCCGGTCGAGGCCCAGCATCATCCGCATGGTGGTGGACTTGCCGGCGCCGTTCGGGCCGAGGAAGCCCGTGACGATGCCCGGTCTGACGGTGAAGGTCAGATGGTTGACCGCCACCTTCTCGCCGTACCGCTTGGTCAGCCCCTCGAGCTCGATCATGCGGCCACGCTAGAACGGGACAAAGCCCCCTGCCACTTCAGTGGCAGAGGGCTCGTCAGCCGTTCGGCGGAGCGTCGTCCGACGGTTACCGGGACTGCTGCGCCGGGACCCCGCGGGAGATCGGCTCGTCGTCGGCCGGGGTGCCGGCCGCGGCCACCGCGGCGCCGGTGAGCGTCGCGAGCATCTCGCGGACGTTCGTCAGCTGGGCGTTGATGGAGTCGCGGCGGTTGGTGAGGGCGGCCAGCTCACGCTCGGATTCCGAACGGATGCGGTCGGCCTTGGCGTTGGCGTCGGCCACGATGTCCTCGGCCTGGCGCTGCGCGGTCTCCACCGTCTGGCGGGCACGGCGCTCGGCGTCGGTGCGCAGCTTCTCCGCCTCCAGGCGCAGCTGCTCCGCGCGGTGCTCGATCTCCGCGAGGCGCTTCTCCGCCTTCTGCTGCCGGGACGCCAGGTCGCGCTCGGACTGCTCGCGGCGCTTGGCCAGGTTGGTCTCGAAGTCCGCGGCGGCCTGCGCGGCCTTGGCGCGGGTCTCCTCGAAGAGCGCGTCGGCCTCCTCGCGCTTGGACTGCGCGTCCTTCTGCGCCTCCGAGCGCAGCTGAGCGGCGTCGCTCTTGGCCTTCTCGACGATCCGGACGCCCTCGTCCTCGGCCTTGGCCTTGCGCTCGGCGGCGAACGACTCGGCGTCGTTGCGCACCTGCTGGGCGGCCGACTCGGCGAGCTCGCGGTGCTGCTCGGCCGCGCGGCGGGCCTCCTCGCGCAGGTCCTTGGCCTCTTCCTCGGCGAGGCGCAGGATCTTCTCGACGCGCGCACCGAGGCCGGCGTACGACGGCTCGGCGTCGCTCACCTGCGCCTGGGCGTTCTGCGTCTCGAGGTGGAGTTCCTCGATGCGCTTCTCCAGAGCGGTGATGCGGGCGAGAGCACTGTCACGGTCGGAGACGAGCTTGGAGATACGTTCGTCCACCTGAGCGCGGTCGTATCCACGCCGCACAAGCTCGAAGCCGTAGGGGGAAGTGTCGCTCATGGGGTTCCTGTCGAATGAGACCGGTGAGGTGATAGGTGGAATCCTAGGGGTCGGAACGGTGTGTCATCGAGCGGATGCGTGTTTGATCTGGAGAATGACACCTCTTTTGAGTGGCTGACCGGCGGATCGCTTGCCAAGTCCTGGGCAAAGCTCCCGGAACGTCTTGGGCAAAGGACCCAGAACACACCGGAACGCCCTGCCCTGACTAGCCGTCCGACGGCTTGCCACCCGAACGGGGGGCTCCCACCGTGGCGCCCGCCTTGACGCCCCCGTCCTTGGCCGGGGCCGGGGCCTCGAAGGACTCCAGCGCCTCCAGGACGTCCTGGACCCGGGAGATCTCGGCGTTGATGTCCTCGCGCCGGCGCACCAGGACCTCCAGCTCCCGCTTGCCCTCCTCGACCGTGCGCCGGGCCTCGCGGATCGCCTCGGCCTTGAGCTCCTCGGCCTCCTTGACCAGCTTGGCCTTCTTCTGCTCGGCCTCCTTCAGCAGGCCCTCGGCCTTCTTCACCGCGGCGATCCGCACCTTGCCGGCCTCGGAACTCGCCTCCGACACCAGCTCCTTGGCCTTCGCCTCGGCCTTGGCCAGCTGCTCCTCGGCGGCCTTGATCAGCGCGTCGCAGCGGTCGCCGGTCGACTTCATCGTCTCGGCGGCCTCCCGGCGGGCCCGCTCGTGCAGCTCCTCGATCTCGCTGGTGATGCGGTCGCGCAGCTCCTCCGCGCGCTCCCTTATCGCGGTCGCGTCCCGGCGCGCCCCGACCAGCAGCTCGTCGGCGTCCGTACGGGCCTTCTCCACCCGGGAGTTGCCCTCGATCGTCGCCTCGGCGACGATCCGCTCGGCCTCCTTGCGGGCCGCGCCCACCATGGTGTCGGCCTGCGTCTCGGCGTCCGCGGTGGTCTTCAGCGCCTGCTCCTGCGCCTCGCTGAGCAGCTTGTCGACCTCGGCCGTGGTCTCCGTGATGAGCGTGTCGACCTGCTCGGCAGCCTCCGAGCGCCGCTTGTTGGCGTCCTTGCGGGCCTCGTCGAGGGTGCGCTCGGCCTCCTCGCGGGCGGCCGCGGTGACCCGCTCGGCCTCCTCGGCCGCCTCCGCGCGCAGCCGCTCGGCCTCCGCCCGCAGCCGCTCGGCGTGCTGCTGCGCGGAGCCGACCGTCTCGGCGGCCTCGGCCCGCAGCCGCTCGGCGTCGCCGCTCGCGTCCGCGAGCATCTGCTCGGCGGCCGCCTTGGCCTCCGCGCGCACCCGCTCGCTCTCCGCCGCGGCATCGGTGGCGAGCAGCTCCGCCTCGGCCAGCGCCTCGGTCCGTACGCGGTCGGCCTCGGCCACCGTCTCGGACGTGAGCCGCTCGGCCTCCTCGCGCGCCTCGGTGCGCACCCGCTCCGCCTCGGCGGCCGTCTCGGTGGTCAGCTGCTCGGCGAAGGCCAGCGCCTCCGTGCGGACCCGCTCGGCTTCGGCGGCAGTCTGCGACGTCAGCTGCTCGGCGGCTGCCAGCGCCTCGGTGCGGACCCGCTCCGCCTCGGCGTTGGTCTCGTTCGTCAGGCGTTCGGCCTCGCTGCGGGCCTCGGAGATGAGGGTGTCCGCCTGCGTCGCCGCGTCCGAACGGATGCGGTTGGCGTCCTCGCGGGCGTCCGCCCGGGTCCGCGCCGCGTCCTGGTCGGCCTGAGCGATGGTGTCCGACGCCTCCGTACGCACCCGCTGGGCGTGCTCGGCGGCGTCCGAGCGCACCCGCTCGGACTCGGCCATCGCCTCGGCCATCGTGCGCTCGGCGAGCGCCTTGGCGGCCTCCGCCTCCTCGGACGCCTCCCGGCGCACCCGGGACGCGTCCTCACTGGCCCGCTCCCGCTCGGCGTAGGCGTCGGCGCGGACCCGGTCCGCCTCCTCCTCGGCCTCGCGGCGGGTGCGGTCCGCAGCGTGCTCGGCGGCCGAGCGCAGTCCGGCGATCTCCTCCTGCGCCTGCTCGTGCAGGCCCGCCACCGACTCGCGCACCTGCTGCGCGTGCTGCTCGGCGGCCGACACCATCTCGGTCGCGCGCCGGTCGGCCTCCTCGACCAGCCGGACCGCCTCGGCCTGCGCCTCCTCCACGCGCTTGCGCGCGCTCGCCAGCAGCTCCTCGCTCTGCTCGCGGGCCCGCTCGCGCTCCTGGTCGGCCTCCTGCCGGGCCGAGCCCAGCAGCTCCTCGGCCTCGCGGCGGCGCCGGGCGGCCTCCTCCTGTGCGGCGGCCAGCGTCTCCGACGCCTCCGTGCCCAGGCGCTCGGCGGCGGCCTGGGCCTCCGCGCGCACCCGGTCGGCGCTCTCCTGCGCCTCGGTCCGCAGCCGCTCCGCCTCGGTCGCGGCCTCGGTGCGCAGCCGTACGGCGACGGCCTCGCCCTCGGCGCGGGACGCCGACGCGTCGGCGGCGGCCTCGGTGCGCAGCCGCTCCGCCTCGGCCTCGGCCTGCTGCTGGAGCGTACGGATGCGCTCGGCGGCCTCGGCGCGCAGCCGCTCGGTCTCCTCGGCGGCCTCTCGGCGGATCCGCTCGGCCTCCTCGCGGGCCTCGGTCAGCGCCTGCTCGGCGGCGGCGAGGCGCTGCTCGGCCTCGCCGTGCAGCCGGGTCAGCTCCTCGGCGGCCTCCGCCTGCCGGGCCGCGACCGCGCGCTCGGTCTCCTCGCGCAGCTCCTGCGCGGCCCGCTCGGCGTCCGCGCGGATGCCGTCGGCCTGCTCCACGACCTCCTCGCGGTGGCGCTCGGCCTCCGCGCGGGTGCGCTCCAGGGTCTCCTCGGCCTGCCGGCGCAAGCTGGTCGCGCGCTCGATCGCCTCGGTGCGGACCTTCTCGCTGTCCGCGGTCGCGGTGCGGCGCAGCTCGTCGGCGTCGGCCTTCGCCTTCGCCAGCAGCTCCTCGGCCGACCTGGCGGCCTCCTCGATCTGCGCCACGGCCTCGCGCCGGGCCTCGGCGCGGATCTTCTCGCCCTCGTCGACCGCGTCGGCGCGGAGCTGCTCGGCCTCGCCGCGCAGCCGGCGTGCCTCCTCCTGCAGCTCGACCGTCTTGGCGCGGTATTCCTCGGTGTCGTCCTTCGCCGCGCCCTTGAGCTGCTCGGCGATGTCGTGCGCCTCGGCGCGCAGCCGGTCCGCCTCGGCCTCGGCCTCCCGGCGGATGCGCTCGGCCTCCTCGGCGGCGGCCCTGGTGGTCTGCTTGGCCTCCTCGGCCGCCTTGTTCAGGACGTCCTCGGCGGTCTTGGCCGCCTTCGACAGCTGGGTCGCGGACTCCTCGGCGGTGAGCGTCCGGGCCTTCTCGACGGCCTCGGCGATCAGCTTCTCGGCCTCCGCGCGGGCGTCGGCGAGCTGCTGCTCGGCCTCCGCCCTCGTGGTCTCGGCCTCCTTGGTGGCCTCGCCGACCAGCCGGGCGACCTGCTCCTTCGCGGTGCGGGTGCGGGTCTCGTTGGCGGCCTCGGCGCCGGCCAGCGCCTTGGCGGCGGCCTCCTTGGCCTCCGTGACGAGCTTCTCGGCCTCGGTCTGCGCCTTGCGCAGCGCCTCCTCGGCCTCGGCCATGCGCTGCTCGGCGGCGCGGGAGAGCTCGGCGGCCTGGCGGCGGGCCGCGTCGGACTCGCCGGCCGCGGACGAGCGCAGCTGCTCGGCGTGGTCGGTGGCCTCCTGGGCCTGGGTGGACGCCGCGTTCAGCAGCCGCTCGGCGTCCGCGCGGGCGCGGCGCAGCAGCTGCTCGGCCTCGGTGCGGGCGGTCTCGGCCTCGGACTGAAGCCGCTGGCGGGCCTCGGCGGTCAGCCGTTCGGCCTCCGCGCGGGCGGCGGCCATGGCCTGCTCGGCCTCGGCGCGGGACTCCTCGAGCAGCCGGCGGGCCTGGGCCTCGGTGCGGGCGCGCAGCTGCTCCGCCCAGGCCACGTTCTCGTTGACGTGCGACTCGACGGTCTGCCGGCGCTCGGCCAGCTCCTGGTCGAGCTGCTGGCGGCGCGTCACCGCCTCCTGGTGCAGCTCGGCCTGGAGCCGGGCCGCCTGTTCGGCGTGCTCCTGCAGGATGCGCTGGGTCTGCGCCCGGGCCTGGCTCAGCTCGCGCTCGGCGTCGGCGCGGATCTGGTCGGCCTGCATCTGCGCGTTGCGCAGCAACTGCTCGGCCTGGTAGCCGATGTCGGCGCTGTCGTAGGCGGGCCTGGTCATCAGGGTGCGGCGCGCCTCGTGCAGCTTGGCGCGCAGCACCTCGACCTGGTAGCCGAGGTCCTCGGCGTGCTGGATCGCCTTTTCCCGCTCGGTCCTCAGCCGCTTCATCTCGGCCTCGAACCGAGAGAGGTGGTCGACGTCAGCCGCCGGCTCTCGCTCCTGGCTCTCGTAGCCCCGCACTGCGCGGTCCCATCCGTCCCCTGGTCGCAAGTCTTTCCGAACGAGCTCCGTCCATCCGCCGAACGGGGCCCCCGGGGAATGGTGTCAGATCAACGGCGGAGCTTGGGCTGCTGCCCGGTGCTCGTCCCCCAAAACCGGACCCCGGCGTGCGGACGCCCGCGGAACAGGCGGGCGACCGCACCCAACCCTACCGGCCCTTATGTACGGGGGTCAGTGCTCAGGTGACTCAACGGCCGCCGAAGTCACCAGTTCCGTGAGGACGCCGTGGCAGTCCTTGGGGTGCAGGAAGGTGATCCGGGACCCCATGGAGCCGCGCCGGGGCTCGTCGTAGAGCACCCGGACGCCCTTGCCGCGGATGGCCTCGGCGTCCCCGTCGACGTCCGCCGTACCGAAGGCGATGTGGTGCACTCCCTCGCCGTTCTTGGCGAGCCACTTGCCGACCGCGGAGTCCTCGCGGGTCGGTTCGAGCAGCTGGAGGTAGGAAGCGCCTCCGTCGGACGTATCGTTGATCTTGAGCATGGCCTCGCGCACGCCCTGCTCCTCGTTGACCTCGGAGTGGAAGACTTCGAAGCCGTAGGTGGCCCGGTAGAACTCGACGGTCTTGTCGAGGTCGAAACAGGCGATCCCGATGTGGTCGATTCGCGTCAGCATGGAACTCAGTGGAGCGCTCCGGAGGTGGTTACGCAACGTGCGCGCGATCACACCGACCGCCCGATGACGGGCGGAGTACCGCTCAGTACATTCGAGTAAACCCTCGTTCACTCCTCGGCTGTGCAGCCGGTAAGGGGATCGCAGCTCATGTCTTCTGCAACGAACGGCACGACGTCCGTCATCGTCGCGGGCGCCCGCACCCCGATGGGGCGGCTGCTCGGCTCGCTGAAGTCCTTCTCCGGAGCCGACCTCGGCGGCTTCGCGATCAAGGCCGCCCTCGACCGTGCGGGGATCGGCGGCGACCAGGTGCAGTACGTCATCATGGGCCAGGTGCTCCAGGCCGGCGCGGGCCAGATCCCGGCGCGCCAGGCCGCCGTGAAGGCCGGCATCCCCATGAGCGTCCCGGCCCTCACCATCAACAAGGTGTGCCTCTCCGGCCTCGACGCCATCGCCCTCGCGGACCAGCTCATCCGCGCCGGTGAGTTCGACATCGTGGTCGCGGGCGGCCAGGAGTCGATGACCAACGCCCCGCACCTGCTGCCGAAGTCCCGCGAGGGCTTCAAGTACGGGGCGATCGAGATGCTCGACGCCATGGCGTACGACGGTCTGACCGACGCCTTCGAGGGCATCGCCATGGGCGAGTCCACCGAGAAGCACAACACCCGCCTGGGTATCCGGCGCCCCGAGCAGGACGAGATCGCCGCGCTGTCCCACCAGCGGGCCGCCGCCGCGCAGAAGAACGGGATCTTCGAGGCCGAGATCACCCCGGTCGAGATCCCGCAGCGCAAGGGGGAGCCGGTCGTCTTCAGCAAGGACGAGGGCATCCGCGCCGAGACCACCGTGGAGTCGCTCGGCAAGCTGCGCCCGGCGTTCGCCAAGGACGGCACCATCACCGCCGGCTCCTCCTCGCAGATCTCCGACGGCGCCGCCGCGGTGGTCGTGATGAGCAAGGCCAAGGCGCAGGAGCTGGGCCTGGAGTGGATCGCCGAGATCGGCGCCCACGGCAACGTGGCCGGCCCGGACAACTCTTTGCAGTCGCAGCCGTCGAACGCGATCCTGCACGCCCTCAAGAAGGAGGGCCTGGAGGTCTCCGACCTCGACCTGATCGAGATCAACGAGGCGTTCGCCGCCGTCGCCGTGCAGTCGATGAAGGACCTCGGCGTGTCCACGGAAAAGGTGAACGTCAACGGCGGCGCCATCGCGCTCGGCCACCCCATCGGCATGTCCGGCGCCCGTCTGGTGCTGCACCTGGCGCTGGAGCTCAAGCGGCGCGGCGGCGGTGTCGGCGCGGCCGCGCTGTGCGGCGGCGGCGGCCAGGGTGACGCGCTGATCGTCCGGGTACCCAAGGCCTGAGTTCGTTTCCCGTACGACCCCGAAGTCAAGAACGGAGCTGTGATGCAGGACGTCTCCTCGCTGGTGGCCCAGGCCAGGGAAGGCCGGCCGCGTGCCGTGGCCCGGCTGATCTCCCTGGTGGAGGGGGCGTCCCCGCAGCTCAGGGAGGTCATGGCGGCGCTCGCTCCGCTCACCGGCAACGCCTATGTGGTGGGCCTGACGGGCTCGCCGGGTGTCGGCAAGTCGACTTCCACCTCGGCGCTCGTCACCGCCTACCGCAAGCAGGGCAAGCGGGTCGGCGTCCTGGCCGTCGACCCCTCCTCCCCGTTCTCCGGGGGCGCCCTGCTCGGTGACCGGATCCGGATGTCGGACCACGCCTCCGACCCGGGCGTCTACATCCGCTCCATGGCGACGCGCGGCCACCTGGGCGGCCTCGCGTGGGCCGCGCCGCAGGCCATCCGCGTCCTGGACGCGGCCGGCTGCGACGTGGTCCTGGTGGAGACGGTCGGCGTGGGCCAGTCGGAGGTGGAGATCGCCTCCCAGGCCGACACCTCCGTGGTGCTGCTGGCCCCGGGCATGGGCGACGGCATCCAGGCCGCCAAGGCGGGCATCCTGGAGATCGGCGACGTCTACGTCGTCAACAAGGCCGACCGGGACGGCGCCGACGCCACCGCGCGCGAGCTGAACCACATGCTCGGCCTCGGCGAGTCCCGGGCCCCGGGCGACTGGCGGCCGCCGATCGTGAAGACGGTCGCCGCGCGCGGCGAGGGCGTCGACGAGGTCGTCGAGGCGCTGGAGAAGCACCGGGCGTGGATGGAGGAGCACGGCGTCCTCCAGCAGCGCCGGCTGGCCCGCGCCGCCCACGAGGTGGAGACCATCGCGGTCACGACCCTTCGCGAACGCATCGGTGATCTGCACGGCGACCGCCGGCTCAGCGCGCTGGCCGAGCGGATCGTCGCCGGCGAGCTGGACCCGTACCGGGCGGCGGACGATCTGGTGGCGGGTCTGACGCAGGCGTAGGGGGCGTCTCAGGAGACACGCGGCGGGCGGGGTTCCCCAGGGGAACCCCGCCCGCCGCGTGTTCACGGGCGGCCGCGCTGGCCGCGCAGGTGCTCCGCGATCGGCTTCAGGGACTTGTCGAGCTCGGTGAGCGCCTCGGGGGAGAGCAGGTCGATGAAGTGCCGGCGCACGGAGGCGACATGGTGGGGCGCGACCCGCTGCATGGTCTCCATGCCGAGCTCGGTGAGGACCGCGTACAGCCCGCGGCGGTCGGACTCGCAGTTCTCCCGTCGCACCAGGTCGGCGTTCTCCATACGGGTGATCTGGTGCGAGAGGCGGCTCTTGGACTGGAGGGTGGCGGAGGCGAGGTCGCTCATCCGCATCCGCCGGTCCTCCGACTCGGAGAGGTTCACCAGGATTTCGTAGTCGTTCATCGTCAGTCCGAACGGCTGCAGATCCTTTTCGAGCTGGTACGTCAACAGCCTGTTGACCTCCAGGTGGGTGCGCCAGGCGCACTGCTCCGCATCGGTCAGCCAGCGGGTGGCCGTTTCGGTCTCCATGAATGAAGTCTACCTAAAAAGTTGAAAGGCGTACTAATGGGGGGTGGCCGTGACGGCGCGCATGACTACGTGCACGCGTTCGATGTCACTCTCCGAAGACTACCGCTCACAGCCCGAAGCGACGCTGGAGGTCTCCCAGCTGTCCGGGAAGGCGCGGTACTCCCGCGGAGGCCGCGCCGCCCTGAGGCCCGCCGCCGGGCACCCCGGCCTGCTGCGGAACCGCCCCCGCGGCCTGCTCGGCCATCAGGGTCTCGGTCGACTGCAGCAGCACCGTCCCCGCCCCGACGAACTCGAACTGATGCTCCTCCCCGGAGGCCCCGCCGAGGCCCGTCAGCGCACGTAGACCGCCCATCACACCGGTCATGTAGCCATGGTCGTAGTGATGGCACGGAGACGGGCAGTCGGCCCATCCGACGAGCGCCTGCGGGTCCACCCGGATCGGGGGTTCCATGAACACCACCGGACCGTTGGACGCGGCCACGAACGTGCCGGTTCCGATGAGGGTCAGAAAACCCGGCACGATCGATTGCTTCAGCGACAGAGTTGGCTGAAAAGCAAGCAGGTTGCCCGAGCGAATGGTCAGGTTGCCGTCCTCGAGGTCATAGGAATTGACGTCGAAGGCCCGGTCGGCGAGCAGCATCTTGCCCGAGCCCTCCGCCACGACCCAGTCCGAGGCGTGCAGAGGCGAATGGAACGACGTACGGACAAGCCGGTCCAAACCGCCGTGCCCGATGCCGTTGAACTCGATCGAGCCGTAGTAGGCGACCATCTTCCCCTTCTGCAGGAACCACCGGCTCCCCTTGAGCTCCACGCAGAAGGTGTACGCGTTGACGTTGTCGTCGGCGGGCAGCGTCAGCGGGTCGTGCACGACGGGACCCGCGCCGGGGTGGGCGGTCACAGCTTCTCCTCCGAGGCCTGGACGTACACCGAGCCGCTGCCGCTGAGCTCCAGCTGGAACGCCTCACCGGACCCGCGCCCCACCATGTCGCGCCAGCCGAGCGCGGTCGACAGCTTGTTGCGGACGTCGCCGTGGTGGGCGACGTAGGCCTGGGGGTCGACGTGCACGGGCCGCTGCGGGGTGACGGGCACCTCGAACACACCCCCGTGGGCCATCACGGCCACGGCCCCGTGCCCGGTCAGCGATGTGGTGAACAGCCCCTGCCCGCTGACCTGGCCGCGCACCATGCCCATCACGCCGCCCTGTGCGCCGAGGAACACGGTCCGCTGCTCCAGCGTGCCCTCGAAGGCGAGCAGCCGGTCGGCCTCGACGTACAGGGTGTCACCGGTCAGCCGGATGACCTGCACATGGTGGCCGCCGTGCCCGAAGAACACGGTGCCGCTGCCCTCGACGGTCATCAGCGGGGTGTCCTCGTTCGCCACCCGGCGCCCGATCATCGACATGACGCCGCCCTGCCCGCCGCCGACGTTCGGGGTGAACGTCACCTCCCCCTTGTAGGCGAGCATCGCGCCGCGCTGGCTGAACAGCCGCTGCCCCGGCGCGACGGTGGCCTCGACCATCTTGGAGTTGATCTCCCGCAAGGTCATGTCACACGTCCCCCGCGATCGTGTTCCGCTCGCTCGGCTGTACGTACACGAGCCCGTCCCCCTCGAAGCGGATCTGGAAGGCCTCGCCGCCGCCCTCGCCGAGCAGCGTGCGGAAGGTCACACCCGACTGGAACGTCTGCCGGAGGTCGCCCTGGTGCGCGACGTAGGCGCCCGGGTCGACGTTCAGCGGGTACTGCGGAGTGACCCGCAGGACGACGGCGGGCCCGTCGGAGGTGATGGCGGCCTGTCCGTGCCCCTCGACGGTCGTCGTGAACAGCCCGTTGCCCTGCGAGGCGCCCCGCACCCCGGTGAAGCTGGTCCCCGTCCGCAGCCCCGCGTCCGTGGCCAGCAGGTTGCTGCTCTCCACGAACAGCTTGTCCCCCTGCAGGCCGACCAGGTTGATCTCGGACGCCCGGTCCGCGAACCAGCAGGTCCCCTGCCCCTTCACCTCCATCATCGTCATCTGCTCGCCGGTGAGCCGCCGGGTCACCATGCCCCGGATCCCCTCGCCGCCGCCGCTCAGCTTCTTGAAGGCCATCTGCCCGTCGTACGCGACCATCGAGCCGTTCTTCGCCCTCACGGCATCCCCGGTCATGTCGACGGCGAGCACCTTGCTTCCCTGAAGTCGGAACATCGCCACGCTGCGAAGGTAGCCGGGAGGGCCTGCCACCGACAGGGCACCCCGGCGGACCCGGCCGTCCCCCGGGGGCCCGGTCGCCGGGACCCCCGGCCGGTTTGCCACAATGGCGGGGACGTTTGTGCACCCGTTCACAAACTGCCGACGACTCTTCCACCGAAGGTGACCCGTGGACATCAAGACCGCCTCCGCCCTGCGCCGGCTCCGCCTGGTCTCGACCCCCGAGGCCGTGTCCTTCCTGCTGCTTCTCGTCTGCTCGGTGCTCAAGCGCACCACGGACTTCAACGCGGTGCCCGTGATGGGCGCGGTCCACGGCGTCCTCTTCGTCCTGTACGTGATCTTCTGGGCCGACGCCTGGAACCGCGCCAAGTGGTCCTTCGGGACCGCCGCCCTCTACTTCGTCCTCTCCGTCCTGCCGACCGGCGGCTTCTTCGCCGACCGCAGGCTGCGCCGTGAGTCCGAGGCCGCGGTGACCGCCTCCCGCGCCCGCAAGGAAGGAGTCGTCAGCGCATGATCGTCGCCTTCTCCGTGACGCCGCTCGGGGTCGGCGAGGACGTGGGGGAGTACGTCGCCGACGCCGTGCGGGTGGTCCGCGCATCCGGCCTGCCGAACCGTACGGACGCCATGTTCACGTCCATCGAGGGCGAGTGGGACGAGGTCATGGACGTGGTCAAGCGCGCGGTGGCCGCCGTGGAGGCGCGTGCGCCCCGGGTGTCCCTGGTCCTCAAGGCGGACGTCCGCCCCGGTGTGACGGACGGTCTGACGTCCAAGGTGGACACGGTCGAGCGATACCTGGATCAGTCGTAGCGCCCGAAAAGCGAGACGGAGCTGACCGCATAATGACCGGCCGGTAAGGTCTGGTGCCGTGCCGAAGCCGCTCAGTCTCCCGTTCGATCCCATCGCCCGCGCCGACGAGCTCTGGAAGCAGCGCTGGGGCGGAGTGCCGTCCATGGCCGCGATCACCTCGATCATGCGGGCCCACCAGATCCTGCTCGCCGAGGTGGACGCGGTGGTCAAGCCGTACGGGCTGACGTTCGCACGCTACGAGGCGCTCGTGCTCCTCACCTTCTCCAGGGCCGGCGAGCTGCCGATGTCCAAGATCGGCGAGCGCCTCATGGTGCACCCCACCTCCGTGACCAACACGGTCGACCGCCTGGTGCGCTCCGGCCTCGTCGCCAAGCGCCCCAACCCCAACGACGGCCGCGGCACCCTCGCCTCCATCACCGACAAGGGCCGCGAGGTCGTCGACGCCGCCACCCGCGACCTGATGTCCATGGACTTCGGCCTCGCGGCGTACGACGACGAGGAGTGCCGCGAGATCTTCGCGATGCTCAGACCGCTGCGGATCGCGGCGGGGGACTTCTCGGAGGAGTGAGGGGGCGGCCCGGGACCCCGGCCAAGATCTACCGGAACGGGCGGTTACGCTCGACGGCATGAAGAAATCCGTGCTGACCCGCTACCGCGTCATGGCCTACGTCACCGGTGTGCTGCTGGTCCTGCTGACCCTCGGCTGCATCGCGAAGTACGGGACCGACATGAGCGGGGCCGACAGCTTCGTCAAGGTCGTCGGCATCGCGCACGGCTGGCTGTACGTCCTGTACCTGGTGTTCGCCTTCGACCTGGGCTCCAAGGCCAAGTGGCCGGTCGGCAAGCAGCTGTGGGTGCTGATCGCGGGCACGATCCCGACGGCCGCCTTCTTCGTGGAGCGCAAGATCTCCCGCGAGGTGGAGCCGCTGGTCGCGGACGGTACCCCCACGGTCGCCAAGGCGTAAACCCCGAACCGCCGTGAGCATGCTCGCGGCGGTCTCCCATCGACATTTACTAGGACGTCCTAGTAAATTCGAAGCATGGACGCTGACGCCATCGAGGAGGGCCGCCGTCGCTGGCAGGCCCGGTACGACGCCGCGCGCACGCGCGACGCTGACTTCACCACGCTCTCCGGGGACCCCGTGGAGCCGGTGTACGGGCCGCGGCCGGGAGACACGTACGACGGGTTCGAACGGATCGGGTGGCCGGGGGAGTACCCCTTCACCCGGGGGCTGTACCCGACCGGCTACCGGGGGCGTACGTGGACCATCCGGCAGTTCGCCGGGTTCGGCAACGCCGAGCAGACCAATGAGCGCTACAAGATGATCCTCGGCAACGGCGGCGGCGGGCTCTCCGTCGCGTTCGACATGCCGACGCTCATGGGCCGCGACTCCGACGACCCGCGCTCGCTGGGCGAGGTCGGGCACTGCGGGGTCGCCATCGACTCCGCGGCCGACATGGAGGTGCTGTTCAAGGACATCCCGCTCGGGGACGTCACCACCTCCATGACCATCAGCGGGCCGGCCGTGCCGGTCTTCTGCATGTACCTCGTCGCCGCCGAGCGGCAGGGTGTCGACCCGGCGGTGCTCAACGGCACCCTGCAGACCGACATCTTCAAGGAGTACATCGCCCAGAAGGAGTGGCTCTTCCAGCCCGAGCCCCATCTGCGCCTCATCGGCGACCTGATGGAGTACACGAGCGCGAGGATCCCGGCGTACAAGCCGCTCTCCGTCTCCGGCTACCACATCCGCGAGGCGGGCGCGACGGCCGCGCAGGAGCTGGCGTACACGCTCGCCGACGGCTTCGGCTACGTCGAGCTGGGCCTCAGCCGCGGCCTCGACGTGGACGCGTTCGCGCCCGGGCTGTCCTTCTTCTTCGACGCGCACGTCGACTTCTTCGAGGAGATCGCCAAGTTCCGTGCCGCGCGCCGCATCTGGGCGCGCTGGATGCGCGACGTCTACGGCGCCCGGTCCGCCAAGTCCCAGTGGCTGCGCTTCCACACCCAGACCGCGGGCGTGTCGCTGACCGCGCAGCAGCCGTACAACAACGTCGTCCGTACGGCGGTGGAGGCCCTGGCCGCCGTCCTCGGCGGGACCAACTCGCTGCACACCAACGCCCTCGACGAGACCCTCGCCCTGCCGAGCGAGCAGGCCGCGGAGATCGCGCTGCGCACGCAGCAGGTGCTGATGGAGGAGACCGGCGTCGCCAACGTGGCCGACCCGCTGGGCGGTTCCTGGTACGTCGAGCAGCTCACCGACCGCATCGAGGCCGACGCCGAGAAGATCTTCGACCAGATCAAGGAGCGCGGCCTGCGGGCGCACCCCGACGGGCAGCACCCCATCGGGCCCGTCACCTCCGGCATCCTGCGCGGCATCGAGGACGGCTGGTTCACCGGCGAGATCGCCGAGTCCGCCTTCCGGTACCAGCAGGCGCTGGAGAAGGGTGACAAGAGGGTGGTGGGCGTCAACGTCCACACCGGCTCCGTCACCGGCGACCTGGAGATCCTGCGCGTCAGCCACGAGGTCGAGCGCGAGCAGGTGCGCGTGCTGGCCTCCCGCAGGGCCGACCGCGACGAGGCGGCCGTGCGCTCCGCCCTGGACGCCATGCTGGCCTCCGCCCGCGACGGCTCCAACATGATCGAGCCCATGCTGGACGCGGTCCGCGCGGAGGCGACCCTGGGCGAGATCTGCGGGGTGCTGCGGGACGAGTGGGGCGTCTACACGGAGCCGCCCGGCTTCTGACAGGGCGTCGCCGCCGGGGCACCCCGGTGCCATGGGGTGCCTCCCCCGAGGGGCACCCGGCCCGTCCGCGCCGCCCCGGACGGCACGCATGCTGCCCGCGGCGTGAGGCCGGCGGTGCGGATCAGCCCGCCCCCTCCGGCCCCGCCGCAAGCCCCAGCACCAGCACTCTCGTGAAGGCCCGCACCCACTCCTCGTCCGCCGGCTCGGCGCTCACCAGGGTGCGGTGCACCACCGCCCCGGCCACCATGTCGAAGATGAGGTCGGCCATGCGGGCGGCCTCGGCGGTGTCGTGCTCCCGGGGCAGCTCCCCGCGCGCCTGGGCCCGTTCGCGTCCCTCGGTCACCAGGACCTTCTGCCGCTCCACGATCGAGCAGCGGATGCGCTCCCGCAGGGCGTCGTCCCGCGTGGACTCGGCCACCACCGCCATCAGCCCGCTCCTGGCCTCGGGTCTGGCGAGGATCGCCGCGAACTGCAGGACCACGCCCTCGATGTCCGCCGCCAGGGAGCCGCGGTCCGGCAGACGCAGCTCGTCGAAGAGTTCCGCCACCGCGTCCACGACGAGTTCGTTCTTGCCCGCCCACCGGCGGTAGAGGGTCGTCTTGGCGACCCCCGCCCGCGTCGCCACGTCTCCCAGCGTGAGTTTCGACCAGCCCAGCTCCACCAGCGCGGCACGCGTCGCGGCGAGGATCGCCGTGTCGGCGGCGGCGCTGCGCGGACGGCCTCGGACGGCGGGGGTGCGGTGCTGCATGCCATGACCATAAACCGCCGTTCCCGGCCCGACACCGGACGCGGCAGTGAGGCAGATCACCGGATACGGGCTCCCCGGCGGGCCCCTTCCCTATTACGCTACGACTCGTATCGAAAGCTCGTGAGGGACGTACACGGGTGACGACGGCCGCACGGCGCGGGTGGGGACCCGGTGCCGCCGGACGGCTCTTTTTCATTACCGCGCGGGTACGGGGGAGGATAGACGCATGCAGCCACGGAACATGTCCATGAGCGGCGTCGTCGACCTCGCAGCGGTCAAGGCGGCCCAGGAGGCCAAGGCGAAGGCGGAGCAGGCGCGCGCCGAAGCGGCGCGGCGCGGCGGGAGCGGGGCCGTGTCCCCGGCCGACCTCGTCATCGACGTCGATGAGGCGGGGTTCGAGCAGGATGTCCTGCAGCGCTCCGCCGAGGTACCGGTCGTCATCGACTTCTGGGCCGAGTGGTGCGAGCCCTGCAAGCAGCTGAGCCCGGTCCTCGAGCGGCTCGCCGTCGAGTACGACGGGCGCTTCCTGCTCGCCAAGATCGACGTCGACGCCAACCAGATGCTGATGCAGCAGTTCGGGATCCAGGGGATCCCGGCCGTCTTCGCGGTCGTCGCGGGACAGGCGCTGCCGCTCTTCCAGGGCGCCGCGGGCGAAGCCCAGATCCGCCAGACCCTCGATCAGCTGGTGCAGGTCGCCGAGCAGCGCTTCGGCCTGACCGGCCTCACCGTCGACCCGGACGCCGAGCCCGGCGCCGCCCAGCCCGCCGCGCCCGCGGCCGGCCCCTACGACTCCCTGCTCAACGCCGCCGCCCGGGCCCTGGACGCCGGTGACCTGGCCGGCGCCGTCCAGGCGTACAAGAACGTACTGGCCGACGACCCGGTGCACCCCGAGGCCAAGCTCGGTCTGGCGCAGGCCGAGCTGCTCCAGCGGGTGCAGGACCTCGACCCGCAGCAGGTGCGCCGGGACGCCGCCGACCGGCCGGCCGATGTGCGGGCGCAGATCGCCGCCGCCGACCTCGACCTGGTGGGCGGTCATGTGGAGGACGCCTTCGGGCGGCTGATCGACACGGTGCAGCGCACGGTGGGTGACGACCGGGACACCGTACGGCTGCGGCTCCTCGAACTGTTCGAGGTGGTCGGCGCGGACGACCCGCGGGTGGCCGCGGCGCGCCGGGCCCTGGCCCGCGCCCTGTTCTGAGCCTCCGAACCCCTGCAGCGGCCGCGCTTTACCAAATCTTGGTAATCGCGGCCGCTGTTACTGCAAGTAAGTCCAGGGCATCGATCTGTCGGACTCTGTCCAGCGATCAATAGTTTTGTCCCGCACCTCTCTGCCACCGAGCGTCAACGACCGAGATCAGTGGGTCGTTGTTCGGTTATCCGGCCGTTACTAGCGAGTAACGAACCCCTTGTGCGGGCGGCGAAGATGCACCACGATCGGCCACGCTCGGTCCATTGACGTACCCCGGCAGCCGGTCGGGTCGCGACAGCTCCTGGGTCCCCACCGAGCAGAGACGGCAGCAGTGGAGCCGGCTCTAGGGCAGGGGGGTCTTCGCCGCTCGGCGAAGCCTGTCCAGCAAGGTTGTGCGTGATGTGTGTCAGGCGCGACCAGTGGTTGTCGCTCGGGGGTGATCGCCGGTGATTCGGGCGCGGTACGCGCCACCGAGCGCGGGCGCTCTCCTTACCGAGGACGTAGCACTTCTCCCATCCCTGCCCGGCTGAGCCGCCGTCAAGTGGCAGTCAGGGCCGGAGATGTACGTCCGAGAAGGAGGAAATCATGGGTTCCAAGCCTCGTGGCGGGACCAGATGGAAGCGGTTCGCTGTGGTCATGGTGCCCAGCGTCGCCGCGGCCGCAGCGGTCGGCGTGGGTCTGGCGCAGGGTGCGCTCGCCGCGTCGTTCGCCGTCTCCGGCCAGCAGTTCAAGGTGCGCGCCGGTCACCTCGAAGGTGACGGCTTCGCCCAGTACGGCGGTGTCGACGAGGGTTACACCGACATCAGTGGTTCCAAGACCACCAAGCGCCCCGTCGCGATCTCGACGTTCAAGCACGCCGAGATCAACAACATGTGCCAGTCGCTGAAGACGGACATCCCGCTCCTGGGCACCGTCTACATGCGCCTGGAGGCCGGTCACAAGGACCCGGTCGTCGCGGACAACCTGTACCTCGACATCGCCCAGCTCGACGCCGACGCCACCTTCAAGGGCATCGACATCGGCGTGGCCGTCAAGGACCAGAACAAGGGTCCGGCCGTCACCGACAAGGGTGTGCTGCCGGGCGGCTTCGCCCAGCAGGCGGACAAGGCGATCCTCGACGACGCCAAGCAGACGGCGTGGGCCACCACCGCCGGCACGTTCAAGCTGAGCGGACTGAGCCTGCGGCTCGGCACCGACTCCAAGATGGAGTGCTTCTGAGCCTCCGTCGCGCGGGTACCTGACGGTACTTGAGCTGACCGCCGGGCGGGGGAGCGACCGCTTCCCCGCCCGACCGGACTCCCCGCCAGGACCCCTCGTCCGGCGCGGGAGCACCGGGCACCGCTCGCTCTTCGCGCGCCGACCTCGAACTCTCCACGGCGACAGCGCCGGTACGTACTTCCCCCGGATCCAGGGAGCTGTTTTTCCATGAGTGCCGTGACTCCGGTCCAGAGCGCCGGGGCCTTCACCCGGACGCGACTGCGGTTCCGCGCCTGGCGGGGCGACCGGCCTTTCTGGGCGGGCCTGTTCACACTGCTCGGCGGTGTGCCGATCGCCTACTTCCCGTACGCCACCCTCAAGCTGGGCCACGTCTCCATCGCCATGGCGACGACGGCCGGTGCGGGCTCCCTGATCATCGGTGTCCTTCTGGTCACGCTCGGCCTGACCATGTGGTTCCAGCAGGCCACCCGCATCTTCGCGGGCGTCGCCTCGATCGTGCTGGCCCTGGTCTCGCTGGTGGTGTCCAACATCGGCGGCTTCGTGATCGGCTTCCTGCTCGCCCTGGTCGGCGGCGCGCTCGCGCTGTCCTGGGCGCCGGGCGAGGAGCCCGCGAAGGGCACCCCCGCGCAGGACGAGACCCCGGCCGGGGCCGCTCCCGCCGGGACCCTGCCGGAGGACCCCGGACCCGCGCCGCAGCCCGTCGAGGAGAGCGCGGGCGCCGTTCCCGGCCCCCGTGAGCACAGCGAGGACGTCGTGCCCGACAACGACAACGGGAGGCACCGTGCCGGCTGAGCCGCAGGGCGCGGACGACGTCGCGGCCGAGCCGCGCAGCAGAACAGGGCCGCGCCACGCAGCCCCGAAGAAGCCGCTCCTGACCCGACTGCACATGCCTACGGGCCGTGCCATCGCGCTCGCGGCGATGCCCACCGCCGTCCTGATGGGCGTCGGCATGGGCCCCCTCGCCCAGGCCGAGGGCCAGGACCCCAAGCGGCTGACGGCCGAGGAGTACCAGGCCTGCGTGGAGGCCCTGGAGGTCGCCCAGGACGGCGCGGACGGGGCCGACGAGAGTGCCGAGCCCTCCGCCACCCCGTCCCCGAGCGCCTCGGAGACCGCGGACGGCGGTCCCTCCGACGGCGGTTCGACCGACACCGGCTCCGACACGGGCACGGACACCGGCACCGGCGACACCGGCACGGACACGGACACCGGCTCCGGCACGGACACCCCCGCGCCGACCCCGACGACCGAGGCCCCCGAGCAGCCGGCCGGCTCGACGGACACGGACACCACCCCGCAGTCCGCCGAGCCCGCACCCTCCGAGACCGAGACCGGCAACCCGCTGGACCCGCTGGGCATCGGCGACGCACTCGGCGACCTGCTCACCGGCGGCCAGGAGGAGGAGGCCCCCGCCCCGGCGCCCTCCACCGCCACGCCCACGCCCACGGCCACGCCGAGCGCGCCCGACACCCAGGCCCCGGCCCCCGACCCGGTCGAGACGGCGAAGGACACCGTCGAGGACACCGGCGACACGGTCGGCGACACCGCGGGCGACACGGCCGGGGACGTCACGGACACCGTCGACGAGGCCGGCGACAAGGCCGAGGAGGCCGCCTCCGAGGCTCCGTCCGCCACGGCCACGCCCAGCCCGTCCGCCTCCGAGAGCGTGGACCCCGAGGACTGCCCGGTGGCCACCGACGCGGAGGGCGAGTACGCGAACGCGCCGCAGCTCCCCGACCGGCCCTGGCGCCTGGAGGCCAGCTCCCTGCTCCTCAAGGGCGCCGACTACCAGGGCATAGTCGAGGTGCGGACCGCGGGCGGCACGGTCAAGAAGGTGCTGAAGTACGTCATCAGCGACGGCACCGAGATCGGCGACCTGCACCAGCTCGTCAAGGACCAGGACGGCGGCAAGACCTACCACGTCCAGGCCGCCAAGGGGTCGAAGTCGACCATCACCAACGGCAAGACGACCATGTACACGGAGAAGATCTCGGGCAAGCTGTTCGGCCTGATCCCGGTCACCTTCAGCCCGGAGAACCCGCCGCCGCTGAACATCCCGCTGATCTACTTCACCGACGTCGAGGTCACCCAGGCCGGCCAGTTCGGCGGCGACCTGCACGTCCCCGGGCTGCACCAGTTCATCACCGACTGACAGCCCCGCAGAGCCCGTCCGGGAGCCGCAACACAGAGCCGTGGCCCGGTCCTCCAGTGGGAAGGACCGGGCCACGGCTCTTTCCCGAGAGGGCTGACACCCGGCGCGTACGACCGAGGGCGCCCCTCTCCATGAGAAGGGGCGCCCTCGGTGCCGTGCGGTGTCGCGGGCCCGGTCGGGCGTGTGCGTCAGGCGCGCTCGCCGCCGCCCAGGTGGTGGACGCGGACCATGTTGGTGGTGCCGGGGACGCCGGGGGGCGAGCCGGCCGTGATCACCACGGTGTCGCCCTGGTCGAACCGGCCCAGACGGACCATCTCCTGGTCCACCAGGTCGACCATCTCGTCGGTGCTGTTCACGAACGGCACCACGTGCGGCTCCACGCCCCAGCTGAGCGCCAGCTGGTTGCGGGTGCCCTCGTCCGTGGTGAACGCGATGATCGGCTGCGCGGCACGGTAGCGGGAGAGCCGGCGGGCGGTGTCTCCGGACTGCGTGAAGGCCACCAGGCCCTTGCCGCCGAGGAAGTCGGCGATCTCGCAGGCCGCACGGGCCACCGAACCGCCCTGCGTGCGCGGCTTCTTGCCCGGCACCAGCGGCTGCAGGCCCTTGCTCATCAGCTCCTGCTCGGCCGCGGTGACGATCTTCGACATCGTCTTCACGGTCTCGATCGGGTACGCGCCCACGCTCGACTCGGCGGACAGCATGACCGCGTCCGCGCCGTCCAGGATCGCGTTGGCCACGTCGGAGGCCTCGGCGCGGGTCGGCCGGGAGTTGGTGATCATCGACTCCATCATCTGGGTCGCCACGATCACCGGCTTGGCGTTGCGGCGGCACAGCTCGATGAGGCGCTTCTGCACCATGGGGACCCGCTCCAGCGGGTACTCGACGGCGAGGTCGCCACGCGCGACCATCACACCGTCGAACGCCATGACGACGTCCTCCATGTTCTCCACCGCCTGCGGCTTCTCCACCTTGGCGATGACGGGGACCCGGCGGCCCTCCTCGTCCATGACGCGGTGGACGTCGGCGACGTCCTTGGCGTCCCGGACGAAGGACAGCGCGACCAGGTCGCAGCCCATGCGGAGCGCGAAGCGGAGGTCCTCGATGTCCTTCTCGCTGAGCGCGGGCACGTTGACGGCCGCGCCGGGCAGGTTGATGCCCTTGTGGTCGGAGATGACGCCGCCCTCGATGACGATCGTCCGCACCCGCGCGCCCTCGACGTCCAGGACCTTCAGCTCGACGTTGCCGTCGTTGATCAGGATCTGGTCGCCGCGCGAGACGTCACCGGGCAGGCCCTTGTAGGTGGTGCCGCAGATCGTCCGGTCGCCCGGGACGTCCTCCGTGGTGATGGTGAACTCGTCACCGCGCACCAGCTCGACGGGGCCCTCGGCGAAGGTCTCGAGACGGATCTTGGGGCCCTGGAGGTCGGCGAGGACACCGATGGCCCGGCCGGTCTCCTTGGCGGCACCCCGGAGCCGGTCGTACCGGCCCTGGTGCTCGGCGTGCGTGCCATGGCTGAAGTTGAAGCGGGCCACGTTCATGCCGGCCTCGATCAGCGACACGAGCTGTTCGTGGGAGTCGACCGCGGGGCCGAGAGTACAGACGATTTTCGAACGGCGCATGGGGCGATCCTATCCGTTTGTTTCGCTCCGGAATATTCCGTCTGGTGGAAGATACAAATGAGTGCCCTTTTGCTCAGGTGGGCTCACTTGTCTTTTCTCACCAGTGCGTAGGTCTGCGTCGCTATCTCCAGTTCTTCATCCGTCGGCACCACCGCGACGGCCACGCGCGCGAAGTCGGGCGAAATCAGCCGCGGCTCGTCCCCGCGCACGGCGTTCAGCCCGGCGTCGACCGCGAGCCCCAGCTCCTCCAGGCCCGCGACGGCGGCCTCCCGCACCTCCGCCGCGTTCTCCCCGACCCCGGCGGTGAACGCGACCGCGTCCACCCGGCCGAGAACGGCGTAATAGGCGCCGATGTACTTCTTCAACCGGTGAATGTAGATGTCGAAGGCGAGGCGCGCCTGTTCGTCGCCCTCGTCGATGCGCCGGCGGATCTCCCGCATGTCGTTGTCCCCGCACAGCCCGATCAACCCGCTCTTCTTGTTGAGAAGAGTGTCGATCTCGTCGGCGGACATTCCACCGACACGCATCAAATGGAAGATGACGGCCGGATCGACATCTCCGGAGCGTGTACCCATCACCAGCCCCTCCAAGGGCGTCAGCCCCATGGAGGTGTCCACGCACATCCCGCCCCGCACGGCGGAGGCGGACGCGCCGTTGCCGAGGTGCAGCACGATCACGTTGACGTCCTCCGGCGCCCGGCCCAGCAGCTTCGCCGTCGCCCGGGAGACATAGGCGTGCGAGGTGCCGTGGAAGCCGTAGCGGCGGACGCGGTGCTCGTCGGCCGTCTTCACGTCGATGGCGTAGCGGGCGGCCGACTCCGGCATGGTCGTGTGGAACGCGGTGTCGAACACCGCGACCTGCGGCAGGTCCGGGCGCAGGTGCCGGGCCGTGCGGATGCCGGTGAGGTTGGCCGGGTTGTGCAGCGGGGCGACCGGGATGAGCCGCTCGATCTCGGCGAGGACGGTGTCGTCGACGACGGTCGGCCGCGTGAAGTGCTTCCCGCCGTGCACCACCCGGTGGCCGATCGCGGCCAGCTCGGGCGAGTCCAGTCCGAGCCCGTCCTTGGCGAGCTCGGCGGCCACCGCCTTCAGCGCGGCGTCGTGGTCGGCTATCGGGCCGGTCCGCTCGCGGGACTCCCCGCCCGCCGGCGTGTGCTTGAGCCGGGAGGTCTGCTCGCCGATGCGCTCGACGAGGCCCGTCGCCGGCCGGCTGCTGTCGCGCATGTCGAGCAGCTGGTACTTCAGCGACGAGGAGCCGGAGTTGAGGACGAGGACGCGCGTGGAGCTCACAGGAGGGATGCCTTCTCGCTCGGGTTCTGGGCCTGGATCGCCGTGATGGCGACGGTGTTGACGATGTCCTGGACGAGCGCGCCCCGGGACAGGTCGTTGACGGGCTTGCGCAGACCCTGCAGCACCGGCCCGACGGCGATCGCGCCGGCCGAGCGCTGCACGGCCTTGTAGGTGTTGTTACCTGTATTGAGGTCCGGGAAGATCAGAACCGTTGCCTGCCCGGCCACGTCGGACTCCGGCAGCTTGGTCGCGGCGACGGTCGGCTCCACGGCCGCGTCGTACTGGATCGGCCCCTCGATCTGCAGGTCGGGGCGCCGGGAGCGCACCAGCCCGGTCGCCTCGCGCACCTTGTCCACGTCCGCGCCCGAGCCCGACGTACCCGTCGAGTACGACAGCATCGCGATCCGCGGCTCCACCCCGAACTGCGCGGCCGTCGCCGCCGACTGGACGGCGATGTCGGCGAGCTGCTCGGCGTCCGGGTCGGGGTTGACCGCGCAGTCGCCGTAGACGAGGACCTTGTCGGCCAGGCACATGAAGAACACCGACGACACGATCGAGGCGTCCGGCTTGGTCTTGATGATCTCGAAGGCGGGCCGGATGGTCGCGGCGGTGGAGTGCACCGAACCGGACACCATGCCGTCGGCGAGGCCCTCCTGGACCATCAGCGTGCCGAAGTAGTTCACGTCCGAGACGACGTCGTACGCCAGCTCGACCGTGACGCCCTTGTGGGCGCGGAACCCGGCGTACTTCTCGGCGAACCGGTCGCGCAGCTCGCTGGTGGAGGGGTCGATCAACTGGCAGTCACCGAGGTCGATGCCCAGGTCGGCGGCCTTCTTGCGGATCTGGTCGACCGGGCCGAGCAGCGTCAGATCGCAGACGTTGCGGCGCAGCAGCACCTCCGCCGCGTGCAGCACCCGCACCTCGGTGCCCTCCGGCAGCACGACCCGGCGCCGGTCGGAGCGGGCCTGCTCCAGCAGCTTGTGCTCGAACATCATCGGGGTGACCCGGTCGGAGCTGGGCGCCGAGACCCGCCGGGCGAGGTCGGCGGTGTCGACGTACCGCTCGAACAGGCCGAGCGCGGTCTCCGCCTTGCGCGGGGTGGCCGCGTTGAGCTTGCCCTCCAGGGAGAACAGCTGCTCGGCGGTGGGGAAGCTGTTGCCGGACACCGACAGCACCGGCGTGCCCGGGGCGAGACGGGCGGCGAGGGTGAGGACCTCGTCGCTGGGCACCTCGTCCAGGGTGAGGAGCATGCCGGCTATCGGCGGGGTGCCCGCGCTGTGCGCGGCGAGCGCGCCGATGACCAGGTCGGCCCGGTCCCCGGGGGTGACGACCATGCAGCCGGGGGTCAGGGCGCCCAGGAAGTTCGGCAGCATCGCGCCGCCGAACACGAAGCCGAGCGCGTCCCGGGCCAGCCCCGAGTCGTCGCCGAGCAGCACCTTCGCGCCGAGGGTCTGGGCGATCTGGGAGACCGTCGGCGCGGACAGCGCGGGCTCGTCGGGGACGACGTAACAGGGGACGGGCAGCCGGGAGGCCAGCTTGTCGGCGATCAGCTCGCGGTCCTCGCGCTCGACCCGGTTGGCGACCATCGCCAGCACGTCGCAGCCGAGGGTGTCGTAGGCGCGGTAGGCGTTGCGGGTCTCGGCCCGCACCGCTTCGGCGGTCTGCTTGCGGCCGCCCACCACCGGGATCACCGACGCGCCGAACTCGTTGGCCAGGCGCGCGTTGAGGGCCAGCTCGTCCGGCAGCTGGGTGTCGGCGAAGTCCGTGCCGAGCACCAGCACCACGTCGTAGTCGCGGGCCACCGCATGGAAGCGGTCCACCAGCACCGACACCAGCTCGTCCGTGCCCTGCTCGGCCTGGAGCGCGGACGCCTCGTGGTAGTCCATGCCATAGACCGTCGCCGGGTCCTGCGAGAGCCGGTAGCGGGCGCGCAGCAGCTCGAAGAGCCGGTCCGGGCCGTCGTGGACGAGGGGGCGGAAGACACCCACCCGGTCGACCTGGCGGGTCAGCAGTTCCATGACCCCCAGCTCGACGACCTGGCGGCCGTCGCCGCGGTCGATACCGGTCACGTACACGCTGCGCGTCACGCGTGCTCTCCGTTTCATGGGTGGTGGTGTCGGTGCCCTGGGCCTGCCCGCCGGGCTGTCATAAAAATCGCCCACCGAGGTGAGCTGAACCCTCTTGACAATACCTCCCCCTATAGATAAGGCGCCCGTCAAGTCGGGAGGCGGCAGCGCGCTGTGGGACGTGGAACAATCGGAACCGGCTCACCGGAACCACAGCGAGCAGGAGACACAGCACGATGCGTATCGGAGTTCTCACCGCAGGCGGCGACTGCCCCGGCCTGAACGCAGTGATCCGGTCGGTCGTGCACCGAGCGGTCACGAACTACGGTGACGAGGTCATCGGCTTCGAGGACGGTTACGCGGGCCTGCTGGACGGCCGCTACCGCCCGCTCGACCTCAACGCGGTCAGCGGCATCCTCGCCCGTGGCGGCACCATCCTCGGTTCCTCCCGGCTGGAGCGCGACCGCTTCCGCGCGGCCTGCGACAACGCCAAGGAACTCATCGAGAAGAGCGGCTTCGACGCCCTCATCCCGATCGGCGGCGAGGGCACCCTGACCGCCGCCCGCATGCTGTCCGACGCGGGCGTGCCGGTGGTCGGCGTGCCCAAGACCATCGACAACGACATCTCCTCCACCGACCGCACCTTCGGTTTCGACACCGCCGTCGGCGTGGCGACCGAGGCCATGGACCGCCTGAAGACCACGGCCGAGTCCCACCAGCGGGTGATGGTCGTCGAGGTGATGGGCCGCCACGCCGGCTGGATCGCCCTGGAGTCCGGCATGGCCGGCGGCGCCCACGGCATCTGCCTGCCCGAGCGCCCCTTCGACCCGGCCGACCTGGTGAAGATGGTCGAGGAGCGCTTCGCCCGCGGCAAGAAGTTCGCCGTCATCTGCGTCGCCGAGGGCGCCCACCCCGCCGACGGCACCATGGACTACGGCAAGGGCGCCATCGACCAGTTCGGCCACGAGCGCTTCCAGGGCATCGGCACCGCCCTCGCCCACGAGCTGGAGCGCCGCCTCGGCAAGGAGGCCAAGCCGGTCATCCTCGGCCACGTCCAGCGCGGCGGCACCCCGACCGCGTACGACCGCGTCCTCGCCACCCGCTTCGGCTGGCACGCCGTCGAGGCCGCACACCGGGGCGAGTTCGGCCGGATGACCGCGCTGCGGGGCACCGACATCGTGATGGTGCCGCTGGCGGAGGCGGTCACCGAGCTGAAGACCGTACCCAAGGACCGGATGGACGAGGCGGAGTCGGTCTTCTAGAGCCGGCTCGGCGGCAAGCGCCCCGGCCGCGGGCATCTCGCCAGGAGGCGTCCCGGTCGGCGGCGTACCGGTCGCATTCCGGCTCGCCCGGAGGTGTCTCAGTAGGCGGCGCTCTCCTCCAGGGCCGTCCAGAAGCGCTCGACGATCCGGTCGAGGAAGTCGCGGCCGGCGTCCCGTGAGTCGTCGGCCGCGTTGCCGCCCGCCCAGCTGAGGCTGGCGACCATCTGCCCCTGGTACTCCTGGTGCAGCGCCTGGAGCGTGTGCTCCAGCTGTCGCCGCTCCAGCGGAACGATCTTCCCCACGGGCCGCACATACGCCTGCCAGCGCGTGGCGACCGCGCTGCGCAGCAGCTCGGCGAGCTTGGCCTCGCGCCCGGTGACGGTCACCAGGTCGGGCAGGGACAGCTCCAGCACCTCGGCCAGAGCGGCGGCCTGCCGCTCCGAGCCACGCCACTGGCCGGTCTCCTCCATCCGCAGATACGCGTCGAGCTCGTGCCCGACGGCCCGCGCGACGTCCTCCGGGGCCAGTGCCCGGGCGATGCGGTGCTCCCGCAGGGTCCGGGCCCGCCCGATGAGCTCGCCCGGCGAGCACCACAGCACCCCCGCGAGCGCGGTGAGCTCCGGGTTGCTCGGGCTGAGGGTCCCGCGCTCCCAGGCGATGACGAGGTCGGGCGTGACATAGGGCAGGCCGTAGGAGGCACGCAGCCCGTAGGCGACGTGTTCGGGCCCCATGCCGAGCGCGGCACGGAGCCTGCGGGCGGCGGGGGCGTTGAAGGGCGGACCGGTGTGGTTCGGCTGAGCTGAGGGTTGGCGCACGGGACCTCAAGCTAGAGGTGCGACCACCGTGGTGACTACGGTCTGTTCGGCCACAATCACGCATTGTATGAACGTACGGTTTTTCCCGCCACGGAGTGTTACTTACGGGTCACCCCTTGACAGCCCCGGGAGCGCCGTCGGGACCACGACCGCCGAGTGCCGGGGCGGCCCGCGAGTGGCTGTGCGGCACCCCCCTCTAAGGTACTGCCCAAGTGGTCCGGGGGAAGGGGGCGTCGGCGATGGCCGAGCACGAACGGGGAGTCGGCGTCGGGCAGTTGCTGCTCGCCGAGTACCAGACGGTCAAGGACGAGCAGAAGACCCGCATCGGCTTCCGTGACAACCTGCTCTACGTCACCCTCGCCGCGGCGGCCGCCGTCATCGCCGCCGCGGCCCAGGCCGAGCAGCCGGGGATGCTGCTCGCCCTGCCGCCGGTGTGCGTCGTGCTCGGCTGGACGTACCTCGTCAACGACGAGAAGATCTCGGCGATAGGGCTCTACGTGCGGGACGAGCTGGGGCCCCGGCTGGCCGCCCAGCTCACCGACCCCGGCAGCGGCTTCACCACCTTCGGCTGGGAGGCGTACCACCGGCGTGACGCGCGGCGCAGGTCCCGCAAGGCGATCCAGTGCGTCGTGGACCTGGTCGCCTTCTGCGCGGTGCCGCTGGCGGCGCTGGTCGTGTTCTGGGCGAGCGGGGAGGGCGGCGGCCTGCTGGTCGGGATGTCCGTGCTGGAGGCCCTGGCGCTGCTCGGGCTCGGCGTGCAGGTCGTGCGGTACACGCGGCCGGCCGGACCGGCGCTGACCCCGCCGTGACGCCGTACCGCCGGCGCGCGCCCGAAGACTGCCGCCGGCCCGCCGGGGTGCGCAACGCCCTGCCCCTTTCGGGCCGGCCGTCTCACCGCCCCCACCGGTACACCAGCTCCGGCCTCCCGACCTGCCCGTACAGCGGACTCCGCCCCGCCCGCCCCGTCTCCACCAGGTGTTCCAGATAGCGCCGGGCGGTGATCCGCGAGATCCCCACCGCCCCGGCGACCCCCGCAGCCGTGAGCCCCTCCGCGGCCTCCCGCAGAGCGGTGGTCACCCGCTCCAGGGTCGGCGCGCTCAGACCCTTGGGCAGGGCGGCGGGCCCCGGTGCGCGCAGCGCGGCCAGCGCCCGGTCGACCTCGTCCTGGCCGCTCGCCTCACCGGCGGCCCCGCGGAACTCGGCGTACCGCACCAGCCGGTCCCGTAGCGTCGCGAAGGTGAAGGGTTTCAGGACGTACTGGACGACTCCGAGCGACACCCCTTCGCGGACCACGGCGAGGTCCCGCGCGGAGGTCACCGCGATCACATCCGCGTGATGGCCCGCAGCCCTCAGGGAACGGGCCAGTTGGAGCCCGTGCACGTCCGGCAGGTGCAGGTCCAGCAGCAGGAGGTCCACCGGGGTGCGCTCCAGCGCCCGCCGGGCCTCCGCCCCCGTGTGCGCCTTCCCGACCGCGACGAACCCGGGCACCCGGCCGACGTACAGCACATGCGCGTCGGCGGCCACGGGGTCGTCCTCCACGACCAGCACTCTGATGGGAGCCGTGCCCGTCACGCCGGGCCTCCCCCCACCGGCGCCGGGCGAAGCGGCAGCCGCACCTCGAACGACGCCCCGCCGCCGACGGCCTCCGTCACCGTCAGTGTCCCCTCGTGCCGGTGCACGGCCTGCCGTACCAGGGCGAGCCCCAGGCCCCGGCCGCCCGGCCCCGCCGGCTTGGTCGAGTAGCCGCGCTGGAACACCAGCTCGGCCTGTGCGGGGTCCACGCCCGCCCCCGTGTCCGACACGCGCAGCACCAGCTCCGAGCCGCCCTCCGTGTAGGCCGCCACCGTCACACGGGCGGGCACGCCGCCCTGGGCCGCGTCGACGGCGTTGTCGATCAGGTTGCCGAGGATGGTCACCAGATCACGCGGGGGCAGGGACGCGGGCAGGAGGCCGTCGTCCAGGAAGCTGTCCGGCGACACCACCAGCTCCACTCCGCGCTCGTTGGCCTGTGCGGTCTTGCCCAGGAGCAGGGCCGCCAGCACCGGTTCGCCGACCGCGGCGACCACCTGGTCGGTCAGCGCCTGGGCCAGCTCCAGCTCGGCCGTCGCGAAGTCCACTGCCTCCTCGGCCCGGCCGAGTTCGATCAGCGACACGACCGTGTGCAGCCGGTTCGCCGCCTCGTGGGCCTGGGAGCGCAGGGCCTGGGTGAAGCCGCGTTCGGAGTCCAGCTCGCCCATCAGGGACTGGAGTTCCGTCACGTCCCGCAGGGTCACGACCGTGCCCCGGCGTTCTCCGCCCGACACCGGCGAGGTGTTCACCACCAGCACCCGGTCCGCCGTCAGATGCACCTCGTCCACGCGCGGCTCGGACGACAGCAGCGCGCCCGTCAGCGGTGCGGGCAGGCCGAGGCCGGCCACCGAGCGGCCGACCACCTCGCCGGACACCCCGAGCAGCTCACGACCGCCGTCGTTGATCAGCGCCACCCGGTACTGCCCGTCGAGCATGAGCAGCCCCTCGCGTACGGCGTGCAGCGCGGCCTGGTGGTAGTCGTGCATCCGGCTCAGCTCGGCGGCGTTCATGCCGTGCGTGTGGCGGCGGAGCCGGGCGTTGACGACGTACGTGCCGATCGCGCCCAGGGCGAGGGCGCCGGCCGCGACCCCGACCAGGGCGGTGACCTGGCCGGAGACCCGCCTGCTGATCGCCTCGACCTTGATGCCGGCGCTGACCAGGCCGATGACGCGGCCGTCGTCCAGGACCGGGGTGACCGCGCGCACGGACGGGCCGAGGGTGCCGGTGTAGGTCTCGGTGAAGGCGCGGCCGCGCTGTGCGGGGGCGATATGGCCGAGGAACCGTTTCCCTATCTGCCGCTCGTCGGGGTGGGTCCAGCGGATGCCCTCCGGGTTCATGATCGTGACGAAGTCGACGTCGGCGTCCCGCATCACCGCCACGGCGTACGGCTGGAGCAGCGCGGTCGGGTCGGAGGTGCGGATCGCCGCGTGCACCGAGGGGGCGTCGGCGACCGCGCGGGCCACCGCCATGGCCTGCCGGCCCGCGGCCTCCTCGGCCTGGCTGCGGTCGCCGGCGTACGTGAACAGCGCGTATCCCGCGACGACGACCGCGAGCAGCACGGCCTGCACGGCGAACAGCTGACCGGCCAGACTGCGGGGCCGGGGGAGGCGGGGGCGCATGCCGTCAGTGTGCCCCCGTGCCCCGCCGGGGGGTAAAGGGCGTCGCGTGTGAACTCAATGAACGCAAGCGTGACCGCCCTCACACGCCGGGAGATAGTCACGGCATTCCCCATTCGCCCGGACGTGAGCCGCACGCCGGTGATGCCGACGAAGACGTCAAGGAGGGCAGCCGTGGCCGCCAGTACCCCCGAAACGGCACCCGCAGTGAGACGGGACCGCACGCACTACCTCTACCTCGCGGTGATCGTCGCGGTCGCCCTCGGTATCGCCGTGGGTCTGATCGCCCCGGACTTCGCGGTCGAGCTGAAGCCCATCGGCACCGGTTTCGTGAACCTGATCAAGATGATGATCTCGCCGATCATCTTCTGCACGATCGTGCTGGGCATCGGGTCGGTGCGCAAGGCGGCCAAGGTCGGCGCGGTCGGCGGGATCGCGCTCGTCTACTTCCTCGCCATGTCGCTGGTGGCGCTCGCCATCGGTCTGGTGGTCGGCAACATCCTGGAGCCGGGCACCGGCCTCGCCGTGACGGACGCCGTCAAGGAGACCGGCCAGGCGCAGGTGTCGCCGGAGGCGAAGGACACCACCGAGTTCCTGCTCGGCATCATCCCGACGACGATCGTGTCCGCCTTCACCGCGGGCGAGGTGCTGCAGACCCTGCTGGTCGCGCTGCTGGTGGGCTTCGCGCTGCAGGCCATGGGTGCCGCCGGGCAGCCGATCCTGCGCGGGGTCGAGCACATCCAGCGGCTGGTCTTCCGGGTCCTGGCGATGGTGATGTGGGCCGCCCCGATCGGCGCGTTCGGCGCGATCGCCGCCGTCACCGGCTCGGCGGGGCTCGACGCGCTGAAGAGCCTGGCCGTGCTGATGCTCGGCTTCTACGTCACCTGCTTCCTGTTCGTCTTCGTCGTGCTCGGCGCGCTGGTGCGGGTGGTCGCCGGGCTGAACATCCTCACCCTGTTCAAGTACCTCGGCCGGGAGTTCCTGCTGATCCTGTCGACGTCGTCGTCGGAGTCCGCGCTGCCGCGCCTCATCGCCAAGATGGAGCACCTCGGCGTCAGCAAGCCGGTGGTCGGCATCACCGTCCCGACCGGCTACTCCTTCAACCTCGACGGCACCATGATCTACATGACCATGGCCTCGCTGTTCATCGCCGACGCCATGGGCACGCCGATGTCCCTCGGCGAGCAGATCCCGCTGCTGCTGTTCCTGCTGGTCGCCTCCAAGGGCGCGGCCGGTGTCACCGGCGCGGGCCTGGCCACGCTGGCCGGCGGTCTGCAGTCGCACAAGCCCGCCCTGGTGGACGGCATCGGCCTGATCGTCGGCATCGACCGCTTCATGAGCGAGGCCCGCGCCCTGACGAACTTCGCGGGCAACGCGGTCGCCACCGTGCTGGTCGGCACCTGGACCAGGGAGATCGACAAGGAGCGCGTCTCGGAGGTGCTCGCGGGCCGGCTGCCCTTCGACGAGAAGACGCTGCTGGACGACCACGCCGCGGCCCCCGCCGAGGTGCCGGACCGGCGCGAGGAGCTGGCCAAGGCCTGAACAGCCCCTGATACCGCCGACGCCCGGCCCCTGATACCGCCGACGCCCGGCCCTTGAGACCGCCGGACGCCCGGCCCCGCCTGAACGGGGGCCGGGCGTCCGGTCGTACCCCCCCCGCGCCGGCCGCCGCCCGGTCCCTCGGTCCGCCGGTCCGTCCGCTCAGGCGGTCAGTTCCGCCACCAGCCCGGCGGCGCGGGTGGCCGGCACGCCCGCCGAGGTCAGCATGGTGACCGCCGCCGAGCGGCCGGCCTCCTCGGCGGGCAGCAGCCCGTCGTTGACGGCCTCCATGAGCGCGAAGACGGTCTGTTCCTGCACGTACGCCAGGGCGGGGGCCGGCAGCGGTGAGACGAAGACGCCCTGTTCCAGGCCGTTGCGCAGATGGGCGACGGCGATGCGCCGCAGGGGCGCGAGCCGCTCGCGGATGCCCTGCATGGTGACCGTGCGCTGGGCGAGCGCGGTCAGCAGGCGGTAGCGGTCGGCGATGTCCCAGATGGCGAGGACGGACCGGGCCACCGCCTCGGCCGGGTCGACGACCCCGTCCAGGGCCGCCGTGTGCACGGCCTCCACGGCCTCGACCGCCTCGTCGACCAGCGTCGCGATCAGCGCCTCCCGGCTCGGGAAGTGCCCGTACACCGTGCGCCGTACGACTCCCGCGGCGCGCGCGATCTGGTCCATGGACGCGTCGGGGTCGCGCAGCAGCTCCGCGAGGGCGACGTCGAGGATGCGCCGCCGGTTGGCGTCGGCGCGGCTGGTGTTACCCGTGGTCATGGCAGTCATTCTGCACGCCTTCCGATTTGCACACCGTTGTGCAGCGGCCGTACATTGCACAGTGTTGAGCAATTGCACATCGCTGTGCAACTTCACCGCTGTACGACCCCAGGAAGGCCACCTCCGCCATGCCACTCGTCCTCAACGAACCGGTCGAACGGATGGAAGGTCCCTACCGCCGCCGCTGGTGGGCCCTGCTGGTGCTCTGTCTGAGCCTGCTGATCATCGTGATGGCGAACACCGCCCTCACCGTCGCCGCACCCGCCATGACCCGCGACCTCGGGCTGTCCAGCGCCGACCTGCAGTGGGTCATCGACGGCTACACCGTCCCCTACGCGGCGCTGATGCTGCTGCTCGGCGCGATCGGCGACAAGTACAGCCGCCGCGGCGCGCTCGCCCTCGGCCTCGTCGTGTTCGGCGGCGGCGCCGTCTTCGGCTACCTCGCCGACAGCGCCACGACCGTCATAGCCGCCCGCGCGATCATGGGCGTCGGCGCCGCGCTGATCATGCCGGCCACGCTCTCGCTGCTCGCCGCGACCTTCCCGCGCGCAGAGCGCGCCAAGGCGATCGTGCTGTGGACCGCGACGGCCGGCCTCGCCATCGCCGCGGGCCCGCTGGTGGCGGGAGCGCTCCTGGAGCACCACGGCTGGTCGTCGACGTTCCTGATCAACGTGCCCGTGGCCGCGGTCGCGCTGGTCGCCGCCTTCGTCCTCGTGCCGCCGTCCAAGGCCGGGCACCACGGCCGTATCGACTACGTCGGCGGACTGCTGTCGGTCATCTGGATCGCCGCGCTGGTCTACATGATCATCGAGGGGCCGCACTTCGGCTGGGGCGCGAAGGCGGTCACCGCGGCGGCCGTGGCGGCGGTGGGCCTGCTCGCGTTCGTCCTGTGGGAGCTGCGCCACCCGCGCCCTGTCCTGGACGTCCGCCGCTTCACCGACCGCCGCTTCTCCGGCTCCAACCTCGCCGTCGCCCTGTTCTTCCTGGCCGTCTTCGGCGCCTTCTACTACCTCACCCAGCATCTGCAGTTCGTCCTCGGGTACGACGCCTTCGACACCGGCCTGCGCATGCTGCCGCTGGCGGGCGCGGTGTTCGTCGGCTCGGCCCTGACCGGCGTGCTGACCCCGCGGACCGGCATGAAGCTCACCGTCACCGCGGGAATGGTCGGCGGCACGGCCGCGCTCGCGCTGCTCACCCAGGTCGACGCCGGATCGTCGTACGGCGACCTGGTCGCGCCCCTGGTCGTCCTCGGCCTCGCCATCGGCCTCGCGCTCTCGCCCTGCACGGACGCGATCATGGGCGCCTTCCCCGAGTCCGAGCTGGGCGTCGGCGGCGCGGTGAACGACACCTCGCTCGAACTCGGCGGCTCCCTCGGCATCGCGATCCTCGGCTCCCTGCTCGGCACGTCGTACGCCGACCACCTCGCGGACGCGACCCGCGGCAGCGAGCTCCCCGCGGACGCGCTCACCACCGCCCAGGACTCCGTCGGCGCCGGCTACGCCGTGGCCCAGGGCATCGGCGACCAGGCCCGCGCCCTCGCGGGGCGCGCCGCCCGGGCCACCGACCCGCAGCAGGCCGCCCAGCTGAAGGAACAGGCCGCTCAACTCGCCTCGGGCGCCCGGCAGATGGCCGACGCGGTCGGCGCGTCCTTCTCCGACGCGGTCGCCCGTACGAGCCTGGTGGGCGCGGTGATCCTGGGCGTGGGCACGGTGCTGGTGGCGGTGCTGCTGCCGAGGAAGTCGGCGGCGGAGGCCGAGTCGGAGATGGAGGGGGCCGAGGCCCAGGAGGCCGCCACGGAAAAGGTCACGTCCCCGGCCCGGTGACAGCCGCCCTCCGGCGCGGGCCCGCGGTCCGGCGCCCGCGCGGAGGGCCCGATCAGGAGCTGCGCACCGCGGCGTCCAGGCGCGCCAGCTCCCGCGCCGACAGCTCCAGGTCGGCCGCCGCGGCCGAGTCCCGGATCGTCTCCGGCCGGCTCGCGCCCGGGATGGGGACCACCGTCGGGGACTGCGCGAGCAGCCAGGCCAGGCACACCCGCTGCGGGCTGACCCCGCGCTCGGCGGCCACGGCGTGGAACGCCGCGAACCGGGGCTCGCGCTCCTGCCGGGACGGCCCGTCCAGGGAGCTGCGGGAGATGCCGCCGAGGGGGCTCCAGGGCAGGAAGCCGAGACCGAGCCCGGCGCACAGGCGCAGCTCGGGGTCGCTGTCCCGGACGGCCGGGGAGTACTGGTTCTGCACGCAGACGAGCCGGCCGCCGAGGATCGCGCGGGCCGTGCGGATCTGCCCGGCGTCGGCGTTGGAGAGGCCGGCCAGCCGGATCGTGCCCGCGTCGAGCAGTTCACGCAGGGCGCCCACGGACTCCTCGAACGGCACGGACGGGTCGGGCTTGTGCAGCTGGTAGAGGCCGATCGCGTCGACGCCGAGCCGCTTCAGCGAGCGCTCGGCGGCGGCCTTCAGATGCGCGGGGTCGCCGTTCACCGTCCAGGTCCCGTCCGCCGGCCTGCCCCGGCCGCCCTTCGTCGCGACGAGCACCCGCGACGTGTCACCGCCGTACGTCGCGAGGGCGCGGGCCAGCAGGAGTTCGTTGTGGCCCGGCTCCGCGCCGGGCAGGTGGTAGGAGTCGGCCGTGTCCAGCAGGGTCACGCCCGCGTCGAGGGCGGCGTGCACGGTGGCCAGGGCGCGGGCCTCGTCGGGGCGGCCCTCCAGGGACAGCGGCATGGCGCCGAGCCCGATCGCGCCGACCCGCAGGTCACCGAGGGTGCGGTAGCGCATGTCAGCGGTCCTCTCCGGGGGTTCCCGCGGCGGCGAGGGTCTCCGTGACGGCTCTCGGGAGCCATTGCCGTGCGGTGCCGAATCGGAAACCGAGCGCCACGGCACGGGAGTTGTCCATCGCGTACGAGCGGCGGAAGGAGAACGGGGACACCTCGCCCACCTCCACCTCCTGGAAGACGGCCCTGCCGCCGGGCAGCCGCACGGCCAGCTCCGCGCACAGGTCCTCGGTGGTCAGCCGCCCGTGGGAGGCGGCGTTGACCGGGCCGGTGAAGTCCTGGCCGGCCGCCCAGAGGAGGAAGTCGGCGATCTCCTCGACATGGATGTACGTCGCCGGATGGTTCACGGCCGGCACGGCGATCGGCTCACCGGTGCGCACGCGGTCGGCGTAGTGGGCGAGCCGGCCGGTGAAGTCGTCGGCCCCGCCCAGCACATGGGCCACCCGTACGGCCACGTACGGGAAGTCCGGCGCGGCCGCGAACACCGCCTCCGCCTGCCGCTTGCCCTCACCGTAGTGGGAGGCGAGGAATTCCGGGTCCTGCCAAGGGAGTTCGAGGTCCACGGCGACCGTGCGCGGGTCGAGGTCGCTCTCGCGCACCGGGGCGATGGAGTCCTCGTACTCGTACACCTCCACCGTGGAGGTCATGACGTAACGGCGCACCCGGCCCGACAGCACCCGGACCGCCAGGTCCGCCTGGCGCGGGGTGTAGCAGACCTGGTCGACGACGACGTCGAAGGCCCGCTCGCCGAGCGCGGCACGCAGCGCGTCCTCGTCGTCCCGGTCGGCTGTCAGACGGTCCGCGCCGGGCGGAGGCGGGGCCGAGCCGCGGTTGAGGACCGTGACGTGGTCTCCCGCGGCGAGCAGCCGCTCGATGAGCCGCCTGCCGAAATAGCGGTTGCCTCCGATGACCAGTACCTCGCGTGCCTTTTCCATGGCCATAATTCTCCTGGCCGGACAGCACGTCCTGAAGGGAGAACATGGGAGATCAGGCGGCCGTACCAAAAGAACCACGGCATCTGCGGCCGGCGGCCAACGAAACGTCAGTGGCCTTCGACGCGCTGGACCGGCAGATCCTCCAGCTGCTCCAGACCGACGGCCGGATCAAGCTGAGCGAGCTGGGACGGCGGGTCCGGCTGAGCCCGGCCGCGGTCACCGAGCGGGTGCGCCGGCTGGAGGCGGCGGGCGTGATCAGCGGCTACGGCGCCCACGTCGTCCCGGCCCGCCTCGGCTACGGCATCCAGGCGTTCATCCGGGTCGACCCGCACGGCGGCTACACGCTCAAGCACCCGCGGACCCTGGAGCTGATCGAACGGCCCGAGATCACCGAGGTGCACCATGTGGTCGGGGAGGACTGCTGGATCCTGAAGGCCGCCGTGCGCGACACCGTCCATCTGGAGGGTGTCCTGGAGGAGATCTCGGCCCTCGGCCGCACGACGACCTCGATCGTGCTCACATCCCCGGTGGAGCGCAAACCGCTGCTGCCGTGAGCACCGCGTTGCCGGGAGAAGGGCACAGAAAATCCCCCGGGCAAATTGCGCTCGGGGGATTGCTTTGCGTATATTCGATGATTCGCGACTTCAAGATGCCGAGAAGGATATCGAGTCGCAAAGAAGTTCAGTGAGCACAGTATATCTGCGCGGGAGTGGCATTGTCAAACAGGGTTGAAAACAGCGGTGAAATTCTTGCCGAGCAGGAATTCATCGACGGTCTGTACGCCCGCGTGGACCTGCTGCGCGGCGAAACCGAGACGTCCGTCGAGGACGCGCTCGGACAGGGCGACACGCCCATGCAGGCCCGGCTGGAGCGGGACATCCTCGTCGCCGAGCGCTCCGGACTGCTGGCCGCGCTGAACGCCGTGGACGGCTCCCTGTGCTTCGGCCGGATCGACCTCGCCGACGGCGACAGCCACCACATCGGCCGGATCGGCCTGCGCCGCGACGACGCCGAGCGCACGCCGGTGCTCATCGACTGGCGCGCCGATGTCGCCCGCCCCTTCTACCTGGCCACCGGCCACACCCCGATGGGCCTGCGCCGGCGCCGCCACATCTCCACCGACGGCCGCCGGGTCACCGCCCTGCACGACGAGTTCCTCGACGTCGGCGACCGGGAGCGCACCGGCTTCGAGGACCCGTCGGGCGACGCCGTCCTGCTCGCCGCGCTGAACTCCGCGCGCACCGGCCGGATGGGCGACATCGTGCAGACCATCCAGGCCGAGCAGGACGAGATCATCCGCGCGCCCCACCGCGGCGTGCTGGTCGTCGAGGGCGGCCCCGGCACCGGAAAGACCGCGGTCGCCCTGCACCGCGCGGCCTATCTGCTGTACGAGCACCGGGAGCTGCTCGCCCGCCGGGCCGTGCTGATCGTCGGCCCCAACCCCGCCTTCCTCGGCTACATCGGCGAGGTGCTGCCCTCCCTCGGCGAGACCGGGGTGCTCCTCGCGACCGTCGGCGAACTCTTCCCCGGCGTGCGGGCGACCGCCACGGACACGCCCGAGGCCGCCGCGGTGAAGGGCCGCGCCGACATGGCCGACGTGCTCGCCGCCGTCGTACGCGACCGGCAGGCGCTGCCCGACCCGGTCATCGCCGTCGAGCACGACCGCGAGGTGCTGATGCTCGACGACGGGCTGGTCAGTGTCGCCCGCGAGCGGACCCGCGCGGCCAGGCTGCCGCACAACGCCTCCCGCGAGTACTTCGAGGGCCACATCCTCAACACCCTCACCGAGCTGTACGCCGAGCGCGTGGGCACCGACCCCTACGACGGCTCGAACCTGCTCGACGCCAGTGACATCACCCAGATCCGCGACGACATCGCCGAGAACCCCGAAGTGTGGGACGCCGTCGACCGGTTGTGGCCGCGCCTGACCCCGCAGCAGGTGGTGGCGGACTTCCTCGCCGAGCCGGAAGGCTACCTCCCGGCCGAGGACGCCGCCGCGATCCGCCGCCCGGTCACCCGGGCCTGGACGGTCGCGGACGTGCCGCTGCTGGACGAGGCGGCCGAACTCCTCGGCGAGGACGACCGGTTGGCGCGGGCCCGCGCGGAACGCGAGCGCGAGACGCAGATCGCGTACGCGCAGGGCGTGCTGGACGTGTCGTACGCGTCGCGCACCTACGAGTTCGAGGACAAGGAGGAGGACGACCCCGAGGCGTCGGAAGTCCTGTCCGCACACGACATCATCGACGCCGAGCGGTTCGCCGAGCGGCACGAGGAGGCCGACCACCGCAGCGCCGCCCAGCGCGCCGCGGCCGACCGCACCTGGGCCTTCGGGCACATCATCGTCGACGAGGCGCAGGAACTGTCCCCGATGGCCTGGCGGCTGCTGATGCGCCGCAGCCCGACCCGCTCGATGACCCTGGTGGGCGACCCGGCGCAGACCGCCGAGGCGGCCGGCGTCGGCTCCTGGGAGAAGATCCTCGCGCCCTACGTCGAGGACCGCTGGCAGCACACCCGTCTCGGCGTCAACTACCGCACCCCGGCCGAGATCATGGACCTGGCCGCGGCGGTCGTACGCGCCGGACAGCCGGACTTCGAGCCGCCCCGCTCGGTCCGCTCCACCGGCGTGCACCCCTGGATCCGCGCCACGCACGACCTCCCCGCCGCGGTCGCCGAGGCGGTCGCCGAGCTGACCCCCGAGGAGGGCCGCCTGGCCGTCATCGCCCCGCGCGACCTGCACCGCAGGCTGGCCGCCCGGCTGGACGGCGTCACGGCGGGCGCCGAGCCGGACCTGACCCGCACGGTCGTCCTCCTCGACCCCCGCCAGGCCAAGGGCCTCGAATTCGACTCCGTCCTGGTCGTCGAGCCCGCCCGCTACGGCACGAGCGACCTCTACGTGGCCCTGACCCGGGCCACGCAGAGGCTCGGCGTGCTGCACACGGGCGAGCTGCCGAAGGGGCTGACGGACGCGGCCTAGGCCGGCCGCAGCCAGACCGTCGCCAGGGGTGGCAGGGTCAGCCGGATGCTCGCCGGGCGGCCGTGCCGGCCCTGGGGCTCGGGCTTGACCGGGCCGGCGAGGGTGACGTCGCTGCCGCCGTAGCGGGCGGCGTCGGTGTTGAGGGCCTCGTGCCAGGCGGGCACGTCGTCGGGGACGCCCAGGCGGTAGTCCTCGCGGAGCACCGGGGCGAAGTTGCTGACGGCCAGCAGGGGCGTGCCGTCGGCGTCGTGGCGCAGGAAGGCGAGGACGTTGTCGTCGGCGGCGTCGGCGGTGACCCACTCGAAGCCGTCGGGGTGGCTGTCGCGCTCCCACAGGGCGGGAACGGCCCGGTAGACGCCGTTCAGGTCGCGGACCAGTTCGCGCACGCCCCGGTGATCGGGCTCCGCCCCGTACGCCGGGTCCAGCAGCCACCAGTCCGGGCCGTGCGCCTCCGACCACTCCGCGCCCTGCGCGAACTCCTGGCCCATGAACAGCAGCTGCTTGCCCGGATGGGCCCACATGTAGCCCAGGTACGCGCGGTGGTTGGCGCGCTGCTGCCACCAGTCGCCCGGCATCTTCGACACCAGCGACCGCTTGCCGTGCACGACCTCGTCGTGGGAGATCGGCAGCACGTAGTTCTCGCTGTACGCGTACACCATCGAGAACGTCATCTCGTGGTGGTGGTACTTGCGGTGCACCGGCTCCTTGCTCATGTAGTCCAGCGTGTCGTGCATCCAGCCCATGTTCCACTTCAGGCCGAAGCCGAGCCCGCCGAAGCCGCTCGGCCCCTTGTGGTGGGTGGCGCGGGTGACGCCGTCCCAGGCCGTCGACTCCTCCGCGATCGTCACCACACCCGGCACCCGCCGGTACACCGTCGCGTTCATCTCCTGCAGGAACGCCACCGCGTCCAGGTTCTCCCGGCCGCCGAACTCGTTCGGCACCCACTGGCCCGGCTCGCGCGAGTAGTCCAGGTACAGCATCGAGGCGACCGCGTCGACGCGCAGCCCGTCGATGTGGAACTCCTCGCACCAGTACACCGCGTTCGCCACCAGGAAGTTGCGCACCTCACGGCGGCCGAAGTCGAACTCCAGCGTGCCCCAGTCCGGGTGCGCCGACTTCAGCGGGTTCTCGTGTTCGTACAGCGGACGCCCGTCGAACTCCGCGAGCGCCCAGTCGTCCCGCGGGAAGTGCGCCGGCACCCAGTCCATCAGCACGCCGATGCCCGCCTGGTGCAGCCTGTCCACCAGGTGCTTGAAGTCGTCCGGGGTGCCGAGCCGGGCCGTCGGCGCGTAGAAGCCGGTGACCTGATAGCCCCACGACCCGCCGAACGGATGCTCGGCCACCGGCATCAGCTCCACATGCGTGAAGCCCAGGTCCTTGACGTACGCCGGGAGCTGCTCGGCCAGCTGACGGTACGTCAGCCCAGGTCGCCAGGACGGCAGGTGAACCTCGTACACGGAGAACGGCGCCTCGTGCGCGGGCCGTTCCGCCCGCCGCGCGAGCCACTCCTCGTCGCCCCACTCGTAGTGCGAGGCGTACACGACCGACGACGTGGCGGGCGGTTCCTCCGTGTGCCGCGCCAGCGGGTCCGCGCGGAGCGTGCGCGAGCCGTCGGGCCGGGTGATCTCGAACTTGTACAGCTCGCCCTCGCCGATCTCCGGCACGAACAGCTCCCACACCCCCGAGGAGCCCAGCGAGCGCATCGGGTAGCCGGTGCCGTCCCAGTAGTTGAAGGTGCCGGCCACCCGCACACCCCGCGCGTTGGGCGCCCACACCGCGAACCGGGTGCCGGTCACCCCCTGGTGGGTCATCGGGTGCGCGCCCAGCGCCTTCCACAGCTCCTCGTGCCGGCCCTCACCGATCAGATACAGGTCCAGCTCACCGAGCGTGGGCAGGAAGCCGTACGCGTCCGCCACCTCCAGCTCGCTCCCCTCGTACGTCACCCGCAGCCGGTAGTCGGGGACGTCCCGCAGCGGCAGCAGGCCCGAGAAGAAGCCGTCCCCGTCGTCGTTCAGGTCGGCCCGCAGATCGCCGGCCACGACCGTGACCGACCGGGCGTACGGCCGCAGGGCCCGGAAGACGACGCCCTCCGGGTGCGGGTGCGCGCCGAGCAGGGTGTGCGGGTCGTGATGCGTGCCCGAGAGCAGCCGCTCGCGGTCCACGGCGTCCAGGGCGGGGGAGGGGGCCGGGGTGACCGGGGTGACCTGTACGACCGGCCTCACCGGGGCGGTCTTCTCGGCGGCGCGAGGCTTCCTGGCGGAGGGGGCCTTTGTGGCCGGGGTGGCCTTCTTGGCCGCGGTCGCCTTCTTCGCCGTGGTGGTCTTCTTGGCCGTGGTGGTCTTCTTGGCCGTGGTGGTTTTCCTGGCCGGAGTGGTCTTCTCCGCCACGCTCTTCTTCCTGGTGCTCTTCTCGGCGGCGGTCGTCGCCTTCTTCGCGGCGGTCGTCGTGGTCTTCTTCGCGGCGGCCGTGGTGGTCGCCTTCTTCGCCACCGCTGCCGTCTTCTTCGCCACCGCTGCCGCCTTCTCGGCCACCGCGGTCTTCTTGGCGGTCGCCGCCTTCTTGGCGGTCACCGTCGTCTCGGCCGCCGCCTTCTCGGCCGTCGCCGCCTTCTTCGCCACCGCCTTCTTCGCGGGAGCCTCCTTCTTCGCGGGAGCGTCCTGCTTCGCGGGCGTGGTCCTCTGGGCCGGGGCCTTCTTCGCCGGGGTGGCCTTCTTCGCCGTAGGAGTCCTCTTGGCGGCAGCCTTCTTCTGTGCCGGAATGCGCGTCTCCTCGGCCGTCGCTTCGGCCGTGTTCTCCTGGCGCGGGCCGCTGGACGGGGAACTGGGGGTCACGGGACGAAGCCTCCTGGGCGCGGGTTCGGTCGAGATGGTCAGGACAGGTCGGGTGACGCGAGCCGGTGCACCGCGGAGAGCGGGACCGGAAGCCAGTCGGGGCGGTGCCGGGCCTCGTAGACCACTTCGTAAACCGCCTTGTCGGTCTCGTAGGCACGCAGCAGCACCGGATCGGTCCGGGGGTCGCGTCCGCCGGCCTCCGCGTAGCCGGCGCAGTAGGCGGACCGGCAGGCGTGCGCCCAGTCCGGCGCGGGCGGGTTCACGGAGTGGGCCGCGTAGTCGAAGGAGCGCAGCATCCCGGCGACGTCCCGGACCGTCGGCTGGGGCATCCGGCGCTCGGCGAGCGGCTTGGCGGGCTCGCCCTCGAAGTCGATCAGGGACCACCGGCCCGACGGGGAGCGAAGGCACTGCCCGAGGTGCAGGTCCCCGTGGATGCGCTGGGCGGTCCAGGTCTGGCCCTCGGCGGCGAGGCCGGCCAGCGCGTCGAAGGCGGTGCGCAGGCCGGGGGCGTAGGGCCGCAGCGCGGGAACCGCCTGGGCGGCCGCGTCCAGCCGCTCGCGCATCCCGGCCACCAGGGGTTCCAGCTGGGCGTGGCCGAGGGTGACGGTCGGCAGGGCGGCGGCGAGGGCCGTGTGCACCTCGGCGGTGGCCCGGCCCAGCGCGCGGGCCTCGGCGGTGAAGTCCTCGCCCTTGGCCAGCTCGCTCAGCGCCAGCTCCCAGCCGTCGGCGGCGCCCTGCACGAACGGCTGCAGCACACCGAGGACGTACGGCTCGGGGGCGGCCCCGTCGACCTCCGCCCGTATCCAGGCCGTCGGCTCCGGCACCCGCGCGCACCCCTCCCGGGCCAGCGCCAGCGGCAGCTCCAGATCGGGGTTGACGCCCGGCACGACCCGGCGCAACAACTTCAGGATGAACGTATCTCCGTAGACGACGGACGAGTTGGACTGCTCGGACGTCACCAGCCGCGGGACGAGGCCGGAGCGGATCTCCCGCCCCGGTTCGCCGTCGAAGCGCAGGACGCCGACGCGGGCGCGGTTGCGCAGCGCCTCCAGGAGCAGCTCCGCGGGGCGTGTGTCGTACAGGGCGTCGTAGACGGTGCGCCCGGCGAGCGGGCCCTCCTGCACATGGCCGATCAGCGCGGGCGCGAGATGCGGCGGCAGGGCCTCACGCGCCCCGATCAGTAACTGGTAGCAGTCGCCGGGGTGCGTGGGGGCGCCCAGCGTCGAGGGCTGGTGGGCGCGGACGAGCAGATGGTGCAGGCTCAACCGCCCCGTCGGCGGGACCAGTTCCGTCTCGGCGACCAGGGACAGCCCGGTGACCGGGCGGCCCTTCCCGGCGAACCAGCGCTGCCGCGGAAGCCATTCGCGCAGCAGGGGTTCGAGCGACGGGAGCAGGCCGGTGCGGATCGTTGCGGGGCGGGTGACGGCTTCCGACATGGCATGCGTCCTTTCCCCCGGCAGGGTGACTACTGTTGCGTGCCCCGGGCGGGACGGTGAAAACCGCCCCGCCCCGGGTTGTGGACGACGTCTTCCGGTCCTATACGGCGTCCTTGCGGAGCCGGAACCAGTAGAAGCCGTGCCCCGCCAGGGTCAGCAGATACGGCAGTTCGCCGATCGCCGGGAACCGCACCCCGCCGATCAGCTCGACCGGGTGGCGTCCGCTGAACTCCCGCAGGTCCAGCTCGGTGGGCTGGGCGAAGCGGGAGAAGTTGTTGACGCAGAGCACCAGGTCGTCGCCGTGTTCCCGGAGGAACGCGAGGACCGCCGGGTTGGAGGAGTGCAGTTCCGTGTACGAGCCGAGGCCGAACGCGTGGTTCTGCTTGCGGATCTCGATCATCCGGCGGGTCCAGTGCAGCAGCGACGAGGGCGACGACATGGACGCCTCGACGTTGGTGACCTGGTAGCCGTACACGGGGTCCATGATGGTCGGCAGGTACAGCCTGCCGGGGTCGCAGGAGGAAAAACCTGCGTTGCGATCAGGTGTCCACTGCATCGGCGTCCGTACGGCGTCCCGGTCGCCGAGCCAGATGTTGTCGCCCATGCCGATCTCGTCGCCGTAGTACAGGATCGGCGAGCCCGGCAGCGACAGCAGCAGGGCCGTGAACAGCTCGATCTGGTTGCGGTCGTTGTCCAGCAGGGGCGCGAGCCGGCGGCGGATGCCGATGTTGGCCCGCATCCGCGGGTCCTTGGCGTACTCCGCGTACATGTAGTCGCGTTCTTCGTCGGTGACCATCTCGAGCGTGAGCTCGTCGTGGTTGCGCAGGAAGATGCCCCACTGGCAGCCCGAGGGGATCGCCGGGGTCTTGGCGAGGATCTCGGAGACCGGGTAGCGGGATTCCCGCCGTACGGCCATGAAGATGCGCGGCATCACCGGGAAGTGGAACGCCATGTGGCACTCGTCGCCGCCCGAGCGGTAGTCGCCGAAGTAGTCGACGACGTCCTCCGGCCACTGGTTGGCCTCCGCCAGCAGCACCGTGTCCGGGTAGTGGGCGTCGATCTCCTTCCGCACCCGCTTCAGGAAGTCATGGGTGGCCGGAAGGTTTTCGCAGTTCGTGCCCTCCTCCGCGTACAGGTAGGGCACGGCGTCGAGCCGGAAGCCGTCGATGCCGAGGTCCAGCCAGAACTTCAGCGCCGACAGGATCTCGTCCTGCACCAGCGGGTTCTCGTAGTTGAGGTCCGGCTGGTGGGAGAAGAACCGGTGGAAGAAGTACTGCTTGCGCACCGGGTCGAAGGTCCAGTTGGAGACCTCGGTGTCGACGAAGATGATGCGGGCGTCCTGGTACTGCTTGTCGTCGTCGGCCCACATGTAGTAGTCGCCGTAGGGCCCGTCGGGGTCCTTCCTCGACTCCTGGAACCACGGGTGCTGGTCGCTGGTGTGGTTCATGACGAAGTCGATGATGACCCGCATGCCGCGCTGGTGGGCGGCGTCCACGAACTCCACGAAGTCGGCCAGGTCACCGAACTCCGGCAGTACGGCGGTGTAGTCGGAGACGTCGTAGCCCCCGTCCCGCAGCGGGGACTGGAAGAACGGGGGCAGCCAGAGGCAGTCGACGCCGAGCCACTGCAGATAGTCGAGCTTGGCGGTCAGGCCCTTCAGGTCGCCGACGCCGTCGCCGTTGCTGTCCTGGAAGGAACGCACCAGGACCTCGTAGAAGACCGCGCGCTTGAACCAGTCAGGATCCCGGTCCTTGGCCGGGGTGTCCTCGAAGGTGTCCGGGACGGGCTCGTTGACGCTCATTTTATGGGTGACCCTCCGATCTGCGGGTTGGACGGTCGCAGGACGGTCAGCACGTGCGCGGGCGTGCGGCCCGGTTCGAGACGTACGTAGTTGGCCCTGCCCCAGTGGTAGGTCTCGCCGGTGAGCTCGTCGCGCACCGGCACCGACTCGTGCCATTCCAGGCCGAGTTGCGGCATGTCCAACGAGACGGTTGCCTCCTGGGTGTGGTGAGGGTCGAGGTTGGCCACCACCAGAACCGTGTTCGATCCGCTCGTCTTGGAATACACGATCACCTCCTCCTTGTCCGCGTGGTGGAAGTGGAGATCGCGCAACTGGCGCAGGGCCGGGTTGTCCCTGCGGATCTCGTTGAGGCGGGTGATGAGGGGGGCGATGGTGTCGGCGGTGTCCCAGTCGCGGGGGCGCAGCTGGTACTTCTCGGAGTCGAGGTACTCCTCGCTGCCCTCGCGCACGGGGGTGTTCTCGCACAGTTCGTAGCCGGAGTAGATGCCCCAGGCGGGGGAGAGGGTGGCGGC
>NZ_JBITYN010000004.1:0-592560 GCF_044545925.1 Streptomyces sp. NPDC053367 | reverse complement strand
GCCGCCACCCTCTCCCCCGCCTGGGGCATCTACTCCGGCTACGAACTGTGCGAGAACACCCCCGTGCGCGAGGGCAGCGAGGAGTACCTCGACTCGGAGAAGTACCAGCTGCGCCCCCGCGACTGGGACACCGCCGACACCATCGCCCCCCTCATCACCCGCCTCAACGAGATCCGCAGGGACAACCCGGCGCTCCGGCAGCTCCGCAACCTGCGTTTCCACGCCACGGACAACGACGCCGTCATCGCGTACAGCAAGCGTTCTGACTCCAATACGGTGATCGTGGTGGCGAACCTGGACCCGCACCACACCCAGGAGGCCACGGTCTCGTTGGACATGGCGCATCTTGGTCTGGACCGGCACGCATCCTTCTCGGCGCGCGATGAACTGACCGGTGAGACCTATCACTGGGACAGCTCCAACTACGTGCGCCTGGAGCCCGGCCGGTCACCGGCTCATGTGCTCCACGTCCGCCCGTCGACGCCGCACCACGGAGGGTCCACCGCGTCATGACCGTGAACTCGCCTGTCCATGACACCTTCGAGGACACCCCGGCCAAGGACCGGGATCCCGACTGGTTCAAGCGCGCGGTCTTCTACGAGGTCCTGGTGCGTTCCTTCCAGGACAGCAACGGCGACGGCGTCGGCGACCTGAAGGGCCTGACCGCCAAGCTCGACTATCTGCAGTGGCTCGGCGTCGACTGCCTCTGGCTGCCCCCGTTCTTCCAGTCCCCCCTCCGCGACGGGGGCTACGACGTCTCCGACTACACCGCCGTACTGCCGGAGTTCGGTGACCTGGCCGACTTCGTGGAGTTCGTGGACGCCGCCCACCAGCGCGGCATGCGGGTCATCATCGACTTCGTCATGAACCACACCAGCGACCAGCACCCGTGGTTCCAGGAGTCGAGGAAGGACCCCGACGGGCCCTACGGCGACTACTACATGTGGGCCGACGACGACAAGCAGTACCAGGACGCCCGCATCATCTTCGTCGACACCGAGGTCTCCAACTGGACCTTCGATCCCGTGCGGGGGCAGTACTTCTTCCACCGGTTCTTCTCCCACCAGCCGGACCTCAACTACGAGAACCCGGCCGTCCAGGAGGAGATCCTCGCCGCCCTCCGCTTCTGGCTGGACCTCGGCATCGACGGCTTCCGGCTCGACGCCGTGCCCTACCTGTACGCCGAGGACGGCACCAACTGCGAAAACCTTCCGGCAACGCACGAGTTCCTCAAGCGCGTCCGGCGCGAGATCGACGCCATGTACCCCGACACGGTGCTGCTGGCGGAGGCCAACCAGTGGCCGGAGGACGTCGTCGACTACTTCGGCGACTACCGCTCGGGCGGCGACGAGTGCCACATGGCGTTCCACTTCCCGGTGATGCCGCGCATCTTCATGGCCGTACGCCGTGAGTCCCGCTACCCGGTCTCCGAGATCCTCGCCAAGACCCCGGCGATCCCCTCGGGCTGCCAGTGGGGCATCTTCCTGCGCAACCACGACGAGCTCACGCTCGAGATGGTCACCGACGAAGAACGCGACTACATGTACGCGGAGTACGCCAAGGACCCGCGGATGCGGGCCAACATCGGCATCCGCCGCCGGCTCGCCCCGCTGCTGGACAACGACCGGCACACCATCGAGCTGTTCACCGCGCTGCTGCTGTCGCTGCCGGGCTCGCCGATCCTGTACTACGGCGACGAGATCGGCATGGGCGACAACATCTGGCTCGGCGACCGGGACGCCGTACGGACGCCGATGCAGTGGACCCCGGACCGCAACGCGGGCTTCTCGACCTGCGACCCCGGACGGCTCAACCTGCCGATCATCATGGACCCGGTCTACGGCCATCAGGTGACCAACGTGGAGGCGTCGATGGCGTCGCCGTCGTCGCTGCTGCACTGGACCCGCCGGATGATCGAGATCCGCAAGCAGAACCCCGCCTTCGGGCTGGGCAGTTTCACCGAGCTCCAGTCGTCGAACCCGGCCGTGCTGGCCTTCCTGCGCGAGTACGAGGACGACCTGGTGCTGTGCGTGAGCAACTTCGCGCGGTTCGCCCAGCCGACCGAGCTGGATCTGCGCGAGTTCGCCGGCCGCCATCCGGTGGAGCTGTTCGGCGGGGTGCGGTTCCCCGCGATCGGCGAACTGCCGTATCTGCTGACGCTGGGGGGCCACGGCTTCTACTGGTTCCGGCTCACCCGAGTCGCTTCCCGCATCGGCCGGCGACTGTGAGCGTGCTCCGAGGAAAGGACGCGACGCCATGCCGAAGACCGCATCCCTGCACCGGGACAGTACCGGCCCCACCCGGCCCATGGCCTCGCTGGACGGCCTGCTGCGCGAGTGGCTTCCGCGGCAGCGCTGGTTCGCGGGCAAGGACCGGCCGGTCACCGAACTGCGTCTGCTGTCGCTGACCGAGCTGTTCCCCGGCTGTCTGCACCTGCTGGTGCACGCCGGGCACGCGCCGAGCCCGTCCGGGCACGCGGGTGTGCCCGCGCCCGGCGCGGCGACCCCGCCCGGTGACTGCTACCAGCTGATCCTCGGTGTGCAGGAGCATCTGTCGCCCCGCCTCGGCCGGGCGCTGGTGGGCCGTGCGCAGGAGGGCCCGCTGGCCGGGATGGCGGTCTACGACGCGCTGCGCGACCCCCGGTCGGCCCAGCTGCTCCTGGAGCGGCTGCGCCGGCCCGGCAGCCTGGGCCCGCTGCGCTTCGAGACGGACCCGACGGTCACCGTGCCGTCCGGGCTGCCGCCTCGGCTGATGGACGCCGAGCAGTCCAACACCTCGCTGGTGTACGGGGACTCGTACATCCTCAAGGTCTTCCGGCGCATCCAGCCGGGCGTGAATCCGGACCTGGAGGTGACGAGCGCGCTCGCCGGTCAGGGGTGCAGCCGGGTGCCCGCGCCGGTGGCGTGGTTCCGTACGACGCAGCCGCACGGGGCGACGCTGGGTGTGCTCCAGCCGTTCCTGCCGAACGCGGCCGACGGCTGGACCCTCGCCCTGCACGCCCTCGCCACCGGCGACGACTTCACGTCAGAGGCGCACGCGCTGGGGCGGGCCACGGCGGATGTGCACGTGGCGCTGGCCAAGGCCTTCCCGGGCGGTCCGCCCACCGACAACGGGCGCACCGCGGCGGCGATGGCGGAACGGCTGGACGCGGCCGCGCACAGCGTGCCGGGGCTGCGGCCGTATCTGCCCGGCCTGCGGGGGGCGTTCGGCATGCTCGTCACGTGCGACGCCGGGCCCTCGGCCCAGCGCATCCACGGTGACCTGCATCTGGGTCAGGTGCTGCGGGCGGGGCGGGAGTGGTTCGTCATCGACTTCGAGGGCGAGCCGTCGCGTCCGCTGGCCGAGCGCTGCGTCCCGGAGTCCCCGGTGCGGGACATCGCCGGGATGCTGCGCTCCTTCGACTACGCCGCCCGTCAGCGCCGCCCCTGGCGGCCGCAGTGGGCGCGTCGCTGCCGCGAGGCGTACTGCGCGGGCTATGCCGAGCGGGCCGGCTGGGACCCGCGCAAGAAGCACGCGCTGCTGCGTGCGTACGAGACCGACCGTGCCGTGTACGAAGTGGTGTACGAGGCCCGGCATCGTCCGGACTGGCTCGCCGTCCCGATGGCGGCGATCGAACGTCTGGCCGTGAGAGGAGACTGAGAGCCGTGGCCCTGCGTGACTCGTCGCTGCCCGAGCCGTCCGCCCCGCCGAAGAAGGCGGGCCGGGCCGCGCCGGCCCTGGACCCGGGTGACCGTGCGCGCCTGCTGTCGGGCGCCCACCATGATCCGCACGCGCTGCTCGGCGCCCATCGGGTGCCGGGCGGGGTCGCCTTCAGGGCGCTGCGGCCGTTCGCCCGAGCCGTGAGCGTGGTGACGGGCGGCAAGCGGCATCCGCTCGTTTCCGAGGGCGACGGCCTGTTCTCGGCCGTGCTGCCGCTGAAGTCGGTCCCCGAGTACACCCTGCTGGTGGCGTACGGGGACGACGGTCCGGGGCAGGAGGTGCACGACCCGTACCGTTTCCTGCCCGCGCTCGGCGAGCTGGACCTGCATCTGATCCGGGAGGGCCGGCACGAGCAGCTGTGGAAGGCGCTCGGTGCCGAGCCGATGACGCACCAGGGCGTGGCCGGCACCCGGTTCACGGTGTGGGCGCCCAACGCCCAGGGCGTGCGGCTGGCCGCCGACTTCACCTACTGGGACGGCACGGCGTTCCCGATGCGCTCGCTGGGCGCGTCCGGGGTGTGGGAGCTGTTCCTGCCGGGCGTCGGCGAGGGCACCCGCTACAAGTTCGAGATCACCTCCCGCTACGGCCACCGCTTCCTCAAGGCCGACCCGATGGCCCGGTGCGCGGAGGCGGCGCCGGACACGGCGTCGATCGTGCACGCCTCGCACTACGAGTGGGGCGACGCGGAGTGGCTGGCGCACCGGGGTGACAGGCCCGTGCACGAGGCGCCGTTCTCGGTGTACGAGGTGCATCTGCCGTCCTGGCGGCCGGGGTCGACCTACCGCCGGCTCGCCGAGGAGCTGCCCGCCTATGTGAAGGAGCTGGGCTTCACGCACGTGGAGTTCATGCCGGTCGCCCATCACCCCTTCAGCGGCTCGTGGGGCTACCAGGTGACCGGCTTCTACGCGCCGACGGCCCGGCTGGGCTCCCCGGACGACCTCAAGTTCCTGATCGACTCGCTCCACCGGGCGGGCATCGGCGTGATCATGGACTGGGTGCCGGCGCACTTCCCGAAGGACGACTGGGCGCTGGCCCGCTTCGACGGGGACCCGCTGTACGAGCCCGGGGACGCGCGCCGGGCCGAGCACCCGGACTGGGGGACCTTCGAGTTCGACTTCGGCCGGACCGAGGTGCGCAACTTCCTGGTGGCGAACGCCGTGTACTGGTGCGAGGAGTTCCACATCGACGGGCTGCGCGTCGACGCGGTCGCCTCGATGCTGTACCTGGACTACTCGCGCGAGGACGGCCAGTGGGCGCCGAACGCCTTCGGCGGCAACGAGGACCTGGACGCGAAGGCGTTCCTGCAGGAGATGAACGCGACCGTGTACCGGCGGGTGCCCGGGGTCGTGACCATCGCCGAGGAGTCGACGGCGTGGACGGGGGTGACGCGGCCGACGGACGCCGGCGGGCTCGGGTTCGGGCTGAAGTGGAACATGGGCTGGATGCACGACTCGCTGGAGTACATCCAGAAGGAGCCGGTGCACCGCAAGTACCACCACAACGAGATGACCTTCTCGATGGTGTACGCCTACAGCGAGAACTACGTCCTGCCGATCTCCCACGACGAGGTCGTCCACGGCAAGCAGGCCCTGGTGTCCAAGATGCCGGGCGACTGGTGGCAGCAGCGCGCCAACCACCGCGCCTATCTGGGCTACATGTGGGCCCACCCGGGCAAGCAGCTGCTGTTCATGGGCCAGGAGTTCGCCCAGGGCGCGGAGTGGTCCGAGCCGGAGGGCCCGCACTGGTGGCTGCTCGACCCGGGCTACTCGGCCGAGCCGGACCATCGCGGCGTACGCGATCTGGTGCGTGATCTCAACGCCGTGTACCGGTCGGCGCCCGCGCTGTGGGAGCGGGACACCGACCCGGCCGGGTTCCGGTGGGTGGTGGGCGACGCCGCCGACGACAACGTCTTCGCGTTCCTGCGCTTCGGCGCGGCCGGCGACCCGCTGCTGTCGGTGAGCAACTTCTCCCCCGTGGTCCGGCACGACTACGAGCTGTGGGTGCCTGACGACGTGGTCGCCTGGCAGGAGGTCCTGAACACCGACGACCTGCGCTACGGCGGCTCCGGGGTCGTCGCGCCGGAGCCGGTGAAGCCCGAGGACGGGCGGATCCGGATGACGCTGCCTCCGCTGGCGACGGTGTGGCTGCGGCCGTACACGGTGTGAAGCGGCTCCGACGGGGCATTCGGGTGCCTATCACCTGACCCGGGAGGCTGTAGTTTGCGCACCGTCGGAGTGGAGGAGGAACTCCTCCTGGTGGACCCCGAGAGCGGGGACCCGCGGGCGATGTCGGCCGCGGTGCTGGCACGCGCCGCGGCGGACGTCACCGGCGAGCAGGTCTTCGAGAAGGAACTGCACGACCAGATGGTGGAGTTCGCCACCCACCCGCAGGAGGACATGGGCGACCTGCGGGAGGAGATCGTGCGCTGCCGCAAGGAGGCCGCCCGCCACGCCGGCGGCCTCGGCTGTGCGGTGGCCGCGCTCGCCACGTCCCCGCTGCCGCTGACCCCCAGCGTGGGAGTGAACCCCCGCTACCAGTGGATGGCCGAGCAGTACGACATCACCTCGCGGCAGCTGGTGTGCGGCTGCCATGTCCATGTGTGCGTGGAGTCCGACGAGGAGGGCGTCGCGGTCGCCGACCGGGTGCGGCCGTGGCTGTCGGTGCTCTCCGCGCTGAGCGCCAACTCGCCGTTCTGGCAGGGACGCGACACCGGGTACAGCAGCTACCGCAGCCGGGTGTGGGGGCAGTGGCCGTCGGCGGGCCCGACGGAGCTGTTCGGGTCGCCCGAGGAGTACCACCGCAGGGTGGCCGACATGGTGGCGACGGGGGTCATCCTCGACGAGGCGATGGTGTACTTCGACGTCCGGCTCTCGGAGCGCTATCCGACCGTGGAGTTCCGGATCGCCGACGTGTGTCTGCGGGCGGACTCGGCGGTGCTCCTCGCGATGCTGGCGCGGGGGCTTGTGGAGACGGCGGCCCGCGAGTGGCGTGCGGGTGTGCCGGCGGCGCCCCGGAGCGTGAGCCTGCTGCGGCTGGCGAACTGGCGGGCCGCGCGCTTCGGGCTCACCGACCAGCTGCTGCATCCGGCGACCCTGCGGCCCGCCCCGGCGGCGGAGGTCGTGGCGGCGCTGCTCGAGCACGTCGGCGAGGCGCTCGAGGACAGCGGGGATCTGGCGCACGCCCGGGAGGCGTGCGACCGGCTGCTGCGGGACGGCACCGGCGCGCAGGTGCAGCGGGCCCTGCTGGAGAAGACCGGAAGCCTCAGGGACGTGGTCACGGGGTGTGTGCGCCGGACCCAGGAGTGAGGTCCGGCGCGCGCGGGGGCCGGTGGACGGCCCTTGATCACAGCAGCAGCGTCAGGGCGTAGGCCAGGAAGAACGCCGCGATCAGCACGACCACCACCAGGATGATGGCCAGGGGCGCCTTGCCCCAGCCCTTGGTGGGGTTGTGCGTCTCGCGGGGCCCTGCCTCGGGCATGCTGCTCTCGGCGGGCGGGGTCTCCCCCGGGGGGACGCCGCCGCCCGGTTCCAGGCCGGTGCTGCGCTCGGGTTCTGGGTCGGGACTGATGTGGGTCATGTGCTCCGAGTCCCCCTTCAGCGCGAGATCATCAGAGCCGAACCGTTATTCCGTTCCCGGCCCCTCGCGCCCGCTCCTGGGCTACATTCGACCACCGTCGATAACAGTGCTCGTCGGCGCCGTCACAGCCCGTACCGACCAGGAGCAGCGCATGCGCGACCTCGCTCTCGCTCCGTCCTTCCGCCCGCTGCCGCCCGGCGGGCTCGCCGACAGCGTCTTCGAGGCGGCCGCCCACAGTCCCGCGCTGCCGTTGGTGGCGCGCCGTACGGCCGCGGCCGGCGGGGGCTGGGAGGAGGTGACCGCGGCAGAGCTGCGGGACCAGGTGGTCGACCTCGCCAAGGGGCTCGTGGCCTCGGGCGTCACTCCGGGCAGCCGGGTCGCGGTGATGGCCCGCACCCGCTACGAGTGGACGCTGTTCGCGCACGCCCTGTGGGCGGTGGGCGCCGAGGTGGTGCCGGTGCATCCGTCGTCGTCGCGCGATCAGGTGGAGTGGATCCTGCGGGACGCCGGGTGTGTGGCGGTGGTCGTCGAGGACGAGCCCGCCGTGATGACCGTCGGCTCGGTGTGCACGGCGCTGCCCCGGCTGCGGCATGTGTGGCAGCTGGACGCCGGGGGGCTGGAGCGGCTGGTGGAGCGGGGTGCGTTCATCCCGGCCACGACGGTCGACTCGCTGCGCCGGATCGTGCTGCCCGACGCCACCGCCGTCGTCGCCTACACCTCGGGCAGCGCCGGCCGGCCCACCGGGTGCGCGCTGAGCCACCGGGCGCTGGCGAGCCCGTGCGACACGATCCTGGCGGGCTGGGGCCACACCGCGGCGCCGCCGGGGCAGCAGCCGAGGATCCTCGCCTTCCTGCCGCTGTCGCACGTGTACGGCCTGATGATCCAGGAGATCTGCCTGCGCGGCGGTGTGCTCATGGGCCATGAGCCCGACCTGAGCGAGACATCCCTGACCGCGGCGCTGCGCTCCTTCAGGCCCACCTACTTCTACGGCGTGCCCTCGCTGTTCGAGAAGCTGTACAAGACGTTCCTGCGGACGGCCCAGCAGGCGGGCCACGGGGCCCTGTTCGAACGCGCCGCGGAGACCGCGCGGGCGTTCGCCGCGGCCACCGAGCGCCACCGGCTGGGCCGCGGCCCGGGGCCCGGACCGAACCTCAGGCTCCAGCACGCCCTGTACGAACGCACGGTGTACCGGCGGCTGCGCCAGGCGCTCGGCGGCCGGGTGCAGCGGGCCACGTCGGGCGGCTCACCGCTCAGCCGTGAACTGTCCCTGTTCTACGAGGGCATCGGTATCTACGTCCACGACGGCTACGGCCTCACGGAGACCGGCGGCGGCATCACCATGCAGCCGCTGGGCCGGGAGAAGTCGGGCACCGTCGGGCGGCCGCTGCCCGGCACCGAGATCAGGGTGGCCCCGGACGGCGAGATCCTGGTGCGCGGCCCGTCGGTGTTCCAGGGGTACGTGGGCGACGAGGCCGCAACCCGGGCGGCGCTGCGGGGCGGGTGGCTGGCCACCGGCGACCTCGGGCGGCTGGACTCCGAGGGGTATCTGACGATCACCGGCCGCAAGAAGGACGTCATCATCACCAGCGGCGGCACCAGCGTGGCCCCGGCCCTGCTGGAGCAGCGGCTGCGGCTGCATCCGCTGGTGCACCAGGCGGTCGTCGTGGGCGACAACCGGCCCTGTGTCGGGGCGCTGATCACCCTGGACCCGGAGTTCCTGGCGCACTGGCGCTCGGCGCAGCGCTGGCAGAGCGGTGCGCTCAGCCGGGAGGCCCGGGAGGAGAACGCGCTGCAGGACGAGGTGGGGCGTGCGGTGGCCGCGGCCAACAGCGCGGTCTCGCGCGAGGAGTCCATCCGGGTGTTCCGGGTGCTGCCGGAGCCCTTCGACGTGGCGGGCGGGCTGCTGACACCGTCGATGAAGCTGCGGCGGGACGCGATAGTGCAGCGCTACGCCCTGGAGATCGACGCGATGTACCAGGCGCGCACTCCCCTGCCGCGGGTGCCCGCGCCCGAGGACCCGCTCGCCTGGGACGAGACGGACGACGTGTTCCGTTGAGCGGGCCCGGACAGCCCTCAGACCGCGGGCAGGGTGACCTCGCGCGCCCTGCCGAGGCCGAGGCGCCGGGCCAGGCGGGCCGGGGCCCGGGCTCGGACGCGGAGCTCGCCGTGATCCTCGACTTCCTGCGCCGCTCGGCGCACATCCAGCGGGAGGCCACCCGCGCGCTCACGGGGCACGGGTGAAGGGGCGCCCGCGGAGGGCATGAGTGATCGACTCGTGGAAAGTCCGCACGAGATCACGTTGATCGGGTACGCGGACGCCCCATGCGTTGCATGCTGGTGCCCCGCGGATTCGCCAGCCTGCCTCACTCGGCTGGCGAGCCCGCCCGGGACACGGTGGGATCAGTGAGGTGCGAGGCAGCGATCCAGGGGCAGGCGCATGGCGTCAGCGGAAAGACCGCCTGGAAGCGCGGAAAGGGATGGACACCGTGACACGACCCAGGATCCTGGTGGTGGGCGCAGGCTTCGCCGGCGTGGAGTGCGTACGGCGACTGGAGCGCAGGCTCGCCCCGGACGAAGCGGACGTCACCCTGGTGACGCCGTTCGCCTACCAGCTCTACCTGCCGCTGCTGCCTCAGGTCGCCTCCGGCGTGCTGACGCCGCAGTCGATCGCCCTGTCGCTGCGCCGCAGCAAGAAGTACCGCACCCGGATCATCCCCGGCGGGGCGATCGGCGTGGACCTGAAGGCCAAGGTGTGCGTGATCCGCACGATCACCGACGAGGTGGTGAACGAGCCGTACGACTACATCGTCCTGGCCCCCGGCAGCGTCACCCGCACCTTCGACATCCCCGGCCTCACCGACCACGCGTTCGGTCTGAAGACCCTCGCCGAGGCCGCGTACATCCGTGACCACGTCATCTCCCAGCTGGATCTCGCCGACGCCAGCCAGGACCCCGCCGAGCGGGCCTCCCGGCTGCAGTTCGTGGTGGTCGGCGGCGGTTACGCCGGTACGGAGACGGCCGCGTGCCTGCAGAAGCTGACGCACGCCGCGGTCAGGCGCTACCCGCGCCTGGACCCGAGCCTGATCAAGTGGCACCTCATCGACATCGCGCCGAAGCTGATGCCGGAGCTGGGCGAGAAGCTCGGCCGCAGCGCCATGGAGGTCCTCCAGCGGCGCGGCGTCGAGGTGTCCCTCGGCGTCTCCATCGACAAGGCCGGACCGGAGGAGGTCACCTTCACCGACGGCCGGGTGGTGCCGACCCGCACGCTGATCTGGACCGCGGGCGTGGTGGCCAGCCCGCTCATCGCCACCCTCGGCGCGGAGACGGTGCGCGGGCGCCTCGCGGTGACCGCCGAGATGACCCTGCCGGGCCACGACGGCGTCTTCGCGCTCGGCGACGCGGCCGCGGTGCCGGACATCGCCAAGGGCGAGGAGGGCGCGGTGTGCCCGCCGACCGCGCAGCACGCCCAGCGGCAGGGCCGCAAGGTCGCCGAGAACGTCATCGCGACCCTGCGCGGCGAGCCGCTCCAGCCGTACGTGCACAAGGACCTCGGCCTGGTGGTCGACCTCGGCGGCAAGGACGCCGTGTCCAAGCCGCTCGGCATCGAGCTGCGCGGACTGCCCGCCCAGGCGGTGGCCCGCGGCTACCACTGGGGCGCGCTGCGCACCAACGTCGCCAAGACCCGGGTGCTGACCAACTGGATGCTCAACGCGGTCGCCGGCGACGATTTCGTGCGCACCGGCTTCCAGGCCCGCAAGCCGGCCAAGCTGAAGGACTTCGAGTACACCGACTCCTACCTGACGCCGGACGAGGTGCGGGCCCACGTGGAAGGCGGAGCCGGCGCACAAGGTGACCCCGGACAGAGCTGAGGAACGGAGCCGGAGCCGGGTACCCGCCCCGTATGAGCGATGTCGTGGACGCTGACGAACTGCTGCGACGGATGCAGCGGAGCAGGGACGGTGCGCTGCGGGAGCTGCGCACCTGGCAGGCGCGCGGTGAGGAGCTGCGCTCGCACGATCCGGGCGCGGCACGGGAGGCGGAGATGCGCGGGGTGGCGTACGAGGTGGTGCTGCGGGTTCTGGACGAGATCCTGAGGCCGGGCAGCCACCCGGTGGACACAACGGGCGAGCCGGCCGGGAGTACGGGGGCGCCTTGACGGGGCCGCCGTCCGGGGGGCCGCCGAGGTGCGGCACCCCGGCGGCCCGGCGGGACGCCCCCGTGCCGGACCGGGTGGACTGACCGGGTGGACTGACCGGGTGCGCTGTCCGTGCACCCCCTTTTGGCCCCGAATGTCCCCGGCGCCTCCGGGAACCCGATGTGCATGACAGCCGATCACACGCAGGCACCGGTTCTGGAAGCTCTCGCCGACTACCACCGATCAGGCAGGCTGGCGTTCGCCCCGCCGGGGCACAAGCAGGCCCATGGCGCCGATCCCGCCGTCCGGGCGGTGCTGGGGGACGCGGTGTTCCTCGGGGACGTCCTGGCGTCGGGCGGGCTGGACGACCGGCTGACCCGGGGCCGGGTGCTGGAACGGGCCGAGGAGCTGATGGCCGACGCCGTGCACGCGGACCACACGTTCTTCACGACCTGCGGCAGCTCCCTGTCCGTGAAGGCGGCCATGCTGGCCGTGGCAGGGCCGCACGAGGCGCTGCTGATCGGGCGGGACGCGCACAAGTCGGTGGTGTCGGGCCTGATCCTGTCCGGCATCGAGCCGGTGTGGGTGGAGCCCCGCTGGGACGCCGAGCGGCATGTGGCGCACCCGCCGTCCGCGGAGCAGTTCGAGAAGGCCCTGGAGCGCCGGCCGGACGCCAAGGGCGCGCTGGTGACGAGCCCGACGCCGTACGGCGCGTGCGCGGATCTGCGTGCGATCGCCGAGGTGTGCCACCGGCGGGGGCTGCCGCTGATCGTGGACGAGGCGTGGGGCGCGCATCTGCCCTTCCACCCGGATCTGCCGTCCTGGGCGATGGACGCGGGCGCGGACATCTGCGTGACCAGCATCCACAAGATGGGCTCCGGCCTCGAGCAGGGCTCGGTCTTCCATCTGCAGGGCGACCTGGTGCCGCCCGAGCTGCTGAAGATGCGCGCCGACCTGCTCGGCACGACCAGCCCGTCGGTGCTGATCTACGCCGGCATGGACGGCTGGCGCCGTCAGATGATGCTGCGCGGCCGGGAGTTGATGGGCCGCGCGCTGGAGCTGGCGGCGCGGGTGCGGGAGTCGGTGGACGACATCGACGGGCTGCGCATGGACGGCCGGGAGGAGTACTGCGGGCCCGGACTGGCCGACGACCTCGATCCGCTGCCGGGTGTCATCGACGTGTCGGGGCTCGGCATCACCGGCTACCAGGCGGCCGACTGGCTGCGGGAGAACCGTGAGATCGAGGCGCATCTGACCGACCACCGCCGGATCGGCGCGCAGATCACGCACGCCGACGACGAGGCGACGACCGGCGAGCTGGTGATGGCGCTCAAGGACCTCGCGCGCGCCGCGCCGGGGCTGCCCGAGGCGCCGCACGTCGAGGTGCCGGAGCCGGCGCGGCTGCGGCTGGCGCAGGCGTGTCTGCCGCGGGACGCGTTCTTCGGCCCGGCCGAGGCGGTGCCGGTGAAGGAGGCGGCGGGACGGGTCGCGGCGGAGATGATCACTCCGTATCCGCCGGGGATCCCCGCGGTGCTGCCGGGCGAGCGGCTGACGGAGCCGGTGCTGCGATATCTGCGCTCGGGCCTCGCGGCCGGCATGAACCTCCCGGACCCGGCCGATCCGAGCCTGGAGCACATCCGCGTCATGAAGTGAAATCCGTCACTCCGCCCGGTTTCCAGAGGGTTACGCGCCCGTGAATGGTTTATCGTTCATTCATACGTGGTCACGGAGTCGACGACCGAGTCCTCCTGATCCACCCCATGAACTGCCCTGGCTGGTTTCCCCCGTCCGGCCAGGGCTTTTCTCTGCCCTGACGCGGAAACCCGGTTCCGCCGAGGTGCTCTTCCGGCCGAGCGCGGCTGAAATGGGCGTAGGGATAACACCGGAACGTCTCCCGGCAGGAGCCCCGCGCCATGACCAAAGCGACGAAACTGCTCTCCGCCCTCCCCCCGCCGCAGCGCGAGCGGCTGATGACGCTCGCCCGGGAGGTGTCCTTCCCGGAGGACGCCCGCATCTTCGAGGCGGGCGGCACGGCCGACCGGTTCTGGGTCATCCGCTCGGGCGCGGTCTCCCTCGACCAGCGGGTGACGTCACTGCAGCGGGTGACCGTGGCCAGCCTGGGCGCGGGCGACCTGCTCGGCTGGTCCTGGCTCTTCCCGCCCTACCGGTGGGACTTCGGCGCGGAGGCCTTCAGCCCCGTCAGGGCCTACGAGTTCCAGGCGCAGCCCGTGCTCGCGCTGTGCGAGGAGGACCCGCAGCTCGGGCTGACCCTGGTGCGGATCGTGTCCGAGATCCTCGCCCACCGGCTCGAGGCCACCCGCAACAAGCTCATGGAGCAGTACGCGCTCCACCGCCGGGGCGTCGTCTAGCGGTCAATTGCCTACGATCAGCAGCACCCCCAGGGTGATCATCGTGGCGGCGACCAGACCGTCCAGGACCCGCCAGGCGCCGGGCCGGGCGAGCGGGCGGCCGAGCAGCCGGGCGCCGAAGCCGAGCGCGGCGAACCAGCACAGGCTGGCCAGCGCGGCGCCGAGCCCGAACGTCCAGCGCAGCGGGCCGCGGTCGGCGGCGATGGAGCCGAGCAGGAACACCGTGTCGAGGTAGACGTGCGGGTTCAGCCAGGTCATCGCCAGGCAGGTGAGCACCGCGCGGCGCAGTGAGCCCGCGCTCTCCCCCTCGGTGCTCAGCGCGCCCTGCGGCCGCAGCACCCGGCGGGCGGCGAGGACACCGTAGGCGATCAGGAACGCTCCGCCGATCCAGCCGACCGCGGTCAGCGCGCCCGGCCACGTCACCACCACCGCGCCGACCCCGGCCACGCCCAGCGTGATCAGCAGGGCGTCCGACAGGGCGCAGATGCCGACGACGGCGAGGACGGCGTGCCGGCGGATGCCCTGGCGCAGGACGAAGGCGTTCTGCGCGCCGATGGCGACGATGAGGGAGAGGCCGGTGCCGAAACCCGCGGCGGCGGCGGACAGTGCGTTGCTCATGACGTCGACGTTAAAGAAGCGATCACCGGCCGTACAGCTAAAGATTCTTACGTATCTTTAGCTGTCATGAAGACAGTGGCCGGGATGCCGGAACTCCCCCTCGACCAGGTGCGCACGCTGCTCGCCGTGGTGGACGAGGGCACCTTCGACGCGGCCGCCGCCGCGCTGCACGTCACGCCGTCCGCGGTCAGTCAGCGGGTGAAGGCGCTGGAGCAGCGCACCGGCCGGGTGCTGCTGCTGCGCACCAAGCCGGTACGGCCCACGGAGTCGGGCGAGGTGGTGGTCCGCTTCGCCCGCCAGCTCGCCCGGCTGGAGCGGGACGCGCGCGCCGAGCTGGGCATGCGCGGGGCCGGGGAGGCGACCCGGGTGTCGGTGGCGGTCAACGCCGACTCCCTCGCCACCTGGTTCCTGCCCGCCCTCACCCGCGTGGGGCAGGACCCCGGGCTCTGCTTCGAGCTGCACCGCGAGGACGAGGACCACACCGCCGCGCTGCTGCGCGAAGGGCTGGTCATGGCCGCGGTGACCTCCTCCCCCGACCCGGTGCCGGGCTGCACGGTGCGCGGTCTCGGCCGGATGCGCTATCTGGCCGTGGCGAACCCGGACTTCGCCGCCCGCCACCTGGCCGGCCCCCTCGCCGAGGTGCTGCCCAAGGCCCCGGTCGTGGTCTTCGACAGGCGCGACGACTTCCAGGACGGCTTCGTACGCCGTCTGACCGGCACGCCCGCGAACCCGGCCCGCCACTACGTCCCCACCTCGGAGGGCTTCGCCGAGGCCGTCGCGGCCGGCCTCGGCTGGGGCCTCCTCCCGGAGGCCCAGGCCCACCCCCTGCTCGACACCGGCCGCCTGGCCCAACTGGCCCCGGAGCGGCCGGTGGACGCGCCGCTGTACTGGCAGCAGTGGAAGCTCGACTCACCCGCGCTGGCCGCGCTCGCGGAGGCGGTGGCCCAGGAGGCGGGCCGGGCACTGCGCCAGGGGCCCCCAATTCAGCCGAACTGACCCGGCTGGTAGTTGCCGGCGGGGGTCTGGATCATGACGTTCATCCGGTTGAAGGCGTTGATGAGCGCGATCAGGGAGACGAGGGCGGCGAGCTGGTCGTCGTCGTAGTGCTTGGCGGCGTCCGCCCAGACCTCGTCGGGGACACCGCCTGCCGCGTCGGCGAGGCGCGTGCCCTGCTCGGTGAGTTCCAGGGCGGCGCGCTCGGCGTCGGTGAAGACGGTGGCCTCCCGCCAGGCGGCGACCATGGCGAGCCGCACCGGGTCCTCCCCGGCGGCCGCGGCGTCCTTGACGTGCATGTCGAGGCAGAAACCGCAGCCGTTGACCTGGCTGGCCCGGATCTTCACCAACTCCTGCGTGGCGGCGGGAAGGGCCGAGTCGTGGAGCACCTTGTCCGCCGCGACCAGGTGCTTGACGACGTTCATGGCGACCTTGCTGGCACGGGCGTCGATACGGGGTTCCATCGGGAGGTCTCCTCTGCCGTTGTCCGGTGGCTACACCCCTGGGACGAGACGGCCCCCGCGCGTTGTGACATCGGCGAGTGTGACCTGGGTCTCGTTCCGGGCCGATCCGGCGGGCTCGCCCGAAATTCCGGTTTCGCCCACCGCCGACAGGTCACCCGAAGCCGAGTAAGTGCATTCGGGAGGGTATGGAGGAGTGCGGTGACACCGATGGACCACTGGCGAGAGCGTGCCGAGTGCCGACACCACGACCCCGATCTCTTTTTCCCCATAGGCAGTTCGGGGCCCGCGCTGTTGCAGACGGAGCAGGCCAAGGCCGTGTGCGGCGGGTGCCCCGTGCGGGAGGCCTGCCTGGAGTTCGCGCTGGACACGGCGCAGGGCATGGGGGTCTGGGGTGGAACCAGCGAGAACGAGCGACGGCATCTGCTGCGCCGCCGTCGCGCGGCAGAGCGTCGAGAGGCGTGAGCGGCACCCGGTCGGCCGAGTGAGCCGCAACGGCCGCGGGCCGGCCGGGTTACGCTCCGGACAGCAGCCGTCGGCCGAGGAGGGTCCACCGTGAGCGTGCGCGTACGCCGTGTCTACGAACCCCCCGAGCCGGACGACGGCGTGCGTGTCCTGGTCGACCGGCTCTGGCCGCGGGGCGTGTCCAAGGACGCGGCCCGGGTCGACGAGTGGCCGAAGGACCTGACCCCGTCCACCGAGCTGCGCCGCTGGTACCACGCGGGCGAGGGCTCGTACGAGGAGTTCGCCCGCCGCTACGAGGCGGAGCTGGCCACACCCGATGCGGCCGAACTCCTGGACGGCGTACGCGAGTCGGCGGCCAAGGGCCCGGTGACGCTGCTGACGGCGTCCAAGGAGCCGGAGCACAGCCATGTGGCGGTGCTGGTCCGGCTCCTCGAACAGGTCTGACCCGGCGGGCCGTTGACATGGGGCGTCCGGGTTCGGCCCGGTGCGGGCCGGCCCGCATCCGCCCAAGTGCGGGACCGTCCGGGTCCTGCGGCGACCGGCCGCCCTCAGCCCGCCCTCAGCCCGTCCTCAGCCCGTCCGGTCCGCCGCCGCCCGGCCCGCGGCGCGGCCCGAGAACAGGCAGCCTCCCAGGAACGTCCCCTCCAGGGCGTTGTATCCGTGCACGCCGCCGCCGCCGAAGCCGGCGACCTCTCCGGCGGCGTACAGGCCCTCGATGGGCCGGCCGTCGAGGCCGAGGGCGCGGGAGTCGAGGTCGGTCTGGATGCCGCCGAGGGTCTTGCGGGTGAGGACGTGCAGCTTGACGGCGATCAGCGGGCCGGCCTCGGGGTCGAGGATCCGGTGCGGGGCGGCGACACGGCCGAGGCGGTCGCCGATGTAGCGGCGGGCGTTGTGGATGCCCTGGACCTGGGCGTCCTTGCTGTAGGGCCCGGCCAGCTGGAGGTCGCGGGCCTCGATCTGACGGCGCAGGGCGTCGGCGTCCAGCAGCGCCTTCTCCGTCAGGGCGTTCATCTTCTCGACGAGTTGCTCCAGGGTGTCGGCGACCACGAAGTCGGCACCGTGGCGCACGAAGTCCTGCACCGGGCCCGGGGCGCCCTTGCCGAGGAGGCGGGCGCGCAGCACGGCCCGCTTGTCCTTGGCGGTGATGTCCGGGTTCTGCTCGGAGCCGGAGAGCGCGAACTCCTTCTCGATGATCTTGCGGGTGAGGACGAACCAGGAGTGGTCGTAGCCGGCGATGTCCTCGGTGGTGCGCAGGTGTCCGAGGGTGGAGAGGGTGTCGTAGCCCGGCAGGCAGGGGTCGGGCAGGCGGCGGCCGAGGGCGTCGAACCACAGCGAGGACGGGCCGGGCAGGATGCGGATGCCGTGGCCGGGCCAGACGGGGTTCCAGTTCCGCAGGCCCTCGGTGTAGTGCCACATGCGGTCGCGGTTGACCAGGCGGACACCGGCGTCGGCGCTGATGTCGAGCATGCGGCCGTCGACGTAGGCGGGGACGCCGGTGACCATCTCGGCGGGCGGGGTGCCGAGCCGCTCGGGCCAGTAGCGGCGGACCATGTCGTGATTGGCGCCGATGCCGCCGGAGGTGACGATCACGGCCTGCGCGGTCAGTTCGAACGCGCCGACGGCCTCCCGGCTGGAGGCGACACCGCGCGGTGAGTCGTCGGGGGCGAGGAGCGTGCCGCGCACGCCACGGGCGGTGCCGTCCTCGATCACCAACTCGTCGACGCGGTGGCGGTGGTGGAAGGTGAGCAGCCCGTCGCGCGCGGCCTGCTCGGCGTACGCGACGAACGGCTCGACCACACCCGTACCCGTGCCCCAGGCGATGTGGAAGCGGGGCACGGAGTTGCCGTGGCCGTCGGCGCGCAGGTCGCCGCGCTCGGCCCAGCCGACGGTCGGCAGCAGCTTGATGCCGTGCCGGTCGAGCCAGGAGCGCTTCTCGCCCGCCGCCCACTCGACGTAGGCGCGGGCCCAGCGCACCCCCCAGGAGTCCTCGTCGTCGGTGCGGTCGAACCGCGCGCTGCCCTGCCAGTCGTTCCAGGCGAGGTCGAAGGAGTCCTTGACCTTCAGTCGCCGCTGTTCCGGGGAGTCGACGAGGAAGAGGCCGCCGAGGGACCAGTAGGCCTGCCCGCCGAGATTGGCGGCGTTCTCCTGGTCGACCAGGGCGACCCGGCGGCCCCGGCTGGTGAGTTCGTGTGCCGCGACCAGTCCGGCGAGACCGGCTCCGACGACGATGGCGTCCGCGTCCATGGGCGAGCGTTCCCTTCCCTGAAGTGGGCCTCAGCGGGCCCGGCCGCTGCCGTCGGTCAGCAGGGCGGTGAGCAGTTGCCTGAGCCAGGCGCGGGCGCCGTCGACGTCCTTGTCCAGCAGCAGTTGGGTGGTCACCCCGTCGTACGCGGCGACGACCGCGTGCGCCGCGGAGTCGGCGTCGCCGAGCACGGCGGGCAGTTGGGTGTGGCCGCGCGCGCGGGCGAGCCGGCCGGCGATGGTGCGGCGCAGGCCCGCCCGGTGTTCCAGCAGGGCCTCGGCGACGGCCGGGTCGCGGGCCGCGTGCACCAGGAAGTCGGTCTTGACCAGCAGCCAGTCCACGTCCAGCAGCAGCACCTCGGTGACCCGGTCCACCGACTGGGCGACGTCCAGGTCGGGGCCGTCCTGCGCGAGCGCCCCGGCGACCTGCTCGGCGATGAGGTCGGCCCGCTGCCGGTAGAGGGCGAAGAACAGCTCGTCCAAGCTGGAGAAGTTCGAGTAGAAGGCACCCCGGGTGTAGCCGGCGGCCTCGCAGACCTCCTCGATCGAGGCCCGCCCGAAGCCCTTCGCCGCGAACACGGCGAACGCGGCGTCGAGCAGGTTCGCCCGCGTGCGCACCCGGCGCCTGGTCACGCGCCCGCCGGTCTTCGGCTCGGTATCCATGGTCGGCCTCCCGTTCGATACAGGAACGTATCCGATACACCGGTGCATCGAAAGAGCCGATGATCGTAGAACGTATTTTCGAATCGGGGAGTAGGCTGGATCCATGCACCTCCAGAGCTCCCTCTTCGACCAGACCGACCGGCTGGGCCTCGCCCCGCTCGACGGCCTGCGCCGGACGGTGCTCGGCGCGGGCGCCTGGATCGATGTCCTGCCCGGCTGGCTGAGCGGCTCCGACGCGCTGTTCGAGCAGCTGGCGGCCGAGGTCCCCTGGCGGGCCGAGCGCCGCCAGATGTACGACCACGTCGTCGACGTGCCGCGACTGCTCGCGTACTACGGCGCCGGCGAGCCTCTCCCCCACCCGGTGCTGGCCGAGGCCCGCGAGGCGCTCACCACGCACTACGCCGAGGAGCTCGGCGAGCCGTTCGCCACGGCCGGGCTGTGCTACTACCGCGACGGCCGCGACAGCGTGGCCTGGCACGGGGACCGGATCGGGCGGGGCGCGCGCGAGGACACAATGGTCGCGATCCTCTCCGTGGGCACGCCCCGGGACCTCCTGCTGCGGCCCGCGGGCGGCGGCAGCGCCGTACGCCGGCCGCTCGGACACGGCGACCTGATCGTGATGGGCGGCTCCTGCCAGCGGACCTGGGAGCACTGCATACCGAAGAGCACGCGGGCGACGGGACCGCGCATCAGCATCCAGTTCCGGCCCCGAGGCGTGCGCTGAGGTGCCGCTCACGGCGCCGATCTGCTTTGCTGTCCCCCGCCCGAGCCCACCTCACCACGCGGGACGAAGAAGATGCGCGCCGAAGTGCAGCAAGTCGCCGACGACACCTACCTGGTGCACGGCAGCAACACCAACTGGGTGATCCTCAAGGACGGTGACGCCGTCACGCTCGTCGACACCGGCTATCCCGGCGACCGGGAGCGGCTGCTGGACTCGCTGACGCAGGTGGGCAGCGCTCCGGAGGCCGTCGCGGCCGTACTGATCACGCATGCCCACAACGACCATCTGGGCTCCGCCGAGTACCTGCGCGCCGCCTACGGCACCCCGGTGTATCTGCACGAGGCCGAAGTCCCGCACGCGCGCCGGGAGTTCCTGCACCAGGTGAACATCGGCACGGTGCTGGCCAACGGCTGGCGGCCGGGCGTGCTGCCCTGGGCGGTGCACGCGCTGCGGGCCGGCGGCACCGTGAAGGTACCGGTCGCCTCCCCCGCGCCCTTCCCGACCGACGGCCCCCTCGACCTGCCCGGCCGGCCCGTCCCCGTGCACACGCCGGGGCACACCCTGGGCCACAGCGTCTTCCACCTGCCGGACCGCGGCACGGTGCTCGGCGGGGACGCCCTGGTCACCGGGCACGCCACCTCCCGCCTGGAGGGGCCGCAGCTGCTGATGGACATGTTCCACCACGAGCGCGCCCGCGCCCTGACCTCGCTGGAGACCATCGGGGCCCTGGACGGCGACCTGCTGCTGCCCGGGCACGGGCCCGCCCATCGCGGCCCGGTCCGGGCGGCCGCGGACCGGGCCCGCGAACACGCCGTGGCAGGGGCCCGTTCCAGCAGGTGAAAGGGCCGTTCCGGCACCGGCACACGCCGTCTAGGGTCGGGCCATGGCTTTGCACATCAGCGCCACCAACCCGGAGCACCCGGCCCTGCTCCTCGAACTGCCCTGGCACATCCCGCTGGAGGACTGGCCCGAGGACTACCTCGTGCCACTGCCGCGTGGCATCTCCCGGCACGTCGTGCGGTACGCGCGTGCCGGCGACGAGGTCGTCGCGGTCAAGGAGCTGGCCGAGCGGCCCGCGCTGCGCGAGTACGAGCTGCTGCGCGACCTGGACCGCCTCGGCATCCCGGCGGTGGACGCGCTCGCGGTGGTCACCGGGCGGGAGGACGTGACCGGTGAGCCGCTGGAGCCGGTGCTGATCACCCGTCATCTCGGCGGGTCGATGCCGTATCGCTCGATGTTCGAGACGACGATGCGGCCGGCCACCATGCACCGCCTCATGGACGCCCTCGCGGTGCTGCTGGTGCGGCTGCACCTGGCCGGGTTCGCGTGGGGCGACTGCTCGCTGTCCAACACGCTGTTCCGGCGGGACGCGGGCGCCTACGCCGCCTATCTGGTGGACGCCGAGACCGGTGAGCTGCACGCCCGGCTCAGCCCCGGCCAGCGCGACTACGACCTCGACCTCGCGCGCGTCAACATCAGCGGGGAGCTGCTGGACCTGGAGGCCTCCGGGGCGCTGCACCCGTCGGTGGACCCGATCGAGTTCGGCATGGAGATCTGCGCCCGCTACGGCGAGCTGTGGAAGGAGCTGACGCGGGTCTCGGTGTACCCGGCGGGCAAGTACCACTACATCGAGCGCCGAATCCGCCGGCTGAACGACCTCGGTTTCGACGTGGCGGAGATGCAGATCGACCACTCCTCCAACGGCGACACGGTCACCTTCGTGCCCAAGGTCGTGGACGCCGGCCACCATCAGCGCCAGCTGCTGCGGCTGACCGGCCTGGACACCGAGGAGAACCAGGCGCGGCGGCTGCTGAACGACCTGGAGAGCTGGATGGCGACCCAGGAGGACTACGCGCCCGGCGACCCCCTCGCGGCCCGCCCGGAGGTGCTCGCCCACCGCTGGGTGCGCGAGGTGTTCCGGCCGGCCGTGCGGACCGTGCCGCTGGAACTGCGCGGCACCATGGACCCGGCGGAGATCTACCACCAGCTCCTGGAGCACCGCTGGTTCCTGTCCGAGCGCGCCCAGCACGACATCGGCATCGAGACGGCCGTCAAGGACTACGTCGAGAACATCCTGCCCAAGGCGAGGGAGACCCTGGAGTCCCCCTCGCACGAGTGAGGCGCGAGCGGGGTCAGGCCGGCGGGACCACCGCGACCGGGCAGGGGGCGTGGTGCAGGACGCCGTGGGCGACCGAGCCGATGCGGGCGCCGACGGCGGTGCGGTGGGCGCGCCGTCCGACGACCATCAGCTGGGCCCGGGCGGCCACCGACAGCAGCACCTGCCCGGCGCTGCCCATCTCGACGTGCTCGACGACGTGCACGCCGGGGAAGCGGTCCCGCCACGGCTGCAGCGCCTCGGCCAGCGCCTTGCGCTCGAACGGCTCGGGCCCGCCGGCGTCGTCGAGGAGCTTCAGGGAGGCGGGGCTGTAGGCGAACACCGGCGGCAGCGTCCAGGCACGTACCGCCCGCACGGCCGCGCCGCGGGCCGCCGCCGTCTCGAAGGCGAAGCCCAGCGCGGCCGCGCTGTCCTCCACCCCGCCCTGCTGGCCGACCACGATCTCGTGCCCGGCGACCTCGGCGGACGCCTTGTCCCCGGTGCGCACCAGCACCACGGGCCGGCCGGTCTCGGCGATCACCTGCTGGCCCACCGAGCCGAGCAGGAAGCCGACCACGGGGCCGTGCCCGCGCGAGCCCAGCACCAGCAGCTCGGCCTCGCCGGCCGCCGAGACCAGCGCGTCCACGACCGGCCCCTCGACGGCCTCGGCGGACACCTCCAGGCCGGGGTGCCGCTCGGCGGCGTTGCGCGCGGCCGCGGCCACCGCCTCGTCCGCCCAGCGCTCCTGGGTGGCGCGGTCCCCGTCGAGCGCCTCGTGCGGCTCGTACTCCCACGCCTGCACGACCTTCAGCGGCCGCCCGCGCCGTACGGCCTCCCTGGCCGCCCAGGCGAGGGCCGCGAGGCTCTCGTCCGATCCGTCGACGCCTGCCGTGATCGGCCTCGTCATCCCGGCCGCCTTCCTTGATCGAGTGGTTCTCCCGGACACGTCGTGCCCCGGTCAGTCTTCACTACGCTGAATTCATGAGCCTGCAGTGGGAGCAAGTCGTGATGGACGCGGCCGACCCGGTGGCCCTGGGCCGCTGGTGGGCCGAGGCACTCGGCTGGGAGGTGCTGGACGACTCCTGGGAGGAGTTCGAGATCCGCCCGACCTCAGAAAGTCTTCCCGGAATCATTTTCGAGCCCGTCGAGGAGGGCAAGTCCGTCAAGAACCGGCTCCACCTGGACTTCCGCCCCGACGACCAGCGCGCCGAGGTGGAACGGCTGCTCGCGCTGGGCGCCCGCCACGTGGACGTCGGACAGGGTGAGCAGCCCTGGGTGGTACTGGCCGACCCGGAAGGGAACGAGTTCTGCGTCCTGCGCGAGCGAAGGCCGTGACGGCCCGCCATGACCGAGCGGAGCGGGGCGATGGAAATTACGATGGGCCGGGAGCCGGCGCGGCGGCGGGGAACCGCGCCGCAGGTACGAGCCCTCGGGGTGGGAGAGGCATGACAGAAGTCGCCGAGGCGGCGCGCACCGTCATCATGACCGTGGACGACGACCCGGGGGTCTCCCGCGCCGTCGCCCGTGACCTCAGACGCCGTTACGGAGGTTCGTACCGGATCGTGCGCGCGGAGTCAGGCGAGTCCGCACTGGAGGCGCTGCGCGAGCTGAAACTGCGCGGCGATCTGGTGGCGGTGATCCTCGCCGACTACCGCATGCCGCAGATGACGGGCATCGAGTTCCTGGAGCAGGCCCTGGACGTGTACCCGGGCGCCCGCCGGGTGCTGCTGACGGCGTACGCGGACACCAACGCGGCCATCGACGCGATCAACGTCGTCGACCTGGACCACTACCTCCTCAAGCCGTGGGACCCGCCGGAGGAGAAGCTGTACCCGGTCCTGGACGACCTGCTGGAGGCGTGGCGGTCCAGCGACTACCGGCCGGTGCCCAGCACCAAGGTCGTCGGGCACCGGTTCTCCGCGCGATCCTCGGAGGTGCGCGAGTTCCTGGCCCGCAACCAGGTGCCGTACCGCTGGTACTCGGCCGACGAGCCCGAGGGCCGGCGGCTGCTGGCCGCGGCGGGCGAGGACGGGCAGCGGCTGCCGCTGGTGGTCACCCCGGACGGCGCTCCGCTGGTCGAGCCCGAGGCGCCGGAACTGGCCGCGCGGGTGGGCCTCGCGACCACGCCGACCGCCGACTTCTACGACCTCGTGGTCATCGGCGGCGGACCCGCGGGGCTCGGCGCGGCCGTGTACGGCGCCTCCGAGGGCCTGCGCACGGTGCTGGTGGAGCGCTCCGCGACCGGCGGACAGGCCGGGCAGAGCTCGCGGATCGAGAACTACCTCGGCTTCCCCGACGGCGTCTCCGGCGCCCAGCTGGCCGAGCGGGCCCGGCGCCAGGCGGTCAAGTTCGGTGCCGAACTGCTCACCGCCCGCGAGGTGACGGGCCTGGAGATCTCCGGCGCCGCCCGGACCGTACGGTTCTCCGACGGCTCCGCGGTCTCCGCGCACAGCGTGCTGCTGGCGACCGGTGTGTCCTACCGGCAGCTCGACGCGCCCGGTCTTGCCGAACTGACCGGGAAGGGCGTCTACTACGGCTCCGCGCTGACCGAGGCGCCGTCCTGCCTGGGCCACGACATCTACATCGTCGGCGGCGCCAACTCGGCCGGGCAGGCGGCGATGTACCTGTCCAAGGGCGCCAAGTCGGTGACGCTGCTGGTGCGCGGGCCGGACCTGTCGGCGTCCATGTCGCACTACCTGATCCAGCAGATCGCCGAGGCGCCCAACATCTCCGTGCGCACCGGCACGGTCGTGGAGGCCGCGCACGGCAGCGACCGGCTGGAGCAGCTCACCCTGCGCGACACGGTCACCGGTGAGACCGAACGGGTCGACGCGCAGTGGATGTTCGTGTTCATCGGCGCCGCCCCGCTGACCGACTGGCTGGAGGGCACGGTGCTGCGCGACGAGCGCGGGTTCATCCTGGCCGGGCCGGACCTGATGACACCGGACGGGCGGCCGCCCGCGGGCTGGGAACTGGACCGGCCGCCGTACCACCTGGAGACCAATGTGCCGGGCGTGTTCGTGGCGGGCGACGCGCGCGCGGAGTCCGCGAAACGGGTCGCGTCCGCCGTCGGAGAGGGAGCCATGGCCGTCATGCTCGTCCACCGCTACCTGGAGCAGTCATGAGCGGACAGCGGATGCCCTGCAGTCCCCGGGAGATCGGCTCGCTGTTCCTGTTCGAGAAGCTGACGCCCGAACAGCTGGGGCGGCTGTGTGCCGACGGCCGGGTGGAGCTGCACCAGCCCGGCCCGGTCTACTCCGAGGGCGACCCGGCGACCTGCTTCTTCGTCCTGATGGACGGCGAGGTCGTGCTGTCGCGGCGGGTCGGCGGCGACGACATCGAGGTCGTGCGCAGCTCGCACCCGGGGTCGTACACCGGCGCCATGCAGGCGTACATCGGCGACCGTGTGAAGCAGGTGTACAACAACTCGATGCGGGTGACGCGGCCGACGCGCTTCTTCGTGCTGCCGGCCGACACCTTCGCGGCCGTCATGCGGGAGTGGTTCCCGATGGCGGTGCACCTGCTGGAGGGCCTGTTCTTCGGGTCGAAGAACAGCGCCCGGCTGATAGGCCAGCGTGAACGGCTGCTGGCGCTGGGCTCGTTGTCCGCGGGACTCACCCATGAGCTCAACAACCCCGCCGCGGCGGCAGTGCGGGCCACGGCGTCGCTGCGCGAGCGGGTCGCCAAGATGCGGCACAAGCTGGCGATCATCTCCTCGGGGCCCTATCCGCCCGAGCAGCTCGCGAGCCTGATCGAGATCCAGGAGCGCACCGCCGAACGCGTCGCCAAGGCGCCCTCGCTCAGCCCGCTGGAGGCCTCCGACCGTGAGGACGAGATCTCCGACTGGCTCGACGACCACGGCATCAGCGAAGGCTGGCGGCTGGCCCCGACCTTCGTGCAGGCGGGCCTCGACGTCGACTGGCTGGAGCAGGTGGCCGCGTCGGTCGGCGAGGACATCCTGGAGTCGGCCGTCGGCTGGCTCAACTACACCGTCGAGACCGAGCTGTTGATGGACGAGATCGAGGACTCGACCAAGCGCATCTCCAGCCTGGTGGACGCGGCCAAGCAGTATTCGCAGCTCGACCGGGCGCCGTACCAGAACTCCGATGTGCACGAACTCCTCGACAGCACGCTGATGATGCTGGCGGGGAAGTTCGGGTCGGAGATCAAGGTCGTGAAGGACTACGACCGTTCGCTGCCGCGGATCCCGTCGTATCCGGCCGAGTTGAACCAGGTGTGGACCAACCTGATCGACAACGCCGTCTCGGCGATGAAGAGCGCCGGCGGCCCGGGCACGCTGACCGTGCGGACCGCGCTCGACCACGACCACGCGCTGGTCGAGTTCAGGGACACCGGGCCCGGTGTCCCGGCGGAGATCCGCGACCGGATCTTCGATCCGTTCTTCACCACCAAGCCGGTCGGCGAAGGCACCGGGCTGGGTCTCGACATCTCCTGGCGGATCGTGGTCAACAAGCACCACGGCAGCCTCCAGGTGGAGTCCGTTCCGGGCGACACGCGGTTCCAGGTCAGGCTGCCGCTGACCGCCGAGGAGGGCGAGGCAGCGCCCGTGAACATCGAGGACATCGAGGACACCGAGACACCGGAGGAGCCGGCGCATGCCCAGTGAGAACGGAATCGACCCCAGCGTGCCGCCCAGCGGCAGCGGCTGCGTGGAGTGCGACGCGGCCGGCGGCTGGTGGTTCCACCTGCGCCGCTGCGCCCAGTGCGGGCACATCGGCTGCTGCGACGACTCGCCCTCCAAGCACGCCAGCGCGCACTACCGGGAGACCGGGCACCGGGTGATCCAGAGCTACGAGCCCGGCGAGGAGTGGTTCTGGGACTTCGCCACGGGCGAGCTGTACGGGTCCGGCCCCCGGCTGGCCCCTCCGGTGAGCCACCCCGTGGACCAGCCCGTGCCGGGGCCGGCGGGCCGGGTGCCGGCCAACTGGGCCGAGACGCTGCGCTGAACCGCGCGGGGGCGGCCTTCGGAGGCCGCCCCCGCGGGCCGGGCGTTGTCGGTGCGGCGTGCCAGGATGGGGGCGTGTCGAACAGCGCCTTCACCGTGACTCCCCTGGTCGGCCGGGAGGAGGAGTTCACCCGCCTCACCGGGGTGCTGGAGCGTGCCCGCGCGGGTGAGGCCCGCGCGGTGCTGGTCGCCGGTGACGCGGGCGTCGGCAAGACCCGGCTGCTGGACGAGGTGGCCGCGCGGGCCGTGGGCGACGGCGTGACCGTGCTGACCGGGCACTGTGTCGACCTCGGTGACGTGGGCCTGCCGTACCTGCCGTTCACGGAGGTGCTGGGCGCCCTCGCCGCCGACGAGCGGTTCGCGCCCGCCCTCGCCGCGCGGCCCGCGGTGGGGCGGCTGCTGGGCGGCGGCGCGGACAGCGCCCGGGACATGGGCGTCCGGCTGCGGTTGTTCGAGGACGTGGCGGGGCTGCTGACGGACCTGGCGGGGACGGCACCGCTGCTGCTCGTCCTGGAGGACCTGCACTGGGCCGACCAGTCCTCGCGGGACCTGCTGCGGTTCCTGCTCAGCCGCGGGGTGCTGCACCGGCCCGCGGGCGGCGCGCCCGGCAGCCGGCTCGCGCTGCTGGCGTCGTACCGCGCGGACGACCTGCACCGGCGGCATCCGCTGCGTCCGCTGCTGGCGGAGCTGGTGCGGCTGCCGTCGGTGGAGCGGCTGGAGCTGCGGCCCATGGCCGACGCCGAGGTGACCCGGCTGGTCCGGGTGCTCCAGGAGGACCAGCAGCGGGCGCTGCCGGAGGCCACGGTCCGCCGGATCGTCGAGCGCGCCGAGGGCAACGCGTTCTACGCCCAGGAGCTGCTCGCGGCGACGGACCCGGGGGCGGGCGGGGTGCCGGACGCGCTGGCCGATGTGCTGCTGATCCGGTTCGAGCAGGTCTCCGACACCGCGCAGCAGGTGCTGCGCACGGCCGCGGTCGCCGGCCGCCGGGTGGAGCACGGACTGCTGCGGGAGGCGGCCGGGCTGCCCGAGGAGGCGCTGGAGAGCGCGCTGCGCGAGGCGGTCGAGCGGCGGCTGCTGGTCTCCGCCGACGGCGACACCTATTCCTTCCGGCACGCCCTCGCGCGGGAGGCGGTGTACGCGGACCTGCTGCCGGGCGAGCGGGCACGGCTGCACGGGGCGTTCGCCCGGCTGCTGTCCGGCCGGGACCCGGGCGGCGACACCGCGGCGGAGCGGGCCCACCACTACCGCGAGAGCCATGACCTGCCGGAGGCGCTCGCCGCGTCCCTCCAGGCCGCCGACCACGCCAAGCGGCTGGGCGCGCCCGCCGAGGAGCTGCGCCATCTGGAGGCCGCCCTGGACCTGTGGGCGTCCGTGCCCGCCGAGGCGAGGCCGCAGGCGGAGGCGGGCGACCGGATCACCCTCATGCTGCGGGCCTCGGCCGCGGCCGCGCACGCCGGGGAGTCGCACCGCGCGGTGTCCCTCGCGCGGGCCGCGCTGGCGGGGGTCGGCCGGGACGCCGACTCGGAGCTGGCGGCCCGGGTGCGCTACACCCTGGCGGGCAACCTCCTCGACGTCGACAGCCTCACCGCCGCCTACGCCTACAGCAGCGAGGCGCTCGCGCTGATCCCTGCCGATCCGCCGACGCCGACCTGGGTGTGGGCGGCGGCCACCCATGTGCTGGCCGCCCGGCAGGTCGGGGAGGTCCGGACCGCTGAGCGGGTGGCCCATGAGGCGCTGAAGGCCGCCGAGGCCCTGGACCTCACGGACGCGCGGGCCGATCTGCTGGTCTCGCTGGCCTACTTCGACGGCCGCCGCAGCCCCGAGGGCCGGGCCCGGCTGTCGGAGGCACGGGAGCTGGCCCGGGGTTCGGGCAACGCCCCGGTGGAGCTGCGCGCCCTGTTCCACCTCGCCATCGGCGCCTTCGAGGCGGGCGCGGTGCGGGAGTCCCTGCCCTGGCTGGACGAGGGGCTCGACCGGGCGCGCGGGGCCGGGCTGCTGTCGTCGCCGTATCCGCTGGAGATGCGCTATCTGCGGCTGATGGCGCTGTACATGCTGGGCCGCTGGGACGAGTGCGTCCGCGCGTCGGAGCAGGACGCCGGGGTGCTGCCTCCGGCGGGCGCGTTCACGGTCGGACCCGCGCTGTTCGTGCGGCTCGCGCGCGGGGACGAGTCGGTCGTCGCGCGGGCCGAGGAGCTGCTGCGGGGGCCGTTCGACTGGATGTCGGCGCTGGTGGCGGGCATCGTGCTGACCGACGCTGCCGCGCGGGGCGGGGACCCGGAGGGCGCGGTGGCGCGGATGCGGGCGTCGGTGGAGTCCCTCACGGACGACTCGGGCGCCCTCCCGGACGTCACCGTGCGGCTCGCCGCGCTCGCCCTGTCCGCGGTCGCCGACGCCGCGGTGGCGTGCCGCGCGGCCGGGGACGAGGCGGGGGCCCGGCGCTGGGCGGATACGGCCGGTGAACTCGCCGGCCTGGCACGGGAGTCGGCGGGCCGCGGGGTGAACGGCCGGCCGCAGGGCCCGGAGGGGCTGGCCTGGCTGGCCCGGGCAGAGGCGGAGTGCGTACGCGCCGAGCGCGGCCCCGACCCGGACGCCTGGGCGGCCGCCGTCAGCGCGTTCGAGTACGGGGACCCCTACGAACAGGCCCGCGCCAGGCTGCCGTTCGCGGAAGCCCTGCTGGCCGCCGACCGCCGTGAGGAGGCCGCCGCCGAGGCGCACGCCGCCCGTGAGACGGCCGAACGGCTGGGCGCCGGGCCCCTGCTGGAGCGCGTGGACGCCCTGCTGCGCCGAGCCCGCCTCGGCGATTCCCCGTCGGCGGGCGGCGGCCCCGCCCGTCTGACGGCCCGCGAGCAGGACGTGCTGCGGCTGCTCTCCCTCGGCCGCAGCAACCGCCAGATCGGCGAGGAGCTGTTCATCACCGGCAAGACCGCCAGCGTCCACGTCTCCAACATCCTCGCCAAGCTCGGCGCCGCAAGTCGCACGGAGGCCGTGGCGATCGCGTACCGGGAGGGCCTCGTCACGCGGGAGCCCACGGGGTGACGGAGGGCGGGTGGAGAACGCCCCGGAGGTTCGTTCTCCGGGGCGCCCTCGGTGATGGCCGGGTCGGCGTCAGCGCGTGGGGGTGTTGGCCACCCGGACGTTGACGGCGGCCCAGGCGCGGCTGACCGCCTTGTACTCGACGCTGCCCGAGCCGTACATGTCCCTGGCCGCCTTCAGCGTCGCGATGCGCGCGTCGTGGAAGTCGGTCGTGGAGACCATGTAGCGGGTCAGGGCCCGGTAGAAGATGGCGAGGGCCTTGGCGCGGCCGATGCCCTTGACGGGCAGGCCGTCGATGGTCGGCGAGTCGTAGGCGACGCCGCCGATGGTCTTGCGGCCGCTGCCCTCGGCGAGCAGGTAGAAGGCGTGCGAGGAGACGCCGGAGCCGGCGTGCACCTCGGCGTCGTAGACGGCCGGCGACCAGTAGTCGATGGCGCCTTCGAGCACGTCGAGGGAGGGCTTGTCGAGGCGGCGCAGGAACTTCTGGGACAGGCCCAGCTTCTCGCCCATGAGGTAGTTCGGCGGGTTCTTGGCGTTCCTCGCCTGGAACTCGACGCCGGAGCCGAAGATGTCGGCGAGCGACTCGTTGAGGGAGCCGGGCTCGCCGTACTGGTTGCCCTGCCGGTCGACCCGGGTGGGCTCCAGGCGGGCGGTGGCGTCCACGACGCCGTGGCTCAGTTCGTGGCCGGTGACGTCGAGGACGACGAGCGGCTTCTTGAACAGTTCGCCGTCACCGTCGCCGTAGAGCATGCAGCCGCAGTACGGGTCCCAGAACGCGTTGCCGACCTTGTTGCCGAAGTGGACGATCGCGCGGGCGCCCCGGGAGTCGTTGCGGATGCCCTTGCGGTGGAACCGCTCCTTGTAGAAGTCCAGGGTCTCGGCGACGCCGTACTGCGCGTCGACGGCGGCGGTGGCCCGGTTGGAGACGGTGCCGTTGCCCCAGATGTTGCTGCTGGTGACGAACCGCTTGGTCTGGGCGAAGGAGACCGGCTCCAGGCCGCGCGCGTCACGGGTCTCGGTGCCCCAGCGCCGGGAGTCCTTCAGCACGTACGTGGTGGCGGCGGTGCGTGTGGTGGACAGCTGGACCTGGCCGGCGAACAGCGACTTGCCGGTGCCCGTGGCGGGAGCCGGGTAGCTGCCCGCGGCGGTCGCGCCGGTGAGGCGGGGCGTGGCGGGGGCGATGCCGGTCGCGGGGTCGAGGCGCTCGCCGCGGGCGCGCAGGGTCCGCACCAGCTTCGGTGACAGGAACTCGTCGGCGTCGGGGGTGTTGCTGAGGATCGCGCCGGTGACGGCGTCCACGACGACCGTGCTGGTGCCGGTGCCCTCGGCGGTGTCGCTGCCGGTGACGCGGACCTGGTAGGCGAGGGTCGCGTCGCCGTCGCGGGCGTCGACCACCAGCTCGGCGGCGCCGGCGGTGCCCTTGGCGGCAGCGGCGGCCTTGGCCCGGGCCTCGCCCGCGGTGAGTTCGGCGCGGGTGGTGTCGGGGCGGACGGAGTGGTCGGCGGCGCGGGTCACGCCGGCGTAGGCCAGCTTCTCGGTGAGGTGGACGACGAGGTCGCCGCCGAGGACGGGCATGCCGTCGTGGGTGCGGACGAACCGCACGTGCCGGGCGCCCTCCGGGTCGGTCAGCACGTCCTGCGGCCGCAGCTGGTCGCCGCGGACGACACCGGTCGCGCTCGCGTGGGCGAAGGCGGCGGACCGCGCCGCGTCGACGACCGAGGGCGAGGCGGTGGGGTTCGCGAATGCCGTGCCGGTGAGGCCCGTGGCGGCCGACGTCACGGCGACGGCGACCGCCAGGCCGCGTATGTGGGGTCTGCGCACTGTGGTGGCTTCCTTTGTGCCGGGGGCGGCTCGCCGGGCCGCGAGGGCAGGTTCGGCCGCCAACTGTGTGTCGCCTGTGGAGATGTGACGGGATGCGAGAAAGTTGCCCCGCCTGGATGTGACCGATCTCGCACGCAAACCCCCCGTCTCGTGCGCAGACATGACCAAACCCCCAGGCAGGAGAGGGAGCAGAACCGGATGGTGAAGAAAACGGTGAGCACCACCGCCGTACTCGGCGCGGTGGTGCTGTCCTTCCTGGCGGTGCCGGCCCCCGCCACGGCGGCCCAGGACGTCCCGGAGACCCTGGCGGCGCCCGACCTCGTGGGCCTGCGCGGCGTCCTGGCCACGGCGCGGCGGCAGGGTGCGCCCGGCGCGATGGCGCGCGTCGACGACCACGGTGTCGTGCACCGGGTGTCCTCCGGCGTCGCCGACCGCGGGACCGGGCGGGCGATCACGACCACCGACCGCTTCCGGGTCGGCAGCGTCACCAAGGTCTTCTCCGCGGTGGTGCTGCTCCAGCTCGTCGACGAAGGCAGGCTCAGGCTGGACGTGTCCGTCAACCGCTATCTGCCCGGGCTGCTGCCCGACGACCGCATCACGGTCCGGCATGTGCTGAGCCACCGCAGCGGGCTGTACGACTACACCAACGACATGTTCGCCAGCACCGTGCCCGGCTTCGAGGCGGTCCGCAACAAGGTCTTCACCTACCGGCAGCTGGTGGACCGCTCGCTGCGCCGGCCGCGCACGGGCGCGCCGGGGGCCGTGTACTCGTACTCCAACACCAACTTCGTCGTCGCCGGCATGCTGATCGAGAAGCTCACCGGCACGAGCGTGGGCAGCGCCTACCGCACCCGGATCATCGAGCCGCTGGGGCTGCGCGACACCTTCTACGTCCACCCGGAGACGGCCCTGCCCGGCCGGTACGCGCGCGGATACCTCACCCCCGACCAGGCGGGCGCGCGGCTCGTCGACTCCACCCGCCAGACGGTGTCCTGGGCGCAGAGCGCCGGGGCCCTGATCTCGTCCGCCCGGGACCTGAACACCTTCACCTCGGCGCTGATGCGGGGCAGGCTGACCTCGGCCGCGGCGCTCCGGCAGATGACCCGGTGGACACCGGTCAACAGCACCCAGGCGTACGGCCTCGGCCTGCGGCGGCGCGATCTGTCCTGCGGGGTGTCGGTGTACGGCCACACGGGCGCGGTCCAGGGCTACTACAGCTACGCGTTCACCTCGAAGGACGGCAAGCGCAGCCTCACCGCCCTGGCCAACACCTCCAACAACGGCAAGGTCCTCGACACCATGCTGGGCACGCTGGAGTCGGCGTTCTGCGGGAAGAGCGCGGCGCGGCGCGCGGCGGCGCCGGGCGTGGTGCCGCGCACCCTCGACGAGGGCTGAGTCGGCGCGGCCGGCCTGCCCGGCCTGCCCGGCCGGTCAGGCCGGTCACCCCGGCCGCGGCCCCGGAAGATCAGTCCGGCGCGCGCGGACGCGGGAACCCCGGCCGCGGCCCGGCCGTTGTGCGGGTGAGAGCCACGGCCGGGCAGGGGGTGTCATGGGCGAGTTGGTCCCCGGGGGCAATGTGCCCCTGCCGCCGGGTGTGCTGATCGTGCGGGTGCCCGGGCCGTTCGACGTGTGCGCGCTGGTCACGGACGACGGCGGACGGGTCCGCGGTGACGCCGACTTCGTGTTCTTCAACCAGCCGTCCGCGCCGGGCGCCCGCCTCTCCGGCGACACGCTCACCGTCGACCCGGGTGCCCTGCGCGCCGGTGCCACTCGGGTCACCGTCGCCGTGAGCCCCGCCGATCAGGGCACGCCCCTGAACCGCCTCCCCTCCCCCACCCTGCACGTCACCACCGAGGCCGGCCGCCTCCTCGCCCGCTTCTCCCCGCCCCGCCCCCGCGAGGAGAGCGTCCTGCTCCTGGCCGAGCTCTACCGCCGCGGCCCCGACTGGAAGCTCCGTGCGCTCGGCCAGGGCTACACGGAGGGCCTGGCGGGCCTCGCCCGGGACTTCGGGGTGGAAGTGACGGACGACGGGGCGGCCCCTTCACCGGCGGCCGGAGACGGCCCCCGCCCGGAAGCCCCCTCCTGGCTCCTGACCGTCAACTCCACCCGGTCCCGCGCCGGTTCCCCGCCCGTGGCGTTCGAGGCCCGGCTCGCCTCCGCCGCGCAGGCCCATGCCGCCGCCATGGCCGCGGCGGGACGGCTCGGGGTCGAGGGCGGGGACGGCGTCTCGGTCTATCAGCGGCTCACACGGACCGGGTACGCGTACGTGCGCGTCGGCGAGCACCTGGTGTCCGGACCGCGCACCGCGGAGGAGTTCCTCGACCACTGCCTGCGCCGTCCGCAGGCGCTGCGCACCCTTCAGGACGCCGCGTTCACCCACGCCGGGCTCGGCCGGGCCGGTGCGTTCTGGACGGCGCTGTGGGCCCGGCCGCTCGGGCCCGGGGACCTGGCCCGTACGGAGGCGGAGGTGGTGGCGCTGACCAACCGCGAGCGCGCCGCGGCCGGGCTGCCGCCGCTCGCCGGGGATCCCGCGCTCACCAGGGCCGCGCAGGCGCACAGCGCGGACATGGTGGCCCGGGACTTCTACGCGCACACCGCGCCGGACGGCAGCAGGCCCTGGGACCGGGCCGCCGCGGCGGGCGCCGCCCGGCGGTCCATAGGGGAGAACATCGCCTGCGGCCAGCGCTCCCCGGCCGAGGTGGTCACCGGCTGGATGAACAGCCCGGGGCACCGCGCGAACATCCTCGCGCCCGGCTTCACCCACATAGGCGTCGGCTTCGCGGGCGGCGGCCGGGCGGGCACGTACTGGACACAGTTGTTCGGTGCGTGATCGGCTCGGGACCCGAGTACAGGAAAGGTGAGTTCTTGATCAGCATCACGGACATCGAGGCCGCGGCCGAGCGCATCGCCGGGCACATCGTCCGCACCCCCACCCTGCCCAGCCCGGGGCTGAGCGCGCTGCTCGGCGCCCCGGTCACGGCGAAGCTGGAACTGCTGCAGCACACGGGCTCGTTCAAGGTCCGCGGTGCCACGGCCAAGATGCTGTCGCTCACGGAGGCCGAGCGCGCGGCCGGTGTGGTGGCGGTCAGCGGCGGCAACCACGGCATCGCGTTCGCCGAGACGGCCGCCGCCCTCCAGGTGAAGACCACGCTGGTGATGCCGCGTTCGGCGCCGGCCCGCGCGGTGCGGATCGCCGGGGCGGCGGGGGCGTCGGTGCGGCTGACCGACACCATGGACGAGGCGTTCGCGCTGATGGACCGGCTGCGCGCGGAGGGTCTGACGCTGGTGCACCCCTTCGACGACCCGATGGTCGTCGCGGCCCAGGGCACGGTGGGTCTGGAACTGGCCGAGGACGCGGGCGAGCTGACGGACGTGCTGGTCAGCATCGGCGGTGGCGGCCTGATCGCCGGTGTGGCGGCGGCCCTGAAGGCACGCCGACCGCAGGTGCGGGTGTGGGGCGTGGAGACCGAGGGCGCCGAGGCGATGTCGGCGGCACTGGCGGCGGGCGGCCCGGTGCCGGTGCCGCTGTCCTCGATCGTGAGCACCCTGAGCGCCCCGTCGGTGAGCGCGTTGACCTACGAGCATGTGACGTCCCTGGTCACCGAGGTCCTGGTGGTCCCCGACCGGGAGGCCGTGCGCGGCTGCCTGGAGCTCGCCGAGCACGCCAAGGTGTGGGCCGAGCCGGCGGCCGGCTGTCTGCTGCCCGCGGCCCGCCGGGTGCTGGAGCGGGTCGGCGAGGGAGCGCGGCTCGGGCTGGTGGTGTGCGGGGGGAACGTGTCGGCCGCGGACATGGCCGGCTGGACGGCCCGCTTCGGCCTGGACGGCAGGGACGGCCCGTCCTGACCGACCTGGCCCGACCGACCCCTCCGACCGGCCGCTCGGCGGGGCTCTCCTGACGTCCGGTCAGCGTTGCCGCCGCCGTTGAACGCCCGGCCTCTCGCTCGTCGTACCACTGGGAAACCGACAGTCCGGGGTCCAGCGAGGGAATGACCATGGTCGAGCCGCACGTCTCCGCGGAAGAGCTGATCGCCGGCCGGTACCGGCCTCTGGAGGTCGTGCACCAGGAGACGAATCGCGTCGGCTGGTACGGCGAGGACGTCGAGACGGGCCTCACCTGTCTGCTGACACGGGTGGAACTGCCCGAGGGCGTCCTGGACGCGCACGGTGCCCGGCGCGCGGCGGGCCGGGTGATGCGTGCCGCGGAGACCATGCGGACGCTGTGCCCGGGCCGGGTCCCGGCGGTCCTGGACGCGGTGGCGCAGTCGGGTGCCCTGTGGACGGTCACGGAGTGGGTGGACGGCACCCCGCTCGGCGAACTCCTCGCCCAGCGCGGTGCGTTCAACTACGTGCGGGCGGCGCGGATCGGCCTGGAGGTGCTCGACGTGCTGGACGCGGCGCACGCGGCGGGCATCACGCACGGCGAGCTGAGCCCCGGGCAGGTGTTCGTGCCGGACCGCGGGCCGGCCGTCGTGGGCGGGTTCGGGCTGGCGGGGTCGACGCTCGCCCCACGGCTCACGGCCCCGTCGTACGCCTCGCCCGAGCAGGCTCGCGACGAGCGGATCGGTCCGGCGGCGGATCTGTGGGCGCTGGGCGCGATCCTCTACACGATGGTCGAGGGCCGCCCGCCGTTCCGTGAGCGGGGCCGGGCCGAGGCCACGCTGAAGGGCGTGGACCGGCTGCCGCTGCGCGCCCCGGTGCGGTCCGGTCCGCTCACCCGGGCGGTGCAGGGCCTGCTGCGCAAGGAGTCCCGGGACCGGCTGCCCCGGCCGGTGGTGCGCGAGGCCCTGACCCGGGTGCTGTCCGAGGACCCCGCGCCGGCGCCGATACCGCGTCCCCGGGTGCGGCACACCTACGCCGCCGCGGTGTGCCGCGCGGGTTCGGGCCGGGGCGGACGCATGATCGCCGTCGGTGCGGCCCTCGCCGTCGTCACGGTGACGGTGGCGGTGCTCGCGGCGACGGGCGCGTTCTCCGGCCCGGACACCGCCGCCTCGGACCGCCGAGCCGCACCGCGTACGTCCGTCCCCGCGGCGCCGCCCCCCGCCGCGCCCGCCACACCGCCGAAACCGACACCGACGCCCACCCGCACCGCCGCGCCGGCCCCCACCTCCACCGGGGCAGGGCTCCCGGACGGCTTCCGCACGTACAGCTCCCCCGAGGGCTTCTCCGTGGCCCTGCCCGACGGCTGGCGCCCGCTGAGCACGAACCGGGTGGACGACCTGGCCTACCGCGTCGTCCTCGGCGCCTCCGGCGACCCGCGCACACTCACCGTCACCTACAGCGAGCGCGTCGGCCCGGACCCCGTCGCCGTCTGGCGGGGTGTGGAGCAGGACCTGCGCCGGGCAGGCGGCTTCCGCCGGGTCGGGGCGATCACGGCACGCACGTACCGGGGCCGCGAGGCCGCCGACATGCAGTGGCTCAGCGAGGCGGGCGGCACGCGGCTGCGCACCCTCGGCCGGGGTTTCCTGCTCGGTGACGGCCGCGGCTTCTCACTGCGCTGGACGACCCCGGCCGCCGACTGGGCGGACGCCGGCAACCGGGCGGCTCTGGCGACCTTCCTGCGGACGTTCAGGCAGTCGGACCCGGCGTGAGCGGCGCGCGCAGCCGTCCCAGCGGCGGGCGGTGCAGCGGGGCGTGGCGCCAGCGGGCGGTGAACGTGCGGTCCGGGAGCGAGCAGGTCAGCACCAGCCGGTGCGGGGTCTCCAGGAACAGCGTCTCCACGACGAGCGTGTCGGGGTCGGTCCACCCGCCGCTCACCGCGACCGGCAGCGGTTCCTCGGCGACGGCCCAGCCACCGGTGCCGAGGCGCAGCCCGAGCCGGTGGCCGTTCTCGGTGAGGGTGGCCGTCCAGCCGTCCGCGCCCTGGGTGAGCTCCACGCCGGTCAGCCCGGGCTGGTCGGCGCACTCGCCGCCCTCGGGGGCGAAGGGCGCGCCCGTCCACGCCTCGGGGCGTTCGGCCGGGGCGGGCTTGCCGGTCGCGGGCGACAGCGCCAGCCGGGCGAGGCGGTCGGCGAGGGCGGCGTCCCGCGCACCGGGCAGCGGGGCGGGGTGGAAGGCGGGCAGCAGGTGGTCCCAGACGTGGTTCAGCAGGGTCTGCATCTGCTCCGTGGCCGCGGTCGTGACGATCACGGCGTCCTGCTCGGGGAGCACCAGGCAGAACTGGCCGAACGCGCCGTCGCCGCGGAAGCCGTGCCGGGAGCGCCAGAACTGGATGCCGTAGCCCTGGTCCCAGTCCTCGTGGCCGGCGTCGAACATGCCGCCCGCGGTCGGTACGTGGGCGCGGCTCGCCTCGGCGACCCAGCCCTCGGGCAGCAGCCGCCGCCCCTGCCAGACGCCGTCGCGCAGATACAGCTCCCCGAACCGGGCCACGTCCTGCGTGGTCAGGTGAAGTCCGCTGAAGCCGAGTTCGCGGCCGGTGCCGTCGCACAGCCAGGCCGCCTCGCCGATGCCGAGCGGGTCGAGGAGCCGGGGGCGCAGGTACGCGGTGAGCGGCTGCCCGGTGACCTTCTGCACGATCGCGGCGAGGGTGTAGGTGGTGGGCTGGTTGTAGGCGAAGACGGTGCCGGGGTCGCGCTCGGGCGGCTGGAGCAGGAAGCCACGGACCGGTTCGGCGGGGTCGGTGCCGTAGGCGGCGTCGACCGTCTCGGCGAGGTGGCCGCTGGACATGGTGGCCACGTGCCTGATCAGCATGGCGCGGCTGCGCGGGTCGTTGATGTCCGCCTCGAACTCGGGGAAATGGGCGAGCACCGGCTCGTCGAGGCCGATCAGCCCGTCGGCGAGCGCGAACGCGGCGGCCGTCGCGGTGAAGCTCTTGCTCAGCGAGTACAGCAGATGGCGGCGCTCGGGCGCGTACGGCGCCCACCAGCCTGCGGCCACGACATGGCCGTGGCGCAGGACCATCAGGCTGTGCATCTCGATGTCGGGTTCGGCGTCCAGGGCGTCGAGGAGGGCGAGGACGCCGTCGGCGTCGACGCCCTGGGCCGAAGGGGCGCTGGAGGGCAGGGGGCGCGCTGTCATGGGGCCATCCTGTCCGGAATCGGCCCGGAAGATCGAGGGTCCGTTCGCGCCATGTACCCCGGCGAGGGATGCCAAAGGACGGCCAACCGGTGCATATAGGCTTCCCCTCTGCAACCGCGTCCCTCCCTAGGAGATCATCCGTGACCCTGGCGACCCCCTCGCTCGACCCGGCCCCCGCCTCCCCCGCGCCGCTCGCCGACCTGGTGGCCCGCGACGCGCGCGAGTTCGGCGCGTACGCGCGTACCGGCGGCTGGGCCTTCGCCCTGATGGTGGCGCGCAGCGTACGGCCGGGCGGGCAGGGTGCGCAGGAGACGCCGAAGGTGTCGGCGAAGGAGTTCGCCGAGCTGGCCGGGTGCTCCGCGGAGCGGGTCATGCGCTACTACAAGGCCTGGGACCGGGCCGCCGACGACGGCATGGTCCCGCACTTCGAGGCGCTCACCCCGGGGCAGGAGGTCGAGCTGCCGGACGCCGACGTGTGGTTGAGCTACTACGTGGCCCGCTCCAGCGCGACGTCCGAGCGGGGCACCGCCATCGCGGAGGCCGCCGAGGCCGAGGGCATCCGCCCGACGAAGGCGCTGGAGGTCGCGGAGAACCCGACCGCGCTGCGGGCCGCGATCCTCGCCGACCCCTCCACCGCCCGCGCGGCCCGCCAGGCGCTGCTGGACCGGGTGCGCGAGGACCCGGAGCTGCAGGCCGAGCTGGCGCGGGACGTCGTACGCACGGACGATCTGAAGAAGGCCGTGGCCGGCGAGAGCCGGGTCGCCGACCGGATCGGGTACGTCCGGCAGATCGCCGAGTCCGGGCAGATCCGCACCCCGGCCGGGCAGACCGTGGACGCGCCGCTCGACGTGCGGCAGGAGGCCGAACGGCATCTGTCGCTGATCGACGAACTGGAGGCGGACGACGACGCCGGCGAGTGGGCGGCCGAGGCGTACGACACCATGAAGTCGCTGGTCGCCGAGGCGGTGGAGGCCGATCCCGAACTGCGCGTGCAGGAGCGGCGGACCAAGTTCTACAGCAGTCTGCAGAAGGCGACGAAGGTGTTCGAGGAGCTGACCTTCGACGACGCCCAGGACTTCTACGAGGACGACATGGTGCAGCGTCTCGAGGAGCTGCAGCAGGCCATCGGCAGCTGTCTCACGGCCCTGCGCGGGGCCCGGCAGGGCAGCTCCGGGAAGTGATGCCGGGCGAGGTTCGGGCATCTGATGCAGGGCGATCGCCGGCTCGGCCGGCTCTGACGCTCACCGCGAGGTGTGGCGGAAGCGCGTCCAGAGCGGGATGCCGAACCAGCACAGCAGGTACCAGGCGACGACGGCGGTGACCAGATAGGGCACGAAGCCGTCGTGTGTGGCCACGCGCAGGATGAGCAGCAGGGACGCGGTCATCGTGGCGAGCAGCAGCACGAGTCCGAGCAGGGTCAGCTTGTGGGCCACCCTCACCGCCTGCGGTTTCACCCGGCGGCCGGAGACGAGCCGATGGAGCGAGACGGGGCTTATCAGGGCGCCGGTGGCGCAGGCGCCGAGGACGACGGTGACGATGTAGATCGCCTGGTCGGTGTCCGCGAGCCTCTTGTAGGTCGGTGTGAAGACGACGGTCAGCAGAAAGCCGAAGAGGATCTGCACGCCGGTCTGGGCCACCCGGATCTCTTGGATGAGCTCGCCCCACATCCGGTCGGCGCGTTCCTCGGGCGTCTCGTCGCGCCCCGTCCGCCGCTCCGGCTTCCCCGTCTGTTCTGTCTGTCCTGCCTGCCCCGTCCGCCCCGGATTCTCTCTGTTTCCCGGGTTCTCCGGCTTCTCCGTCTTCGCCGCCTCCGCTGTCATGGGCACTCGTGTATCCGCGGAGCGAGTGGTCCAAACGGGTGGCTCGTCCGCCGGTCACTCGCGGGATTCCAGCCTCCTTGCGTGCACGCTGCGGGCCAGCCTCGGTCCGAGCCAGCGCTTGAGGCGGCGCAGCGGCTCAAGCTGTCCGGCCGCCCGGTCCAGCCGGTAGTACAGCTGGGGCGGGACGTACGGCAGCAGGGGCGAGTGGCGCTGCCCGAGCAGGGCGAACATCCGCTCGGGCGGGAGGTGGATGTAGCGGGGCAGGTTCTCGTACCACTGGGCGCTGTAGCGGGCCGCGCTCTGCACGGACAGCAGGGCCCGCTTGCGTTCGCGCTCGTATGCGGCCAGGGCGTCGGACAGCGCGTCGTGCTCGCCGAGGGCGCGGGCCAGGGCGATGGCGTCCTCCAGGGCGAGGGTGGTGCCCGCGCCGATGGAGTAGTGCGTGGTGTGGGCGGCGTCGCCGAGCAGGACGAGGTTGTCGCGGTGCCAGGTGCGGTTGGTGAGGGTGCGGAAGTTCAGCCACTGGGGGCCGCCGTCGGAGCGGTCGCGGCCGATGAGGGGGTGGCCGTCGAGGGTGTCCGCGAACAGCTTCTCCAGCAGCGCGAGCCCCTCGGCCTCGTCGGCCCGGTCCAGGCCGAGGCCGGTCCAGGTCTCGGGGGAGCACTCGACGACGCAGGTGCTGTGGGTGTCGCTGTAGCCGTAGCCGTAGGCCCAGATCCAGCCGTGGTCGGTCTCGACGAAGGCGAAGGTGAACGCGTCGAAGACCTTGGTGGTGCCGAGCCAGATGTAGGAGTTGCGGCCGGCGGCGACCTCGGTGCCGAAGTGGTCGGCGTGCCGGGTGCGCAGGGCGCTGCGGACGCCGTCGGCGGCCACGACGAGGTCGGCGTCCGCGACGGCCCGCGCCTCGGTGATCTCGTGCTCGAAGCGGAGCCGCACGCCGAGGGAGCGGGCCCGGGCGGCGAGGATCTCCAGCAGGCGGTGGCGGCCGATGCCGTGGCCCTGGTCGCCGCGGTGGCGGGTGCTCAGGCCGCCGACGAGGGCGACGCCGTCGCTCCAGCGGACCGAGGCGGCGTCGACGGCCCGCGCGGTCTCGGGGTCGTGGGCGTTGAGCTGGTCGAGCAGCCCCTGCCAGTAGGTGACGCCCCAGCCGTAGGTCGAGCCCTCGGGATCGCGCTCGTGGACGGTGATGTCGTGGGCGGGGTCCTGGAGCTTCAGCAGGACCGACAGATACAGGCCGGCGGGCCCGCCTCCGACGATGGCGACCTTCACGCGGCACCCCTGGTCATCACTCAGAGCGGTTGGTGTGCGACGCAGGGTAGCAGTCACGGGGAGTGGAGACGTGCCACTTGGGGGCAACCGAGTACGGGGATCGCCGCATCGTCCCGCCGTACGAAGGGATGCTCAGAGCCCGGCCCCGAGCACGGGAGGTCCGTACCTCGCGGTCCCTCAGGCGGTGCGGCACTCCGGGTGGCCCCAGCCGGAGGGCGTCTTGCCGATGGGCTCGCCGGCCGCGTAGGAACGGCCGCAGACGCCGCAGCGGCCCGGGAACTTGGCCTTGATCGTGCGGGAGGACCCGTTGCCGGAGCCTGCGCCGGAGCCGCGGGCGGCCGGCTTGCGCCGCGGGGCCTTCGCCGGCACGTCCGGCGCGGGCGGCGGCTCCGGGGAGCCGAGGGCGCTGCCCGCGCTCTCCTGGGCGCTCGCGGCCTGGCTGGCGGCCCGGTCGGCGAAGTCGTTGAGCCGGTCGCCGTCGACCTGGTGCGCGGGGACGTAGCGGAACTCGACCTCGCGGCCGGTGAGCAGTTCGTCGATGCGTACGACCAAGTCCTGGTTGGCGACCGGCTTGCCCGCGGCCGTCTTCCAGCCGTTGCGCTTCCAGTTGGGCAGCCAGGCGGTGACGGCCTTCATGGCGTACTGCGAGTCCATGCGGATCTCGATCGGCACGGACGGGTCGGTGGCCGCCAGCAGCCGCTCCAGCGCGGTGAGTTCCGCGACGTTGTTGGTGGCCCTGCCGAGCGGCCCGGCCTCCCAGCGGTCGGGGGTCTCGGTGGCGTCGGCGACGACCCAGGCCCAGCCGGCCGGGCCGGGGTTTCCCTTGGAAGCCCCGTCGCACGCGGCCACAACACGTTCACGCATGCGTCCGATCATGCCATGGGCGGCGGGGCCGCCTTCGCGTGCCTCAGGTGACGTCGGTGGTCTGCGGCATCTCGCCCGCGGTGGTCGTGACGTCGATCACGGAGAAGCTCGCGCCCTGCGGGTCGCTGAGCGCCGCGAACCGCCCGAAGGGCGTGTCCAGCGGGCCGAAGCGCAGGGTGCCGCCCCGCTCGGTGGCCTTCTCCACGGCGTCGTCGCAGTCGGGGACGGTGAAGTAGACGTTGATGTACGGCGGCACCTCGGGCGGGAACTCCTCGGTCATCGTCATCCGGCCGAGGACGGTGGTGTCGCCGAGGTTGTAGAGGCGGAAGTCGACCGCGTCGTCCTGCATCTGCTTGGCGCTGTAGCCGAAGACGGCGGGGAAGAACCCGTCGGACTTCTCGGGCTCGCGGGTGAAGACCTCCGCCCAGCAGAACGCCCCGGGCTGCTCGGGCGGCGCCTCGAAGCCGAGGTGGACGCCGGCCTGCCACACGCCGAAGACCACGCCGCTCGGGTCGCGGCCCAGCACCATCGTGCCGAACTCGCCGACCTGCATCGGCTCCATCAGTACGTCGCCGCCGTTGTCGCGGATCTTCCGCGCGGTCGCGGTCACGTCCGGCGAGGCGAAGTACAGGCACCACTGCGAGGTGCCCTCCTGCCCGGGCATCGGCGGCACCACGGCGGCGACCGCCTTGCCGCCCGCGTAGGCCTGCGTGTAGTTGCCGTACTCCGACGACGCCTCGCCGAAGGTCCAGCCGAGGACGTCGGCGTAGAAGCTCTTGGCGCCCTCCAGGTCGGTGAACATCGCGTCCACCCAGCAGGGGGTGCCCTCAGGCATTGCGGCCATGATCGGCCCTCTCGGATCGGAGACGTGTCCGCTTCCTCACGCTAGCCATGCCCGGGCACGGCCGCGCGCTGGAGAGCGGCGGGGCGGGGCCGCACTCCACTGCACGGGGAGCCCGCGCGGGGCGGGGGATCACCCGGGCGGTCGCGGGGCGCAGCGGAGCCCGGCCGGGGGGTCACTCGCCCGCGTAGGCCTTCTCAAGGGCGGCGATGTCGAGCTTGCGCATCTCCATCATCGCCTGCGTGGTGCGGGTCGCCCTGGCCGGGTCGGGGTCGGTGATCATCCGGGGGAGCCGTTCCGGGACGACCTGCCAGGACAGCCCGTACCGGTCCTTGAGCCAGCCGCAGGGGCCCTCCTCGCCGCCGTTCTCGGTGAGCTTGGTCCAGTAGTAGTCGACCTCGTCCTGGTTCTCGCAGAAGATCTGCAGGGAGACGGCTTCGTTGAAGGTGAACTGCGGGCCGCCGTTGAGCGCGCAGAACTTGTGGCCGTTGGCCGTGAACTCGACCGTGAGGACGGTCCCGGCCGGCTGCGGGGCGCCCTCGGGGTAGCGGGACACGTTCTGGATGCCGGAGTTCTTGAAGATCGAGACGTAGTAGTGGGCGGCTTCCTCGGCCTGGTCGTCGAACCAGAGGCAGGTGGTGAATCCGTCGGCGGTCATGTCGTCCTCCTGGGCTTGGAACCGGTCGGCAGTAGAGACCGCCGCGCCCCGCGAAAGTCATCGCTCTGCCCGTGGCAGATCTGCCGCGGGCAGAGAAACCGCCGAAGGCGGGGGCGCCGGGGCGACAGTGAGGGCGAAGGCACCGACGAGGGAGGACCGATGACCCCACCGACCCTGCTCACCCCCCGCGCCGAGGAGGGCGACACCCAGCCCACCCGGTTCGACGACCAATTGGCGGCCCAGCTGCTCGGGCAGCGGATCGTGCTGCTGGGCACGCAGGTCGACGAGGTGTCCGCCAACAGGGTCTGCGCGCAGCTGCTGATCCTGTCGGCGGAGGACCCGCGCACCGACATCAGCCTGTTCATCAACAGCCCCGGCGGCTCGGTGCACGCGGGCCTGGCCGTCTACGACACGATGCGGCTGATCCCCAACGACGTCTCCACGCTCGCCATGGGCTTCGCCGCCAGCATGGGCCAGTTCCTGCTGAGCGTGGGCACGCCCGGGAAGCGGTACGCGCTGCCCCACGCGCGGATCATGATGCACCAGCCGTCGGCGGGCATCGGCGGCACCACCGCGGACATCGAGATCCAGGCGGACAACCTGGAGTTCACCAAGCGGACCATCGAGCGGATCACCGCCGAGCACACCGGGCAGAGCCCGGAGACGATCTCCCGGGACGGTGACCGGGACCGCTGGTTCACGGCCGAGCAGGCCCGGGAGTACGGCATGGTGGACCGGGTGGTGGAGTCGTTCGCCGACGTGCGCCCGGCCGCGACGAGGCGACGGACGGGGCTGTGACCATGGGCAGTTACACGATTCCGAACGTCATCGAGCGCACCCCGCAGGGCGAGCGGTCCTTCGACGTGTTCAGCCGGCTGCTGAACGAGCGGATCATCTTCCTCGGCACCGAGATCGACGACGGGGTGGCCAATGTCGTCATCGCGCAACTCCTCCATCTGGAGTCCTCGGCGCCGGAGAGCGAGATCGCGGTCTACATCAACTCGCCCGGCGGCTCGTTCACCTCTCTGATGGCGATCTACGACACGATGACGTTCGTGCAGGCGCCCATCTCGACGTTCTGCGTCGGCCAGGCCGCCTCCACCGCGGCGGTGCTGCTGGCCGGCGGGGATCCGGGGCGGCGGTTCGTGCTGGAGCACGCGCGCGTGCTGCTCGGTCAGCCCGCGTCGGGCGGCCGGCAGGGCACCGTGTCCGATCTGGCGCTGCAGGCCAAGGAGATGGTGCGCATCCGCGCCCAGGTGGAGGAGGTCCTCGCCCGGCACACGCACCACGACATCGCCACCCTGCGCGCGGACATGGACCGCGACAAGGTGTTCACCGCCCGGGAGGCGGTGGCGTACGGCCTCGCGGACGAGGTGCTCAGCCGGCGCCTCGTCCGCGTCTGAGCGGCGTCAGGCGGCCAGGCACAGTCCGTTGTGCGAGGACGAGGTGGCGTTGCGGCCGTGCCCGCCGGGGTGACGGCTCGTCAGCCGCACCAGTTCGCCCTGGGCCCGGGCCAGCAGGTCGCCCAGGCCCAGGCCGAGTGCGCGGGCGGCGGCCGCGAGGACCTCGGAGGAGGCCTCCTTGCGGCCGCGCTCCACCTCCGACAGATACGGCATGGAGATCCGGGCGGCGTCGGCGACGTCCTTGAGCGTGCGCTCCTGCGCCAGCCGCTCGCGGCGCAGGACGTCGCCGACGAGGTCCCGCCAGAGCGGGTCGGCGGGGCGTGGCCCGGTGCGGGGCAGGGCGGCGGGGCGGGCGGACGTCGGGCGGGTGTTCCCCGGGCGCAGGGGGATCACGCGGGCTTCGTTCGGCGCTTGATCGGTCACCTTCCCAGCCTAGGAGGACTGTCCGTGCGGGGAAGGGGGCGGCGTTCCGCTCTCGGTGGAACCGGAAGCCTGCGTTCGGAGCCCGCCGCCGCCCGCACGCCTTCTACTGCCCCACGCGCCCGCCGCCACCCGCACCGCCCGCACCGCCCGCACGCCTTCTACTGCCCCACGCGCCCGTCGATGCGTTCGCGCAGGAAGTCCGCGTGGCCGTTGTGGCGGGCGTACTCCTCGATCATGTGGACCATCACGTCCCGCAGCTCGACCGGCTCGCCGTCGAGGGTTCCGGTGACGTCCAGGCCCGGTGCCGCGGCCACGAAGCCCTCGGCGTGGGCGACCTCGGCGCGCCAGGCCCGCCACGCCTCGTCGAGCAACTCCTCGTCGGGCAGGGCGCCGGTGAAGTCGGCGTTGGGGTCGTCCTCGGTGCGGTAGAGGCGGGGCGCGTCCTCGCCCGCCATCACGCGCCGGAACCAGGTGCGCTCCACCTCGGCCAGATGCCGCAGCAGACCCAGCAGGGAGAGGTTCGACGGCGGTACCGAGCGGCGGGCCATCGCCTCCGCGTCCAGGCCCGCGCACTTCATCTGCAGCGTCAGCCGCTGGTCGCGCAGATAGCCGACGAGCGTGTCGTGCTCGCCGCGGTATCCGCCGTCGCCGCGCGGGTCGTCCTCGGGGCGGACGAACATGTCCCACCAGCCGAAGGTGCGCTCGGGCCGCGTCTGCTCTGACTCCGTGATGTCGGTCATGGGGGCGAGCATGGGCGCCGCGCGGGGGCCGTGCCACCGAATTTCCGGGCGGCGCTCACCCGGTGGCGAGGTCCAGCACCGCGCGCACCCGCTTGCCGACGGGGACGCGTTCGGCGGAGACCCGCGCAGCCAGGGCGTGCACGATCTCCAGGCCGTGCCGTCCGACGCGCTCGGGGTCGCGCGGGAAGCGCAGGGGCAGGGCGGCGCTGCTGTCGTAGACGCAGACCGAGACCTCGCCGTCCGTGCCCTCCAGCTCGAGTATGTAGGGCCCGTTGCTGTGCCGGTCGGCGTTGGTGACCAGCTCGCTCACCACGAGGAGCACGGCGCCCTCGGTGCGTTCGTCGACGCCCGCGCACCACTCGGTCCTGAGCCGCTCCAGGAAGGCCGCAGCGAAGGCCCGCGCCTCGGCGATGCATCCCGGATCTCCGGTGTAGTGCGCCGCCCGGCGCAGGGGCTCGACGGGCACGTCGAAGCCTGTCGGCATGACTGTGTCGTCCCGGTGCTCGATCATCCGTTTCTCTCTCCACGCCGGCCTGGCCGGATCCTGCTGCACCCATCCTCGTACCCAGTCGGCGGCGCGGCAGTCCACCCCTGTTGCGCCCTAGTCGTGAGAGGCCCCCGCGGCGAGCGGGCCCACGGGGGACGGGGGCTCGGAGGAGGGGGGTTCGGAGGGTTCTTCGGTGGAGGGGGGCCCGGAGCTCGGCGGCTGCGAGCTGGGCGGCTCGGAGGACGGGGGCTGCGAGGACGGGGGCTCGGAGCCGGTGGAGGGCGAGGACGGGGGCGTCGAGGTCGGTGTGGAGACGCTCGCCGAGGGGGTCACGTCCTCGGCCGGCCGGTCGGTCTTCTTGTCCTTGTGACCGGTGTCGCCCTGGTGGCGGTCGATCCATTCGCCGTGGTCGGGGTCGTAGATCACGAAGACCTTGATCTCGACGGGCGCCGGATTCACCACGACCACGTTCGAGGACCGGTACGACGGCCAGGAGTCGCCGGTGGGCCGCGGGGTGCCCTGGAGGGCGACCGGCGGGGTGAGCGGGTTGCCGCAGGCGCAGCGGACCCTGGGCACTCCTCGGTCGTCCACCAGGACGGCGGTGCCCGCCTGCAGGACGGCCTGGTAGGCGGTGGCGGCCCCGTCGTGGTAGCCGTGGTTGGTGACGCGCGTGTCGACGCGCAGCTGCACGGGCGTGAGGCCGCGCAGATAGGCGGGGACGCCGGAGGGTTCGACGCCGGCCACGGACGCGAAGGCCCGGTTCTTGGCCGGGGCGGCCCGCAGGGCCCTGATCTGCTTCTGCACGTCGCAGGTGGCGGTGTTGCGGGTGCCGCCGTACAGCCCGGGGGTGTCGCCGTCGACGCCGCGCACTGCGTTGGAGGGGGGCGTCTCGGTGGCCGGGGAGGGGGTGACCGGGGGCGCGGAGCTGTCGGTCGCCGTGGACTCGGTGAACGGGTCGGGGCCCGACTTGCCCGCCGCCTGGAGGAAGACCTCGCCGCCGGCGCCGGAGCCGGTGCCGCCGTCGGACCGGGTCAGCACCACCGCCAGCACCACCGCGACCACCACGGCGGTGGCGAGCAGCGCGACCCGCGGCACGGACTTCCACCAGGGCCGGTGGGGCTCCGGCGCCGCCCCGCCGCCGGAGGGCCGGGAGGGCGGCCCCGAGGGAGGCTGGGAGGGCGGACCCGGAGGACCCGAGGGCGGCCGGCCCGGGCCCGACAGCGGCCCCGAGGGCGGTCCTGTGGGGCGGCCGGACGACGGCGGTTCGACGCTCACGGGCCCTTCTTCCCGGCGACGGCACATGGCAGGTCGTCGCCTTCTACCGCTTCGGGCGTACTGCTCTCATTGTGTGCGCGGGTCGGTCCCACCCGGCAAACGGACGCGGACGCCATCTCCCGGCGAACGGACGCGGACGGCCCTCCCGGCAGGCGCTACCGGCGGGGCCTGCTTAGCGTGGCAAGGGTGAGCCCCCGGACCCCCTCCGAGCAGGCAGTCGCCCGTCACGGCTGGGTGCAGGCCGCCGCCGCGGTGCTGGCCGCGACGGTCGCCATGGGCGTCACCGCGGCCCTCGGCCTGTGGGCGGCCGGTGCGGCCGATCTGCCGGACGGGGCGTTCCCGCGGGTGGTCGCGGCGACCCTCGTCACGGCCGTCGGCGGCACGATCGAGCTGTCCGGGAACGCGGGCGGGCTGGCCGAGTCGTCCGCCGGGCTGACCGTGGTCCCGCTGTCCGTCACGCTCGTCGGCGCGCTGGTGCTCGCCGCGGGCTTTCTGCGTCCGCTGCGCCACCGGGCCGTGGCGGCGGCCGCCGAGCTGACCGGCTGGGCCGCCCGGCTGGCCGTGCTGTGGCTGGTCGTGCTGCTCGCCCTGTCGTTCGGCGCCCGCCAGACCTTCACCATCCCGCTCGGCGAGGGCACGGTCGGCGACCTCGGGGACGTGTTCGGCATCTCCCCCGAGGTGGGGTTCGAGACAGCCCTGCCGCCGACGCTGTTCTTCGGCCTGCTGTGGCTGGCCGGGGTCCTCGTCGTGGCGCTGCTGGTGGCCGGCGGGGCGCCGCTGCCGGGCAGGCTGCTGCGCTTCGCGGCGTCCGTGCGCCCGGTCGCGTACGCCATGGTCCTGCTCCTGCTGACGTACGTGGTGCTCGGCGCCGTCATCGGACTGGTCGTCGCCGTGACCCGCGGGCATGCCGCCGAGACGCTCGCGGTGATCCTGCTCGGCCTGCCGAACGTGGTGTGGCTCGCCCTGACCATCGGGCTCGGCGCGACCTGGGACGGCCGGGTGGAGGGCCCGTTCGGGCTGCCGATGCCGCACGTCCTGGACCAGGTGCTGCGCACGGAGGGGACCGCCGAGCTCAACCTGTCCACGCTCGCCGAGTACGACGGCCGGGTGTGGTGGCTGGTCGTGGTCGACGCCGTGCTCCTCCTGGCGGCCGCCTTCGTGCTGGCGGCCCGCTCCCCCGCCCGGTTCCGCGCCTGGCAGCACGCCCTGCACATGGCCGTGGCCCTCGCCCTGACCGTCCTGACGATCTGCCTCATGGGCCGCGTCTCCGCCCACTACGGTCTGTCGATCCTCGGCATCGGGGACCTCGGCGGCGACCTGGGCGGCGACCTCTTCCTGCGCCCCCGGCTGTGGCAGGCGGTGGGTCTGGCCCTGTTGTGGGGCCTGGTGACGGGGTTCCTCGGCGCGCTCCTGGCGAGCAGGGTGAGGAGAACGGGCGAGCCGGCGCAGACTTAGGGCTGGGACGGCAGCACGGGCGCGGCCCACCGCGGAGGTGGCTTCGGCACGCCACCCGTCCGCACCACCCGGGTGGCCGAGTGCCCCTGCGCGGCGGCACCGGCGGCCCGCAGCGCCGCGACGAACGCGAGACACGAGTCGTACCGGTCGTCCGGCCTCTTCGCGAGCGCCTTCGCGAACACGGGGTCGACCCCTGACGGCAGCCCCGGCCTGGCCCCCGTGATCGGCGGAGCCGCGTCGTACTGATGGGCCCACAGCAGCGCCATGTCGTCGTCCCTCAGGAACGGCGGCCGCCCGCTGAGCATCTCGTACACCACACAGGCGAGCCCGTACACGTCGCAGCGCCCGTCGACCGGCCGGCCGGAGATCTGCTCGGGCGCGACGTAGTCGAGCGTGCCGACGAACTGCCCGACGGTGGTGAACCCGGTCAGCGACAGGGATTTCTTCGTCAGCCCGAAGTCGGTCAGATACACGTGCTCGGGATGGTCGCTGTCGGTGCCGCGCGCGACGAGGACGTTCCCCGGCTTGACGTCCCGATGGACCAGCCCGTGCTCATGGGCCGCGTCCAGCGCGGAGGCGATCTGCCCGGCGATCCGCAGCGCGGCGGGCAGCGGGAGCGGCCCCTCGCGGTCCAGCAGATGGCGCAGATCGCTGCCGGAGACGTACCGCATGGCGATGTACAGCACCCCGTCGGTCTCCCCCGCCTCGAAGACGGGCACGATGTTCGGATGGTCGATGGCGGCGGCCACCCGCGACTCGTGGGTGAAACGGCGGCGGAACGTGTCGTTGCGGGCCAGTTCCGGCGCCAGCAGCTTCAGCGCGACCGTGCGGTCCAGGCGCAGGTCACGGGCCCGGTAGACCACGGCCATGCCGCCGCGCCCGATCTCGGCCTCGACGCGGTAGCCGGCGACCCTGCGGCCGATCAGCTCGGAGGGCCGGCCGGAGAAGAGACTGCTGTCACGGGCCATCGGGTGTCACGACCCGGGTGGGCGCGTGCCCGTCGTCCCCGGCGACGAGCCGGGTGGGCGTACGACCGTCCTCCTCACCGGCGACCCGCGTGGGCGTGTGCCCGTCGTCATCCCCGACGACCCGCGTGGGGGTGTGCCCGTCGTCCGCCGCGACGAGCCGGGTGGGCGTACGACCGTCTTCCTCGCCGACGACCTGCGTGGGCGTACGACCGTCCTCCTCACCGGCGACCCACGTGGGGGTGTGCCCGTCCTCCCCGCCGACGAGCTGGGTGGGCGTATGACCGTCGTCCTCCCCCACGACCCGCGTGGGGGTGTAGCCGTCGTCCCCGGTCACGGCCTGCGTGTGCCGGGGGGCCTCCTCCGCGGCGGCGGCCTCGGTGGGTGTGCGGCCGGGCCGCCGGGCGGCCTGCCGTGGGCCCTCGTCGGTGGCGTACGTCGTCTGGTGCACGCCGTCGCCGTAGACCCACCGTCCCTGCTCCGGGTCGTAGAGCCAGACCGACTCCCCGTCCACCACGATCCCGGCCCGCAGGCCCCGGGTGCGGGCCGCGAAGGTCTCGCCGTCCAGCGAGCCGACGGCCAGCTCCTCGACGGCGGTCCGGTAGCGGGCCAGGGCCTGTTCGGCGCGGGCGAGCAGCGGGCGCGGGTCGGCGGTCGCGTCGGGCGGCCCGGTCGGCGGCGGGTCCTGCGGTACGGCGACCAGGAGGCGGCCGTCGACCCAGGCGGACCAGCCGTTGGAGCACAGTACGTGGCCCCAGTCGCCGCGCCGCTCCAGGAGCCGGACCGGCAGCAGCGGGTCGAGGGGCACGGTGGGCCTGGCCGGGTCGGGGGCCTCCCAGGCGGGCATGCCGTCGCCCGGGACGACGTGCGTGGGCCGGAAGCCGGGGGTCGTCATCGGCGCCTACTTCCGCATCACGACGGGTTCCTGCCGGCGCAGCAGCCGGGAGACGACGTAGCCGAACAGTGCCGACAGCACCAGCAGCATGCCGATGTTCAGCAGCCACACCCCGGCGGAGTGCTCGAAGAGCGGGTCGGCGGTGAGGTCGCCGGGCACGATCCGGGACAGCTGGATGGTGCCGGCCATCGCACCGAGCGCCCAGCGGGAGGGCACCAGCCAGGACAGCTGCTCCAGGCCGGGCACGCCGTCGAGCTTCAACAGGGCTCCGCAGAAGACGACCTGGACGATGGCGAGCAGCACGAGCAGCGGCATCGTCACCTCTTCCTTGCGCACCAGCGCGGAGACCACCAGCCCGAGCATCATCGCGGTGAACGCCAACAGGGCGACGGCGACGGTGATCTCGACGAGCGGGGGCAGCAACACTCCTTCCCCGCGCGGCGCGTTGAGGTCGACACCGAGCAACGCCACCAGGGTGAGCACGACGGCCTGGAGGACGGTGATCGTGCCGAGGACGATCACCTTGGACATCAGATAGGCGGGTCTGGACAGGCCGACGGCTCTCTCGCGCCGGTAGATCACGCGTTCCTTGACCAGTTCGCGCACGGCGTTGGCCGCGCCGGTGAGGACACCGCCGACGCACAGGATGAGCAGCGCGTTCATGGCGGTGTCGCGGGTGAGCTCGCCGCCGGCCAGGGCGCGGGCCATGGCGCCCATCACGAACGGCAGGGCGATCATGATGGCGAGGAAGGTGCGGTCGGCGCTCAGGGCGGCGGTGTAGCGGCGTACGAGCGTGCCGAGCTGGGCGGTCCGGCTGCGCGGCTTCGGCGGCGGGGCGATGATCACCGGGCCGGAGCGGGGGACGCGGGGCTGGGCGCTGGCGTCCGCGACATAGCGCCGGTACTGCGGCGAGGCGCGGTAGGTCCCGGCCCAGTCGCGGTCCTGGTCGCGCTCGAAGGACTCGAAGGCCTCGGGCCACTCGGCGTGCCCGAAGAAGGCAAGGGCCTCCTCGGGCGGTCCGTAGTAGGCGATCCTGCCGCCGGGGGCGAGCACCAGCAGGCGGTCGCAGACGTCGAGGCTGAGGACGCTGTGGGTGACCACGATGACGGTGCGGCCGTCGTCGGCGAGGCCGCGCAGCATGTGCATCACCGAGCGGTCCATGCCGGGATCGAGCCCGGAGGTGGGCTCGTCGAGGAACAGCAGGGACGGTTTCGTCAGCAGCTCCAGGGCGACGCTGACCCGCTTGCGCTGGCCGCCGGAGAGGCTGTGCACATGCTGGACGGCGCGCTGCTCCAGGCCCAGTTCCCGGATGACCTCGTCGACCCGGGCGCGGCGCTCGGCCTTGGCGGTGTCCTGCGGGAAGCGCAGCTCGGCGGCGTAGGTGAGGGCGCTGCGGACGGTGAGCTGGGCGTGCAGGATGTCGTCCTGCGGGACCAGTCCGATGCGCTGGCGCAGCTCGGCGTAGTCGCGGTAGAGGTCGCGGCCGTCGTACAGGACGGTGCCGTGGTCGGCGGGGCGCTGCCCGGTGAGGGCGTTCAGGAGGGTGGACTTTCCGGCGCCGCTCGGCCCTACGACGGCCAGCAGGCACTTCTCGCCCACGGGGAAGGACACATGGTCGAGGAGGGTCTTGCGGCCGTGGTCGACGGCGACGGTGAGGTCCTGGACGTCGAGGGAGACCTCGCCGGTGTCGACGTACTCCTGGAGCTGGTCGCCGACCAGGCAGTACGCGAAGTGGCCGATGCCGATGACGTCGCCGGGGCCGACGGGTGCGCTGGTGACGGGGCTGCCGTTGAGGTAGGTGCCGTTGTGGCTGCCCAGGTCGGCGATCTCGTGGCCGCCGTCGGGCAGGGCGCGCAGTTCGGCGTGGCGACGGGAGACGACGAGGTCGTCGATGACGAGGTCGTTGTCGGTGGCGCGTCCGATGCGTACGGTGCGTGCGGACAGCGGGCGCACGCTGGTGGGCTGCCGGAAGGTGCCGGTGGCGCCGGGCCGGGCGACCGCGGCGATCGCGGAGGGGCGCTCACGGGCGGGCGGGGTGCGGCCGAGGAGGAGGGCGCGGGGGCCGTCGGAGGGGCTGCCGAAGCGGATCTCGGTGCCGGGGCCGATGTCCCCCTCCAGGACGCGGCGGCCGTCGGCCCAGGTGCCGTTGGTGCTGTGTTCGTCCTCGATGGTCCAGTGGTCGCCGGCCGGGTGCAGGACCGCGTGGTGCCAGGAGACGCGGGCGTCGTCGATGACGATGTCGCACAGGGGGTCGCGGCCCACGTGGTAGTCGCGGCCCGGGCTCATCACCGTGGAGCCCCAGTCGGTCTCCAGCACGAGTTCGGGCGCAGTCGACGCGACCGGCCGCTTCGCCATGCCAGAATTCTACCGATACGTCCATCCGCCCGCCTGATCGGCGGGATCCCGTCCGCATGGCCGGCGGGACCGGGGGGCCGCTAGCCGACGGGCATCACCAGCGCCTGGGCGGTCCGCTGCATGCGCAGGGCGTCGACGGACTCGGCCAGCAGCTCGTATTCGGTGGTGTCGTCGCTCGCGGCGATACGCACCAGCCGTCCGGCGGCCAACTCCTCGGCGCACACCTCCTGTTGGCCGGGGTCGGCGCACCAGGCGCGCAGCAGCCGGGGGACGTCGGGCACGGTGTCCGCGACGGGGACCAGCGCGCTCGGGGGTAAGTGCCCGGCCTCGGGGTCGGGGTCGAGCCGCTCGGCGATCCAGGAGGCCCGGTCGCGCAGCCACCACAGGGCGAGCGCCAGGGTGGGCGCCCGGTAGGTGCCGAGCGGGACGCCGATGCGCCGGCCGTCGCAGGTGCCGTACGCGGTGACATGGCATAAGAACTCGTCGTGCACGATCCACTCCCCCGATGTGCCCAGGTGCCGGTGGGGCCTCGCTCTCGTGCGGCTCGGGGCGGTGAACTGCCCACTGAGGTCGAGTATCTTCACTCTTGAACCACTGTCACCATGGCTTTCCAGCCAGTCTCCTGGCATATTCGCGGCCCGAGTTGGCCGAAATGAACAGGGGCCGCACACGGCGTGCGGCCCCCGTGCCGTCAGGGCTGGTCAGGGCCCGACCAGCGCGTCGATCCGGGCCAGTTCCTCGGTGTCGAAGTCGAGGTTGCCGATGGCCGCCACGCTGTCCTCGATCTGCCGGGCGCTGGACGCGCCGACCAGGGCGGAGGTCACCCGGCCGCCGCGCAGCACCCAGGCGAGGGCGAGCTGGGCCAGGGTCTGGCCGCGCGACTTGGCGATGTCGTCCAGGGCGCGCAGCCGGGCCACCAGGTCCTCGGTGACGGCGTCCCGGTTGAGGAAGGGGCTGTCGCTCGCGGCCCGCGAGTCCTCCGGGATGCCGTCGAGGTAGCGGCCGGTGAGCAGGCCCTGCTCCAGCGGGGAGTAGGCGATGGAGCCGACCTGGAGCTCGTCGAGCGCGTCGAGCAGGCCCTCGTCCTCCGGGCGCCGGTCGAGCATCGAGTAGCGCGGCTGGTGGATCAGCAGCGGGGTGCCCAGCCCGGCGAGGATGCGGGCGGCCTCGCGGGTCTGCTCGGCGGAGTAGTTGGAGACGCCGACGTAGAGCGCCTTGCCCTGCTGCACCGCTGAGTGCAGGGCGCCCATCGTCTCCTCCAGCGGAGTGTCCGGGTCGAAGCGGTGCGAGTAGAAGACGTCGACGTATTCCAGGCCCAGCCGCTGCAGGCTCCGGTCGAGCGAGGACAGCAGGTACTTGCGCGAGCCCCACTCCCCGTACGGGCCGGGCCACATCAGATAGCCGGCCTTGGTGGAGATCACCAGCTCGTCGCGGTACGGCGCGAAGTCCGACTTCAGGAACTCACCGAGGGCCGACTCGGCGGCGCCGGGCGGCGGGCCGTAGTTGTTCGCCAGGTCGAAGTGGGTGATGCCGAGATCGAAGGCGCGGCGCAGGATCGCGCGCTGGGTCTCGACCGGGCGGTCGGGGCCGAAGTTGTGCCACAGGCCCAGCGACAGCGCGGGCAGCTTGAGGCCGCTGCGTCCGGTGCGCCGGTAGGGCATGTCCGTGTAGCGGTCGGGGTGTGCGGTGTACAACGCGACTCCATGACAGGAGGGGGCAGGAGAGGGGTGAGTCACTCATGAGAGGGGTGAGTCACCCTCCACTCTTGCCTCACCTGCGGACAGTGGTCCAACAGAAGAATCCGATGGGATTGAGCGGATAGACTGCTCAATCATGGAACTGCGCCATCTCCAGCACTTCGTCGCGGTCGCCGAGGACCAGCACTTCACCCGGGCCGCCGAACGGCTCATGGTGTCCCAGTCGGGCCTGTCGGCGTCCATCCGGGCGCTGGAGCGGGAGCTGCGGGCGCCGCTGTTCGTGCGTACCACCCGCCGGGTGACCCTGACCGAGGCCGGGCGGGCGCTGCTCGGCGAGGCCGAGCGGATCCTGGCGCAGGTGCGGGCGGCGCACGAGGCGGTGGCGGCCGTGCAGGGCGTGCTGCGCGGGACGCTCTCGCTGGGCACCGAGCAGTGCATCGCGGGGGTGCACGCGGCGGCGCTGCTGGCCGCTTTCCGGGGGCGGCACCCGGACGTGGAGATCCGGCTGCGGCAGTCCGGCTCCCTGGCGCTGGCCGAGGAGGTCGCCGCCGGGCGGCTCGACCTGGCCTTCGCCTACCGCACGCGGGACGACTCCGACCAGCTGCGCTCGGTGTCGCTGGCGGGCGAGCCGATGACCCTGCTGTGCCATCCGGGGCACCCGCTTGCCTCGGCGGGTCCGGCCCTCGCGCCGCACGATCTCGCCGAGGAGGTCTTCGTCGACTTCCACCCCGACTGGGGCCCGCGCCGGGCCACCGACGCCGCGTTCGCCGCCGCCGGGGTGCGCCGCACGGTCGACCTCGAGGTCAACGACGTGCACACCCTGCTGGACCTCGTGGACGAGAACCTGGGCGTGGCCGCCGTACCGAGGCACTTCCGGCACAAGCGCGAGTCGCTGGCCGCCGTACCGCTGAAGGGCACGGCCGACGTGGTCTACGAGACGGTCGCCCTGCTGCCGCCCCCGCAGGCGACCAGCCCGGCGGCGCGGGCACTGATGGAGCTGCTGGACGCCGGGGCGCACGACGGCGGGTGATGCGCGATGGTGGAGCCATGCATGCCAAGGACATCCTCATCGACGGATTCGGCCGCATCCGGGAAGAGGTCCACGCGGTGGTCGAGGACCTCGGCCCCGGCGAGCTGAACGCCCGCCCCGCCGACGGCGCCAACTCCATCGCCTGGCTCGTCTGGCACCTCACCCGCGTGCAGGACGACCACATCGCCGACGCCTTCGGACCGGACCAGGTGTGGCTCGCCCGGGACTGGGACAAGAAGTTCGGCCTCGGCCTGCCGGCCCGCGACACCGGGTACGGCCACAGCTCCGCCAAGGTCGCCAAGGTACGGGTCGACTCGGCGGAGCTGCTGACCGGCTACCACGACGCCGTGCACGCGCAGACGCTGGAGTGCCTGCGCACGCTGGCCGCCAAGGACCTGGAGCGGATCGTCGACGAGGACTGGGATCCGCCGGTCACGCTCGGCGTACGGCTGGTGAGCGTCCTGTCCGACGACCTGCAGCACGTCGGACAGGCCGCCTATGTGCGCGGGCTCCTTCAGAGCGCGTAGCCCGGCAGGACGACGTCCTCGATGAGGGCCTTGCGCTCGTCGAACGGGATGAACGCGCTCTTGACGGCGTTCACGGTGACCGTGCGCAGGTCCTCCAGGCCCCAGCCGGCCTGCTCGACCAGCAGGGACATCTCGCGGGTCATCGTCGTGCCCGACACCAGACGGTTGTCGGTGTTCAGGGTGACCCGGAAGCCGAGGTCCTTCAGCGCGGTGATCGGGTGCTCGGCGATGGAGGTGGCCGCGCCCGTCTGCAGGTTGGACGTGGGGCACATCTCCAGCGCGATACGGCGGTCGCGGACCCAGCCGGCCAGGCGGCCGAGCTTGCCGTCGACTATGTCGTCGGTGATGCGCACGCCGTGGCCGAGGCGCTGGGCGCCGCAGATCTGGAGAGCCTGGTGGATGCTGGACAGGCCGTCCGCCTCACCGGCGTGGATGGTGAAGGGCACGCTCTCGCGGCGCAGGTGCTCGAACGCGGCGAGGTGGTCGGCGGCCGGGAAGCCGGCCTCGGCACCGGCGATGTCGAAGCCGACGACACCCGCGTCACGGAAGGCCACGGCCAGATCGGCGGCCTCGCGGACGCGGTCGAACATCCGCATCCCGCACAGCAGGGTGCCGACCCGGACGGGCGTACCGGCCGCGGCGGCCTTCGCCATACCGGCGGCGAGGCCCTCCTGCACGGTCTCGACGACCTCGGCGAGGGCCAGCCCGCCGTTGGTGTTCAGCTCGGGGGCGTAGCGCACCTCGGCGTAGACGACGCCGTCCGCGGCCAGGTCCAGCACGTACTCCTCGGCGGTCCGCAGCAGGCCCTCGCGGGTCTGCATCACGGCGAGGGTGTGCTCGAACGTGGCGATGTAACGGACCAGGTCACCGGAGTTCGCGGCCTCGAAGTACCAGGCGGCCAGCTCGTCCGGGTCGGTCGTCGGCAGGGTGTGACCCACCTCGGCGGCGAGCTCGACGACCGTGGCGGGGCGCAGGCCGCCGTCGAGGTGGTCGTGCAGGACGGCCTTGGGGAGGCGGCGGATCACATCGGCGTCTACGCGCGTAGCAGTCATGGCAGGCTTTTCCTCGGAGCGGGGTGGTTCGGAAAGACGGAGAGGGTCCCGCCGGCTCAGCCGGCGGTCGCGGCGGGCTGGAGCAGGTCCCAGCGGTTGCCGTAGAGGTCCTGGAAGACGGCGACCGAGCCGTACGGCTCGTGCCGCGGCTCCTCCAGGAAGGTCACGCCGGCCGCCAGCATCCGGGCGTGGTCGCGAGCGAAGTCGTCGGTGTACAGGAAGAACCCGACCCGCCCACCGGTCTGGTTCCCGACCCGGGCCCGCTGCTCGTCGCCCTTCGCCCGCGCGAGGAGCAGTGCCGTGCCGGAGGTCCCCGCGTCGGGCTCCACGACGACCCATCGCGAGCCGTCGGGCCGGGGCGTGTCCTCGGCCAGCCGGAACCCGAGGGCCTCGGTGTAGAAGCGGGCGGCCTCGTCGTAGTCGTCGACGACGAGGGTGACCAGGGCGAGGCGCTTCATCGGAACCTTTCGGGGCGGTGGCCGCGAGACGGGCCGGGGGCCGGTTGACGCACGAGGTTATACGTAAAACGTAACGCATGCCAGTCCCGGCGACGGGTGGCCGTGACGGAGGTCGCGGGGGCCGGGGCGGAGGCGGGGGGCCGGGGCGGAGGCGGGGAGGAGAGGGGGGCGGACGGCCCCGGGTGCGGTTGCGGGTGCCGTGCCCGTGCGGGTGCCGGTGCGGGGCCGACGCCAGGGCGGGTACCGGTGCGGGGCCGATGCCAGAGCGGGTGCCGGTGCGGGTACGGGTGCCGTACGAGTGCCGGTGCGGGTGCGGGTACGGGTGCCGTGCGGGTGCCGGTGCGGGTACGGGTGGCGAACGGGTGCCGGTGCGGGTACGGGTGCCGTGTGGGTGCCTGGTGCCGGTGGGGTGAAGCGAGGCGGCGTCCGCGCGGCGACGGGGCCGCGGCGGGCCCCGCTCGGAGATGCCGCCCGCCAGAGAGCGGGTGCCGTCGGGAAGGACGGCGTCCACCGGCACCGACAAGGAGACGGCCACGTGTCCACAGAGACCGGCAAGGCGCCGGCACGCCGTTTCTACGACGAAGTGCTCAACGCTGGGCGCATCGAGATCGTCGACGAACTGGTCGCGACGGACTACCGGGAGCACGACCCGCTGCCCGGGCAGCGGGAAGGCCGCGAGGGCGTCAAGGACCGGGTGACCAGCTGGTGGAGGGCCCTAGACGACGTCATCGCCGAGGGGGACCGCGTCGTCGTCCGCTGGACCAACAGCGCGACCCACTCCGGCACGTTCCTGGGCATCTCTCCGACGGGACGGTCGTGCCGCTTCGCCGGGATCGCCATCTTCCGGCTGGAGGGCGGCATCCTCGCCGAGCACTGGCATGTCGTCGATCAGCTGTCGAAGCCCCAGCAGCTGGAACTGCTCCCGTCGCCCTGACGTCCAGGTGGCCCCGGGGGTCACAGCAGGGCGTGCTCCCCGAGGACTCCTCGTACTTCTCCCCGACACCCCTTCACTGCACGGTGGTTACCTGGGAGTAGCCCCGAGTGGTTTCATGTGCGGCGCCACTCACCCCCTACACGACAGGGAGATCCAGTGACGCACTCCGCACCGCGCCGCACCCGGGGCGCGGCCGTGCTCGCGTTCACGCTCGCCGCCGCCGGACTCGCCGGCGCGACGCCGACCGCGTCGGCCGCCGGGCAGGCGCCGCCACTGAGGGTTCTGACGTACAACGTCTTCCTCTTCAGCAAGAGCCTCTACCCCAACTGGGGCCAGGACCATCGCGCCTCGACGATCGCCAGGGCGCCCTTCGTCGCCGGCAACGACGTCGTGGTCTTCCAGGAGGCGTTCGACAACCCCTCGTCGGACGCGCTGAGAAGTGGCCTCGCCGGGCAGTACCCGTACCAGACCCCGGTGGTCGGCCGGAGCACCTCCGGCTGGGACGCGACGGGCGGGGCGTACTCCTCCACGACGCCGGAGGACGGCGGGGTCACGATCCTCAGCAAGTGGCCGGTCCTGCGCAAGGAGCAGTACGTCTTCAAGGACGCCTGCGGCGCGGACTGGTGGTCGAACAAGGGCTTCGCGTACGTCGTGCTGGACGTGAACGGCAGCCGGGTGCACGTCGTCGGCACGCACGCCCAGTCGACCGACCCCGGCTGCGACCCGGGTGAGGCGGCCGCCATGCGGAGCCGGCAGTTCAGGGCGATCGACGCGTTCCTGGACGCCAAGAACATCCCCACGGGCGAACAGGTGCTGGTGGCGGGCGACTTCAACGTCGACTCGCGCAGCCCCGAGTACGCCTCGATGCTCGCAGACGGCGGCCTGGTGGGTGCCGACGCGCGCACCGGGCACCCGTACTCCTTCGACACGCAGGACAACTCCATCGCCCGGGACCGCTACCCGAGCGACCCGCGCGAGGACCTCGACCACGTCCTGCACCGGGCCGGGCACGCCCGCCCTGCGGTCTGGAAGAACGACGTGGTCGAGGAGCAGAGCGCGCCCTGGACGGTGTCGAGTTGGGGCACGTCGTACACGTACACCAACCTCTCCGACCACTACCCGGTGACCGGCTCCGCGGGCTGAGCCCTTCGCACGGCGTCCAGCCGCTGCACCTCCTCGTCGGTGAGGTGCAGCGCGCCGGCCGCCACGTTCTGCGCCAGGTGGGCGGGGTCGCCGGTCCCCGGGATGGCGAGGACGTGCGGCCCCCGGGTGAGGGTCCAGGCCAGCCGGACCTGCGCCGGGCTCGCCCCGTGCGCGTCGGCGACCACGCGGACGGCCTCGTCGTGGGCGGTGGTCGCGCCCTGCGGGCCGGCCTCGCCCGCGATGGCGTAGAACGGCACGAAGGCGATGCCCTGCCGGCCGCAGATGCGCAGCAACTCCTCGGTGAGCGGGTCGGCGTGGTCCAGCGCGTACCGGTTCTGCACGCTCACCACCGGCGCGATGGCCTGGGCCTCGGCCAGGTGCCTCGGCTCGACGCCGGACAGGCCGAGGTGGCGGATCAGCCCGGCCTCGCGCAGTTCGGCCAGGGCGCCGAAGTGCTCGGCGACCGACTCCTGGCGCATCCGGCGCAGATAGACCAGGTCGAGATGGTCGCGGCCGAGCTGGCGCAGGTTCTCCTCGACATGGCCGCGCAGCTCCTCCGGGCGGGCCGAAGTCCCCCACTCCCCCGCGTAGTCGCGGAAGGGGCCGACCTTTGTCGCGATGAGCAGGTCGTCGGCGTACGGTGACAGCGCGCTGTTGATCAGCTCGTTCGCCGAGCGCAGCCGGGAGAAGTAGAACGCGGCCGTGTCGATGTGGTTCACGCCGAGCTCGACGGCCCTGCGCAGGACGGCGATCGCGCGGTCCCGTTCGCTCGGCACGCCGTGGTGGAAGGCGGCGCTGCCGGTCAGGCGCATCGCGCCGAGGCCGATGCGGCGGACGGTCAGGTCGCCGAGGGTCCAGGTGCCCGCGGCGTCCGCGGTGATCTCGGTGGTCATCGGCGGAGTCTCGCACGGACCCGGCCGGCAGCGCTGACCTGATCGCGGTTCGACCACGGGCACGTCACGAAAGACTTCCGGGCTGCCCTCGGGGCCACCGGCGCTTCTGACGTGGGGAGTTGTGAGGCGGCTTCTGCGCAGGGTGCTCGCGGTACGCGTGAGCGGGGCGGCGGTCGCCGGGTGTTTCGCCGCCCCGCAGCCGCCGGACTCCGGGAACGGCTGGTCGCTGCCCGACCGAGGTGTACCGGGTGCCGTCACCGGCGCGCCCCGGAACCGACGGCGCCCGGCTGGTCCGGCTCAGCCCGGCGTGAGGGTGCGCAACCGGCCTTCCAGGTAGGCCCGTCGGGCGGGGCTGTCGGTCAGCGCGACGGCTCGTTCGTAGGCGTGCGCCGCCTCCGTGTCGCGGCCGAGGCGCCGCAGGAGGTCGGCGCGGACCGCGTGGAAGACGTGGTAGCCGTCGAGGTCCAGGGCGTCGACGAGGTCGAGGGCCTGCCGCGGGCCCTCGGTCTCCGCCACGGCCACCGCCCGGTTCAGGGCGACGACCGGGCTGGGCGCGACGGCCGTCAGCTGGTCGTACAGGCGCAGGATCTGGTCCCAGTCGGTGTCCCGGAAGCTCGGTGCGTCGCTGTGCACGGCCTGGACGGCCGCCTGGATCTGGTACGGGCCTGGCCGGTTCCGGCGCAGACAGGCCCGGACCAGGTTCTGGCCCTCGGCGATCAGGTCACGGTCCCAGCGGGTCCTGTCCTGCTCGGGCAGGGGCACCAGCGTGCCGTGCGCGTCCTGGCGGGCGGCGGCGCGCGACTCGGCGAGCAGCATCAGCGCGAGCAGACCTGCGGCCTCCGGCTCGTCGGGCATCAGGCCGGCCAGCAGCCGGCCGAGCCGTACCGCCTCCGCGCGCAGGTCCGGGTCACCCTCGTAGCCCTGGTTGTAGATCAGGTAGACGACCGCGAGCACGGCGTCGAGGCGGTCGGGCAGGTCGGCCTCGCGGGGCACGCGGTAGGGGATGCCGGCGTTGCGGATCTTGGCCTTGGCGCGCACCAGGCGCTGGGCCATCGTCGCCTCGGGCACCAGGAAGGCGCGGGCGATCTGGGCGGTGGACAGCCCGCCGAGGAGCCGCAGGGTGAGAGCCACCCGGGCGGGCGCGGCGAGGGCGGGGTGGCAACAGGTGAACAGGAGCCGGAGCCGGTCGTCGCGCACGGGTCCCTCCTCGGGCGGTGCGTCCTCGGCGTACAACAGGGCCGCGCGGGCGTGGCGTTCCTCCCGGGTGGCCTCGCGGCGCAGCCGGTCGACGGCGCGGTTGCGGGCGGTGGTGATGATCCAGCCGGTCGGGCTGGGCGGCACGCCGGTCTGCGGCCAGCGCCGTACGGCCTCCGCGAAGGCGTCCTGGACCGCCTCCTCGGCGAGGTCGATGTCACCGAGCCGGCGGACCAGGACGGCGACCGCGCGGCCGTACTCGGCGCGGAAGACGCCCTCGACGTCGGCGCCCACCGCTCCTCCTCCGTACCCGCGACCGGTCACCGCTCCTCCTCCGTACCCGCGACCGGTCACCGCTCCTCCTCCGTACCCGCGACCGGTCACTGCCCCTCCTCCCTGCCCGCGACCGGTCACCGTTCCTCCTCCCTGCCCGCGGCCGCCTCCCCGCCGACAGGCGTCTCCCCCGGGTGAACGCCCTCCGCCTTCCTCACTCGTCGTCCGCCTCCCCCTGGAACGGCCGCACCTCGATCGGCAGGGTGGTGGCCAGGGCCAGCCTGCGTCCCCACTCCAGGGCCGCGTCCAGGTCGGGCGCCTTGATCAGGCTGATGCCGCCGAGCATCTCCTTGCCCTCGGCGTACGGCCCGTCGGTGATCAGTACGTCACCGTCGCGGGGCCGCAGCACGGTGGAGGACTCCGGGCCGTGCAGGCCGCCGGCGAAGACCCAGGCGCCCGCCTCGCGCAGCTCGCGGTTCAGGGCGTCGAGCCGCTCACCGATCTCGGCGAGCACCTCCGGCGCGGGCGGCTCGCCGACCGGCTGCATCACGTTGAGCAGGTAGTACTTCATCACGGCCTCCTCGGGCGTCGTGGCGTGTTCGTGGCGTGTTCTCACCTCCTACACGAACGGCAACCGCGTATTTCGACACCCCGCCCGCAGGCGACCGCGAGAATTCCCGTATGACCACCACGGCCCACCCCCTCGTCGCCCGTGCCCGCCGCATCGCCGAGGGCCTCCTCACGCCGCAGGCCGCCCTCGTCGACGAGGAGGGCGTCCCGGCGGGCCACATCGCCGCGATCAAGGAGTCCGGGCTGCTCGGGGTGACCGCGCCGAAGGCGTACGGCGGCTGGGGCGCGCCCGCGGCGGTGGCGCGGGAGACGGCGGAGATCCTGGCCGGGGCCTGCTGCTCCACATGGTTCGTGCAGACCCAGCACCACACCCCGGTGCAGCTGCTCGCGGCGAGCGAGGCACCGGTGCGGGAGCGGCTGCTTCGTCGCCTGGCGACGGGCGAGCTGATGGCGGGCATCGCCTACGCCCACGTCCGCGCCTTTCCGCGGCGGCCGGTGACCGCCGTACGGGAGGGTGACGTGTGGCGCTTCGACGGCACCGTGCCCTGGTACACGGGGTGGGGGCTGAACGATGTGCTGCTGCTGGCCGGTGCGACGGAGACGGGGGACGTGGTGTTCGCCTTCGCCGAGGCCCGTGAGCAGCCGGGGCTGCGACCGTCGGCTCCGCTGCGGCTGGCGGCGCTTTCGGCGGCCCGGACCGTGGCCCTGGACCTGGACGGTCTGCGGCTGCCCGCGGACGATGTCGTGCTGCGCACGCCGTACGAGCGGTTCGCGGTCCTGGACCGGGCCAAGGCCGCCCGCACGAACCCGGCCGTCCTCGGTGTGGCCGGTGCCGCGCTGGACCTCCTGGACGAGGAGACGGCCGGTCCGCTGCGTGCCCGGCTGGCCGAGGTGCGCCGCGAGGCGTACGAGCTGGCCGGCCATCCGGTCCCGGGCGAGCGGCTGGAGGAGAAGCTGGCCGTACGGACGCGGGCGCAGGAGCTGCTCCGGGCGGCCACCACGGCGGCCGTGGTGGCGGGCGGCGGCCGCGCGATACTGCGGGACAGCCGCGCCCAGCGGCTGGCGAGGGAAGCGCTTTTCCTGCTGGTGCAGGGGCAGACGGCGGACTCCAGGTCGGCGCATCTGCGCGCGCTCACCGGCTGAGGCGCGCCCGGGGCCGGTCCCGTTCGGCCGAGCACCGCATCCAGCGGCACGCCCCCGGGGGAAGCGGCCCGCCCCCGATCGGCACGCCCCCCGGGGGAAGCGGCCCGCCCCCGATCGGCACGCCCCCCGTCCAGCGGCACACCCCCCGGGAAAGGCCCCGATCCACCCAGCACCGCACCCCGCAACAGGCCCCCGGGGAAGCGGCCCGCCCCCGTTCGGCCCAGCACCGCATCCGGCGGCGTGTCCCTGGGGGAAGCAATGTACGGGGATCGTCGAGGGAAGGACCGAGGGCGCATGACGACGGACGACCATCGTGCCGGGGCGCCGCTGTGCCTGGTGACCGGCGCCACGGGCTACATCGGCGGCCGCCTGGTTCCGGAGCTGCTGGCCGCGGGCTACCGGGTACGGTGCCTGGCCCGCTCCCCGGAGCGGCTGCGCGACCATCCGTGGGCCGGCCGGGCCGAGGCGGTGCGCGGGGATGTGACGGACGCCGAGTCGGTCACCCGGGCGATGGAGGGGGTGGACGTCGCGTACTACCTGGTGCACGCGCTGGGCTCGGGCCGGGACTTCGAGGACACCGACCGGCGAGCCGCCCGGATCTTCGGCGAGGCCGCCCGCGCGGCCGGTGTGCGCCGCGTGGTCTACCTCGGCGGTCTGACCCCGGCCGGGGTGCCGGAGCGGGAGCTCTCCCCGCACCTGCGCTCACGGGCCGAGGTGGGGCGCATCCTGCTGGACTGCGGTGTGCCGACCACGGTGCTGCGGGCCGCGGTGGTCATCGGCTCCGGCTCGGTCTCCTTCGAGATGCTGCGCCACCTCACCGAACGGCTGCCGGTCATGGTCACCCCGAGCTGGGTGCACACCCGGATCCAGCCCGTCGCCGTCCGGGACGTGCTGCGCTGGCTCGTGGGCAGCGCCGGGATGCCGGCGGACGTCAGCCGGGCCTTCGACATCGGCGGCCCGGACGTCCTCACGTACCGCGAGATGATGATGCGCTACGCGGCGGTGGCGGGCCTGCCCAGACGGCTCGTCCTGCCGGTGCCGGTGCTCACGCCCGGCCTGTCCAGTCACTGGGTGGGGCTGGTCACGCCGGTGCCCGCCTCGATCGCCCGGCCGCTGACGGAGTCGCTGCGGCACGAGGTGGTCTGCCGCGAGCACGACATCGCCCGTTACGTCCCCGATCCGCCCGGCCACCCGATCGGCTTCGACGAGGCGGTCCGGCTCGCGCTCAGGCGTGTGCGCGACGCGCAGGTCGCCACCCGGTGGTCGTCGGCCTCGGTGCCGGGCGCGCCCAGCGACCCGCTGCCGACCGATCCGGACTGGGCCGGCGGCAGCCTGTACACGGACCTCCGGGAGCTGCCGGTCGACGCCTCGCGGGAGGCGCTGTGGCGGGTGATCGAGGGCATCGGCGGGGAGAACGGCTGGTACTCCTTCCCGCTGGCCTGGGCGGTACGCGGATGGCTGGACCGTCTCGTGGGCGGGGTCGGACTGCGTCGGGGCCGCCGGGACGCGGCCCGGCTGCGGGTCGGTGAGTCGCTGGACTTCTGGCGGGTGGAGGAGATCGAGCCGGGGCGTCTGCTGCGGCTGCGGGCGGAGATGCGGCTTCCGGGGCTGGCCTGGCTGGAGATGTGCGCCGAGACGGACGACGACGGCCGCACCCGTTACCGCCAGCGGGCCGTGTTCCATCCGCACGGGCTGTTGGGCCACCTCTACTGGTGGAGCGTCTCGCCGTTCCACGCCGTCGTGTTCGGCGGTATGGCCCGCAACATCGCCCGCACCGCGGGGGCAGGGGCGACCGGCCGCACCTCCGGGTCCCGGGCCCGGGTGCCGCGCCGGACGCTGTCGCGTCTGCTGCGGAGCTCGGCGCGGTGAACACCTCCGTCGTCCTGTTCACCGCCGACCTCCGGGTGAGCGACCACCCGCCGCTGCGGGCGGCCCTGCACGGCGGCCGCGCGGTGGTGCCGCTGTTCGTGCGGGACCCGGCGGTGGCAGGCGCCGGTTTCGCGGCAGCGAACCGGCTGACGTTCCTCGGCGACTGCCTGCGCGACCTCGACGCGAGCCTGCGCGCGCGGGGCGGCCGGCTCGTCGTGCGGTCCGGCGACCCGGTCGAGCAGGTGTGCCGGGTGGCCGCCGAGGCGGAGGCCGACGAGGTGCACATGGCGGCCGATGTCAGCGCCTACGCGCAGCGCCGGGAGCGGCGGCTGCGGCGGGCGCTGGAGGCCGAGGGCGTACGGCTGCACGTGCACGACACGGTGACCGGGGCCGTGGCTCCCGGCGCGCTGACCCCGGCGGCGTCGGACCACTTCGCGGTCTTCACGCCGTACTTCCGCCGCTGGTCGCAGCAGCGGCTGCGCGAGCCGCTCGGCGCGCCCGGGGCCGTGCGGGTGCCGGACGCGGTGCGGTCGGAGGACCCGGCCGCCCGCGAGGACGTCACGGGCGTGTCGCCGGGGCTGGCCCGGGGCGGCGAGACGGAGGGCCGCACCCGGTTCACGGCGTGGCTGCGCGGCGGCCTCGGCGCCTACCAGGACCGGCACGACGACCTGGCGGGCGACGCGACGTCCCGGCTGTCCCCGCATCTGCACTTCGGCACGCTGTCCGCTGTCGAACTCGTGCACAGGGCACGCGGGGCGGGCGGCGCGGGCGCCGAGGCGTTCGTACGGCAGCTGGCCTGGCGCGACTTCCACCGGCAGGTCCTCGCGGCACGGCCGGCCGCGGCCGGCGCCGACTACCGCTCCCGGCGTGACCGGTGGCGTCCGGAGCGGGAGGCCGGTGACGATTTCGAGGCGTGGCGCGAGGGCCGTACCGGCTACCCGGTCGTCGACGCGGCGATGCGGCAGCTGCGGCACGAGGGCTGGATGCACAACCGCGGCCGGCTGCTCACCGCGAGCTTCCTCACCAAGACGCTGTACGTGGACTGGCGGCTGGGCGCCCGGTACTTCCTGGAGCTGCTGGTCGACGGGGACGTCGCCAACAACCAGCTGAACTGGCAGTGGGTCGCGGGCACGGGCACCGACACCCGCCCCAACCGGGTCCTCAACCCCCTCGCCCAGGCACGGCGGTTCGATCCCGACGGAGCCTATGTACGGCACTGGGTGCCCGAGTTGGCGGCGGTCGCGGGGGCCGCGGTGCACGAGCCGTGGAAGCTGCCCGCCGGTGAGCGGGCCGCGCTGGACTACCCCGGCCCGATCGTCTCGCTGCCGGACGCGCTGGCCCGGTTCCGGCGGGCGCGCGGCCTGGACTGACCGCGGGCCCGGGTGCGGTCGGCCTCGGCACGGTCGGCCTCGGTGCGGTCCGTCCGGTCACGGCCGGTCCTGGTGCGGCCGGTCCGGGTACAGCGCGGCGAGCGCGTCCAGTGCGTCCCGCAACGACACCGGGCGCAGCGTTCCCTCCTGGGGGCGTCCCAGCCAGCCCGGGCCGGCCGTCAGCACACAGGGCCCGCGGCGCGCTCCCTTCATCCCCCAGCGGGCGTCGGCCAGATGCCGGGCCAGCGGCCGGTTCGCCGAGGACCGGCTCTGCGCCCACAGCACCACGGCGGCCGGGCCGAGCCTGCGCACGGCCGCGGTGAGCGCCTCCGCGGGCACGGCGGCGCCGAACATCCGCACCGGCAGGCCCAGTCGGCTCAGTCCGGCGTTGAGCGCCTCCAGCGGCAGCACATGCTGCTCACCGGGGACGCAGGCCAGCACCACCGGTCCCGCGGTGTGCGACGCGGTGTGCGGCACGGGCGGCCGGGTAGACCGCCGCAGCGTGCTCGACACGTGCCAGGACAGCAGGTGCTCCACCTCGACGTAACGGTCCCCCGACGACGCCCACTTGCGGCCCACCGCGTGCAGGGTCGGCACCATCACCTCCTGCCAGGCGACGACCAGCCCGTGCCGGTCGACCGCCGCGACCAGCTGTTCCTCCACGGAGGCCGCGTCGAGGCGTACGGCGGCACGCGCGAGGCCCCGGCACTCCTGCCGCACATCGCCCAGCGGCAGCGTGCCGGCCGCCCGTGACCGCGGTCGCCGCGCCGCCGTGCCGGCGTCCTCGGCCGGGATGCCCTCGCCGGACTCCCGCGCGGCCAGGGCCGCCTCGGCCGGCGGCACACCGGCGGACGTCAGTCGGCACATCTCCTCCAGCACCGCGACGTCCCGCGGGGTCCACCGCCGGTGCCGGCCGTCCGTCCGGGCGGCGGGCCCGATGCCGTACCTGCGGTCCCAGGACCGCAGGGTGGTGGGCGACACCCCCAGCCGACGCGCCAGCGCCCCGGTGGTGAGGGCCGGCCGGGCGCCCCCGGGATCCTGCCGGGGCGGGGCCGCGGCGGGCCCGTGAGCCGTGCTGTCGTCCATGCCTCCACGATACGACGCAGAATCGATGCGAGTTGAGCCGTGATCCGTACCACTCGGACGATGACGTCCATGTCCGGCCCGCTCCACGCGCCACCTCGGCCCACGCCCGGCCCCCGGCCGGTGCCGGTCCCGGTCCGCTCCAGACCCGCCGCCCGCACCGGGCCTCGCGCGCACGTCCGACCCCGTCCGTGTCCGCTCCGGCAGGAGGAGTCACCGTCATGACCGCGCACCCGGTTCTCTGCCCGTCCGGCCCCGAGGCAGTCCCCGAGGCCGACTGCGAGGTGTTCTCCGAGGCGGACCTGGCACGCGGGCTGGCGGCCGGGGACGAGGCCTGTCTGACCGTCGCGTACCGGCGCTGGTCGGGGCTGGTGCACACCCTGGCGTGGCGTGCGCTGGGCGACCGCGGGGAGGCCGAGGACGTCACCCAGCAGGTGTTCCTCGGCGTGTGGCGGGGCGGTTGCACCTACCGGCCCGAGCGCGGGCCCGTCGCCGGGTGGATCGTCGGCATCGCCCGTCACAAGATCGCCGACGCCCTGGCGGCGCGTGGCCGGCGTGGTGACCTCGTCGCCGCCGCGGGCGCCGGGCTCGGGCCCGCCGCGCCCGTCCGCGACCACCCGGAGGCGGCCCTGGACCGGCTGCTGGTGCGCGGGGAGCTGGCCAGGCTGCCCTCGGCCCAGCAGAAGGTGCTGCGGCTGACGTTCTTCGAGGACCTGACGCAGACCCAGATCGCGGAGCGCACCGGCTGGCCGCTGGGCACGGTCAAGAGCCACGCGCGTCGCGGGCTGCACCGGCTGTGCCGGGAGCTGCGGGAGGACTTCGGCGACTGAGGCCGAGACGGGTGCATCCGCGGGCGGACGGTGGGCGGAAGGGGTGTCGGTGGTGCGGTTCCCTCGGCACCGCCGGCAGGGCGCCCGGACCCTCGGCCTCCTGGCCGCCCCTGGGAAGAGTCGGCGCTCCCCGGGGGCCGGCCGCCCTGCCTCCCCCGCGGGCCGCGCGGCCGCCACCTCTACACATAAAGGACAAATAAGCGCAAAATGCAGGTACGCGGCGATCGTCCGCTACCGCACCGGACGCGGTCAGGCCTGCTAGTCAAAGGAGACGAGTCATGGCCGACGTCTCGCATACGAGAGGTGATATCACCACCCACCCCGACGCCCCCGAGATGCGGGAACGCTACGCCCGTATGCTCGGCGGCCGTGATGTGGCGCTCGTCGACGGACCGGTGTTCCTGCTCGGTCTGTACTGCGCCGTATCCCCCTGGATCGTCCACTACACCACCAGCCAGCCGGACCTGGTGCCGCACAACCTCGTCATCGGCATAGCGATCGGTCTGCTGGCGCTGGGCTTCACCCGGGCCCCGGAGCGTATGTACGGCCTGAGCTGGGCGATGTGCGCGCTGGGCGTGTGGATGATCGTCTCGCCGTGGATCGTCGGCGACAGCCCCGACGCGGGCGTGGTGCTGAACAACGTGATCGTCGGCGCCCTTGCGGTGATCCTCGGGCTGATGTGCGCCGGCACCGCCGCGAAGAGCGTCCCGGCGCCGTAGGGGGTTGCCTGGACAACGGTCGAGGGCCGGCCCGGCGCACCCCGCGGGCCGGCCCCCTCGTGCGCGCCTCTCTGCGCGGCTTCATGCGAGACGGAGGCCTCGTCGGTCCCGGGCTCAGGGCGTGCGGACGTACGGCGTGGTCGTCGTCAGGGGTGCGAAGCCGAGGCGTTCGAGGACGGGGCGGCTCTGGTCGGAGGCGTCGACCTGGAGGTACCGGTACCCGCGGGACAGCGCGGCGCGGGCGCGGTGGGCGACCAGGCTGCGGTAGATGCCCCGGCCGCGCCATGCGGGAAGCGTGCCGCCGCCCCACAGCCCGGCGAAGCCGGTGCCGGGCACGAGTTCCATGCGGGCCGCACTCACCGGCTCGTCCCCGGCCAGCGCGAGCACGGCGAGGAGCGTGTCCGGGGTGGCGGCCAGTTGCGCGAGCATGCGGTGGCGCAGCCGGGAGGCATCCGTGCCGAAGACCTCCTCGTGCACCCCGGCCACAAGGTCGACGCCCCGCGCGTCGGTGACGGGCACGACCCGGACACCGTCGGGTTCCCGGGCGGTGAGGTCGAGTCCGGCGGCCTCGCCGATCATCAGGGTCTCCTCGGCCTCGGCGGTGAACCCCGCCGCGAGGAGCCTGTCGCCCAGGTCGTCCGGCCGGTCGTGGCCGTACGCCTTCCACTCGAACTCGAGGCCCAACGCGCCGAAGTGAGCCACCTGTTCGGCGATCGCCGCGTCGGCGTCGGACGCGTCGAGGCGGGACCAGAGGACGCCGTTCCAGTCGAGCGGCCCGGCCACCTGGCGCACCACCCGCCCGGCCCGTTCGATCCGCGCGCCGGGTCCGTCGGGGCGCGCGTGTTCGCGCATCTCGCGGTCGTAGAGGGCGAGTGCGTGTGCGTGATCCATGCGCGACACTGCAGCATCCGCCGTCACACGCCGCAACAGATTTCGGCCGTGCCGCGGCCGGTGACGTCCCTGCTCCGGCGTCGACCGGGAACGGGCACCGCCCCGCCTTGACGTGGGCCCGCAACACGCGCAAAGTCGTACATGTACGACGTAAACGTACCCCGTCAGCGTACAGCGCACCCGCAGGAGCGTCCCATGGCGCGTACCGAGCCACGCGGCGTCCGGGCCCCCGCTCGCCGGGAGACCGCCGGGGGTGCGCCCGCGCTGCCGCCCGTATCCGGCCTCCTCCCCGCCCCGGGCAAGCACCGGTCCCGCCCCGGCCTGGCGACCCCTGCGCCGCCGTCCGCGTCCGTCACGACCGGCCCACTCCCGGGGCACACCGCGGGCGCCTCGCGAACAGCCCCGGGGCGGCTGCCCCGCGATGCGCCCGCGCAGGGCCGGTGACCGCCGTGGTCACCAGGACGTCGTACGACAGGCCCGGGGCGGCGGACGCGCCGTCCGCACCCTCGACGGTGCTCGTCACCGGCGGTGCCGGGTTCATCGGCAGCCACGCCTGCGTCGAACTGCTCGACCACGGATACGAGGTGATCGTGGTCGACGACTACTCCAACAGCACCCCCCAGGTCCTGACCCGGGTGGAACGGATCGCCGGCCGCTTCGTCGGCGCGGTCTACGAACTGGACATCCGTGATCGGCGCTCCCTGTCGGCCGTCTTCGACCGCCACTCCGTGGACGCCGTCGTGCACTTCGCCGCGCACAAGGCCGTGGGCGAGTCGACACGGATGCCCGTGCGCTACTACGACAACAACGTCGGCGGCACCACGTCCCTGCTGTCCGCCATGCACGAGCACCAGGTCCGCCGGCTGGTGTTCTCGTCCTCGTGCGCGGTCTACGGCGACGCGGGCGGCGGCCCGCTCGACGAGTCGACGCCCGCCCGCCCCGCCAGCCCCTACGCTTCCTCGAAGGCGCTGTGCGAGCAGATCCTGAGCGACGTGTGCCGGCACCGGCCCGAGTTCGTCGTGCTGTGCCTGCGCTACTTCAACCCCGTCGGCGCCCACCCCAGCGGGCTGCTCGGCGAGGACCCGCCCGGCACACCCGACAACCTCATGCCCTACGTCGCCCAGGTCGCGGTGGGCCGGCGCAAGCGGCTGCCGGTGTTCGGCGGTGACTACCCGACTCCGGACGGCACCGCGGTCCGGGACTACCTGCACGTCATGGACACCGTGGAGGCCCACCGGGTGGCCCTGGACCATCTCGCCGACGCGCCCGGCATGCGCGTGTTCAACCTCGGCACCGGCACCGGCAGCTCGGTGCTGGACCTGGTCGCCGCGTTCCGCTCGGTGAGCGGCCGCGCGATCCCCTTCGAGATCGTCGAGCGACGGCCCGGCGACGTGCCCGAGCTGATCGCGGACGCGAGCGCGGTGGCCCGGGCCTGGGGCTGGCGACCGACCCGGGACCTGTCCGCGATGTGCCGCGACGCCTGGCACTTCCAGCAGCTCAACCCGCACGGCTACGCCGGCTCGGCCCGGCGCTTCGGCAAGGAGGAATGACGGCCACGCCCCCGGCCCCCTCCGTGGCGGCGGGCCCCAGCTCCGTACGAGATGCAGGCGCGGAGCGGCGATGCCTACCATCGAAACCCGTCCGGACCAGGCAGACGGCCCGGCGCCCTCCCCGGTGAGGAGGAGACCGCCTTTGCTGCCGCCCCAGCGGCTCATGGCCGCGCATCTGACGCTGGTCGGCGCCGTCACGGCCGTGTATCTCACCGTGCCCTCCACCCGGGCGCCGCTGTGGGCCGTGATCGGCCTTGCCGGGGTGGCGGCCGTGCTCATCGGCACCCGTGTCAACCGGCCCGCCCACGCCTGGCCCTGGTGGGTGCTGGCCGCGGGGCTGCTGATCTTCGTCACCGGAGACACGTACTACAACGTGCTGGAGGCGTACTTCGACGCCTCCAACCCGTTCCCCTCTCCCGCCGACGCCTGCTACCTGGTGACCTATCCGCTCTTCGCGACCGGCCTGGCCGGTCTGGTCCGCTACCGCTGGTCCGGGCACGACCTGCCCAGCCTGCTCGACGCGCTGATCGTCACCGCCGGCCTGGCCCTGCCGGTGTGGGTGTACCTGGTGCAGCCGCAGTCGGAGGTCGAGGGCCTGACCTGGCAGCAGCGGGCGATCAGTGTCGCCTACCCGCTCGGTGACGTGCTGGTGCTCGCGCTGCTGACCCAGCTGCTGATCCGCGGCCCACGCAGCGCGCCCAACCGCTCGGTCCAGCTGCTCGCCCTCGGCACCGCCACCCTCCTCGGCTTCGACATCGCGTACGGCATCCTGCAGCTGAACTCGATGTGGCAGGTGGGCACACTGCTGGACGCCGGGTGGATCGTCTTCTACACCGCCTGGGGCCTGGCCGCGCTGCACCCCTCCATGGCCGAGCTGACCGCTCCCGAGCCGCGCCGCGAGTCGCTGCTGCCGCTGCCGCGCCGGCTGGTGCTGCTCGCCCTGGCCACCCTGATCGCGCCGGCCCTGCTGCTGCTCGAGGGGCTGACGGACCGGCCCCGGCACGCGTCCGTCATCGCCGCGTTCTCCGGCATCCTGTTCCTGCTGGTCATCCTGCGGCTCGCCGGGATGGTCGTGGCCCACCGCAGGGCCATCGCCCGTGAGCACGCGCTGCGCGGGGCGGCCGCCTCCCTGGTCTCCGCGGTCCGGCCGGCGGAGGTGGCCCGCACCTGCGAGGCGGCGGTGGACACGCTGCTGGGCCCCGCGGTGCGCCATCGCGCGCTGCTGCTGTCGGCGCAGCGCGCCGAGGAGCTGGGGCTGCGCGCCCCTCGCCTGCTGCGGCCGGACGGGCTCGGACCGCAGCTCGCCGAGGAGCTGGCCGGCCTGGAGGCCGCGCTGGTGTGCCCGCTGACCCCGCGCGAGCAGGTCGCCGACCAGGCGCACGGGTTGCTGCTGGTCGCGGGCCCGGCCCGGCGGCTGGGCGAGACCCGGCGGTCCCTGGAGATCCTCGCCTCGCACGCCGGGCTGGCCCTGGAGCGGGTCCAGCTGCGCCAGGAGGTGGTCCGCCAGGAGAGCGAGGCCTACTTCCGCACCCTGGTGCGCAACGCCTCCGACGTCATCCTGATCCTGGAGGACGACGACCGGATCCGGTACGCCAGCCCGTCGGCGGAGTCCGTGTTCGGCACCGCGGACCTGCAGGGCCGGGTCCTGCCCGACCTGCTGGACCCGCGCGACCGGGCCCGCGCGGCCCGGCGGCTGACGGCCGTACGGGAGAGCGGGCCGCGCGACGACCACGACCACTGGTGGGTGCAGCGCGGGGAGGGCCGCGTCGAGGTGGAGGTGCGGTGCAGCGACTTCCGCGACGAGAGCACCGTGGGCGGCCTGGTGATCACGCTGCGGGACGTCACCGAGCAGCGCCGTCTGGAGCACGAGCTGACCCAGCGTGCCTTCCACGACTCGCTGACCGGTCTGCCGAACCGGACACTGCTGATGGAACGCATCGAGCGCGCCCTGCTGCGCTCGCGCCGCGAGTCGACGCTGACCTGTCTGCTCTTCATCGACCTGGACGACTTCAAACTGGTCAACGACACGATGGGGCACTCCGCGGGCGACCAGCTGCTGATCGCGGTGGCGGGCCGGCTGAGCCGCACCCTGCGGCGTACGGACACCGCGGCGCGGCTCGGCGGGGACGAGTTCGCGGTACTGATGGAGGACGCCCGCCGGCCACTGGACGCCGAGCTGCTGGCCGCGCAGGTCGTACAGACGCTCAGCCGCCCCTTCGACCTCGCCGACGAGAAGGTGACCGTGTCGGCCAGCATCGGTGTGGCCACGGCCCGCGACAGCACCGGCGCGGAGGAGCTCCTCAGCCACGCCGACCTCGCGCTGTACGCGGCGAAAGCGGCCGGCAAGCGGCAGTGGCGGCGCTTCCAGCCGATGCTGCACACGCGCATGGTCGAGCGGCACGACCTGCAGAGCAGGCTCGCCCGGGCCGTCGCAGGGCGGGAGTTCACCCTGCGCTACCAGCCGGTGGTGGACATCACCGCCGGTGAGGTGGTCGGCTTCGAGGCGCTGGTGCGCTGGCCCTACCCCGCGCACCGGCCGGTGGCGCCGGAGCACTTCATCACCCTGGCCGAGGAGACCGGGGACATCGCGGTGCTGGGCTCGTGGGTGCTGCGCAACGCCGTCCACGACATCGCCGGGCTGCAGCGGCTGTCCGGCCCGGCCGTCCCGCCGTACGTCAGCGTGAACGTCTCCGCGCGGCAGTTCCGCGACAGCGGCTTCCTCGACCAGGTGGCGCAGGCGCTGCGCACCCCGGGGCTCGCGCCGGGCTCGTTGCAGCTGGAGCTGACCGAGACGGTGCTGCTGCGCCGGGACGCGCAGATCCAGTCGGTGCTGGGCTCGCTGAAGGAGCTGGGGGTGCACATCGCGGTCGACGACTTCGGCACCGGCTTCTCCTCGCTGCGCTATCTGCGGGACTTCCCCATCGACGTCCTGAAGATCGACAAGTCGTTCATCGACGACCTCGCCCGCGACGCGCAGCAGGTGGCTCTGGTGGAGGGCATCGTGCGGATCGCCGACACCCTCGGGCTGCAGGTGATCGCCGAGGGGATCGAGGACGCGGAGCAGCGGGACCTGCTGGCGAACATGGGCTGCCGGTTCGGGCAGGGCTATCTGTTCGCCCGGCCGATGACGGTGGAGCAGAGCGAACGGGTCCTGCGCAGCGGCAACGGCACCCGTCTCGCCCCGCCCGCCCCGGTCGGGTCCGGGCCGATCCCCGAGCCGGTGCCCGATTCCGCGCCCGGGGTCCGCTGGGCCGGGCTCGAACATCTGCGGCGCACCAGCCCGATGAGCGACGCGGTCCTGGACGAGGTGCGCGGGCGCCACATCCGCAGCGGCGACCGCTGGCTGATCGACTACGCCTCCTGCAACTACCTCGGCTTCGACTGGGAGCCGGAGGTCATCGCCGCGGTCGAGCCCGCGGTGCGCCGCTGGGGCACCCATCCGAGCTGGTCGCGCCTGCTGGGCAGCCCGCGTCTGTACCCGCAGATCGAGGAGCGGCTGACCGGGCTGCTGGGCGCCGAGGACACGCTGCTGCTGCCGACGATCACGCTCATCCACTCCTCCGTCATCCCGGTCCTCGCCGGACAGGGCAGCGTGTTCGTGGAGGCGACCGCGCACAGGACCATCTACGACGGCTGTGTCGCGGCCCGCTCCCAGGGCGCCTCGCTGCGCCGCTTCCGCGCCGACCGTGTCGACGAGCTGGACGCACTGCTGGCGTCCGCGCCGCCGGGCCCGCCCCGGCTGGTGTGCCTGGACGGCGTCAACAGCATGAGCGGCAACATCCCCGACCTGCCGGCCCTCGCCGGCGTGTGCCGCTCACGGGGCGCCACGCTGTACGTCGACGACGCGCACGGCTTCGGCGTCATCGGCGAGCGCGGCCCGGGCGAGCTGTGCCCGTACGGCTCGCGCGGCAACAGCGTGGTGCGGCACACCGGGGAGTCGTACGAGGGGATCGTGCTGGTCGGCGGCTTCTCCAAGGCGTACTCGTCGCTGCTGGCGTTCCTGGCGCTGCCGACCGCGCTCAAGAACCGGCTGAAGACGGCGGCCGGGCCGTACCTGTACTCGGGCCCCTCCCCGACGGCGTCGCTGGCGACCACGCTCGCCGGGCTGGACGTCAACGAGCGACGCGGCGACGTGATCCGGGCCGACCTGTACCGCAAGACCGTACGGGTGCTGGAGCATCTGGACGGGCTCGGCGTGGCCACGCTCAACCGCGACCGGCTGCCGATCATGGAGGTGCCGCTGGCCCGCGCGGAGGACCTCGACGCGGTCGGCGCGTTCCTGTGGCGGTCCGGCATCTATGTGACGCTGGCCGCGTATCCGCTGGTGCCGCGGGACCGGGTGGGGTTCCGCGTCCAGATCACCGCCCTGAACTCGGACGCCGACATCGAGCGGCTCAACGCCACGCTGACCGGGCTGGCGGAGCGCTTCCCGCTGCGCACCAGGAGCTGAGAGGGCAGCGCCATGACGACACACGGGATGCCGGGGGCCCGCACCACGCACAACGACGACGTCGACTGGGACAGCTGGCCGGTGGCGGACTACCTCGCCGAGAACTACCGGGACCTGCACCCCTCGGACGCCGCGGTCATCGCCCACCACTCGGCCTTCTACCGCGGCCTGCCGCGCGGAAGCGTGGACCGCGCGGTGGAGTTCGGGGCGGGCCCGAACCTGTATCCGCTGATCCTCGCGTCGGGCGCGTGCCGGCGGATCGAGGCGGTCGAGACGGGCGCGAGCAACGTGGCCTATCTGGAGCGGCAGATCCTGTGCGCGCCGGACGCGAGCTGGCAGCCGTTCCACGCGCTGTGCCGGGAGTTGAACCCGGACGTGCCGGCGACGCTCGCGGCCGCGCTGGCGGGGGTGAGCGTGGTCCACACCGACGTACGGGATCTGGAGCCGGGCGCCTACGGGCTGGCGTCGATGCACTTCGTGGCGGAGGGCGCGACCGAGGACTTCGCCGAGTTCGCGGAGTTCTGCGGGCTGTTCGTGCGGTGCGTGGCGCCCGGCGGGTATCTGGTGGCCGCGTTCATGGAGAACATGCCCACCTACCGCATCGGGCCCGCCTCGCGCTGGCCGGGCTGTCCGGTCGGCCCGGACACGGTGACCGAGGTGTTCGCTCCGCTGACCGACGAGCTGTCGGTGACCCGGATCGACGCGGACCCGACGCTGCCGGACTACGGCGACACCGGCATGGTGCTGCTCACCGCGACGGCGGCCGGCGCCTGAGGGGCGTCCCGCAGGGCGCGCCGCGCCTCCGCGGGCTCAGGCGTCCCGCAGCGCGAACGCGGTGCCGATCAGCGCGACATGGCTGAAGGCCAGCGGGGCGTTGCCGAGCTGGCGCCGGGCCGCGGGGTCCCACTGCGCGGCGAGCAGACCGACGTCGTTGCGGATGGCGAGGACCCGCTCGAAGGCGGCTCGGGCGCGGCCGGTCTCGCCGAGCGCGGCGAGGGCGTCGGCGTACCACAGCGAGCAGGCCACCGATGTGCCCTCCCGGTCGTCGTCGGGGGTGTAGCGGCGCAGGAAGCCGTCCTGCTCCAGGGCGGCCAGGGCGTGCACGGTGTCCCTCATCCGGGGGTCGGCCGCGGGCAGGAAGCCCAGCGCGGGCAGCAGCAGGGCCGAGGCGTCGAGGCGTTCGCTGCCGTATGCCTGGACGAAGGAGCGCAGGCCGTCGTGCCAGCCCCGGCGGCAGACCTGGGCGCGCACCTGGTCGCGCATGACCCGCCAGCCGTCCGGCACGTCGGCGCCGAGCAGCGCCCCGAGGGTGAGGGCGCGGTCGGCGGCGACCCAGGCCATGACCTTGGAGTGGACGAACTGCCGGGCCGGGCCGCGGGTCTGCCACAGGCCCTGGTCGGGTTCCTGCCAGTGCGTGCGGAGGTGGCCCATCAGGGACTTGACCAGGCTCCACACGTGCGGGGGCACGTCGATGCCGGCGCGCAGCGAGAGGCAGAGCGTGGCCATGATCTCGCCGATCTCGCCCTGCACGCCGAGGGGGTGGCCCGTCGCGGCGGTGCCGAACCGTACCGGTGTCGAGCCCTCGTACCCGGACAGCCAGGTCGCCTCGGTCTCGGGCAGCAGGCGCTGGCCCCCGACGCCGTAGACGGTCTGCAGCCGGGCGGGGTCGCCGGCGACGGCGCGCACCAGCCAGCCGAGCCAGGCGGTGGCCTCCTCGTGGTAGCCGCTGCGCAGCAGGCAGGACAGGGTGAAGGCGGAGTCGCGCAGCCAGCAGAAGCGGCTGTCCCAGTTGCGTTCGCCGCCGATGCGCTCGGGCAGTGAGGTGGTGGGCGCGGCGACGATCCCGCCGGTGGGGGCGTAGGTGAGGGCCTTGAGGGTGATCAGCGAGCGTACGACGGCGTCCCGCCAGGGCCCCTGGTAGCGGCACTGGGCGGTCCAGTGCCGCCAGAAGTCGCCGGTCTCCTTCAGCGCGGTGTCGGCGGGCACGCACAGCACACCGGGCGCGTTCGTGCGGTGCGAGGGCGTCCAGGCGAGGGTGAGGGCGAGGCGGCGGCCCGCGCCGACGGTGAAGTCGGTGACGGTGGTGCCGTCCTCGGCGAGGTCGGCGGCGGGTCCGTCGGAGCCGAGCCACACGGCGTCGGGTCCGGCGACCGCGACCCGGCAGCGCTCGGCGGCGCCGCGGGTCCAGGGCACGACCCGGCCCTGGTGGAAGCGCAGGCGCAGTTCGCTGCGCACGGTCACCGCGCCGGTGAGGCCCTCGACGATCCGTACGAGGCAGGGGAACTGGGCGCGCGGCGGCATGAGGTCGGTGACCCGCACGCTGCCGGAGGCGGTCTCCCACTCGGTGTCGAGGACGAGCGTGTCGCGCCGGTAGGCCCGGCGGGTGCAGGGGCCCGCGGCGCCGCGCGGGGCGATGCGCCAGAAGCCGTTGTCGGCGGTGCCGAGGAGTGCCGCGAGACAGGCCGGGGAGTCGAACCGCGGCAGGCACAGCCAATCGACCGACCCGTCCCTGCCGAGCATCGCGGCGGTCTCCAGGTCGCTGAGGAGGGCGTAGTCCTCGATGAGGCTGCTCATGATCGAAGGCTCGCGCCGTCCCGCACTTCGCCGTGTTTCCAGCGTACGCCGGCGGGTCGGGCCGCGCCCGGTGTGCGGGCGCCTCGTGCGGAGCCCCACCGGGCGGGGGCCGGTGGGGCTGTCCAGGGTCGTCCGGGGTCGGCCGAGGGCGCTCAGTCGGTCGGCCGGCGGCGGAATCCGCGGTGCAGGGCGAGGCCGCCGAGGAGGAGGGCGGCGCTGCCGGCCGCGGCGGGCAGGACGGCGTCCGTGCCGGTGTGGGCGAGCGCGGCGTGCACGGGCGGGGCCGTCTCCCCGGCGAGCGGCGGGGTGCCGGGCTCGGCCTCGGGCGGGACGTTGCGCGGGCCGGGCTTCGTCGGTGCCTCGGGCTCGACGGGGTTCTTCGGCGGCAGCGGGTGCTGCGGCTGCTCGGGTTCCTCGCCGGGGATGTTGCCGGAGTGGTTGCCGAGGACCGGGTTGCCGATGCCGACCACGTTCACGGAGTTGCCGCTGACGTTGACGGGCAGGTCGACCGGCAGCTGGACGCCGTTGCCGGAGATCACCCCGGGTGAGCCCTCGGTGACGCCACTGGCGTCGGCGCCGGGCGGCGGGCCGGCCGGGTTGCTCTCCTCTGACTCGTTCACGCAGCTGTTGCCCGCGGCCGGGTTGAGCAGTCCCACCACGTTCACGGTGTTCCCGCACAGGTTGACCGGGACGTGCACCGGCAGCTGGACGCTGTTGCCGGAGACCGCCCCCGGCGATCCGGCCGCGGTCCCGTCGGCCGTGGAGTCGGCGTGCGCGGCGCCCGCGGCGGCCATCGCGCCGGAGGCTGCCGCGACGACGGCCATCACACCGTTTCGGGTCACCCGTCTCATAGGTTCCCTGCCTTCCAGACATGGATACGGGCACTCGCCCGCACCCGATAGAACGCGGGCGAACCGTCGGAGTTATGGCCGAACCACCTTTCACCCCATCGGGTGCCGGGTTCGTCGAACGTGCGGTGAAGCCGGTGAACCCGGTGAAGGCAGGGAGGCGGAGAATACGCCGGTCGCCGGCCGCCCGCTCGTCCACGGGCGGTGCCCGGCGGGGCCGCTTATCGTGGCCCGAGGGCCTTCGTCTCCCGGTCCGTGATCTGGAGGGATCGTGCCGACCAAGCTGTCCGCCGCGCACCGGCCCGCGGTCCGGCGATGGATCGTCACCGGCACCGCGGGGCTCGCGCTGCTGGGCGCGGGGCTGCCCGCCGCGGCCGACGAGGACGGACCCGGCCTGTCCCGCTTCTACGACCAGAGGATCCGCTGGTCGGTCAAGGCGTGCGAGACCGCCGAGGGCACCGAGCGCCCCGAGGACCTGCAGTGCGGCAAGGTCACCGTCCCCCTGGACTACGCCCACCCCGAGGCGGGCACACTGGAGCTGGCGCTCGCCCGCTACCGGGCCACCGGCAGGTCGAAGGGCTCGGTGGTGCTGAACTTCGGCGGCCCGGGCGGCTCCGGGGTCGCCGAACTCTCCTACGGCATCGAGGACTTCATGGACCTGGCCGAGGGCTACGACGTGGTCTCCTTCGACCCGCGCGGAGTCGGCCGCTCCTCCCCGGTGAGCTGCGGCGACACCGGCTACGAGACCGCCGTGGACCTGGACGGCACGGACGACGCGCTCAACGACCCTCGGTCCGTCCTGCGGAAGTTGCGCAAGGTGGCCGAGGAGTGCGCGGCGCACTCCGGTCCGGTGCTGGAGCACATGGGCACGGTCGACGTCTCGCGCGACCTGGACGTCATCCGGGCGGCGCTCGGCGACAAGAAGCTCGACTACCTGGGCTTCTCCTACGGCACCCGGCTGGCCGCGGTGTACGCCGCGCAGTTCCCGGACAAGGTCGGCCGGTTCGTGCTGGACGGCGTGGACACGCTGACCGAGCCGCTGACCGAGCAGGGCATCGTGGGCGCCCGGGGGCAGCAGGTGGCGCTGGACGCGTTCATCGACTGGTGCGTCGAGGACATCGCCTGTCCGTTCGGGCAGGACGCGCGCAGCGCCCGCGAGGACGTCGTACAGCTGGTGCGCTCGCTCGACGAGGACCCGGTGCCGACCCAGTTCGACGGGCCGTTCAGCGGCCAGGACCTGGTCGGCGCGCTCGGGCAGGCGCTGTACAGCGAGGATCTGTGGCCGTCGCTGGAGCGGGCGCTGGCCTCGCTCCTGGAGGACGGCGACACCCGGGCGATCGAGGCCTTCGCCGGCGGCGGCATCGCCCTGCCGGTGCGCGGGGAGGCCGGGAAGACCCGGGAGAGCGGGAAGGCCGGGGAGGAAGGGGAGGAGACCGGGGGCGCGCTCGTGGACGGGGAGGACGTCCCGCTGGACAACCTTCCCGCGGCGCTGATGGCGGTCAACTGCGCGGACGATCCCGACCGCCCGACGGCCGAGCAGATCACCCGTGATCTGGCCCGGCTGCGCGCCGACTACGAGCGTGCCTCGCCGGTCTTCGGCGTCTACCGGCTCACCCAGGTGCTGATGTGCCACGGCCGGCCGAAGGGCACCGACTACATCCGCGAGCAGGTCAAGGACGTGGACACGCCGAAGATGCTGCTGGTGGGCACGCGCGGTGACCCGGCGACGCCGTACCGCTGGACCGTGGAGACCGCCAAGCGCCTCGGTTCCTCGGCGGTGGTGCTCGACCACCGCGGGGAGGGCCACACCGGCTACGGCTCCTCCGCCTGTGTGCACCGCAAGGTGGACGACTTCCTGCTCTACGGCTCCCTGCCGCCCGACGGCAGCTCCTGCGGTCCCGACCGCGACCGCTGAGCGACGGCCCTTGCCGGACAGGTCCGTTACCCCGAATGCCCGACGGACGAAACGGACCTATGGTGCTGTCATGGAGCACGCACTCAGCCCCGAGGCCCTCAGCGAACTGCGGCGTCCACGCCCCTATCCGGCGGTGTCCGTGCTGACGCCCACGCATCGCCGCGAACCCGAGAACGCCCAGGACCCGGTCCGGCTGCGCAACGTGGTGGCCGAGGCCAAGCGACAGCTGGAGTCCGATCCGTCGGTCACCCGGGAGCGGCGGGTCGACGTGGTCGCCCATCTCGACAAGGCGCTCGCCGAGATCGATCTCACGCACGCCGAGGACGGCCTGGTGATCTTCGCCGCCCCCGGTGAGCACCAGGTGTGGTCGGTGGCCCGGGAGGTGCCCGAACGGGTCGTGCTCTCGGACACGTTCCTCACCCGCAACCTCGTCTCCGCGCAGGCCGCCGAGCAGCCCTTCTGGGCGCTGTCGGTGGCGGCGGACCGGGTCACGCTGTGGAACGGCGGCGCGGACCGGGTCGTCGAGGAGCGCTCCGGCGGCTTCCCGTTCACCCGGCGCGTGGAGAACTTCGACCCCGAGCGCCGTGAGCGCATCGGGGACAACCCGAGCACCTTCCGCGACGAGGACACCCGCCGCTTCCTGCGCGACGCCGACACCGCCCTCGGCGCGGTCCTGCGGGCCGCCCCGCGCCCGGTGTACGTCACCGGCGAGCGGGCCGCGCTGTCGGCGCTGGACGAGGTCGGCCTGCACACCCGGGGCGTGCCGAGGGTGCCGCGCGGCGGGCTCGCGCACGCCTCCCCGGAGGCCGTCTGGCAGGCCCTGCGGCCGGTCGTGGAGGAGGAGGCCCGGCGCGGCACCGACGAGGTCGCCCGGGAGCTGGAAGCGGCGCGCGGGCGCAGGGAGTTCGCGGCCGGGCTCGACGAGGTGTGGCAGAACGCCCGCGAGGCGCGCGTCCGGCTGCTGGCCGTCGAGGAGAACTACCGCGCCACCGTGCGCGACGACGGCTCCCATCTGGTACCCGCCGTGAGCGGCGACCTGGACGCCCGCGAGGACATCGTCGACGAGATCGTCGAGCAGTGCCTGGAGACCGGCGCCGAGGTCCGCTTCGTCCCGGACGGCACGCTCGGCGAATCGGGCGGCATCGCGGGGGTGCTGCGCTACTGACGCCCCCGCCCCGTACTCCCTCGTCACCGATCGGCCCGCCCGGCCTACGCTACGGCGGGACAGGCGGAGACGAGGGAGTGCGCGCGTGAGTGACCTGCTGGGTGTGGCGGTGCTGGGGGCCGGGCACATGGGGGCCGACCACATACGTCGCTTGGACCGGGTGGTGAGCGGTGCGAGGGTCGCCGCCGTGGCCGACCCGGATGTGGAGCGGGCGAAGCGCGCCGTGGCCGGGATCCCGGGGGCGCGTGTGCACGCCGAGGCGGAGGCCGCTCTCGACGCGCCCGGCGTGGAGGCGGTGCTGATCGCCTCGCCGGGCCCGGCGCACGAGGAGGCGCTGCTGGCGGCGTTCGCGCGTGGGCTGCCGGTGCTGTGCGAGAAGCCGATGGTGCCGGGTTCGCGGGGCGCGCTGCGGATCGTCGAGGCCGAGGTGCGGCTGGGCAGGCGGCTGGCGCAGATCGGGTTCATGCGGCGCTACGACGCCGAGTACGGGCGGTTGAAGGCCGTCCTGGACGAAGGGCGGCTGGGCCGGCCGCTGATGCTGCACTGCGTGCACCGCAATGTGTCCTCGCCGCCGGACTTCACCTCGGCGATGCTGATCGACAGCTCGGTCGCGCACGAGATCGACGCCGCCCGCTGGCTGCTGGGCGAGGAGCTGACCGCGGTGACCGTGGTGCGGCCCCGCTCCTCCGGCCGGGCGCCCGAGGGCCTGCTCGACCCGCAGTTCGTGCTGTTCGAGACGGCCGGCGGGGCCCTGGTGGACGTGGAGGTGTTCGTCAACTGCGGCTTCGGCTACCAGGTGCGCTGCGAGGCCGTGTGCGAGGCGGGCAGCGCCCGGATCGGTGAGGGCCACGGCATGCTGGTCACCTCGGCGGGCGGCGCCCGCGAGGAGGTGGCGCAGGATTATCTGGTGAGGTTCGCCGACGCCTACGACCGTGAGGTGCAAGCCTGGGTGGAGGCGGTCAGGCGGGGCCGGGTCACCGGTCCGAGCGCCTGGGACGGCTACGCGGCCTCCGCGGTCGCCGAAGCCGGGGTGCGGGCGCAGGAGAGCGGCGTCCGAACCACCGTCGACCTCGCCCCGCGCCCCGCCCTGTACGCGTGAGGGCCGCCCGGTTCACACCCCGTCGAACAGCGCGCTCAGTCCCCGGTCCACGGCGTCGCCGAGGTCCTCGTGCCCGGCGCCCACGACGGCGTAGGTGCGCAGCAGGAAGCGGCGCAGGGCGGCGGTGTCGAACTGGAGCAGGGCGAGGCCGTGCGGCGAGTGGAACTCCAGCACCGTACGGGCCCGGCCGCAGGGCCAGATGTGCACGTCCCCGGTCCCGGCCGGGCCGTGCAGTCCGTCGGCGAGCAGGCCGCGGGCGAAGGTCCAGGTGACGGGCTGTTCCTCCAGGGAGACCTCGGGCGGGAAGTCGATGTGCACGGCGAGCGGGTCCTGGGAGACGTAGCGGAGCGTGGCGGGCACCGGCAGTTCCTGCTCGTCGGCGGTGATCAGCCGGGCGCCGGCGGGCTGCTGGAGCGTGATCTGGATCTGCGAGTCCATGGGGTCCCCCGTGAGTCGAGCGTCGGCCGGTCCTTCCGGCATGTGAGTACGACCCCGAAAGGGGCGTTCGCATTACACCGAGACCCGAAAGAATTGTGTGACCTGCGTCACGCGCCTAAGTGGCAGAACGCATGCCCGTCGAACAGGAGAATGGACCTGGGCGGACGGCGGCCGCGACTGCGTCAACTCGCGTACGGTCTCTACGACTTGCGCGACACGACAGGCAGCCGGAAGGCGTGCCGGAACCGGTCCGTGAAGACTGTGGCATATGCCAGAAGCACCACCGTATCGTGTGTTGCCAAATCCCTTACAGGGCGTCGCGGGCTGTGCGACAGTCGTAGCGGTCCCACCGACAGCCTTGGTCGTACCGTCCCCTCATCGGAGTGCGTCATGCCGCCCCATCTCTCCGCGGACCACCCAGCCGCCCAGCCACCCGGACGAGGCGCGGTCGACGCGCTGATCACACAGACGCGGCGGCTCAAGGGCGACGTGGACGCGGTGCGGCGCGATGTGCCCGGCGACGGCTCCGACCCGGAGGACCGCTGGCAGCGCGCTCTGTACGACCTGGCCCTGCACCAGCTCAACGACCTCGACGAGCACTTGGCGCAACTGCGCGACGGCCCCGAGGACGAGCCACCGCAGGCACCTCCCGCGCAACGCCCCGCACCCGCCCGCGAGTCACTGCTCAGCCGGGTCGGCAGCGCGGAGTGGAACCTCCTGTCGGACGAGGCGAGTTGGTCCGCCGAGCTCTACGAGATCCTCGGCCGCGACCCCGCCTCCGCACCGCTCACCCTCGACGAACTGCCGTCCCTGGTGCTGGACGTGGACCGGCCGCGCCTGACGGCGATGGTCACGGACTGTCTGGTCGACGCCAAGCGCATCGACGGCGAGTTCCGTGTCGTACGACCGGACGGTGAGACCCGAACCGTCCACATGATGGGCGAGCCGGTGCTCGACGGCGACGGCAGCACCGCCTCGATGTGGGCCGTGCTGCGGGACGTCAGCGCACTGCGCCGCAGCCAGGAGGCCGTGAGCGAGACCCGTGACTCGCTCCGGCACCACCGGCATCGCGCACAGACCGAACACCGGCTCGCGGTCGAGCTGCAGGAAGCCGTGCTCCCCCCGTGGCGCGGCTCCCTGCGGCTCCCGCACCAGGGCCCGCCCGCCCTGCACCTGGCCGCCCGCCGGCTGCCGCCGAGCTCCCGGGCGGCGATCGGCGGCAGTTGGTACGACGCGCTGGAACTGTCCGACGGCGAGACCCTGCTGAGCGTCGGCGACCTCGCCGGCCACGGCGTCGCCGCCACGTCGGGCATGGCGATGCTGCTCGGCGCCCTGCGCGGCATGGCGATGACCGGCACCCGGCCCGGCCCGCTGATGACCTGGCTGAACCAGCTCCTGGACGCCACCGTCCAGCCCGCCCTCGGCAGCGCCCTGTGCTGCCGCTACCGGCCCGACGGCCGCGCCCTGGTGTGGGCTCGGGCCGGACACCCCGCCCCGCTGCTGTTCCGCGGCGGGACGGGACGCAGGCTGGACGCCCCGGACGGCGTCCTGCTCGGCGCGACCACGACAGCCTCCTACGGCGAGGCCGAGGAGACCCTTGAGGCCGGCGACGTCCTGCTGCTGCACACCCCCGGACTGGTCCCCGGGGACGCCGAAGAGGCCTCCGTGCGCCGCCTCCTGGACCTCGCCCCGCGCCTCGGCGCGGCGGACACCGCACAGGACTGCCTGCGGCTGGTCGTGGAGGAGTGCGGCGGAGCAGCGCGCGAGGCCGAGGCCTGCGTGCTCGTCGCCAAGGTCGTCGCGTGACCGGGCTGCCGCCCTGCCGTCGAACCCCCGCGGGGGTCACGCCGGTGCGGTGCGGCCCCCCTTGCCCTTCGCCTTGGGCAGAGCCAGCTGGATCTCCTCCCTCAGCTCGCTGATCTTCGGGTACTCGGCGTACTCGGCGGTCAGCCGGTACATCTGGCGCAGCCGGTCCCACGTGCGGCGGGAGGAGTTCTGGCCCATCGACACCAGCGCGAGCCGCGCGAAGCTGTCCGCCTGCTCGGGATCGTCGGCGATGAAGCAGGCGGACGCCATCGACAGGAAGTCGAAGATCTTCGACCGCTCCTGCGCGTCGACCCGCAGGGCCAGTGCCTTGTCCGCGTAGTGCCGGGCGTGGACGGCGGCATCCGGCTCGAACTCGGCCAGCGTGCGGTAGGCCAGCGCCTGCATGCCGTACAGGTCCGCCTCGTTGAACAGCTGCATCCAGTCCGGGGGCGCCTCGTCGGACTTGTCGGAGACGAAGAGGTCCTCCGCCCGGCCGAGGGTGCGGCGCATCGCCTGCCCCTTGCCCATGGACGCCTGTGCCCAGGCCTCGATGGTGTGGAACATGGCCTTGGTGCGCGGCAGCAGCCGGTCGCCGGAGCCGGACTGGGCGAGCTTCATCAGGTCGAGCGCCTCGCCGGGCCGGCCCAGATGGACCATCTGGCGGGCCGCCCGGGAGAGCGCCTCGCCGGCCCGGGGCCGGTCACCGCCCTCACGCGCGGCATGGGCGGCGATGATGAAGTACTTCTGGGCCGTGGGTTCCAGGCCGACGTCGTGCGACATCCAGCCCGCGAGGACGGCCAGGTTCGCGGCGACGCCCCACAGGCGCCTCTGGAGGTGGGGTGGGTGGCGGTAGGCGAGGATGCCGCCCACCTCGTTGAGCTGGCCCACGACCGCCTTGCGCTGGAGGCCGCCGCCGCGGGCGGCGTCCCAGGCCCGGAACACCTCCACCGAGCGCTCCAGTTCCTCGATCTCCTGCGACCCGATGGGGGCGGCCTCATAGCGGTCGAACCCAGCGAGGTCGGCGTGCAGGGGGTCGTCGAGGACGGGGGCGTCGGCGGCCAGGGCCGGGTCGGTGTGCAGCCAGTCGTGCATGGCGCTGCTGAGTGCGGAGCCCGCGGTGAGCGCGACACCCGCACCCACCAAGCCGCGTCGGTTGAGCATGAGGTCCATTCCCGTGAATTCGGTGAGGACCGCAGCGGTCCGCTCGGGCGCCCACGGCACACCGTCGGGATGTTCCTGACTCCCGCCGCTCTGCCGTTTCCCCGCGCGCCCGTGCCGGACCAGACCGAGATCCTCGATGGTCACGACACGGCCGAGACGCTCGGTGAACAGCGCCGCCAGCACCCGCGGTACGGGGTCGCGCGGGATCTCTCCCGTGTCGATCCACCGCCGCACGCGCGAGGTGTCGGTCGCCAGCTGCGGGTGGCCCATGGCCGCCGCCTGCCGGTTGACCAGCCTCGCGAGCTCCCCCTTGGACCAGCCGGCCAGGCCGAACAGGTCCGCAAGGCGGGTGTTGGGTTGTCCGCTCACGTCAAGCCCCCAGGTTCTCGGCTGAGTTGACCGTAGCCCTTCGTGACTTGCCGGGCGACTATTCGCCAGGGTTCGCCAGGGTGCGCCAGATGGTGTGCCACGGGACGCCGGGTGTCAGGTAGGAACGCGCCACCCCGACCCGGTCGCCGGTTCACCGGAACCGGTGCACTCCCCAGGGTGCACACCTGTGCGGCCGGGCCGGGCGGCGCACTGTCGTCGGGCTCACGAAGGGATCTGTATCGCCCATGTACGCAGCATCGTCCTCCGTGTCCGCCCCGTCCCGGTCGCTGCGCCCGCGCCCCCCGGCGCCCGGCTCCGCCCGAGTGGGGGAGGTCCCCCCACAGGGCAGCGGCCCGTACCTCGCCCCCGCGCGACCGGCCGCCCCCGTGCTCGGCGCGGGCCGGGCGCGGCGCGGCACGGCACTCGGCAACCAAACCCTCAGCGGGAGACTCGACTTGTCCGGCCCCCAGGGCGCCCAGCTGCGTGCGGCGATCGCCGCGGTGCACCGGATCTGCCCGGAGTTCGCCCCGGTGCAGGTGCTGCGCCGCAGCGGCCGCTCCGTGCTTCTGGTCGGCACGACCGGGCGCAGCACCGCCGTCGCCAAGTGTTTACTGGACCAATCCCCCGCCTGGGCCGAGCGCATCCGGCACGAAATAGCCGCATACCGCTCGTTCGTCCGGCACCGCCCGCCGGTGCGGGCGCCCCGGCTGATCGCGGCGGACCCGGACAACTGCACCCTCGTCGTCGAGCGCATGCCCGGCCGGCCGGCGGCCCTGTTGCGCCACCCCGTCGAGGCCCCGTCGCGCGCCGACATCCGGGCGGCGCTGGGCACGATCTGCCGGCTGAACTCCTGGCGGCCGCCCGCGGGCACCTTCGACGCCCCGATGGACTACGCGGCCCGTATCGCCCGCTACCACGAGCTGGGCCTGCTCACCGACCGGGACCTGGGTGACCTGTCGAAGCTGCTGCACGGCATCGCGGCCGGGGCGGGCCGGGGAGGCATGGGCCAGTTCTGCCACGGCGACGCGCTGCTGAACAACGTCCTGCTGTCGCCGGCCGGTCCGGTGCTGGTGGACTGGGAGCACGCGGGCTGGTACCTGCCGGGCTACGACCTCGCGACGCTGTGGTCGGTGCTCGGTGACGCGCCCGCGGCGCGGCGCCACATCAGCCAGATCGCGCAGTCGGCGGGCCCCGCCTCGCGCGACGCCTTCCTGGTGAACCTGATGCTGGTCCTCACCCGGGAGATCCGGACCTACGAGACGGCCGTGCAGCGTTCGATGCACGAACCGGCCCCGGCGGCACCGGGCACGGCCCACCCGGGTGCTGCGCCGTCCGGCGAGGAACAGCGGCTGCTGCTGAGGCGGCTGCACGACGACTGCCAGATGGCCCGCAGGGCCGTCCGAGCGGCGGTCGGCACTCGCTGACGGGGACGGCGGTCCGTGGTGCGCCCGACGACGGGGCGGCGCACCACGGACCTCGCTGTGTTCCCGAAAGGCCGGCCGGGCCCCATTGGTGTACGCCACTGACGCCCCCCAGGCCCGCCGCCCGCCACCGCGAAACTCCCCGGCCACCAGCCCTGACATGGGAAATCGCACTCCTGTGGGCATGATTGACGGATCGTCGGACAGCCGGTACCACTGACACGCCCGGCCCCGCACGGATCATCACGCCCGACCGTCACAGGAGGCTGCTTTGCGACGACCCGTCACCGATCCTCGAAGATCAGCCCGCGCCGTCGCATCGGCCGCGCTGCTGCTGCCGCTGCTGGCCGCGGCCCCTTCCGCGGAGTCCGGCTCCGAGGACGGCGGACTGCAACGGGCGTTCGCCGCCGCGGCCGCCGAGTACCACGTACCGCAGAGCGTGCTGCTCGGCGTCTCCTATCTGCAGTCCCGCTGGGACACGCACGGCGGAGCGCCCAGCGTGACCGGCGGCTACGGCCCCATGCACCTCACCGACGCCCGTACGGCACTGGCCGGGGCCCCGCACCACAGCGAGGGCACCGAGGACGCCCGCGGCGACGAGGCCCGTACGCCCCTGCTGCCCGCGACGGACCTGCCCGCGCCCGCCGAACTCCCGGCCCGGCTGCGCACCCTGCCGCGCGCGGCCGAACTCACCGGGCTCTCGCCGGAGGCACTGCGCACCGACCCGGCCGCCAACGTGGAGGGCGGCGCCGCCCTGCTGGCCGCCGCGCAGCGGGAGCTGGGCCGGCCGCTGAGCGAGGACCCGGCCGACTGGTACGAGGCGGTGGCCCGGTTCGCCGAGGCGGGCGAGGGTGACACGGCGACGGGGATGTCGTACGCCCACGACGTGTACGACGTGCTGCGCACCGGCGAGGAGCGTTTCACCGACGACGGCCAGCGGATCGCCCTGGCCGCCCAGCCCGGACTCGCCCCCGCCGAGGAGCGGACCCCGCGCCCGGCGGCCGGCACCGAGTGCCCTCCGACGGTGTCCTGCGAGTGGATCCCGGCGCCGTACGAGGAGTTCGGCGACAACGACTACGGCAACCACGACCTGGGCGACCGCCCGGCCTCCCAGCGGATCGAGTACATCGTCGTCCATGACACCGAGGGCGGCTGGGAGGGCGTCCTGGACCTGGTGCAGGACCCGACGTACGTGTCCTGGCAGTACTCGCTGCGCTCCACCGACGGTCACATCGCCCAGCACGTCAAGGCGAAGGACGTGGCCTGGCACGCGGGCAACTGGTACGTCAACGCCAAGTCGATCGGCCTGGAGCACGAGGGGTTCCTCGCGTACCCCGACTCCTGGTACACGGAGGCGATGTACCGCTCCTCGGCCCGGCTGGTGCGCTACCTGGCGCAGAAGTACGGCATCCCGCTGGACCGGCAGCACGTCCTCGGCCACGACACCGTGCCCGGGCCGACCACGGCGACGGTCCGCGGCATGCACACCGACCCCGGCCCGTACTGGGACTGGGCGCACTACTTCCAGCTGCTGGGCCGCCCGATCGAGCCGAGCGCGGGCCCGAACGGGGGCCTGGTGACGATCCGGCCCGACTACGCGACGAACCGGCCGGCGTACACCGGGTGCGCGAGCCGCGGGGAGAGCTGCCCGGTGCACGGGTCGAGCGCGGTGCGGCTGTACGCCGGGCCGGGTGAGTCGTATCCGCTGATCAAGGACATCGGACTGCGGCCGGACGGCGGGCCGTCGACGATCGACGTCAACGACATCGGGTCGCGGGTGTCCACGGGCCAGCAGTTCGCGGTGGCGGACCGCGCCGGCGACTGGACGGCGATCTGGTACCTGGGCCAGAAGGCCTGGTTCAGGAACCCGGCGAAGGAGCCGACCGCCGTGCACGCCAAGGGCCTGGTGGTGACGCCGAGGCCCGGTCTCGCGAGCGTGCCGGTCTACGGCCGGGCCTACCCGGAGGCGAGCGCGTACCCGGCCGGGGTGCCGGCGCAGGCCGTGTCCCCGCTGCCGTACAAGCTGCTGGAGAAGCAGAAGTACGTGGTGGGCGGCAAGGTGCCGGGCGAGTACTACTACGCGGTCACCTTCGACACCGCGGGCCACCGGGTCGTGCGGGGCGACGACCTCTACTACGAGATCCAGTTCGGGCACCGGGTGGCCTTCGTGCGGGCCGCCGATGTGACCGTCGCCGCGTCGGGGTCCTGACAGGGACGGGCCGGGCCACCCGGTGGGTGACCCGGCCTGGCCCCTCGCGGGCTCGCAGTTTCCCGGGTTCCCCGGTCAGCCCTGCTGGAACAGCTCGGCGGGCAGCGGCTTCAGCAGCGCGTACAGGTCGTCGGTGATGGGGCGGTCCCAGGCGGCGATGGTCACCAGGACGTTGTCGCTGCGGTCGAACTGAACGCAGGAGATGCGGCTCTCGGACAGCTTGAGGCGGCGCACGATCAGGAGGTTGTCGCCCTGCATCACCGGCACGTCCTCCATGCCGACGACGGTGACCTCCTCGTCGTTCTCCAGCGCGAGAAGGAGCTGGGCCACCTCGAAGGGGACCTGGCCCTCGGCGACCTCGCGGGCCGGGGAGCCCTCGGGGAGGTTGCCGATGATCATCGCGGGGCCGCGGCCGCCGAAGAGGTCGTAGCGCAGGAACACGCCCTGGCAGGTGCCGTCGGGTGCGGGCAGCAGCCCGGCGCCCAGGTTGCCGGGCCAGTCGCCCGGGTCCATGGCCAGTACGTCGAAATCGGGGCCGGCGGGGGTGGCGCTGCGGCGGCGGAGGAACGACATGCCGCAATGGTATGCCGGTGCGGGCGGGTAGGCGTCCGGGGGGCTCGGGTTGCCGGCCGGGTGTCACTCACCCCGGTGGCGTTCATGGTGGCGGGCCACCCTCGCCCGGTTCCCGCAGGACGGTTTGCACCACTCCTGGCGGGGGTGGTCCTTGAGGAAGTAGCGGACGCAGCGGGGGGCGTGGCAGGCGCGGAGCTTCTCGCGGGCGGGGCTCGCCAGGAAGGCGATGGCGGCTCCGGCCAGTACGGCGGTGAGGTCGCCCTCCCCCTGGGCGGGACGGTGCCGCACGTCGGGCCCGCCGTCCCCGGTCCAGCGCAGGACGGGCACGGTCGGGGTGCGGGCCGCGGCCCCGTTGACGCGGGCCACCGCCTCCTCCAGCGTCATCAGCCGGCCCTTGTCCGCCCGGCTCGGCTCTCCCGGTACGGCGTGGGCGAAGAGGGTGCGTACGGCGGTGCGCAGTTCCCGCACCGCGGTCAGGACGGTGGCGTCGGCGGTGTGGCCGGCCGGGGTGAGGCCGGGGTGGGCGTGGAGCCAGGCGGTCAGGCCGGCGAGGTCGGTCAGGTCGTCGGCCACGCCGCCGTTGCCGTCGTGGCGGAGGGTGAGGGCGAGGTCGAGGATGAGCTGCGCGTCCTGCATGCGCTAATGATAGGCGGGACCTCAGGCATTAGTGGTGGGGTCGGGGGCCGGCGGGACCACCGCGACCGGGCTCGCCGCGTGCAGCAGGACGGCGTGGGTGACGGAGCCCAGCATGCGGGCGGGGGCCAGAAGGCGGCGGCGATGGCGGCCGACGACCGTGAGCTCGGCGCCCGGGGAGGCGGAGACCAGGGCCCCGGCCGCGTCGCCGGGGACCGGGAGGGCCTCGGCGACGACGTCGGGGTGGCGGTCGCGGTGCGGGGCGAGGAAGCCCTCGGCGAGCGTGCGGGTCTCGGACTCGACCGGTGTCCGGTCGATCATGACGGGAGCGAGCTCGGCGGCCATCGACCAGTCCTGGACCGGCCAGGGGTAGGCGGCGACCGCCTGGACGCGGGCACCGCGCAGGGCGGCCTCGGTGAAGGCGAAGTCGAGCGCGGCCTCGTCGGGGCCCTCCACCTTCAGGCCGACGACGACCCGCGGCCCCGGCTCCTGCGGCAGGGCGTCCACGACCTCGCGGCCGGGCCTGGTCACCACGACCACCGGGCACTCGGCGTCCCGGGCGGCCGCGATGCCGTTGGAGCCCATCAGCAGGCTGGCGAAGCCGCCGCGGCCGCGTGAGCCGAGCACCAACAGCTGCGCCTCGGCGCCCAGTTCGGGCAGCAGGACGCTCGGGGCTCCGTCGAGGGCGGCGTACTGCGTGCCCACCCCTTCGCCGTGCCCGGCGAGCCGGGTGCGGGCCTCGGCGAGCACCGGGTCGTCCTCGGCCGGCGGGGGCAGGACGACCGGGGCGCCGGGCTGGGTCCAGGCCGTCTCGTGCCGTACATGGACCACGGTGAGCGGCGCCTCGCGGCGCCGGGCGGCGTCGTGGGCCCAGTCGAGGGCGCGCAGGCTGTCGTCCGAACCGTCGACCGCCGCGATGACCGGCAGGGTGCTCATGGGTTCCTCACCTCGGGAGTGCGACCTTCCGCTTGCTGGGGCCAGCCTGGCGCAGGCATCGGCCCCTGGGGCGGGTGTGCGGTCGCGTGTCCACGAAAGAGGCGGGAACACCCCCGGTTCGGCCCGCCCTGAGGCGCCGGGGGCGCGGGGGCCGGGTCAGCGGTCCCGTGTCACCCGTCTTCTGTCACCGGTCCCGGGCCGTCGTTCCCGGGTTCGTTCCCCTGTCACCGTCTCACGTCAGGTCGAACTCGCCCTCGCGTGCGTTGGACACGAAGGCGCCCCACTCGGCGGGCGTGAAGATCAGGGAAGGGCCCTCGGGCCGGCCGCTGTTCCGCATCGCGATGAAGCCTTCGACGAAGGCGATCTGGACATCCCCCAGCCCCCGGCTGCTGGACTGCCACTCGGCGTTGCTGAGGTCCAGCTCGGGCTTGTCCCAGCCCCTGAGCGGCTGCTGCTGGATGGTGCTCTCGGCCACGTCCGTGCTCCTCCCGGTTCGTGTCGTCCGCGGCCAGACTATCGATCGTCCCCCGCCCCCGACAGGCCACGTGAGGAGGACTTCCAGGACTTCAGGGGCAGGGCGCCGGCCGGGTGGATCGCGGGCCGCGTCCGTTGAACCCCGGCCGGCGTGCGACCGTACTGGGAAGGGCAGACCCGGCCCCGCCCGCCGCACGGCCGCACGGAAGGACCCCCACGTGTCGCTCACCAGCTCCTCCACCCGGCCGCCCGAAGCCGACGAGGGGGAGCCGGAGCCGGCGGGGAGCGGCGGGGGCCTGTTCGGGTGGCGGCACCGCTTCCCGCGTGCGGCACGCGGGGTCACCGCCGGCACGAGTGCGGCGGCCGGGCTGCTGGTGCTGGGCGTGCTCCTGCTGCCGAACCGCGTGGAGCGGCTGTCGTTCGGCGCGTTCCTGCGGATCCCCGCCGAGGGTGTGCTGCTGGCGGGTCTGCTGCTCGTGCTGCCGCCGCGGCCGCGGCGGACCGCGGCGGCCGCCACGGGGGTGTTCCTGGGGCTGCTGACCGTCCTGAAGTGCCTGGACATGGGCTTCCACCAGGTGCTGGCCCGCCCCTTCGACCTGGTCCTGGACTGGATCCTGCTGGACGACGCCGTCGACTTCGTGGGCGAGTCCTTCGGGCGGACCGGGCAGGTGCTGGCCGTGGCGGGGGTGCTGGTGCTGGGCGTGGTCGTCCTGGTGCTGACGACGCTCTCCATGCTGCGGGTGACGCGGCTGATGGTCCTTCACCGCCCGGTGGCCGCCCGTACGACGCTGGTGCTGGGCACCGCGTGGATCGTGTGCGTCACCTTCGGGGTGCCGGGCATCGGCGCGCCGCTGGCCACGAAGGGCACCGCCGAGATGCTCGGCAACCGCGTGGCGATGGTGCGGGACGGGCTGAGGGACGCTCGCGTCTTCGAGAAGGAGGCGGCCGTCGACGCGTTCGCCGCGACCCCGCCCGACGAACTGCTCACCGGCCTGCGCGGCAAGGACGTGCTGCTCACCTTCGTCGAGAGCTACGGCCGTACGGCGATCGAGGACCCCGACATGGCGGCACAGGTCGGCGCGGTGCTGGCGCAGGGCACCCGTTCCCTGGGCGAGGCGGGGTTCCAGGCGCGCAGCGGCTGGCTGCGCTCCCCCGTGACGGGGGCGGGCAGCTGGCTGGCCCACTCGACCTTCCTGTCCGGGCTGTGGATCAAGAACCAGCAGCGCTACCGCAGCCTGACCACCAGCGACCGCATGACCCTGACCAACTACTTCCGCAAGTCCGGCGCCTGGCGCACGGTCGGCATCGTCCCGGGGGTGCGCCGGGCCTGGCCGGAGGGGGCGTTCTTCGGCCTCGACCACATCTACGACTCCGAGCATCTCGGCTATCACGGGCCGTACTTCAGCTGGACGCCGGTGCCGGACCAGTTCAGCCTGGAGGCCTTCGAGCGGCTGGAGCACGGCCGCGGGAAGCGCGAGCCGATCATGGCGGAGATCATCCTCGCGTCCAGCCACAACCCGTGGGCCCCGGTCGCCCACATGATCGACTGGGAGGACCTCGGCGACGGCTCGGTCTTCCACGGCATCGAGCAGCGGGGCAAGGACCCCGAGGAGGTCTGGAAGGACGCGGACAGCGTCCGCACCGAGTACCGGCACGCCATCGAGTACTCGCTGCGCAGCCTGACCGGTTGGCTGGAGCGCTACGGCGACGACGACACGGTCGTGGTCTTCCTCGGCGACCACCAGCCGGTGCCCACCGTCACCGCCGGCAGCACCAGCCGGGACGTGCCGGTCACGATCGTCGCCCGCGACCCGCGCGTGCTGGAACGGATCGCCGACTGGGGCTGGACGGAGGGCCTCAAGCCCGCCCCGACGGCCCCGGTGTGGGGCATGGACCGCTTCCGGGACCGCTTCATGACGGCGTACGGGCCCGGTCACCGGCCGGGCGGCTGAGGGACGGGGCGGGGGCCCTGCCGTCGAGGAACGCGGCGACGCGCGTGGCGAATCCGTCCGGGTCGTCCAGCCACGGGTAGTGCCCGGCGCCCGGCTGCACCACGAACTCGGCGTGCGGGAAGACGTCCGCGGCCCGGCGGGCCAGCTCCGGCCGGGGGCCGCCGTCGAGTTCACCCGCGTACACCAGCACCGGGGCGGGGAGCGTGGCGAGCGCGGCGCGGGTCGCGGGCGGGTCCCAGGCGCCCTCGGAGACGTAGATGCCGGCGGCCTCGTCGGTGTCGCCGTCGGCGGCGGCGGCGTGCGCGGCGGCGGCCTCGTCCCAGCGACCGTAGAAGAACGGCAGGACGGCGTCGTCGAACTCGCCGCCGTCGAGCCACCTCCGGAACGCCGGGAAAGCCTCGGCGAACCACGGCTCGCCCTCCCGCAGCCGGGCCGCCGCGAGCCGGTCCTCGGTCGTGGCGGCGAGTCCGAGCGCCCGGGGGATGGCGGTGATCAGCGCCAGCCGCCGCACCCTGGCCGGGTACCGGGCGGCGTAGAGCATGGCCAGACTCGCCCCCGCCGAATGCCCGAGCAGGTCGATCCGCTCCAGGCCGAGGTGGGCCCGCAGCGCCTCGACGTCGTCCACCTGCCGGTCGCAGCGGTAGGTCGCCGGATCGGCGGGCGCGGCGGAGTCACCGGTGCCGCGCAGGTCGAGCAGGATCAGCCGCCGGTGGCCGGCGAGCCCGCCGAGGTCGCCGAGGTAGGCGGAGGCCAGCATCGGGCCCCCTGGCAGGACGACCACGGGCTCGCCGCGCTCACCGAGCGCGTGACAGGCGAGTGCGGTCCCGTCGGGTGCGGTGAAGGTCGGCATGCGGTCGATCATGGAGGTACGGCGTCGGGGGGCGCAACGGAGATACCGCCGGGGACACGGCCGAGAAAGTCGGCGCCGACCCCTTGCCTCGCCCCCGGCGGCCTGGATTACTGATCTCCGGACACCTCGACCGAATGATCGGTCGCCCGGAATGCTGCGGTTGGTGAGGGAGACGTCCCCATGGCGGACACGACGGAGCTGCTGGACGCGGGCGAGCGCCTGGACACGGACGGGCTGCGGGCGCTGCAACTGGAGCGGCTGCGCGGCTCTCTGCGCCACGCGTACGCGCACGTGCCGTTCTACCGTGCGGCCTTCGACAAGGCGGGCGTCCACCCGGACGACTGCCGCTCGCCGGCGGACCTGGCGCGTTTCCCCTTCACCACCAAGGCGGACCTGCGCGAGAACTACCCGTACGGGATGTTCGCCGTGCCGCGTGAGCGCATCCGCCGCATCCACGCCTCCAGCGGGACGACGGGCCGTCCGACGGTGGTCGGCTACACGGACGACGACCTGTCCATGTGGTCGGACATGGTGGCCCGTTCGATCCGCGCGGCGGGCGGCCGGCCCGGCGACACCGTCCATGTCGCCTACGGCTACGGCCTGTTCACCGGCGGTCTGGGCGCGCACTACGGCGCCGAGCGGCTCGGCTGCACGGTAGTCCCGGCGTCCGGCGGCATGACGTCGCGTCAGGTCCAGCTGATCCAGGACCTGAGGCCGCGCATCATCATGGTGACGCCGTCCTACATGCTCACCCTGCTGGACGAGTTCGAACGTCAGGGCGTCGATCCGCGCTCCACCTCGCTGGAGGTCGGCGTGTTCGGCGCGGAGCCGTGGACGGAGGAGATGCGGCGGGAGATCGAGGAGCGGTTCGGGATCGACGCGGTCGACATCTACGGCCTGTCGGAGGTGATCGGCCCGGGAGTCGCGCAGGAGTGCGTCGAGACCAAGGACGGCCTGCACATCTGGGAGGACCACTTCTACCCCGAGGTCGTCGACCCGGTCACCGGGGAGGTGCTGCCGGAGGGCGAGGAGGGCGAACTGGTCTTCACCTCCCTCACCAAGCAGGCCATGCCGGTCGTGCGCTACCGCACCCGTGACCTGACCCGTCTCCTGCCGGGCACGGCACGGGTGTTCCGCCGTATGCGCAAGGTGACCGGCCGCAGCGACGACATGGTCATCCTGCGCGGGGTGAACCTCTTTCCCACGCAGGTCGAGGAGATCGTCCTGCGCACCCCGGGAATCGCCCCGCACTTCCAGCTCCGCCTCACCCGCGAGGGCCGGCTGGACGCCCTCACGATCCGGGCGGAGGCCCGCGCGGACGCACCCCCGCAGGCCAGGGAGGCGGCCGCCCGCTCCATCGCCGCCGCCGTCAAGGACGGCATCGGCGTCTCGGTCGGTGTCGAGATCGTCGACCCGGAGACGCTGGAGCGGTCGGTGGGCAAGATCCGCCGGATCGTGGACGAGCGGCCGCGCTGAGGCGCCCGGCCCGCCGGTCAGGAGTTGTCGCGGGCGGCGAGCCGGTCCGCCAGTTTCTCGGCGATGGCCCCGGCGAGTGCGGGGTGCGCGGCGAGCCGGTCGGCGATGGCCGACACCTGCGCGTCGGTCAGCGCCGCGGCCTCCAGGGCGGCGATCCGCTTCTCGGTGCGGCGGGCGATGATCTCCAGGTTGCGGACGACGGTCTCCAGCGCGACGTACGGGTTGGCGTCGGCGGTGGCCGGGTTGGGGTTGTCGATGATGTTGTCGGCGGTGAGGACCGCGACGGCGATGGCCCTCAGATCGGCCGGGGTGAGGTCCATGGTGTCTCCCTTGGCTGCGGCCAGGACGGCGTTCATCGGGAAGCTGCCGGGGTCGCCGTGGTCGTTCTCGGGTGCGTGCTGGTGGCCGCAGTGGCCGGTGAAGGCGTTCCACCGGGCGGCGGACATCCGGACGCCGTTGTCGCCGTAGGAGCTGGGGTACGGCTTGAAGGTGAGCCCCGAGGTCAGCGGCACACGGTGCTCGGTCCACGCCCAGCGGGCGAAGGCGCCCAGGTCGCGGATCACCCACTGCGGCAGCTGAGGCATGTACAGGTGCGGGGTGCTCCCCCAGCGCCGGTGGGTCGCGGGGTCGCAGGTGCCGACGATCTCCACCTGGCACACGTTCAGGGTGTTGGTCTCCACCCCTCCCGGCAGGTTGCGCAGGGCGCGGCTGGAGACGTCGAAGTCGAAGTGCTGATACCAGACGATCCGCTTCTTGGCGAAGTCGGGCCGTGCGGTGAGGTTCGGCGCGGACGCGCCGCCGCCGTAGGAGGGCAGCGAGGTGCCCTCGGTCGAGTGCCACAGGACGACGTTGGTCTCCATCGGGGAGCCCGGATAGTTGTCCTGGTACCAGTAGGTGGTCGAGGCGCCGGGATAGCGCTGGGGTCCCGCCCTCACGACGGGCTCTCGGGGCACGGGTCATGGCGCATGGTCAGCCTCCGATCAGATGCCGGCCGTCCGGTGCGGTGGTCCACTGGCGGTATCCCCGCTGCGCCGCTTCTCAAAGCGGGCTGAGCGCGGACGGCAGACGATCGTCCGGATTCAGCCAGCACCCAGCCGGTCCCGGAGTTCCCGCTTGAGGATCTTGCCGCTGGCGTTGCGGGGCAGGGAGTCGGTGAAGACGATCCGCTTGGGTGCCTTGAATGCGGTGAGGTGTTCGCGGGCGTGGGCGATGAGTTCGGCCTCGCCGACCTCGCCGCGGGGGACGACGACCGCGGTGACCGCCTCGATCCACTTCTCGTCGGGCAGCCCGATCACCGCGACCTCGGCCACGGCCTCATGGGTGTACAGCACGTCCTCCACCTGGCGGGAGGCGACCAGGACACCCCCGGAGTTGATGACGTCCTTCACCCGGTCGACGATCGTGAGGTAGCCGTCGGCGTCGCGGACGGCGAGGTCGCCGGAGTGGAACCAGCCGTCGCGGAAGGCCTGTTCCGTCTCCTCGGGCTTGTCCCAGTAGCCCTCGCACAGCTGCGGTGAGCGGTAGACGATCTCGCCCGGCGTGCCGTCGGGGACGTCGTCGCCCTTCTCGTCCACGACCCGTGCGTCGACGAACAGCACGGGCCGGCCGCAGGAGGCGGGCCGGTCCCGGTGCTCGTCGGGGCCGAGGACCGTGGCCAGCGGGCCGATCTCGCTCTGCCCGAAGCAGTTGTAGAAGGCCAGCTCGGGCAGCCGTTCGCGCAGCCGCTCCAGCACGGGCACCGGCATGATCGAGGCGCCGTAGTACGCCTTGCGCAGCCCGCCGAGGTCGCGGGTGGCGAAGTCGGGGCGGTGGGACAGGCCGATCCACACGGTCGGCGGGGCGAACAGGCTGTCCACCCGGCCCTGTTCGATGAGGTCGAGGAGGGTGTCGCCGTCGGGGGCGTCGAGGACGATGTTCGTCGCGCCGACCGCGAGGTAGGGCAGCAGGAAGACGTGCATCTGCGCCGAGTGGTACAGCGGCAGCGCGTGCACGGGCCGGTCGCCCGCGCTCAGATCGAGGGCGGTGATCGCGCTGAGGTACTCGTGCACCAGCGCCCGGTGCGTCATCATCGCGCCCTTGGGCAGCGCCGTGGTCCCCGAGGTGTACAGCAGCTGCACCAGTTCCTCGCCCCGCGCCTCCGGCCCGTCGTACGGCGCCGTCCCGGCCAGCCGGGCGAGCAGCGAGTCCTCGGCGTCCCGCAGGGGCAGCACGCGCGCTCCGGACGGGAGCCGGTGGGCCAGGTCCGGGTCGGCGAGCACCACGGCGCTGCCGGACTGGCCGATCGGATACGCCAGGTCGTCCCCGGTGAGGTTCTGGTTGACCGGCACGTGGACCAGGCCCGCGCGGGCGCACGCCAGGAACGCGATGAGGTAGGCGTCGGAGTTGTGGCCGTAGGCGGCGACCCGGTCGCCGGGGGTGAGCCCTTCGGCGAGCAGGACGGCCGCCGCGCGTGAGACGGCGTCGTCGAGCGCCTCGTACGTCCAGGTGCGGTCGCGGTGTTCGACCGCGACGCGCGCCGGGGTGCGGCGGGCGCTGCGGCGCAGCACCCCGTCGACCGTGCTGCCGTGTCCGGGCGTCGCCGTGCTGCTGCCGTGTCCGGGCGTCATGGCACAGGATCCTCGGCCCGCCGCCGATCGAGGTCAAGCATCCCGGGGTCGGTCGCGTACCTACGGGCAGGTCTCCCCCAGGAGGAACACCGACTGACGGACCGTCAGATTTACGGTACGGCACGGACAGACACCGATGTCCGTTCGGTGGACATACTGGCGAGGACGTCCGGGCGGATCGACGGGAGGGGCTCGTGATGAGGTACGGCATGACGAGACGTCAGTTCGGCAGGGGCGCACTGGTCCTCGGCGGCGCCCTGACGTTGGCACCTCTCCCCGCGGGCCCGGCGGCGGCCGCCCCCGGGCGCACGACACTGCGGCACGGCTCACCCGAGCGGGCCGGGCTGCTGCCCGCGCATCTGCGGCGACTCGTCACCGACGCCGAGGCGTTCCTCGGGCCCTCGCCCCGGCGGCCCTGGTACGCGGGCGCGGTCCTGCTCGCCGGCCGGGGCGGGACCGTGGCGCTGCACCAGCCGATCGGGAAAGCGGTGCGGTACGCGGACTACGACGCCACGACCGACACCGGCGTGGAGTTCCCGCCCGAACGGCAGATCGACATGGCCGAGGACACCGTCTTCGACCTCGCTTCCGTGTCCAAGCTGTTCACCTCGATCCTGGCCGTGCAGCAGATCGAGCGGGGCACGCTGGAGCTGGAGGCGAAGGTCGCCTCGTATCTGCCGGAGTTCGGGGCGGCGGGCAAGCAGGACGTCACCGTTCGCCAACTCCTCACCCACACCTCGGGTTTCCGGGCCTGGATCCCGCTGTACAACGCACCGACGTACGAGGAGAAGCTGCGGCTCGTCTGGAACGAGGCGCCGCTCAACCCGCCGGGCACCCGGTATCTGTACTCGGACCTCAACCTGATCTCCCTCCAGCTGGTCCTGGAGCGGATCACCGGCCGCCCGCTGGACGCGCTGCTCCACGACGAGATCACCGCGCCGCTCGGCATGCACCGCACCCGCTACAACCCGCCCGCCTCCTGGCGGCCCCGGATCGCGGCCACCGAGGTCGCCCGCAGGCCCTGGTCGGGGCTGGACCGGGGGCTGGTGTGGGGCGAGGTGCACGACGAGAACGCGTTCGCCCTGGGCGGGGTGGCCGGACACGCCGGGGTGTTCTCCTGCGCGTGGGACCTGGCCGTCCTCGGGCGCACCCTGCTCGACGGCGGCTCCTACGGCAAGGCGCGCATCCTGCGGCCGGAGTCGGTGGAGCTGATGTTCACCGACTTCAACACGGCCTTCCCCGGCGACGAGCACGGCCTCGGCTTCGAGCTGTACCAGCACTGGTACATGGGCGCGATGGCCACGCCCCGCACCGCGGGCCACACCGGATTCACCGGCACCTCGCTGGTCCTGGACCCGACGACCGACTCCTTCCTGATCGTGCTCGGCAACTCCGTGCACCCGGTGCGCGGTTGGCGGTCCGGCTCGGCGCCCCGGGTGGCGGCCGCGAACAACCTCGCCCGAGCTGTCGCGGTACACCCGCGGCACGGTCGTACGGCCTGGTTCTCGGGAATGGCGAACGCGACGACGGCCACACTCGCCCTGCCCGCCCTGGACACCTCCGGCGGCGGAGCGGTCCTGCGCTGCGCGCTGTGGTGGGACACCGAGCCGCAGGCGGACCCGCTGGTGCTGGAGGCGTCCGCGGACGGGGGCACGACCTGGCGACGGGTGCCGTTCGGCACGGCGCGCCCCGGCGAGGAGACGGTGGAGCACCCCGCAGGTTCGGTCTCCGGCTGGTCGGGCCGCGTCTGGCACCGGCTGACGGCCGCGCTGCCCGCCGAGCGGGCCCTGATCGTGCGCTGGCGGTACACGACGGACCGGCTGTACGTCGGCCGCGGGGTCTACGTCGACGGGCTGCGGGTCGAGACCGGGGACGAGGTCCTGTTCTCCGAGACCCGCCCGGCGGACCGGGCGCGTCTGGCAGCCTCGGGCTGGACGGCGTCGGCCGACTAGCCGGGCTCGGGAGGGGCGCCAAAGGGCCACGTGGCAGGGGCGACAAAGGGCCAACCAGCACCCTGGAGGGCGCTAAAGGGGCTGTGACTGCAGCTGTGCCTCCAGCACCGCCATCGCCGCGTTGTGCCCCGGCACCCCGCTCACCCCTCCCCCGCGCACCGCGCCCGCCCCGCACAGTAGGACGTTGGCGTGCCGGGTCTCCACGCCCCAGCGTCCCGTACCGTCCTGGGCGTACGGCCAGGTCAGCGCCCGGTGGAAGATGTTGCCGCCGGGCAGCCGCAGGTCGCGCTCCAGGTCCAGCGGGGTCCTCGCCTCGATGCAGGGGCGGCCCTCGGCGTCGGTTGCCAGGCAGTCGGCGAGCGGTTCGGCGAGGTGGGCGTCGAGCTGGGCGAGGGTGAGCTTCAGCAGTTCCTCGCGCACCCGGTCGTTGTCCCGCTCGAACAGCCGAGCGGGGGTGTGCAGGCCGAACAGGGTGAGCGTCTGACAGCCCTGCGCGGCGAGCTCGGGGCCCAGGATCGTCGGGTCGGTCAGCGAGTGGCAGTAGATCTCCGAGGGCGGCGCGGCGGGCAGCTCGCCTGCCGAGGCCTGCCGGTGGGCGGCGGCCAGCTGGTCGTAGCCCTCGGCGATGTGGAAGGTGCCGGAGAACGCCTCGCGCGGGTCGACGCCGCCGTCGCGCAGCCGGGGCAGCCGCTTGAGCAGCATGTTCACCTTCAGCTGGGCGCCCTCGGCGGGGGCGGGCGGCTCATCGCCGGTCAGGGCCGCCAGCGCCTGCGGGGAGGCGCCCACGAGGACGTGCCGGGCGGCGGCGACGCCCTCGCCGTCGGCGGTGCGGTAGGTGACCTCCGCGGTCCGGCCGTCGGTATCGATCCGTACCGCCTCATGGCCGGTGGCGAGGACCGCCCCGGCCTCCCGGGCGGCGGCCGCGAGCGCGTCGGTCAGCGCGCCCATGCCGCCGACGGGCACGTCCCAGGCGCCGGTGCCGCCGCCGATCACGTGGTACAGGAAGCACCGGTTCTGGGCCAGGTCCGGGTCGTGGGCGTCCGCGAAGGTGCCGATGAGCGCGTCGGTGAGGACCACCCCCCGGACCAGGTCGTCGCTGAAGCGGTCCTCGATCGCGACGCCGATCGGCTCCTCGAACAGCGCCCGCCAGGCCTCCTCGTCGCCGACCCTGCGGCGCAGCTCCCCGCGGCTGGGCAGCGGCTCGGTGAGCGTGGGGAACACCGCCCGGGCGACCCGGCCCGTCAGGTCGTAGAACCGCCGCCAGGCCTCGTACTCGCGCTCGCCGCCGGTGAGCCGCGCGAAGGCCTCCCGGGTGCGCTGCTCGCCGCCGCCGACGAGCAGTCCCGTGGGCCGTCCGGCACGCTCGACGGGGGTGTACGAGGAGATGGCGCGGGTCCGCAGCGCAAAGCGCAGTCCCAGGTCCCGGAGGATCTTCTCCGGCAGCAGGCTGACCAGGTACGAGTAGCGCGACAGCCGCGCGTCGACGCCCGCGAACGGACGGGTTGACACGGCCGCCCCGCCGGTGTGGCCGAGCCGCTCCAGCACCAGCACGGACCGGCCGGCGCGGGCCAGGTAGGCGGCGGCGACCAGGCCGTTGTGACCGCCACCGACGATCACGGCGTCGTAGGAGCGGGCTGTGGGGGCCTCGGGGGCTTCCTCGTGTGCGGACATGGTTCTTGGTAGCACGAGGTGATCACGGTCGGCCAGGGTCCGGCCACCGGCTCCCGACCGCACGGCCGTGACACCGGTACGGCCCCGTCCTGACGGGCGGCCCAGCGGGGCCTTCGGTACGTTTCGGATATGGCGACCGATGTCGACGCCTTCCTCCGGCACCTGGCCAGAGCACTGAGGCCACGGGCGCCCCAGGCGGCCGAGGTGCTGATGGAGCGCCTGCGCGACGAGATGCCCGAGCTGTGGAGGGAGGAGGACCTTTCCCCGCTGGCGCTGGCCGAGACGACCGCGCACGTCACCGCCTTTCTCGACGTGGTGGAGCACGGCCTCGACCCGTCCCGGATCGGGACGCTTCCCGTCGCCGTGGACGTGGCCCGGCGCTACGCCCGCCGGGGCGTACCGGTGAGCAAGCTGCTGCGGGCCTACCGCCTGGGCCACGTCAACCTGCTCCAGCTGCTCCAGGCCGAGGCCGCGCGGCTCACGGACGACTGGGAGCTGATCAACGCCGCGGGCGACCGGCTGATCTCCCGGGGGTTCGAGTACGTCGACCGCGGCTCGGAAGTGGTCGTCGCCGCCTACCAGGAGGAGCGCGACCGGCGGCTGCAGCGGCGGCTCCTGCTCACGCACGAGGCGGACCGGCGGATCGGCACGACCCTGGACACCGTCCGCACCGCCCAGGAGCTGGCGGAGGTCTGCACCGACGGTTTCGCGGACCTGGTCACCGTCGACCTGTTCGAGTACGTCCTGCGGGAGGACGGCCCGCCGCCGCCGACGCTGCGCCGCGTGGCCCAGCGGTCCGTCCTGGACGGCGGCGCGGACCACATGGTCGCCACGGGCCGGATACACACCTACCCGCTGAGGTCCGAACCGGCCCAGGCGCTGGCCACCGGGCAGCCGGTGCTGCGCAGGACGTCGTCCGGCGACGGCCTGGACGCCCTGGGCGTGCACTCGGCGATGCTGCTGCCGCTCCAGGCCCGCGGCACCACGCTGGGCCTCGCACAGTTCTTCCGGCACCGCACCGCCGTGCCCTTCGACGAGGACGACCTGCTGCTGGCCCGGGAGATAGCGGCCAGAGCGGCGCTGTCCATCGACAACGCCCGCCGCTACACCCAGGAGCGTTCCATCGCGCTGGCCCTCCAGCGCAGTCTGCTGCCGCGGCGGCCGGCCGAGCAGTCGGCGGTGGAGACGGCGTCCCGCTATCTGCCGAGCGGCTCGCGCACGGGTGTGGGCGGCGACTGGTACGACGTGATCCCGCTGTCGGGGGCACGGGTGGCGCTGGTGGTCGGCGACGTCGTGGGCCGGGGGCTGCACGCGGCCGCCACCATGGGCCGGCTGCGCACGGCCGTGCGGGCCTTCGCGGACATCGACCTGATGCCCGACGAGCTGCTGACGCACCTGGACGACGTGGTCATCCGGCTCCAGCGCGAGGAGATCGGGGACGACGGCGAGACCGGCGCCACCTGTCTGTACGCGGTCTACGATCCGGTGTCCCGGGTGTGCTCGCTGGCCAGTGCCGGACATGTGCTCCCGGCGGTGGCGACCCCGCTGACCGGTGCCGACGCCGGCCCCGCGGTCAGGGCGGTCGACTTCCCGGAGGCGCCGATCGGGCCGCCCCTGGGGCTGGGCGGGCTCCCGTTCGAGACGGCCCAGTTCGCCCTGCCGGAGGGCAGTGTGCTGGCCCTGTTCACCGACGGGCTCATCCGCAGCCGTACGCGGGACGTGGACAGCGCGCGCACCCTGCTGGGCGAGGTCCTCGCCCGGGCACCGGGGTCGCCGGACGAGATCTGCGACCGGCTCCTGAAGGCGCTGCTGCCCAGCCCCGCCGACGACGTCGCGCTGCTGGTGGCCAGGACCCGGGCGCTCGACCCCGGCCATGTGGCCACCCTGGAGCTGCCGTCGGACCCGGCTGCCGTGTCGGGGGCCCGCCGCTTCACCGACGACCGGCTCGCCGACTGGGGGCTTCAGGAGCTGGCCTTCACCACCGAGCTCATGGTCAGCGAGCTGGTGACCAACGCGATCCGCTACGGCAAGAGCCCCGTCCAGCTGCGGCTGATCCTGGAGTCCACGCTGACCTGCGAGGTCTTCGACGCCAGCAGCACCGCCCCCCATCTGCGCCGCGCCCGCACCTTCGACGAGGGCGGCCGCGGGCTGCTCCTGGTCGCCCAGCTCGCCGAACGCTGGGGCACCCGGCACGGCCGCGAGGGCAAGGTCATCTGGGCCGAACAGGGCCTGCCGGCTGAGCGCTCCCGGGCGCACGGCGAAGGCTCCGTCGCCGCCGCACCCGGGGCGTCCCCGGACCGGTCCGGGAGATGATCCGGCGCCGGCTCCGGTCGGCCGGCTCCGGTCGAGGTCAGCGCAGGCTCGCCATGAAGTCCGAGCACGCCCGGGCGCAGGCGCGGCACGCGGCCACGCTCTCCTCGGAACCGCCGCACGCCTCGAAGGCGTGGGCGCACTCCAGGCAGATGGAGCGGCACCACTCCAGCTGGACCAGGATGCTCTCCTCGTCCACCCGGTTCTCCTCGGACAGCAGGCGGCAGGTGGCGTCGCACACCTCCGCGCACATGATGCCTTTACGGCGCAGTCGTTCCTGCTCCGCGGTTCCGTCGGGGGTCACCAGGCTCGCGCGCAGCGCGCACACCCTCGCACACTCCGTGCACGCCTGGGCGCATGCGAACCGGTCCTCCAGGAACCGGATGAGCTCCTGCTGGGTTGGCGTCGAAGTCACACCGGGCGGGTAGCCGGGGCCGGGCGCGCCAAACCCTCGCCCGGACGGGTTCCGCGGGCAGGTTCCGCCGAACAGGTTCGACGTCCGATTCGCGGGTATTCGCCAGGTATGAGTACCGCATCCATGCAGCTTGCCGAGCAGAGCGGTCTCCTCAGTCTGGGACTGTTCGCGGCCGCAGCAGGTGTGTTCGTCCTGCTGGCCGGCAGTTTCTGGCTCGGCGCCCGCATCCGGAACCGAGAACTGCCCCGGCCCACGCCGGAGGAGCAGCCCAAGATGCCGCCGGGCGGCCCCGTCCGCGAGGTCCGCGAGAACCGCGAACCCGACGAGGTGCCGCTGATCCCCAAGGACGGCCGCCCGCTCACCCCCTACGAGCTGAGCAATCTGCAGACCCGGACCAGCGACAAGAAGGAACGCCCGCGATGGAGCCGGGGCAGCAGCGGCTCCTTCGGCGGGGGTGGCCTGGGCGCCCACTGAGAGGATGTGAGATCCATGGCCGAGTCCGGCCGCAGCACGCTGCCGCTGCCCGACTACGACCATCTGCCGATCGGCGGCCTGGAGAGCCGGGTACGGTCACTGAACGCCGAGGAGGTGGAGGTGCTCCTCACCTACGAGCACGAGCACGCCGACCGCCTCGCCGTGAACGAACTGCTCTCCCACCGGCTGGACCAGCTGCGCTCCGGCGCACGGCCGACCTCCGGCGACCCGTCCGCGCTGCGCCCCGAGCAGGGCGGGCACCGGGCCGGCTCGCCGGTGACGCCCGCGACGTCGCCGCAGCCCTTCGGTCCACCGCCGCACGGCACACCCGACCAGCGCGGGAAGCCGAAGGGAGACCGCACCTGAGACCGGCCAGGACCGATCCGAGGACTGATCCGAGGACCGAACGTCCGAGGGGCCCGGCGACTTCGCTCGCCGGGCCCCTCTTGCCCCTCTCTGCGTCTGCTTTCCGCTCATGGGGGCTCAGTCCGGCAGCGCCAGCTGCACCGTCTCCCCCGGCTGGACCCGGACCTCGCGGCCGGGCAGTCGTACGTCGATGGGGTCGGCGTCGGAGGGCGGGACGGTGATCTCCAGGCGGCCGTGCCGCAGCCGCAGCCGGACGCCCCACAGGCCGTCGATGCGCAGGGAGAAGCCGTAGGAGGACAGCTCGGGCAGCGGGACGGGGTCCAGGCACAGGGCGCCGTCGCGGATCTCCAGGCCGGTCAGGCCGCGCTGCACCAGGTCGAGGGTGCCGGCCATGGCGCCCAGGTGGATGCCCTCGCCGGTGGTACCGCCCTGGACGTCGGCGATGTCGCCGCGCAGGGCCTCCTGGACGAATTCCCAGGCCTCGGCGCGCCGGTCGCGCGCCAGCACCCAGCCGTGGACCAGGCCGCTGAGCGTGGAGCCGTGGCTGGTGCGGTGCAGATAGTGGTCGACCGTACGCCGCCAGAGGTCGTCGTTCAGCTGCACGCCGAGCCGGGCGAACAGGTTCTTCAGCGCGGGCGGCGAGAAGAGGTAGCCGAGCATCAGCACGTCGGCCTGTTTCGACGCCCGGTAGCGGTTCACCGTGTCGCCCTCGGCCTCCAGGATGCGGTCGAGGCGCCGGATGTCGCCGTAGCGGGCGCGGTAGCCGCTCCAGTCGAGCTCGGCGAGGTCGCCGTAGCCGTGGAACTGGCTGATGACGCCCTCGTGGAACGGCACGTACAGGGTGCGCGAGACCTCCTCCCAGCGGTCGAGCTCGCCTTCGTCGAGTCCGGTGCGCTCACCCAGCTCGCGGCGGCGCGGCTCGGGCAGGGTGCGCAGCACCTCCAGGGTGCGGGCGAGCACCCAGGCGGCGGTGACGTTGGTGTACGCGTTGTCGTCCAGGCCCGCCTCGGTGGCGTCCGGGTAGGCGTCGTGGTACTCGTCGGGGCCCATGACGCCCTTGATGCGGTGCCGGGCGAGACCGGCGTCCCAGGTGGCGGCGTCCGCCCAGAAGCGGGCGATCTGCAGCAGCATCTCGGCGCCCTTGGTGTGCAGGAACTCCGCGTCGTCGCTGGCCTCGCAGTAGCGGAGCACGTTGTAGGCGATGGCCGAGCCCACGTGGTACTGCCGGTGCGAGCGGTCGGGCAGCCAGCGGCCCGAGCGGGGGTTGAGATGCAGCTGCTGGGTCTCCTCGCGGCCGTCGCTGCCGCTCTGCCACGGATACATCGCGCCCCGCCGGCTGGCGGCCCGGGCCGCGGTGCAGGCCTGCTCCAGCCGGCGGTGCCGGTAGCGCAGCAGGGCCCGGGCCGTCTCGGGGAAGTGCAGGTCCAGGTAGGGCAGCACGAACAGCTCGTCCCAGAAGACGTGCCCGCGGTACGCCTCCCCGTGCAGGCCCCTGGCGGGGACGCCGACGTCCAGGTCGGCGGTGTGCGGGGACAGTGTCTGCAGGACGTGGAACATGTGCAGGCGCAGGATGCGGCCGGCCTCGCCGGGAACCTCCAGGTCGGCGCGCCGCCACAGCTGGGCCCAGGCGGTGCGGTGCGAGGCGAGCAGCGCGTCGAAGCCGGGGGCGCGCTCCACGCGGGCGACCGCCGCGAACAGCGGGTCGCTGATGGCCTGGTCGCGGGAGGTGTGCAGTGCGACGATCTTGTCGATCGTGACAGGTTCGCCCGGTGTCAGCGCCAGGCGGACGCACTGGACGGTGCGCGGCCGGGTGTGCCGCACGGCCACGGGTGCCTCGCAGTCGAGGCGGCAGGCCATGCCGACGCGGATGTCCGAGGTGCGGGTGCGGCAGCGCAGCCAGACCGTGTCGGTGTCGAAGGTGCCGGTGTGCACATGGGTGAGGTGGTGGCCGTCCAGGTCCCGGTAGCGGGCCACTCCGGCGTTGCTCACCCCGCCGTCCAGGGCCGCCTCGACCTCCAGTTCCCCGGTGTGGCCCTCGGCGGTGAACTCGGTGCGCAGGGCGGCCAGATGCGGATCGGCCATGTGCACCAGGCGCAGCTGCCGCACGGCGAGGGTGCCCCCGCCGGGCAGCACGTAGCGGGTGTGGCGTTCCAGCACGCCGCAGGACGGGTGGAGCACCAGGGCGTGTTCCAGCACCTCGGCGGTGTCCGGGGTCAGCCAGGCGCCGCCGTGCGGGCGGAAGCGCAGCGGCAGCCAGTTGGGGACGTTGACCATGTCCTCGTTCTCGACCGAGCGGCCCGCCACCCGTGAGGTCAGCCGGTTGTAGCAGCCGGCCACATAGGTGCCGGGGTAGTGCACATCGTCGGCGACGCACTCGGGCAGCGCGCCCCGGGTGGCGAAGTAGCCGTTGCCGAGCGTGCACAGCGACTCGCGCAGCCGCTCCTCCGTGGGCTCGTAGCCCTTGTACTCCCAGGTCCAGTCCGTCACCGCGCCTCCTTGCCGGTGGCTTGCGTACGGTCGTGACCCCCCTCGCCCGCGGATCAGCCGGGCGTTCCTCCGGTGCCGTCGAGCCGGGCGACGTGCGCCACGTTCTCCCGGTCCTCGGCGTCCTCGCTGGGCACCGCGGCGAACCAGGCGTCCAAAATCTCCTTCAGCAGCGGCTCCGAGGTCAGACGCAGGCTCAGCGCCAGCACGTTGGCGTCGTTCCAGCGGCGGGCCCCGTCCGCGGTGCCGGCGTCCGTGCACAGGGCCGCGCGCACGCCGGGTACCTTGTTCGCCGCGATCGACGCGCCCGTACCGGTCCAGCAGCACACGACGGCCTGCTCGGCGGTGCCGTCGGCCACCTCGCGGGCGGCCGCCGCCGAGCACACCGCCCACTGCGGATCGTCGCCGGGGCGCAGCGCGCCGTGCGCGCCGACCTCGTGACCGCGCTCGCGAAGTTCCTCTATCAGCCGCCGGGCGACGGGTTCGTCCATGTCGGAGGAGACGGAGATCCGCATGGCTGCGAGCGTACCCGCGCAGGGGCGGGTCGGCGCCCTGCGCGGCCTGCTCGGCTCACTGGGGGCCGGTCACCTGGGCCCGGGGTTCGGGGACGCCTCGTACAGGGTCTGCCCCCGGGCGGCGGCGTACGCGTCGAGGTGTGCCTTGATGTAGGGCACGGCCACGGTGTGGAGTTCGCCGTCGACGAAGGCGGGCTGGACGTTCACCTCGAAGACGACCCCGCCGTTCTCGATCGCCAGGTCGACCCCGGCGAAGGGCAGCCCCATCGACGCGGTCGCGGCGACGGCCGGCTCGGTGAGGCGTGACGGCAGGTCGGGCGGGGCGATGTGCGTGGGGACGGCGCCCTGGCAGGTGTTGCAGGGGGTGTCCGGTGAGGACTGGACGTGCTCACGGGCGTGGACGACCCGGCCGCCGAGGACGAAGACCCGGTACTGGTGCCGGGCGCCCGTGGCGGTGAAGTTCCCGGCGTCGCGGGACAGCAGCCAGTCGGTGCCCTGCCGGGCGTAGAAGTCCGCGGCGCGCAGCACCGCCTCGGGGCCGGTGACGTGGAAGGTGTCGTTGCCGCCGGTGCCGACGACGGGGCGGGCCCAGGCGTCGCCGCCGAGCTTGTCCAGGGCGGCCCGTGCCTCCTCCGGGGCGGGCCGGGACAGCAGGAGGGTCTCCATGTGGGGGATGCCGTCCCTGCGCAGCCGTTCGACGGTCAGGTCCTTCCGCGTGGCCGCCCGCCAGGCCTCGGGTCCCGCGGCGAGGGTGACCACGTCGTGCCGGGCCAGTGCGAGCTGGAACGCGGCGAGGGCGCTCCTGCGGTGCGGCGGGATCTCGTACAGCACGACGATGTCGGGCACCAGGTCGAGCCCCTGCCCGGGCACGACCAGGCGTAAGCGCTCCCCCTCCGGTACGGCGCGTCCGCCGCCGCCGGTGGCGAGGTGCCGGGAGTCGACGCGGACCGGCGGTGCGCCGGTGAGCAGGTCCACCGCCTGCGCGAGGACGTCCGCGCAGCCTTCGGTGGAGGTGGGGTCGGCGATCAGGGCGATGCGGGGTCGGGACACAGCGGCCTCCAGCGGTCGTCGCCGCGCCGGGCCGCGCGTACTGGCCGGCGCGGACCGGGCGGTCTCACGGGTGGTGCCTGAACGCGGGCGGTCATCGGCTCGGGCGTCCAAGCCGGCCCGGGCGGCCGGTGACCGAAGAGGTGGGCCACGCCCTGGCAGCGGTCGCCAGGGCTGTGGGGAGCCACACTGTAGGCGCCCGTACGGCGGCCGTGGCAGGGCGCACGCGCCCGGACTCCCTGCTCCCGCCCTTGCGCCGTCCGCATCGCCCGTGCGCCCTGCGGTCCCCCCGTACGGGATGCCCCCGCCACCAGGGCAGACCTTGACAATGCGGGGCTCTCGTTCTATCTCAGGGCTGTGGGCGAGGAAGTGACGGGGATGCGGGCGCGAAGGACCGGAGCGGACGCCGCCGACGCCGACCTGTACGCGGTGCTGGGAGTCGAGCGCTCGGCCACCGTCCGGGGGATCACGTCGGCCTTCCGGGCCCGGGTGCGCGAGCTGCGCCCCGACACCCGCGTGGACGCGGCCACAGCCGCGCGGTTCGTCGAGCTGCGGGTGGCGTACGAGACGCTCCGCGATCCGGTCCGGCGCGCGGCCCACGACCGGACGCACGAGCGCGAACGTCGGCGGACGCACGGCGAGGGGCAGCGGCGGACGCCCCAGTCGGCGCACGACCCCGGCACCGGCTCCGCGCGGCGCGCCGCGCCCGGCCGGCGGTACCCCGGCCCCGTCCGGTGGGACCCGCCGCTGCGGGCGGGGCCCGTCCGGTGGGAACCGCCCTCGCGTTGAGGCCCGTGGAGCAACGGTCACCAGGAGGACGTGATGCGTATGCACTGGGACGCCTTCGTCGCCGCGGTCCAGGAGCGCGGCGCATATGAGTCGCGCCATGAGGCGGAACGAGCCGCCCGGGTCGTCCTGGCGCTGCTCGGCGCTCATCTGGTCGGCGAGGTGCGCGCCGAACTGGCCGCCCGGCTGCCGGAGACGTCGGCGCTGATCCTGCTCAACCCCCTCCAGGCGCACGAACCCCTGCCGCCCGAGCGGTTCGTCCGGGCGACCGCGGCCTGGATCGAGGGCGCCACGGAGAAGACCGCCGCCTGGGATGTCAGCGCGGTGCTCAGTGTGGTGGCCGAGGTCGCGGGCGACGGCCTGATGGACCGCGTCCTGTTCCAGCTCCCGCCGGACTACGACCTGCTCTTCGGGCACCCGCGGGCGAGCTGACCACGCGGGGGGCCTTGCCGCGGCGCGGGACCGGCTCGACCGGCTCGACCGCGTGTGTGTGCCGGGCGGCGCCGCAGATGCTCGGTGACGGCCGGGCGCCGGTGCGGGACGGGCGCCGCGACTGGGCCGCACCGGCCAGGGTCCGCGTCGCCGGGACTACCGCCTCACCGGTCTCGGCGCGCACGCCCTGACGGCCGTCGAGCACCCGCGGGACGTCCGTCCCGGCCGTCCCTGCCGGCCGGGTCACGTCACCCACGACCGGCCGCCGCTCCCCGGGGCACCAGGCGATAGGCTGAGCCGGGTCAGTGGTCTAGACATGTCGACGGAGGGGTGCGCAGTGGCAGCCAGGGCACAGGAGCCGGCGGAGACCGGGCAGCCGGGCACCGGGCCGCGGGACGGGCTGCCGGTGGCGGTGATCGGCCTCGGCAGCATCGCGCAGAAGGCCTACCTGCCGGTGCTGGGGGCGCTGCCGGACGTCGACCTGCGCTTCATGACCCGGGACCCCGAGAAGCTCGCCCGGCTCGGCCGCGCCTACCGGGTCCGGCACCTCTTCACCGACCTCGACGCCGTCATCGCCTCGGGCGTACGGGCCGCCTTCGTGCACGCGCCCACGGAACAGCACCACGCCATCGTCGGGCGGCTTCTGGACGCGGGTGTGGACGTCCTCGTGGACAAGCCGCTGTCGTACCGGCTGGACGAGAGCCGCCGCCTGGTGGAACTGGCCCGCGAGCGTGGCAGGTCCCTGATGGTCGGCTTCAACCGCCGCCACGCCCCCGCCTACCTGGAGGCCCTCGACGGACCGCGCGACCTGGTCGTCCTGCAGAAGGACCGACGCGCCCGGACCGGCGACGTCCGCACCGTCGTGCTGGACGACTTCATCCACCTCGTCGACACCCTGCGCATGCTCGCGCCCGACGGCGTCGCCCTCGACACGCACGGCAAGGTCGAGGACGGCCTGCTGCACCACGTGGTCCTGCGCGCCACGGCTCCCGGCTTCACCGGACTCGCCGTCATGAACCGGGCCGGCGGCTCCGCGGGCGAGGTGCTCCAGACGGCCGGCGCCGACCGCCGCCTGGACGTCGTCAACCTCACCGACGTCATCCGCCACGACGGCACCCCCGCCCTGCACCGCGGCTCCGACTGGGAGCCCGTGGGACGGCGCCGCGGCTTCGAGGGCATGTGCCGGCGCTTCCTGGACGCGGTACGGACGGGCGAGCGCCTCGACGCGGGGGACGCGCTGGTCAGCCACGAGTGGTGCGAGGAGGTCATCGGGCGGCTCACGGGCCGCTGAGCCCCCTTCGCCCTGGCGGCGAGGCAGGAGTCACCAGCTGGTGCGACACGACGGGGAATGGCGCGTATGGAGTCCCGGATCCAGCGCAGCGCTCTGGTCGAGGCCGTGACCTGGGCGGCCGAGCCGCTGCCCACCCGGTCGCCGGACGGTCTGCCGGTGCTCCGCCGGACGGTCTTCTGCCGGTGCTCCGTGGCGGTCGCCTTGTCCACCTGCATCCCGCGCACCGGGTCCGTCACTACGTGGCCACCGTCGTGAGAGGCGGGGCGGTGGTGCCCGTGGCCTGCCGTGACGGCGACGGATCGCGGTGACGACACCGCTCAGCGAGCCGGAGATCAGGGTGATGTCGGCGGCCTCGGTGGCCATGATGCCGAAAGCGACGGCACCCATGGGCTTCTCGCCTCCCTCGGCGGGTCGCTCTCCGACCCGGCCACCCCTGCCGGGCAGGGGTCGAACGGCCCACTGGTCCTGGACCGTCCGGCCCCAGACCGCCCCACTGGTCCTGGACCGTCCGGCCCCAGACCGCCCCACCGGACGGAGGGACGATGGAGGCGAAGGCGACACGACGTCCCGGGAGCCCGTCCAGCGCCCGGTCGCCGACACATCCGAAGCAGGTGAGTGGCGATGATGTTCTGGTACGCCCACAGCATGAACGGGTGGGGCTGGTTCGGGATGTCGGTCGGCATGGTCGCATTCTGGGCGCTGATCGTCACAGCCCTCGTGCTGGTCTTCCGCGCCGCCAGCCAGCCCCACGAACACACTCACACCCCCGCCGCACCCACACCGCAGCAGATCCTCGATGAGCGGTTCGCCCGCGGGGAGATCGACGAAGAGGAGTACCGGCGGCGCCTGAGCACGCTGCACGCCGGCCCTCTCACCAGAACCTGAAACCCGGCCGCCTGGTCGCGGCCTCTGCCCTCCGCCGACGGAGGCCCGTGATGAACGACAAGCGCAACTACGGCATGTACGCCCTCGCCGCCGCGATCGTCGTCGTCGGCGCCCTGATCGTCGGCGCGTCCCTGCAAAGCCTCGTCTGGCTCGCCCTCGTCGCGGCCTGCCCGCTGATGATGTTCTTCATGATGCGCGGCATGCACGGCCAGGACATGCACGGCGGCCACGACCGGCACCGCGACGACCGGGACTTGGACCCGCCGCGCAAGCACGACCACCACACCGGGCCCGGCAGGCCCTGACCGGCCCGGCCCGGGTCGGGGGTGAGTGCCATGGCGGCTGTGATCGCCTCGCTCGTCGGGGCGCTGACCCTGGCGGGCATCGGCTGTCGCGGCCGAACACCCCGGCCGGCGACGCGAGTCACGGCAGTGCGGGCCACCGCCTCGGTATCGGTTCCGTCACTGCACCGGACGCCGCCGTCCCTCGCCGGGCCCGGGTCTCTACTCGGGCGCGAAGAGCTGGAAGAACGTCGGGAAGGTGCCGAGCACTCCGAGCGCGATCAGGACCAGAGCCACGGTGAGCGCGCGTCCCGTCTCCCGTGGCTTGTTCCTCAGGGCCAGGTGCAGGACCGCCCAGGAGACCAGCCAGACGATCACCGCCATGAGGGTTTTGCCGGACAGCGGGCCGACCCGGTCGTTCCACTGCAGCCAGTCCGCGACGTCCGTGCTGGCCTCGGCAAGGGTGGTGAACAGGCCCAGAGCGAAAGCTCCGATGCCGGCGGCGATGATGGCGGCGGAGATCGGTCCCTCCGGCCGGTCGACGTCCGCGAGGCCCGTGTCCTCGGTCTCCGGGGCCGGTGGAGGCTGGTCGTCGTGTCGTGCGCTTCCCTCGTGCTGGGTCATCTCGATCACTCCCCGGCTCACTCGACCGGTGCGACTTTGGTGATGAGGGCGCCGAACGCCCCTGCGATCGCGGCGAAGGCGAAGGCGAGCACGTACAGCAGCATCGTGGTGCGCCGTACTCGGTTGTGGCGGACGAGGGTGTTGCCGTAGTAGAGGACGATGAAGGCGACCGTGGTGGCGAGGATCGGACTGAGCCAGGCAAGGTGTTCCTTCCACTCCATGCCGAACTCGTGCCAGTCCGCGGTCTCCGGATCGGCCAGCAACTGCGACTTGGGGCTGTCCGGCGTCTTCTCCCGGTACCACGGGTAGACCACCCAGGTGCCGGTGATCACGGTTCCCCAGGCGGCCACCGCCATCGCCGTGACCCCGATCCTCAGCCGGCGCATGCGCTCGACGACACCGGCGCCGGTGACAAGCGCCGTCCTGAGCCCGTAGAGGTCGGCCAGTCCGCCGGCGAAGGCCAGCAGGAACACCGCACCGAGGACCATGCCGTGGACCAGTCCCCACAGTTCGCGGTCCGTGAAGCTCATCGCCCACCTCCCTGTGCGTTTCGTGTGTGCCCGTGCGAGGGCGAGGGGAAGGAAGGACGGCGAAACGGCTGTGGGCAGGGGCCCGACGGTCGACCGTGGTGTTCCGAAGGTCCCTGCCGTGCGCGGGCAGGGCCGCCCGAGACCATGATGCGACCGGTGACGCCATGGTGCACGGGGTGCGCGCGAGCGGCCACAGGACGCCTCTTCCCCTCCGGCGGACGTGCGCTCCTCACGCCCGGTGGAATAGTGGTAGGGGGCGGACATCGCGTCGCGTGACCGGCCGGACAGCTCCCGGAGGGAGGCCTCGGTGTCAGTACCCGCACTCGACATGAGGACCGTGACGGCACTGGTCGAGGACGCCACGGCCGCCCCGTCCATGTACAACGCACAGCCGTGGAAGTTCCGCTTCCGTCGCGCCGACGGCACCTTCCACCTGTGCGCGGACCTGGAGCGTGCCATTCCGCGCGCCGACCCCACCACCCGCGGCCTCCACCTGGGCTGCGGCGCCGCCCTGTTCAATCTGCGGGTCGCCGCCGCTCACGCCGGCCGGCAGCCGGTCGTCGACCTGCTGCCCGACCCCGCGGACCCGCACCTGCTCGCCACAGTGCGGCTGGCCGGCCCTGCCTCCTACGACACCGACCTCGCCGCGCTGTATCCGGCGGTCCACCGGCGTCACACCAGCCGTCACCCGTTCACGGACGAGGAGATACCCCAGCCCATCAAGGACGCCCTCAGCGCAGCCGCACTCCTGGAGGGAGCGCGGCTGACCTTCCCCGACGCATGGCACGTGCAGACACTTCTGGACCTGGTCCACGACGCGGAGGGGCACGACGCCAGGGACCCCGCCGCCTCGAAGGAACTGCGGCGCTGGACCCGTATCGGTGTCGAAGCCGTGGACGCGGCGACGGACGGGATCCCGGACTACGCCTTCGGACCGCGCAAGTACGGCGGCAGGGCGCCCGTGCGGGACTTCGCCGACCGGCATGCCGTGCCCGGCCGCGACGCCGCCACGTTCGAGAACGTGCCCCAGCTCGCCCTGCTGGGCACCGCCGAGGACCGGCCGCGGGACTGGCTGCGGGCCGGCCAGGCCCTGGAACGCGTCCTGCTCCGGGCCACCGTGGACGGGCTGGCCACCTCCCTCACCTCGCACGCGCTCGAATGGCCGGACATCCGCTGGGCCGTGCGCGATCCGCGGTCCGCGATGGGTTTCGTACAGATCGTGCTCCGGCTCGGATACGGCCCCTCGGGTCCTCGAACGCCGCGCCGCCCCGTGCGCGAGGTACTCGACATCGAGTGAGACCTACGACAGGGAGCCGCGTCCGCGCAGCATGGGCGGGAGACGTCCGCGTGGTCAGTGCTCGTGAGGGGGCCGCAGATGCGGGATCCGGTCGAGAGGAGAGGGGCGGTGGCGATTCCCCTGGTGGTCGGCATCGACGGGTCCGAGGCGAGCCTGGAGGCGGTGGACTGGGCCGCCGGGGAAGCCGCTCGGCATGACGTGCCGCTCCACCTCCTGCACGCGGCGGCGCGGGACCGGGAGGCGTCCGAGGTCATCGACGCGGCCTCCCGACGTGTCAGGGAAGGCGCCCCCACGGTGCGCCTGTCGAGCGAGGTGCTGCCCGAGGACGCGACCGCCGCGCTGGTCGACAAAGGGCGCAACGCTTTCGCGCTGGTGCTGGGATCGAGAGGGCTCGGCGACCTCGCCGGAATGCTCCTGGGGTCGGTCAGTCTCGCGGTGGCGGCACGAGCGGACTGCCCGGTCGTCGTGGTGCGCGGCGCTGCTGAGCACCGGGATGCCCGGTTCGGGAACGTCGTCGTCGGTGTCGAGGAGGGAGAAGGCAGCGACACGGCCGTGCAGTTCGCCTTCCGTGAGGCCCAGGTGCGGCGCTGCCGGCTGGTGGCGGTGCACGCCTGGAGCGCACCGTTCGGCGCCTTCACCACGCCTCAGGCCCCGTCGAGGTTCGCGCTGGAGGCACACCGGCGCCCGCCGACGCAGGTGCTGGACGACGCCCTGCGGGGCGCGTCGGAGCGGTACGGCGACGTCCCGGTGAGCAGGCGGGTGATCCAGGGACCGGCACGCCAGGCTCTCCTGGAGGCGGCCTCCGACGCGGACCTGCTGGTCGTCGGTGCCCGCAGACGACAGGGGCACCTGGGACTGCAACTGGGACTGATCAACCACGCGGTACTGCATCACGCGCCCTGTCCGATCGCGGTCGTCCCCCGGATATGACCCGACGGGCGCGGAGACGGACCAGGCCGACGTCGGCCGGCGGGGCCGGAAGTCGTCCCCGCAGGGACCTTCGGGCCCTGTGCCCGCCGCGGCCCGTCGCCGTCCGGTGGTGGGACGACGTGACGGCCACCGACCTGTACGAAGTGACGACGGCCGTGTGCTGCCTCCGAGGGGGGGCGGCCCCGCGACGTTCAGCCTCTTCGTCCGCGACCTGCCTCCTCGGCGCGGCGACACGGAACGAGGGCCCTTTCAGTAGGCGGAGGTGGGGGAGGGCCGGGCGTCGTCGGTCCGGTAGGCCAGGTGCTCGGCGACCGAGACCACGCCGTCGACGCCCCGGCACAGTCGCTCGATGACGGGGATCAGACTCCTGTACTCGACCGAGCCTCTGAGGTCGACCCGCCCGTCGCGCACCTCGACCGTCACCTCCGAGGGAGCAAGTCTCACCGTGCGCCGCAGCACATCCTCGGTGATCTCGTCGCGGATGGCGTCGTCACGGCGCAGGAAGACCCGCAGCAGGTCGCTGCGGCTGACGATGCCCAGGAGTCTGTCCGTCTCGTCCACGACGGGCAGTCGCTTGACCTGATGGGCCTCCATCAGGCGCGCGGCCTCCACCACACTGAACTCCGGACGTGCGCACACGGCGGGAGCCGACATCAGCTCCTCGGCGCGGGAACCCTCGGCCTTGGCCCGCTCCCGTGCCTCCAGGTGCGCAGCGGGGATCCTGCTCGACGGGTCGGCCTGGTCCGCGCTCTTGCGCAGCAGGTCCGCCTCGGACACCACACCGACCGGGCGGTCCAGTTCGTCCACGACGGGTACGGCGGTGACGTCGTTGTCCGCCAGCAGCCTGACGATCTCCTTGAACGGCAGGTCGGGCCGCGCCTTGACGACGTCCCGGGTCATGAGCTCCGCGACCGTTCGGTGATGCATGGCGCCTCTCCCGTCCAGGGTGTGACCGCTCGACATCCGGCCGGTTCGGCCCGGGCCCGGGAAGGGGCCGGTCGTCCCGTGCGGCGGCGTGCCGCGCGTGGCACGTTGGGTACAGCACCATTCTGAGGAGAGGGCGGCGACCATGCGAGCTCACCTCGGCGACCAGCTCGTCATCGAAAGCCCGGCGACCGGCGCCACCAGGCGCGACGGCGAGATCGTCGGACTTCACCACGACGACGGAACGCCCCCCTACGACGTGCGCTGGTCGGACACCGACGAAGTGACGCTGGTGTTCCCCGGGCCCGACGCACACATCCGGCATGTGGAGCATGAGCAGCGGCGGATGACCACCCGCGGGTCTTCCCGGCCGGACCCGGGTGAGGCAGGGGCCGGTCCCGCGGTGGCTCCGGCGACCGGGACACCCAACCCCGGCGACATCGGCCGGCGCGTGGCCGCCGAACGCCGAAGGCGCGGGCTGAGCCGGAGCGAAACGGCACACCGCGCCCGCATCTCGCCGGACTATCTCGCGTACCTGGAGGAACAGCCGGCCGACCCGACCCTGGCGACTCTCCTCGGCCTGGCAGCCGCGCTGGGCACCACCGTCACGGCGCTGCGCGGGGCGGGAGTCGACCTGCCGCCCGGTCAGGGCCACGCGCTGCTGCATCCCCAGCTGGTGGACCTCGGCCCGCAGGAGTGCCGCCGCCTGCTGTCCACCCACGGCGTGGGACGTATCGCCGTGTCGGCGCCCGACGGCCACCCTGCCGTCGTCCCGGTCAACTACGAGGTGATGGACGACGCGATCGTCTTCCGGACCGCACCCGACTCCGTGCCCGCGGCGGCCGTCGGAACGGAGGTCGCCTTCGAGGTCGACCATGTGGACGAGGCGATGAGCCAGGGCTGGAGTGTGCTCGCCGTCGGCCCCGCGAGCGTCGTCACCGAGCCCGACGCCGTGCGCAGGCTCGCCCAGCGCGCCCACACCGAACCATGGGCGGGCGGTGCACGCGAGATGTGGGTCTCGATCCGGCCCACGCGCCTCACGGGCCGGCGCATCGTCCCGGCCGAGGAGTAGGCGTCCACAGGCCAGGGGCGGTGAGGTGGGGCTCGACGTCGACGACGCCCTCGACGGCGCGTACGAGGCGCACGGCGACCGAGATGAGCGAGGTGTCATGGATGTGCCCGCGCAGTGTGACCGGCCTGGGAGACGACGCCGATGACACGCCCTTCACCCTCCAGGACCGGCATCGCACCGACCTTCCACTGGTCCCATGGTGTGCGCGTCCTTGAAGGGGGCGTCGCGTCCGACGGCCACGACCGTCCGAGTCATCACATCGCTGCCGATGTGCGGGGGCTCAGGCACCGCGATCCTTGTCGTCAGGCCTCGGGAGGACACCGGCCCCGGCAAGCACGATCGTCGCAGATCGACGCGAGGCAACCTGGGCCGAGGGCTCGTTCGCCCGCGGCGCTCGACTGTGCCTCGATGTCGCGACGGAAGCCGAGCGGTGCGACGGTATGGGCAGGGGCCTGCGGCAGTGGCCGGGCCGGAAGGTGGTGGTGACCGTGGAGCTCTTGCTGGTCGCGGGGGTCGACGGATCGGATTCCGGCGTGCAGGCGGTGGACGAGGCGGCGCGCCCCAGGGCTGTCTCTGCGGCTCGTCCACGCCTCTTTGCGGGAGCGGTACGAGGGAGGCCGCCCGTCGCTCGGCACCGGCCGTCCGGCCGAGGAGGTCGTGGCCGAGCGCATCACCGCCTCCTGCGTGGAACGCGCCCGGAGGCGCAACCGGGAGGTGAAGGTGTCGAGCGACGTCCTGCCCGAGGACGCCGTGTCCGTGCTGCTGCACGCGGCTGCGGAGTCCTTCGCCCTGTCCACCGGCTCCCGTGGCCGCGGAGAGATGGCCGGGATGCTGCTGGGATCGGTCAGCCTCGCGGTGGCCGCCCGTGCCGTGTGCCCGGTGATCGTGGTCTCGAAGGCCCCGCCCACGAGGTCCTCCTGGACGCGTCCGGCGGCGCCGACCCGGGGGTCGTGGGTGCGCGCAGGCGTCATGGCCGTGCCGGTCCGCCGCTCGGCCGGGTCGCGCACACCCCGCTGCATCCCGCCGAGTGTCCGGTGGCCGTGGTCCCGCAACGGGCATGACCCCGTACGCCCGCCCGTAGCGTGAGCGGACAGAGGAGGGGCCGGCGGATGTCGGAGTGGACCTGGGAGTACGAGGGTTACGACGCGGACGGGGAGCGCCTGCGCGAGTCGTTGTGCACGCTCGGCAACGGCTACTTCGCCACCCGCGGAGCCGTACCCGAGAGCAGGGCGGGCCTGGTGCACTACCCGGCCACCTATGCGGCCGGGGTCTACAACCGCCTCGAGTCCACGGTTGCGGGGCGGCGGGTGGTGAACGAGGACCTGGTGAATCTCCCGAACTGGCTGCTCCTGCGCTTCCGTCTGCGCTTCGCGGACGGATCGGCGGGCCCGTGGTTCTCGCCCGACAGGCGGCAGCCGCTCGACCACCGGCACATCCTGGATCTGCGCCGGGGCACGCTCACGCGCACGTTCCGGTTCCGGGACGACGAGGCGGGGACGGTGAGTGTGGAGCAGGTCCGGCTGGTGCACATGGCGGATCCTCATCTGGCCGCACTGCGGACCGTTGTCACGGCCGAGGAGTGGTCCGGCGAGCTCGAGCTGGAGTCCGTCCTCGACGGGGACGTGATCAACGGCAACGTGCACCGTTACCGGTCTCTCAACCGGCGCCACCTGCTCCATGTGCGGACGGGCGCGTCCACGGCCGACGTGACGTGGCTGAGCTGCCGCACCAGCACGTCCGACATCGGGATCGGCATGGCGGCCCGTACGGTCGCCGTCGGGCAGCCGCCCACGTCGTCGGAGCTTCGTCCGTCTCACCGCCGTGCCGTACACCGGTTGGTGGTACCGGTCGGGCCGGGCCGGCCCGCCGTCGTCGACAAGACCGTGGCCGTGCACACCTCCCGTGACCCGGCGATCAGTGACCCGCTCGGCGCGGCGCTGGACCGGGTGGCCACGGCCCCGGGCTTCCCGGCGCTGATGGACTCCCATGCCGCGGCCTGGGCCCGCCTGTGGCGGGGCGCGGACGTCCAGGTGCCCGGCGAGGCGGGCCGTGTCCTGCGACTGCATCTGTTCCATGTGCTGCAGACGTTGTCCCCGCACACCGCGGACCTCGACGTGGGCGTGCCGGCCCGTGGGCTGCACGGCGAGGCGTACCGGGGCCATGTCTTCTGGGACGAGCTGTTCGTGCTGCCGTATCTGAACCTGCATCTCCCGGAGGTCTCGCGGGCCCTGCTCAACTACCGTCACAGGCGCCTGCCACAGGCGTGCCGCGCGGCCCGTGCCGCGGGCCGGGCCGGGGCGATGTACCCGTGGCAGTCCGGTAGCGACGGCCGTGAGGAGACCCAGGAACTGCACCTCAACCCCCGTTCGGGCCGCTGGCTGCCGGACAACTCCCGGCTCCAGCACCACGTCGGCTCGGCGATCGCCTACAACGTGTGGCAGTACTGCGAAGCGACCGGCGACACCGAGTACCTCCACACCAAGGGCGCGGAGATGCTGCTGCAGATCGCCCGTTTCTGGGCGGACAGCGCGGAATTCGCCCCCGGCCTCGGCCGCTACCGTATCCGCGGCGTGGTCGGCCCCGACGAGTACCACGACGGCTACCCCGACGCCGCCCGGCCCGGCCTGGACGACAACGCGTACACGAACGTCACGGCCGCCTGGGTCCTCAGCCGCGCCCTGGACCTGGTGCGGCGTATGCCGGCATGGCGCCGGCAGGAGCTGTTCGATCGCATCGAACTGGACAGCGGCGAACTCCCGAAGTGGGACGAGGTCTCCCGGCGGCTGCGGGTGCCGTTCCACCAGGGCGTCATCAGCCAGTTCGACGGCTACGGCGACCTCACCGAACTGGACTGGGACGCCTACCGCACCCGCTACGCAAGCATCCGGCGGCTGGACCGGATCCTGGAGGCCGAGGGTGACTCGGTGAACCGCTACCAGGCCTCCAAACAGGCCGACGTCCTGATGCTCGGTCACCTCTTCTCGCCCGGCGAGCTGCGGGCCCTGTTCCATCGCCTCGGCTACGACGTCGACGACGAGGTCTGGCGCGGGACCGTCGACTACTACCTTCGGCGCACCAGCCACGGCTCCACACTCAGCGGCCTCGTCCACGGCCTCGTCCTGGCCCGGGCCAGACGAGCGGAGGCGTGGAGCTATGTCCACGAGGCCCTGGACGCGGACATCGCCGACATCCAGGGCGGCACGACCGGTGAAGGCATCCACCTGGGTGCCATGGCCGGGACCCTGGATCTGGTGCAGCGCGGCCTGACCGGGCTGGAGACGCGCGGGGACGCCCTGCGCGTGGATCCGGTTCCCCTGCCCGCGCTGTCGGAGTACGGGTTCTCCCTGCGCTACCGCGGCCACTGGGGCGTCGGCATACAGCGGCGGAGCGGACAGCTGGAGATCCACGTGCCCGACTCCGAGGAGTCACCGATCCGCGTGGTGCTGGCCGACCGGGCCGTGACCGTCGCGCCCGGAGAGACATGCACGCTCGTGCTGCCGGAGAGCTGACGAGCCGGACAGGCCGACCACGACAGAGCAGCCTCACACCGCCCTGGCATCCGAGAGACGGACCAGCTTCGTGCCCGTCCCGGGTGAGTGCGCACCTGGCCGAAACCGCGCGTCGCGTGCGACCCCGGTCGCCGGCCAGTGGGTCCGACCGGCCCGAGCCCGTTCGCGGGCCGCCGCACAGGCTGACGGTGCGGGGCGAGTCGAGCGCTTTGCCGGTCTACACCCAGGTACCCCCCGGGGGTGCATAGCCGCCCAGGGCAGGGCGCTCGAAGAACGAGCGGTCGCCAGTGTCCCGCGCATCGACAACTGAGGAAGAAGCCATGACCGACCGGAACAACTCCGGCTCCTGCTGCTCCACCGACGGCTCCTGCCGCTCCGGCGCCGCGGCCGACACCGAGGGCACTGGGACGACGGTCGTCCACAAGGTGTCCGGCATGACCTGCGGCCACTGCGAGGGCTCGGTCTCCGGGGAGATCTCCGCGCAGGAGGGGTCACCTCCGTGAAGGCCGTCGCCAAGACCGGCGAGGTGACCGTCACCTCCCTCGCCCCGCTCGGCGAAGAGACCGTTCGGGCTGCTGTCGACGAGGCGGGCTACGACTCGTCGGCTCGGCCCGAACGGGGGCCGGATACGCCGGCCTCTCCGCTGTCGCCCCCGCAGAAACGCACCCTCCGCTCAGGCGGATGCCGTACGTCCCTGCTCCGGCTTGAGAACCCGGGGCCGACACGACCTACTATGGCGCAGCGTACTGGGGCTGAGAGGGAGCGATCATGCGGCGGCTGGGGGACCTGGAGGCGGAGATCATGGACCGCCTCTGGCGGTGGCAGCGGCCGACGACGGTGCGCGAGATCGTCGACGACATCAACAGAGAACGGCCGCTCGCCTATACGACCGTGATGACGGTCGCGACGATCCTCTACAACAAGGGCTGGCTGGTCCGCAGCAAGCAAGGCCGCGCCTGGGTGTACACACCGGTCCGCAGCCGCGAACAGTACGCGGCGGCGCTCATGGAGGACGCGCTCGGCGCGAGTGAGGACCGCCCTGTGGCTCTCACCCACTTCGTCCGGCAGATGGGTCCCGACGAGATCGATGCGCTGCGCAAGGCATTGCGCGCCGCGGGACGGCGGGGCGAGTCGTGAACGCGGTGCCCGCGCTGCTCGGCTACGCGGCGGGAGTCGGTCTCCTCGCACCGCAACTGCTGCTGCGCAGCGCCTGGCCGCATCGTGCGCCGGTCCTGGCCCTGACGGTGTGGCTCGGGCTGACCGTTTCCTTCACCCTTGCCGCCGCACTCGCCGCGCATCATCTCGCCGCCCCCACCCGGCACCTCCATATCGGTTTGATCGGCGTGCTCCGTACCTGCGGCCTCGCCACGTCCCACCCCACGACGGCCGACCGCTTGGCGATCGTCCTTCCACTCGCCGTGGTGTTCCTCGTCCTCGGCCGCTTCGCCCTCGAAGTGCTCCGCGGCCGGCGCGCTCGCTCTCGACACCGAACGATCCTGGACATGGTGGGCCGACGTTCCACCCGTCTGTGCGCCACCGTCCTCGACCACGATCTGCCCGCCGCCTACTGCCTGCCCGGACACAGGCCGCGCGTCGTGGTCAGCGTCGGTGCTGTGCGGCTGCTGTCCCCGGACCAGCTGGAGGCCGTACTCGAACACGAGCGGGCGCACATCACCGGTCGCCACCACCTGGCGCTGGCGGCCACTCAGGCGTTCGCCCGCGCCTTTCCGCGTCTGCCACTCGCCCGTCACGCCAGGGAACAGGCCGGCGTGCTGCTGGAGATGATCGCCGACGACCGGGCGCTGCGCCGCCAGTCCCGCGAGGTGCTCGCGACGGCCATGTACGAGATGGCGGCAGCCAAGGCCGCCCCCGCAGGCGCCTTCGCGGTGGGCGGCCCCAGCACGTTGCTCCGGCTGCGGCGCGTGCTCGATCCGCCGCGGCGGCCGCATCCTGCGATCCGAGGATCGATGGCCGCCGCAGCTGCGGTGGTGCCGGTGATCCCGCTGCTGTTCGGCTGCCTCCCCACCGTCGGATGATCCTCGCGGGCGTCCGGCCGGAACGCGGGACGATCCGAAAGTGCACTCACCTCCGAGACACCGGCACCGCCCCCGGCGTCCTGCCTCCCGCTCGGTCCGCCCGCCACCGGCGCTGCCGTACGGAGTGACCCCCCGCGGCTTGCACACCGCGAGGATCATGGCCGGCACCAGCACGGTCAGCGCCAGGACGGAGTGCAGCACAGGAGAGAGGCTGCGCACGGACCACGGTTCGGCCGCCGGGTTGGCGGCCCTGCGGGCCATGGTGCGTGGCACGCCGTGAGATCACCGGCCACCTCGCCCGGCTCGCGGAGGTTCGGGACCGGACCGACGGGGGCGCGTGCGCGGCTCGAGGCGGTACGCGAGACCTACGCCCTCATCACCCAGGGGTCCACGGCCATCACGACACGGACCTGGCGGCGCGAGGAGCCGCCGCCGTCCGCCCGGCACATCGTCGGCCGCCGCCCTTACCGCCCACATCGGCATGAGCGGCACGATGGGGGCCATGCTGATGACGATGGCCGCCTGAGAGGCCGCCGTGGATCAGTGGCCGCCGCTCGACGTGACGGCCATGCGCTGCTTGAAGGTCCTGCCCCCGTCCTGCGACTCGAACACCCCGGTCTGCGTCGCGGCGAGGACGTGCTCGGCGCCGACCGCGGTGAGTGCCTGTGGCTGGCCGCCAGGCACGGTGGAGACCTTCTTCCACGTGGTGCCGCCATCCGCGCTGCGGTTCAGGCCGCCGGAGACGTCGATGCCGTAGAGGGCATCCTTCGCGGGCCAGGAGAGCAAGGCCATCACCGGCCTCCGTCCCGTGGTGAACGTCCTTCCTCCATCGACGCTCCGGGCGACTCCCTCAGCGGTGGTGGCCAGGACGACGTCCGGGTCGGTGGGGCCGACCGCTATGTCGAGGGCTTCCAGCCGCGCCCCGTCCTTCCACGACACGCCGTCTTCGGTCGTGCGCAGCAGACCCTGGCCGGCGTCGTAGCCGTAGACGGTGCCGCCGGCGAAGTCCAGGGCGTGGAAGTCGGACTCGCCGGACAGGGACAGGGAGGTCCAGGTCCTGCCTGCGTCGGTGCTGCGGACGAGCCCCTTGTCACCGCCGGAGGTGGGGTGGCCGCTGGCGTAGAACGTCTTGTCGCCGGCCACCGTGAAGCCCATGAAGTCGTCCTTGCTGTCGCCCACCAGCTCTGGTTCTCCCTGCGCGTCAGGGGTGTAGACACCCTCGTGTGTGGCGACGTAGAGGCGCTGGTCGGCGGAGTCGAGGCCGAGCCCGTGGATGTGGCTCACCGTCGTCCCGGAGACGGCGGAAGAGCCGGTCGGGTCTCCGCTGTCGGAGCATGCGGCCAGGGCGAGGGCGAGAGCGAGGGCCGTGGCTGCCACGGCGGCGGGGCGCTTGTTCATGATTCCTCGAGGACGTACGGATGCGCCGGAGCGGCGACTGCGGCTCACGGCGTCGGCGGCATGGGGAGAGGACCACCAGGGCCCCTCGGGTGTGTACCGGGGAGCCCTGGCGGTCAGCGGGCGCTGCGGATCAGAGGCGGTCGAGGATCTTCTCGAACTTCTCGACCTCGGCGGACTGGTTCTTCACCACGTCGGCGGCGAGCTGCTGCGCCGTCGCGTTCCGGCCGTTCTTCTGCTCGTCCTCGGCCATGGTGATGGCGCCCTTGTGGTGGGCGATCATCATCTCGGCGAACATCCGGTCGAACTCGGTGCCCCGGGCGGCTTCGAGCTTCTTCATGTCCTCGCCGGACATCATTCCGGCCATGCCCGAGTGGTCCGCGCCTTCGGAGCCGTGGTGCATGCCGGGCATCTCCTCGGCCGACTCCGGCTTGCCCCAGGCCTTCAGCCAGGACTTCATGGTCTGGATCTCGGGGTCCTGGGCCTTCTGGATGGCGGCGACCAGGGTCTTGACCTCCGCGTCGGAGGCGCGGCCGTCCGCGAGCCGGGACATCTCCAGTGCCTGCTCGTGGTGCGGGATCATCCCCTGCGCGAAGGCGACGTCCGCGGCGTTGAACGCGCCGGGCGCCGGGTTGTCCTTCGCCTCCTGGGTCGACGCGGCGGAGGAGGAGCTGCCGCTCCCGTGGTCCATGCCTTCCATGTCGTCCCCGCCGCAGGCGGCGAGCAGCAGCCCGCCGGCCGTGACGACACCGACGATCGCGAGACGGCGGCGGAAGGAGCGGTTCAGGGCGTGCTTGTGGGCAGTCATGTGCGAAACACCTCATGTGTCAGTTCTGTGCGGTGGCGTACGCGGTTGCGCGGCGGCACTGAACGGGCCGCGCGGCGGCGCGCCTATATCCGCAGTACTGACGACTGGGCCAGAAGGGGCCTGGGAGGTGGGCCGACAGGGCGGGCCAGGGCGATCGATCGCGCGAGCAGGGCGGTCGACCGCTCCACCCACCGACGGAGCACCGCCGCCTTCAGGAACAGAGCGAGCAGCCCTGCCGCGAGCACCGCCACGCACACGGACATCGGGTCCATGCCGCCCGGAAGCTCGTGCACCGGCAGCGCGGCAGCCGGAGCAACGGGTTCCCGCTGGGCCATCCGGTCGTGCTGTGCCGGAGCCTTCTCGGTCGAGGCGTGGTGAGCCGTACCGTCCTGGTGCGCAACGGCTGCGCCGCCGCCCATGGCGTGTCCGGACGACTCCTCCGGGTGGCCCAGCGTGTGCATGGCGAACACGCCCAGCGTGAGCATGATGACGAGCAGCAGATACCCGAAGGCCCCGCCTGCCCGCAGCCGCCCGCTCGTGCTCAACCTGATCTCCCTGCTCGGCCTCTTGGGATACTACTAAGTCACTTGGCACACGTCCGCCACTCACGTCACACGACGGCCTTCCGCCGGTTACGGGGTGCCGCGCCGCGTGTCACTCAGGGCGCAAGGGGACCGCCCGGCACAGCAAGGACGGTCTTGCCGAGGAGCCCGACGACGACGGATCCGGTGGCCGCCACGCAGGCCGTCACGGCGGCCTCGGGCAACACCGGCAGGGCGATGTGCCCAAGCGGGCGTCGTCGTCGGCAGCGTCCGCCGATGCCACTCGGTCCACCAGCGCCCCTCGGCGCCACGTCGAGCGCATGGCCGAGGCGCCCGGCCTCCTGCACCGCGATCCGCACGGCCGGCTCCGGCAGCGACCGCTCAATGCCGTGCAGCCCCCCTCCAGGCGCAGGCATGAAAAGCCGCCTCAAACAACCCAGTTGTGCGCGGCTTTCACACAGACCCCAGGACGATCGTCATGACCCACGGGTGGAAACGAGGCCGGACCACTGTTGATCGGCCTTCCGTCGCCGCCCGGGCACCAGCCGCGTGACCTTCGCTGCCGCGAGGCCGATACTGCCGTCAACAGGAGCTGCAGTCGCCACACGACCGATCACCCGCAGGACCTGGCGGCCCGTCGCCGAAGTCGGCATCGGGTCGGCATCAGTACCGTCAGGAACCGCCCCGGACCGCCACGAACCGCCACGATCGAAAACTGACCTTATACGCTCTGACCTGGAAAAACACAGGTGCAGGGCCTGCCTGCCATCGCTTCAGGAGGTACCCGTGAGGATGCTCATCAACGTCCCCGAGACAGTAGTCGCCGACGCGCTGCGGGGTGTGGCCGCCGCGCATCCCGAGCTGGCCGTGGACGTGGAGAACCGCGTGATCGTACGACGCGACGCCCCGGTGGCCGGGAAGGTGGCGCTGGTGTCCGGGGGCGGGTCGGGGCACGAGCCGCTGCACGGGGGGTTCGTGGGGCCGGGGATGTTGTCGGCGGCCTGTCCCGGGGAGGTGTTCACCTCGCCGGTGCCGGACCAGATGGTGCGGGCGGCGGCGGCCGTGGACAGCGGGGCGGGCGTGCTGTTCGTGGTGAAGAACTACACCGGTGACGTGCTGAACTTCGACATGGCGGCCGAACTCGCCGAGGACGAGGGCGTCCAGGTGGTCAAGGTGCTCGTCGACGACGATGTGGCGGTCACCGACAGCCTGTACACGGCCGGCCGGCGCGGCACCGGTGCCACGCTGTTCGTGGAGAAGATCGCGGGCGCGGCCGCCGAGGAGGGGCAGCCGCTGGAGCGGGTGGAGGCGATCGCCCGCCGGGTGAACGAGAGTTCCCGCAGTTTCGGTGTGGCGCTCAGCGCGTGCACCACGCCCGCCAAGGGCAGTCCCACCTTCGACCTCCCGCCGGGCGAGCTGGAGTTGGGCATCGGCATCCACGGCGAGCCGGGCCGCGAGCGGCGGGCGATGATGACCTCCGGGGAGATCGCCGACTTCGCGGTGCATGCCGTGCTGGAGGATCTCCGGCCGCGCAATCCCGTGCTGGTGCTGGTCAACGGCATGGGCGCCACGCCGCTGCTGGAGCTGTACGGCTTCAACGCCGAGGTGCAGCGGGTGCTCGGCGAACGGGGTGTCGCCGTGGCGCGCACGCTCGTCGGCAACTACGTGACCTCGCTCGACATGGCCGGCGCCTCGGTGACGCTGTGCCAGATCGACGAGGAGCTGCTGCGGTTGTGGGACGCGCCGGTCAGCACGGCCGCGCTGCGCTGGGGCATGTGAGACGCGGACAACGTAGCTAGCGGACAACGTACCTATCAGGCAAGGAGATCAAGTGCTCGACGCCGATTTCTTCCGCCGTTGGATGACGGCGACGGCCGTGTCCGTCGACCGGGAGGCGGAGCGGCTCACGGCCCTCGACTCCCCGATCGGGGACGCCGACCACGGCAGCAATCTGCAGCGCGGCTTCCGGGCCGTGGCCAACGCCCTGGAGCAGGAAGCGCCCGGTACGCCCGGGGCGGTGCTGATCCTGGCCGGGCGGCAGCTCATCTCGACGGTCGGTGGCGCCTCGGGACCGCTGTACGGCACGCTGCTGCGGCGCACCGGCAAGGCGCTCGGGGACGCGCCGGAGGTCGGTGAGAAGGAGTTCGCCGACGCCCTGCGTGCGGGCGTGGAGGCGGTGATGCAGCTCGGGGGTGCCGCGCCGGGCGACAAGACGATGATCGACGCGCTGCTGCCGGCGGTGGACGCGCTCGGTGAGTCGTTCGCCGCGGCGCGCACGGCCGCCGAGCAGGGTGCGGAGGCGACGACCCCGCTCCAGGCCCGCAAGGGCCGGGCCAGCTATCTCGGGGAGCGCAGCATCGGGCACCAGGACCCGGGGGCGACCTCGGCGTCCCTGCTGATCGCGGAGCTCGTGGAGGCGGCCGGTGAGTGACGACGGACTGGTGGGGATCGTGCTGGTCTCGCACAGTGCGCAGGTGGCCGCGTCGGTGGCCGAGCTGGCCCGGGGCCTGGCCGGCGGTGGCGCGGAGGTGCCGCTCGCCGCGGCGGGCGGCACCGAGGACGGCGGCCTCGGCACCAGTGCCGAGCTGATCGCCGCCGCGGCCGCCTCGGTGGACCGGGGCGCCGGGGTCGCCGTGCTCACCGACCTGGGCAGCGCCGTGCTGACGGTCAAGGCGCTGCTCGCCGAGGGCGACGAACTGCCCGAGGGCACGCGGCTGGTGGACGCCCCGTTCGTGGAGGGCGCGGTCGCGGCGGTGGTCACGGCCTCGACGGGGGCCGGCCTGGACGCGGTCGCGGCGGCGGCCGGGGAGGCGTACGACTACCGCAAGGCGTGAGGTGCGCACGCGGGCGGGGGGCCGGGATCACTCCCGGTCCCCGGCCCCGCGCACGAACTGCCGGGCCAGCCGCTCCCCCGTCTCCTCGGCCGCCTTCCGGCTCTCGACGGGGGTCGCGCGGGAGTCCTTGAAGACGATGTAGGTGACGCCGGATGGCGTGCCGCCGCCGTGCGGGTCGGGGTCGATGCCGAGGGCCTCGGCGGTGGCGTAGGACGCCTCGCCGATGAGGTCGTGGGGGCCCGCGTCGCCGACGACGGCGTACTGCACCCGGCCGCGGTAGATCACCGCGGCCACCGCGCCGCCGCGCACCCCGTGGTCGCGGTGGTCCCAGATGCGGCTGGGCGCCGGCACCACGACGTACGGCAGCCGCTCGGCGTCCAGCGGGCGGCCGTCGGACTGCGGGTAGGCGGTGCCGGGCGAGAAGTAGGGGTCGGTGCGGCTGTTGCAGCGGCTGGTGGGGCGTCCGTCGCAGTCGATGTCCATGTCCGCCTTCCAGAAGACGGCCTCCTTCGTGCCGCACACGGGCACCGTGGCGGGCGCGCCGCTGTCGGTGCGGTAGCGGCCGCGGGAGACGGGCTCGCAGCCGCGCACCCGGTCCAGCAGGTCGGCGGCCCGCACGGGGGCGTCGGCGTGCACCCCCGGCGGTCCGGGCAGGCCGACGGGCGCGGGGGCGGTGACGGTGGCTGCGGTGGGCTGCGTCGTCGGGGCGAGCAGAGCGGCGCTCGCCGCGGCCAGCGTCAGCGACTGGACACGCACGATAAGGGTCCCTCTTCCTGGACGGCCTGACGGGCACTCAGCCCAATCTGATGCCGTTTCGGATACGCGGCCATTCCGAGGGGGCCGGACGGGGCGCACGGCACGGGGTCCGGCGGGTCCGGCGGGGAACCGGGCGCCCGCGACCCTGAAACGGCCGCGGGCCCCGGCCGCCGGCGCGGGGATCAGCGACGACAGCGGCTCCGCGCCACAGGCCCGAACTCCCGTTCCTGTGCGGAGAGTTCGGGCGCAAGAAGGCACAGCATACGTAATCGCCGGGCGGGCCCGCCAACACCCCTCTTGATGTGAGCGCGCCAGTCGGGCCATATTGGTCCGTACCATTGCCGCCGTGCCGGTCCCTGGAGGCAGAGCCGTGCGACGCGTTCCCGTTCCCGCCGCGCTGGTGTGCGCCACGCTGGCCCTGGTGAGCGCCTGTGCGCAGGGCACCGGCGCGGAACGGCCGCCGGGGGTGCCGACGGGCGTCACCGCGCAGGCCGGCAGCGCGACCAGCGTGCATGTGATGTGGAACCGGGTCGCCGGTGAGCCGCCGGTCACGGCGTACGAGGTGTACCGGGGCCGCAGCAAGGTCCAGGAGGTACCCGGCGACCGGCACATGGTGGACGTCACGCGGCTGCGGCCGGGCACGTCCTACGTCTTCACGGTGCGCGCCCGCCACGGCGACGGGCGGCTCGGCCCGAGCAGCCGCGCGGTGCGGGCGACGACCCCCGCCGCCGTCGCGGCCGACACCTCCGCTCCGTCCCGGCCGGGCTCCCCGCGCGCGAAGGCCGTCGGCGGGCGCGCGGCCCAGCTGTCGTGGGGCGCCTCGACGGACGACCGGGAGGTGGTGTCGTACGACGTCTACCAGTCGGGGGCGAAGATCCACAGCGTCGGCGGGGACCAGACCGCCACGGTGCTCACCGGGCTGCGGCCCGGCACCCGCTACACCTTCACCGTCCGGGCCCGGGACGCCGCCGACAACCTCTCGCCCGCGAGCGAGGCCGTACGGCTCACCACCGCGCCGGGCGCCGACGGCGGTGCCGCGACCGCCCCGGCCGGCTTCCGTGCCGTGACGCACCGCGCGAAGGACGGGGCGTACTACCTCGACCTGTCCTGGCTGCCGCCGCGCACCGACGGGCTGGTCACGGAGTACGAGGTCCGGCTGGACGGCCGCGCGGCCACCTCCCTCGTCTTCGGCGGCCGGCCGCCGAGCGACCGGGCCTCCTACAGCTTCTACGTCGGCCGTACGGCGGGCGTGACCCACCGGGTCCGTCTGCGGGCCCGGCTGCCCGACGGGACGTGGGGGGCGCTGTCGGCGGAGCGCACGGTGACCACGGGGGCGGCCCGCTCAGCGGCGGGCAGGTGACCCGGACGGGTCAACCCGTCACCTGCCTGGCGGCGTTCGGAGTGCGGTGGGGGCAGCGGCGGCATTGGCTGACCCTGAGGCAGCACGGGCGTTCCCCGACCCCCGGCGGCGCAAGGGATGTACCGCCAACCGTGCCGCTGGAGGACACTTCCATGCCGAAATCAACGCCCCTTCTGCGCGGTCTGACCGCGGCAGCCGCCGCCGCGCTGCCGCTCGCCCTCGCCGCCGGGCCCGCCGAGGCGGCCACCGGCATCTCGGTGAGCACCAGCGGCTCGACGGTGTCGGTCACCACCAGCGCGTGTGCCCAGCAGATCAACGGCAGCTGGGGCAACGCCTCGCTGCTCACCGGCAGCCAGGCCAACTTCGCCCAGGGCCGGCAGGTGGCACTGTCGGGCAGCAGCGCCCTGCAGTCGGCCGCGTGGTCGGGCGTCAGCCCGGGCACCTACACGGTGATCGTGGTGTGCGCCAACGGCTCCACCGCGGGCACCCAGTCCGTGATCGTCTCGGCCGCCTCCACGCCGACCATCTCCGCCACGGCGTCCCCGTCGCGCGGTGTGATGGGCGGTCTGGGCGGCGGCTCCCGGGACTACGGCACGATCACCCTCGTCGGCGGCGGCATGCTCGTCGCGGCGGGTGCCGGGGCCACGGTGTGGTTCCTGCGCCGCCGTTCGAAGCCGTACCGCCTCTGAGGCCGCCTCAGTCCGCCTCGGGCAGCCGCTCGAACTCCTCCAGGGCGTGGGCGAGCCACCGCGTCCAGAAGGTCTCCAGCTCGATGCCGGCCCGCAGCACCAGATGCTGGAGACGGTCCTGCGGGCTGTCCTTCCCGGGCGGGAAGTCACGCTTCTCGATCTTCTCGTACTGGGCCAACTGCTCCCGGTGCAGGTCCAGATGGTGCCGCAGGTCCGCCTCGATGCCCTCGGTGCCGACGACCGCCGCGGCGCGCAGCCTGAGCAGCAGCGGATCGCGCTGCGCCTTCGGCCCCTGCGGCGCGGCGGTCCAGCGGGCCAGTTCGGCGCGGCCCGCCGGCAGGACCTCGTACGCCTTCTTCTGCCCGCGGGCCGGCTGATCGCTCGGCAGGGCCCGGATGTACCCCTCGGCCTCCAGCTTTCCCAGCTCGCGATAGATCTGCTGGTGTGTCGCGGACCAGAAGTAGCCGATCGACCGGTCGAACCGGCGGGTCAGCTCGAGCCCCGACGACGGCTTTTCCAGCAGGGCGGTCAGGATCGCGTGCGGGAGTGACATGGGGTCATCCTAGGGACGGGTCTCACGGGGACGCGCCCTAGGGCCGCACGGGGGTGCACGGAGCCGTCAGAGCGGGTCGAGGCGGGTCGAGGCGGGCCTTGGGCAGGCAGAACTCGTTGCCCTCGGGGCCGGCGAGCACATGCGAGGCGTTTTCCGCGCCGCGCACGTGAGGGCCGGCCGAACCGGGCCCGACCCCCCCTTGCGCGGGAGTCCCGCGGCCCCGGCCCGCCCGAGCGCAAGGCATCCCCTCGTCCCGCCCCCTTGCCGGGTAGGCCGGTTCTAGAGGGCGGCCGCGACCTCGGTGCCCTGCTTGATGGCGCGCTTGGCGTCCAGTTCCGCGGCCACGTCCGCGCCGCCGACCAGGTGGACGCTGCGGCCGGCCGCGACCAGCTCCTCGTACAGGTCGCGGCGGGGCTCCTGGCCGGTGCACAGCACGACGGTGTCGACGTCCAGGACCGTGCTCTCCTCGCCGACCGTGATGTGCAGTCCGGCGTCGTCGATACGGTCGTAGCGGACGCCCGGGACCATGGTCACACCGCGGTGCTTGAGCTCGGCGCGGTGGATCCAGCCGGTGGTCTTGCCGAGTCCGGCGCCGACCTTGCTGGGCTTGCGCTGCAGGAGGTGGACCTGGCGGGGCGGGGCGGGCCGTTCGGGGGCGGCGAGGCCGCCGGGGGCCTGGTAGTCCATGTCGACTCCCCAGTGCCGGAAGTAGGTCTCCGGGTCCTCGCTCGCCTTGTCGCCGCCGTCGGTGAGGAACTCGGCCACGTCGAAGCCGATGCCTCCCGCGCCGAGGACGGCGACCTTCTCGCCGACGGGCACCCGGTCGCGCAGGACGTCGAGGTAGCCCACGACCTTGGGGTGGTCGACGCCGGGGATGTCGGGCGTGCGGGGGGTGACACCGGTGGCGACGACGACCTCGTCGTAGCCGTCCAGGTCGGCCGCCGAGACGGGGGTGTCGAGGCGTACGTCCACCTTCTCCTCGGCGAGGCGGTGGCGGAAGTAGCGCAGCGTCTCGTCGAACTCCTGCTTGCCGGGGACCTGGCGGGCCACGTTGAGCTGCCCGCCGATCTCGCTCGCGGCGTCGAACAGCGTGACGTCGTGGCCGCGTTCGGCGGCGGACACCGCGCAGGCCAGGCCCGCGGGGCCGGCGCCGACGACGGCGACGCGCTTGCGCCGCCGGGTCGGGGACAGCACCAGCTCGGTCTCGTGGCAGGCGCGCGGGTTGACCAGGCAGGAGGTGATCTTGCCGCTGAAGGTGTGGTCCAGACAGGCCTGGTTGCAGCCGATGCAGGTGTTGATGGCCGCGGAGCGGTCCTCGGCGGCCTTCTTCACGAACTCGGCGTCGGCGAGCATCGGGCGGGCCATCGACACCATGTCCGCGGTGCCGTCGGCGAGCAACCGCTCGGCCAGCTCGGGGGTGTTGATGCGGTTGGTGGTGACCAGCGGGACGGACACCTCGCCCATCAGCCGCTTGGTGACCCAGGTGTAGGCGCCGCGCGGCACGGAGGTGGCGATGGTGGGGATGCGGGCCTCGTGCCAGCCGATGCCGGTGTTGATGATCGTGGCGCCGGCCTCCTCGACGGCCTTGGCGAGGGTGATCACCTCGTCGAGGGTGGAGCCGCCGGGGACGAGGTCCAGCATCGACAGCCGGTAGATCAGGATGAAGTTCTCGCCGACGGCCTCGCGCACGCGCCGCACGATCTCCACCGGGAAGCGCATGCGGTTCTCGTACGAGCCGCCCCAGCGGTCGGTGCGCCGGTTGGTCTGCTGCGCGATGAACTCGTTGATCAGGTAGCCCTCGGAGCCCATGATCTCCACGCCGTCGTAGCCGGCCTGCTGGGCGAGGCGGGCGGTGCGGGCGTAGTCGTCGATGGTCCGCTCGACCTCGGCGTCGGTCAGCTCGCGGGGCGGGAAGGGGCTGATGGGCGCCTGGAGGGGGCTGGGCGCGACCAGGTCCTCGTGGTAGGCGTACCGGCCGAAGTGCAGGATCTGCATCGCGATGCGGCCGCCCTCGCGGTGCACGGCGTCCGTGATGACCCGGTGCTCCCCGGCCTCGGCCTCGGTGGTGAGCTTGGCGCCGCCGCCCCAGGGGCGGCCCTCCTCGTTGGGGGCGATGCCGCCGGTCACGATGAGGCCGACGCCGCCGCGGGCGCGCTCGGCGTAGAACGCCGCCATGCGCTCGAAGCCGTTCTCGGCCTCTTCGAGGCCGACGTGCATCGAGCCCATCAGGACGCGGTTGGGCAGCGTGGTGAAGCCCAGGTCGAGCGGGCTCAGCAGATGGGGGAAACGGCTCATCGGACCCTCCGTGCGCGGTGTCGTCCTCGTAGTTGTAGAGGACCGCGCACGGATTATGCAACTAGTTGCAGAAGAGGCCCGGGGGTGTTGTGGCCGAGGTCACCGCCCTTCGAGCAGGACGTGCAGTTCGCGCTCCTGGTCGCCGGAGGCGGTGGACAGGTCGCGCACGGTGAACAGGGGGTCCAGGGTCTTGCGGAGCCGGTCGATCGCCCAGTAGCCGCCCTGGGCGTCGACCTCGACGGTGGACGACAGCCGGGCGGGAGGCGGGCAGGTGCGGGCGTCCGTGACCTCGAAGGTGCCGAGCCAGACCATGGGGCGGGTCTCGTGGAGCTGCTGCGGCACCTCGTCGCTGCCGCGGTCCGACTCGAAGCAGGTGCTGAGCGCGTCGAAGACGATGCGGGCGTCCTCCTTGCTGCAGCCGCTGATCTCGACGGAGACGGACTCCTCGTGCGGTCGCTCGCGGTCCATCATGGTCGCTCCTCTCGTGCGGGGCACATCCCTAGAAAAGCACCGATTTCCCTCTTGAGCGCGAGAGATGCGCCCCCGAGCCGCCCTGATTCTTCCGCCCCGCGCCGCGGGCGCGCCGTGACAGCTCGCGCCCCGCGGCGCAGCCCGCACTCGGGGTACCCCGCTCAGCCGCGCACGAATCGGTAGGTCTTGCTGTCCGTGAGGATGCAGAAGCCCGGGGACATCACGATCACCCGGAGGGTTCCGGTACGGCGGTCGTAGTCGACGCCCTCCGTCTCGAAGGAGCCGGAGCAGCCGCTGCGCAGGGGCAGCTGCCTGAGGGCCGTGACGTGGCCGGTGACGTCCGAGGGGCCGGCCTGGGCGGAGAGGTCGATCTGCAGGAGCGGTTTGGTGAGGCCGAAGAGGGTGCCCTCGGGGTCGTCGGAGGAGCAGAGCAGGGTGGTGGGGCCGGAGAAGTCGCAGCCCTGCAGGTCGCGTATGGCGTGGTCGAGGTGGACGGTGGCCACCAGCCGGAGGTCGGCCGAGGGGGAGGTGGCCGGGTTGACGCCGGGGGTCGGGAAGACCAGGAGGCGGGTCATGGTGCCCCACTCCCCCGCCAGCATCCACCGGCCGTCCGGGGAGACGGCCACCCAGGAGTTGTTCGCCGCCTCGCCGGGGGCGAGCGTGTGCACGTACTCCGACCAGGCGCCGCCGGGCGCCTGCACGCGGAACATCTTCGCGCCGCCGGAATCGCGCTGGTACGGCTCGACGTAGAAGCCGTCGTAGGAGGCGTCGGGGTCGCCGACGTGGTTCCAGCCGCGGCTGGAGACGCCCATCGGGATGGTGCCGATGCCGGTGTAGCGGTTGGGGCTGCCGGCGGGGACCTCGACGGACGTCAGGCCCTGGCTCTCGGTCAGCGGACGGGCGCGGTCGGAGCCGGCCTCCGTCCAGGTGTCCGCGGCCGCGGCCGGCGGGGCGGCGGACATGACGACTGCGGTGGTGAGGGCTACGAGTGCGGACAGCAGGGCGAGACGGCGTTGCCGGGCACACGGGCGCATCGCGTCGGCTCCTCGGTAGGGGGGTGGAGTTCCGCTCGGCGCACAGTGTGAACCGAGCTGATGGTCATGTACAGACCAAAACGACCGACGCGCCGGATCCCAGACCAGGACGACTCCACCGGTCCTGAGGGATGGTGGTATGGGACGCGGTGGCGTAAGAGAGATGGTTGAGCGTGGTACGGCATGGGGAGTCGGCACGGGGGACGGCGTGCCGTGAGGACGGGCGAAGGCGGTGCGTGCGATGGGTGCAGCCGGACCTCCCGTGACATCGGGCGGCGAACCGGCCCGCGGTCCGGTGCGGCCCAGCGGACTGCTGGACGTCATCGGTGTGGCCTCGATCGTCCTGGACGACGCGGGCCGCATCGTGCTCTGGAGCCCGCAGGCCGAGGAGTTGTTCGGCTACACGGCCGAGGAGGCGCTCGGCCGGTACGCGGCCCAGATCATGGTGCACGAGCAGCACATGGACGTGGTCGTGAAGCTGTTCGCCGACGTCATGGCCACCGGCCAGGGCTGGGCGGGGGCCTTCCCCGTGCGCCACAAGGACGGCTCGACCCGGCTGGTGGAGTTCCGCAACATGCGGCTGCTGGACGACCGGGGCGACGTCTACGCGCTGGGCCTGTGCGCCGACCAGTCGACGGTGCGCCGGCTGGAGCGGGACGTGGCGCTGTCCACCCGTATGGTCGCCCAGTCCCCCATCGGTCTGGCGGTGCTCGACACGTCCCTGCGGTACGTCTCCGTCAACCCGGCGCTGGAGCGCATCCACGGTGTGCCCGCCGAGCGGCACCTGGGCCGCACGGCCCGCGAGGTGCTGCCGCACATCGACGTGGAGGGCCTGCACAGCGCGGCGCGGGAGGTGCTGGAGACCGGGCGGCCCGTGGTGGACCGCTCGGTCGTGGGCCGGATCCCCGCCGACCCGGAGGAGGAGCACGTCCTGTCCGTGTCCCTGTACCGGCTGGAGGACGCCCTGGGCACGGTCCTCGGCGTCGCCGTGTCGGTGGTCGACACCACCGAGCAGCACCGGGCGGGGGTAGAGGCGGAGGCGGCCCGGCGGAGGCTGGCCCTCATCGCGGACGCCTCGGCCCGGATCGGCACCACACTGGAGCTGGACCGCACGGCGGGCGAGCTGGCGGACGTGGCCGTGCCGGAGCTGGCCGATGTCGCGGCGGTGGATCTGCTGGACGCGGTGGTGGCGGGCCGGCGCACCAGTCTCGGCCCGGCCCAGCCCGCCGTGATCCGGGCGCTGGCCGTGCGCGCCGACCGCTCACCGCTGGCCCTGGAGGCGGCCGACCCGCCCGGGCAGGTGGCCCGCTACGGCCCCGACCGGCTGGTCACCGAGTGCGTCCGCTCAGGGCGTCCCGTGCTGCTGCCGCACGTGGAGGCCGCCGACCTGCCCCGGATCGCCCGCTCCCCCGAGGCGGCCGTGCTGCTCGCCCGCGCCGGCGTCCACTCCTACCTCGCCGTGCCGCTCATCGCCCGCGGCGAGGTGCTGGGCGCCCTGGACCTCAAACGCACCCGCAACCCACTGCCGTTCACCGAGGACGACGTGCTGCTCGCCCGGGAACTGGCGGCCCGCGCTGCCGTGCAGATCGACAACGCCCGCTGGTACCAGAACGCCCGCGACACCGCGCTCACCCTCCAGCGCAGCCTGCTGCCCAGCCATCCGCCGGTCACGGGAGGCCTCCAGGTCGCCTCGCGCTACCAGCCGGCGGGCGCCACCACCGAGGTCGGCGGCGACTGGTTCGACGTCATCCCGCTGGACGGCGGCAAGACCGCCCTCGTGGTGGGCGATGTGATGGGCAGCGGCATCTCGGCCGCCGCGACGATGGGCCGGCTGCGCACCGCCACCACCACGCTCGCCGCACTCGACCTGGACCCCGCGCTGCTGCTGGAGCACCTCGACCGCATCACCGCGGGCCTGGACCAGGCGATCGCCACCTGCCAGTACGCCGTCCACGACCCGGCGCTCCGGCAGTTGAGGATCGCCAACGCGGGCCACCTGCCGCCCGCGCTGGTGCGCCGGGGAGTCGACCCCGTCCTGCTGGACCTGCCCACCGGGGCGCCCCTCGGCGTGGGCGGCGTGGCGTTCACGACGACCACCGTCGACTTCCGCCCGGGCGACGAACTGGTGCTGTACACCGACGGCTTGGTGGAGACCCGCCGCCACTCCCTCGACGAGCGCCTGGACACCCTGCTCGCCCTGCTGCACGGCCCGACCCGCCCGCTGGACGAGGTGTGCGACCTGCTGGTGCGCACCCTGCACCACCCCGACAACCACGACGACGTGGCGCTGCTCATCGCCCGGGCCCGCGAGGCGGATTGAGACGCATCAGTCCCAGCCCGGCTGCGCGCCGGGCCCGTTGTGGTACGGCAACGGGCGGCCGGTGACCGGGTCCAGCAGCACCCGGTCGCCGAGCGGCCGCGCGAGCGTCACGGTCACCTTGGTCATCTTCAGGAGGGCGGGGCAGTCGCCGTCGCTCGGGTTGCGGACCGACCCGGACAGCACGACCGACTCGGCGCTCTTCGGCGGCTTCCAGCCCCGCGCCCTCGAACGCGTCGCCCGCTGGGGCGACGGCTTCCTCGCCGCCGCGCCGCCGTCCTGGGCGGGCGGCCTGTTCGACAGCGTCCGCACCTTCTGGAAGTACGGCCGTGACGGCGAGCCCCGTATGGTCGCGCAGGTCAACGTCGCCCTCGGCCCCGACGCGGTGGTGGAGGACGCCCGCCGCTCGATGCACGCGTACTACGAGTTCACCGGTATGCCCGACCGGATGACGGCCGCGCTGCTCACGACGCCCGCCGCGGTCCGGGGGCGTTCACCGCCTTCGCGGACCTCGGCGCGGACGAGGTGATGTGCTACTGCTACGGCCGCGACGCCGATCAGGTGGACCGCCTCACCGACCTGCTGTGAGGCACGCGGGGGCGCGAGCGCGCCCCCGCCCCGGGTGTCCTCAGCCGGTCCGGGTGCCGATGACGACCTGCGCGTACAGCTCGTCGTCGACGGCGAGGCGGGTGCTCAGCCCGGCGGCGGTGAACGCCTCGGTCGCCGCCGGGGCCTGGCGCTCGCTGGTCTCGATCAGCAGCCGGCCGCCCGGCGCCAGCCAGCGGGGCGCCTCGGCGGCGACCCGGCGCAGGATGTCGAGGCCGTCGGTGCCGCCGTCGAGGGCGACAAGGGGTTCGTGGTCGCGGGCCTCGGCGGGCAGCAGGCCGACCTCGCCGGTGGGGACGTAGGGCACATTGGCCGCCAGGATGTCGATCCGGCCGCGCAGCCCCGGGGGCAGCGCCTCGAAGAGGTCGCCCTCGTGGACGCGGCCGTCCGCGGCGGCGGTGTTGCCGCGGGCGCAGGCCACCGCGGCCGGGTCGATGTCGGCGGCGTGCAGTTCGACCGGTCCGAGCGCGGCGGCCAGGGCCGCGCCGACCGCGCCCGAGCCGCAGCACAGGTCCACCACGACCCGGGCGTCCGGGACTTCGGCGAGGGCCTGGCGCACCAGGAACTCGGTGCGGCGGCGCGGCACGAAGACACCCGGTGCGACGGTGATCCGCAGGCCCGCGAACTCGGCCCAGCCGAGGACGAGTTCGAGGGGTAGTCCGGCCGCGCGACGGTCCGCCATGGCGGCGGCCTCCTGCGGGGTGCGCGCGGCGGCGAGGATGAGCTCCGCCTCGTCCTCGGCGAAGACGCAGCCGGCCGCGCGCAGCGCCGAGACGAGCGAGGCACGGGACGAGGGGTCGTACGGGGAAAGTGTGGAAGGCATGGAAGCCGAGGGCCTTTCGACGAGCCGAAGGGCGCTCCCGAGGGTCACCGGATGACGGTGGCCCGCAGCGGGTTGAGGTGAGAGCACCCGACCTGACCAGCGGTAATGGGTCTCACCTCCTCGGTCTCGTCCGGCCGGGAAGGTCCGCGGCCGGGTGCCCACCCTACACCGGTGATCACACGCCGACGGTCTCCTCGACCTCTTCCTCGATCTCCGCCGCGGCCGGGGGTTCCGGCACCGCGGCCGCGGACCCGGGCGCGCGCTCATGGCGGGCGGCGACGGCGGTCAGCAGCAGGCCGGCGGCCAGCCAGCCGAGCAGGGTCCACACGCTGCGGGAGAGGCCGTCGTCGCCGAAGTAGAGCAGGCCGCGCAGGCCCTCGACGAAGCCGGCGCCGTTCCAGAAGGCGTGCAGGGTGCCGAAGAAGCCGTTCTGGAGCTCGGGCCGGAACAGTCCGCCGGAACTGGTGAAGTTGAGCATCACGAACAGGACCATCATCGCGAGGGTGGTCCAGCGCTTGAGGAAGGTGTGCAGGCCGACGCCGATGAAGAGGATGCCCGCCGAGTAGAGCCAGGCGAGCGCCCAGAGGCCGGCCAGGTCGTGGTGGGCGAGGTGGAAGACGGGGCCGGCGAGCAGGGCGCCGATGCCGCTGACGACGGCGGAGACCCCGGCGGTGAGCAGGGCCCGCACACGCATCGGCAGGGCGCCGCCCGCCGCGCCGAGCACGGCGACGGAGGCGTACGAGCCGATGCTCACGGCGATCATGAGGAAGAACAGGCCCTGGCCGCTGGGGTCGTCGTCGACGGGGGTGGCCACGTCGGTGACCTTCAGCGGGAGGCCCTGTCCCGCGGCGACGGGGGTGAAGACCTTCTCGACGGCGAGGGCGCCCATGTCGGAGGAGGCGGTGGCGACGATCAGCTCGGGCGCCTTCGGGTCGGGCAGGTAGGCGCCGGTCAGGTCGCGGGACTTCAGCAGGTCCACGGCGGCGGCGCGGTCCGGGACGGTCCGGACGTCGAGCTTGTCGCCCGCGCGGTCCTTGACCGTCTGGGCGAACGTCTTCGCCTCGGTGCCCGAGCCGACGACGGCCACGGGCAGATGGTGCGGCTCCGGGGTCACGAAGGCCCCCATGTAGGCGAGCCCCATGCCGATGCACATCAGCAACGGGGTGATCAGGTGCGTGAGCACATGACGCAGCGCCGGCGACCTCATGGCGGGCGACCTCCAGATAGTTGGCTTATACAACTTCGACTTCAAGTTGTACTATACAACTACATCCGCGGGGTGAGACCCCGGCGGGTGCGGATGAGACGAGGGAGACACCCGGTGACAGCCCGTACGACCGCCGTGGAGACCATCCAGCGCGAGATGACCCGCTTCGCCCGGCGCGCCCGCGCGGCGGCCGGCCGGATGCACCCGGAGCTCTCGCTCGTCGGCTACACGCTCCTCGGCCACCTGGAGGAGGTCGGCGGCTGCCGCGCCACCGACCTCGCGGCGCACTACGCCCTGGACAAGTCCACCGTCAGCCGCCAGGTCGCCGCCCTGGAGCGCGCCCGGCTGATCGAGCGCCGCGTCGACCCGGACGACCACCGCGTCCAGCTCCTCCACCTCACGGACGCCGGCCGCACGATCCTGGACCGCGTCACGCAGAGCCGCCGGGCCGCCTTCAGGGAGCGCCTCGCCGAGTGGCCCGAGGAGGACCTGGCGCGGTTCGCGGACTTCCTGGTGCGCTACAACGCGTGGACGCCGCCGGGGGACGACGTGCCCTGAGCCACGCCCACCGCTTGCTCCTGCGGGACACGGGCCGCGAGGAACGCCGTACGGCGGCGCAGGCGGAAGCCGAGGGACTCGTAGAGGCGGATGGCGCCGGTGTTGCGGGCGCCGGCGTGCAGGAAGGGGGTCTCCCCGCGGGCGCGGATGCCGTGGGCGACGGCGAGGACGAGGCGGGTGGCGAGGCCCTCGCCGCGGGCTGCCGGGTCGGTGCAGACGGCGCTGATCTCGGTCCAGCCCGGCGGGTGCAGCCGCTCGCCGGCCATGGCGACGAGCGCGCCCTCCCGGCGGATGCCCAGGTAGGTGCCCATGTCGACGGTCCGGGACAGGAAGGGGCCAGGCCGGGTCCGCTCGACCAGGTCGAGCATCTCGGGCACGTCGGCGGGACCGAGGACGACTGCCTCCGGGTCGGGTGCGGCGGCCACCCCGTCGTCGACCAGCTGGACGCCCTCCGCCTCGAAGGTGATCTCCCAGTCGGCCGGCACCGGCCCCGCGTAGCCGGCCAGCGCCACCTCCGCGCCGGGCCCCGCGAGCGCCGCCAGGTCCGCCCAGTCCTGGGCGCCGGGGTCGTCAGGGAGGGCCAGCCAGGGCGAGACGTCGAGCGGGTAGCGCAGGACGCGGCCGCGCCGCTCGGCGAAGCGGGCGTGCGGACCGGTGAGGGAGGCGAGGGCCGGGTTGTCCAGGACGTGTGCGGTCATGGTCACCACAATCTCGCGCCCGGGGATCACTGTTCCCGCAGTTCAGGAGAGTTCACACGGCCTTCATGACAGACCTCGTGACGGGGGCGGGGGCGGACCCGCACAGCACGTACGGTTGAATGCGTAAGCAACCGCACGCGTCACTCGTAGGCAGGCACCACCTCCATGAACGTCACCCGAGGCTTCTCCGGGCGGCCGCGCGTCGACAACCCCGGGCTGCCGCCCGGCCAGTACGACGCGGGCGACGACTGGCCCGTCCTGTCCGCCGAGGTCACCCCCGACCTCGCGCCCGCGGACTGGACCTTCCGGATCGACGGCCTGGTGGAGCGGCCGCGGACCTGGGACTGGGAGACCGCGCACGCGCTGCCCGGCTCGGTCTACGAGGGCGACATCCACTGCGTGACCAGCTGGTCCAAGTTCGGTGTGCGCTTCGGCGGGGTCTCGCTGGACACCTTCCTGGAGGCGGCGGGGCCGCTGCCGTCCGCGACCCATGTCGTGGCGTACGCGCACACCGGCTACACCACCAACCTGCCGCTCGCGGACGTCACCGGCGGCAGGGCGTGGATCGCCTGGGAGTTCGACGGCAGGCCGCTGGCGCCCGAGCACGGCGGGCCGGCCCGGCTGCTGGTGCCGCACCTGTACTTCTGGAAGAGCGCCAAGTGGATCGCGGGCCTGCGCCTGCTGGACCACGACGAGCCGGGCTTCTGGGAGCAGAACGGCTACCACCGGCGCGGCAACCCCTGGGAGGAGCAGAGGTTCTCCGGTGACTGACACGACGTTCGCGCCGCCGACCGGGTTCGCCATCCCCGGCCGGATCTCCGTGCCCACCGATGTGGCGACGGCCTGGCAGACCGCCACGCTCACCGAGATCCGCCGTGAGACACCGCGGGTGGCGACCTTCCGGTTCGCGGTGCCGTCCTGGGCCGGCCATGTGCCCGGCCAGCACCTGCAGCTGCGGCTGACCGCGCCGGACGGCTACACCGCCCAGCGCCACTACTCCCTCGCCTCCGCGCCGGACGCCTCGGGCCACATCGAGCTGACCCTGGACCATGTGGCGGGCGGCGAGGTCTCGGGCTGGTTCCACACCGAGGCGCGGCCCGGTGACACCGTCGAGGTGCGCGGCCCGCACAGCGGGTTCTTCGCCTGGCCGGGCGACCGGCCCGCGCTGCTGATCGGCGCGGGCTCCGGGGTCGTACCGCTGATGTCGATGCTCCGCCACCACCGGGCGCGCGGGCTCGACGTGCCGCTGCGGCTCGTGGTGTCGGCGCGCAGCCCCGAGGACCTCATCTACGCGCGTGAGTACGGGCCCGAGACGACGCCCGTGTTCACCCGCAGCGCCCCCGAGGGCGTGCCGGTGGGGCGGCTGTCCGGTGCGCACCTGGCCGGGCTCATGGCGCAGGCGCCCGCGGGCGGCTGGGAGGCGTACGTCTGCGGCTCCAACTCCTTCGCCGAGCATGCCTCGCGGCTGCTGGTCGCGGCCGGCCAGCCGGTGGACCGCATCCGCATCGAACGCTTCGGCTGACCGGGCCGATCCGCCCGCCCGGCCGTTTCCGGCCGTCCTCCGGCGTCGTTCCACCGACGCGGTGAACGATGCGCCCCGTACGGGGTACGCGAGGGGTGAGGGCACTCCGCGCCCCGGCGAGGAGGCGGCATGCGAAGCTGGTGGTGCGACTGGCGGTGGCGGCCGAGCGAACTGCGCCGCCGATCGGACGTCGTCGAGGCCTGGACCGTGCTGGCCGTCGGCGTGCTGCTGCTGATCGGCGCACCCCTGGTGGGGTTCCTGGCCGCCTGGTGGGCGTACGGCGACGCGGACGCCCGTGCGGACGCGCTGCGGGCGGACCGCCACACCGTACGGGCCGAGGTGGTCGGCGACGCCCCGGTGGCGGTGCCGTCGGCGCAGGGCGGCCGTCCGCTCACCCAGCTGGCCATGGTGCGCTGGACCGGCCCGGCCGGCGCGGTGCACACCGGCCGGGCCGTGATCCCCGCCGACGCCCGCCGCGGTGACGCGGTCGAGCTGTGGCTCGACTCGCGCGGGCGGGCCGTCGCGCCGCCGCCGGACTCGTCGACGGTGTGGCAGCACTCCGTCGCGCTCGGCATCTGCGGCGGCGCGGGCACGGCCTCGGTGGTGCTGCTGGGCCACTGCGTCGTGCGCCGCGCGGCGGAGCGGCACCGGCTGGCCGAGTGGGAGCGGGACTGGGCCCTCACCGAGCCGCAGTGGACCGGGCGGCGGGCCGGGTAGCGGGTCCGCAGGGCGCCGCCGTGGACGGGCTCTGGCGACTGTGCACGTTCCCACGTACGGTGTGGTCGATCATCGACTCCCAGCGAAGGCGGTCCCGCATGGCCTTGTTCGACCTTCCCCTCGACGAGCTCCGCGCGTACCGGAGCAGCTCGGTCGCGCCGGAGGACTTCGACGCCTTCTGGGCCAAGTCCCTCGAGGAGGCGCGCGAGTTCGACCTGGACGTCCGGTTCGAGCCGGTCGACGCCGGTCTGCCGACGGTGCGGGTGTACGACGTGACGTTCGCCGGGTTCGGCGGCCATCCGGTGAAGGGCTGGCTGCGGCTGCCCGCCGCGGCCGAGGAACCGCTGCCGCTGGTCGTGGAGTTCGTCGGCTACGGCGGCGGGCGCGGACTGCCGCACGAGAACCTGCTGTGGGCGGCCAGCGGCCGGGCCCACTTCGTGATGGACACCCGCGGCCAGGGCAGCGCCTGGGGCGGCGGGGGCGGCACGGCCGACCCGGTGGGCGGGGCGCCCCAGTATCCCGGTTTCATGACCCGGGGCATCGACGCCCCCGAGAACTACTACTACCGGCGGGTGTTCACCGACGCCGTGCGCGCGGTGGAGGCGGCCCGTTCGCACCCGCTCGCGGACGCCTCGCGGACCGTGGCGCTCGGCGCCAGCCAGGGCGGCGGCATCACCCTCGCGGTCGGCGGACTGGTGCCGGACCTGGTGGCGGTGGCGCCGGACGTGCCGTTCCTGTGCGACTTCCCGCGCGCCATTACCCTGACGGACCGGCACCCGTACCGCGAGATCGGCCTGTTCCTCAAGACGCACCGCGGCCGCACCGGGGACACGCTGCGCACGCTGTCCTACTTCGACGGTGTGCACTTCGCCGCGCGCGGCCGGGCGCCCGCGCTGTTCTCGGCGGCGCTGGAGGACCAGACGTGCCCGCCGTCGACGGTGTTCGCGGCGTTCAACGCCTGGGGCGGTGACGACAAGGCCATCGAGGTCTACGACTTCAACGACCACGAGGGCGGCGGCCCCTTCCACGAGGCGGCCAGGCTGCGCTGGCTGCGGTCGTACGCCTGAGCCGTCTGAGAGCGCGACCAATGGGTTTCGGCCGAACCGGACGGCCGCTCTTCCCTAGTGGTTTAGACCAATGCTAGATCTGGTGGCACAATGAGCCCGCACGGCTACGGTACGTCACCACCAGGAGGCGCGGCATGGCCCGCACCACCCCGCACGACCCCTCTCCCGCAGGGGAACCGCTCTACCAGCGCATCGCGGCCGAGCTGCTCGGCGAGCTGCGCGACAGCACGATCCCGCCCGGCGAACGGCTTCCGGGCGAGCGGCAGTTGGCCGAGCACTTCGGCGTCAGCCGGGAGACGGTACGGCAGGCGCTCGAGCTGCTGCGCCGCGACGGCCATGTCACCACCGACCGGCGCGGCAGCCACGCCACCCTGCCCGCCGCGCCGGTCGAGCCGCCGTCGGCGCTGACCTTCCCGGTCGGCTCCCTCGACCCCGGCGGGGCGGGCGCCGTCGACCGGGCCACCGTCACCTGGGAGGCGCCTCCCCCGGCCCACGCCGAGGCCCTCGGTCTCGCCCCGCACCGGCCGACGCTGGTCCACCGCTACGAGTCCGCGGGGTCCGGCGGACAGGGCCGGCGCACCGCCGTGACGTCCTTCTCGGCCGTGGCGCTCGCCGAGGTCGCGGAGCTGGCCCGCTACCGCCACCGCGCGGACGGCACCTGCGCCGCCCAACTGCGCCGCGCCTACGACTGGATGCGCCGGGCCGGGCTGACCCTGCACCACCGCGACAGCATCACCCCGCTCCCGGGCACCCCGTCGGTGCGGGTGACCCGGCTCGTGCACGACCAGTACGCGCGGCCGCTGGAGATCACCGAGCTGGTGGTGGACGCCCAGCAGGACGCGCTCGTCTACGAGTTCACGGTGCCGGCGGCGGGCTGACCTCACACTCGCGGCGGGCCAGCACCAGCCGGACGCGGGGGCTGCCGTCGGGGCGCCGCCCGAACTCGGGGAGGTCGGTCAACTCGACGCGGAATCCGGCCCGTTGCAGTTCGCGCAGCACATCGCCGAGGCGGAAGGTGCGGTAGTACATGACGAACGGAGGCCGCCACAGCGCGTTGCGCACCCGCATCACGGCGTCGAAGCCCAGCAGCGTCCAGTAGGCGCGGCTGCCCGGGCGGGGCGGCGCGGCGACCGGGAAGGCGAAGCTGCCGCCCGGCCGCAGCACGGCGTGCACCCCGGCGAACAGGCCGGGCAGCTCGCGCGGCAGGAAGTGCCCGAACGCCCCGAAGCTCACCACCAGATCGAAGGCCTGCCCGAACGGCAGCGCCCGTGCGTCGGCCCGTACCCAGGCGAGCCGCGGCCCGGTGGTGCGCACCCGGCGCCGGGCCACGTCGAGCATCCCGGCACTGAAGTCCACGCCGGTGACACTGCGCCGGCACAGGTCCGCGAGGGCGCCCGTCCCGGCGCCCGTGCCGCAGCACAGGTCCAGCCCGTCGTCGTGGTCGCCGTCGCGGCGCAGCGCGGCCGCGACCGCCCGCAGCACGGACTCCGGTGTGCGGAAAGGGGTGTGGTCGAACTTCGGCGCGAGCAGGTCGTAGCCGCGCTCGACGGACGACAGGGCCTGCGCGGCGAGTTCACGCAAGGTGGGGCCTTCGGGACTGAACATCCCTGTCAGCGTAACCCCGCGGACCCCCTTTCGGCCGAGCGCGTGGTACGGTGCGAGCAGCACTTGTGTACGCCCCGTCCGGGGCGCGGGTGCGGTTCCCTCTCGGTACACCGACTTGGCCCGTCCGCACGGACCGGCATCCCGGTTTCCCACAACACCTCGCGACCGGCGTGTTTTCCGCCGCGCACCAGGTGTCGTTCCCTCGCCGCCCCCGGGCGTGCGCCTCTCCCTCCCCTCGCGTCCCACGTATGTCGCAGGCCACCGTCCGTGAAAGGACACCCCCCATGACCACCACACTCGAACACCCACCTGTCCGGCTATCCCCTGCCCGGCTCGTCGCGGGCGTCCTGGACGTCGACGCGGGCGGGAAGGGCCGGCTGCGTCCCCTGGACTGCCTCGCCACCCCCGCCGACCCGCAGGTCCCGGCGGCCCTGATCCGCCGTCACGGCCTGCGCAAGGGGGATGTCGTCGAGGGCCTCCTCGGCGACCGGCGCACCCTGGCCGAGGTCGGTCCGGTCGACGGCCGTCCGCCCGAGGAGCTGCGCGGGCGGGTGCGCTTCGGCGACCTCACCCCGCTGCACCCGCGTGAGCGGCTGCGCCTCGAACACCCCGCGGCCGGACTGTCCGGCCGGGTCCTCGATCTGCTCGCGCCCGTCGGCAAGGGGCAGCGCGGACTGGTCGTGGCGCCGCCCAGGACCGGCAAGACCGTCCTGCTCCAGCAGATCGCCGCCGCCGTCGCGGGCAACCATCCCGAGTGCCGGCTGATGGTCGTGCTGCTCGACGAACGCCCCGAGGAAGTCACCGACATGCGGCGCTCCGTGCGCGGCGAGGTGTACGCCTCGGCCTTCGACCGCACACCCCGGGAGCACATCGCCCTGGCCGAGCTGGTCGTCGAGCGCGCCAAGCGGCTGGTCGAGGCGGGCGAGGACGTCGTGATCCTGCTCGACTCGCTGACCCGGCTGTGCCGGGCGCACAACAACGCGGCCGCCGCCGGCGGCCGCACGCTCAGCGGCGGTGTCGACGCGGCGGCACTGCAGGGGCCCAAGCGGTTGTTCGGCGCGGCGCGCCTCGCGGAGGAGGGCGGTTCGCTCACGATCCTGGCCACGGCTCTCGTCGAGACCGGTTCGCGTGCCGACGAGTTCTTCTTCGAGGAGCTGAAGGGCACCGGCAACATGGAGCTGCGCCTGGACCGCGAGCCGGCCTCCCGCCGGGTCTTCCCCGCCGTCGACATCCCGCGCTCCGGCACCCGCCGTGAGGAACTCCTGCTGAGCCCGGCCGAGACGGCCGCCGTCCGCGCCCTGCGCCGGGCCGTCACCGGCCGCGACGGCCACAGCCGGCTGGAGACGCTGCTGGAACGCCTGCGGGCGACCCCCGACAACGCGGCCTTCCTGCGCCGGATCACGCCGACGCTGCCCGCGCACCGGGCTGGGCTGTAGGCGAGACCCCCTTATAGGGCATCCGGGTGCTCGCGGGCGCCGTACGGCCACGGCAGCGCGGTGTGGCGGGGGCACGTTCCTAGGTTGCTTGTATGAAGATCGGATCATCCTTTTTCAGCTCCCGTTCGGGCGTGCCGACCTGTGCGCTGTGCGTCGCGGGTGTGCTCGTGCTCGGCCCCGTCGCGGCGGCCGCCCCGGCCGGGACGGACCCCCGCGCTCCGGGCGGGCCACGGGTCTCGGCGCCCGGCGGGTCGCTGCTGTACCGCCCGGGCACGCAGGTGCGGGCGCGCCCCGGGGCGCCGGACGTGCCGGACGTCTCCGCCCTGTCCTGGGTGGTGGCCGACGCCGGCAGCGGCGCGGTGCTCGCCGCGCACGACGCGCACCGCAGACTGCCGCCCGCGAGCACCCTGAAGACGCTGTTCGCCCTCACCTTGCTGCCCGCCCTGCCGGCGGGCCTGCGGCACCGGGTCAAGGAGGAGGAGCTCGCCGGCATCGGGGCCGGCAGCAGCCTGGTGGGGGTGGCCGAGGACCACACCTACCGGATCGCCGACCTGTGGCGCGGGGTGTTCCTCGCCTCCGGCAACGACGCCGTGCGGGTGCTGGCCTCGCTCAACGGCGGCTGGCGCACCACCGCCTCCCGTATGCAGGACAAGGCCCGCGCCCTGGGCGCCCGCGACACCAGGGTGCTCTCGCCCGACGGGTACGACATGCCGGGCCAGGTGTCGTCGGCGTACGACCTCGCGGTGTTCGGCCGGGCGGGGCTGCGCAACGCCGACTTCGCGCGCTACTGCGGCACGGCCGAGGCGAAGTTCCCGGGCCGCGGCGGATGGTCGTACGGCATCCAGAACACCAACCGGCTGCTCACCGGCGCCGACGGAGTGGACCGTTATCCCGGGCTGATCGGGGTGAAGAACGGCTACACCAGCAATGCCGGTCACACGCTCGTGGCCGCCGCCCGGCGGGGCGGGCGCACCCTGGTCGTCACCGTGATGAACCCCCAGTCCGGCGGCGGCTTCACCGTCTACGAGGAGGCGCGCTCACTGCTGGACTGGGGGTTCGAGGCGGCCGGGCGGGTCGACCCGGTGGGGTCGCTGGACGCGCTGAAGCCACGACCGGCACCCGGCCCGCAGGCCACGCCCGTGGTGGCCGCCGCGCCCGCCGCACCCGCCGCACCCGGCGGCAGAACCCCGGCCGGACCGGCGATCGCGGCCGCCGCCGTGCTCGGCGCGGGCCTCACGGCCTGGGCGATCCGGCTGCTGACCCGCCGCAAGGCAGTACGCGGCTGAATCGGGACCGGGTGGCGAGGCCGGGCGGCTGCCGCGCACCCGGTCGCAAGGCGGTACGCGGCTGACCTGGGACCGGGGGCGGCCGGGCCGGCTGCCGGGCACCCGGTTCCCGCGGTCGCGCCGTGACACGGACGTGCTGCGGACGCGGGGCGCGTGGCCGGGTCAGAAGACGGACAGGCCCGTCAGGGTGGTGAACCGGTCCAGGGCCGCCACACCGGCCACGGAGTTGCCCCGCTCGTCCAGTCCCGGGCTCCACACACAGAGGGTGCAGCGCCCCGGGACCACCGCGATGATGCCGCCGCCCACCCCGCTCTTGCCGGGCAGGCCGACCCGGTAGGCGAAGTCGCCCGCCGCGTCGTACGTGCCGCAGGTGAGCATGACGGCGTTGACCTGCTTGGCCTGGCTTCGGGTGAGCAGGCGCGAGCCGTCGGCGCGGATGCCGTGCCGGGCGAGGAAGGCGGTGGCCAGGGCGAGGTCGGCGCACGACGCGCGCAGGGAGCACTGGCGGAAGTACTGGTCCAGCAGCTCCGGGACGGGGTTGTCGATGTTGCCGTACGACGCCATGAAGTGGGCGAGTGCGGCGTTGCGGTCGCCGTGCGCGGCCTCGGAGGCGGCGACCTCGTGGTCGAAGTCCACGTCCCCGTTGCCGCTCTCGGTGCGCAGGAAGGCGCGCAGTTCGCCGGCCGCGTCACCGGTCCGGGTGTGCAGCCGGTCGGTGACGACGAGCGCGCCCGCGTTGATGAACGGGTTGCGCGGGATGCCGTTCTCGTACTCCAGCTGGACCAGGGAGTTGAACGGGTTGCCGGAGGGCTCGCGGCCCACGTGCTCCCACAGCTCGTCGCCCTCCCGGGCGAGGTCCAGGGCGAGGGTGAAGACCTTGGTGATGGACTGCGCGGAGAACGGCTCGCGCCAGTCGCCGACGCCGTACACCGTGCCGTCCACCTCCGCGACGGCCATGCCGAAGCGGCGCGGGTCGCAGGCGGCGAGCGCCGGGATGTAGTCGGCGGGGCGGCCCCGGCCGGGGGTGTGCTCGATCTCCTCGGCGATGCGCTCCAGGACCGGCTGGAAGAACAGGGACGACGACGCGACGGGCATGATCACCATTCTGCCTCCGGGCCGGTCCTGGCGCGCATCCGGCCGGTCCTGGCCCGCTCAGACGAGGGGGGAGCCATTGCCGGCGACGACCTCGGGGCGCAGCAGCGCCGCCAGCCTGTCGGCGGGCAGCAGGCCCTTCTCCAGTACGAGTTCGGCGACACCGCGGCCGGTGACGAGGGCCTCCTTGGCGATGTCGGTGGCGGCCGTGTAGCCGATGTGCGGGTTGAGGGCGGTGACCAGGCCGATGGAGTTCTCCACGCCGGCGCGCAGCGCCTCGGTGTTGGCGGTGATGCCGTCCACGCAGCGCTCGGCGAGCGTGAGGCAGGCGTTGCGCAGATGCGTGATGCTCTCGGAGAGGGAGTGCAGGATGATCGGCTCGAAGGCGTTCAGCTGGAGCTGGCCGGCCTCGGCGGCCATGGTGACGGCCACGTCGTTGCCGATCACCTCGAAGGCGACCTGGTTGACGACCTCCGGGATGACCGGGTTGACCTTGCCGGGCATGATCGACGAACCGGCCTGCACGGGCGGCAGGTTGATCTCGCCGAGACCCGCGCGCGGGCCGGACGACAGCAGTCGCAGGTCGTTGCAGCTCTTCGACAGCTTGACCGCGATCCGCTTGAGCACACCCGACATCTGCACGAACGCGCCGCAGTCCTGGGTGGCCTCCACCAGGTTCGCCGCGGTGACCAGCGGCAGGCCGGTGATGGCGGAGAGGTGACGGCGGGCGGCCTCGGCGTATCCGGCGGGCGCGTTGAGGCCGGTGCCGATGGCGGTGGCGCCGAGGTTGATCTCGTGGATCAGGTCGACGGCCTCGTCGAGGCGGTTGCGGTCCTCGTCGATCATGACGGCGTAGGCCGAGAACTCCTGACCGAGCGTCATCGGGACCGCGTCCTGCAGCTGCGTACGGCCCATCTTGAGGACGTCGCGGAACTCGACGGCCTTGCGCGCGAACGAGTCCTGCAGGACGGCCATCGCCTTGAGCAGCCCCCGCACCGCGAAGACCGTCGCTATCTTGACGGCCGTCGGGTAGACGTCGTTCGTCGACTGGCCGAGGTTGACGTCCTCGTTGGGGTGCAGGAACCGGTACTCGCCCTTGGCGTGCCCGAGCAGTTCCAGCGCCCGGTTGGCCACGACCTCGTTGGCGTTCATGTTCGTCGAGGTGCCCGCACCGCCCTGGATGACGTCGACGACGAACTGGTCGTGCAGCTTGCCGGACCGGATCTCCCGGCACGCGGCGACGATCGCCCGCGCCTTCTCCGGGGCCAGCAGCCCGAGCTCCTCGTTGGCGAGGGCGGCCGCTTCCTTGACTGCCGCCAGGGCGTCGATCAGATGCGGGTACGCGGAGATCGGCGTCCCGGTGATGGGGAAGTTCTCGGTGGCGCGCAGGGTGTGCACGCCCCAGTGGACGTCGGCGGGAATGTCCCGGTCCCCGAGGAGATCGTGCTCGCTGCGGGTGACGACGGAGGTCATGAAAGGTCTTCTGCTTTCTCGAGGAAGCTAGCTTGGGAGATGTCCCTCAGGGGCGCGGGGAACTGCGCGACGAGCCGCAGACGGCGTGCAGACCGACGACGACCGGCAGTCCCCCTTCGAACCGCGATCAGGGCGTCACGGCAACAGGGTCGAGCGCCCGCACCGGCCGCACAGAACCCACCGGCACGCCCCCGCCCAGCAACGCCTCCCCGGCGAACGCCCCGAGCAGCTCGGGGTCGACGCCGGCACGAGCCAACGCCGCCGCGGCCACAGGAATCCGCGCCCGGTCCGCCCCGTCGGCGATCTTCACGGCGACGGCCCGCCCGTCGGGCAGCGCCGCGACCTGGACGCCCTCGAACCCGTCCTTGGCGAGCAGCCCGGGCACGGCGGCCATCAGCTCGGCCACGTCGCGCCCCGCGCCCGACGCCATCTCCGCGTGGGAACGCATCGCGTCGGCGACCCGTGCCTCGGGGGTACCGGGCGCGGCTGCGGCGATACGGGCCGCGGCGCGGGCGAGCCCGTGCAGGGAGACGGAGAACAGCGGCGCGCCGCAGCCGTCCACGGTGACCCGGGCGATCCGCTGCCCGGTGAGGTCCTCGACGATCTCGGCGACGGCCTTCTGGAGGGGGTGCCCGGGATCGAGGTAGTCCTCCGGGGACCAGCCGTTGAGCCGGCAGGTGTACAGCATGGCCGCGTGCTTGCCGGAGCAGTTCTGGACGAGCCGCGAGGGCTTCCGGCCGGCGCGGATCCAGGCGTCCCGCACCTCGGGCCCGTACGGCATGTCCGGGGTGTTGCGCAGGTCGCCCTCGCTCAGTCCGGCCATGTCCAGGATGCGCAGGGCCCCGGCGATGTGCCGCTCCTCGCCGGAGTGGCTGGCCGCGGCGAGGGAGAGGAGCTCGCCCTCCAGGGGCAGCCCGGCGCGGACCATGGCGACGGCCTGGACGGGCTTGAGGGCGGAGCGCGGGTAGAACGCGGCCTCGATGTCGCCGAGCTGGAACTCGACCCGGCCGTCGGCGCCGAGGACGACGACGGAGCCGTAGTGGATGCCCTCGACGACCCCGCCGCGGAGGAGGTGGGCGACGGGGGCGTGGAGGGGTTCACGGACGGCGGGGGCGTCCGCGAGGGCGTTGCTGTACATCACTGCCTGGCTCACTGGTGGGTGGCTGTCGGCCGGTGCGCGGGTCACGCGTCGGCCCTGGTGGAGGTGCGCTCGATGCGGCCGCGGACGGCGTACCAGCCGGCGACCAGCGCGGCGACGATCAGCGGCAGGCACAGCACGGTGGTGCGTCCCGCGCCGCCGTCGGCGTACATGAGGACCAGGACGGAGGCGAGGAACGCCAGCGTCACGAGTTCGGTCCAGGGGGAGCCCGGCAGCCGGTAGCCGGGGCGGGTCAGCTCGCCCTTCTCGGTCTTCCGCCAGAAGAGGAGGTGACAGAGCATGATCATGCCCCAGGTGGCGAGGATGCCGAGCGCGGCGAAGTTGAGGACGATCTCGAAGGCGTCCTTGGGGACGACGAAGTTCAGGCCGACGCCGAGGACGCAGATGCCGCTGGTGAGCAGGATGCCGCCGTAGGGGACCTGGCTGCGGCTCATCGCGCCGGTGAACTCCGGGGCGGAGCCGTGGACGGCCATGGAGCGCAGGATGCGGCCGGTGGAGTACAGGCCGGAGTTCAGCGAGGACATGGCCGCCGTGAGGACGACGAGGTTCATGATGCCGCCGGCCGCCGGGACCCCGATGTTGGAGAGCACGGTGACGAACGGGCTCTCCCCCGCCCGGTACGACGACCAGGGCAGCAGCATCGACAGCAGGACGACCGAGCCGACGTAGAACAGGCCGACGCGCCACATGATCGAGTTGATCGCCTTCGGCATGATCTTCTCGGGGTTCTCGGTCTCACCCGCGGCGACGCCGACCAGCTCGACGGAGGCGTAGGCGAAGACGACGCCCTGGACGATCAGCAGCATGGGCAGCAGGCCGTTGGGGAAGATGCCGCCGTGGTCGGTGATCAGGGACGGGCCGGGGGTGGTGCCGTCGACGGGGTGCTGCGTGACCAGCAGGAAGATGCCGATGCACAGGAAGACGACGAGCGCGCCGACCTTGACGATCGCGAACCAGAACTCCAGCTCGCCGAAGATCTTGACCGAGATCAGGTTGACGGTCAGCACGATCGCGAGGGCGATCAGCGCGATCAGCCATTGCGGGATGTCGGAGAACATGCCCCAGTAGTGCGTGTACGTCGCGACCGCGGTGATGTCGGCGATGCCGGTGGTGGCCCAGTTGAGGAAGTACATCCAGCCCGCGGTGTACGCCCCCTTCTCGCCCAGGAACTCACGGGCGTACGACACGAAGGCGCCGGACGAAGGGCGGTAGAGGACCAGCTCGCCGAGCGCGCGGACGACGAGGAAGGCGAACACGCCGCAGACGGCGTAGGCGATGAAGAGGGAGGGGCCGGCGTCGGCGAGGCGGCCGCCGGCGCCGAGGAAGAGGCCGGTGCCGATCGCGCCGCCGATGGCGATCATATTGACGTGCCGGTGCTTCAGGGACTTGCTGTAGCCGGCGTCTCCGGCGTCCACATGCGCGCTGGAACGTTTCTGCATCCGCCCGTTCTGCACGTCGTCGTGCAGGGACTGCTCGCTCACGCCTCGGGTCCGCCTTCCGTAGGGCCGCTCGTGCGAGGGGAGCGCACGATGTCGGTGAGGGTGGTCTCGACGCGGTCGAGATGGTGGCTCATGGCCTCGATCGCGTCGTGCTCGGAACCGTCGATCAGCGCCTCGACGATGGCGCGGTGCTCACGGTTGGACTGCTCGCGGCGGCCGCCCAGCTCGTTGAGGAAGGCCGACTGACGCGCCAGTGCGTCGCGGATCTCCTCGATGACCCGGCGGAAGACCGGGTTCTGCGCGGCCTCGGCCACGGCCAGGTGGAACAGGGTGTCCATCGCGACCCACGCCGTGGTGTCGGTCTCCCGCTCCATGCGCTCCATCAGGTGCGCGAGGTGGTCGAGGTTCTCCGGCGTGCGGCGCAGGGCGGCGTACCCGGCGACCGGGATCTCCACATGGCGGCGCACCTCCAGCAGGTCGCTGGCCGCGTAGTCGCCGAAGGTGGGGTCCTCCACGGCGTTGGCCACGACGAAGGTGCCGCTGCCGGTCCGCGACCTGGTCAGACCCATGGTCTGCAGCGCGCGCAGCGCCTCGCGGAGCACGGGCCGGGAGACCTCCAGGGTGCGGCAGAGCTCCGCCTCGGAGGGGAGCTTGTCCCCTATGGCGTACTCGCCGCGCTCGATGGCACCGCGGAGGTGGGCGAGCACCGCTTCCATGGCGCTGACGCGCCGCGGGACCGCTCCACCTGTCTGGCTGTCTGACAGGTTCACGGGAGAGATGTTCCGGGTGGGCAGAGGGTGCTGTCAAGGCGGGTGAAAGGAAAGTTTCAGCGGTGCAGGTGCCATGTAAGGCGGCTTGCGCCCCATCGGATGAGGGAAAGCGCAGGTCACGGCGGGGCCGCGGCGCGCCTGGACCGGCGGTCCGCGGACCGTGGTGCGGGAGGGCGACCGCCCTCCCGCACCACGCGCACAGACGGATCTCAGCCCCGCACGGCCACCCCGGTCGCCGCGAGGAGCGCGCCGTTGCCCACCCGCTGCGTCGCGACGAGCTGGCCCCGCAGCGCCTCGGCGATACGGTCACGGTCGCGCGGGTCGACGGTGAACGCCGGCAGACCGGCCAGGTCGGGGTGCGCGGCCTTCTCGTCGGCGGTGAGCTCGGCCGGCCTCAGCCGCAGCCACCGGCCCTCGTCCGACAGCGCCCCGTCCACGACGGTGAGCGTGCCCGGGTCGGCGTACACCAGCTGCTGCGTGGTCGCGGCGGTCGCCTTCACGTCCCACACCAGGGTGTGTGCGCCGATCCAGTGCGCCTTCGACCGGGACAGGTCCAGGTCGGGGGCGGTGCCGACCGTGGGCAGCAGATAGCCGCCTGCGCCGCCGACCAGCCAGACCTCCTTGCCGTACGCGGCGAAGTCCAGGGACCGGTCGCTCGCCAGGTCCTTCTCGTCGCCCTTGTGCACGATGTAGCTGAGGGAGGCCGCGTTGTCCGCGAGGGGCACCTCGAAGGTGACGCCGAAGGTGTCCCGGCCGACCGGCAGCAGCGGCTTGGTCCAGTCGGTGGGGTTCGCGGCGCCGGTCCAGGTGTGCATACCCCAGCCGTCGTAGTCGCCGTCGGCGCGGTGGTAGTGCAGGACCGCCTTGCGGCCCTCCTGCGGCGGATAGGTACCCTCGGGCGCGGTCTCCGCCTGGCCGTCGTCCCCCTGCTCGATCCAGACGGCGCCCGTCCTGGCCAGCTCGATCGTGCGCGCCGGGCCGTCGGCCACGCCATTCCTGCGGACGGTGTACGTCACGTCGGCGGCGTCCTCGGCGAGGTCGATCCACGCGAAGGCGCCGTAGGCGTCGCGGCCCACGAAGTCGGCCGTCGCCGTCCCGGCCGTGAGCTGCCAGCCGTCGTAGTCCCCGTCCGGGCGGCGGTAGTGCACCACCGCGTAGTCGCGCTCCACGGCGCTCGGCCGGGCCGGCTTCGGCGGCCGGCCGGCGGTGGTGGCGGCGAGGGCGCTGCCGGTGCGGCCGCGGCTGTCGACGACGACGGCCTTGTAGCGCAAGGGTGTCCCGGCCTCGACCGTGTCCGGGAGGTGTTGCGTGACCTGGTAGGGCGCGTGGTCGGCCGAACCCAGCACCCGCCAGGGCTGGTTGCCGACCTGCGCGGCGAACACCACACGGTGCAGGCCGTCTCCCGGCACCTCGGCCGAGATCTCCACGTCCCCGACGGCACCCGCCGCGGGTGCCTTCAGGGTGACCGTGGGCGCGGCGGCCGGAAGCGGCAGTCGCCGGTCCGCCTTCAGCACGATCGACGACAGGGCCGGGACGGTCACGGTCACCCTGCGGTCGGCGTCACTGCGCACGACCGCCGCAGTGCCGTACAGCGGCTTGAACCTGGTCCGCGCCGACCCGACGGTCAGCTCGACGGTCCTCGGCTCGGTGGCGTTGTTGACCGCCACCAGGTGCTCCACACGCTGCCGGGCGTCCGTGCGCGAGAACGCGTACACGCCCTGGCCGCTGTCGGCGTGGAGCTCGGTCTGCACGCCGTCGCGCAGAGCGGGGTGCGCCTTGGTCAGCCTCGACAGGGCCGCGATCGAGCGATACAGCGGATGCCGGGTGTCGTAGGCGTCCGAGGCGTGGGTGCGGTCGGTGCCGATCTGGTCGTCGTCCAGGTAGTCGGGCACCTGCGAGGCGAACATCGTCTGACGTGCGCCCTTGTCCCCGCCCGGGCCGGTGAAGCCCTGCTCGTCGCCCGCGTAGATCACCGGGTTGCCGCGCGAGAGGAACAGCAGCTCGTGGGCGAAGCGGTCACGCCTGAGCAGCTCGGCGTCGCTCGCACCCGGGTTGTCCTGGGCGAGGAAGCTGCCGATACGGCCCATGTCGTGGTTGCCGAGGAACGTGACCTCGTTGTACGCGTTGGCCTTGTCCGTGGTGTACCGGTGGTCCTGCGCGAACAGGGCGGACAGCGAGGCGGCGGACCGGCCCTGGGAGGCGTAGCCCCGCACGGTGTTCTGCAGCGGGAAGTCGAGGGTCGCGTCGAGCCGGCCCTGGGTCAGATAGGGCGCGATGACGGCCGGGTCGGAGGACAGCGTCTCACCGAAGACGAAGAAGTCCTTGCGGCCCCTCTTCGCGGCGTAGGCGTCGATGGCGGTGGCCCACTGGGTCCAGAACTCCATGTTGACGTTGCGGACGGTGTCCACGCGGAAGCCGTCGACGTCGAAGTCTCTGATCCACTTCTGGTAGATGCGCTCCATGCCCCTGACGACCTCGGGGCGTTCGGTCCACAGGTCGTCCAGACCGGTGTGGTCGCCGTACAGGCCGCTCTCCCCGACGAAGGTCGAGTCGCCGCGGTTGTGGTACATCGCGGGGTCGTTGAGCCAGGCCGGGACCTTCGTCCGCTCCTCGCCCCCGGTGACCACGGGCGTGTAGGGGAAGCTGTCGGCGTCGACCTCGCGCGCCTCCTCGGTGTCGTCGAAGGGCCGGCCCTCGGTGTCCAGGTACGGATAGGCGCCCTTGGAGCGGTAACCGAACTCCTTCTCGGCGTAGGTGACGGTGTCCGCGGTGTGGTTGGTGATGACGTCGAAGAACACCTTCATGCCCCGCGCGTGCGCCTGGTCGATGAGCCTCTCCAGGTCGGCGTTGGTGCCGAAGTGCGGGTCGACCTGGGTGAAGTCGGTGATCCAGTAGCCGTGGTAGCCCGCGGACTCGCCGCCGCCCTGCACGGGTTTGTTCTTGAAGATGGGCGCCAGCCAGATGGCGGTGGTGCCGAGGCCCTTGATGTAGTCCAGCCGGTCGATCACCCCCTGCAGGTCGCCACCCTGGTAGAAACCCTTGTCGGTGGGGTCGTAGCCGGTCTTCGTGCGGTCGCCGGACAGGCCGCCCCGGTTGTTGGCGGGGGTGCCGTCGGCGAACCGGTCGGGCAGCAGGAAGTACGCCTGCTCCCGGGTGAGGTCGTGCCGGGCGGGCTCGGCGGCCAGCCGGGCGTCCGACGGCGGGTCCTGCGGCCGGGGGCCGGCCGTCGCGGGCTGGGCGGCCTGCACGGAGCCGGCGAGCAGCGCGGCGGCGACGGCCGCCACGGTCAGGGGCAGGGCTCTGCGCCGGGGGCGGTGCGCGTGCATCGGGGTGTCCTCCGTGTCGGTGGGCTGTCGGGGCGAAACGGTCACCACTCGGTCCTTCCGGTCGGTACGGCGAGGCGGACGCCGGTCGCGCCCAGGAGGGCGCCGCTGTCGGCCCGCTGGGTGGCGATCAGTCCGCCGCCGAGCGCCTCGGGGACCCGGTCGCGGTCGCGCGGGTCGACCCTGAACGCGGAAGCGTCCGCGAACTGCGGATACGACTCCCGCTGTGCCTGCGTCAGCTCCGCGGGCACGAGCCGCAGCCAGCGGCCCTCGTCGCGCAGCGCGCCGCCCACGATCTCCGGCTCGCCGTCGGTCGCGTACACCAGTTGCTGGCTGGCCACCCCGGTGCCCTGCCCCGCCCAGACGACGGTGTCGTCGCCGATCCAGGTGGCCGCGCGGGTGCCGAGGTCCAGGCCGAACGCGCCGCTGAGTGAGGGGGCCAGATAGACCGGGTCACCGGCGACGCGCCACACCTCGTGCCCGTACAGCGAGAAGTCGAGGGCCTCGTCGACGGGGATGTCCTTCTGCTCCTTCTTGTGCAGGACATAGCTGAGGGAGGCGGCGCCGTCCCGGAGCGGCACCTCGAAGACGAGGCCGAAGGAGTCGCGGCGCACCGGCCGGACGGGGTCGTTCCACTCGGGAGGGTCCGCCGAGCCGGTCCAGGTGTGCAGGCCCCAGCCGTCGTAGTCGCCGTCGGGCCGGTGGTAGTGCAGGACCGCCTTGGTGGTGTCCTGGGGAGGCCGTGCCTGCCGGGGCCGGTCGGTGCGGACGGTGGTGCTGCCCTCGCGGGTCCACACCTCCCCCGCCACGGCGAAGTCGACGCTGCGTTCCTGGGCGTCCGCGAGGCCGTCCTTCTCGATGGTGAAGCGGACCGGTCCTGACGTGACCGGGATCCAGGCGAAGGCTCCGTAGGCGTCCCGGCCGGCGAGGGGGGCCGTCGTGCCCGTGGCCGTCCTCAGCCTCAGTCCCTCGTAGTCGCCGTCGGCGCGCTGGTGGTGGACGACCCCGTAGGTCCGCTGCACCGTGGGCCTACCCGGCGAGGCGGGCTGTCCGGCGGTGGTGGCGGCCAGGGCGCTGCCGGTGCGGCCACGGCTGTCGACGACGACGGCCTTGTAGCGCAAGGGTGTCCCGGCCTCGACGGTGTCCGGGAGGTGCTGGGTGACCCGATAGGGGGCGTGGTCGGCCGAGCCGAGAACCTTCCAGGGTCCGTTGCCGACCTGCGCGGCGAACACCACGCGATGCAGCGGGCCTTGCGACACCTGCGCGTCGATCTCGGCGTCCCCGGTGGCGCCGGGTGCGGGTGCCTTCAGGGTGACCGTGGGCGCGGCGGCCGGAAGCGGCAGTCGCCGGTCCGCCTTCAGCACGATCGACGACAGGGCCGGGACGGTCACGGTCACGCTGCGGTCGGCGTCACTGCGCACGACCGCCGCAGTGCCGTACAGCGGCTTGAACCTGGTCCGCGCCGACCCGACGGTCAGCTCGACGGTCCTCGGCTCGGTGGCGTTGTTGACCGCCACCAGGTGCTCCACACGCTGCCGGGCGTCCGTGCGCGAGAACGCGTACACGCCCTGGCCGCTGTCGGCGTGGAGCTCGGTCTGCACGCCGTCGCGCAGAGCGGGGTGCGCCTTGGTCAGCCTCGACAGGGCCGCGATCGAGCGATACAGCGGATGCCGGGTGTCGTAGGCGTCCGAGGCGTGGGTGCGGTCGGTGCCGATCTGGTCGTCGTCCAGGTAGTCGGGCACCTGCGAGGCGAACATCGTCTGGCGGCTGTCGACGTCACCACGGGGGCCGGTGAAACCCTGCTCGTCGCCCGCGTAGATCACCGGGTTGCCGCGCGAGAGGAACAGCAGCTCGTGGGCGAAGCGGTCACGCCCGAGCAGCTCGGCGTCGCTCGCACCCGGGTTGTCCTGGGCGAGGAAGCCGCCGATACGGCCCATGTCGTGGCTGCCGAGGAACGTGACCTCACCGTAGGCGTCGGCCTTGTCGGTGGTGTACCGGTAGTCCTGGGCGAGGACGTGGGAGAGGTCCGTGGCCGGGGCGCCTCGGGAGGCGTAGTTGCGCAAGGCGGCCTGGAGCGGGAAGTCGAGGGTGCCGTCGAGGCGGCCCTGGACGAGGTAGGGGGCCATCACCACGGGGTCGGCCGAGAACGCCTCGCCGAAGACGAAGAAGTCGGGGCGTCCGTGCCGGGCCGCGTAGGTGTCGAGCGCGGTGGCCCACTCGGTCCAGAACTCCATGTTGACGTTCTTCGCGGTGTCGACGCGGAAGCCGTCCACCCCGAAGTCGTCGACCCACTTCTCGTAGATCCGCGCCATGCCCCGCACCACTTCAGGGCGCTCGGTCCACAGGTCGTTGTTGCCCAGGAAGTCGCCGTACAGCGCGCTCTCGCCGGCGAACGTGGAGTCGCCGCGGTTGTGGTACATGGTCGGGTCGTTGAGCCAGTCGGGGACCATGCGGTCGTGTTCGCCGGTGCGCAGCCGCGGGGTGTAGGGGAAGCTGTCGGCGTCGACCTCGCGCATGCCCTCGCTGTCGTCGAAGGGGCGGCCCTCGGTGTCCAGGTACGGGTAGGCGCCCTTGGAGCGGTAGCCGTACTGCTTCTCGGCGTAGTCGACGGTGTCGGCGGTGTGGTTGGTGATGACGTCGAAGAAGACCTTCATGCCCTTGGCGTGGGCCTGGTCGACAAGTTCGCGCAGTTCGGCGTCGGTGCCGAAGTGCGGGTCGACCTCGGTGAAGTCGGTGATGGCGTACCCGTGGTAGTTGGCCGACTGGTGGCGGCCCACCGTCTGCACCGGTTTGTTCCTGAACACAGGTGTCATCCACAGGGCGGTGGTGCCGAGACCCTTGATGTAGTCCAGCCGGTCGGTCACCCCTTTGAGGTCGCCGCCCTGGAAGTAGTACTTGTCGGCGGGGTCGAACCCCGTGTGCGAGCGGTCGCCGTCGAGACCGCCCGAGTCGTTGGCGGGGGATCCGTCGGCGAAACGGTCGGGCAGCAGCAGGTAGAACTGCTCGCGGGAGGGGGCGGGGCGGGCCGGTTCACGTGCGAGGACGGCGTCGGCGGGTGGTTCCGGCGCGGTGGCGGCCGCCGGGGACGGCACCGCCGGTGCCGGGGAGCCGGTCGCGGACGCCGGAGGAGCTGCGGCGGATGCCGCGGGCGCGGTGGGCGACAGGACGGACAGGGCCGGCACGGTCAGCACGAGGGCCAGGTACCGGGCAGCGCTGCGCCTGGGCGGGACTAAGGTCACGGGGCCTTTCTCCTGAACGGTCTCACAGGGGCGTGCCGTCCGCGGACGCGGACGGCGGGGTGGTGCGGTGGTCACCCCGCCCGCGCCGCGGGGGCGGCGGGCGGGGCTGTCGGTGGGGGCGAGACCGCGGTGGACCGGCTCAGTTGCGCCAGGTGTCGTTCACCGTGACCCCGCCCGCGGCCGGGACGGTGGCGGTGCGGTCGGCCCCGCTCTCCCAGGTGACGTTGCCGGCGGCGTCCTTGCGGACGTACTTGTAGGCGAAGGTCGTTCCGGCGGGGAGGCCGACGTCGAGCTTCCACACGGGGTAGCTCGCCGGGTCGAGCTTGAGGGCGTTCGCCGGGTTCCAGTTGCCGAGGGCGGCCTGGTTGCCGGTGACGTAGATGCCCTGACCCCAGCTCGTGGTGGCGTCGACGTTGAAGGACGCGCCGGACGGGTCGACGGGGTCGCCGCCGCTGTCGTCGCACTCCGTCGCCCCTGTGTGCAGGGCGAGGGCGCTGTTCGCGCCGAGGGTCGCGGTGAAACGGCCCGAGCCGTCGACCGTGACCGGCTTGTCGCTCTGCACGTCGCAGTAGGTGCCCGCGGGCAGGGACGTCTGGTAGGTGCGGGTCAGCGAGGACGGCTCGTGGTTGATCGCCACGAAGGCCTTGTCGCCGCGGCCGAAGGCGATGGCGTTGCCGCCGTTGTCCCACCAGTTCGTGACGGCCGAGCTGCCCGCGGTGTTGCGCAGGGCGACCATGGAGGCGATCTCCCGCCATGCGTGCTGGCACTTCCAGCCCTCGGAGTAACAGGCGGTCACCTGGCCGCCGTTGGGCGGGCCGTCGTTGTGGCCGCTGAACTCGTAGCCGGAGTGGACGTCGGGCGAGCCATAGGGCCAGGCCAGCATGAAGACGTGCGCGAGGGTGTAGTTCGCCCCGTCCTTGTAGGACAGGGTGTTGCCGTTGCGCTCGGTGTCGTGGGTGGTGACGAAGACGGAGGCGCTCGCGCTCGGGACATAGCCCCAGCTCTCGCCGAAGTTCTTCAGGTACGCCAGCTTCTCGCTGCTGAAGACGCGCTTCAGGTCACCGGCGTAGGCGAACTCCTGGACGTCGCCGATGCCGGTGTACTGGCCGGGCTGCACGATCTCGCCGGCGGCGCCGATGGTCTCCTGCTTCCAGTGGACGCCCGGGTTGCTCAGCCGGCTCTTGATGGCGCTCAGGTCCGCCGGGGGGATGTGCTTGGCGGCGTCGATCCGGAAGCCGTCGACCCCGAGGGAGAGCAGGTCGTCGAGGTAGGCGGCGATCCTGTTGCGGACGTGCTCCTCGCCGGTGTCCAGGTCGGGCAGTCCGCCCAGTTCGCAGTGCTGGACGTTCCAGGCGTCGCGGTAGTTGTCGACCGAGGTGGTGCAGTCGTCGAGGTCGGACGCGGAGTACGTGCCGGGGTAGTCGTACTTGGAGAACGGCGAGCCGCCCGACCCTGTGCCGGAGCTGTTCGCCATGTGGTTGATCACCGCGTCGGCGACGACCTTGACTCCGGCGGCGTGGCAGGTGTCGACCATCGCCTTGAAGGCGGCGCGGTCGCCCAGCCTGCCGGCGATCTTGTAGCTGACGGGCTGGTAGGCGGTCCACCAGGGGGTGCCCTGGAGGCGTTCCTGCGGCGGCGACACCTGGACGTACCCGTATCCGTCCGGACCGAGGTCGTCGGTGCAGGCTTTCGCCACGGAGCTGAACTTCCACTCGAACATCACGGCCGTGACGTCCTTGCCCCCGGGCGGCGCCGCCTGAGCGGTGCCCGGCACCGTAACGGCCACAGCGGCTCCCGCGACAAGCGCGAGTGCGGCGGCCATGGTCCTGCTGGCCATGGTTCCTCCTGGTCCACAGAAGTGGGGGTGCGGATGAGAGGCCTCACGCAGCAACGCGCCATGCCAGAAGGCCCTTTGATGTTTCTTGCTGAAACTCGACGGAACATCTTGCGGTCGTGAAGGTACGAGCTGCCGCCCTAGCTGGTCAACCCTTCAAGCAGCACCTGTTCCCGTCCTCCACAAGCCCAAGGTCGCCAATGGGCAGGCCAGTTGGGCCGTTGAAAACTCTTTCGCAATCATTGCAACGGTGTTACGTTCACCCACACGTCCGGCCTTGGATCCGGTGGGACGGCGACGGCATCAAGTCCCCTCCCCGACGCGCCCGGACCTCCAGGGCCGGTCGTCCCAGCCCCTGGCGTCAGCGGCACTTCCGGCACGCCCACACCTCACCCGCGAAATGGCATGCCCATGCCATCCACGGAAGCGCTTGCCCCGCCGGACACTCCCCCTCCCCACCGGAGACGCACATGAGACGCGACAGACCCCCCGTCCGCGGCATGACCGCGGGCGCCCTGGCCGGAGGGCTGCTGGCCCTGGCGGCCGTCACCGGCCCGCCGGCCGCTCCCCCCACCGAACCGGTGGCCGCCACCGGGAACTCGGCGACGGTCTACTACTCCACGAAGACCCGGAACTGGTCCTCCACCTATCTGCACTACGCCCCGACCGGCGGCTCCTGGACCACCGTGCCGGGCACCCTGATGCAGCCCGCCTGCACGGACTGGGTGAAGCTCACCGTCGACCTGGGCTCGGCCGCCGGGCTGCAGGCCACCTTCAACAACGGCTCAGGCACCTGGGACAACAACGCCGGGCGGAACTACGCCCTGGGCACCGGGGACATCACCGTCAAGGACGGCGTGGTGGCGCACAGCGACCCCTGCGCCGGCACGGATCCCGGCACCCCCCGGTCGGCGACCGTGTACTACTCCTCCCAGTCGCTCGGCTGGACCACCGTGAACATCCACTACCAGCCGGCCGGCGGCTCCTGGACGGCCGTGCCCGGCGTCGGCATGGAAGCCGCGTGCACGGGCTGGTGGAAGCGGACCCTCGACCTCGGGTCGGCCACCTCCCTGAAGGCCGCCTTCAACAACGGCAACGGCACCTGGGACAACAACAACGGGGCCGACTACTCGATCCCGTACGGGATCAGCACGGTGAAGAACAACACCGTCACCGCGGGCGCCACCGACCCGTGCGCGCAGACCCGGCCGGACACCCAGGCACCCACCGTGCCGACCGGTGTCGCCGCCTCGGCCACCGGCACCTCGGTCGTGCTGTCCTGGCAGCCCGCCACCGACGACACGGGGGTGACGGGCTATCAGGTGACACGTACGGGCGGCACCAAGGGCTCGACGGTCACCGACGTGTCCTCCACCGTGTTCTCCGACACCGGCCTGGAGGCGAGCACCGCCTACACCTACACGGTCCGGGCCGTGGACGCCGCCGGGAACGTCTCCGCCGCCTCCACCGCGGCGCGCGTGACGACCGGGAGCGCCCCGCAGGAACCCGCCACCGGCACCCCGCTGGGCACGGACCCGCGCAAGGACCCGATCTACTTCGTGCTCACCGCTCGCTTCTACGACGGTGACAGCACCAACAACCGCGGCGGCAGCCAGCACGTGAAGTCCGGCAACGCCGCGAACGACGACCCCATGTTCCGCGGCGACTTCAAGGGCCTGGTCGACAAGCTCGACTACATCAAGGGTCTCGGCTTCTCCGCCGTGTGGATCACCCCGGTCGTGCTCAACCGCTCCGACTACGACTACCACGGGTACCACGGCTACGACTTCTACAAGGTCGACGCCCGGCTGGAGTCGGCCGGCGCGTCCTACCAGGACCTCATCGACGCCGCCCACGCCAAGGGCATGAAGATCTACCAGGACGTGGTCTACAACCACTCCTCCCGCTGGGGCGCCAAGGGCCTGTTCACCCCGACCGTGTACGGCGTGCGCGACTCCCAGTGGAGCTGGTACTACGACGCGAGGAACGAGGGCTTCGAGTACGACGGCCTGAGCGTGGACCCGCAGTCCGGCAAGTCCTACTACAACGGCGACCTGTGGTCGACGGCCGAGCCGACCGGCAACACCTGTCTGAACTGGGGCAAGCCGACCGGAGGCAGGAGCGCCGAGGGCTACACGGTCTACAACTGCCAGTGGCCGAGCCCCACCTCGGGCATGTTCCCGAAGGCGTACTACCACCAGTGCTGGATCGGCAACTGGGAGGGCGAGGACTCCCGCTCCTGCTGGCTGCACGAGGACCTCGCCGACTTCGACACCGAGTCGGCGCCCGTGCAGAACTATCTGATCGGCGCGTACAACAAGTACATCGACATGGGCGTGGACGGCTTCCGCGTCGACACCGCCGTGCACATCCCGCGGGTCACCTGGAACCGCCGCTTCCTGCCGGCCATCCACGACCGGGTCGCCCAGCGGTTCGGCGCGCAGGCCGCCGAGAACTTCTTCGTGTTCGGCGAGGTCGCCGCGTTCGTGAACGACAAGTGGAACCGCGGCTCCCCCAACCACTCCGCGCAGTTCTACACCTGGAAGGAGCGCCGGGAGTACAGCGCCGACGACAGGGCGGCCGCGCTGGAGAGTTACGAGTACGAGCAGCAGCAGGGCACCGGCAACCAGCCGACGTCCACCAACGCCTTCCTGAACGGCAACAGCTACCACACGCCGGACCACAGCAGGTTCTCCGGCATGAACATCATCGACATGCGCATGCACATGAACTTCGGTGACGCGCAGAACGCCTTCGGCAACGGCAAGGACTCCGACGACAGCGTCAACGACGCCACGTACAACGTCGTCTACGTCGACAGCCACGACTACGGCCCGAACAAGAGCAGCACCCGCTACACCGGCGGCACCGACGCCTGGGCCGAGAACATGTCGCTGATGTGGACCTTCCGCGGCATCCCGACGCTGTACTACGGCTCGGAGATAGAGTTCCAGAAGGGCGCGAAGATCGACTGCGGGCCCACCTGTCCGCTCGCCACCACCGGCCGCGCCTACTTCGGCGACCACCTCAAGGGCAGCCTGTCGGTGTCCGGATTCTCCAAGGTGGACTCCGCGAGCGGCCAGGTGGCCACCACGCTCAGCCAGCCCCTGGTGAAGCACGTCCAGAGGCTGAACCAGATCCGCCGGGCGATCCCCGCGCTGCAGATGGGCCAGTACTCCACCGACGGCATCTCGGGCGGCATGGCCTTCAAGCGGCGCTACACCGCCGGAGGCACGGACAGCTTCGCGCTGGTCACCGTCTCGGGCGGCGCCACGTACACCGGCATCCCGAACGGCACCTACCGGGACGCCGTCACCGGCGACGTCAAGGCCGTCACGGGCGGCACGCTCTCCGTCGCCGCACCCGGCAAGGGCAACCTGCGGGTGTACGTCCTCGACGGCCCGGGCAGGATCGGCGCCGACGGGCCCTGGCTGAAGTGAGGCCGGCCGCGCCGCCGGTCCCCGTAACGGGGCCGGCGGCGTCGTCAGTCCGCAGCCGTGAAGGCCCGGGCCAGCAGCCGTGCGCCCTCGGCGACCCCGCGCACGGCCACGCCCCTGGTCGCGGGCAGCCGGTGCAGCAACCCGCTGACCAGGCAGGTGTTCTCCGGCCGCGACGCGTACCGGGTGCCCGCCCGGTCCGTCGGTACGACCAGGCCGGGGTGTGCCCCCAGTGTCCCGGCGATCACCGAGGCCCACCCGGCCCGGCTCACCCGGTCCGGGCCACCCAGGTGCAGCAGCGGTGGAAGCGGGCCGGGGGCGCCCAGCACGGCGGCGGTCACCTCTGCCACGTCGTCGACCAGCACGGGCGTCGTCCACTGGTCCGCCGGGACCGTGACCGACTCCCCCCGCACGAGCCGGTGGGCGCACGCCGAGAAGAAGTTCAGCCACTTCCCGGCGTCCGCGGGCTCATGGCCGTAGACCAGGCTGACGCGCAGCACCACGGCCTCCGCGGAACCGGCAAGGGCCTGTTCGGCGGCCGCCTTGGCCCGCCCGTAGGCGTTCGCCGGACGGATCGGGGTGTCCTCGGAGTTGTCGGCGCGGGTGCCGTCGAAGACGTTGTCCGTGGAGATCATCACGATCCGCGCCCCGCGCGCCCGCGCGGCGAAGTTCGCGGCGACCGCGGTGTGCGCGGCGGCGGCGCGGTCCGGGTGCTCTTCGCACCAGGTGACGTCCGACGGCCCGTGCACCAGGACCACACGGTGCGGGCGCAGCCGGTCCAGCAGACGCCCGCACGCCCCGGCGTCGGTGGCGTCCAGCGGCGTCCAACCGGCTCCCTCGGGCGGCGGCACCGGCGTTCGCGAGGCCAGCGTCACCTCCTCGCGGTCGGCCAGCAGGCGCCGGGCGATACCGGTGCCCACGAATCCGCTGCCCACGACCAGCGTCCGCCCGCCCGCCACGGGGCCTGCCGGTCGCCCGGCGCCGCCAGGCCGTTCGAAGGCGCCGTCCCGCCTCCGGTCAGCCGTCACGTCTCCTGCCGGTGACCGGCCGGAACCCGGCGCGACGGCGCTCACCCCGCCTCCTGGTGCGCGAGAGAGGACGTACGGTCGGCCAGCAGTCGTCCTACGCCGATCAGCCCGTGGTCGTCGTCCGCGCGGCCGAGTGACACCGAGGCGTCCACCGCGGCGGCGTCGAGCCCGAAGCAGCCGAGACGCACCAGCTCCGCCACGAGGAGTTCGCGGTAGCGCTCCCCGACGGCCAGGGCGAAGCCGCCCATGATGACGTACCGGCAGATGCCGATGGAGGTGAAGACGGCGCCGATGGCCTGCGCGAGGTACACCAGCGTGCCGCGCAGTACCGCGGTCGCGAAGGGGTCGCCCTCCCTGACCGCTCGCGCGATCGCCGGGTTGTCCAGTGTGTCCGCGCGTCCCCCGCACAGCTCGGCGAGCCGGGAGCGCGCGAAGCCCCGCGGGTCCGCCGTCGCCGCGCGGCGGGCGGCGGCCAGCACCCCGCGCCCGGAGGCGATGCCGCCCAGATGGCCGCGGCCTCCGCAGTCGCACAGCGGCGCGTCCGGCGACGGGTCGCACACCCAGTGCCCGAGTTCGCCGCCGTGCCCGTCGGCGTCCAGGAGCACCTCGCCGCCGCGGAAGACCTTGTTGCCGATCCCGGAGCTGACGGTGAGCAGGCAGAACGGCTCCGCCTCGGTCGCGGCGTACCGCCAGGCGGCCGCGGTCAGGTCGTTGACCACGACGACCGGGGCGCCGATGCGCCGCGCCAGGAGCTGCCCGAGCGGCAGCGGGGCGCCGCGCCGGCCCCACACGGTGGGTGCCGCGAGGACCAGCCCGCTCGCGGAGATCGGGCCCGCGAAGGCCACACCGACCGCGCGGGCACCCCGGCCGTCAGTGTGGCGGGTGATCTCGTGGACGATCTGCTCCACCACCCGGTCCTGGAGGGCGGGCACCGGTTCGCCGGGGTGGCGGGCGATGCCCTCCACGGGCACCCGGCGCACCCGGGACAGGGTCGCCGTGACCGGGTCGTACGTGCCGGTGCGCAGGGTGGTGCCGCCGACGTCGAGGACGGTGAAGGTGCCGGCGGCCGTAGTGCCGGCGGGCCGCGCCGGGGCGAGCCGGCCGGGGCGGGGGACGGTCATCGGAGCACCTCCTCGAACACGAGCAGCCACAGTTCGCCGTCCGCGTCGTTGACCAGCCCGTGCTCGCCGTGCGGACGGTTGACGACGACGTCGCCCGTGCCGACGCGGAACTCGGCGCCGTCCCGGTACATCAGCCCGTTGCCGCGCAGCACGACATAGGTCTCCCGGTCGGGGCCGTGCCGGTGGCGGCCGATGGAGGTGCCCGGCGGCAGCACGGCCAGGTCGACGAACTCGGCACCCTCACCGCCCTCGGTGCGGGTGAACAGCCGGTGGGCGAGGATCGTGCCCAGGCCGCCGTGGTCGTGCTCCTTGGCGGTGAACAGCTCGACGAGGTTCGCCACGTCCCCCGGCACGTCGTACGACGTCACTGTGCGCCTCCCTCGGCCGCGAGGGCCCGCAGGGCCTCCCGCAGCACCTCGGCGGGCAGGTCGGTCAGCTCCTCGACGAAGCCGGCCTTGCCGATGCCGGTCGGCACGACGAGGTACAGCTTGCGGCCCCGTCGCTGCCAGGACGCCTGGAGTGCCTGGGTCATCAGCTCCTCGGTGCAGGTCGCCGGGTCGAAGACGGGCAGCCCGATCCTGGCCAGCAGGGTGACGATCCGCTCGCAGGCCGCGGCGTCGGCGAGGCCCAGCAGCCGGGCGATGTGCGCCGACAGGGCCATGTCGACCGCGACCGCCTCGCCGTGCTCCAGACGGTGTCCGCCGGCCGTCTCGACGACCGGGCTGAAGGTGTGGCCGAAGTCGACCAGCCGGGCCAGCTCCAGCTCGCGCAGGTTGGGACAGAGTTCCTCCATCATCAGCCGCATCGAGGTGCGCAGGACGTAGGTCTCGACGGCGCCGTTCGGTGAGGTGAGGAAGGCGTCCGGATGCCGCTCCAGCGTGCCGAAGAGGTCTGCGTCGAGGATCACCGCCATCTTCACGATCTCCGCGAGACCGCAGCGGATCTCCCGGGGCGGCAGGGTGGCCAGCAGCGACGGGTCGTTGAGGGAGGCGTGGGCCGGGTGGTAGGCGCCGAACATGTTCTTGGAGTGCAGGGCGTTGACGCCGGTCTTCACTCCGACGCCCACGTCGACCTGGCCCACCAGAGTGGTGTTGACCTTGATGTAGCGGATGCCGCGGGCGTACATGGACGCGGCGAAGCCCACGACGTCGGCGACGATGCCGCCGCCCACCGCGAGCATCACGCCGTGCCGGTCGAGGCCGGCCGCCTTGGCGAGGGCGCACACCCGCTCCACGGACGCGAGGGTCTTGTTGTGCTCCCCGGTGTCGATCACATGCACGCTCCAACTGCCCGGCGTGAGGCGGGCGTCGAGGTACGCCCGCAGGCGCTCGCCGTACAAGCGGTGCACGGTGGGGCCGACGAAGGCGACCACGCGGCGTCCTTCGACACGGTCGGCGAGCAGCGGGTTGGCGGGGTCGAACACCGCGTCGGTGACATCCACGCGGTAGCGCGTGCCCTCCGGCGCCAGCAGGTCGAACCCTCCGGCGTCCTCCACTACCCCCTCGACCCGGACAAGGGCCTGGCTTGACATCTTTCTCCTAGCGGTCGGTTCGGTGCGGTTCACCGGGGGTGAACACACGGGCGATGGCCTGGACGCCGGGACGGCCGGGCAGTTCGTCGAGCGGTACCGGCCGTCCGTCGCCGTCCGCCACCGGGAGGCGCCAGTTGGGATGGACGGTCGCCGTGCCGGGCAGGTTCTGCGGCCTGCGGTCGCCGGTGGCGTCCGGCAGCCACACCCCGAGCAGCCGGGACGGGGTGCGGGTCAGGTAGCGGTGCAGGGCGGCGACCTCCCCGTCCGGGTCGGGCAGCAGGCCCTCCCGCTCCAGTTCCGCGAGCCAGCCGTCCCGCTCGGCGGCCGCCTCCCCCTTCTCCTCGGCCTCGGGGCGGGTCAGCAGGCCGAGCCGGGCACGCAGGTCGACGTGCTCCCCGGTCAGCCACGCCGCGGTGGTCGGCAGGTCGTGGGTGGTGAGGGTGGCGAGGCAGTTCGTGCGCCACCGGCCGGCGGGCAGCGGCCCGTGGCGGCCCTCGGAGCCGCCCAGGTATTCGAAGCGCTGCACGGACGTGCCGAGCACCCCGCGTGCCGCCAGCTCCTCGCGGACGCCCGCCTCGACGGTGCCGAGATCCTCGCCGATGACGTGCACGCCCGCCCGGTGGGCCTCCAGCAACAGCACACCGAGCATCGCCTCGGCGTCGTAGCGGACGTAGGTGCCCTCCGACGGGGGCCGCCCCTCGGGGACCCACCACAGCCGGAACAGGCCCATGACATGGTCGACGCGCAGGGCACCGGAGTGCCGCATGCCGGCACGGAGCAGCTCGGCCAGCGGCCGGTAGCCCTCGGCCGCGAGCGCGTCGGGGCGCCAGGGGGGCTGGCCCCAGTCCTGGCCGTGCGGGTTGAAGTCGTCGGGCGGCGCTCCCACGCTCATCCCGGCCGCCAGACAGTGCTGCAGCGCCCACGCGTCGGCGCCCTCGGGGGCGACCCCGACGGCGAGGTCGTGCACGAGGCCGATGTCCATGCCCGCCCCGACCGCGGTGTGCTGGGCCGCGGCGAGCTGCTCGTCGGTGATCCAGGCCAGCCAGCGGTGGAAGGCGACGGCGTCGGCCCGTTCCTCCCGCGCCGCCGCCACGGCGGCCGAGCGCGGGTCGCGCAGCGGGGCGGGCCAGGAGCGCCAGGCACCGCCGTGCACCTCGGCCAGCGCGCACCAGGTGGCGAAGTCGGTCAGGTCCCGTCCCTCGCGGACGACGAACGCCTCGTAGGCGGCCCGGCGGGCGGGGGCGAGGGGCACTTCGTGCACCAGCCGCAGCGCCCGGTGCTTGAGCTTGCGCACCGTCTCACGGTCGATCAGCGACTCACCGCGCAGCACCGCGTCGTTGAGGTCCCGCGCGCGGGCGGCCAGCGACTCCGCCTCGGCCCGGGCGGGCCCCGTGAGCTGCCGGTACTCGGGGACGTCCGTCACCCGTACGTGCATGGGGTCGGGGAACCTGCGGGAGCTGGGCCGGTACGGCGACGGGTCGGGCAGCGGGCCGGGCTCCATGGCGTGCAGCGGGCCGAGCTGGACGAAACCGGCGCCCAGCTCGGAGGCGGACCAGGCGGCGAGTCCGGCCAGGTCGCCGAGGTCGCCCATGCCCCAGGAGCGGCGGGAGAGCACGGAGTACAGCTGGATCAGAAAGCCCCAGCTGCGCCGCTCGGGCACGGGGACGCGGTCGGGCACGACGAGGAGCGGGACCGCCTCGTCGTTCGCCGCCCCGGTGAGGCGCAGCTCATGGCGGCCCGGTGGCAGCGGGTCCCGGAGCGCGGCCCGCCCGCCGTCCTCCAGGGAGACGTGCGCCCGGACGTGCGCGGGCAGCGCGGGGCCGGCGGGCCGGCCGGCCCGGACCACGACGCACGGTGGGAGGGCCGCTTTCCCGTCGCCGCGCTGTCCGGCGAGCGCGGCGCGGGCCGAGACCTCGGTGGCGGCGTCCACCCCGCACGCCGCCAGGACCGCGACGAGGGTGTCCGTGGGGACGGTCACCCGGTGGCCCCGGTCGGTGGTGTAGGCGGTGGCGATGCCGTGCAGACGGGCGAGTTCCCGCAGTGCGGGGTGCGCGGTCATCGGCGGACCTCCGGCGCGCCGAAGAGCCGTTCGAGGACGACGGCGACACCGTCCTCGTCGTTGCCGGGGGCGATCTCGTCGGCCATCGCCCGCAGGTCGGGGTGGGCACCCGCCATGGCCACCCCGTGACCGGCCCAGGCCAGCAGCGGGATGTCGTTGGGCATGTCGCCGAAGGCGACGGTGTCCGCGGCGGTGAAGCCGAGCATGCGCGCGGCGCGGGCCACGCCGGTGCCCTTGTCGGTGCCGGCCGGGAGGATCTCCACCATGCCCTTGACCGAGTGCACCACGGTCACCGCGTCGCCCATCAGGTCGCGCGCGGTGGCCGCCAGCCGGTCCTCGTCCACGTCGGGGTGATGGAGGATCAGCTTGTCGATCGGCTCGCTCCACAGCAGCGCCGGGTCGGTGGTGACGTCCCAGCCGTGCCGGACGCGCTCCCCGAACCGGGGCGTCACCTTGAACCGGCTGTCCGGCGGTGAGGTGACGATGCCCAGCTCGACGCGGCCGAGCACGTCCTCGACCCGCGCGACGACCTCGCGGGCGAGGTCCAGGTCGAGGGCCAGCGAGGACAGCAGCCGGTCGGCGCCGGCGTCGTAGAGCTGTGCGCCCTGCCCGCACACGGCGAGCCCCTGGTAGCCGATGCCGCGCAGGAGCTGCCGGCAGGCGACCGCTGGGCGGCCGGTGACGACGAGGTGCCGCGCGCCGGCGGTGCCGATCAGTTCGAGGGCGCGGCGGGTGCGTGCGGAGACCGTGAGGTCGTCGCGCAACAGCGTGCCGTCGAGGTCGGTGGCGACGAGCAGGAAGGGCGGCACGGTCACGGGCACGGCGTCCCAGGCCACCCGGCCGGAGCGCAGGGTGAGCCGGGCGACGAGGTGCCGGCCGACCGGTGGCCCCTCCAGCAGGCCGGTGAAGCGGCCGGGGCCGTCGGGTGCCAGGGGAGCGAGTGCGGCCCCGCTGCCGGCGGGGGCCGGTTCGTCGGAGTCCAGCGCCTCGGTGGCGGACTCCCCCAACGGACCGGCGCCGCCGGATCCGTCCACGGGGGACGCCGACTCGACGACGACCTCCACCAGTTCGGCCTCGGGATGGGTGTAGTCGACGCGCCAGGTGCCGTCCGGCTCGCGGGTGAGGCGGCAGCGTCCGGCGAGACGTGCCGCCTGCTCCGGCCGGCCGGACCGCCGGGCCAGCTCGGCGCAGCGGGCGAGGTCGGCGCGGCGGTGGGCGGCCTCGAAGAGCCGGTCGTGGGCGTCGGCGTCCAGGTCGTTGACGTCGACGCCCAGCGCGCGGGCGTAGGCGTCGGCGTCGCCGCGTGCGAGGGCCACCCGCTCGATGGCGGCACGGTGTGCGGACCAGGCGGGTTCCGGCAGCCGGTCCAGCCAGCCGAGGGCCAGCAGTTCGTCGACGGGCAGCGGGCGCGGGTCGTCGCGCAGCGCGCGTGCGTAGGCGGCGAGGCGGGTCTCGGCGCTGCGGGCCCAGGTGAAGGAGCGGCCGACGCGCCGGGCGTTCGCCGACAGGCGGGCGTAGGTGTCGGGTGCCGTGCGGTGGACCGCCACGGCCTCGCGTATTCGGTCGGCGAGCGCGGCGGCCAGGCCGGGGTCGTCGTCGCGGAACGAGCCGCGCACCGAGAAACCGGTCGCGTCGGGGTCGCCCGCCGGGCGGTCGTGGCCGAAGTGGGAGGTCACCCGCTGCGCGGTGCCGATCGGTACGGCGCCGCACGCCATGGCCTCGGCCTGGGCGATCAGGAAGCCGTCCAGCTCGAACTTGGACGGGAAGACGCAGAAGTCGGCCACCGCTGCCTCGGGGAACAGGGTGTCCTCGTCGGCCAGTTGCCAGTCCAGGCGCACCTGCCCGGGGTGGCGGTCGGCGATCGCCTGGAACGCGGCGTTCGCCACGGTCCCCGGCCCGTCGGTGCCGCCCCCGGCCGTGCAGCGGATCAGGAAGCTGACCTCGGGGTCGGTGGCGAGGACGTCCTCCACGGCCCGCATCAGCTCCAACTGGCCCTTGTGGTGCACCGCGTAGCGGGCCGCGTGGTAGAAGACGGGCCGGGACGGGTCCAGTCCGAGCCGGCGCAGCACCGCGTCCCGGTCGACGGCGCCGGGGTCGCGCGCCAGCCAGCTGTCGGCGACGGCGCAGCCGCCCGCCAGCAGTTTGTGGGACTGCTCGCGCAGGCGCCGGGCCACCGGCAGCGTCGAGAACAGCGCCTCCATCGGGGTGTCCTGGAAGGTGGTGTAGTACCGGAGCTGGCCCGGTGAGACGAAGTCCAGCAGGTCCGCGTACTCCGCCACCAGCGGGAACAGGCCGACGTGGTCGGGCCCGTACTCGGTGTGCAGACGGGTGCCGGCCAGGGCCCGCGCCATGACGGCCGTGGGCGAGTCCTCGGCGGGCGGTGGCCCGTCCAGGGCGTCCAGGCCACAGGTGTCGGCGCCGAGGAGCGCCAGGAGACGCTCCACCTGGGGTCGGTACACCTTCTGGGTGATGGGCGCGTTCGCTGCGACGGTGCTGACGGTGCGGAAGCGGGGGTCACCGGCCAGGGCGGCGGGCAGCAGGTAGTGGTAGTACGGCTCGAAGCCGTGCACCACGGCCGGTTCGCCCGCCAGGGCACGCCGGACGAACCGCAGTCCGTCGACCTGGAACACCAGGGGCTTGAAGTGCGCCAGGTCCCGGCCCTCCAGGCCGGGCGGCGGGTAGAGCCGGTCGGGCAGCAGGTCGAGGTACTCGCTGGACAGGAAGTGGACGTCCACCCCGTCCAGCCGCATCCGGTGGACGGTGGTGGTCAGCCGCAGGTCGACGGTCGGCGGCTGCTCGGGCCAGACCTTCGGGTCGAGCACCAGCGGGACGGTGTCGGTGACGGGATCGTCGAGTTGCTGCAGGTCGAACCGTTCGCGCAGGGCGTCGAGCCGGCCGTGCGCGGGGGTCACCAGCGACACCCGGTGACCCCGTGCGGCGTACTCGCGGCACAGGTTCCACACCAGCGGGGACAGTCCCCCGCGCATCAGCCGGTTGTCGAAGCCGCCGCACTCGAAGGAGAAGGCGATGATGTGCATCCCAGGGGATCCCTCTCACCCGGCCGGTACGGCGCGGGCGACGGCCGCGCGCAGACCGGGCAGATCGATGAACTCGGTGTGGGTGCCCGCGCTGCCGCAGGCGAACGCGCCGGAGACGGAACCGGCCAGCACGCAGTCCTCCAGCGGCTGTCCCTCCATCAGGGCGTGCAGGAAGCCGGTGACGAACGCGTCGCCCGCGCCGTTGCTGTCGACGACCGGCCGCTCCGGGCGCACCGCGGGGAAGTGGCGCGGCTTGCCCTCGCCGCGCACCAGCAGATGACAGCCGTCCGCGCCCGCGGTGGCCACCACGAACCGGGCCCGGCCCTCGTCGAGGACGCGGTTGAGGACCTCCTCCAGCCGGTCGCCGAGGCCCGCCGCGCTGAGGAAGACGTGGTCGGAGGAGAGCGCGTAGGTCAGGTGGTGCGGGTTGACGCCGTCCCAGTCGTGCAGGTCGGTGGAGCAGGGGACGCCGAGCCGGTGGATGTCCTCGTACATGTCCCGGTTGACGCCGGTGATCGACAGGTGGACGTGGCGGGCCCGCTCCAGGTGGGGCAGGTAGAACTCGCGCGGCAGCCGCAGGTCGGCCGGGTGCCGGGAGTCGTAGAAGGAGAAGCGGCGGCCGTGGGAGTCGACCAGGTTGATGCCGCGCGGGGTGCCGTGCGGGGACACCAGGTGGCTGAAGTCCAGGCCGTTGCGGGCGTACGCGGCGAGCACCGCGTGGCCCTGGACGTCGTCGCCGAGGTAGTCGATGAACTTGGTGGGGCGGCCGAGCGCGTGGAAGCCGAGCGCGACTCCGTTGCCGGTGTGGGCGACGTAGTCGTACACGGGCGGCACATGCAGCGAGTCGCCCGGCGGAACGCGGAGTTCGGGGACGCGGACGACGGTGTCGACGCCGGCTCCGCCGACCACCAGGACGTCGTAGGGGGGCAGGCTCATGCGGGGGTTCCTTCCGTTGCGGGCGGGGTGTGCGGGACGTGCTGGACCTGGCCGTTCTCCAGGACCACCGCGGAGTCGACGTCGCTGCCCGGCGGGACGGTCGCGCCGGGCAGCAGCACACTGCGCCGCACCCGCGCGCCCGCTCCGACGGTCACGCCGGGGAAGAGCACGCTGTCCTCCACCAGGCCGTCGTTGACCAGGTCCGCCGGGACCAACGACGAGGTGACTCCGGGGGCATGGGCCACCCAGGCGCGGGCCACGTCCGGGCGGACCGTCCAGGGCATGCGCTGCACGGGCAGCCCGGCGCGCAAGCCGCCCGCCGCGAGCGCGAGGTGGGCGCGGTGGTACCGCTCGACGGTGCCGATGTCCTCCCAGTGCCCGGTGACCTCGTGGCCGCGGATGTGCTCCCCGGCCGCGAGCATCGCCGGGATGACGTCCCGGCTGATGTCGTGCTGCCAGTCGGTGCCGTCCAGCTTCTCCAGGTAGCGGCGCAGCACGGCCGCGTCGAAGACGCAGAACGCGGCGAACACCAGGTCGCTGGTGGGTTCGGCGGGCTTCTCCACGAACTCCGCGAGCCGGCCCGCACGGTCGAAGCGGACCATGCCGAACAGGTGCACCCAGCGCCGCTCGATCCTCTGGTACGTGACCGTCAGCGCGGCCCCCGAGGCCCGGTGCGCGGCGATCAGCGGCCGGTGGTCGAAGCGGTAGACGTGGTCGGCGTGCAGGACGAGGATCTGCTCCGGGTCGCCGTCGAAGACGTACTCGGCCTTGCGGATCAACGCGTCGGCGGTACCCCGCTCGGCCGGCCAGGTCCGCTCGGGCAGGTCCCGGGGCAGCCCGTCGCCGGCGGCGCGGTAGGCCCGGTCGTAGGGCCCGAAGTGCACCCGGAAGCCGTCGCCGGTGTTCCACACCCGGTGCAGGTCGTCCATGAGCTGCCGCTCCTCGTACTGGGACAGCAGCAGTACCTCGCCCAGCCCGGAGTCGCGCGCGTTGGCGAGGCTGAAGTCGATCAGCCGGCACGCGCCGCCGTACGGCACCAGCGGCTTGAGCCGGCCCGCGCCGAGGGGGCCCATGCGCCGGCCCTCGCCGCCCGCGAGCAGCACGGCACGGACGCCGCCGCGCTCAGTCATGGCACACCTCGTCCCAGGTGACGCGGCCGGTGCTCAGGGTGAGCAGCAGCCGGGCTCCCGGCCGGGGCGCGGGGCCCTCGAACACCCCGGGGGCGGTGCGGTCCAGTCGCCGGACCGCGGGCAGGGCGCGGGCGTGGCCCCGCTGGTCGCCGGGCGTGACCAGTTCGACCCGCTCGGCGTGCGGCAGCCGGTAGGTGAGGGTGCCGTCGACGATGCGGAGGCGGTCGTGCAGCAGGCGGCTCAGGTCGTGGGGCACGGCGTCGGGGAAGCGGTCGAGGACGCGCCGGCAGGTGGCGAAGTCGGCGCGTTCCCAGGCGGCGTCGTAGAACCGCCGGGCGGCGGCCGCATCCAGGGGGGCGAGCCGTTCGAAGGCCGTCAGGTCGCCGTGGCGCAGCAGCGCCTCCTCGGTGAGGTCGGCGTCGGCGACCAGGTCGAACCAGCCGTGGTGCAGGGCGCGTTCCACGGGCAGCCGGGGTGTCTCGCCGCGCCAGAGCGGGGCGAAGGCCGCCAGGTGCAGGTCGGCGCAGTGCTCCCAGGTGAACTGTCGGGCGGCCTCGGCCGCCCGTTCGGCGAGTTCGCGGTGGCGGGCCGGGTCCTCGTGCCACAGCGTCACGGCCTCGCGGATGCGGGCGGTCAGGGCGTCGGTGAGCAGCGCGTCGTCCTCGGCGAAGGACCGGTTCACGGCGAAGCCGGTGGCGTCCGCCCCGGTGCGGGCGTGGCCGAAGTGGGCCATGCCCTGCTGGGCGGTGGCGATGGGTACGGCGCCGCAGACCATCGCCTCGCCCTGGGCGATGAGGAAGGTGTCCATCTCGAACTTGGACGGGAACAGGCAGAAGTCGCTCGCGGCGGCGTACTCGAACACGCGGCGCTCGTCGACCCGGTGCGACTCCAGGTGCAGCCGGCCCTTGTGCCGGTCGGCCACCTCCCGGAAGAACGGGTCGTCGAGCGGGGCGCCCGAGATGCACCGCACCACGAAGTTGGCGGCGAGGCCGTCGGTGAGGACCCGGTCGACGGCGCGCAGCAGTTCGAGCTGGCCCTTGTGGTGCAGGGCGTAGCGGGCGTTGTGGAAGAAGGTCGGCAGGGCGGGGTCGAGTCCGAGGCCGGTGAGCACCCGCGCGCGGTCGACCTCGGCGGGGTCCCAGGCCAGCCACTGGTCGGAGATGGCGCAGCCGCCGACGAACATCTTGTGCGCGTTGTCCCGTACGGACCGGGCGACGGGCAGTTCCCGGAAGAGGGACTCGAACGGCGTGTCGGCGAAGGAGGCGTAGAAGTCGAGCTGGCCCGGGGAGAGGAAGTCGACGAGGTCGGCGTGTTCGAGGACGAGCCGGTACACCGACACGTGGTCGGGCGGGTAGTCGTAGTGCAGGTGGGTCAGTTGCTGGTACTGCCGGACCGGGTCCGGGCGGTCCGTGGTGGGCGGCGGGTCCAGCGGCAGCGGCACGTCGGCGTCCAGCAGGCCGAGCAGTCGGCGTACCTCGGGCGCATAGACCTTCTTGTCGATCGGCATGTTGCTCTGCACCGTGCCGGCCACGGGCTTGAGCGGGTCGTCGCGCAGGGCGGCGGGCAGCAGATAGTGGTAGTAGGGCTCATGGGCGTGCACGAGGGTCTTCTCGTCGCCGAACCAGCCGCGCAGGAAGCGCACGGCGGCGGTCTGGAACGCCAGCGGCTTGAAGAAGACGAGGTCGTGGCCCTTGGCGGAGTACGGCGGGTAGAAGGTGTCGGGCAGCTGGTTCAGGTAGTCGTCGGACAGGAAGTACAGGTCGACGCCGTCGAGCCGGATGCGGTGGGCGGTGGTGGTGAGCTCCACCCCGACCTCGGCGGGGAAGTCCCGCCAGACGTCCGGGTCGAGGACGAGGGGCAGGGTGTAGGCGTCGGTGTAGTGCAGGTCCTCGACGTCGTAGCGGCCGCGCAGGTCGTCGAGGCGGCCGTGGGCGGGGGTGACGATGGAGACCTTGTGGCCGCGGGCGGCGAACGCCTTGGAGAGGTTCCACAGGTACACCGAGGTGCCGCCCTGCAGGAAGGTGTGGTCGAAGCCGCAGCACTCGAAGTAGGTCTCGACGATGTGCATGCGGGGTTCGGGCACGGTCACGTTCACGTCCTCGCTGAGGTGGTGGTCGGGGCCGGGGCTTGCGCGCCGAGCGTCAGTGCGTGGCGCAGGTCGATCGCCGCGTGGTAGGGGCGGGCGTGGTCGGTGTTGTAGGCGAGTTCGTGCAGCAGCCGGGTGAGGTAGAGCAGCCGGCGCAGTGGGTCGGCGGAGGCCGGGCCGAGCAGCAGCCGCCGTACGTGCCGCCGCCAGACGTCGGCGGCGTGGAAGACCAGGCGTACGGTGCCGGGCCGGTCGTCGGGGTCGGCGAGGGCGTCGGTCATGGTGCGCAGGGAGTCGACGCCGAGCCGTCCCGCGCTCTCGAAGGCGGCTTCGTCGGCGGCGAAGTACTCCAGGGCCCGCTCGACGGCGACGAGGTCCTGCACGGGTGACTGGGCGGCCCAGCCGGGATCGTCGGCCGTGAGCGCCGGGGTCGAGACGTCGAGGACGTGCATCGACCACAGGCCGTCGGGTCCGGGCCGGCACAGCAGGTGGGACAGGTGCAGGTCACCGTGGGCGGGGCCGGACGGAACGGGGCCGTGGTGGTCGCCGAACGCTTCGCGCAGCGCGGCCGCCTCGGCGCCCAGCGCCGCGAAGGCCGCGTCCCGTGCGTGCTCGGGGAGCGCGATGGCGACGGTCCGCAGGGCGGCCGTGCGGCCCTCGGCGCGGTCCAGCGCGTCGAGGACCGGATACGGACGCGGGGCGCCGCCGAGCCGTTCGGCCAGGTCGTGGTGGAACCCGGTGAGGAACCGTCCGGCGGCGCGGAGGTTGGCGGTCAGCGGCCGCAGGTGGGCACGGACGGTCCGTTCGATGTCGCGGTCCGCGGTCACCTTCGGCCACAGGGTGCGCAGGTTGTGCCGCAGCGGGGTGTCCAGACCGTCGCCGGGGACGTACCGGTAGAAGACGCCGAGCGGGTGCCGTGAGCCGTCGGCCGGGTCGACGTAGACGTAGTCGCCGGCCCAGTCGGGGGTGCGGCCGGTGCCGTGCAGCAGCCGCAGCAGCTCGGGTTCGCGTACGGGTTCGTCCAGGCGGCGGTAGGTCTTGTGGACGTAGGGCGTGCCGTCGGCGTCCAGCAGCGACAGGGCGTTGGAGGACCAGCCGCGGTCGAAGGGCAGGCGGCCCGGGGTTCCGCGCGTGGTGCCGGTGCCGCGGAAGCGGACGCTGCCGCCGCGCGCGGTGGGCAGCACTCCCCCGGCCTGCGCCGCCGACCAGACCAGACGGTCGAACTCCAGGCTGCCGTGGGCCTCTTCGACCCCGCCCCCGTCCGTCGCGCGTACGGGCACGACGTACCGGCGGCCGGCCGCGGCCACCACCAGCAGGCGGGTGGTGGCGTCCAGCGTCACTTCGTCGGTCGTCTCGTAGCGGGCGGCCCGGCGGCCGTCCTCGTCCATCCAGGGCGCCGCACGCAGCAGGGCGTCCAGTGCGTCGTCGTCGGTCACGGCCGAGTCAGCTCCCGGTCATCTCGTAGGTGTCGATGCCGCGCCGCCACACCGTCAGGGCGAGCGCGAGGGCCGCGCCGGTGACCACCGGCAGCCAGCCGAGGAGGTCCGTCGAGCCGTGCAGGAGGTAGGCGCTGGGCACGTAGGCGGTGAAGGCGAAGGGCAGGACCCAGGTCAGCAGTGCGCGCAGGCTGGGGTGGTAGAGGTCGAGCGGGTAGGCGGCGAACTCGGAGACCTGGCTCGCCGCGTACATGGACGGCATGCTGGTGACGGTCCAGAAGGACAGCGAGGCGAAGAACAGTTTCACCGCGGTGTGGATCAGCGCGCCGCACAGCACCAGCAGGGGGGCCAGCAGCCACTGCTCGGGGGTGAGCGACAGTCCGAGTCCGGATCCGGCGTAGCAGACCAGGACAACGCCGAGGGCGAGTTCACCGAGTCCGTCGGGGTGGAGGAACCGCTCCGACAGCAGGGAGAACAGCGGGTTCACCGGCCGGATCAGGTGGCGATAGAACTCCCCGCGCTGCACCAGCTTGCGGCCCAGTTCCCACAGCTGGTCGGTGAACAGATGGTCCAGTCCCCGCGGCAGCAGGGAGAAGCCGAGGAGGAACAGCACCTCGTGGTAGGACCAGCCGCCGACGGCGGGGACCTGGCGGAAGACCAGCCCGACGACCGCGGTCTGGATGCCGACCCGGACGACGAAGGCGCCCGCGCCCATCAGGAAGTCCGTGCGGTAGGCGGTCAGCCGGTGCAGTCCCACGCCGCCCAGGAACCAGGCGAGCCGCGCGTAGCGTGCCGCCGTGCTCGTACGGGTCATCCGCCCAGCACCTCCAGCCGGCCGAGGCAGGCCCGCCAGAGCACCGCGCACAGCAGGGTGAGTCCGGCGGCCCAGGCCAGCTGGCCGGCCAGCACGGCGGCGGCGGACGTCCAGCCGTCGTAGCGTCCCAGGAGCAGGGTGAGGGGCCCGTCGACCATGCCGCTGAAGGGCAGGGCCCGCGCGAGGGCGGCCAGCGGCTCGGGCATGAGCGCGATGGGCACCATCTGTCCGGCGAAGAAGGCGGTGACGGCCTGTTTGACCATGCGCACGCCCCACGTGTTGGTGGTGACGAAGCCGGTCATGCCGGTCAACAGGTTCACGCAGAACGCCAGCAGCACCGACACGGCGGTGGACAGCGTGAACAGCGCGAGGTCCAGCGGCCGGGGCACGGTGAGAGGCACCAGCAGCGCGAACAGTCCCAGGACGGGTAGGCCGACGAGGACCGCGTTGGCGCCCACCACGGGCAGACAGGCGAAGAACCGCATGACGGGGTAGCTGACGGGCCGCACCAGCGTCACCGCGACGTCGCCGCGGTACACCTCGGCGGCCACCTCGTCGTCGACCCGGTTGCTGTGCAGCACCTGGAGCAGCTGGGCCGTCAGCAGGTAGGTGGTGATGCTCTTCTGGTCGAAGCCGCCGGGGCCGGACCCCGGGTTGCCGGCGTACACGGCCCGCCACAGGAAGACGGTCACCGCGGCGCCGGCGGCGGCGGTCATCGCGGTCATGGCGAAGGTGGAGCGGTACTGGAGCAGCGACTGCAGCCCGCCCGTGGCGAAGGGGGTGTAGACGCGCAGGCGGCCGGTCACGGGGTGCCGTCCTCGGCCGGTTCCGGGGTGCGGGGGCGGGCGTAGATCTGGCGCAGGACGTCCTCCAGATCCGGCTCGGGTGCGTAGCAGTCGGCGAGGTCGAAGCGGTCCAGCAGGAAGGAGAGGACCTGACGGGAGGTGTAGCGGCCGGTCGGGTACTCGACGCGAATGCGGCCGTCGTCGCCGGTGGCGGCGTGTACACCGGGCAGTCCTGTCTCGATGCCGCGCAGCGCCTCGGCGGCGGACGTGCCGTCGCGGTGGTCGAAGACGACCGTGCGGTGGGCGGCGGTGCGTAACAGGTCGTGCAACGGCCCCTGGTGGACGACCCGGCCGTGGTCGACGACCAGGACGTTGTCACAGATCGCGGCGATGTCTGCGATGTCGTGGCTGGTGAGCACCAGGGTCGTGCCGAGCTCCTGGTGGGCCCGGTTGACCAGTTCGCGCACCGCGTCCTTCAGGACCATGTCGAGGCCGATGGTGGGCTCGTCCCAGAACAGCACCGCCGGGTCGTGCAGCAGGCTCGCGGCGATCTCGGCCCGCATGCGCTGGCCGAGGCTGAGCAGGCGTACAGGGGTGGTGCCGAGCGCGTCGATGTCGAGCAGTTCCCGGAACAGGGCGAGGTTGCGCCGGTACACCGGGGCCGGGATGTCGTAGATGCGTCTGAGGATGCGGAAGGAGTCCGGGACGGACAGGTCCCACCACAGCTGGCTGCGCTGGCCGAACACCACCCCGATCCGGCGGGCGTTGAGCTGCCGGTTGCGGTAGGGCTCGACGCCGCCGACCAGGCAGCGGCCGGAGGTGGGCGTCATGATGCCGGTGAGCATCTTGATGGTGGTGGACTTGCCCGCCCCGTTGGCGCCGAGGTAGGCGGTCCTGGTGCCGGCCGGGATCTCGAAGGAGACGTCGTCGACGGCGCGGACGAGGCGGTGGCGGCGGGTGAACAGGGTGGCGAGGCTGCCCAGCAGTCCGGGCCGGCGTTCGGCGATCCGGAACTCCTTGACGAGGTGCTCGGCGACGATCACGGCGTGACCACCCGTTCGACGGCGTCGGCGAGGAGGGTCAGGCCCTCGTCGAGGAGTGCCTCGTCGATGGTGAACGGCGGGGCCAGGCGCAGGATGTGCCCACCGAGCGCCACTCTGAGGCCGAGGTCGAGGGCCTTGGTGTAGACGGCGCGGGCGATGTCGGGGGCGGGGGTGCGGCTCGCCGGGTCGGTGACGAACTCCAGTCCCCACAGCAGCCCGAGGCCGCGGACCTGGCCGAGCACGTCGAAGCGCCGGTGCAGTGCGGTGAGCCGGGTCTCCATCAGGTCCCCGAGGACGCGTACGCGGTCGATCAGCCGGTCGCGTTCGATCACTTCGAGGGTGGCGCGGGCGGCGGCGATGCCGAGCGGGTTGCTCGCGAACGTCGACGCGTACGCGCCGGGTGGGGCGGCCTCCGGCCGGCGCAGCAGGCCGGCGCGGCCGGCCAGCACGGCGAACGGGAATCCGTTGGCGGTGCCTTTGGCGAGCGTCACCAGGTCGGGTTCGAGGCCGAACCGTTCGGCGGCGAGGAAGGTGCCGGTGCGACCGCCGCCGGTCAGCACCTCGTCGGCGACCAGCAGCACCCCGCCGTCACGGCAGGCCTCGCCGATCCGCTCCCAGTAGCCGGGCGGGGGCACGATCACCCCGGCCGCGCCGAGGACCGGTTCGAAGACCAGCGCGGAGACGTTGGGTTTGGCGGCGATGTGCCGGCGCACGAGGGACGCGCAGCGCACGTCGCAGGCGGGGTACTGCAGTTCGAGGGGGCAGCGGTAGCAGTAGGGCGCGTAGCCGAGCACGCTGTTGCCGCTGAAGGACTGGTGGCCGATGTCCCAGTGCACCAGCATCCGCGCGCCCATGGTCTTGCCGTGGAAGCCGTGGCGCAGGGCGCCGATGCGGTTGCGGCCGGGTTCGGCGGTGGCCTGCACGACCCGTAACGCCGCCTCGACGACCTCGGCGCCGGTGGAGAAGAAGGCGTAGGTGTCCAGGTGGTCCGGCAGCAGCCGGGCGAGCAGTTCGAGCAGGTCGGCCCGGTCGGGGGTGGCGCTGTCGTGGACGTTCCACAGCCGGTGGGCCTGCGCGGTGAGGGCCGCGACGACCTCCGGGTGGCCGTGGCCCAGGGACTGGGTGAGGGTGCCGGAGGCGAGGTCGAGGTACTGGTTTCCGTCCAGGTCGGTCAGCACGGGGCCGCGGCCCTCGGCGAACACCCGGCGCCCGTGCTCGGCCTCCTCTGAGGCGCCGGGTGCCAGATGCCGGGCCTCCCTCAGCAGTTGCCGGCGTTGCCGGATACCTGTCACTACAGCCCCCTGGAATACGGACGGATTCCCGCGTCCGACTGAAACGCCTTGCAGTGCAAGGACGTTGGCCGTGCGGGAGGTGAGTCAAACACCCATGCAAGACGGTTCGCAAGCGATCTGAAACTTTCAGGAATCTCTTGCACGACCGGGGTGCGCTCTGCTTGAGTCGGTACGGCCTTCCGGCCGCACCACGCCTCCTGACCGAGGAGAGACCGTTGAGACCACAACATCCCCGACCGGCCTCGTTAGCGCGGAGGCCCAGGTGAAGGCACTGGTGCTGGCGGGGGGCACCGGCAGCCGCCTCAGACCGTTCACGTACTCCGGTGCCAAGCAGCTGCTGCCGATCGCGAACAAGCCGGTGCTGTTCTACGCCCTGGAGTCGCTGGCCGCGGCGGGCGTCGAGGACGTCGGCGTGGTCGTCGGCGCGCATGGCCCGGCGATCCGCGAACTCGCGGGTGACGGTGGGCGGTTCGGACTGCGGATCACGTACATCCAGCAGCCGCGGCCCCTCGGTCTCGCCCACGCGGTGCTGATCTCGCGGGACTTCCTGGCCGACGACGACTTCCTGCTCTACCTCGGCGACAACTACCTGCCCGGGGGCGTCGGCGAGCTCATGTCCGCCACCGGGCAGGCCGCGGCCCGGCTGCTGCTGACCCGCGTCGCCGACCCCTCACGCTTCGGTGTCGCGGAGGTGGACGGCGACGGCCGGGTACGGGCACTGGAGGAGAAACCCGACACCCCGCGCAGCGATCTCGCGCTCATCGGCGTGTACGCCTTCACGCCGGTCGTGCACGAGGCCGTGCGCGCCGTCCGGCCCTCGGCCCGCGGCGAGCTGGAGATCACCCACGCCGTCCAGTGGCTGATCGACCAGGGCCACACCGTGCGCGCCACCGTCACGGACCGGCCCTGGCGGGACACCGGCAGCGTGGAGGACATGCTGGAGGTCAACCGCGAGGTGCTGGAGGGGATCGAGGGCGCCGTCGAGGGGAAGGTCGACCCGGCCAGCACCCTGGTCGGCAGGGTCCGGGTCGCCGAGGGCGCGGTCGTACGCGCCTCCCGGGTCGTCGGCCCGGTGGTCATCGGCGCCGGCGCGGTCGTCAGCAACTCCAGCGTGGGACCGTACACCTCCATCGGTGACGACTGCCGGGTGGAGGACAGCGCCATCGAGTACTCGGTCCTGCTGCGCGGAGCCCACATCGAGGGGGCCGGGCGGATCGAGTCCTCCCTCATCGGCCGCGGCGCCGTGGTGGGGCAGGCGCCCCGCCCTCCGCACGCCCACCGTCTTGTGATCGGCGACCACAGCAAGGTGCATCTCACGCCATGACTCGCATCCTCGTCACCGGCGGAGCCGGCTTCATCGGGTCCGCCTACGTCCGCCGTCTGCTCGGTCCACGGGGGCCGCAGGGGACGGCCGTGACCGTGCTGGACAAGCTCACCTACGCGGGCAGCCTCGCCCGCCTCGACCCCGTGCGCGGGCACCCGGACCTCACGTTCGTACAGGGCGACGTGTGCGACGCGACGCTGGTGGCGGCGCTGGCGGCCGGGCACGACCTGATCGTCCACTTCGCCGCCGAGTCACATGTCGACCGCTCCATCGCGGCCGGCGCCGAGTTCACCCGGACCAATGTCCTGGGCACCCAGGTCCTGCTGGACGCCGCGCTGGAGGGCGGGGTGCGCACCTTCGTCCACGTGTCCACCGACGAGGTCTACGGCTCACTGCCGCACGGCGCGGCGAAGGAGACCGACCCGCTGCGGCCGTCGTCGCCGTACGCCGCGTCCAAGGCCGCCTCCGACCTGCTGGCCCTGGCGCACCACCACACCCACGGCCTCGATGTCCGGGTGACCCGCTGCTCCAACAACTTCGGGCCGTACCAGCACCCCGAGAAGCTCGTGCCGCGGTTCCTCACCACCCTGCTGGACGGCGGGACCGTCCCGCTCTACGGCGACGGACTGCAGATCCGGGACTGGCTGCACGTCGACGACCACGTCCGGGCGCTGGAGCTGGTCAGGCTGGCGGGCCGGCCCGGGCAGGTCTACAACATCGGCGGCGGCACCTCGCTGACCAACCTCGATCTGACGCACCGTCTGCTCGCACTGTGCGGTGCGGGCCCCGAGCGGATCGCCCGCGTCGCCGACCGCAAGGGCCACGACCGCCGGTACGCGGTCGACCACACGAAGATCACCGATGAGCTGGGATACCGGCCGGGGGTCGCGTTCGAGTCCGCGCTCGCCGCGACGGCCGAGTGGTACAAGCGGCACGCGGACTGGTGGCGGACCCTGCCGGCGCGGCTATGAGCGGGGCGCCGCCGCCGTCGACCCCCGCACCACCAGCTCGGGCATGATGATGAACTCGGTGTGCGGGGCGGGGGTGCCGTACAGCTCCTCCATCAGCGCGTCGACGGCGGCCTGTCCCATCGCCCGCACGGGCTGCCGGATCGTGGTCAGGGGCGGATCGGTGAACGCGATGAGTGAGGAGTCGTCGAAGCCGATCACCGAGAGGTCCCCGGGGACGGCCAGCCCCCGCAGTCGTGCGCAGCGCACGGCCCCCAGGGCCATCATGTCGCTGGCGCACACGACGGCGGTGCACCCCTGGTCGAGCAGCTCGGCCGCGGCGGCCTGCCCGCCCTCCAGGGTGAACAGGGTGTGCCGGATCCACCGCGCCGACTCGCCGGGGGACAGGCCCAGCCGCTCGCCGACGGCCTGCTGGAAGCCCTCCGTCTTGCGCTGCACCGGGACGTACCGGGCGGGCCCGACGGCGAGTCCGATGCGCTCGTGCCCGAGCGCCGTCAGATGGGTCACGGCCAGGGCCATGGCGGAGCGGTCGTCGCAGGAGACGAAGGGGGCGCTGATCGCCGGCGAGAAGCCGTTGACGAGGACGAACGGCACGTTCTGCTCGCGCAGTCGCGCGTAGCGGCCGGTGTCGGCGGTGGTGTCCGCGTGCAGTCCGGACACGAAGATCATGCCGGACGCACCGCGGTCCACGAGCATCTCGGTCAGCTCGTCCTCCGTCGACCCGCCCGGGCTCTGGGTCGCCAGCACCGGTGTGCAGCCGAGGCGCGTCAGAGCCTGCCCGACGACCTGGGCCATCGCGGGGAAGATCGGGTTGACCAGCTCGGGGGTGATGACCCCGATCAGGTTCGAGGCACGCGGCCGCAGCCGGGTCGGGCGTTCGTAGCCGAGGGTGTCGAGCGCGGCGAGCACGGAGGCACGGGTGTCCGAGGCGACACCCCGCGTGCCGTTGATCACCCGGCTGACCGTGGCCTTGCTGACCCCCGCCGCGGCCGCGATGTCGGCCAGTCGCGTGCTCATGGCTGTGGACTGTACCTGCTGGGCAACGCTCTTGCCCACGGGGGCCGTTCGCTCACCGGCCCCACATCGCGCGGGCCAGCGCCACCCCGGCGAAGGCCGCGCCGAGACCCGCCAGGACGCTGAGGGCGGCGTTGGCGAGGGCGTAGCCGCGGGCGCCGTCCTCGGTGAGGCGGAGGGTCTCGTAGGAGAAGGTCGAGTAGGTGGTCAGCGCCCCGCACAGGCCGGTGCCGAGCAGCAGCTGGGTGTGGGAGCCGGTGACGCCCGCCGCGGCGGCGCCGGTCAGCAGGCCGAGGACCAGGCAGCCGGTGACGTTGACGGCGAAGGTGCCCCAGGGCATCAGCGAGTCGTGCCGGGACTGCACCGCGCGGTCGGTCAGATAGCGCAGGGGTGCGCCGATCATCCCGCCGACGGCCACCAGCAGCCAGTTCACGCCTCGCCCGCCCCTTCGGTGAACCTGACGACCTCCACCTCGTCCAGCGTGACGAGGCCGGCGCCGGCCAGTTCCGCGAGCCTGGGCAGGAAGGCCCGTACGCGCTCCTCGGTGTCCACGACGACGACGGCCACCGGGAGGTTCTCGCTCAGCGACAGCAGGCGCGAGGTGTGGATCAGGGAGGAGGCGCCGAAGCCCTCGATGCCGCGGAAGACGCTGGCGCCGGCCAGGCCGGCCTCGTGCGCGCGGTGCACGATCTCGGAGTACAGGGGCCGTCGGTGCCAGGTGTCGTCCTCGTCGACGAACACGGTCAGGCGCAGCGCGCGGGCGGCGGTCGGTCCGGTCATCGGGGCCTCCTCAGCAGCAGCCGGCGGGCGGCCGTCACCCCGAGCCGTACGGCCGTGAGGGCGGCGAGCAGCGTCGCGGCCAGGTAGGCCAGCGCGGTGGCGGGATGGCCCTCGTCCAGGAGTGTCCGGATGTCCACGGCGTACGTCGAGAAGGTGGTGTACCCGCCGAGCACGCCGGTGCCGAAGAAGGGGCGCACCAGGCGGTGGACGGCCCTGGCCTCGACGACCAGCACCATGAAAACGCCGATCACCGCGCAGCCGGAGACGTTGACCCAGAACGTGGTCCAGGGGAAGCCGCCGCTGTGCGCGGGCCACAGCAGGGAGGCCGCGTAGCGCGCGGTGGCGCCGATCGCCCCGCCCGCGGCGACCGCCGCGACGACGGCTGCCTGGCCGTGCCGGGGCGCCGGGCGCACGGTGGCGTCCGTGCCGGTGTCCTGGGCTGTCATGGTCGTACGTCTCCTGCGCCGCGGCTCCGCGGTGATCGCGGACCGGGAAAGCGTAACGCCGCCGGTCGGGGCGGGTCACTCGGCGGCGGGCCGCCCGCACACCGCCACGCCCCGTTCCCACAGACTGCCCAGGACGAGGTGACCGGCGGCCTCGCAGACGCTGGTGACCATCCGGAAGCGGGAGTGCCGGGCGGTGAGGTGGTGGAGGACGCGGCCCTGGTCGTCGTAGGCGAGGACGCCGATCGTGCCGGTGGGCCGGAAGGGGGTGCGCACGGCGGCGCGGGCGGCGGTGCGGCGGACGGCGGGGGCGGCGCGGTGGAGCAGGTCCAGGGGCGGGACGCGGGGTCCGGCGAGCGCGACCCAGATCGGGCCGTCGGGTCCGCCGCGCCAGAGGTTGTCCGGCATGCCGGGCAGGTCCTCGGCGAAGGGTTCGGCCTGGCCGGCGGCCGGCCCGGTGAGCCGGACGCGGGTCAGCCGGCGTGCGCCGGTCTCGGCGACGACCAGGAAGGACTCGTCCGCCGCGGGGGCGAGTCCGTTGGCGAACTGCAGCCCGTCCAGGACGACTTCGGGGGCGGTGTCCCCGGGCGCGAGGCGCAGGAGCCTGCCGGTGCCGGTGTGTTCGACGATGTCGCCGATCCACCGGTCGAGGGGGTGGCGGGTGCTGGAGACGGTGAAGTGGACGCTGCCGTCGGAGAGGGCGACGGCATTGCTGCAGAACCGCAGCCGCTCCCCCGCCACCGAGTCGGCGAGGACGCGCACGGCGCCGGTGGCGAGGTCGACGCGGAGCAGTCCGCGTTCGGCGTCGCAGACCAGCAGGGCGTCGTCGGCGGGGAGGAGTTCCAGGCCGAGGGGGCGGCCGCCGGTGTGCGCGAGCACCTCGACGCGGGGGCGGGCGGCGGGGCCGGTCAGGCCGTCCAGGCGCAGGATGCGGCCGTCCTCGACGCCGGTGAGCACACGCCCTCGGGCATCGGCCACGACGTCCTCGGGGCCGCGCGCGCCGAGGGAGATCAGTCTGCGGGGTGCCAGTGGCCGTGGTGCGGGTGACTGGGGGCCGCGCCGGGGTGCGCGTGGCCGGGGTGCGGTCATCGACGTGTGCCCTTCCGCCGGGGAGGTGAACCTACCAGCCCTTCTCGAACATCCGGGCCACCTCGGCGATGCGTACCTCGTCGCGCCGGTAGTGGGTCGCGCGCCGGACCTCACTGGTGCGCAGCAGGCCGAGCTCGGCGAGGAGGCCGAGGTGGGTCGCGGCGACCTCGCGGCGCAGGCCGAGCCGGGCGGCGACGGCGTCGCAGGTGACCCCGTCCTCCGGGAGGTCGCCCCGGGGCGGGAAATGGGCGGCCGGGTCCTTCAGCAACTCGAGTATGTCCAGGCGCAGTTGGCTGGCGGGAGTCTTCAGCATCTCATCCCCCTCGGCAACGGGCGCTCGTACGGCGCATTCCCACTGTGGCGCCGTGCACGCCACCGCGTCCGTCGGTTCGCCACTCTTGTCCGGTACCGAACTGCCGTGCTCGGACGAGGTGTTCGCCGGCCCTGGTGCGGCAAGGGCCCGGTCGCCCTGGTGGCGGCCGGGCCCCATGGGAGGGACGGTCAGCGGTGGCTGAACCAGGACATCGACGTCAGGGCCCGGTCGTCGTAGCCGAACAGGGCCTGGTTCTCCCAGGCGTTGCCGGAGGAGGCGTCGGTCGGGTCCCAGCCGTTGCCGGTGACCGCGGTCCAGGTGGCCTCCCAGTAGAAGACGCCGAGGCCGCGGCCGTTCGGGACGGCCTCCACGATGCTCGCCACGTCGTTCATCCACCTGGTCTGCCCGGCGACGGTGGCCGGGTAGCCCGCGACGAGCTCACTGCTGAGGTCGATGACGTCCTCGTGGGAGTCGTCGCTGCCCAGCCGGAAGGGGTAGGCCGTCTCGGCGACGAAGACCGGCTTGCCGTAGCGGGCGGCCGCGTCGTCCAGGGTCGTCTGGAAGTCGTGGAGCGAGCCGTGCCAGTAGCCGTAGTAGGACAGGCCGATCACGTCGAACCTCACGCCCTGCGCGACGGCGCTGTCGAACCACGCGCGGGTGCCCGCCAGGTCGCCGCCCTTGGCGAGGTGCAGGGCCACCTGGGTGGAGGAGCTGACGGCCTTGGCGGCGTCGTAGCCGGAGTTGAGCAGGCCGGCGAGCTGCGGCCAGTTGGCGGTGGAGCCCTCGTTCCAGAGCATGCCGCCGTTGATCTCGTTGCCGACCTGGACCATGTCGGCGGTGGTGCCCTGCGCCTTCAGGGCGTTCAGCACGTCGTAGGTGTGGTTGTACACGTCGGTCTTGAGCTGGGTGTAGGAGTGCCCGGCCCAGGCGGACGGCTTGGCCTGCTGGCCGGGGTCGGTCCAGAAGTCCGAGTAGTGGAAGTCGACCAGCAGCTTCATGCCCTGCGCCTTGACGCGCCTGGCCGTCGCGAGGACCTGCGTCTTGGTGTTGTAGCCGTCGGCGGGGTTCACCCAGACCTTGAGGCGCGCGTAGTTCATGCCGGCGGACTTCAGGATCGCGACCGGGTCGGCCGCGGTGCCGGAGCCGTTGCGGTAGACGCCGCCCTTGGCCTCGCTCTTGGCGAGGGAGGAGATGTCGGCACCGTGGACGGAGGTGCCGGAGGTGCCGGACGCGAAGGTCAGGTCGTCGACGTTGATCCAGTTCCCGGCGTTGGCGTCACTGTTGATGCTGATGGTGCACTGGTTGTTAGTCACCTTGACCGGCACGACGACGCGGATCCATCCGCTCGCCGACACCGGCAGATCCGTGCGCTGGTCGGTGCCGCCGCAGTTCTTCAGCGCTATGTAGGCGGAGTTCTGGCCGCCGCCGGAGCGCACCCAGGCGGTGAGCTTGTAGTTCCCGTTGGTCAGGCCGGACAGGTACTGGTAGGTCTCCACCTTGTAGGCGGTGGACGCCCAGTGGCTGAGCCGGTAGCTGCCGCCGTGGCCGCCGGACTCGGAGAACGAGGCGGCGGTGTCGCCGTACTCGGACCAGCCGCCGGGGGTGGCGGCGGCTCCGCCGGTCTCGAACCCGCCGTTGGTCAGCGTGCTCGCGGCCCGGGCGGTCTGGGCGGGCAGGGAGGTGAGGGCGAGTCCCGCGGCGAGCGGCAGCAGCAGGGCCCTGATGGTGCGTCTGGGATGGAACATCGTCGTCCGTCGTCCCTTCGACGTGAGGGGGATGGGGGTGCCTCCACCGCGGGAGGGGGCCCCGGTGTCACCAGGGGCTCCCTCGAACGGCCTGGTACGGAGGCGGCCCCCTCCGCCCGCGGCTCGGTGCGGCTCGCGCGGGCGGAGGGGAGTCGGCTCAGCCGCCGAGTCGGACGACCCGTACGGCTCCGGCGGGCACGGCGAGGTGGCCCGCGGCGTGCTCGCCCGTCAGCAGTTCGGTGCCGGTCGTGTGCAGCGGCACCTTCGCCTCGGTGGCGGTGTGGTTGATCGCGAACAGGTAGTCGCCCCGCTCGCCGGAGCGGCGTACGACCTCGACGTCGCGGGGCAGCCCGGCGTGCGGCGCGAGCCGCGCGTCCTGGGCCGCCCGGCCGAGGACGGCGTCGATGCCGTCGGTGCCGAGGCGGGTGGAGATGTACCAGGCGGTGCCCTCGCCGAGGCGGTGGCGGGTGACGGCGGGGCGGCCGGCGGTGAGGCCGTCCGCGTAGGCCCAGACGGTCTCGGCGCCGCGCGGCACCACGAACTCCGTCCACACGTCGCCGTCGAGTTCGGCGCCCTCGGGACCGGTCAGCCGCACCCGCTCGCCCTTCAGCAGCGGCGAGAACTCCTCGACGGTCAGGCCGAGGGTGTCGCGCAGGACGCCCGGGTAGGCCCCGTCGTGGACGGCGTCGTGCTCGTCGACGATGCCGGAGAAGTACGACACCACGAGGGTGCCGCCCTGCTCGACGTAGCGCCGGAGGTTGTCGCCCGCGGCCTTCGTCATCAGGTACAGCGCGGGCACGACGACCAGCGGGTAGGCCGAGAGGTCGGCCTCCGGGTGGGCGAAGTCGACCGTGAGGTGGCGGTCGTAGAGCGCCTCGTAGAAGCTGTCGGCGCGCTCGCGGGCGTCGTGGTCCTCGCTGGGCCGCCAGTCCAGGCCCTGCGCCCACCAGGACTGCCAGTCCCACAGCACGGCCACGTCGGCGACGGTGCGGGTGCCGCGGATCTCGTTCAGGTCCCCGAGCGCGGCGCCCAGTTCGACGACCTCGCGCCACACGCGTGTGCCGGTGCCGCCGTGCGGGACCATCGCCGAGTGGAACTTCTCGGCGCCGCGCCGGGACTGGCGCCACTGGAAGAACATGGCGCCCTCGGAGCCGCGCGCCACGTGGGCGAGGGAGTTGCGGGCCATCTGCCCGGGGGCCTTGGCCGGGTTGCGGGGCTGCCAGTTGACGCCGGACGTGGAGTGTTCGAGGAGGATCCAGGGGGCGCCGCCGGCCACCGAGCGGGTGAGGTCGGCGGCCATGGCGAGGTTGACGTGGGTGCGGCGGCCGTCGGTGATCAGGTAGTGGTCGTTGGTGACGACGTCCACCTCACGGCCCCACGCCCAGTAGTCGATGGAGTCGCACTGGCTGAGTGCGGTCATGAAGTTCGTGGTGACCGGGACGCCGGGCGAGAGGCGGTGCAGGATGTCCCGCTCCATCAGGAAGTTCTCGCGCAGGGTGGCGTCGGCGAAGCGGCGGTGGTCCAGCGCCTGGGCCGGGTTGCCGACGGTCGGGGTGGCGCGCGGCGGGTTGATCTCCTCGAAGTCGGCGTAGCGCTGGCCCCAGAAGGCGGTGCCCCAGGCCTCGTTCAGGGCGTCGATCGTGCCGTACGTGGCCTGCAGCCAGCGGCGGAAGTGGGCGGCGCAGGAGTCGCAGTAGCAGGCGGAGACGGGGACGCCGTACTCGTTGTGCACGTGCCACATGGCGAGCGCGGGGTGGTCGCCGTAGCGCTCGGCGAGCTGGGTGGTGATGCCCGCGGCGGCGGCCCGGTAGTCGGTGTTGCTGTGGCAGATGGCGCCGCGAGAGCCGAACTCGTAGCGGGTGCCGTCGGCCGTGACGGGGAGGGCCTCGGGGTGGGCCCGGTAGAACCACACCGGCGGGACGACGGTGGGGGTGCCGAGGTCGACCCGGATGCCGTTGTCGTGCAGAAGACCGAGAAGCCGGTCGAGCCAGGCGAAGTCGTACACCCCCGGCGAGGGCTCCAGCAGGGCCCAGGAGAAGATGCCCACACTCACCATGGAGACGCCGGCCTCCCGCATGAGCCGGACGTCCTCCTGCCAGACGGTTTCCGGCCATTGCTCGGGGTTGTAGTCCCCGCCGAAGGCGAGCCTGGTCAGGCCCTTGGGGGCGGCGTCCGGCATGGATCTCTCCCGGGTTAATCGATCATTTGGGAACGTGCACACACATGCTCAGCAGTGCGAGCCCAACATAACCGCACAGCAACAACCATTGACAAGTGTCTGGGATGTTTCTCTACTGTGAACGCTCACAGAAGCATGGCAGGTCTTCGCAGCAGGCGAGGACCCAGGTCAGGGGAGAGATCCATGCCCATCACGAAGCGCCGCGGGCTCCGTCGGGTCACAGCCATCGCAGTCGCCGTCGCACTCGGCACCACCGCCCTCGCCGCCTGCGGCGGGTCCGACGACGAGGGCGAGGCCCAGGCCGGCCCGGTCTCGCTGACGTACTGGACCTGGACGCCCGGCATGGACAAGGTCGTCGACCTGTGGAACAAGGGTCCGGGCAAGGAGCAGCAGATCACCGTCACGGTGAAGAAGCAGGCCTCCGGCGACACGCTCGTCACCAAGATCCTCACGGCGCACAAGGCCGGCAAGGCCCCGGACCTGGTCCAGGCCGAGTACCAGGCGCTGCCGACGCTGGTCAGCAACGACGCGCTCGCGGACATATCGGGTGACGTGGACGACGCGAAGGGCAAGTTCGCCGAGGGTGTCTGGCAGCAGACCACACTGGGCACGGACGCGGTCTACGCGGTCCCGCAGGACATCGGCCCGATGATGTTCTACTACCGCGAGGACCTGTTCGAGAAGTACGGCCTGAAGGTCCCCACCACCTGGGAGCAGTTCGCCGAGACCGCCCGCGCGCTGAAGAAGAAGGCGCCGGACACCGACCTGACGACGTTCTCCGCCAACGACTCCGGCCTCTTCGCGGGCCTCGCCCAGCAGGCCGGCGCCAAGTGGTGGACCACCGAGGGCGAGAAGTGGAAGGTCGGCATCGACGACGCGGCCACCCGGAAGGTCGCCGAGTTCTGGGGCGGCCTCGTCGCGGAGGGCGCCATCGACAACCAGCCGATGTACACCCCGGCCTGGAACAAGGCGCTCAACACCGGCAAGCAGATCGCCTGGGTCAGCGCCGTCTGGGCGCCGGGCACCCTGACCACCGCCGCGCCCGACACCAAGGGCAAGTGGGCCATGGCCCCGCTCCCCCAGTGGACCGACAGCGAGAACGTCACCGGCAGCTGGGGCGGCTCCTCCACCGCGGTCACCACCGACTCCGCCCACAAGGAGGCCGCCGCCGAGTTCGCCGCCTGGCTGAACACCGACGGTGACGCGCTCAACGCGCTCGCCAAGGAGAGCGGCATCTACCCGGCGTCCTCCGCCGCCCAGCTCAGCGGCGCCTTCACCACACCGCCGGCGTACTTCGCCAACCAGCCCGACTTCTACCAGCAGGCCGCGAAGATCGCGAAGACCACCGCGCCCGCCGCGTGGGGGCCGAACGTGAATGTCGCCTACACCAGCTTCAAGGACGCCTTCGGCGCCGCCGCGAAGAACAAGTCGGACTTCACCGCCGCCCTGAAGAAGATGCAGGACGACACGGTCGCCGACATGAAGAAGCAGGGCTTCGAGGTCTCCGAGTGACGACCGCACGCCGGAAGCCGTACGGGGTCAAGGGGGCCCCGTACGCCTTCCTCCTCCCCGCAACGATCCTGTTCGCGCTGTTCTTCGCGCTGCCCATCGGCTACGCGGTCTGGCTCAGCTTCCACAAGGTGAAGGTCTCCGGGCTCGGCCTCGGGTCCGGCGCCCGCAAGGAGGTCTGGGCCGGGCTGGAGAACTACACCTCCGCCCTGACCGACAGCGAGCTCCTCGACGGCGCCCTGCGCGTCCTCGGCTACGGCTGCATCGTCGTGCCCGTCATGCTGGGCCTCGCCCTGCTGTTCGCGCTGATGCTCGACTCGGACAAGGTCCGGCTCGCCCCCTTCACCCGCCTGGCGATCTTCCTGCCGTACGCCGTCCCCGGGGTGGTGGCCGCGCTGCTGTGGGGCTTCCTGTACCTGCCGGACGTCAGCCCGTTCCACTACGTCCTGGAGAAGCTGGGACTGCCGCAGCCGGACCTGCTGGACGGCGGGCCGCTCTACCTGGCCCTGTCGAACATCGCCGTCTGGGGCGGCACCGGCTTCAACATGATCGTCATCTACACCTCGCTGCAGGCCATCCCGGCCGAGGTGTACGAGGCGGCGAAGCTGGACGGCGCCACCCCGCTGCAGATCGCGCTCAGGATCAAGATCCCGATGGTGGCGCCCTCGCTGGTGCTGACCTTCTTCTTCTCGATCATCGCCACGCTCCAGGTGTTCAGCGAGCCGATGACGCTCAAACCGCTCACCAACGCGCTGTCGACGACCTGGAGTCCGCTGATGAAGGTCTACCGGGACGCCTTCGGCACCGGTGACATCTACGCGGCGGCCGCCGAGGCCGTGATCATCGCCGTCGTCACGCTGGTGCTGAGCTTCGGCTTCCTGCGCACCGCGAACCGCACCGAGAAGCAGGGGGCAGCGGGATGAGTTCTCTTGCCGTACGGAAGACTCCCTCGGCGGCCGGTGCCACGGGCGCCGCGCACAGCGGGCCTCCGCTGCGCAACCGGATCGCGCTCGTCCCGACGGTGACGCTGCTGATCGGCGCGCTGTACTGCCTGCTGCCCGTGGCGTGGGTGGTGATCGCCTCCACCAAGACCGGCCGTGAGCTGTTCTCCACGTTCACCTTCCTGCCGGGCACGGGCTTCACCGACAACCTCGCCGACCTCAACGCCTACCGGGACGGCGTCTACTGGCAGTGGATGGGCAACTCCGCCCTCTACGCCGGGCTCGGCGCCCTGCTGTCGACGGTGGTCTCGGCGTTCAGCGGCTACGCACTGGCGACCTACCGCTTCCGTGGCCGCGAGACCATGTTCAACGTCCTGCTGGCGGGTGTGCTGATGCCGCCGATCATCCTCGCCGTCCCGCAGTACCTGCTGATGGCCGAGGTGGACCTGACCGACTCCTACCTGTCCGTGCTGCTGCCGCAGATCCTGTCGCCGTACGGCGTGTACCTGGCGCGCATCTACGCCGCGGCGGCCGTGCCCGGTGACGTGGTGGAAGCCGGCCGGATGGACGGCGCGAGCGAGTGGCGGATCTTCACCCGGATCGCGCTGCCTATGATGATCCCCGGCATGGTGACGGTGTTCCTGTTCCAGTTCGTCGCCATCTGGAACAACTTCCTGCTGCCGTACATCATGCTGAGCGACGACGAGAAGTTCCCGATCACCGTCGGTCTGCACACCCTGCTGGAGCAGGGCGCCAACACCCCCGCCCTGTACACCCTGGTGATCACCGGCGCGTTCCTCGCGGTGTTCCCGCTGATCGCGCTGTTCCTGGTCGTTCAGCGGTTCTGGAGCCTGGATCTGCTGTCCGGAGCCGTAAAGTCATGACCATGAGCAACACGGGGGGCCGGCGCAAGCCACCGACGATCCACGACGTGGCGCGCGAGGCGGGTGTCTCGCGCGGCACCGTCTCGCGCGTCCTCAACGGCGGCCACTACGTCAGCCCGGCAGCGGCGGACGCCGTCAACGCGGCCATCCGCAAGACGGGTTACGTCGTGAACCGGCACGCCCGCTCGCTGATCACCGGCCGCTCCGACTCGGTCGGCTTCCTGCTGACGGAGCCTCAGGAACGGTTCTTCGAGGACCCCAACTTCAACGTCCTGCTGCGCGGCTGCACCCAGGCGCTGGCCGCGCACGACATCCCGCTGCTGCTGATGATCGCCGGCACGCAGGACGAACGGCGGCGGATAACGCGTTACATCACCGCCGGACACGTCGACGGGGTGCTGCTCGTCTCCAGCCACTCCGGCGACCCGGTCGCCGAGCAGCTGCGCGAGGCGGGCGTGCCGCTCGTGGCGTGCGGCAAGCCGATCGGGCTCGGCTCGAAGGTGAGTTACGTGGCCGCCGACGACCGCGACGGCGCCCGGGACATGGTCCGGCACCTGCTGTCACTGGGACGCCGCCGGATCGGCGTGGTCACCGGCCCGCTCGACACCCCCGGCGGTGTGGAGCGGCTCGCCGGCTACAAGGAGGTGCTGACGGCCGCCGGCATCGAGATCGACGACCGGCTGATCGTCTCCGGCGACTACAGCCGGGCCAGCGGTGAGGCGGGCGCCGACCGGCTCCTCGCCCGGGCGCCCGACCTGGACGCGGTGTTCGTGGCCTCCGACCTGATGGCCCAGGGCGTGCTCACGGCCCTGCAACGGGCCGGGCGGCGGGTGCCCGAGGACATCGCCGTGGGCGGCTTCGACGACTCCCCCGCCGCGGTGGCCGCCAGCCCCGAGCTGACGACCATACGACAGCCCTGGGACCGCATCAGCGCCGAGATGGTCCGCGTACTGCTCGCCCAGATCGGCGGCGAGGACCCGGCGGCGGTGATCCTGCCCACGGAGCTGGTGAAGCGGGAGTCGACGTGATGTGAGGCGGGGGGGGCGGCCAGTACACGCCGTGACGCGCGGCGGCGGGGGGGCTTCCCGTACAGCCCGTGACGCGCGGCGGCGGGTCTTGCGCCGCACGCCCGTGGTGTGAGGCCGCGGAACCGTGCCCGGCCGGAGCAACCGGTCAGGATCGGAGAAGCCGCCCGGGCCCGCCCGGTCCTAGCGTGGGAGTCACCGGCGCCACCACGGGTGCCGGGGCACGCGGAACGTCGAGGAGTACGCCATGACCGCAGGGCTGAAGACGATCATCTACCCCGTCAAGGACCTGGACCGGGCGAAGGCCCTGTTCAAGGCGCTGCTGGGGGTGGAGCCGTACGCGGACGAGCCCTACTACGTCGGTTACAAGGACGCCGGGCAGGACGTCGGGCTGGACCCCAACGGGCACGCCCAGGGCCTGACCGGGCCGGTGCCCTACTGGCACGTGTCCGACATCCGGGCCACGCTCGCCGCGCTGCTGGCGGCGGGGGCCGAGCCGCTGCAGGACGTGCGGGACGTCGGCGGCGGCCGGCTGATCGCGTCGGTGAAGGACGCGGACGGCAACCTCGTGGGGCTGCTCCAGGACCCCGAAGCCTGATTCGCCTCGGACGATCTGCCTCAGACGATCCAGGGATAGTTGCACAGTCAACAATGGCCGGAACGGTGTTACCGTGCGGGTATGGCAGTCAACACGGCCGACGCCCGGCTGGAAGAGCGGTGGCGGGACATCCTGTCGGTGCACGCGCGCACGATGTGCGAGATCGACCGGGCCCTGCACCCGCACGGCCTGGGCGCCAGCGACTTCGAGGTGCTCGACCTCCTCGCCGCCGATCTGGGCGAGGAGGGCGAGCAGTGCCGGGTGCAGAACCTCGCCGGACGGGTGCATCTCAGCCAGAGCGCGCTGTCCCGGCTGATCGGCCGGCTGGAGAAGGAGGGCCTCGTCGAGCGCTCCGTGTGCGCCGAGGACCGGCGCGGTGTGTGGGTGTCGCTGACCCGCAAGGGCCGCGATCTGCACGCCGAGGTGCTGCCGCTGCAGCGGTCGGTGCTGGAGCGCATGCTGGGCGGCGCCGGTCAGGAGCCCTCCGCATAGCGCGCTCGGCAGGCGTCCGAGGGGGCTGCTCAGGGGCTTGCGGAAAAGAGTGATCGGCTCTCGGCCGATTCGCCCGATCGCCTGGAGCCGATGACATGTCCGAGACCACTGACTTCGGCCTCGACGCCCAGCTGCGCCGCATCGGCTGACCGCGCGCAAGCTCACCGACGAGCAGGAGGCCCGGCGCATCCTGGACGAACGCTTCGGCATCACCGCGCCCGAGGACGTCACCCTGCTGTCCTGAGTCAGCCCTGCGGCCGCGCCAGCAGGGTGCGGACGCCCTCCGAGGAGAGGGTCAGCCCGTGCTCGGAGGCCGCGTCGATGGTCAGCGCCAGCCCTTCGTCCGTGGGCCACTGCGAGGCGAGCGCGCCCAGCGGCACGAGCCGGTAGCGGGACACGTACGGCAGCAGGTGGGCCATCTCCGGCTCGGAGGTGAACACCGGCACCACGGGGGCGCCGCCCGGATGCTCGATCACGGGGAGGGTCACCATCGTCGGGTCGGCGGCCTCGGCGTCGGTGGCGTCGTCGGGCACGGGTACCAGGACGTGACTCCCGGCCAGGGTGTCCAGTGCCGCCGCGTCCTCGGTGTTCTCGGCGAGCACGTCGAGAGCGTGCTGGGCCGGCGTGTAGTTGTTGCGGTGGGCGGGTGTGTCCATGACGACTTCCCTGCTGACGGCGGTCGTGGACCGGGCCGCGGCAAGATCGGCCCCGGTGCGGTGCCCCCCGCGTACCCGGTGCGGCCAGGACCATGCCATGCGCCGGCGACGGGGTCCGCGGGGCGCTGACAGGGACCGGATTCGAGGGCCGCCTCGGGGACCGGATTCGAGGGCCGCCAGGGCTTACGGCAGCGGGTGACGGCCGACCACTACATCTCGGCGATGCCGGTCGAGCACGCCCGCCGCACCTGGGGCTCCGGCCTGCGCGCGGCCGACCCCCGGCTGGCGCGCTGCGACGCGTTGCGGACGGACTGGATGACGGGCGTCCAGTTCTGTCCGACCCCGCGAGGTGTGGGCCCAGCTGAAGGCGGCGCTCAACGACAAACGCCTCCGCCCGCCAGTCGGTCAGCGCCCTGCTGGACGTCACGGGTTCGACCGCTCCCCGCTGCACGGTCACGCCCCTGTTCGAGGCGCCGGAGCCGGCGCCGCTGCGCAGGCACGACCTGACCCGGTACCGGCTGGGGCCGTCCGACCTGTTCGACCTGGGGTGAGGCGGGAGCGGCCCTAGGTATCGAAGTAGCGCGTGAACGGGCCGTCGTCCACCGCGAACAGGCCGCTGAACGGCGTGTTCATCTGGTAGATGAGCAGCACGGTGAAGGTGATCAGGGCGGTCAGGCCCATCACCATCACCACATGGGTGATGCTGCGCTTCACACCGAACATGAACATGAAGGTGACGGTGAGCAGCCCGCCGACGATCAGCCCGAACCACAGCACCGGCGACAACGCCTGCCCGGCGTCCGTCTCCCGACCGCGCCGGGCCTCGCCCAGCGCGGAGAGCTGGGCGAGGGACTCCTGCGCGGTGATCTGCTGGGCCGCGGTGGCGTCCGCCGGGATCTGCCCCTCGGCCCGCAGACGGTCGAGCAGCACCCAGCCCTCCCCGGCCGGGAACGACCCCTCCTCCATGGCCGGCCACTCGGCGGACGTGACATGCCGGACGTACGCCTCGATGCCTTCGCGCGTGCGCTCGGCCTGCCCGGACGGCAGGCCCTCGGACAGCATCCGGATCTGGTGCGCGGCGCTCGCCTCGGCCTGCACGTGCTCCTCCGCACCGGACCTGGTGTCCCAGACGGAGACCAGCGCCAGCCCGAGCACCAGGGCGTAGAGCACGCCGACCATCATCGAGATGTACTCCGCCACGTCCTCGCGCGGCTCGTCGTCCGGAGCCGGGGGCCACAGGCGGTGCTTCACGAGGATGCCGGCCGCGGCGAGCAGGGCGCAGCCGAGGACGATGGCAAAGGTCTCGGTCATAGGGGGTCAGTGGCTCCTCTGGGTGCGGAGGTACGTGCCTACCGGCCGAGGCGGCGCGATCCGACGATCGCGGCCGCCACGGCGGCGGGCAGGAGCAGCAGCAACAGGACGGCCAGCAGGCCGAGTCCGGTGGGCCCGCCGTCCGGGCGGACCAGCCGGCGCAGGAGTGGGGTGGCGGGGGTGACGGCCTGGTCGCGGGGCGGGGTGTCCCTGGCGCCGGGGGTCTCGGCGGCGCCTCGGCCTGCTTGATCGGGCCGGGCGGGAGCGTCCCCCTGTCCGGCGGCGGCCCCGCTGCCGACACCGGCGGCCGCACCTGCGTTCGCTCCGGCGTTCGCTCCGGCAGCAGTACCGGCGTCCGCCCCGGCTGCGACACCGGCATCCGCTCCGGCAGCAGCACCCGCCCCCGCGGCAGCTCCGGCAGCCGTACCGGCGTCCGCTCCGGCTCCGGTACCGGCTCCGGCTGCAGCACCGGCACCCGCCCCAGCACCGGCGCCCGCCCCCTCGGCAGCCCCAGCCCCCGCACCGGCGGCGGCCCCAGCGCCCGCACCGGCAGCAGTACCGGCGCCGGCGCCCGCCCCCGCAGCGGCACCGGCACCCGCACCCGCACCTTCAGCGGAACCGGCAGCAGCACCAGCACCAGCACCAGCCCCCGCACCGGCGGCGGCGGCCCCGCCGCCCGGTCCGGCAGCCGTGCCGCCGGCGGCCGCACCGAGATCCCCGGACTGCCCGGGCGCCGCAGCCTCCCCAGCTCCCGCCGCCTCTCCCGCCCCCGTCACCCCGGGTGCGGCGATCCCCGGCGGGGGTGGCGCCACGCCGGGCCTGAGGGGAAGCACGGGCGGTGGGAGCAGGGCGACGGCGGGCGGACCGGCGAGCGGTGGCGGTGGGGGTGGGGGCACCGACGGCGCTGAGGCCGGTGGCGCGGGAGAGGCCGGGGCCGGCGAGGTCGGCTGCACGGGTACGGGTGCCCGCGGCGAAGACGGAGGTGAAGACGGAAGCGGGGGTGGGGGTGGAGGCGGAGGCGGCTCCGGGATCGTGAAGCGCAGCCCGTCCCGGGCCGTGAGCGGCGGCGGGGGCTCGGTGCGTCCGGTCGGCCCGAGCGTGTGCACCCGGTCGTCACCTCGGGCGACGCCACGGCTGAAGTGGGTGCCGGGCGGTCGCCGTACCACCGCCGTGCACCGCGTGGACCTGCCGGGCGCCAGCACCGGGACGACGGCGCGGAACCCGCCGCAGTTGATCCGAGCGGGCCCGAGCGCCACGTCGGTGACCCGGACGCCGTGCACGGCACGGTTGCCGGGGTTGCCCAGGCGGTACGTGACCACGGCACGGGAGCCGCGCACCCGGACCGACTCGGACAGGACGAGGGCGCCGCCGACACCGGCGTAGCCCGACCGGGCCCGGGCGCGTGCCTCTGTGCCGAGGTAGGGGATGCGGCCGCGGGCCGTCACCTCGGCGATCCAGGTCCCCTGCCGGGCGCGGGCCTCGGCCCGGCAGGTCGTCGAGCGCAGTCCGCGCAGCAGGGGGACGTGGTCACGGCCCCCGGGGCAGCGGATCCGCGCCCCGGGCAGGCCCGGGTCGGTCAGACGGAGGCCGTACAGGTCGGCTCCCCCGCGGTTGACCAGCCGGTACGTCTTGACGACCGGGCGGCCGGAACGGATGCCGGGGTCCAGCGCGCCCAGGCCCGGGCGCGTGTTCACCGACACCTCCAGCGCGAGTCCGCTCGATCCCGTGCCGTCGGCGGCGGCCGGCCGGGCCGGGCCTGCTGCGGCCACGAGGACGAGCGGCAGTAACGCCACGCGCGAGCAGATCCGTACGAAAAGCATATGGTCATGCTTTTCATGCACCTCGCGGATCGGCCCGCGTCCACGCCGGTGCGGCGCCGCGATCGCCCTGTAATCACTCGGTCGCGCGCGGTACGGAGGCTTCCGCGGCCTTCGGACGGCCGTACCGGACCACGCCCCCACCCCGGTGCAGGACACCGGCCCCTGACCCGGTACCGGTCACGCCAGATCCCGGTACGCCGTCTCGTCGAAGTCGGCGTGCCGGCCCTGCCCGGTGAGGTCCCAGGCTCACAGGCCGACGAACGCCCCGGTGAAGCCCAGGGAGCGGATGCCGCCGTCCTCGATGTCCCCGGCGTGCTCGTCGGACGGCACGGTCGCGTCGAGGACCGGGCCGACGGGGTGCCGGCCCGTCGTCCCCGGCCCGGACCAGGCTGCCGTGCCCGGCCCTCTGCGGCGGCAGTCCGGGGTGGTCGCGGGCGGTGATCAGCGGGCCGTGCGGGTCGCGCTCGCAGGGGGCGGTGAGGGTGCGCGACCGGGCGACCGTGACCTGGTGGGCGTGGCCGGTGCCGCCGTCCGCGGTCAGCAGGTAGTACCACCCGCTGCGGCGGTAGAGGTTCGGCCCCTAGATCCACCCCGCCTTCGGCGGCATCGCGATCCGGACCGGCTCACCGACCAGGCGGAGCGTGGCCCGGTCGAGGCGGTGGGCCTCCAGGCCCGCCGAACCGCCGTGTCCCGGGCGCCGGTCTGGGCGAGGTTGAGCAGCCAGGAGTCGGATTCCGTCATGGAAGAGCGAGGAGCCGAAGCCGCGCGCGTGCAGCAACTGCGGCTCGGACCAGGGGCCTTCGACGGAGGCGGCGGCAACGGCAGCGAAGCCGACGGCAGGCCCTGGCGGGGGCTCCCCGCCAGGGCCTGGTCTCGGTGTGCCGGCTCAGCCGCCGTCCGGGAAGTCCCCCGCGAACGCGGCGGCCATCCGCAGCCAGGGCTCCGCCTCCTGCGGGCGTCCCTGGCGTTCCAGGGTGCGGCCCAGCATCAGGTGGGCGTAGTGCTCGACCGGGTCGCGTTCGACGATGATCCGCAACTGCTCCTCGGCACGGCTCAGTTGGGCGGAGTGGTAGTAGGCGCGGGCCAGCAGCAGCCGGGGGCCCGTCTGCTCCGGGACCTCCTCCACCACCGCGGCGAGCAGCCGTGCGGCACCGGCGTAGTCCTTGGCCTCGAACAGCAGCCGGGCCCGCTCCCAGCGCTCCGCGGCGGTCTCCTCGCGCGGGCCGCCGGGGCCGTTGTCGAACAGGTGCAGGGCGCTGGCCCAACGGTCGGGCGCCACACCGTCGTTCGGCGCGTAGCCGGTGAAGTCGGTGGCCATCTCTTCTCCGTTCGGGTCGTCGGGCGGCCGGTGGGACACCTGATCGGCACCGGTTGGTTGATGCATCAACTACATCCGCCCGAACACCGTCCCGCGCGGCACTATTCCTCGCCCCCGGCCGATATGGATCGTGTGAACCGGGTCACACCCGGTCATGCGCCGCCGCGGCATCTCGTCTTCATAGCGTCACCCCGACCGTTGCCCCACCCCGACCGTTGCCCCACCCCGACCCTTGCCTCACCCGACCCTTGCCTCACCCGACCCTTGCCTCACCCGACCCTTGCCTCACCCCGATGAACGGAGACGACATGAAGATCTTCATCGCCGGCGCGTCCGGCGCCATCGGCGGCCACCTGGTCCCGCAGCTCGTCGCGCGCGGCCACGACGTCGTCGGCACGACCCGCTCGGCCGCCAGGACCGGCGCGCTGCGCGCGCTCGGCGCCGAACCGGTCGTCGTCGACGCGCTCGACCCGGACTCGGTGGCCGACGCGGTGGCCAAGGCCGAACCGGAGGTGATCGTCCACCAGCTGACCGCGCTGGGCGGTCCGATGGACTTCCGGAACCTGAAGCGGATGGCGGCGGACACCAACCGGCTGCGCACCGAGGGCACGGACCATCTGCTGGCCGCCGCGCGCGCCGTCGGCGTCCGCCGGTTCGTGGCGCAGAGCAACGCCATGTGGATGGAGCGCGGCCGCGGGCCGGTCGCCGACGAGAGCCGCCCGCTCGAACCGCACCCGCCCGCGGACGGCGCGGAGGCCGTCGCCACCCTGCGGCACCTGGAGAGCGCGGTGACCGGCATCACCTGGGCCGACGGCATCGCGCTGCGCTACGGCGGCTTCTACGGCCCCGGAACCGGGCTGAGCAGGGAACCGGGCGCCGTCATGGCCGAGCAGATCCGCGGGCGCAGATTCCCGGTCGTGGGCGGCGGCACCGGCGTGTGGTCGTTGGTGCACATCGCCGACGCCGCCTCCGCCACGGTGGCGGCCGTCGAGCGCGGCAGGGCCGGGATCTACCACGTCGCCGACGACGATCCGGCGCCGGTGGCGGAGTGGCTGCCGGAGCTGGCGCGGCTGCTGGGCGCGAGGCGCCCGCGCCGGGTGCCGGCCTGGCTCGTCCGCGTGATCGCCGGTCCGGCGGCCGTGGACATGATGACGCGCGCTCCGGGGATCTCCAGCGAGAAGGCCAAGCGGGAGCTGGGGTGGACGCCGCGGTACCCGAGCTGGCGCACGGGTTTCGCCGAGGGACTGGGGTAGCGCGGTGAGTGCCCCCCAGCCCGGCGCCCCCGGGACCACACCCCTCACCCCTCACCCCTCCGCCTCCGCCTCCGACCTGTACGGCGAGCTGCGCCCGCGGGCGTTCGCGATCGCCTACCAGATGCTCGGCAGCGTCAGCGAGGCCGAGGACGTCGTACAGGAGACGTTCCTGCGGCTGCACCGCACGCTGCGGCAGGACGAGCCGATCGCCTCGCCGCGGGCCTACGTCGCCACCCTGGCCACCCGGCTGGCCATCGACCAGCTGCGCTCGGCGCGGGTGCGGCGGGAGCGGTACTTCGGCGAGTGGCTGCCCGAGCCGCTGGTCACCGAGCCGACGCCGGCCGAGCGCGCCGAGACCGCCGACTCGCTGTCGCTGGCGTTCCTGGTGCTGCTGGAGAGCCTGTCGCCGCACCAGCGGGCGGCGTTCCTGCTGCGCGAGGTGTTCGACTACGCGTACCCGGAGGTCGCCGAGATCGTCGGCACCGACGTGGACGGCGCCCGGCACCTGGTCGCGCGGGCGCGCGCCCGGCTGCGGGACCGCCGGCCGCGCTACCACGCCTCGCGGCGGCAGCGCGAGGAGCTGGCACGGCGCTTCTTCGCCGCGGCCGAGCAGGGCGACCTGGGGGCCCTGGAGGCGATGCTGGCGCAGGACGTGGCACTGCACGCCGACGGCGGCGGCAAGGTGCCTGCGCTGGGGCGGCCGATGAGCGGCCGGGAGCGGGTGGCGCGGAAACTGGCGGCCGGGTTCGCCGCCTTCGCCGCGTACGGTGCGCGACTGCGGCCCGCCGAGGTCAACGGCCAGCCGGGTGCGATGGCGTACGACGCCGAGGGCCGGCTGGTCGGGGTGATCGGGCTCGGCATCACCGGCGACGGCCGGGTCGCGACGGTCCACTCCGTCTTCAACCCCGACAAGCTGGGCCACCTCGCCGGGGGCGGGGGTGTCGGTCTGTGGTCGGCCAAATGGGCTGGTCGCGCTGAATAGTTGAAGCTTCGCCCATTCAATCCCCTCAGAAAATCGGATATTTGGTGATAAGGATGGATGAACAGGGTACGCAGATGCGTGGAGAAGGGAGGTGGACGGCATGCGTACGTACGAGCCTCCGACCCTGACCCTGGCGGGCTCCTTCCGGAGCCTCACCGGTCTCGGCGGGCACGGCCCCAGGGACCTGCTCTTCCGGCACCAGCTTCTCTGACGCCGAAGGAACGCATCCCACCCGGCGGGCCGGGCAGCGCACGCCGCTGCGGCCCGGTCCGCTGCTCGCGCAGGAGGGCGGTGACGCGCACGTCCACGGAACCGGCACGCACCTGGTTCGCGGTGCTCCCCGACTGCCCGTCGGCGGCGCCCGCCGCGACGGCCCTGCGGGATCTCGCACCCGAGCGGATCGACCATCCGTCCGGGCGCCCCTGGATCTTCGGCCACTGGCCCCGCCACGCCCTGGCCCTCGGCGGCGCCGGCCGCAGCCGCGTCGCGCTGCTCGGCCAGCACACCGTCACCCCGCGGGAGCTGTCCCACGCCGCCGCCCGTCTCCAGAGCCCCTTCGCCCTGGACGGCCTGGCCCGGAGCACGCCCGGCAGCGCCCATCTGATCGCCTCGGTGGACGGCGTGGTCCGCGTCCAGGGCAGCATCACGTCGATGCGGCGGCTCTGCCACGCGCGTGTGGGCGAGGTGACCGTCGCCGCCGACCGGGCCGACGTCCTGGCCCGGCTGACCGGCGCACCCCTCGACGAGTCCCGGCTCGCGCTGCGGCTGCTGGAGCCGCTCATCCTGCCGCCGCTGACCCGTACCCCCGTCTGGCGCGGAGTGACCGACGTGCCCGGCGGCAGCTGGCTCCTCCTCGACCCGGCAGGGCGGCCCCGGCACGTGCGCTGGTGGACGCCGCCGCAGCCGGTGCTGCCGATGACGGAGGGCGCACCCGCCCTGCGCGACGCGCTCGGCGCGGCGGTCGCCGTCCGCACCGACGGCCGGGCCGCGGTCAGCTGCGACCTCGGGGGCCTCGACTCCACCGCCGTCTGCTCCCTCGCCGCCCACCGCGCACCCCGGGTGATCGCCTGCACGGTCGCCCTGCGCGACGCCCGCGGCGACGACGTCCTGTGGGCCGCCCGCACGTCCGCCGCGCTCGACGCGGTGGAGCACCAGGTGATCGCGGCCGAGGACGTGCCGCTGTTCTACGCCGGGGTGCGGCGCCTCGACGACCCGCTGGAGGAACCGACCTCCAGCGGCGAGCGCGAGCGCGGGCTCGTCACCGTGCGCCGCGCCGCCGCGCTCGGGTCGCGGACCCATCTGACCGGGATGGGCGGCGACGAACTGCTGTACGGGTCGCTCGCCCATCTGCACACCCTGGCGCGCACCCGCCCCGCGTCCGCCGCCCGGCTGATCCGCGGGTTCGCCGCCAAGTACCGCTGGCCGCGCGCCGCCGTGCTGCGCCAGCTCGCCGACAGCCGCCCCTACGGCGCCTGGCTCGCCTCGGTCGCCGACCATCTCACCGAGCCGCCCACGCCGTTGAACGAGCCGCTGCTGGCCTGGGGCTTCACCCCGCGGCTGCCGCCCTGGACGACGCCGGACGCCGTCACCGCCGTACGCGATCTCGTGCGACGGGTCGCGCGGGGGGCGCCGCCGCTCGCCGAACGCCGGGGACAGCACCGGGAGCTGGCCGCCATGCAGGCCGTGTCCCGGGTCGCCGCCGAGGTGGAGGAGCTGGGCGCGCGGATCGGGGTGACCGTCGCCTCGCCGTACTACGACGACCGGGTCGTCGAGGCCGCTCTCGCCGTACGGCCCGAGGACCGGATCAGCCCCTGGCGGTACAAGCCGCTCATCGTCGAGGCCATGCGCGGCGTCGTCCCCGAGGAGAGCCGCACCCGGCAGACCAAGGCCACCGCCGACTGCGACGAGGCGCCCGGGCTGCGCCGGCACCGGGCCGAGCTGCTGGCCCTGTGGGAGGACTCGCGGCTGGCCCGGCTCGGCCTGATCGACGCCGGCGCCGTACGGGAGGTGTGCGCCCGGCCGCTCGATCCGCGGCTCGGCATGGACGTGCTCTACCAGACCGTCGCCTGCGAGACCTGGCTGCGGGCCCTGGAACGGCACTTCACCGGTGCATCCGACCAGCAGGAGGAGTCATGGCTGTGAAACTGCGGGGTCATGTGTCGCTCGCCCCGACCGAGGACGGTGTCGCCCTGCTCGACGAGGACTCGGGCCGGTACTGGGCGCTCAATCCGACCGGGGCCGTCGTGCTGCGCACGCTCCTCGACGGCGGGACGTCCGGTGAGGCGACCCGGCGGATCGCCGAGGAGTACGCCGTCGACACCGCCACCGCGGAACACGACGTGGTGGAACTGGAGGCCGCGCTGCGCACGGCCGGGCTGATCGAGAACACGCCGTAGGTCCGTGAGGAGGCGATCCGCATGACGATGCAGGGGGTGGTGCTGCACGATCCGCGGTCCGTGCCCCTCCCGCAACGGCTGGCGGCGCACGCGGCGGTGGGCGCGGCACGGCTGCTCGCGACCCGCTCGCCGCGCCGGATCCGCGGCGTGCTCGGACTGGTCCGGCGCGGTGCCCGGCCCGCCGGGTGCGTCGAGACGAAGGAGGCTCGGGACGCGGTCGTCGCGGTCAGTCTCGCCTGCGGCGGACCGGAGGGCTGTCTGGTCCGGTCGCTCGCCACGGCGCTGCTGTGCCGGCTGCACGGCCGCTGGCCCGTCTGGTGCCTCGGGGTGCGCTACACCGCGCCGTTCGGGGCGCACGCCTGGGTGGAGGCCGGCGGGGAGGCCGTCGGCGAGGACTTCCCGCCCGGCTACTTCCGGACCCTGTTCACCGTGCCGTGAAGGACACCGTGCGCACTTCTCGGGAGCCGGACCCGCCGGACGGCCGGGCGGGACTGCGGCACGTGCTGCGGCTGCTGGGCCCGTACCGCCGGTGGGTGCTCGTGGCCTGCGCGCTGACCCTCGCCGGGGCCGGGCTGGCGCTCGCGCAGCCGCTGCTGGTGCGGCGGGTCATCGAGACCGCGGGCGGCGGCGTCTCCGCGGGGCTCGTCGGGGCGCTGGTCGGGCTGTTCGTCGCGGAGGCCGCGGTGGAGACGGCCGCGCGCTATGTGCTGGCCCGCACCAGCGAGCAGGTCACCCTCGGGCTGCGGCTCGGCCTGATCGGGCGGCTGCTGCGGCTGCGGATGCCGCAGTACGAGAGGCAGCGCACCGGGGACCTCATCTCGCGGCTCGGCACGGACGGCGCGGAGGTGCGCCGGCTGGTCGCGGACTCCTTCGCCGACGCCGTCACCGGCGTGGTCGGGGTGGCCGGCGCCGTGGCGCTGATGGTGTGGCTCGACCCGGTGCTGTTCCTGATCGTGCTGGTGCTGGTGTCCGTGGGGGGGCTCTCGGTGGCCGCGGCGCTGCGCGGGCTGCGGCGGGCGTCGCTGCACCGGCAGAACGCGGTGGGGGCCATGGCCGCCGACCTGGAACGGGCGCTCGGCGCGATCCGCACGGTGCGGGCCAGCCGGGCCGAGGAGCGCGAGTGCGACCGGATCGCCGTACAGGCGCGCGGCGCGTACACGGCGAGCCTGCGCATGGCCCGCCTGGAGGCGGTGATCGGCCCGGCGACCCGGCTCGCCGTCAACGGCTCCTTCCTGGTGGTGCTGCTGGTGGGCGGGCTGCGCGTCGCACAGGGCAAGGGCTCGGTCGCCGACCTCGTCGCCTTCCTGCTGTACATGACGTATCTGGTGATGCCGATCGACGCCGTCTTCCAGGCGATGAGCGCGCTCCAGCAGGGCAGCGGCGCCCTGCAGCGCATCGAGGACGCCCTGCGGCTGCCTCCGGAACCCCTGCCCGGCCGCGGCCGGGTCCCGGTCGCGCCGAGGCCCCGGCGCGGCGACACGGCCCTGGAGTTCCGGGACGTGTGGTTCGGCTACGAGCCGGGCCGGCCGGTGCTGCGCGGGGTGTCGTTCCGGGTGCCTGCGCTGCGGACCACCGCGCTCGTCGGCCGGTCGGGCGCCGGCAAGTCGACGGTGTTCGCGCTCACCGAGCGGTTCTACGACCCCGACCGCGGCCGCATCCTCCTGTGCGGCGAGGACCTGCGCGGCCTGGACCTGTGGGAGTCCCGCGGCCGGATGGCGCTGGTCGAGCAGGACACGCCCGTGCTGTACGGCACACTCCGCGAGAACCTCCTCTACGCCGCCCCCGGCGCGGGCGACGCCGACCTGCGCCGCGCCATGACCCTGGCCGACCTCGACACCCTGGTGGCCCGGCTCCCCGCGGGCCTCGACACCGACGTCGGCGAACGCGGCGTCCGCATCTCCGGGGGCGAGCGGCAGCGCGTCGCCATCGCCCGCGCCCTCCTCGCCCGGCCCGCGCTGCTCCTCCTCGACGAGCCGACCTCGCAGCTCGACCCGGTCAGCGAGGCCGCCCTGCGCCGCACGGTGCGCCGCGTCAGCCGCGAGTGCACCCTCCTCGTCATCGCCCACCGGCCCTCCACCGTCCAGGCCGCCGACCACCTCATCGCCCTCGCGGACGGCCGCGTCGCCGCCACCGGCACCCCCGCCGAACTGCTCCGCGCCGACGGCCGCCTACGATCGGCGGATGAGCGCGTGGAAGCGGGGCCTGGACGCGGCGGGAATCCTTGAACCGGAGCTGCGCCGGGCGTACTCGGCGCAGCGGAAGGCGGTACGCCGCTTCCGCCGCAGCTCCTATCTGGCCGCGCGGATCCTGCTGCCCCCGGCGCTGCTGCCGCACGCGGTGGCCGCCACCGCCTTCATGCACCACGGGGACGACGTCCTGGACACGGGCACCGCCACGCAGCGGGCGGCCGCCTGGACGGTGTGGCAGCGTCGGGTGCGCACCGCGCTGGAGAGCGGGCAGGGCGACGACCCGCTGATCGGGGCGATGCTGCACACCATCGGCGCGTGCCCCCGGCTGCGCCCGGTCGTGGAGGATTATCTGACCACCGCCACGGCCGAGCTGGAGTTCGAGGGCTTCGCCACCGAGGGTGACTACCAGGCGTATGTCGACGCCTATTCGCATCCCGCCTTCATGCTGGTCGCCACGCTGCTCGGGCCCGAGGACGACGACGGCCCGTTCCGGGCGGCCTGCCGCACGCTCATCGACGGCAGCCAGCGGCTGGACTTCGTCAACGATCTCGCCGAGGACCTGCGGGAGGGGCGGCTCGGCATCCCGCAGGAGACGCTGAGGCGCTTCTCGGTGAGCGTGGAGGAACTGTGGGAGGGCCGCCGCCCGGCCGGGCTGGTGGAGCTGGTCGCGCATGGAGTGCGGGCGGCCGGGGCGGCGTTGCGGGCGGCCGGGGCACAGAGCGACCTGGCGGCGCCGGAGGGCCGGCCGCTGATGCGGGCGCTGGTCGACATCGAACTCCGTACGGCGGACGCGGCACTCGAGCGCGGAGCCGGTCTGCTGCGGGGCCCGGCGTCACCGCCGCCGGCCGGGACGGTGCGGACGCTGTTGCGGGAACGCCGGGCGGCGCGCGGGTAGTCCGGGTCAGTCCCCGAGGAGGCGGCGGGCCTCGCCGAGGAGGCGGAGGAGTTCGGTGCGGTCGTCGGGGGCGGCCGGGAGCGGGTCGCGGGAGGCCTGCCTGGTCAGGAGGTGGAGCGCCACGGCGGCCTGGCGGGCGAAGAGGCACAGCAGGTCCAGTTCGGGCAGGCCGGCGCGGGCCTGCGGGGACGGGTCGAGGACCTCCAGGACGCCGAGGACGCTCTCGCCGTGCAGGAGGGGCACGGCCATCAGGGCGTTGGGGACATAGCCGGTGGACTCGGCGATGTCCCGGTCGAAGGCGGTGCTGTCGCGCAGGTCGTCGACCACCATCGGCTCGCCCGAGGCGGCGACCCACCCGGCGATGCCCCGGCCCGCCGGGAAGCGCCGGCCCACCAGGAACTCCTGGCCCTGCCCGGAGACGGCCTCGAACACCAGCTCGTCCGCCGCGCCGTCCAGGAGCATGATGGAGCTGGCCTGGGCGCCGAAGATGGCGCGCGCGGTGTCCACCACCGACTGCAGGAGCTCCGCGAGGGCCGGGTCGGGGCGGGGTGCGGCGGACACGGCGGGGACGATCGTCTGGGCCATGGAACTTCCCTTCCGGCGCCGGTCGTTACCGGCGTCCGTGGACACGGACGTTGGCTGCGGACAGGTACAGGGCGTTCTTCAGCTGGAACGGTGTCAGCCGGGGCCGGCTCGACAGGATGCGCGCGCACAGGCCCGCCACGAACGGCGTGGCGAAGCTGTTGCCGGAGCTGCGGATGGAGGTGCCGCCGAGCCAGGCCACCTGGACCCGCTGCCCGGGGGCGAAGAACTCCACCGGCGGGTCGGGGTTGTACAGGTGCAGGTCGGGGTCGTCCTCCTGGTGGCTGCCGACCGAGATCACCGAGGAGAAACGCCACGGGAAGCTCTCCACATGGGTGTTGTGGGCCGCGGCGACGATCACGGTCTGCTGGAAGTACGCCTCGTCGGCCAGCCGGCGCAGCTCCTCCACGAAGCGGGCGTGGCTGGTGGACAGGCTGAGGTTCACCACGTCGAACCTCTGGCGCACGGCCCAGCGCAGGCCCTCCAGGAGGACGTCACCGCTGCCGGAGAAGCGCTCGCCGAGCACCCGTACGCTGGTCAGCTCGCACTCCGGCGCGGTGCGGCGGATGATGCCGGCGCAGGCCGTGCCGTGGCCGCAGGCGTCCCCTTCGCCGGTCTCCTCGACGTGGACGCCGGTGTCGTCCTTGAAGACCCGATAGGAGCCGGCGAGCGGGCCGACCATGGGGTGGTCGCGTTCGACCCCCGAGTCGACCACGCACACGCGTACGCCTCGCCCGGTGCCGCCGACCAGGCCCTGGCGGGGCGGGTCGGGCGGCCCGTCGGCCTCCACGGGTACGTCGTCGGGGCCGCGCCCCCGCAGGCCCCAGGTGAGTCCGGGCGCCGGTCGCTGCGCGGTGGTCATCGTCGTGCCTCCTGTCCGGCTGCGGTGCCGCCGCGGCACCCGGCGGCCACGGCCTCGGCGTGGCGTACGGCGGGAAGGTGGCCCTTGGCCGCGAAGTGCCGGCGGGCGCGGAACGCCGCCCGCACGGCCTCGGACGGGCGGTCCAGCGCGAGGGCGGTGCGGGCGAGGTCGAGGGCGGCCAGGCCCTGCACGATGGGCGAGTCGGTGCAGGCCGCGGTGGCCGACGCGCGGGCGGCCAGCCGGGTCGCGGTCCCGGTTTGCCCGCGCGCGGCGGCGATCCGGGCGCGCAGCCCGTCGAGGTCGGCCGCCTCGGCACGCGGCCGGGCCGGTCCGTCCGGTCCGGCCAGTTCGGCGAGAGCGGCCTCGGCGGCGGGCAGGTCGCCGAGGTCCAGCCGGATGCGGGCGGCGTCCAGCAGCGCTCCGCGCAGCAGCGCCGCCGCGCCCAGGTCGCGGGCGGCCGAGGCGGCCCGCTCCAGACTCGCCAGCGCTTCTTCCGGGCGGCCGGCGAGGTCGGCCACGGTCGCGGTGAAGATCGGCAGGAAGGCGTCGGCCTCCGCGTAGCCGAGGCCCCTGGCGAGGTGCTCCGCCTCGGCGAGACATGCCTGGGCGCCGTCGCGGTCGTCGTGCAGCGCGAGCACCACCGCCAGGGGGCAGTTCAGGGTCAGCCGTACGGCCCGGCGGCCCGGCCCCTGGTCGGCGAGGAGGGCCCGGCAGCGGGCCACGGCCTCCCCCACCGGCTGCGGGCCGCGCCACAGCGACACCCCGATCGCCCCGAGCGCGGCGGCCCGCTCCGGCTCGGCGTCGGCCCGCACCGCGTGCCCCAGCGCCCTGTCCAGCAGCCGCTCCGCGACCCGGTGCCGCCCGTGCTCCTGCGCGGCCTGCGCGAGCCGCAGACAGGCCCGGGCCTGGCCGAGCTCGTCCCCGGCCGCGGCGAATACGGGCAGGGTTCCGGCGGCTGCCTCGGCGGGCGACTCGCCCCTGCCCTCGGCCGGCCCGACGGACGCCAGGGCGAGCCGCGCGTGGGCGGCCTCCACGGCGTCGGAGGTGTGCGGCGCGGAAGCTCCGGGGACCGGGGCGCGGAAGGTGCTCTCCGCGGGACCGGCGTCATGGGCGGGATCTGCCCCGGGGCCCGGGCCGAGGGCTCGGGACTGCCCGACGTCGGCCCCGGGGTGGGCGGGCCAGCCGGTGTCCACGCCGAGGGCGGCGACCCACGCGGCGTCGGCGCCGGGGGCGGCGACATCCGCGGCGTCGGAGGCGGCGTCACGGCCGGCGGCCCCCACCGCGCCCCCGGTCGGGAACACTGACTCCCCCGCGTCCGTGCCAACGGCGACGATCTCCTCGGTGTCCGCGCCGCAGGCGACGACTTCCCCGGCGTCCGTGTCACGGGCGGTGACCTCTCCGGCATCCGTGTCCCGGACGACGGCCTCCCCCGCGTCCGCGCCACAGGCGACGGCCTCCGCCGCGCGCCCTGCCGGGAACGCCGCGCCCGTGTCCGCGAGGACCTCCTGCAACAGGGTCCTGCCCTCGTCGCTGCGGCCCAGGTCCAGGAGGGTCTGGCCGAGCCGGCGGCGGGTGGGGGTGCGGCCCGGTTCGCCGGGCGCGTAGTGGGAGGCGGCGCGGGAGAGCAGGTCGGCGGCCCAGACCGGGTCCGCGTGGGCGAGGGCGAGCCGGCCGGCCTCGGCGAGGGCGTCGGCGGCCCGGCGGCGGAGCCGGTCGGTGTGCGGGTCCTGGGCGGCGCCCAGCTCGACGCGGTAGCGGTGGGCCTGTTCGAGGTGGGCGCCGACCGCGGCGCCGCCCCGGTCGCGCACGGAGTGCAGCCGTGCGGCCCGTTCGTGCCGGTCGGCGCGGTCCTGCTTGGACTGGCTGGCGTAGACGACCTCCTGGATGAGCCCCCCGGCGAAGCGGTAGGCACCGCCGTCCGGGCGGATCAGCCGGTGCCGGACCAGCCGGTGCAGGACGGAGCGCAGCTCGGGCGCGGTCCAGGTCTCCTCGGGGCGGCCGGCGAGCGCGGTCAGTTCGTCGGCGGTGAAGTCGCCGCCCAGCACCGAGGCGAGGCCGAGGGCGCGGTGCTCGGGCGGGTCGAGCGCGTCGATGCGGGCGCCGATCAGGGCCTGGAGCGGGAGCGGGACGCTGTCCGCGTCGAGGGGCTGCCCCGCCAGCAGGAGCTGCTCCAGGTGCAGGGGGTTTCCGCCCACCCTGGCCAGGATGTGCGGTGCGAGGGGTTCGCCGTCCGCGGTGCGGCCGGTGAGTTCGGCCGCGAGGAGCTGGGCCTCGGCGTCGCGGAGCCCGCCGAGGGGTACGGCGTCCCGGGCCAGTGCGGGGCGTTCGTCGAAGAGCTGGGGGCGGGTGAGCAGGACGATCAGGACGGCCGCGTCGGTCAGCGCGCGCTCCAGCCGGTCGAGGGCGTCGAAGAGCGGCTGTGCGGCCCAGTGGCAGTCGTCGAGCACCAGGACGACGGGGTGGGTCCGGGACAGGTCGGCGAGGACCTTGGCGAGTGCCGCGCAGGTGTCCGCGGGTGAGGGATTGGGCGTGCCGTCGAGCAGCAACCCCTGGTTCAGCAGGTCCAGTTCGGGTGTCGGCTCGGCCGGGGCGACCGTCCTGAGCAGGTCGGCCACGGCGTCGGCGAGCGGGCCGAGGCTGGGCTGTTCGCCGCGTGCGTGGCAGCGGCCGACACCGTTGCGGGGGGCGCCCACGGCAGTCGGGCCGGTCCGGTGGAGCCATTCCCTCACGAGTCGGGTCTTGCCCTGGCCGGCCTCGCCGCCGATCACCAGCCGGCCGGGCCGCCGGGTGTGGGCCGCCCGGTCCAACGCCTCGTCGAGCAGGGCGAGTTCGTGTGCGCGGCCGACGAAGGCGAGGTCGAAGCGGCGCAGCGCCTCGGGGTCGTCCTTGTCGTCCAGGCCGAGCAGGCGGTGGGCGGTGACCCGGTCGCGTTTGCCCTTGAGCAGCAGCGGCCCGGTCGGTGTGGTGCGGACGCCCGGTCCGGCGGCGGCCAGGGTGCCGGGGCCGATGAGGATCTCCCCGGCGGCGGCGTTCTGCTCCAGCCGCGCGGCGACGTTGACGACCTCACCGGAGACCATCGCCTGCCGTGCGGTGGCCGAACCGGTCACGGCCTGGCCGGTGTTGACGCCGATGCGCATCTGCAGGGTCACGCCGACGGAGTCCTTGAGCCAGGCGTTGAGGCCGGCGAGGGCCTCACGCATGGCCAGGGCGGCGGCCACGGCCCGGCGGGCGTCGTCCTCGCGCACGGTCGGCACGCCGAAGACGGCCATCACGGCGTCCCCGATGAACTTCTCGACGGTGCCGCCCTGTTCCTCGATGCGCTGCCGCATCAGGTCGAACCAGCGCAGGGTCACCGAGCGCAGGGTCTCCGCGTCCAGCGCCCCGGACAGGGCCGTGGAGCCCACGAGGTCGCAGAAGAGGAGGGTCACCACCTTGCGGCCGGTCGGCCTGGCCGTGACCGGCCGGGTGGCGCACGGGCTGCCGCAGGCGGGGCAGAACCGGGCGTCGGGCGGCAGCGCGGCGCGGCACGAGGCGCAGGGCATGGGTTCCTCCGGGTGGGCGCGGGGGCGTGGGGGTCAGAAGAGGGCGCCGCCCGCCACGTCGGCGTGGGCCTGTACCTCGGGTGCGGCCGCGTCGAGCCGTCCCCTGATCTCGATGAGCAGGGTCAGTTCCTCCGTGGTGAGCGCGGCCACGACCTCCCGCTGCTCGTCGCTGAGGGCGTCCACGTTGAACCCCGCGGCGGCGAGCGTCTCCAGGGTGGGCCGGGACGGGTCGTTGTCGGTCACGGTTGTCCTCCGGGGTCGGCGGCGAGGGCGAGGAAGAGCCGGGTGAGCAGTTGGGCCGTGTGCAGGGCGCTGACGCAGACGGTGGTCTGCCGGTCCGGCGTCAGGTGGAGGCCGTCGAGGAGCCGGTACAGGTCGGCGAGGTGCCCGCCGTCGAGTTCCGCGTGTTCGCGCAGGGTGCGGAACGCTCCTGCCGGGAGCCCGGTGGCCGCGGTGAGGCGGTCCGCGAGCCGGGGCCCGGGGGCGTTGCCCTCCAGGACGGCCATGTAGCCCAGGAGCGCGGCGGGGTGCTCGTGTTCGACGCGGTAGTACTGCGCCCCGGCCAGCTCGACGACGACGGGGTGCGGGACGGCCGCGGGACCGGCGCCGGCGCAGGCCAGGTCGTCCAGCAGCCAGGTGTCGTGGTCGCGTTCCTCGGCGGCGTGCCGGATGTAGTACGCGGCGAGGCGCGCGGCGTCGGGGTCGTCCAGCTCGGCGCACCGTTCGGCGGCGCGTTCCAGCAGCGGTACGGAGGCCCGTACGAGCGGGTGCATGGCGGTCAGGTAGCGGACGTAGCGCCGGCGCAGTCCGTCGGGGCGCCACAGCGCCGCTGTCGCCGCCCGCAACACCGGTGTGACGGGGGCGAGTTTGGTGCCGAGCGCGACGGACGCGGGCGCGGTCATCGACGGCTCCTCTGCGGGACGGGCGCCTCCACCAGGTGCGCGTAGCGGGCGCAGCCCATGCGGCGTACGAGTGCGGCGGGTCCGGCGGCGAGCTGCTGTTCGGCGCCGAGCCGGTCGAGGACCTCCCCGACCCGGCCGCCCGCGTCGCGGGCCGCGCCCGCGAGGACGTCGGGGCGGTCGGCGAGGGCGTGGCAGCTGCCGCAGTAGCCGGCCGGGGCGGGCGTGGTGCCGTGGCGGGCGTGCAGTCGCCGGGGGCCCACGGTGCGCAGCATCCGCAGCACCGGGGAGCCGAGCGAGCGGGAGCGTACGGTCGCCCAGTCGTCGTCGGCGATGTGTCCGAGCCGCAGATGGGCGGGGACGGGGCGCCGGTCCACGGTCCACTGGTTGCAGCAGGCGGCGACGGTCCCGTCGAAGGCGACGACCGGCCAGGCCGCGAGGGTGCAGGGGGCCGCCTGGGTGCCGTCGGGTCCGGGCGGTGTCGCCGGGACGAGGCGGGCGGCGCGGCCGAGCGGTCTGATCTCGTTGACGAGCAGGGGCACTCGGCCGCCGAACGTGCGGTCGACGTCGGCGACGGCGTCCGCGAGGTACGGGTCGTCCGCGCCGGTGCCGGTGAGGTGGATGCTGACGGGGACGCCGGCGTCGAGCACGGTCCGCAGGGCGCGCAGCATCTGTGCGCGCGGGACCTCGCGCTCGTGGTGGGCGTCCAGGCTCGCGGAGAAGTGGTCGAGGGTCTCGACGGTGCGCATGATCCGGTCGGGTACGCCTCCGTCGCGGGCGAAGAACATCCCGCTGAGCAGCGCGACCCGCGAGCCCGCGGCACGCGCCGTCATGGCCAGCCGGGCGGCGAGGCCGGGCAGCAGCAGGGGTTCGCCGCCGGTCAGGAGGACCACGTCGGGGCGGTCGTCCGGGCCGAACGAGCCGACGAAACGCAGCAGCTGCCGCGGGTCGGGGCGTTCGGTGGCCGTCATGGACGACTGTGTGGAGCAGTGGGCGCAGCTCAGGGGGCAGCGACGGGTGAGCGCCACCAGGAGACCGCCGCAGGGCACGGGCCGCAGGCCGATGAGCTCCGCCAGGTCCACGTCGTCTCCTCCGGGTTGCCTCCCCCGCGAGCTCGTGCCGCGCGCGGAGCATGCCCCGGATCGTGCCCGCGGCCGGCACAGTTCCGGTTCGCGGACGCCTGGGGATCGGTTAAATCGCAGGTCGGGGTGGCCGCGGGGGCGGGTCGGGGTGGTGGCCGGCGGGGTGTTCCGGTGCCGCACGGTCGGCTTTTACCGGCGTCGAACCGCCGGTCAGGCGTTCCCATACCGGGGGTCCGTACGTTCTTTCTCAGCCGGCGCAGCGACGCCGTCGACCAAGGAGGATCCACATGTCCGAGAACACGAACCCCGAGCCGACCGAGAACGAGGACATCGAGGTCGTCGCGCACGGCGAGACCGAAGAGGTCGTCGACTCCGGCTGCGTGATCAACAACTCCAGCGAGCTCTCCTGACACAGGGTCCTCGCACCTGAGCACCGCGCGGGCCACCCGGTTCCCGGCAGTTCTCTGCCGGAACCGGGGGCCCGCGGCCATCCGTCCCGGCAGCGGACCCGCGCACACCGAGGGAGCGGCACGTCGTGAAGATCCTGCTCTGCCCGCTCAGCGACGGCGGCTATCTCTATCCGGTGCTCGCCGCGGGCCGTGAACTGCGACTGCGCGGACACGACGTGAGTGTGCTGGGCCGGTCGTCGGTGGCGCCCGTGGTGGCGGAGGCCGGGCTGCCGTTCGCGGCGGCGGAGGAGTTCGGCGGACGCCGGGCGTTCTCCGCGACGTGGTGGGGGCAGACCGGGCCGGACCAGTACCGGGCCGTCCTGCGCGCGGCGCGGGAGACGGGGGCGGACCTGCTGGTCACGTCCGTGCTGTGCAACGGCGCCCTGGTCGCGGCCGAGGCGCTGGACCTTCCGGTGGTGGTGGTCGGACTCTCGGTGCATCTGTGGGACTACCGGTCGGGCGGCGAAGGGGAACCGCAGCTGGGCCGCACCCGGGACAGCCGGACCCGGGACACCCTGCGCCTGCACGCGGCCGTGCGGGAGCAGGCCGGACTGGCCGGGCGCGCCTGCCGGTGGGGGGACGGCGCGCTGCTGGGTGACGTGCTGCTGCTGCGCGGGGACCCGGCGCTCGAGTACCCGGGGGCCCGACTGCCCGAGCGGGTGCGGCACGTGGGGCCGCTGAGCTGGGAGCCGACGCCCGACCCGGGGGAGGTCGCGGCGATCGAGGAGCATCTCGCACGGTCCGGCAAACCCGTCGTCTACGTCCATCTGGGCCGCTTCTTCGAGGGCAGGAGTCTGTGGCCCCGCCTCAACGAGGCTTTCACCGGCGGCCGGTTCCAGGCTGTCGTCGAACAGGGCCGCTCCACCGATCCGGCGCCCGCCCCGGACGCCGACATCCTGCTGGTCCGCAAGCGGTGGCTGGGCCCGCTCGTCGACCGCGCCGGGCTGGTGCTGAGCAACGGCACCTCCGCCCCGGTGCTGGCGGCCCTGCTGCGCGGCCGGCCCCTCGCCCTGTCTCCCAACGGCTCCGAGCAACCCGTGCTCACCGGCGCCTGTATGCGCGCGGGTGTGGCCGTGCACTTCCCGAAGAGTCCCGCCGTGCCGGCTTCGGCCCTGCTGGAGTCCGCCTGGCGCGACGACGGCCTGCGGTCCCACGCCCAGGTCCTCGGCGGCAGGCTGGCCGCGGCGGACGGCGCGGCGCGCGCGGCCGACGTCATCGAGCAGGTCGCCGGAGCGTCCGCGCCCGCGGCCCGGGCCTCCGCTCTCTCGAAGGAGAACCATGAGTACGCGACCAGCGGGCCTCGATGAGGCCGTGACGAGCCTGTCTGCGGGCGCCCGGCAGTGGATACGGCTGCACGCGGCCTACCTCGACTCCCCGGCCGCCCATGCCGAGCTGCCGCTCACCCCGCGGGTGAAGGCGCTGCTGCAGCTCGCGACGCTTCGGCGCCAGTGGGAGAAGTGCGCGCCCGGCGACCCCGCCCTGGCGGAGGTCACCGCGGTCGTCGAACAGGTCTGGCGGCGGCCGGACTTCCCGCGCCTGCTGACCGCGGAGGCACGGTACGGGCCGCAGTTCGAGCTGATGTACGCGGCGCTCGCCCCGGCCGGGGTGCCGGGCGACGCGCCACGCGCCGTACGGGAGCGGCTGGCGTCCGCCGGTTATCTGACGCCGGGGCGCAAACCGCCGTTCCTCCACCTGGAGGCCAGGTTCTACGCCGATCTCGCGGGCGCCGAGCACCGGTTCGCCTCCTACCGGGAGTTGTACGAGGCGAGCCCTCTGCCGCCGGCCGCGACGCTGCCCGTGGCCGATCTGGACGGCTGCCGGGTGGCGCACACCCTCTTCTACCTCAGCGACTTCGGCTCCCGCGACCCCGGCCTGACGGAGAACGAGCGGGAGCGGGCGCTGCGGGTCGTGGAACGGCTGACGGACCGTTTCGTACGGCTCGCCGACTGGGACATCGCCGCGAAACTCGTGCTGGCCCAGTCCTGTCTGGGGGCCGATCCGCGGCGCACCCCGTCCGGCGCGGCGGCCCTGCGGATGCTCGCCGCGGCCCAGGCCGCCGACGGGGCGATGCCGGGACGAGCGGCCGGTGAGCGGGCCCCGGCGGACGCGACGCCGGTGGAGTACTTCCGCAAGGCGTACAAGGTGACATTGATCGTGGCGCTGATGACGCTGACCGTGACGAACGGCCCGGCCACGGCGCTGACCACGGCGGGAGCATCGGCAGCAGGGGAGGCCCGGTGAGCATCGACCAAGCGGTGAGTCCCACCCGGACGGCGGCGTCCGACCCCTTGCCCTCCGGGGCGCGGCTGCTCAAGGGAGAGCGGAACTGGTGGTTCCTGGGCCCTGGCGGAGTGGCGCGCCTGGCCGGCCGGCATGTCACGGCCGACGGCGGCCTGCGGCCCGAGGCGGAGCAACGGCTGCGCGAGAGCGGCCTGTTCACGACGCCCGGGATCGGCGCCTACTCGCTGACCGTCCTGACCAGCACCCACTGCAACCTGGGCTGTGGCTACTGCTTCCAGAACACCGCCCAGGACCTGGGCGGCGGCAGCCGGCCGCCGCGGATCGCCCGGACCCGGCTGACCTCGGACACGATCACCTCGATCCTCGGCTTCACCGAGCGGCAGATGGCCGCCGTGGGCCTGGAGAAGCTGCGGATACTGCTGTTCGGCGGGGAGCCGCTGCTCAATCCGCGCGGCTGTGTCGAACTCCTGGAGCGGGCGGGCGAGATGGCGCCCACCTCGGCGTGGATGATCTCCAACGCCACTCTGCTCACTCCCCGTCTGGCGCGCCGGCTCGCCGAACTGGGCCTGACGTCGGTCCAGGTGACCTTCGACGGCGACCGCCCCGACCACGACCGGATCCGTATCGGCAGGGCGGACGGCGGCGGCACCTTCGACAAGATCGTCCGCAACATCGCCCGGGCCTCGGAGGTCTCACCCCTGCAGTGGACCCTGCGGGTGAACGTCTCGCAGGAGACCTTCGACGGCGTCGACGCGCTGATCGACCGGCTGGCCGCCACGCTCGACCCCGCCCGCTGCTCGCTGTACTTCGCCCGGATCGGTGACGTGGGCGTCGGCTACGCCAACAGCCTGCTGCACAACGGCGACCTGGCGGCCGCCTTCACCCGCTGGCAGCGCCGGGCGCTCGAACTCGGTTTCGGGGTGAGCCGCCCCGGCGCCCGCAAGACCTGTGTCACCTGCGGCCACACCGACGGCCGTTACGGCGCGGTGGTGAGCGCCGACGGCACCCTCGCCAGCTGCTGGGAGACGGCGGGCAAGCCGGACTGGGAGGTCGGCACGGTCACCGACGGCTATCTGCCGGGCGCGGTGACCCGCGACCGCTGGATCGGCTGCCAGGACCTGTACCGCTACGACGAGGACGCGCGGACCCTCGCGCGGTTCCGGGACACCGTCGACACGGCCCTGCTCGACCATCTGCACGCGACCGGGCGGCTGTAGTCATGGCCGGGCCCCTGGAGCGGCTGGCCGCCGGTGCGCTCGGCTGGCTGGGCGGGAACCTCGACCACTTCGACCCGTTCTCGGCGAGTGCCCGGCCGGCGGCCCACGGCCGGGCGAAGGCCGCGCTGGAGCTGGCGCTGCTGTGCCACTGCGCGGCCCGCCTGGCCGAGCCCCCGGACACGCTCGGCGGGGCGACGGCCCTCGTCCGCAAACTCTGGCAGGACCCCGACTTCCCCCGCCTCTTCGACGGCGTGCCCCGGCACGGCGACACGTACGGGCTGATCTACGCCGCCCTCGCCCCCGACGGCATCGACACCACGCAGGTGCGCGCCCGACTCGCCCTGCTGGAACCGGAGTTCCTCTCGCCCCGGGACAAGTCGCCCTACCAGCGCATCGAGATCCGCCACTACGCGGACAAGGCGGGTGTCCGGCACACCGTCGAGCCGTACGCCGAACTCCTCGCGCACAGCCCGCTCGTGGCGTACCGCGCCGACGGGTCGGCGCAGGACGGGGCGCCGCTGAGCACGCCGCAGGCGTACGCCCTGACGCACACGGCCTTCTATCTCGGGGACTTCGGCCGCACGGCGCCCGGTCTCGGCGGCGGGGCGCTGGCGCACGCCCGGGACCTGGTGGGCCGGCTGCTGCGGCACAGCGCCGAGCACGATCTGTGGGACCTCGCGGCGGAGCTGGTGCTCACGCAGTTCATCCTGGGCAGCGAGCCGCTGGACACACCGGAGGGCGCCGCGGCCGTGGCCTGTCTGGCGCGGGCCCAGCGGCCGGACGGGGCGCTGCCGGCGCGGTCGGCCGCGCTCGCGCAGGAATCCTCGGCCTCACCCGGGGAGTTCTTCGCCCAGGCGTACCACACGACCCTGGTCACCGCCCTGACGGCGCTGATCGTCACCTCCCCGAGGCCGTCATGAGGGCGCGGCTGACCCTGATCAACCGCGACTACACGCGGTTGTGGTTCGGTCAGGCGGTCTCGTCCGTCGGGGACGCCGTGTTCGGCACGACGCTGGTGCTGTGGGTGGCGACCGTGCTGGCGAAGGACGAGCCGTGGGCGCCGGTCGCGGTCAGTGGCATCCTCATGGCGTCCAGCGCGGCCGTGCTGGTGATCGGGCCGCTCGCGGGCGTGTTCGTCGACCGCTGGGACAAGCGGGCCACGATGCTGCGCACCGAGTGGTTCCGGGCCGGGCTCGTGGCGGTGCTGACCGCCGTCACGCTGCTGCCGCTCGACGCCCTGCCGGCCGGGGTGTGGCTCGCCGTCATCTACACGACCGTGCTGCTGCTGAACACGGCGGGCCAGTTCTTCAACCCCGCGCGCTTCGCCGTCCTCGCCGACCTGGTGAAGGGGGAGGCCGACCGCGCCCGCGCCGCCGGGATCGGCCAGGCGACCGGGCAGACGGCCTGGATCATCGGGCCGCCGCTGGCCGCACCTCTGCTGTTCGCCGCCGGACTGCAGTGGGCGCTCCTGTTCAACGGCCTGACGTACGTCGTGTCGTACGTCGCGATCCGCTCCATCGACATCCGCACGCCGGGTCGGAGCGAGCGGGCCTCCGCCCGACGCAGGGGGCTGCTGCCGGAGTTCGTGGACGGGCTGCGCTTCTTCGCCGGCAGCAGGTTCCTGGTCGCGCTGCTGGTGCTCACCGTGATCGGGCAGTTCGGGGTGGGCGCGCTGAGCACGCTGAACGTCTTCTTCACCACCGACAACCTGCACGCGGACGCCGGTCTGTACGGCTACCTCGGTATGGCGATGGGGGTCGGCGGCATCATCGGCGCTCTGTGCGGGGGCCGGGTGGTGCAGTGGTTCGGGGCGCGCCGGGCCACCTGGGCGGGTCTGCTGGTGAGCGGTGTGCTGCTGGTGGCGTATTCGCGGCAGACGGGTTTCCTCGGCGGCCTCGTCCTGCTCTTCGTCTTCACCGTGCCGCTCACCGTGCTGAACACGGCGATGTCGCCCCTGCTGCTGGCCGCGGCGCCAGCCGAGTACCGGGGCCGGGTGATGGCCGTGTTCTACCCGGTGACCAAGCTCGCGTCGATGCTGTCCGCGGTGCTGTCGGGCTGGCTGGCCGGTTCGCTGCTGCGGGACGCCGGCGGCTCGTTCGGCGGGCTCCGGTTCGGGCCCGTCGACCTGGTGTTCGCCGCGGCCGGCCTGATCGTCGTGCTGGCCGGCGTCTACGCCTGGTTCGCGCTGCCCGCCTCCGAGGAAGCCCAGGGGGCCGCGAAGGGCGAGGACGAGAGCGCGGAGGGGGCCGCCGGCTCTCGGCGGACCGAGAGCGAGGACGTCGAGGTCGCCGCCCACCGCGACGACGACCAGGTCACGGGGTGAGTGCCGGCGTTCCGGGGCGGGTGCCGCGTGCGTAGAGCCGTATCAGGTGCGGGAGTTCGTACTGCGCCGCGTGGGCGGTCACCTCGCCGCCCGGTGAGGTGACCATCCCGGCGTCGATCAGGGTCTCCACGATCCGTACGGCGTGCCGCTCGTCGCAGCCGAGGGCCTCGGCCGCCTCCGCCAGGCCGAACGGGCCGTCGCCGGTGCCCTCGGCCAGGCGTGACGCGTGCCGCCCGCACTCGCCCGGCAGCGCCTGCCAGCCGCGCGCGAGCCACTGCCGTACGGACACGTCACCGGAGGTCAGTTCGTCCAGCGCGTCGGCGGGGTCGGTGAGGCGGTCCGCGAACTCCCGCAGCGGAACGTGCCGGAGCACCGCGAGCCGCATCCCGCTCACCCGCACGGCCAGGGGCGAGCCCCCGCAGGCGCGCACGATACGCAGCGCGGCCTCCCGGTCCGCCCGCACCCGGCTGCCGCCGACGAGCCCGGCGAGCAGGTGCAGGGCCTCGGCGGCGCCCAGCGGCGGCACGGGGATCCGGTGCACCGGGGCCAGCCCGCCGAGCTGGCCGCGCGCGGTGAGCAGGACCCGGCCCTGGCCGCCGTACGGGAGCAGGGGGCGTACGGCGCTCTCCCCGGGTACGTCGTCCAGGACGACCAGGACGCGGTGGGCCGCGAGCCACTCCCGCCACGCCTCGGGCGTCGACGGCCCGCGCGGGCCGATCTGTTCGGCCAGTTCGGTGAGGACTGCGGGCAGCGGGCGGGTGGTGCCGTCGGGGTCGCGCAGGCGGACGCAGAGCCGGCCGTCGGGGAAGCGGTCGCCGAGCAGATGGGCGGCCCGTACGGCGAGGGTGGTCTTTCCGGCTCCGGCGGGGCCGGACAGCAGGACGACCCCGCCGGAGCCGTCCAACAGCTTCAGCAGGTCGTCGAGTTCGTCGCCGTGGCCGGTGAAGTCGCCGATGTCGGGCGGCAGAGCCCGGCGTGCGGGGACGGCCCGTGCTCCGGCGGGGCGGTCGTCGCCCGCGAGGATCGCACGGTAGCGGGCCGTCAGGGCGCCGCTCGGCTCCAGGCCCAGCTCGCGGGCGAGGAGCTGACGGTAGTCGTCGTACACCGCGAGCGCCTCGGCCTGCCGTCCGGAGCGGCTCAGCGCGCACATCCACGCGGAGCGCAGCCGCTCGCGCAGCGGGTGCCGCTCCACCAGCTCGGGCAGCTCCTCCACGACGGCCGACGCGCCGCCCAGCGCCAGTTCGGCCTCCGCCCAGCTCTCGTACGCCGTGAGGTGGCGCAGTTCGAGACGCTCGGCCTCCTCGGCGAGCCGGGGCGAGTGGCGCAGGTCGTCGCCGAACGGCGGGCCCTGCCACAGGTCGAGGGCCTGGCGCAGCAACGGGGCTGCTGCGGCGGGCGGTCGCCCCTCGGCGGCACGGACCAGGGAGCGGAACCGCTGGAGGTCGAGCTCGTCGTCCGTGACCCGCAGGACGTATCCGCCGCAGGTGTGGGTGAGCCGAGGCCCGCCGCCCGCCTCCCCGAGCAGGGCGCGCAGGGCGCTCACGTACACCTGGAGGTTCTTGCGGGCGGTGCGCGGGGGTTCGTCGGCCCAGACCGCGTCGGTCAGCGTGTCCACGGAGACCGGTGAGTCGGCCGAGCCGAGCAGCGTCGCCAGGACGACGCGCTGCTTGAGCGGGCCGAGGGGCAGCGCCTTGCCGTCGCGGTGGACCGTGAGCGGGCCGAGGACGGAGAACCGGAGCGTGCCGGGTGACGCTGCGGACTGCGCGGACGGACGCGGCATCGAGCGAACCTCCCTGTGGTCAGGAGAAGTTGTGCGGTCGCGTCGATGATCCGCCTGTCCGGACCGGCCCACATCGGTGTCCGGCCCGCACAGTCGCGCCGCCGGACCCCCATATAGGTGAGGGTGTCCCCCATGCCGGGCCCCTCCGGCCCCCAGGAACCGCCGTCCACGCGGGTCAGGCGGGCGTCATCGGGCGGGCGGCGCCGGGCCGGCCCGGGTCCTCGGCCAGTTCCGCGGACAGCTTGCACAGGGCCGAGCGGTCGGCGGAGCCGGTCTTGGTCATGAGGCTCGCCATGTGCTTCTCCACGGTGCGGGGCGAGATGCACAGGCGCTGGGCGATCTGCTGGTTGCCGGGGCGTTCGGCGAGCAGCACGAACACCTCGTACTCACGCGGCGTGACACCGGCGGCACGCAGTTCGGCGGGGATGCGCTCGCGACCGCCGCGGCGCTGCGGGACGCTGACCCCGGCCTGCCGCATCAGGGCACGGCAGGCTCCGGCCACGGGCGGTACGCCCGCCTCGTGGAAGTACTCCTCGGCGGTGCGCAGCCAGGTGACGGGCTCGCCCCAGGAGTCCGCGAGCGCGCCTTCGGCCGTCAGGCGCAGGGCGAGGTGCCAGACCTGCGGGAACACCGCCGCCGCCCGGGCGGCCCGCGCCACGGCGTGCTGGGCGCCGTCCGGGTCGCCGGCCCGGCCGCGCAGCACGGCGTCCGTGAGACCGAGGAACATGCGGTTCCAGGCGAGCTGCCCGCCCGGGGAGGCCAGCGCCTCCTCGTAGGCGTCCCGGCTGCCTGCGTCGCCGTCGAGGGCCCGCAGCAGGGGGCTGAGCCCGTAGCGGCCGCTGAGGTAGAAAAAGCTGGGGTGCTGCCGCTCCCAGGCCAGGGCGGCGTCGAGTTCCGCGGCCGCCCGCCGCCGGTCCTCGGCCATGAGCGCGCCCACGGCCTGGCAGAGTCCGCGCTGCAGCGGCACCAGCATCGACTCCTCGCCGCCCGCGCGGCGGAACCTGGCGAGGGCGCGGTCCTGTTCGCGGGCGCGGCCCTGGTGCGCGGCGAGCGTGGCGTCGACCAGCAGCAGATAGCGGTGCGCCGACAGGTTCTGCAGCCGGGCGCTCGCCTCCAGCGAGCGCTCCACGATCTCCCGGGCCCGGTCCCAGCGCGCGCCCAGGACGCTCTGCATGGCGAGCAGGCCGTCGGTGGTCTGCAGCAGGGCCAGCGAGCCCAGCTCCTGGGCCGCCGCGCGGGCGGTCTCCAGCTGTGTGGCCTCGCCGGTCCGCATGAACGCGTTCGTACCGAGCCGCACCAGCGACTCGGCCCGGCAGGACGCGAGCCGGTGCTTCTCGGCCACCTCCAGCATCCGCACCAGACAGGCGTCGGCCTCGTCGAACCCGCGCTCACGGGACAGCAGGGCCAGCAGCTGCCAGGCCCGACAGGCCACGACGGGCCGGCCGCGCTCCTCCGCGGTGAGGGCCGCGGCCCGGGCGGAACGTTCCGCCTCTTCCAGCCGGTCCGGGAGCCGCTCGCGGTCGCCGCGGTTGCCGGCCGGCTGAGGGAGCAGGGCGAGGTGGCCCTCGACCACCACGAGCGCCGCCTCCTGTTCCGGGCGCGGTGCGGTGCCGAGCAGGGCGCGGGCCGCGCGGATGCGGCGGTGGGCCTCGTGCTGCTGCTCCGCCATGGTCGCGACCCACGCCACCTGGGTGTGCGCCTGGGCCCGCTCCTGCGCCGCGCGTGACCCGGCGGGCGCCGGCGGCAGGTCGTCGAGCAGCGCGGACGCGGCGTCCAGCCGCCCGGACTCGGCCTCGGCGATAGCCAGTTGCACGGTGATGGCGTCGCGGTCCTCGTCGGCGGCGAGACCCCGTGCGCGCTCCAGCAGCACCGCGGCCGAGCCCGACGCGCCGGCGTCCAGCAACTCCTGCCCGACCTGGGCGAACTGCCGGGACGCCGTCACCTTGTCACCCGCCGCGAGCCGCAGGGTCGCAACCAACTGGCGCTGCTCACTGCTCAGTTCACCGGCGGACTGCTCGATGGCGGTGGCCGCTCGGCGGGCCAGCGCGGCCTGCTCGGCGGGCGGCAGCGAGGCCCGCAGGGCGTCCGCGGTCAGGACGTGACGGAACGTGTAGTGGTCGTGGGCGGCCCCGTCCGGGGCGATGATGCCCGCCTCGGAGGCCGAACGCAGATGGGCGAACAGCGCGCGGTCGTCGAGCCCGGTCACCGCCCTGAGCGCCTCGACGGAGAACCGCCCGCCGAGCGTCGCCGCGAGCAGCAGCAGCTCGCGCACCGGCTCGTCCAGCCGGCTCAGCCTGCGCGCCCAGCTGCGGACGGCTCCCGTCGGTACGGTCGCTCCGCCCTGGTCGGCGATCCGCCAGCCGCCCTCGGCCCGGCTGAGCCGTCCCGAGTCCAGCAGGTCGGCCAGCAGCACCTCCACCAGGTAGGGGTTGCCGCCCGCCCGCTGCGCGAGGTGCCGGTGCGCGGCCGGGGGCACCTCACCCGGCCCGGCGTCCAGACACGCCTCCACCATGTCCCGTACGGCGGCCTCGTCCAGCGGCACCAGCTCGTGTAACTCGGCGGTGTTGCGCAGCTCCGCCGCGAGCGCCAGGTCGAGTGCCGGGCCGGGATCGGGGCGCAGGGTGCCGACCAGCAGGACCGGCAGGCCGGCCACGTTGTCGGCGACGTACTCGACGACCGCGATCGTCTCGGTGTCGGAGTCGTGCAGGTCCTCCAGGAGGATCACGCAGCCGCGCTCGCGGCCGAGCACCGCCAGCAGCCTCAGCAGCGCCTCGGCCAGTTCGACCAGGGAGATCGTGTAACCGGGCGCCGTCGCCCCGGACCGCCACTCGGGCACGAGCCCGGCCAACGCGGGCCGGTAGGGGTCGAGTTCGGGGTCGTCGGGGGTGCCTGCCGCGCGGAACCGCGACGACAGCGCCTCGACCAGGGGCCGGAAGGGGACGACCAGCCCGGTGGACGTGGCGCGCCCGCGCAGCACCGGCATGTCCCGGTCGTACGCGCGAAGTGCGCACTCGCCGGCCAGCCGGGATTTGCCGATCCCCGCCTCGCCGACCAGGAAGACCGCCCGTCCGGCCCCCCTCCCGGCACTGTCCAGGGCCTCGTCCAGCAGCCCGACCTCGGCGTCCCGCCCCACGATGACCGACGACGTCGCACGCATGGGCGCAGGCTACTTGATCCTTTTTTCGCACGGCAGAGGGCCGGGGCCGCGGGGCCGGGGGTGGGGGCCACGGGGGCGGGTCCGCAGGGGCCCAGGGACGGGGTCCGCAGGGGCCCAGGGACGGGGTCCGCGGGGACGGACCCAGGGGGTTCGCACGGCGGAGGGCCGGGGAGTCCCCCGGCCCTCCGCTCGCTGTGTGCGTGGTTGCGTGGCCGTGTCTCAGGCCACCGTGATGGTGCCGGTGGTGAAGGGCAGATCCAGGGAGGCGACCGCGTCGCAGTCGACTGTCCTCAGCAGGCGGCTGCGCAGCCCCAGCGCGGCGCTCGCGCCGAGCGTCACCTCGCCCACCGGGTGGTCCTGGGCCGCGGTCTCCGGACCGGCGCCGCCGTCGACGTATCCCATCGAGTCACTGATCTGCATGAGTCCTCGCTCGTCCTTTGTCCGCAGGGGTGTGGGGTGGTGCGAGCAGTGCGGTGATGCGGTGGTGGTGCCTCGGGTGGTGCGGTGGTGGTGCTTCGGATGGTGCGGAGGTGTGCTTCGGTGATGCGGAGGTGTGCTTCGGTGGTGCGGAGGTGCACCGGTGGGGGCTAGGGGCGGGCCTTCGGGTCGGTCGTGCGCAGGAGCAGGAGAGGCGGGACGCGCTCCGGGAACCCCGCCCGTAGGAGCCCGTGGCCGATCCCCGCGAGGCCGGTCAGCAGCCCTGGGTGCGGGACCCCGTCGGGGGCGCCGCTGCGGATGTCGTTCTCCTCGACGGACGCGAGGAGCGCTCCGGCGCGGCGGAGCCAGTGCGGACGTGCCTCGGGCAGCGCGCCGTGGCCCAGGAGTTCGCACAGTCCGGCCTCCCCGTGGCACAGGCTGTCGTCCGGGGCCGGCCGGTCCCGGCCGAGCTCCTCGGCCGTCGCGCGGGACCAGTCGGCGAGCCAGGGGTCCTCTGTCGCCCCGGGCGCGTCCAGCACCGCCAGGGCGATCCCGGCCCGGCCACGGCACCAGGCGGAGGGCCGGGCGCCGGCTTCGGGTCCGACGGCAGGTGGCCGGGCGTCCCGCGAGGCGGTTCCCTCCTGCCGGCCCGCTGCCATCCGCAGCGCCGCCAGGCCCTTCGTGCGGCAGCGTGCGGCGAGTTCATGGCCGGATCCGGTCGCCTCGGCGGCCTCCGCGAACCTCAGCAGTGCCCAGCCGATCCCGGCGGCCCCTGTGGTGAAGTCCCGGCCGGCCGCCGTGAGGTCGGCGCCGAGCAGCCGCTCCGCGCAGGCACGGGCCGCGAGCCGTGTCTCCTGGCGGTCCTCCTCCGTGCCCGCACCTCCCTCGAGCGCGGCCAGCAGGGCGACGAGCCCGCCCGCCACGCCCGTGCCGACCCCGTACTCCCGCTCGGACCGGCTCGCCGCGCCGACGAGCCGCAGCACGGCGGACGCCCAGGAGCCGGCCTCCGGGTCGTCCAGCAGCCGTGCAGTCTCCGTGAGGGCGTATGCGATGCCGCCGAGGCCGGTGAAGGCGCCCGAGCCCACCGCGCCCAGGTCGTCGGGCCGGGCCCGGAGCGTGTCCAGCAGCGCGGGCACCGGCGCGAGGGCCGTGCGGGCCGCCTCGGCGTAGTGCCCGGCGCCGGTGAGCTCGGCCAACTGGGCGAGGAACAGGGCGGGTCCGGTGTAGCCGCCGGCCAGGTCGGCCGGCATGGGCCCGATGCGCCAGTAGCGGTCGTCGAGCAGCTCCAGGCCGATCCAGTTGCTGCGGGCGCCCTCGCGGTAGGCGAGGGAGACCAGTTGGTCCCCCACCGACCGGGCCGCCGACAGCAGCCGGTCGGGTTCCGGGGCGCGGTCCGCCGTACGGTGGCGGCGGCCTTCGGCTGGCCGGTGTGCCGGCTCGCGGGAGGCCGTCGCCATCGCCGCCCGCACGATCCACTCCTGGTCCTGCCGGTCCACGGTGTCCAGCGCCGCGGCCTTCGCGGCGACACGGTCGAGCCCGGGAAGCTCCGTGCGCCCGGCCGGCCCCCGCCCCGGCGTGCCCCACAGGCCGTCGTGCCCCGGCCGGGCGGTGAACAACGGCACGTCCCCCGCCCACAGTTGGGCGATCTCCTCGTCGACCAGGCCGGGCTCGGGGGCCGCCCCGAACAGGTCGGTCCGCAGGGTCTCCAGGACCTGCTGCCGGGCATCGGCGTCCTTCAGCAGACCGGGGTGGGTCGACTCGTCGAGCAGCGTGGTGTAGATCCAGGTGGGACGCAGCACCACCCGCACCTCGTCCTCGGCGAATGCGGCCAACGGGCCCCTTTCGGCGAGCAGTTCCTTCCTCGCCGCACTGATCGCCGAGTACCCCGCGCGGAACCCGGCGCAGAGCGCCTCCACATGGTCTCCCGGCTCGATGGGCTCGCCGTTCGCCAGGCGCGGCCGGTTGGCGGACTCGGCGAACCTGCCGGCCCTGCGCACCAGGCGCATCCGGTCGGTGCCGGTGTCCGCCCAGTCGGCGCGCACCACGGGCGACACGGCCTCGTCGCCGCCGCCGACCGCGGACACGTCGAGGGCGCTGTGGTCGCCGACCAGCAGCTGGGGCAGCAGCCCGACCCGGTACACCGAGTCGTGCAGGGCACGGGCGGCCGGATCCGGTGTGGCGGCACCCGTCAGCGGCGGGTGGAACAGCGTCTCCACGTCGACCAGCACCGGATGCGCCCCGGCCGCGATCAGGTTCTCGTGGTGCAGGTCGGTCCCGTCCAGCAGATGCAGCAGCGCCAGCAGGGCGCCCTGACGGCGGTAGAACGCCTCGACCTCGGCGAGGGACCCACAGGGCCGCGCGGCCACGAACTCCACCCAGCCGTACGCGCCTTGGTCCAGCAGGCGCAGGGTGCGCAGGTCGACCGAGCCGGGCAACCGGCTGAACCAGGCCACGAGGTCGTTGAAGTGCCGGTGCGCGGCGAGGGGCCGCGGCTTGTACACCAGCCGGGTGCCGTCGGCGAAACGCAGCAGCATCACACCACGCCCGCCCTGGTGCCCGTCACCGGCACCCGCCTCGACTCCCACGAGCGGGCCGGGGTCGCGGCCGGACCGCGCCGACAACCCTGCGTCCAGGGGGGTTTGACTGTCGGCCGGCAGCTCGGAGGCCGGCACGGCCGGGCCGACGTCCGAGGGGGCTCGATCACCGGTACGTACGCCCCCGGCCGGCACGCCAAGGCCGGCGCTCGGCACGGTTCGCCCGTCCGCCGGCACGCCCCCGCCCCGCAGGGCTCGCCCCTGCGCCGGCACTCCCCCGGTCAGTACGGCATGGTCGTCCGCCAGCCGCTCCAGCATCTCCGTCATGGCGTCCGCCGCGTCCAGCGCCGTCCGCCCCAGGATCCGGGCCAGCACCGGCCGTCCGGCCAGCAGGGCGGCCAGGCCGCGCCGGGAGGCGACCCGTCCCAGGAAGTCGCGGAACCGGGCCCGCGGGTCGTCCCCGTGCAGCCGCTCGGCGGTCCGCGCCTCGTGCAGCTCCAGCACCAGCGTCCGTGCCGCCGCCCGCGCCAGTCTGCCGGCGAGCTGCCGCTCCAGGTCATGGCGTACGGAGGTGATGTCGACGTGGGCGCGGGCCCGCTCGGACACGCCCCGCTCCAGACGCTCCCCCGCGAGGGTCGTGAAGGGCCGCAGCACCCATTCGAACCCGCTCAGGCCCGGGTGGTCCCCCTCGGGCGCGACGGCCTGCTCCGGGGCCGCGGCCGAGGCCGCCTCCGCGAACTCGGCCCAGTCCGGCCGGACTTCACCGCCCTCACCGCTGACCAGTCCGGCCTCCCACCACCGCCCGGCCTCGGACAGCGGCGCCCCCGCGCGTCCCTGTACGGCCTCCGACGGCGACCCCGCGTGCCCGACCTGCCCGACCTGCCCGACCTCCGACAACAGCACTCCCGCCCCGACGTGCCCAGCTCCCGACGGCGACGCCCCCATCCGTGCCTGCCTGGCCTCCGCCGCCATCGTCCCTCCCCCGCAGTCCGGTCCCGGTGCCTCGTTCCCTGCCACGCCTGATCCTCGTACGAGGGCCCCCACGGCCACATGGGGAACAACCCCCCATGTTTTCGGGGCGGGGCCGGGAGGGGGCGGCGGTCGCGCGGCGCACGGCCTCGGTGATCGGCTCGGGCGCGGGGGGAGGGGTTCGTTCGGGCGACTCCCGGCAGGACGGCCTTGCGACCGGCCGGGTTCCAGTCCTGCGAAGCCGACATCAGCGGCAGCGCGTTCTCCGTGCCGGGCACGCTCAGACACGGCACGAGGGTGTCGCCCGCGGATCTCCGGCTATCCGGCGGCCGCCTCGACCAGGGCGTCCGCCGCGAGCAGGCCGAGCTTGTGGGCGGCGAGGGGGCTGTCGCCGGTGAGGAGCCTGCGGTCGCGGTGGATGCTGCCGGTCAGGTCGTCGTTGAGGACGGTCAGGCCCTGCTTGGCCAGCAGGTCGGCGACCAGCCAGGGCAGGCGGCCGGGGAGGTAGCCGATGTCGACGTTCGGGCCCTCGTCGGCCGCGTCGGGGAAGACGCACAGCGAGTAACCCTTGAACGGCGACTCGCTCTTGCCCAGCGTGGCGGCGAGCAGCGCGGCGGGGCCGTGGCACAGGGTGATGATGAAGCGGTCGTGCGCCAGGGCCCAGTCGAGCGTGCGGCCCACGGTCTCACTGGTCGGCAGCCCGACCATCGCCGCGTGTCCGCCGGGGACGAAGACGGCGAGGTAGTCCGAGTCCGGCCCCAGCTCCTTGGCGACCACGTCGGCGAGCCTTCTGGGCCGCTTGAGCTTCGGCTTCAGCGCCTCGTACGTCCCCATGACGGCCTCGTCGTCGCGCGGCATGGCCCACAGCTCCAGTTTCGCGGGGTAGCCCTCGAGCGTGGCGATGTCGACGTCGAAGCCGGCCTCCATCAGGTGGTGCAGCGGGAGCAGGGTCTCGACGGGGTGGTTCCCGCTGGAGAACTGGGTGCCGTTCCGCATCAGGACGTAACGTTCCTCCGCCGCGATCACGAGGATCTTCCACCTGCCCTGGGTGTAGGCACCCTTGTGCCGCACCCCGTCGAAGTCGGTGCGCGGCGCGGTGTACTGGGCGAGTGAGTACGGGGACGGGAAGTAGGCGTCGTCCTCGGCCGGGTCCGGCGTGGGTGCCTTGCTCGGCTCAGGCGTGGCGTGCGACATGCGACGACCCGTTTCGCTAGGGGCTGCGGATCACACCGCCATACTGCCCGGCCACCTCACACACCGCGACCCGACAGGACCCCGGGGCGGGGTTCGGCGGGCCGCCGGGAGGACGAGCAGCGGCGGCTCGTCCTCGCGGCGGCGCGGTCGCTGCGGCGGCCCCGATCCGTGCAGGTCACGGGCTCAGGGCGTGTACACGGTCGGCCGCGGTGCGGTGGGCATGCGGTTGCCGAGGAAGAAGCTCGGGTGCGGGGGCTGGTTGTAGGCGGTGTTCTGCCAGGCGAGGCCCGTGCGGTACATCGGGTCGTGCAGCAGGGTGGTGATCCTGGTGCTGGTCTGGTGCGGGGTGGCGTAGATGCGCAGGGCGCGGTTGTCGCCGGTGCGCCACACGACCTCCTCGCGCCAGTCGCCGAGGATGTCGCCGGACAGGGCCGGGGTGGACTTGGTGCCGTTGTTGGAGGAGACGCCCGAGCCGGTCAGCAGGCGGGTCTCGCCGGAGGTGCCGTACTTGTCGATGCGGGTGCCGTCGAGGAGTTCGCGGACGGTGTCGCCGTCCCACCAGGACAGGAAGTTGACCGAGGACGGCTCGCGGCCCTTCGTGGCGCCCGCCTCGTCGCGGATGGAGGTGTCGGAGGCCGACCACACCTCGGCGCCGTCGTTGCCGGCGTAGACGTCCCCGGCGACACCGCGGCCGTTGTCGCAGCAGGCGGCGAGCTGCCAGCGGACGGCGCCCTTGGCCGGGTCGATGTACAGCTCGGCGGGCTGGGAGCTGGACTCCGAGACCTTGAAGTACTCGAGGCCGGCGCTCGACGGGTCGAGGTCGCCCAGGTGCTGGGCGTCGCCGTGCCCGGTGCGTGTGGTCCACAGGCCGTTGCCGTTGTCGTCCACGGCCATCGCGCCGTAGACGATCTCGTCCCTGCCGTCGCCGTCGACGTCCCCGACGGACAGGCTGTGCGAGCCCTGGCCGTCGTAGCCCCTGCCCGCGTTGGTGGAGGAGTTGGTGTCGAAGGTCCAGCGGCGGGTGAACTGTCCGTTCCGCCAGTCCCAGGCGGCGATCACCGTACGCGTGTAGTAGCCGCGGGCCATGATCAGGGAGGGGCGGGCGCCGTCCAGGTAGGCCGTGCCGGCGAGGAAGCGGTCGACGCGGTTGCCGTAGGAGTCGCCCCAGGAGGAGACGGTGCCGCGGGCGGGGACGTAGTCGACCGTCTGCATGGCCCGGCCGGCCCGGCCGTCGAACATGGTCAGATACTCGGGGCCGGACAGGATGTAGCCGGAGGAATTGCGATGGTCGGCCGAGGAGTTGCCGATCACCGTGCCCGTGCCGTCCCGGGTGCCGTCGGCGGTCTTCATGGCGACCTCGGCCCTGCCGTCACCGTCGTAGTCGTACACCTGGAACTGCGTGTAGTGCGCGCCCGAGCGGATGTTGCGGCCCAGGTCGACGCGCCACAGCCGGGTGCCGTCGAGCTTGATGCCGTCGACGATCGTGTTGCCGGTGTAGCCCGACTGGGAGTTGTCCTTGGCGTTGGTCGGCTGCCACTTCAGGACGAGGTCGAGGCGGCCGTCGCCGTCGAGGTCGCCGACGGAGGCGTCGTTGGCCTCGTAGGTGTAGGCCACGCCGTCGGGGGTGGAGCCGCCGGCCGGCGGTGAGAGCGGCACGTCCAGGTAACCGGCCCTGAACTGCAGCGCGTGCTCGGACGCGGGCTGCTCGGTGCCGCCGACGACGGCTCGTACGGTGTAGTCCGCCGAGTCGGGTGCGCCCGCGTCGAAGTAGTTGGTCGAGGCCGTGATCGGCGAGGAGTTGAGCCGGGTGGAGCCCCGGTAGACGTTGAACGCCACGTCGTTCGGGTCCGTGGCCAGCCAGCGCCACGACACCAGGTTGCCGCTGCTGGTGTGGACGCTGGTCAGTCCTCGGTCGAGGCGTTCCACCTGCCGGGCGGTCGCGGCGTGCGCGGTCTGCGGCAGTCCGACGAGCGTGGAGGCGGCCACCGCGGCGGCGGCCGTGATACCGCCTATCAGCCTTTTTCTCACCGTCCGGGGGCGTGCTGGGGTGCGTGCGTCGGTCACGACGACCTCCGATGCGAGGGGGGTGCGCGGGTGCGGGTGCGCCTTGGGGAGGGTGTGGGAACGCTCCCACACTGCGGGTGAGGGTAGAGAGACGCTGATGCGTCGTCAAGAAATCTGTCGGACTTCGATGTTCGGCAATGTTTGAATGCGTTACTTTCCCTGTCGCTTCGGGCGCATCGCTCTCCCCGCCGCCCCGGGGGCGCCGTCGGGTTCCGCCGGCTGCCGGGATCCGCCTTCGGCGCGCGGGGCACCACGGGCATGAAAAAGCCGGCCGGACCCGGGTGACGGGTCCGGCCGGCGGAGGCGGCAGAGGCGATGCTCAGCCGGCCTGGGACGAACTGCGGCGCGGCAGCTTCCAGTCGGGCCGCGGGAAGTGGCAGGTGTAACCGTTCGGGTAGCGCTCCAGGTAGTCCTGGTGCTCGGGCTCGGCCTGCCAGAAATCGCCCACCGGCTCCACCTCGGTGACGACCTTTCCGGGCCACAGGCCGCTCGCCTCGACGTCGGCGATGGTGTCCAGGGCGACGCGGTGCTGCTCCTCGTCGACGTAGAAGATCGCGGAGCGGTAGCTGCGGCCGATGTCGTTGCCCTGGCGGTCCCGGGTGGTGGGGTCGTGGATCTGGAAGAAGAACTCCAGCAGGTCGCGGTAGCTGGTCACCGCCGGGTCGAAGACGATCTCGATCGCCTCGGCGTGGTCGCCGTGGTTGCGGTAGGTGGCGTTCGGCGTGTCCCCGCCGCTGTACCCGACACGCGTGGACACCACGCCCGGCTGCTTGCGAATCAGGTCCTGCATGCCCCAGAAACAACCGCCGGCCAGCACGGCTCGTTCGGTCTGCGACGTCATCGGTTGCTCCCTCACATTCGAGCGCAGGCGGTACGGCTCCCGGCTCCCCCGGCTAGTGCAGGTCCCAGCCTACGACGCCCGCCGGGAGACCGAGCGGCCCGGCGGTGCCACCGCGCATGTGCGGGCGGCGCCACCGGGCCCCAGGGTGTTTCCCCGACCGACCTCAGGGTGTTTTCCGGACCGGGCTCGGGGCGCACCCGGACCGGCCTCCGGACGATCCCCGACCGGCCTCCGGACGATCCCCGACCGGTGTCCGGACGATCCCCGAACCGGCCTCAGGGCTTTCAACGGGCCGACGTCAGGGTGAACCCCCACCGGCGGCGTGACCCTCCGCGGTCACCCGGTCACCCGGTCACCCGGTCACTCGGTCACCTTGAGCAGCTTGTTGGGCGTTCCGCTGCTCGGGTTGGTGATCTTGTCGCCGGTGGCCGCGCCGACGAGCGCGGTGGCCACCTGGACAGGGGTGGCGTCGGGGTGTCCGGCCAGGTAGACGGCCGCGGCTCCGGTCACGTGGGGCGTGGCCATGGAGGTGCCCGAGATCGTCTTGGTCCCCTCGTCGCTGTCGTTCCAGGCCGAGGTGATGTCCGAGCCGGGCGCGTACAGGTCGACGACCTGGCCGAAGTTGGAGAAGTCCGACTGGGCGTCGTCCTTGGTGCTGGAGGCGACCGTGAGGGCCTCGGGGACCCGGGCGGGCGAGCCCTGGCCGGCGTCCGACGACTCGTTGCCCGCGGCGACCGCGAAGGTGACACCCGAGGCGATGGCCTTCTGGACGGCCGCGTCGAGCGCCGGGTCGGCGCCCCCGCCGAGGCTCATGTTGGCCACCGACGGCCCCTGGTGGTGGCTGGTCACCCAGTCGATGCCGGCGACGACCTGCTCGGTGGTGCCGGAGCCGTTGTCGTCGAGCACGCGGACCGCGACGATCTCGGCCTTCTTGGCGACGCCGTAGGATGCGCCGGCGATGGTGCCCGCCACATGGGTGCCGTGGCCGTTGCCGTCGTCGGCGGTGTCGTCGTTGTCGATCGCGTCGAAGCCGTGGGAGGCGCGGCCCTCGAAGTCCTTGTGGCTGACGCGTACGCCGGTGTCGATGACGTACGCGGTCACCCCTTCTCCCGCCTTGTCCGGGTAGGTGTACTTGGCGTCACCTGCCGTGTCCGCCTGGTCGAGGCGGTCCAGGCCCCAGGACGGCGGGTTGTCCTGGGTCGCGGTGATGTGGAACTTCTTGTTCTGGACCACGGTCGACACGGCCGGGTCGGCGGCGAGGCGCCTGGCCTCCGTCGCGGTGAGGCTGCGCGCCGAGAAGCCGTTGACCGCCGAGCCGTAGGTACGGCCGATGCTGCCGCCGTACTCGGCGGCCAGCTCTCGCTTCTCGGCCGTGGAGGTCTTCTCGTCCAGCAGGACGATGAAGCTGCCGGGCACCGAACCTTCGGCGTTCAGGCCGTACACCGTCCCCTGCGCGGGCTGGTCCGCCTGGGCGGCGGGCGACACGAACAGTGCCGTGCCGGCGACGGTGGCGGCGGCCGCGATCGCGGTGACGATCTTGGCCTTGCCCATGCGTATGTGATGCGCCGTCAAGAGGGGTCTCCTCGTGAAGTGGGGGGTTGCGTGAGGGATTTGCGTTCGAACGGCAGCGCTGCGCGTGCCCTGGAGACTGCCGACTTGTCGCGAGCAGATCAATCCCCTGACGTGCGCCTGTCGTCGGCGGAGGCGGACGATCTCCACAGGATTCCCGCACCGGCGAAGCAACCCGACTGCAAACGCCCAGCACCTCGGGGTGGTTGAACGGCCAAGGAGTCGCCGGGGAACGCGCTCGGATAATCCGTGCGGATTTCTTCACCGTCCGTACACGCCGACGGCCCGCCGCGCCTCAGGGCAGGATCGAGTCCACGTAGCCTCCGTCCACGCGGACGGCGCCGCCGGTGGTGGCGGAGGCGTACGGCGAGGCGAGGTAGACGACCATGTGGGCGATCTCCTCGGGCTCGATGAGGCGCTGCACGAGGGACTGGGGGCGGTGGGCGACCATGAAGGCGCGCTGCGCCTCCTCCCACGGCAGCTCCTCGCCGACGAGTTCACGGACGAACTCCTCCACTCCACCGGTGTGGGTCGGCCCGGCGATGACGGAGTTGACGGTGACACCGGTCCCGGCGGCGTCCTTGGCGAAGCCTCGGCTGACGGCGAGCAGCGCGGTCTTCGTCATGCCGTAGTGGATCATCTCGGCGGGGACGGCCACGGCCGAGTCGCTCGCGAGGTTCAGCACGCGCCCCCAGCCGCGCTCCTTCATACCGGGCAGGAGGGCGCGGATGAGCCGGACTGCGGACAGCACGTTGACCTCGAAGTAGCGCAGCCACTCGGCGTCCTCGATCTCCAGCGGGGCCGCGGAGCCGAAGATCCCGAGGTTGTTGACCAGGATGTCGGCCTCGGGCACGGCCTCCACCACGGCGGCGGCGCCCTCCGCCGTCGCCAGGTCGCCCACGGCGCCGCTGACGCGGTCGCCGCCGGAGTCGGACCGTACGGCACGCACCGCCTCCGCCACGCGTTCCTCACCCCGCCCGTTGACGACGACGGAGGCACCCGCGCGTGCCAGGCCGGTGGCGATGGCGAGGCCGATGCCCTGGGTGGAGCCGGTGACCAGGGCCGTGCGGCCGGTGAGATCGATCTGCACGGGGTTTCCCTCCTGGACGGCGGCGGAGCCGCGGGCCGCCCGTTCCGGTGGCGGACACGACCCTCACGATGCTGTCGGTCCGTGGCCGTGGGCGCACCCGGCGCTACGCCGTGTGGTCCGACGGTCCCGACGATCCCGAGGGTCCCGAGGGTCCCGAGGGTCCCGAGGGTCCCGAGACCCGACGCTCCCGACGATCCCGAGGGTCCCGACGATCCCGAGAACCGCCTCCGGCGAGGGACCCGCACCACCCGGGCAAGCCGGCCGCACCACAGCCAGGGGCAAGCCGGCCGCACCACACCCCGGGGCTAGCCCGCCGCACCACCCCAGGGCGACCCGGCCCGGCCCCGAACCGGGGGCCCGGGCCCGCACACCCCCCGGCCATGCCGAGCACAGCCCCCGGCCGTGCCCGGCGCCCTCCCCCGGTTGTGCCGAGCACACGCCCGAGCCGGAGCCTCCTCACCTCACAGGGGTGCCGACCGCAGCGCAGGGGCGTAGCGTCCCGGTAGGGGGAAGTCGGCGTGGTCGTGGCGGGTGGCCCGGGCGGCCGGCCCGGACTCCCCGACCAGCGCGGGAGGTGCGTCGTGGCCGGAGCCGGTGGGACGGCGGCGTACGCGGACGCCCTGGACGCCGCCTTGGCGGAGACCGTACGGGCGACGGGCGCGTCGGTGGGCGCCCTGTTCCTGCTCACGCCGGACGGACGGGAGCTGTTCCTGGACGCGCTGTGCGGGGCGCCGGCGGAGCTGGCGAAGCCCTGGACGAGGATCCCGCTGACCGCTCCCGCGCCGGTGGCCGTGGCGGCGCGGGAGGACCGCATGGTGTGGGTGGGCAGCCAGGAGGAGATGGCCCGCGACTATCCGCGCACCGCGATGGCCCTGCCGTACCCGCTGGCGCTGGCCGCCGCGCCGGTCGCGGGCGTGCGCCGGTGGGGGACTTTGATGCTGATGTGGCCGGCCACCCGTCCGTCGTACATGACCCGGCGCGAGCGACAGCACATCGCCGCGAGCTGTGGACGGCTGGCCCGGGCGCTGGAGGACGCCCTGCACAGCGGGCCCCCTCCGGCGCCCGCCGACGGGCCTCGCGTGCTGTCCGCGGGCTGGGGTCGTCTGCCGATGGACCCGGCTCGCAGTGCCGCGGACTTCGTCGAACGGCTGCCGGGCGGGAGCTGCGCGCTGGACCTGGAGGGCCGTTTCACCTACCTCAGCTCGGGCGCCTGCGAGCTGCTCGGCCGCGAGGCGGGTGAGCTGCTCGGCACCTGGCCGTGGCACTCGCTGCGCTGGCTGGACGACCCGTCGTACGAGGACCGCTACCGCGCGGCGGTGCTCTCGCGCGAGCCGGTGGCGTTCACCGCGTGCCGCCCTCCGGACCGCTGGCTGGAGTTCCACCTCTACCCCGACGCGAGCGGCATCAGCGTGCGGATCGTGCCCAGCGGTGAGCGTCCGCCGCCGTCCCCCGCGCCGCACCGGCCGCGGGGCTCGGTCACCCCGGCACGCGCGGGCCGGCTCTACCAGCTGACGCACCTGGCCGCGGGGCTGACGGAGGTCGTCGGCGTGCAGGACGTCATCGATCTGGTCGCCGACCAGATCGTGCCGGCCTTCGGCGCCCAGGGGCTGGTGCTGTCCACCGCCGACGCGGGGCGGCTGCGCATCACCGGGCACCGCGGCTACTCCGCGGAGGCCGTCGAGCGCCTGAACGGCCTGCCCCTGGACACCACGTTCACCCCGGCCGGCGACGTGCTGCGCAGCGGTATGCCCGCGTTCTTCTCCGATCTGGAGGAGATGCGGCGCGGCTACCCGGAGGCGCCGCACATCAGCGGGAAGCAGGCCTGGGCGTTCCTGCCGCTGATCGTCTCCGGCCGGCCGGTCGGCTGCTGCATCCTGTCGTACGACCGGCCGCACGCGTTCTCGGCCGAGGAGCGGGCCGTCCTGACCTCGCTCGCGGGCCTCGTCGCCCAGGCCCTCGACCGGGCCCGCCTCTACGACGCCAAGCACGACCTCGCGCACAGCCTCCAGGAGGCCCTGCTGCCCCGGACCCTGCCGCGGGTCCCCGGACTGCGGGTGGCCGCCCGCTATCTGCCGGCCACCCGGGGCATGGACATCGGCGGGGACTTCTACGACCTGTTCCCGCTCGGCGACGACGCCGTCGCGGCCGTCATCGGCGACGTCCAGGGTCATGACGCGGCGGCGGCCGCCCTGATGGGGCAGGTCCGGACGGCCGTTCACGCCCACTCCGCCGTCGGGGCGACACCGGACGAGGTGCTGTCCGGAACCAACCGGCTCCTCATCGACCTGGACGTCGAACTGTTCACCAGCTGCCTCTACGTCCGCCTCGACCTCGCCGGCCGCAAGGTGTCCCTGGCGAGCGCCGGCCATCCGCCCCCGGTCGTGCGGCGCCCCGGGTACGGCGCCGAGCCGGTGGACGTGCCGCCGGGGCCGCTCCTCGGCATCGACCCCGGCGCCGTCTTCCCGCTGACGGAGATTCCGCTCACCCCCGGGCTCATGCTCGCCCTGTACACCGACGGTCTCGTCGAGACACCCGGTGCCGACCTCGACGACTCCATCGCCGACCTCGCCCGCCACCTCGCCCACGCCGACGACCGGGACCTGCAGCGGCTCATCGACACGCTGGTGGACAAGGCGGGCACGGACGAACTGCGCACCGACGACATCGCCCTGCTGGTGCTGCACCACACGGAGGGGGCCTAAGGGCCTGCCGGGGTCAGCCGTTCCAGGACCAGTCGGCGACCTCGGGCAGGTCGGTGCCATGGGTGCGGATCCAGTCGTGGTGCCGCAGCCTGGTGTCCTCCATGCGCTGCCGCAGGGCCGCCGCGCGCACCGCGAGGCCGGGGACGCGGTCGATGACGTCCATGACGAGGCGGTAGCGGTCGAGGTCGTTGCGGACGACCATGTCGAACGGCGTGGTCGTGGTGCCGATCTCCTTGTAGCCGCGCACATGCAGGTTCCCGTGGCCGTTGCGGCGATAGGCGAGCCGGTGGATGAGCCACGGGTAGCCGTGGTAGGCGAAGACGACCGGCTTGTCGGCGGTGAAGAGGCCGTCGTACTCGAAGTCGCTCATACCGTGCGGATGTTCCTCCCGGGGCAGCAGCCGGGCGATGTCGACGACGTTGACGACCCGCACCGCGAGCTGCGGCAGATGCCGGCGCAGCAACTGGGCCGCGGCCAGGACCTCCTGGGTGGGGACGTCGCCCGCGCAGGCGAGGACGACGTCCGGTTCCCGGCTGCCGTCCTCGGTGCCGGCCCACTCCCACACACCGGCGCCGCGCGCGCAGTGGACGCGGGCCTGGTCCATGGACAGCCAGTCGTAGCAGGGCTGCTTGCCCGCGACGACGACGTTGACGTAGTCGCGGCTGCGCAGCGCGTGGTCGGCCACGGACAGAAGGGTGTTGGCGTCCGGCGGCAGGTAGACGCGTACGGCCTCGGGGCTCTTGTTGAGGATGTGGTCGACGAAGCCGGGGTCCTGGTGGGAGAAGCCGTTGTGGTCCTGCCGCCAGACGTGCGAGGTGAGCAGGTAGTTGAGGGAGGCGATGGGGGCGCGCCAGGGCAGCCTGCGGGTGACGCGCAGCCACTTGATGTGCTGGTTGACCATGGAGTCGACGATGTGCACGAACGCCTCGTAGCACGAGAACAGTCCGTGCCTGCCGGTCAGCAGGTAGCCCTCGAGCCAGCCCTGGCAGGTGTGTTCGGACAGGATCTCCATCACGCGGCCGTGCCGGTCGAGGTGTTCGTCGACCTGGAGGGTGCCGGCCTGCCATGCCTTGCCGGTCGCGCCGTAGACGGCCTGGAGGCGGTTGGAGGCGGTCTCGTCGGGGCCGACGAGCCGGAAGTCGCGCCGTTCGGCGGTGGCGGCCATGACGTCCTCCAGCAACTCGCCGAGTACGGCGGTGGGTTCGTGGAGGGTCGTGCCGGGTTTGTCGACGGGCACGGCGTAGGTGTCGAGGTCGGGCAGCGGGAGTTCGCGCAGCAGCAGGCCGCCGTTGGCGTGCGGGGTGGCGCCGAGGCGCCGGGTGCCGTCGGGGATGCAGGCGACGACGTCGGGGCGGGGGCGGCCGGCCTCGTCGAACAGTTCCTCGGGCCGGTAGGAGCGCAGCCACGCCTCCAGCTGCCGCAGGTGCTCGGGGTTGTCGCGGACCGCGGACAGGGGCACCTGGTGGGAGCGCCAGGTGCCCTCCACGGGTAGGCCGTCGACCTCGGCGGGACCGGTCCAGCCCTTGGGCGTGCGCAGCACGACGACCGGCCAGCGGGGGCGTTCGGTGGCGCCCTCCTCGCGGGCGGCGCGCTGGAAGGCGGTGATCCGGTCCAGCGCGGTGTCGAGGGCCTCCGCCATGGCGCGGTGCACGGCGGCCGGCTCGTCGCCGGTGACATGGATCGGGTCGTGGCCGTAGCCGCGCAGCAGTGCGTCGAGTTCGTCCTCGGGCAGCCGGGCCAGCACGGTCGGGTTGGCGATCTTGTAGCCGTTGAGGTGCAGGATCGGCAGGACGGCGCCGTCGTGCACGGGGTCGAGGAACTTGTTGGAGTGCCAGGAGGCGGCCAGCGGGCCGGTCTCCGCCTCGCCGTCGCCGACGACGCACGCCACGAGCAGGCCGGGGTTGTCCAGGGCGGCACCGTAGGCGTGGGAGAGCGAGTAGCCGAGCTCACCGCCCTCGTGGATGGAGCCGGGCGTCTCGGGGGCGACATGGCTGGGGATGCCGCCGGGGAAGGAGAACTGCTTGAAAAGCCGCGCCATGCCGGCCGCGTCCCGGGTGATGTCCGGGTAGGTCTCGGTGTACGACCCCTCCAGCCAGGAGTTGGCGACGACCGCGGGGCCGCCGTGGCCGGGGCCCCAGATGCAGAGGGCGTCGAGCCCGCGCTGCCGGATGACGCGGTTGAGGTGGGTGTGGACGAGGTTGAGGCCGGGCGAGGTGCCCCAGTGGCCCAGCAGCCGGGGTTTGACGTGCTCGGGGCGGAGCGGCTCGGTGAGCAGCGGGTTGGCCATGAGGTAGATCTGGCCGACGGACAGGTAGTTCGCGGCGCGCCAGTGGGCGTCCAGCCTCCTCAGCTCGTCCTCGGTGAGCGGCGTGGACGCCTGCCGGGTGTCGACGGACATCTGGGGTTCCCTTCCGTTTCGGCGTGCGGTGGGAAGTGCGTACCGGTCGGCACCCGACCAGCCTTCCCCGTGACCGTGGGTACCCGACAGGGCCGATCGGCCCATCCGGAGGAGCCGGATTCCGCCATGCGTGGCCGTGCCGAGGGGCTGCGGGGGCCGGCTCGGCCTGCTCCACGGGCCCCTGGTACCCGTGGGCCCCTGGTACCCGTGGCGGACCGCCCGATCACTCGTGCGGGACCAGCGCGACAGGGCACCTCACGTGATGGATCAGCGTGTGCGCGACCGGCCCGGTGGTGGGCCGGCCGGCCGAAGTCCGGGGGCGGCGGATGCCGGCGACCAGCAGGCCGGATCCGCTCGCCGCGCGGACCAGGGCGTGGGCCGGGCGGCCCTCGTACAGGTTCTCCCGGACGGTGACGGCCGGGTACTTCACCCGCCAGGGCGCCATCAGCCCGGCCAGTTCGTCCTCCGCGGCCGCCCGCAGGCCGGCGCGCTCCCCGGCGGCGGGGTGGGTGTGGGAGAACGGCACGTGCCAGGCGTGCACCGCGCGCAGGGGCGCTCCGCGCACCTCGGCGGCCCGGAAGGCGAAGTCCAGGACCTCCTCGCACGCCCCGTCGATGTCGACGGCGACGGTGACGTCGCGGAAGGGCGTGCGGACCGACGGCCGGCCGTGGGCGTCGGGAAGATGCTCGGACTCGGCCTTCTCGGCGGCCCGCACGAGCACGAGCGGCCGGTGGGCACGGGCCGCGGTGGCCAGCGCGACGGAGCCGGACACGAAGCCGCTCAGGCCGCTGCTCCCCTGGCTGCCGATCACCAGCAGGTCGGCGTTCTCGGCCTCGGCGAGCAGGGCGGGGACCGGCGGCCTGCCGACCTGCTCGGCGGAGACGGGAAGCGGCGGGTACCGCTCGCTCAGCCGGTCGAGCACGCCTCGCAGCACCTGCCGGGCGTGCCGCTGCGGGGCCCTGAGCTCCGGCAGGGGAGCCTCGTCGCCGTCGTCCGGCAGGCCCGCCTCCCAGGCGTGGACCAGCCGCAGCGGCAGTCCTCGGCGCAGGGCCTCCCGGGCGGCCCAGTCCACCGCGGCCACGCTGTCGGGCGAACCGTCCACTCCGGCCACGACCGACCTGATCATGACCCTCACCTCCCTGGTCACCGCCTGGTCGACGCCCCGCTTCCAGGGTGGTCCACCGCCCCGGGCCGGGGAAGGGACGACCGGTCCCGGCTGGGGGCCCGTACCGCCCCTTCATCCCCGGCATGGTGGCCGGACGCATACCTGGCCCCAGAACTATGGTGCCCCACCACATGTGCCCTTGACCTGCGGCTTCCTACGGTGTGCCAGCACGTACCCGTCCCCACCGCACACGAGGAAGTGGCGCACATGGCCTCCGCAGCAACCGCTCCCCCAACGCCCGGCAATCTGAAGCGCATCGTCGCCGCCAGCCTCATCGGCACGACCATCGAGTGGTACGACTTCTTCCTCTACGGATCCGCAGCGGCGCTCGTCTTCAACAAGCTGTTCTTCCCGGACTCCGACCCCCTGGTCGGCACCCTGCTGTCCTTCCTGACGTACGCCGTCGGGTTCGCGGCGCGGCCGCTCGGCGCGCTGGTGTTCGGGCACTACGGCGACCGGCTGGGCCGCAAGAAGCTGCTGGTGCTGAGCCTGCTGCTGATGGGCGGGGCGACCTTCGCGATCGGTCTGCTGCCGACGCACGCGACCGTCGGCACGGCCGCCCCGGTGCTGCTGACGGTGCTGCGGCTGGTGCAGGGCTTCGCGCTGGGCGGCGAGTGGGGCGGCGCGGTGCTGCTCGTGTCGGAGCACGGGGACGCGCGGCGGCGCGGCTTCTGGGCGTCCTGGCCGCAGACCGGCGCGCCTGCGGGGCAGTTGCTGGCGACGGGCGTGCTGTCGCTGCTGACCGCCGTGCTGTCCGACTCCGCCTTCAACACCTGGGGCTGGCGGATCCCGTTCCTGCTGTCCGGGGTCCTGGTGATCGTCGGTCTGTGGATTCGTCTCTCTGTCGATGAATCGCCCGTGTTCAAGCGGGCGCTGGCGCAGGCCGAGGCCCGCAAGGCCGAGCGCGGCGGCACCGCCGAGAAGCTGCCGCTCGTGTCGGTGCTGCGCCACCACTGGCGTGACGTGCTGATCGCGATGGGCGCCCGGATGGCCGAGAACATCAGCTACTACGTCATCACCGCGTTCATCCTCGTCTACGCCACCACCGCCGCCGACGTCTCCAAGCAGACCGCGCTGAACGCGGTGCTCATCGCCTCCGCGCTGCACTTCGCGGTGATCCCGCTGTGGGGTGCCCTGTCGGACCGGGTGGGCCGGCGTCCGGTCTATCTGCTGGGCGCGGCCGGTGTCGGGCTGTGGATGTTCCCGTTCTTCGCGCTCGTCGACACCGGCGACTTCGGCGGTCTGCTGCTGGCGGTGACCGTCGGCCTGGTGCTGCACGGCGCGATGTACGCCCCGCAGGCCGCGTTCTTCTCGGAGATGTTCGCGACCCGGATGCGCTACTCGGGCGCGTCGATCGGCGCCCAGTTCGCCTCGGTCGCGGCCGGTGCGCCCGCCCCGCTGATCGCCACCGCCCTGCTGGACGGCACCGGCGGCTCCACCTGGATCTCCCTGTATGTGATCGGGGCGGCCGTGATCACGCTGATCGCGGTCGGGGTGGCGAAGGAGACCCGCCACCGGGACCTGGCCGAGGCGGACGCGGACGCCGTCACCCCGGACGGCTCCGCCCCCTCCCGCCCTGCCGACGCGCACACCATCTGACCCGCTTCCCACCGGCCCCCGTACGCTCCGCGCGTACGGGGGTCAGCGCTGTGCGGGTGAGGCCAGGCGGTGCAGCCGCAGGGCGAGCTGGATCTCCAGGGCGCGGGCCGGGCTCTGCCAGTCGTCGCCCAGCAGCCGGCCCACGCGCTCCAGCCGCTGCGCCACGGTGTTGACGTGGACGTGCAGGTCGTCCTTGGTCCGCGCCGGGCTCATACCGCAGGCGAAGTAGGCGTCGAGGGTGCGCACCAGGTCGGTGCCGCGGCGTTCGTCGTAGGCGACGACCTGGCCGATCGTACGGTCGACGAAGCCGGCGATGTCCCGGTCCCCGGCGAGCAGCAGGCCGAGGAAGCCGAAGTCCTCGGCGGCGGCACCGTCGCCGCTGCGGCCGAGCAGGCGCAGCGCGTCCAGGCAGCGGTGGCCCTCGGCGTAGGCCGCGGCGACCGCGTCCGGGTGGGTGGCGAGGTGCTCGACGGGCCCGGAGGCGCCGACGGTGACGGCCTCGTGGACGGCGGTGCCGAGCTGGCGTGCGGTGCGGCGGGCCAGCTCGGTGGCGGTGTCGCCCGGTGCGAGCGGCAGCAGCAGCACGGTGCCGCCGTCGCGGGCGGCGGCCAGGCCCTGCCGGGTGGCGGCCAGATGGGAGGCGGCGGACCACAGGCGTCTGCGGGCGTCGGCCTCCTGCTCGGCGTCGGCCGTGGGGCCGTCGAGGCGCGCGGCGAGGACCACATGGGTGGCGTCCAGGTCGGCGTGCAGCCGGGCGGCGCGCTCGCGCAGCAGGCGTGGGTCGCGGTCGCGGGCGTCGAGGAGGTCGTCCAGCAGCTCGCCCCGCACGCGCTGTTCGGCCTCGGCGGCGGAGCGGCGGGCGAGCAGCAGCAGGGAGGTCACCATCGCGGCGCGCTCCAGGGTGCGCTGGTCGACGGGGTCCAGGCCCGGGTGGCCGCGCAGCACGAGCGCGCCGAGCAGCTCGCCGCCTGCGGCGACGGCGGCGATCCAGTCGTCCTGGTGCCGCACGGCGTGGCCCTCGGCACGGGAGGCCTCCAGTGCGGCCGGGGGCGCGCAGTGGGCCTCCGTGAACTCGACGGTGCCCTCCAGGACCTCGGAGACGGCAGCCGCCACGTCGTGCACCCCGCCGCCGCGCAGCACCAGTTCGGCGAGCCGGTCGTGCACGTCGGAGGCGCGCTCGATGACGGCGCTGCGGTCGCGGATGATCTCGTTGGCGCGCTCCAGGCCGGCGAGGGCGGAGCGCGTCTCGGTGAGGAGGTTGGCGGTGTCGATGGCCGCCGCGGCGAGGGCGGCGAAGGAACCGAGCAGGGCGATCTGCTCGCGCTCGAAGACCCGGGCGCGCCGGTCGGCGGCGAAGAGCACACCGATCACATGGTGGCCGAGCATCAGCGGGACGCCGAGGATGGCGACCAGGCCCTCGTCGCGGACGCCGGCGTCGATGCTGCTGGTGTGCTGGAAGCGCTCGTCCTTGAAGTAGTCGTCGGTGACGTACGGCCGCGCGGTCTGGGCGACCAGCCCGCCGAGCCCCTCCCCCATGCCGAGGCGCAGTTGCTGGAAGCGGGCGGCGACCGAGCCCTCGGTGACCCGCATGTAGGTGTCCCCGCGCGCGGGGTCGTTCAGGCTGAGGTAGGCCACGTCCGTGCCGAGCAGGGAGCGGGCGCGCTGCACGATCGCCTGCAGGACGGCGTCGAGGTCGCGCAGACCCGCCAGGTCGTGCGCGGTCTCGAACAGCGCCGACAGCTCGGCCTCCCGGCGGCGCCGGCCCTCCAGCTCGGACCGCACCCGCAGGGCGAGCAGCTTGGCCCGGTCGAGCGCCGCGATCCGCTCGGCGGGCTGCCCCTGGGCGCGGGCGGCCAGCACCGGCTGCTCGTAGGCGTCGGCGGCGGCGCCTCGGGCCAGCAGCTCCAGGAAAGGCGCCTCCTCGCTCGCGGAGGAGGCGCCGGCCGGGCGCTCGGCGGACTGCACGTGATCGCGGGACATGCTCACAGGATTCCCCATGACCCGGGCGCCCCGGCAGCCCTGTGGAAAACTCGGGGCGCCCCGGCCTCGGCCGTGGTCAGTGGGCGGTCCAGCCGCCGTCGAGGACCAGAGAGGTGCCGGTGACGAAGGACGCCTGGGGGCCGCACAGGTAGGCCACGGCCTCGGCGACCTCCGCCGGCTCGATCAGCCGCTTGACGGCGCTGTCCTGGAGCAGCACCTCGGTCAGGACGCGCTCCTCGGGGATGCCGTGCGCCCGCGCCTGGTCGGCGAGCTGTTTCTCGACCAGGGGCGTGCGGACGTAGGCGGGGTTGACGCAGTTGGAGGTGACGCCGTGCGGCGCGCCTTCGAGCGCGGCGGTCTTCGACAGCCCTTCCAGGCCGTGCTTGGCGGCGACGTACGCCGACTTGAAGGCGGAGGCGCGCAGTCCGTGGACGGAGGAGATGTTCACGATCCGGCCCCACCCCTGCCCGTACATGTGCGGCAGGGCGCCGCGGATGAGCCGGAACGGCGCCTCCAGCATCACCGTGAGCACGGTGTGGAACACCTCGGGCGGGAACTCCTCCAGCGGCCGTACGAGTTGCAGTCCGGCGTTGTTGACCAGCACGTCGGTGCCCGCGGCGGCGCTCTCGGCGGCGTCCAGGTCGGTGAGGTCCAGCAGGTGGGGTTCGACCGTGCCGGGCAGGCCCGCGGCCCCCTCGGCGAGCGCCCGCAGGCCGGCGTCGTCGCGGTCGACCGCTCTGACCTTGGCCCCGGCGGCCGCCAGGCGCAGCGCGCAGGCACGGCCGATGCCGCCGGCGGCGCCGGTGACGAGGGCGGTGCGGCCGCCGAGGTCGAGGGCGGGAGCGTGGGGGCCGGTCTGGCCCGGGAGCACGGAGGGCGGGGTGGGCGGGGTCATGGATCGACCCTAGGCAGCGTCCACACCCCGACCCATATGGCCAGACACCACACTTCAGTCCGAAGGCATAGGTTCGAACCATGTGGGTTCATCGGAGAGGGCCTGCTTGATCCGGAAGAGCTGCGACTCCTTCATCTCCGGCAGGGCGTCCACCTCGAACCAGCCGACGGCCAGCGACTCGTCGTCGTTGACGCGCGCCTCGCCGCCCACGGCCCGGCAGCGCACGGTGACGTCCATGAACTGGCACCGGTCGCCGTTGGGGTAGGTCACCTCCCTGCCGGACCTGACGGCCACGATCCGCTCGACGACGCAGTGCACGCCCGTCTCCTCGTACACCTCGCGCACGGCGCACTGTGCGGGCTGCTCGCCCGGGTCGGGGATCCCGGAGGGCACGCACCACCGGTGGTTGTCGGAGCGCTGCCCGAGCAGCACCCGGCCCTCGTCGTCGAGGACGACGGCGCTGACGCCGGGGAGCCAGAGCAGGTCGTGACCGACCGAGGCCCTGAGGTTGCGGATGAAGTCAGGGATAGCCATGCCCCGACCCTAACCGGGTCGATCTTGAGGCTCAGGGGCGTTCGCCGGGCGTACCGCTACACGCCGTCCGCGCGCCGCCGGCGCACCACGACCGTGCCGGCCCAGCCCAGTCCGCCGGCCGCGAGCAGCACGAGGGCGATCTCCGGCAGGACGCCCAGCCGGGTCGCGGGGGTCTCGGAGGACCGCAGCGGCACCTGCTGGACGAGCGAGTCCGCGACGAACATGCCGGTCCGCTGCGTGATGGTGCCGTCGGGCAGGATGATCGCGCTGACCCCGCTGGTCACCGGGACGGTGACGGTACGGCTGTGCTCGACCGCGCGGATCCGGGACATGGCGAGCTGCTGGTAGGTCATCTCGCTGCGGCCGAAGGTGGCGTTGTTGCTGGGCACGGAGATCAGCTGGGCGCCGCCGGTGACGGTGTCGCGCACCGCCCAGTCGAAGGCGGCCTCGTAGCAGGTGGCCAGACCGATCCTGGCGCCGGCGACGGTGAACACGCCCGGCTCCGAGCCGCGGCTGAAGTCCTGGCGGACCATGCCGGTCCAGCTGTCGTTGATCGCCCCGACGAGCCCGCGCAGCGGGAGGTACTCGCCGAAGGGCTGGATCTGCCGCTTGTCGTAGGTGTCGACCGGGCCCTTGTCCGGGTCCCACAGGATCTGCTCGTTGAGCAGCCGGCCGTCGCGCTCGACCACACCGCCGACGGAGACGGGCGCACCGACCGCCTCGGCGGCCCCGTCGATGACCGCGCGGGCGTCGTAGTTGGCGAACGGGTCGATGTCGGAGGAGTTCTCCGGCCACAGCACCACATCGGGCCTCGGCACCCGGCCGGCGTCGATCTCGGCGGCCAGCCGCCGCGTCTCACGCGCGTGGTGGTCGAGCACGGCCCGGCGCTGGGCGTTGAAGTCCAGCCCCGCGCGCGGCACGTTGCCCTGCACGACCGCGACCGTCAGGGTGCCGTCCTCCGCCTGGTCGCTGACCAGGGCGCGGGCCGCCAGCGCCCCGCCCACCGGCACGGCCACGCTCAGCAGGGCGGCGGCTGCCGCGCCCCTGCGCCACACGCGTGTGCGGCGCTGTTCCAGCAGCAGACGTACGACGTCGTGGAGGCCGAACCCGCACAGGACGACCGCGAAGCCGAGCACGGGGGTGCCGCCGAGGGCGGCCAGCGGCAGGAAGACGCCGTCGGCCTGGCCGAAGGCGACCTTGCCCCAGGGGAAGCCGTGGAAGGGGAAACGCGCGCGTGCCGCCTCGCCCGCGGTCCAGACGGCGGCGGCCCACAGCGGCCAGCCGGGCAGCCGGGACACGGCGGCGACGCCCGCGCCGACCAGCGCGACGAAGACCGCCTCGATCACCACCAGGGCCAGCCACGGCCCGGGGCCCACCTCCACACCCGTCCACACCAGCAGCGGCAGCAGGAAGCCCAGGCCGAAGAGATAGCCCAGACCGAGCGCCGCCCTGAGGCCACGGCCGCGCAGGGCCCACCCGAGACCGGCGAACGCCGGCAGGGCGAGCCACCACAGGGTGCGCGGCGGGAAGCTGACGTAGAGCAGCACTCCGGAGAGCGCCGCGACGGCGGCCGGCACCAGGCGCAGCAGCCGCGCGCGCCCCGAAACGGGCACGGTCTGCGGCGGGGCCTGGTCCGACTCACCCACGGTGGTTGCGGTGACGGTCACTCCCGGAGTGTAAGGCGCCCGCCGCCTGCGCCGACAGCGCGGCCGGGAGGCCTCGCCCGTCCCGTGGGGCGGCGTTGCGGCAACGTTTCCGCAGAACAGCGCGGTAGTGCCACCGCACCCCTGCCGCAACGTTCCTGCACCACTCGCACCCAGTCATCCACATTCGGCCCCCGAGCCGTTACGGTGTGCCCGAGCCGTACGTCCGGCCCGCGGGGGCGGGTGGGCGCCGGGCTCGACACGGGTCGGGGGCGACCGGGGTACGGGGGGACAGGTGGGGGCGACGAGGACGACGTCCATGGCCGGGCCACAGGCCGACGGGGAAAGACGCGGGGTGTCCGACGCCGCAGGCGTGGTGGTGCTGGGGTCCTGCGCGGTCTGGTCGCTGGTCTCGGCGACCGTGCACGGCGGCCGGCCCGAGGGGGTGCTGCTCGCGGTGCTGGCGGTGGCCGCAGGCTACGCGGCCGGGCGGATCTGCGGCGCGCTGCTGCCGGTCGCCGCGCCCTGTGGCGCCGCCCTGGCCGGTCTCGGCCTTGCCATCGGCACGCCGTATCTCGTGCCCGGGCCGGAGCCGGGCGTGCCGCTCGGGCACGCGGGTGCCACCGCGGCCCTGCTCGTGCTGTGCACCGGCGCGGCCTGCTGTGCCGCCTGGGGCACCTCCGTCCCGGCCCTGCGACTGGCGCTGCGGGCGCTCGCCGCGGGCATCGCCGTGACCGCCGCGCTACTGGGTTCGCCGACCGGGGCCGTCCTGTGCGCCGCGGTGCTGCTGTGCTCGTCGGCCGCCGGTGCGTTGCGCCCGCGCGGGGCCGGCATCGCGGGCCTCGCCGTGGCGGCGACGCTGGTCACCGGCACGGTCTGGGCCGTCGCCGGACAGGCCCTGCCGGACGGCCTCACCGTGTCCCTCCAGGCGCGGCTGACCGCGCAGCGGGTCGACCTGTGGCAGGACGCCCTGCGGCTGGGCGGCGATGAGCTGCTGCTGGGCGTGGGCCCCGGCCGCTTCGGCGAACTGAGCCGGGCCGCGGCCGCCGCGCCCCACCCCGACGGCAAGCCGCACTCGGCGCCGCTGCAGCAGCTCGCCGAACAGGGGCTGGTCGGGCTGGTGCTGCTGGGGGCCGCGTTCGCCTGGGTGCTGCACGCGCTGTGGCGCACGGCCCGCCCCACGCCCGTCGCGCTCACCGCGGGAGCCGCGCTGACCGCGCTCGCGGCGGTCGCCGCCGTCGGCAACGCGCTCAGCTTCACCACCGTGTCGGTGGGCGCCGGCCTGCTGGCGGGCCTGGCCACGGCCCGGCCGCTCGGCGAGCAGCCCTGACCCCGGTCCGCGATCCCGCGGGCCACGTGTGTCTCCCCTCGGGCGGGCATCGCGTGTGCACCTGAGGGAACCCGGAGGCAGGTGGCGGGGGAGGCGCTGTTCGTGACGACGGGAGGCGGGTCATGGTCGGCCCAGCTGGTTCACCGGGGGTGGTCGCCAAGGCCCTCCACTCCCTGGGCACGGCCGCCTGTCTGGTGGACGCGGCCGGCTCGATCGTAGCGGTCAACGAGCTCGGCGAACGGCTCATGGCCCGCTCCGCCGCCGACATGGTCGGGCGGGACGCCCACGACCTGCTGCACCGCAACCGCTGCGGGGAGCCCGTGCCGGGGGCCCAGTGCCGGCTCAGGGCGAGCATCCTCGGCGGGCACACGGAACAGGACCACGGCGAGTGGCTCGAGCGCGGCGACGGCACACTGGTGCCGGTGGCCTGGCTGGCCACACCCTGCGACATCGGCATCCGTCCGTCGGCCACGCTCGTCCTGCTGCACACCGAGGGACGGTCCGGGACGCCCGCGCAGCGGCCCCCGGCCGTCGGCCGGCTCTCGGAACTGGAACGGCTCACGCTGCTCGCCGAGACGACCACGGTGCTCACCTCGACCCTGGACATCGACGAGGCGCTGCGCCGCCTGATCGGCCTGGTCGTGCCGCGCCTCGCCGACTGGGCCGTCATCGACCTGACCGGCGAGCGGCAGGAGGTGCGCCGCTTCGCCGTCGCCCATGCCGAGGGCGGCACCGTGGTGTTCCGGGAGGACCTCCAGGGGCCGATGCCACCGGTACCGGCGGAGTCCCCCATGCCCCTGTCCCGCGCCCTGCGCGGTATCGCCTCCTCCCTGGCGGGCCCCGAGACCTATCAGGGGCCGCCCGACTCCGGCATCGCGGTCGAGCAGAAGCGCCTGTTCGAGGCGACCGGCATGCACTCGGCCGTCGTGGTCCCCCTGCGCAGCCTGCACGAGGTCCTGGGCGCCCTCACCCTCGGCCGCGCCGACCAGGTGGAACGGTTCACCGCCGTCGACACCGCCCTGCTGGAGGACATCGCCCGCCGCGCCAGCTTCGCACTGGAGAACGCCCGCCTCTACCAGCGCCAGCGCAAGGTCGCCGAGACCATGCAGCGCCATCTGCTGCCGAGCCTCCCGCCCACCCCCGGACGCAGCATGACCGTCCGCTACCTGCCCGCGCCGGACGCCTCCCACGTCGGCGGTGACTGGTACGACGTGTTCACCCTGACGGACGGGGCGACCGCCCTCGCCGTCGGTGACGTCGTCGGCCACGACCTGGACGCGGCGGCCGGCATGGCCCAGCTGCGCAACATGCTCCGTGCGTACGCCGTGTCCCAGCAGGAACCGCCCAGCAAGATCGTGGAGTGGCTCGACCACGCGACCCTGACCATCGCCGAGGTCTCCATGGCCACGCTCGTCTTCGCCCGCATGACGGACACCGAGGACGGCCGGTGCGAGCTGTCCTGGACCAACGCGGGACATCCGCCCCCGCTGCTGGTCACCCGCGAGGGGGTGGCCCGCTGTCTCACCGACGGCCACGGCCTCCTGCTGGGCGTCGCACCCGAAAGGGTCCGCCCCGACGCGACGACGGAACTGCCACCCGGGTCCACCCTGCTCCTGTACACCGACGGCCTGATCGAGTCCCCCCGCCGCTCCCTCGACGAGGGCCTCGACCGGCTGCGCCGCAACGCCGCGTCCTTGGCCCACCTGCCGCTGGAGCCCTTCACGGACCAGCTGCTGGAGCGGTCGCGCCCACCGGACAACGACGACGACGTGGCCGTACTGGCCGTACGGCCCGCCTGAGGGAGCCGAAGGTCAGTGCGCGGCGCCCGGCCGCGCCGCGCCCAGGCGGTCCCGGATGACGCGGACGGCCGCCTCGGCGTCGTCCACGGTGACCGTGAAGGTGTGGCCGTCCCACAGCCGCAGCACCACGCCCTCACCACGGCGTACGACGACCGCGGTGCCCTTCTCCGGACGCCAGCGGTAGCCCCAGCCGCCCCAGTGCCGCGGCGTGACGTGCGGGGCGAAGTCCGCGCCCGCCACGTGTGACAGGGGGATACGGCGGCGCGGCACACCCATGTGGCCGCAGCGCACCTCCAGGGACTCCTTGTCGATCCGCAGGGCGACGTTCACGAAGGCCACGGTGCCGAAGAGGATCAGCAGGCCGGCCGCGATGCAGCCGACGACGGACATCACCAGTGGGCCGGTGTCGAAGGTCCGGGGGGAGTCCACGGCCAGCTTGACGCCGAGGGCCAGGCAGGCGGCGCCGAACAGGGCGAGCAGCCACTGGAAGTGGTTGGTCGCCCGGCAGGTCCAGACATCGGGATGCGGCGCGTCGTCGCCGTGCGGGTGCTCCCTCATGGTTCGAGGTTACTCAGGTTTCGCTCCGCCGGTACCGGGTCGCGGAGCGTGACTGGTCCGGATGGGCGTGCCGGGCAGGCCGGCCGGATGAGCCGCCGCCGTCCCTCCTGACCTGCTACCGCAGGTCCGCCGCCACGCTCGCCGCAGGCAGCGTCCTGCCCTCCTCGTACGCCAGCGCGGCGGGCGGCAGCGTGCCCTCCCGTCCGCTGAGGAGCACGGTCAGGGTCCCGGACGCGGCGGCGTCGGGGGCCGGGACCCCGCCGATGCGGCGCAGCGCCTGCGCGGCCACCGCGCCGGCCGAGCCGTGCAGGACGAGCGGCGGCAGGCCGGGGCGCTGCACGGCCGCGCGGATGCGGTCGGCGACGAGTTCGTAATGGGTGCAGCCCAGGACGACGGTCGTCACGTCGTCAGGGGTGAGGGCGGCGGCCGCGGCGACGGCGGTGTCGATCGCCGCCTCGTCTGCCTGCTCCACCGCCTCGGCCAGACCCCAGCAGGGCACCTCGGTGACCCGGACGCCGTCGGCGTGGTCCCGGATCAGTCCGCGCTGGTACGGGCTGCCGGTGGTGGCGGGGGTGGCCCAGATCGCCACCGGGCCGCCGCCGGCCGCGGCCGGCTTGATCGCCGGGACGGTGCCGACGACCGGCAGCGCGGGTTCCAGCCGGGCGCGCAGCGTCGGCAGGGCGTGCACGCTGGCGGTGTTGCAGCCGACGATCAGCGCCTCGGGCCCCCGCGCGGCGGCCGCCTCGGCGACGGCCAGGGCGCGCCGGGTGAGGTCCTCGGGGGTGCGCGGCCCCCAGGGCATCCCGTCGGGGTCGAGGGAGAGCACGAGATCGGCGTCGGGCCGCAGGCGCCGTACCGCGGCGGTGGCCGCCAGCAGGCCGATTCCGGAGTCCATGAGCGCGATCTTCACCCGGCCACGATAGACGATGTGCTCAGGCCGCCCCTTCGCGTGGGGCACACTGCGCGGGTGAGCGCCTTCGTCTGGATCTCCGCCGGATCACTCGCCGCCTGGGTCTGGCTGCTGCTCTGCCAGGGCTTCTTCTGGCGTACGGACGTACGGCTCCCGCACCGCCGCGACCCGGAGGACTGGCCGCCGGTCTGTGTCGTCGTACCCGCCCGGGACGAGGCGGCCGTGCTGCCCGCGAGCCTGCCCTCCCTGCTCGCGCAGGACTACCCGGGGCGCGCGGAGGTGTTCCTCGTCGACGACGGCAGCACGGACGGCACCGGCGAGCTGGCGCGCGAGCTCGCACGGCGGCACGGCGGGCTGCCCCTCACCGTCGGCTCACCGGGCGAGCCGCCCGCGGGCTGGACCGGCAAGCTGTGGGCGGTGCGGCACGGCATCGCGCTGGCACGCGCGCGTGAGCCGGAGTTCCTGCTGCTCACCGACGCCGACATCGCGCACGCCCCGGACAGCCTGCGCACGCTCGTGGCGGCCGCCCGCACCGGCGGGTTCGACGCCGTGTCGCTGATGGCGCGGCTGCGGGTGGCGAGCGGCTGGGAGCGGCTGGTCGTACCGGCGTTCGTCTACTTCTTCGCGCAGCTGTATCCCTTCCGCCGGATCGGCCGCCGGGGCTCGCGCACGGCGGCAGCGGCGGGCGGCTGCGTGCTGCTGCGGACCGAGACGGCCGAGCGGGCGCGGATCCCGGACGCGATCCGGCACGCGGTGATCGACGACGTGGCGCTCGCGAGGGCGGTGAAGAAGGGCGGCGGGCACATCTGGCTGGGGCTCGCGGACCGGGTGGACAGCGTACGGCCGTATCCCCGCCTGGCCGACCTGTGGCGGATGGTCTCGCGCAGCGCCTACGCGCAGCTGCGGCACAGCCCGCTGCTGCTGGCGGGCACCGTGGCGGGGCTGGCGCTGGTGTACCTGGTGCCGCCCGCGGCCCTGCTGGGGGGCCTGGCCGCGGGGAGCACGGCGACGGCGGTGTGCGGCGGGTCGGCGTGGCTGGTGATGGCGGCGACGTACACGCCGATGCTGCGCCACTACGGCCAGCCGCTGTGGCTCGCCCCGCTGCTGCCGTTCACGGCGCTGCTGTACCTGCTGATGACGGTCGACTCGGCGGTGCAGCACCACCGGGGGCGTGGCGCGGCCTGGAAGGGCCGCACCTACGCGCGTCCGGACACGGTCGCCGACGAGGCTTGAGGGCCCCTCGCTACTTGCGGCCGGGCGTCCAGTTCATGCCCCAGCCGTAGGCGTAGTCGACGGTGCGCTGCGGGCTCACCCCGCGTTCGGGCACCAGATAGCGGGCCTCGCGCTGGACGATCAGGTCGTCGCCCTGGGCGGTGATCAGGGCGAGCGCGCAGACGGTCGACGGGACCGTGCACTCGTCGAGGGAGAAGTCGATGGGGGCGCCGAACTGCGGCTGGAGGGTGACCGTGGCGTGCAGGTCGGCGAAGGAGCGGGCGCCCTCGTAGATGGTGACGAAGACGAGGATGCGCCGGAAGAACCGCTTGTGGTCGAGGTTGACGGTGAGGTTCTCGCCGGTCGAGACCGCGCCGGTGCGGTCGTCGCCGTCGAGGTGGATGAACGGCGGCTGGTGCAGCGCGCCGAAGGCGTTGCCGAGCGCCTGCACGACGCCCTTGCTGCCGTCGGAGAGCTCGTAGAGGGCGCACAGGTCGAGGTCGAGGTCGGAGTGCATGGCGACGGGGCGGCCGAACTTGCCGGCCCAGCCGGAGAACTGCTTGCGCACCTCCCAGTTGAGGTTCACCCGCATCGCACCCGAGGTGCCGCCCTGCTTGGTCAGCGACACGGACGGGGCCGCCTTGGTGAGCGTGACCTTGGACAGGCTCACCGGCGCGGTCGGCGGCGGGGGCGGCACGGGTGCGGTGAGGCCCGCGGGCGGGGGCACGGTGACGGGCGGGGCGGGCGGCGGCGGAGGCGTGTGCGTGTACGCGGGCGTCACCGGCGGCACCGCGAGCGTGGGGGGCGTCGGCGGGGCGGGGGGCGGCGTGGCGACGGTGGGCGCCGGCGGTGTCACCGGCGGGGCCGTGTGCTGCGGCTCGTCGACGGTGATGCCGAAGTCCGTGGCGAGTCCCTCCAGGCCGCTGTCGTAGCCCTGGCCCACCGCGCGGAACTTCCAGGCGCCCTGACGGCGGTAGAACTCGCCCAGCACGAAGGCCGTTTCGACGCTCGCGTCCGTGCTGTCGAACCGTGCGGCCACCGTGCCGCTGCCCGCGTCGCGCACCTCGATGTAGAGGCCGGGCACCCGGCCGAACGTTCCGCCGTCGGCGGACGCGGCGAGCACCACGGTGTCAACGGAGGGCTCCACGCGCGCGAGGTCGACGAGGAGGGTGTCGGTCACCTGCCCGCCGGAGGTGCGCTTGCCCTCGTGACGGACGGCTCCCGAGGAGTGCGCGGGCTGGTTGTAGAAGACGAAGTCCGCGTCGGACCGCACCCTCCGGCCGGCCAGCAGCAGGGCCGAGGCGTCGGCGTCGGGCACGCCCGGTCCGGCGCGCCAGCCCAGCTCGACCCGCAGGGCCGTCGTCGGCACCGGAACGTTCGATCCCTTCGGCATTGACATGTCCGCCCCCATCACGGGTCACCGTGCCGGTCGCGCCCGGCAGTTCCATCGGCCCATCGGCCTGTGTCCGCCCAACCTATGCGGAGCGCGGCGGACAACCTATGCGGACGGCTCCACGAGCCCTCCCGGGGGGCTCGGAGGACGGGGGCCGCAACCGTCGGTAACCCCTCGGGAGCTGAGGCTTTACACGATGCAGGCCAGGTTTGGCGACCCGTTTTCTCCGAATTCGCTCGCATTGGGGAACACGGGCCTCCGCGAGCACGGAAAACAACCCTCTTATCGGTCTCCCCAACCAGCACATCGTGGGCTTAACTTATGTGCCATGACCTCCCCCCGCTCCACCTATGGCGGCGGCTACTACTCCGCCTCCTTCCCGGACACCCCGATCTACGACTCGCTCGTGGCCGAGCGGGGCACCCCGCAGATCGCCCCGATCCGGGTCCCCGCCGCCTACGACACGCCGGGCGGCAGCCTGCCCGCGCTGCCGTCGGCGCTGCCCGCCCTCCCGGCGGCCCCCGCCCAGCCCGCCTACGGCTACCCGCAGCAGATGCAGCAGCCCGCACCGCTGTATCAGGCGGCGCCCACGGCCTACATCCCGCAGCAGGCCGCCGCGCCGCGCGGGTACCCCGGCCCGCAGCAGCCGCAGCGTCCCCCGATGTCGGGTGCCGCCGGCTACGAGTCGATGCGTCCCGCGGCTCCCCGTCCGGCGCCCGCGCCGTACCAGGATCCGTACGACAACCAGCAGTACCGCGGCTACTGACGCGATCTCCCGGGCCGTCGGCGTCTGATGGCACGATGGCCCCATGGGGAACGCGAAGCTGCAGTCGATACACGTCTATCCGGTCAAGGCGTTCCGGGGTCTGGCACCCCGGGAGGCCGTCGTGGAGCCCTGGGGGCTGACCGGAGACCGACGCTGGGTGCTGATCGACGACGGGGGAAAGGTCGTCACGCAACGCCAGCAGCCGCATCTCGCACAGGCCGCCGCCGGACTCGTGTCCGGCGGCGTCGTGCTGTCCGCGCCCGGGCTCGAGCCGCTGACCGTCGCCGTCCCGGAGCCGGGGGACACGGTCACGCTCGACCTCTTCGGCGAGAAGCTCGAGGGGGTCCTCGCCGCCCCGGCCGCGCACGAGTGGGCCAGCACCTGTCTCGGCGTCCCGGTGCGGCTGGTGCACATGGACGAGCCGGCCACACGCCGGCCCGTCGACCCCGACTACGCGCTGCCCGGTGAGACCGTCTCCTTCGCCGACGGCTTCCCGCTGCTGGTCACCTCCGCGTCCTCGCTCGACTCCCTCAACTCCCTGATCGCACAGGGTCCTCACGCCGCCGAGGGCCCCCTGCCGATGAACCGCTTCCGGCCGAACGTGGTCGTGTCGGGCACCGAGCCGTGGGCCGAGGACGACTGGTCGCGCCTCGCCATCGGGGAGGTCACGTTCCGTGTCGCCAAGATCTGCGGGCGCTGCGTGGTGACCACCACCGACCAGGACACCGGCGTACGGGGCAAGGAGCCTCTGCACACTCTGGGCCGGCACCGGCGCTTCGCCGGCTCCCTGGTGTTCGGCCAGAACCTGGTCCCGCAGTCCGGCGGCACGATCCGCGTCGGCGACGAGGTGCGGATCCTGGAGTAGCCGGGAACCCCGGCCGGGGGCTTGCGCGTTGGGCTTTCGTGAGCGGTTCGTGAGAGGTCCCGGCCGACGCGGTGTCGCCCTTCCCTGATGGTGATGCCGCTCCCTCTTCGGCCGGGTCCGCGGTGGACGCCTCCGCCAGGAGGTATCACGGAGCGGGGAGGGGGCGGAGAGTGCGGGCGATCTGCGGTCTCTGGCGTTGGCGGCACAACCCGCTGCGCCGCGGGACGGACCTGGCCGAGGCGTGGCTGTGCCTGGCCGCGCTGCTGCTGATACTCGTCGCCGCGCCCGTGATCGGAACCCTCGTGGGCTCCGCCGCCGACGACTCCTTGCAGCGTTCCGTGCGCGAGCAGCAGCGCCGACGCCACCAGGTGACGGCCCGGGTGATCGAGGAGCTCGAGCACACCGCGCCCGCCGCCGACCCCGAAACAGCCGCGCGTGACACCCGCAGCCGCGTCCTCGCCTCCTGGACCGCCCCCGACGGCACCGACCGGCGCGGGCCCTTGACCGCCCCGCTCCGCGACCCGGAGCCCGGCGACCGCTTCGCGATATGGACCGACCGCCACGGCCGCCCCGCCGTGAGACCCCTCGACCCGGCCACGGCCACGACCCACGCCGTCCTCGCCGGCACCGGCGCGGCGATCCTGGCAGCCCTCCTCGTCGAACTGGCCCGCCGACTGACCCTGTGGCGCATGCTCCGCCGCAGATACGCCCGTTGGGACCAGGCCTGGGACCGAGCGGGCCCGGACTGGGGACGCACGGGCACGGGCAGCTGACGCCACCGGCGGAGAGGGGCGGACTACAGCCGGGTGCCTCCGGCGGGGCGGGGCGGGCGACGGCCGGACGGCTCCGGCGGGGCGGGGCGGGCGACAGCCGGACGGCTCCGGCCGGGCGGGCGGGCGGACTCGCGGCCGGCCGGGCGGGCGGCCCGGCGCAGCAGGCGCGGGCGGGCGAAGGGGAGGGGCGCACGACGGTCTGGCGCAGACGGTCAGGGGCAGGGTCAGGGGCAGGGGCAGGGGCAGGGGCAGCCTGACGCGACCGACCCCCTCCTTCCAGCGCCTCGCGCAGAGTTGACCGCCTTCGGTCGCCTTCCCGCTCCGGTCAACCCCCCGCCCTCCCGCACGCTACGGTGGACCGGCCGAACCCCTTCGGCAGCAACCCGCGTGAGCGAGCCATCAGTACGACGAGGTGGGGGCACAGCAACGCCATGGCACAGGGCACGGTCCAGGTGACGCACACCGGCACTTCGCGGTGGCGGCGCCGCACAGGTGAGTACGCATCGCTCGCCGCCGCCCTGGAGGCCGCGGCCGACGGTGATGTGCTCACCGTCGCCCCCGGCACCTACCGGGAGAACCTCGTCGTCCAGCGGGCGGTGACCCTGCGAGGCCCGGAGGGATCGCCCGGCTCGGTGCGGATCGCGCCGACGGAGGGGGTGCCGCTGACCGTGCGGGCCTCGGCCGTCGTGCAGGACCTGCACGTGGAGGGACAGGACGCGGCCGCGCCCGCGCTGCTGGTCGAGGACGGCACCCCGGAGATCTCGGACGTACGGATCGTGACGCGGTCGGCGGCCGGGATCGAGGTGCGCGGCGCGGCGCGGCCCACCGTGCGGCGCTGCACCGTCGACAACCCGGCCGGTATCGGCATCGCGGTGGTCGACGGCGGCGGTGGCGTGTTCGAGGAGTGCGAGGTGCTGGCGGCGGGGCAGGCGGGCGTCGCCGTGCGCGGGGGCGGCCATCCGCGGCTGGAACGCTGCCGGGTGCACCACGCGGCGGGCACCGGCCTCGCGGTGACCGGCGAGAACTCCTCGCTGGAGGCGGTGGGCTGCGAGGTCTACGAGGTGCGCGGCAGCGGCGTGCAGGTCACCGCGCACGCGACCGGACACCTCGTCGACTGCGATGTGCACCGCACCACCGCCGACGGCGTCACCCTGGACACGGACGCCGTGCTGACCCTCGCCGACTGCCGGATCCACGACATCCCCGAGAACGCGGTCGACCTGCGCTCCCGCTCGGTCCTCACGCTGACCCGCACCAGCGTGCGGCAGTTCGGGCGCAACGGGCTGTCGGTGTGGGACCCGGGCACCCGGGTGGACGCCCACCAGTGCGAGATCTTCGACAGCACCGGTGACTACCCGGCGGTGTGGGTGAGCGACGGCGCGACCGCGGTGCTGGACTCCTGCCGGGTGCACGACGTGCCGGACGCGCTGTTCGTGCTCGACCGGGGCTCGCGCGCCGACGTCGTGGACACCGACCTGTCGCAGGTGCGCAACACGGCCGTGTCGGTGAGCGACGGGGCGACTGCGCAGCTCGACGACTGCCGGATCAGGGACGCGGCGACGGGCGCGTGGTTCCGTGACCACGGCAGCGGCGGCACGCTCAGCAACTGCACCCTGGACGGCACCCAGACCGGTGTGATCGTCACCAAGGGCGCCGACCCGACCGTGGAGCGCTGCACGGTCGACTCCCCCGCCGAGGCCGGGTTCTATGTGTCGGCCGGTGGCCGCGGCAGCTTCCTGGGCTGCCGGGTGACCGGCAGTGCCGGCTACGGCTTCCATGTGATCGACGGCTGCCGTACGACGCTGAAGAAGTGCCGCACCGAGCGGTGTGCGCGCGGCGGTTACGAGTTCGCGGACGGCGGCCCGGACACCGGGTCGGGCTCCGGGCCGATCGTCGAGGACTGCACCAGTGACGAGAGCGCGGGCGTGCGCAGGCAGCCCGCCGCGCCCGACCCGGCCGTCGTGACGGTCGCCCAGACCGCCGGGCTGCTCGGCGCGGTCCCGGAGCAGCGCCCCGTGACCGCCGAACCCTCCCCGGCACCGGAACCGGCCCGCACCTCGCAGGCGGTGCTCGGTGAACTGGACGCGCTGGTGGGCCTGGAGAGCGTCAAGCGCGAGGTGCGGGCGCTCACCGACATGATCGAGGTGGGCCGGCGCCGGCAGCGGGCGGGCCTGAAGGCGGCCTCGGTCAAGCGGCATCTGGTCTTCACCGGCTCCCCCGGCACCGGCAAGACGACCGTCGCCCGGCTCTACGGCGAGATCCTGGCGTCGCTCGGCGTGCTGGAGAAGGGCCATCTGGTGGAGGTGTCCCGGGTCGATCTGGTCGGCGAGCACATCGGCTCGACGGCGATCCGCACCCAGGAGGCGTTCGAACGGGCGCGCGGTGGTGTGCTGTTCATCGACGAGGCGTACGCGCTGTCGCCCGAGGACGCGGGCCGTGACTTCGGCAAGGAGGCCATCGACACGCTGGTGAAGCTGATGGAGGACCACCGGGACGCGGTCGTGGTGATCGTCGCCGGCTACACCGCCGAGATGGAGCGCTTCCTGTCCGTCAACCCCGGTGTGGCGTCCCGGTTCTCACGGACCATCACCTTCGGTGACTACGGTCCCGAGGAGCTGCTGCGGATCGTGGAGCAGCAGGCCGAGGAGCACGAGTACCGGCTGGCGCCGGGTACCGGGGAGGCACTGCTGAAGTACTTCACCGACCTGCCGAAGGGGCCCGCGTTCGGCAACGGCCGTACCGCGCGGCAGACGTTCGAGGCGATGGTGGAGCGCCACGCGGGCCGGGTGGCGCAGGTGGCGGAGCCGAGCACGGACGATCTGACGCTGCTGTTCCCGGAGGACCTGCCCGAGATCCCCTGACGCCCAGGCGAAGCGGCCTCGTACACCTCATCCTCCGGGGGTCTCCTCCCGGACGGGCGTGTGACGCGGGGCCGGTACGCCGCCCGGCCGCAGGTCGGCCAGCAGCCGCTCGCGTTCCTCGGCGAAGGCCGGGTCGGCCTGGTAGTCGGAGTGGCCGAGGACCGGCGCGGGCAGCGGGTGCCGGTCGGTGCGGCCGTGTGCGAGGGGGTCCTTCAGCGCAGGTCTGTCCACCTCGGGGCCGCAGTCGCCGGGCAGGCGGATCGGCCCGCCGATCGGGTCGGTGGGCCGGTGCAGGTTGCGCCAGCAGTCCAGCTCCCGGTGCAGCGCGCCGAGCGCGTCGGGCCCGAAGTGGGCCGGGAACCAGCGGCCGTAGAGGCGCTCCAGCGGGGAGCCGTAGGTCAGCAGCGCGACCCGGCCGCGGTCGGCCGGGCTCAGCTGCCAGACGGCGGCGGCCGCGAGGACGCTGCCCTGGGAGTGCCCGGAGATGACGAGGCGCCCGCCGGTGGCCCGGGTCCAGCTCGTCATGCGCCAGGTCAGGTCGGGCACCGCGCGCTCGGCGTAGCAGGGCGGGGCGAAGGGGTGGGCGGCGCGCGGCCAGAAGGTGCCGACGTCCCAGAGGATGCCGATGGTGCGGCGGGCGGAGGGGTCCTTGTAGGCGCGGCGGCCCCAGGTGACGAAGAGGATGAAGCCGAGGCCGATCAGCCAGGAGCCCAGCGCCTGCGCGGTGTCGGCGGCGCCCTGGACGAAGGGGTGGGCGTGCTCGGCGGCCCGGCCGGGCGTGCGGTCGCTGAGCAGGGCGCCGGCGAGGGCCCCGGCGCCGAGCAGCAGCGTGGTGACGGCGGTGACGGCCACGACGAGCGGCGCGCTGTCGGTGAGCGTCGCGAGGGCGCGGACCCGGGCGATACGGCGGGTGCGCGCGGGCTCCCGGGTCTCGTCGGGGTAGTCGCGCTCGACCGCCTCGCGCTCGGCGCGGGCCAGCCGCAGGGTGCGCCGGGCGAGCAGCGCGCAGACGGCGAGGAGCACCACCAGATGCGGCGGGATGACGGAGGCCTGCCAGGTCAGCAGCACCGGCGGCCCCGGGATGGAGGCGCCGGTGCCGTCCAGCCAGTCCGCCACGCGCTGCGAGACCCCGCCGGCCATGACCCCGCCGAGCGCGCAGGCCAGCAGGGCGACGGCGGGCCCGCCGAGGCCGCGCAGCGCGACGCGCGGGTCGGGCAGGGCCCGGTGCAGCACATGCGCGACGACCGCCAGGGCGATCACCAGCAGGCCCTGCGCCAGGGCGATCCCGCCGAAGGCCGTGTCGCCGGGCAGCCGGCCCGCCGAGCGCCAGCCGGGCCGCTCCCAGCCGGCGTACAGCAGGGCGAGCACGAGGGCGGCGAGGGCGCCGAGCGGCAGCAGCCGGACCAGGAGGGTGTCGATCTCGCGGTCCGGGCGCCGCTCGCTGCGGCCCCGCCGGCACACCACCCACACCACGGCGAGCGCCCCGCCGAGCAGGGCCGCGCCCAACAGCCGGCCCAGCAGGTCGAGGGCGGCCGGGCCGCCGGGCTCGCGGTCGTGTCCGAAGGCCGCCGCGGTGAGGACGGCGGCGACCGTCAGCAGCCCCGCCGCGGTGTGCGCGGCACGCAGCCGGGCCACCAGGCGGCGGCCGTACCAGAAGCCGGGCCTGCCGAGCGCCGTGCCGCCGCTGTCCTCGCCGGGCCGGTCCTCGAAGGGCAGCGGCCGCTGGGACTCGTACGCGTTCCAGGTGCGGTGGGACAGGTACCAGAGCAGGCCGGTCAGGGCCGCGGGCAGCAGGGCGGCGAGTGCGAGCCTGCGGCCGGGGCGGCTCCACCAGCCGCCGTCGGAGCCGGCCGGCGACAGGAAGCCCAGCCAGGTGTGCCGCTCGGCGCACGCGGGTGTGCCCGCGCACTGCCAGGCCGCCAGGTCCAGCGCCACCTCGCAGGCGCCGGCCACGAGCAGCACGGTCAGGGTGAGCGCGGCGAGCCGCACCAGGAGTCCGTACAGGCGCAGGGTGCGGACCCGGCCGCGGGCGTCCGGCCGCATCCAGTGCGCCAGGTTGACCACCATGAACGGCAGTAACAGCAGCCACAGGGCGCGGGTACCGTCGCCGGAGGTGAGGTTGCACCAGACGTACGCCTCGGGGACCGGCCCCCGGCCCGCGGAGCCGCCGGCGGGTCCGGTGCCGGCGGCGGGTCCGGTGCCGGCGGCGGGTCCGGTGCCGGCGGCGGGTTCGACGTCGGTGGCGCGGCGGAAGACGGCCGCGGTGTCGTCCCCGGTGATCCGGACGGTGCGCGGGTCGTCGAGCATCCTCTGGGGTGTCGTGCCGCCCACGCCGTGGACCAGGAGCTCCAGCGCGTCGGCCGGGTCCTTCGGGAGGGTCTCTTCCTGGGTGCGTTCCACTGTGCCACTTCCCCCGTGACGCTGCGTCGGCGAGTGTGTGCACCCATCAGGATCTCGACCGGGCGTCCCGCGTACACCCCTTGTCACCGAATCTCCCTCGATCCGTACGGCGAACGGGGGACGTCCGTGGCGTGCACGCGGCGGGACGGCCGGTGGCGCGGCCGGTCCGGGGTCGTGCGAGGATGGGACGCCCGCGCGCGCGGAGACGGGGGAACGCCCTAGTCGGAGGCGGTGCGAGGGCGGGTCGGACGGCAGTGGACGAAAGGACCGGAGCGTACGTGAGCGAGAATCAGAACCTCCTCGCGGAGCAGCGGCGCGCCCTGATCCTTGACGAGGTCCGGCGCCGCGGCGGGGTCCGGGTCAACGAGCTGACCCGCAAGCTCGGCGTGTCGGACATGACCGTACGCCGGGATCTGGACGCGCTGGCGCGCCAGGGCGTGCTGGAGAAGGTGCACGGCGGCGCGGTCCCGGTCGTGGAGGCCAGCACCCACGAGCCCGGTTTCGAGGCCAAGTCCGGTCTGGAGCCGACGGCCAAGGAGGACATCGCGCGGGCCGCCGCTCGGCTGGTCCCGCCGGGCAGTGCGATCGCGCTGTCGGGCGGTACGACGACGTACGCGCTGGCGCAGCAGCTGGTGGACGTGCCCGATCTGACCGTCGTCACCAACTCGGTGCGGGTGGCTGACGTCTTCCACGCGGCGCAGCGGTCGACGGGTCCGCGGCAGGGCGCGGCGACGGTCGTGCTGACCGGCGGGGTGCGCACGCCGTCGGACTCGCTGGTGGGCCCGGTGGCGGATCAGGCCATTTCCACGCTCCATTTCGACCTGCTGTTCCTCGGTGTGCACGGGATATCGGCCGAGGCCGGTCTGTCGACGCCGAATCTCGCCGAGGCGGAGACCAACCGGCGGCTCGTGCAGGCGGCGCGCCGGGTGGTCGTGGTCGCCGACCACACCAAGTGGGGCACGGTGGGCCTGAGTTCGTTCGCCACGCTCGACCAGGTCGACACGCTGGTGACCGACGCGGGGCTTCCGGCCGAGGCGCGTGCGCAGGTGTCGGAGCATCTGCGGCGCCTGGTGGTGGCGGGCGAGAACGGGGACGGGGACACGGACCCGGCGGACCTGGGCGGGGACGAGAACGAGCCGGACGGTGCAGACGCCTGACGCATGGTCAGGTAGGGTGGGCGGCCGTCCTGCCGTCGTGCACCGCCCTGGGGGTTCGTATGGCTCGCCGTCTGCGTCCGGTCGAGGCCGGCTTCGTGCGGGACGCGCCCGTACGCCATGTCTTCGCCCGCAACGTCTCCGCCGCGCCCGAGCGGGTCTACCGCGCGCTCGCCGAGGATGTGCCCGGCTGGAGCGAGTGGTTCGGCGCGGTGACGCTCGCCCGGCCCCTGCGGGAGGGCGCCGGGCGGGAGATCCGGCTGCGGGGCGGTATGCGCTTCGAGGAGACGGTCCTCGTCGCGAAGGAGCCCGAGCTGTACGTCTACCGCGTGGACGTCGCCGGCGCGCCGGGCGCGCACGCCCTGGTCGAGGAGTGGCGGCTGGCGCCCGTCGTCACGGGCACACGCGTGTGCTGGACCTTCGCCGCCGACGGCACGCCCCCCTTCCGGCTCGCGCTGCGGCTGGCCCGCCCGGGCCTCGACCGTGCCTTCCGGGACGCGGTGACGGCACTGGACCGGCGACTGACGCGCTGAGCGGCCCCCCGGTCGGTCACTTCGCCCCTTCCGTGGGTCAGTCCGGCCAGACGCCCGTGTCGAGCAGGGTGTCGATGGCGGTGGCGTAGGGGGCGATGTCCAGGCCCTGTTCGGCGAGCCAGGCGTCGGAGTAGTACTTGTCGAGGTAGCGGTCGCCCGGGTCGCACAGCAGCGTGACGACACTGCCCGTACGCCCCGCCGCGACCATCTCGGCGACGATCTTCAGCGCGCTCCACAGACCGGTGCCGGTCGAGCCGCCCGCCTTGCGTCCGATGGCCCGCTCCAGCGCGCGGACGGCGGCGACGCTCGCCGCGTCGGGGACCTTCATCATGCGGTCGATCGCGCCGGGCACGAAGCTCGGTTCCATGCGCGGCCGGCCGATGCCCTCGATGCGCGAGCCGCAGTCGCAGGTGACGTCCGTATCGCCGGCGGTCCAGCCCTCGAAGAAGCAGGAGTTCTCGGGGTCGGCGACACAGATACGGGTGTCGTGCTGCATGTAGTGGACGTAGCGGGCGATGGTCGCGGAGGTGCCGCCGGTGCCGGCCGTGGCGACGATCCAGGCGGGCTCGGGGAACCGTTCCAGCTCCAGCTGGCGGAAGATGGACTCGGCGATGTTGTTGTTGCCTCGCCAGTCCGTGGCCCGTTCGGCGTAGGTGAACTGGTCCATGTAGTGGCCGCCGGTCTCCGCCGCGAGGCGGGCGGAGGCCTCGTACATGGTGCGCGGGTCGTCCACGAAGTGGCACCGTCCGCCGTGGAACTCGATCAGGCGGATCTTCTCGGCGCTGGTCGTGCGCGGCATGACGGCGATGAACGGCACGCCGATCAGCTTCGCGAAATACGCCTCGGAGACGGCCGTCGAGCCGCTGGACGCCTCGATGACGGGACGGTCCGGGCGGATCCAGCCGTTGCACAGGCCGTACAGGAACAGCGAGCGGGCGAGCCGGTGCTTGAGGCTGCCGGTGGGATGGGTGGACTCGTCCTTGAGGTAGAGGTCGATGCCCCACCTGTCCGGCAGCGGGAAGCGCAGCAGGTGCGTGTCGGCCGAGCGGTTGGAGTCGGCCTGGACCTTGCGGACGGCTTCTTTCAGCCAGTCGCGGTAGCGCGCGTCGGTGCGGTCGACATCGAGGGTCGCGCCGGTCGGGATCTGCTGGACGGTGCTCACGGCGTCGCTCCTCACGCTGCGCGGCACCCGCGGTCCGCACGTGCCGTCCCTCCGATCATAGGCACCTCTCGGCACGCTTCCCACCTGCATAAACGCATCTTTGAGCCGCCCAAAGACCCCCTGGGGCACGGGTGTACGAAGCCCTCTGCGCGGCCGCCGAGGGGGCCCCGGCGCGCGCCCTCGCGGCACCCACCCGCGAGCCCCCGGAGTGCCGGCCCCGGCCGGCGCCCGAGAGGGGCGCATTCGGCCGAGTGCTTTCACGCCCGGCGTGAGCCCCATACGCGCACTGGTGCGGGGCGCCGGGTGGAGGCAGACTGCACGCGCGGGGTAGCCGAAGGGGTGTCCCGTCGGTGTCGACAGGGGATCACGGCACGCGCGGCCGGCGGCCCGTTCGGGCGTACGGCCGCATACGGCACATGCGACAAGGGGGCAGGACGCCATGGCGGAGCCGGAGTTCACGGCCACGGGCGTGCGGATCGGGAAGGGTCTCCGTTCGCTCACCCGGGCCGGACAGGTCCGGATCAGCGACGGCAGACTGGAGTTGCTCACCAGTTACGGCAGCGAGATCGACAGCGCCCCGCTGAAGGCGGTGCGGGCGTCGAAGCCGTGGTTCGGGTCCGAGGACCGGGCCGTCGCCGACCTCGGCGGCAAGCGGTACACGCTGACGCTGGGCGACCACGACCCGGCCCCCGGCGAGCCCGGGCCACCCGCGGCGAGCCGCTTCGTGGAGGCCGTGCGCCGGGCCTCGGGGCGCAACCGCTGAGGTCTGCGGCAGAGCAGGGCCGCCGTACTCGCCGGCAGAGCCCGTGGCGTACGACCCTCGCCGGCAGAGCCCGTGGCGTACGACCCTCGCCGGCAGAGCCCGTGGCGTACGACCCTCGCCGGCAGAGCCCGTGGCGTACGACCCGCGAGCCTCCGGCCGGCTGCGCCGCGTCACCGTTGCGGCACGGCGAGTTGCGGCTCTCCACACCTTGCGTCACTCTGGTCTCACGTCACTCTGGGTTTACCGGCGACAACGCTGCGAACCAGCCCGCCGGGCACGACAGCAGGCGGTCGTCTCGACTCGGTACTCCTGCTGGATCCGTACTCCGTGTTCTTCCGGACCTCAACGTCGGGGAGTCGCAGCCGTGATCAGTCACCCAAGCAGACATTGCACGGTGGAGCTCCAAGCTCTGCCGTCGCGGATCGGCCAGGTCCGCAGAATCCTTTCTGCACAGTTGCGTTACTGGCATCTGGATCCCTTGATAGACCGGGCGACACTCGGTGTGACCGAGCTGTTGTCGAACGTCCACCGGCATGCCCGGCCCGACAAGACGTGCACCGTGCGGATCGAGCTGCTGCTCGACCGGCTGACGGTCTCGGTGCGCGACCACGACCCCCGCCTCCCCGTCGTGGAGGACGCCGATCCGCTCGCGACCTGCGGGCGCGGGCTGGCGATGGTGGCCGCCGTCAGCGAGAGCTGGGGAGCGCGGCCGGACGGTGAGGACGGCAAGGTGGTGTGGTTCAGCCTGCCGACCGCTGCCGCGGGGATGAACGGCGCGGCTGCGCTGCCGCGGAAGCCCGTGCCCGGGTTCGCCGAGGTGGAGCCGGTCGTCGTCGCTGCCGACGCGCTCGAGGCGGCCGACGCGCCGCTGGTCGAACACGCTCCCGCCCGGTCGGCCGTTGTCGGCTGACCGGGCGGTGAGGGACGCTTCGCCGGAGGGGGCCGGTACTCCGTGGGGCAGACCGTATCTTCGGGTGCCGGTTCGTCGTGGCTTGTCGCGCGGTCCCCCGCGCCCCTCAGGGCACTGCCGCCGCGCTTCGAACAGCGGACTGCCGCCCTGCCCTTCACAAGCGGGTCACTCCACGCCGATGGCCCTCAGGACGTCCAGGCGAGCCGCCCTTCCGGCCGGGCGCAGGCCCGCCAGGGCGCCCGCCGCCAGGCCCACCAGGGCGACGACGGCCAGCCGCGCCGGCGGCAGGGCGAACGCGAAGGCGCTGTCGCTCGACGCGTCCGCGGACCTGACCAGGACCCAGCCGAGGAAGGCGCCGAGACCGAGGCCGCCGACGGTGCCGAAGGCGGCCACCAGGACGGACTCCCAGCGGACCATGGCCCGCAGCTGGGACCGTGTCTGGCCCACGGCGCGCAGCAGGCCCAGTTCACGGGTGCGTTCGTGGACGGCGAGGGTGAGGGTGTTGGCGATGCCGAGCAGCGCGATCAGGACGGCCAGGGCGAGCAGCGCGTAGACGAGGGTGAGCATCATGTCGATGCCGCCGGCCGAGGACTCGGCGTACTCCTCGCGGGTCTGCACCTCCGGGCTGCCGTGGTGTTCGGCGACCTGTTCCACGGCGGCCTTGCCCACCGCGGAGTCCACGCCGTCCGCGAACGAGACGGCGACCAGCGAGTCGGCGTCCTGGGTGCGGTGCGGGGCCCAGGCCGCGCGGGTGACGACGTAGTCGCCGGCGAGTTCCGGCCGCTCGTACACCGCGCGGACGGTGAAGGTCTCGCGCGCGCCGTCGGTGAAGGTGAGGCGGACGGGGTCGCCCACCGTCAGGTGCTGCCGTCCGGCCTCCTTCTCGGTGAGGGCGATGCCGTCCCGGCCGAGGTCGGCGAGGGAGCCCTCGACCCGGCCGAGGTCGAAGGTGCGTTCCAGGGCGGCGGGGTCGGTGACGGTCAGGGCCCGCCCTTCCCCCTCGACCTTCGCGACACCCCGGCCGAGTCCGACCGCCGTGTCCACCTCGGGCAGCGCGGCCACGGCTGCGGCGAGCCCGGGGCTCAGCCCGCTGCCGCCCGCGCCGAAGGACGGGGTGCTGACGGCGACGTCGCCCGCGAAGGAGCGGGACACCGTCTGGTCCATGGTCGCCTTCAGCGAGGCCCCGAACACCGTGAACAGCGACACCACGGCCACGCCGATCATCAGCGCGCTCGCGGTGGCGGCGGTCCGCCCGGGGCTGCGCAGGGCGTTGCGCCGGGCGAGTGAGCCGGTGACGCCGCGCAGCCGGTCGAGGGGTCCGCCGAGGACCCGTACGGCCGAACCGGCGGCGACCGGGCCGAGGACCACGAACGCGGCCAGGGCGAGGACCGCGCCGGTGCCCGCCGGCCACAGGGACGGGGTGAGCAGGACGCCGCTCAGCGTCAGGGCGAGCGCCGCGAACAGCAGCGCGAGGCCGGTGGCGGCACGCGCGCGTGAGGCGCCCGAGGCGTCGACGGCGGTGTCCCGCAGCGCGGCCAGGGGCGCGGTGCGGCCGGCGCGGACGGCGGGCAGCAGGGCGGAGGCCAGGCAGACCACGACTCCGACGGCGAGGGGCAGCGCCATCGACAGGGTCGTGACGACGAGGTCGCCGTCCGGGAAGGGGAAGCCGATCGCCGGGAAGAGTGCCTGGAGGCCGGCCGCGATGCCGATGCCGCCCGCGAGGCCGGCGGCGGACGCGGTGACGGCGACGACGGTCGCCTCGGCGAGGGTGGTGGCGGTGACCTGGCGGCGGGATGCGCCGAGGGCGCGCAGCAGGGCGTTCTCGCGGGTGCGCTGGGCGACGACGATGGCGAACGTGTTGTGGATCGAGAAGGTCGCGACGAGCAGTGCGACGCCGGAGAACACCAGCAGGAAGGTCGTGAACAGGGTCAGGAACTGGCTGGAGATCATGTCGGTGTTCTCGGCGGCCGAGTCCTGGCCGGTGACCGCCTCGACGCCCTTCGGCAGGACGGGGGCCAGCCGGTCGACCAGTTCCTGCTGGCCCACTCCGGGTTCGGCCCGCACCAGGATCGACGCCGCCTCACCCGGTCGGGCGGTGAGGTGCTTCTCGGCGTCCGCGCGGGTCATGCCGGTGAAGGTGACCTGGGCCATGCCGTCCTCGCCGCCGAAGGTCGCCAGGCCGACGACGGTGACCCGTACGGGGTCGGGTGTGCGCAGGGTCGTGGTGTCGCCGATCTCCAGGCCGCCCTGTTCGGCGGCGCCCCGGTTGACGACGACCTCGCCGGGCCTCTCGGGGGCGCGGCCCTCGGCGAGCCGGTAGGGGTTGAGGTCGGGGTCGGTGATCCAGTTGCCGGCGAGGGTGGGCGGGCCCTGGCCGCCGATGGGGTCGCCGTCCTCGCCGACGAGCTGGCCCGCGCCCTGGATGTCGGGCGCGGCGGCGGCGACGCCGGGCACGTCCTCGATCCGGTCGGCGAGTGCGGCGGGTACCGGCTCGCGCACGCCCTGGCTCTCCCCCGGTGTGGTGATGGCGTCGGCGCTGCGGACGACCGCGTCGGTGCCGGCGGTGGCGTTGCCGAACAGGGAGTCGAAGCTCGCGCGCAGGGTGTCGCCCATGACGAGCGTCCCGGCCAGGAAGGCCACGCCCAGCAGCACGGCGAGGAACGTACCGGCGAAGCGTCGTCCGTGGGCGCGCAGGGACGACACGCTCAGGCGCAGGGAGGCGTTCATGAGGGCACCTCGAAGGCTTTCATGCGGTCCAGGACCTTGTCGGCGGTCGGGGACTCCATCCGGTCGACGAGGCGTCCGTCGGCCAGGAACAGCACTTCGTCGGCGTGGGCGGCGGCCACCGGGTCGTGGGTGACCATGACGACCGTGCGGTCCGTCTCGCGGGCGGCACGGCCGAGGAGGCCGAGGACCTCCTGGCCGCTGCGGGAGTCGAGGTTGCCGGTGGGTTCGTCGGCGAACACCACGTCGGGGCGGCCGGCGAACGCCCGCGCGACGGCGACGCGTTGCTGCTGGCCGCCGGAGAGTTCGGCGGGCCGGTGGCGCAGCCGGTCGCGCAGGCCGACGACGTCGATCAGCGCGTCGATCCACTCCGGGTCGCCGTCGCGTCCGGCCAGGTCCAGCGGGAGGGTGATGTTCTCGGCGACGGTCAGCGTGGGCACGAGGTTGAACGCCTGGAAGACGAACCCGACCCGGTCGCGGCGCAGCAGCGTCAGCGCGCGGTCGTCGAGGGCGCTCAGTTCGGTGTCGCCGATGAAGGCGGTGCCCGAGGTGAGCGTGTCCAGTCCGGCCGCGCAGTGCATCAGGGTGGACTTGCCGGAGCCGGAGGGCCCCATGATCGCGGTGAAGCGGCCGGCCGGGAAGCCGACGCTCACCCCGTCCAGAGCCCTGACCTCGGTGTCGCCGCGGCCGTAGACCTTGACGGCGTCGACGACCCGGGCGGCCGTGCGGGTGGCGGTGGTGACCGTCATGCCGCGCCTCCCTTCGGGCGCCCGAACTGCTCGTCCAGGACGGACAGCCGGCGCCAGTACTCGTCCTCGTCGATCTCGCCGGAGGCGAAGCGGCGGCCGAGCATGGCGACGGGCGAGTCCCCGGAGGGCGTGCGGTCCTCGGGCAGCCGCCACGGGGCGCGGCGTCCGCGCCACAGGGTGCGGCGCAGCACGGTGACCGCGGTGACGGCCACGGCCGCCCAGATCAGCGGGAAGAGCAGGATCCACGGCCCGGGGCCGCCGTCCCAGTGGGCGAGCGTCTGCATGGGGGTTCATCTCCCTCGGCACGGACTTCGACTGATGCTTCCGAGCCTGGCTCCGGGAGGGTGCCCCGGTCGTCGTACGGGCGGGGGCAGTGCGGATACCTCCGCGGGAGTACCCCCATCTTTTTGTAACTACTAGTATGTACAGTGAGGGCATGAGCACCTCGGAGCGTCTGATCGAGTCCACCCGGGAGCTGCTCTGGGAGCGCGGGTACGTGGGCACGAGCCCGAAGGCGATCCTGGAGCGCGCCGGCGCCGGACAGGGCAGCATGTACCACCACTTCAAGGGCAAGCCCGATCTCGCGCTGGCCGCCGTCCGGCGCACGGCGGAGGAGATGCGCGGCGTCGCCGAGGCGGTGCTGGGCGGGCCCGGCACGCCGTACGAGCGCGTCCGGGCGTATCTGCTGCGCGAGCGCGATGTGCTCCGGGGCTGTCCGGTCGGCCGGCTGACCATGGACCCGGACGTGATCGCGAGCGAGGAACTGCGGGCGCCGGTCGACGAGACGCTCGCCTGGCTGCGCGCGCGGCTCGCGGAAATCGTCCAGGAGGGCAAGGACCAGGGGCAGTTCGGGCCCGGTCTGGTGCCCGAGGACATCGCCGCGACGGTCGTCGCCACCGTGCAGGGCGGTTACGTCCTGGCCCGTGCCTCCGGTTCGACGGCCGCCTTCGACGCGGGCGTCCGCGGTCTGCTCACCCTGCTGGCCCCCGAGGAGAGATGACACATGCACGCACTGCACTACCCCGTCACCCTGCCCGCCGACTACGACATGGACATCATCCGCACGCGTGTGGCCACCCGCGGTCATCTCATGGACGGCTTCGCGGGGTTGGGCTTCAAGGCCTACCTGATGCGGGAGCGCGGGGTGGCCGGGTCGCCGGTGAACGAGTACGCCCCCTTCTACCTGTGGAACACGGTCGAGGGCATGAACTCCTTCCTGTGGGGCGGCCCGTTCCAGGGCATCCCCGACGACTTCGGGCGGCCGGTGGTGCGGCAGTGGACGGGCCTCGCCTACGAGGAGGGCGGTGCGGCCGACGCCCCCGCCCTGGTCGCCGTACGGCACACCCGGCCGGTGCCGGACGGGGTCGTGCTGGCGGACGCCATGCAGGACGCGGCGCGTGAGGCGGGTCGGCTCGCGGGGCGCGAGGGGGCGGTGTGCGCGGCGGCGGCCGTGGACCCGAGCCGGTGGGAGACGGTGCACTTCTCGCTGTGGGCGCACGAGGAGCCGGAGGCGGACGGCGATCTCTTCCGGGTGCTGCATCTGTCGGCGCCGGGCCGGGCGTCGCTGCCCCGGGGCCGGCAGTGGTGAGCCGGCCGGTGGCCCGATCCTGACGTTCCCTGGCCCCGCGGGCCGCTGACGGGGGGCCGCGGCGGGCCGATGATCAAGGTGAACGGACAGCGTGAGGTGAGGAGACCGGCCATGGCCCTGGAGATGCGCGACCGCTGCGAGCGGTGCACGACGGCGGAACTGCCGTACGACGCGCCGGCCCGTATCTGTTCCTACGAGTGCACCTTCTGCGTGCCGTGCACCGAGGCGATGGCGGGGGTGTGTCCCAACTGCGGCGGGGAGCTGGTCGCCAGGCCGCGGCGCGCGGTCGGGGCGTGAACGACGGGTGCCCGTCCCCCGGTTGTGCCGGGGGACGGGCCCGTGGCCGCTACTGGAGGGACATGCCCTTCGGTGAGGTGAGGCCCTTGACGGGGTCGACGCGGTAGGTCGCCGTCCGCACGGTGGGCGAGCAGGCGGCACCGTTGGGGTGCTGCTCCGTCAGCTTCGCCGTGCTGCTCCGCGCGAGCGGCGGCCGGCCGTCGGCGAACTCCACGCGCAGCCGCACCGGGACGGCCGCCGCCTCGATGTCGTCCGCGAGCCGGACGGACACCGACATGAAGGGATCCTCGGGGTCGCCCGACGCCCGCTCCTCGCAGGCGTCGTCCACGCACAGCCGGATCGTCGCCGCGTGCCGGCCGCCGAAGTCGGCGGGCCGCCACACGGCGGACACCTGCGAGTCCGCGTCGGCCTGGGTGCACGGCGTGTCCTGACCGAGCAGGGAGCATCCGGTGAGGGCCACCGCCAGCAGCGGTGTGAAGAGGTATCGGCGCATGTCAGTACCACGCTACCGTTCCGGGGAAGGCACTGTTGGCCAGCCCGATGTCGGTGAAGTACAGCCAGCACGGGTCGAAGAAACCGCCGCTGTTGTCGCCTCCGCCGCCACCGCCGCCGGAGAGGATGCCCTTGGCGATGGCGTTCCCGCTGCCGTCGACCGTGTACACCGGGCCACCGGAGTCGCCCTTGATGGTGCACGACCCGGACGTCTTCTTGGCGACGACCATGTTCTTCGCGGTGGTGCCGCTGGAGTAGTGGACGGTCGCCTGGGTGGCGGTGATCTGCCAGCCGCACATCTCGCCGGTCATCATGCCGCCCGTGCAGACCTTGTCACCGCTCTGCGCCCAGCGCTTCCAGTAGCCGTGGACCATCCGTGAGGAGCTGGACGTCTTGCCGCCCTTGTAGATCCGGGGCGTCGCGGAGCTGTCGCTGTTGACGCGGTAGAGCGACAGGTCACCCGAGTAGTAGCTCTGACCGGAGAGCTTCACCGAGCCGTACCCGTTCTTCCAGTTGTCCCGGACGACGGGGCCGATGTAGTCGGTCCCGCTGGGGTTGGTGATGGCTCCGTTGCCGCTGGTGCAGTGGCCCGCGGTGACCATGTACCACTTGCTGTCGTACCGCCAGGCGAAGCCCGCCGTGCACCAGACCGCCGAGCTGGTGGTCAGGTCCGAGTGGATGCGCGCGCCGCCGTAGTACGGCGAGGTGTCGTACTGGCGGTTGGCCTGGGGCTCCGCCATGTCGGCGCCGGGCGTGAGGCTCACGGCGACGGTGTCGGTGCCGTACCGCTCGCCCAGGGCCGTGACCAGCTCCGGGTCTGCCGTCTCGGTCTCCACGACGACCCGGTTCTCGGCGGCGTCCACGTATGCGATGCGCAGTCCGCTCACGCCGGGCAGTTCCGCCTCCGGCAGCTGGAGGACCTCGTCGCGCACGGACTCCAGGGCGGTGACGCTGTGCTCCACCACCTCGGTGCGCGGGGTGACCTGCGCGGTGACGGTCGGCCCGTCGGGCGCGGGAGCGGTCTCCGTGCTGTCGTCGGGCATCGGGAAGGACTCCTCGCCGGTGGTCTCCGTGGACCCGTCGGCGGGCGGTGTGGCGGTCTCCGACTCCGTTGTCACGGTGTCGGGCTTGGTGCCGTCCTCCGTGTCCGCGGCGGGCTGTCCGCTGCCCTCGTCGGCGGGAGCCTGCGTCACCTGGATGGGAGCGGACGCCTCGTCGGCCGAGGCCGATTCGACGACCGGCGCGACGAGTTCGCCCGTGGCCTGGTCGACGTAGGGCGGGGCGAAGGCGTCGGGGGCGCCGGCCGCGCGGTCCTCGGCCTGCTCCAGGGCGTAGGCCTGGGCGGGCTCGGCCTCCGGCACGTCACCCGTGCCGGCGCCGTCGATGACCTCGATCCGGTCGACGACCGCCGAGACCGGCTCGGCCGCGGGCGGTGCGTACGCGCCGCCGAAGCGGGCGCCGATCTGCAGGCCGCTGCTGCCCGACAGGGACGAGGTGTCCCAGAGCAGCTTCGGCGCGCTGCCGCCGGTGAACGGCACCGGCCAGGTCACGGCGGAGCCGTCGGCGGCGAGGGTGACCTGGGAGGCCGGTATGACCTGCCACGGGTCGGAGGAGGAGGCCCGCTGAAGGAAGGTGACGTCCGTCAGGGAGGCCGGGGCGGTGACCGCGAGGTCGACCTGGCCGACGAGCACCTCGCCGTTGGCGGGCGCGCTCACCACGGCCCGGCCCGCGTGGAAGGCGCGCTGGGTGGTGGTGGAGACGTTGCCGGCCCGGTCGGTGGCGGTGACGGTGAGCTGGTGGCTGCCCTCGGTCGCCGGGGTGAGCGGCAGGTCCACCGGGCCGCCGGTGGTGGTGACGGTCTGCGCGGCACCGCCGTCCAGCCTGTAGGTCAGGCTGCGGGTGTCGGTGCCCGCGGGCGTCAGCGTGAAGGTGCCGGTGACGTTCGCGCCGCCGGCCCAGGCGTCCACCGGGTAGGCAGCGGAGGTCACGGCCGGGGCGCCGGGCGCGGTGGTGTCGACGGTGAAGCGGTAGTGCGAGGTCGCCCCGCCCGTGCCGTTGCCGTCGATGCCGCGCACGTGCAGGTACCAGGTGCCCTCGGTGCGGGTCGTCGTGTACGAGGTGGCGGTGGTCTCGGCGGTGGCGTCCGGGACGGTGTCGGCGACGGCGTCGACGACGACGCTGTAGCCGGCCGAGGCACCGGAGGGCGCGGTCCAGGTGGCGGAGAAGGAGCCGCTCTTGTACGCGCCGGTCTGGTCCGGGTGGGTGGTGGAGCTGATCACCGGTGTGGGCGGCAGCGTCATGTCGACCCGGAACGCCAGGTGCGCCGCGACGGCCGACCAGTTGCCGGCCCGGTCCTTGGCCCGTACGTGTAGGTACCAGGTGCCGTCGGCGTCGACGGTGGTGGTCAGGCTCGTCCCCGTCTGCACGGTGCCGGTGGTGGCCGGGAGGGTGTCGGCGACGCGGTCGACGGTGACCGCGTAACCGGCCGCGCCGGACAGGTCGGTGGGCGCCGACCAGCTGAAGGACGCGGTGCGGCTCGCGTAGGCGCTGGTCGGCACCGGGTGCGTGGAGGAGACCAGGCCACCGGGCGCGCCGGGCGCGGTGGTGTCGACGTTGAAGGAGAAGTGCCGGGTCGGCGACCACAGTCCGGCCTTGTCCTGGGCTGCCGCGTGCACCCACCAGGTGCCGTCGGTGCGCCCGGACCAGTTCACGTCGGGGGAGGTCTGGGTGGCGGTGGTGCCGGCGGCGGTGGTCGGGCTCTGGTCGAGCTTGACCGCGTACCCGCTCACGCCGGAGGCGTCGGTCGCGGCGAGCGTGCCCGCGAACGTGGTGGCGCCGTACCAGGCCGTCGTGGACGGGTGGCTGGTGGAGGTGACGGTGGGGGTGGCCGGGACGGTGGTGTCGACGGTGAACGTCTGCCAGGCCGACCAGGCCCCGGTGTCGGTGCCGTCCGACGCCCTGGCCCGCCACTTGTAGTCGCCTGGCGTCAGCGCGGCGGCCGTGTGGGTGGCGACCGCGCCCGAGGCGACGGAGGCGGAGGTGCCGGTCTGCAGGGCCGTGGTGCCGGTCGCCGTCCACACCTCGAAGGTCAGCGTGAGCTGCTGGCCGTCCGCGTCGCCGGCCTTGGCGGACAGCGTGGGCGTGGTGTCCGGGGTGTAGGTGCCGGACAGCGGGGCGACGGCCGTCGCGGTGCCGGGCTTGGAGTTGTAGGTGACCGTGAGGGACGGCTCGTAGGCGGCATTGTGCGAGCCGTCGGTCTGGTTCGCCGAGTAGTAGCGGCGCCAGGTCAGCGGGTCGGTCTCGTCCACGGCGGCGATCCGCACGCCGTGGTTGGGCTGGCCGTCCGCCCATGCCTGCACGATGCCGTCGATGTCCCAGGAGACGTGCCCGGCGGGGCAGGTGGAGTTGTAGCCCTTGGCCGCGGTGGAGGTCACGGCACCGGTCGAGGTGGTCGTCGGCTGCGCGTCCCAGGTGATCGCCGACGGGTCCCAGGAGGAGGTGATACGGCGGACCTGGTTGCCGGCGTTGGTGGTGCTGCAGGTGGACGAGTAGTACGAGTACAGCCGCAGGTCGGTGTCCAGGACGTGCTTGCCCGCGTACTTCGCCACGTCGAACTTCAGGTACGAGCGGGCCTTCTCGGAGCCGTTGTAGGTGCCGGCCTTCAGCTCGGTCGAGCCGCGCTGCGAGGTGAGGTAGTCGTCGTACTGCACCCAGGTGTCGGTGACCGGGCCGAGCAGGGAGTCGGTCGGGTCGATGGTGACCGGGTACTCCAGGCCGGGGTCGGCGAGGAACTCCTCGTCGGGCTCCAGCACCAGCACCTGGTCACCGGTGACGGCGTCCCGCTCCACGGTGACGTCGATGGCCGCGAGGTCCTCGGGCTCACCGGAGGCGGTCTCCTCCCCCGCACCCCACATCACCGGCAGTGGCGCGGTGGCCACCGTACGGCCGCTGCTGTCGCTCCAGCGCAGGCGTTCGTCGGCGGTCTCGTGCAGGGTGAGGCCGTCGGCGGAGACGGGCAGCCGGTAGCTGACCGGGCCGTCGGGGCGCTCGTTGAGGACGACGGAGTGGGAGAAGCCCTCCTTGAGGGCGGTCACCACGAGGTCGCCGCCCTCGACGGCGCCCGGGTAGACGGCGGTCGGGCCGTCCAGGCGCGGCTCGGGCAGCTTTCCGGGCCAGTCCAGGCCCAGGGTGCGGCCGCCGCGGGACACCTCGGCGAGCGGTGTGCCCGAACCCCCGCCGGAGAAGGTGATGTCGGCGGCCGCGGTCCTCGGCCGCACCACGCCGTCCTCGGCGACGAGGGTGGTGTCGACCGGCTTCCAGCCGCCGCCGGGCTGCTTCACACGGATCGGACCGGTGTACGACTCGACGGTGGTGGTGCCGTCGGCGTTGGCCCAGGTGGTGGTCGACTCGGTGCGCGCGGAGACGATCTCGGTCCGCGCGGGCCCGGGCACCTGGGGCACCGCGGGGGCCTCGGCGGCCGCGTCGGTGTCCTCGGCGTGCGCGGGGTCGGTGAGCAGGGGCAGCGGGGCGCACACGAGTGCGGCCAGCAGCGCCGCGGTCAGCGCTCGTTGCTTCCGGCGGGATCTTCGCCCGTCGGGGGCCGGGCCGGCCGGCGCGGAGTGAGGCACAGAGGGTCCTTTCAAGTCATCCTGGCTGAAGATCGGCTGAGCTTAGACCTGTGCATGTCACACCAACAAGGGGAAGATCACGCTCCGCTTCCATAGGTCATACTTGACCGACCGTTCTTGAATTGCCTAGGGTTCAACTCATGGCCCGAGCCAAGGAGTTCGACCCCGACGCCGTACTGCAGTCCGCGCTGGAGCTGTTCTGGCGGCGCGGCTACGAAGCAACCTCCATGGCCGACCTCGTCGAGCACCTCGGCATCGGCCGGGCCAGCCTGTACGCCACGTTCGGCAACAAGCGCGACCTCTACCTGAAGGCGCTGGACCGGTACGGCGAGCAGTCCGACCCCGACCTGCTGCGCGAGCTGTCGCGGCCGGGGCCCGCCCTGCCGGCGGTCCGCACGGTGGTGCGCCGGTTCGCGGCGGAGGCCGCGGACGACGAACGCCGCGAGTCCGGCTGTTTCGTGACCAACACCGCCGCCGAACTCGCGCCGCACGACAGCGCGATGGCCCGCCGCGTGGAGCTCAGCTGGGAGCATCTGGAGACCCTGCTGCACTCGGCGCTCGTGCGCGCGCAGGAACAGGGCGAACTCCCCGCGGACCGCGACCCCGCGGCCCTGGCCCGGATGCTGCTGGTGCTGATGCAGGGGCTGCGGGTGGTGGGCAAGGCCTCCACGGACCCGGCGCGCGTACGGGACGCGGCGGAACAGGCGTTGCGGCTGCTGGACTGAAACTGCGGGGCCGCCGCGATGGGGTCGTGGGCTCCGTCACGGGTTGCGCCATGGGCCCCGTCACGGGTTGCGCCATGGGTTTCGCACGCCCGGATTCTGAACCGATCGGTCAAGTAAGGGGGACGTGACCGCGACTGCCCACTCCACGCGGACCGCACCCGGCACGCGCGGCGCATCCGCCGCGCATCACTCGGCTCCATCCAGACGACAAAGGAAGTTGCTCCCATGTCAGTTCACCGTTTCAGCGGCAGGACCGTCCTCGTCACCGGCGCCGGCTCCGGCATCGGGCGGGCCGTCGCCCTCGCGTTCGCCGCCGAGGGGGCCCGGGTGGTGGCGGCCGGGCGCGGCATCGCCGCGCTCAAGGAGACCGTCGCCCTCGCCGGGAAGGCGGGCGGTACGGCCGTCGCCCGGGTCGCCGACGTGTCGCGGGCCGCCGACGTGGAGGCGCTCGTGCGGGGCGTGGCCGAGCGGTTCGGGTCGCTGGACGTGGCCGTGAACAACGCCGGCGTCTTCCGTGGCGGGCCGCTCGCCGGCATGGCGGAGGAGGACTGGCGGGACCTGTTCGACACCAACGTCACCGGGGTGTTCCTCGCGCTGAGGGCCGAGGTGGCGCAGATGCGGACCCAGCCGCGCGGCGGCGCGATCGTCAACGTCTCCTCCAACCTGGGCCGGCACAAGCAGGTGCCGGGCACGACGGCGTACTCGGCGAGCAAGGCGGCCGTGACCTCGCTGACCCGGGGCGCGGCCCTGGAGTACATCGCCGACGGGGTGCGCATCAACACCGTCAGCCCCGGCGCCACCGACACGTCCATGTCCCTGCGCCCCGGGGAGAGCGAGGCCGAGCGCGCCGTACGCATGAAGGACGAGTCGCCGCTGGGCCGGGTCGCGGCGACGCGGGAGGTGGCCGAGGCGGTGCTGTACCTGGCGTCCGACGCGGCGGACGCCGTGGTGGGGACCGACCTGGTGATCGACGGCGGGTCGGCGCTGTAGCGCGGCGTCCGGTCAGGTCCTGGCCAGTGCCCCCAGCGGGTCGTCCAGGACCGGCTGCCAGGCCAGTTCGGCCGCGCCGACCAGGCTGTTGTGGTCCAGGGAGCAGGCCAGGATGGGGACGCCGCCGCTGCGGCCCCACAGGCTGCGGTCGGCGACGACGGCCCGCAACCGGTCCGGGTCGGCCTCCAGCAGTGTGCGGTGCAGGCCGCCGAGGATGATGCGGTCCGGGTTGAGGATGTTCACCAGCCCGGCGAGGCCCAGGCCGAGCCGGTCGATGAGCGCCTCGGCGGCCATCCGCACGACCGGGTCGGCGTACTCCCGACGGAGCAGGTCGTTGGCCTGCTGGAGCAGGGACACCTCGGGTCCCGGGGTGCGTCCGGCGGTGGTGAGGAGGGCCAGCGGGTCGGCCTCGACGTCCAGGCAGCCGCGGCTGCCGCAGTGGCAGGGGCGGCCCTCGGGGTTGACGGTGAGGTGGCCGACCTCCAGGGCGAGGCCGCCGCTGCCGGTGTGCAGCCGGCCGTCGAGGACGAGGGCGCCGCCGACGCCGCGGTGCCCGGTGGCCACGCACAGCAGGTCACGGGCGCCGCGTCCGGCGCCGTGCCGGTGCTCGGCCAGCGCGGCGAGGTTGACGTCGTTGGCGGCGAAGGCGGGCTCCTCGATACCGGCCGCGCGCACGCACTCGGCGAAGATCTCCCGCACCGGAGCGCCCGCCGGCCACGCCAGGTGCAGCGGGTTGAGAGCAAGGCCCTCCGGCTCGGCCATCGCGGACGGCACCGCGAGCCCGGCGCCCACACAGCGCAGCCCGGTCTCCCGCAGCAGCCGGGCGCCCGCCTCCACGACCGAGCCGAGCACCTTCGCCGGGTCGGCGTCGACGACCTCGCAGCCCGGCGCGGTCGCCACGATCCGGCCGCCGAGGCCGACCAGTGCCGCCCGGAACCCGTCGGAGTGCACCTGCGCGGCCAGCGCCACGGGGCCGTTCCCGGCTACCTCCAGCCGGTGCGAGGGCCGCCCCTGCGATCCCGCGCCCGCACCGGGCCGGGCGTCGACCCGGATCAGGCCGAGCGCCTCCAGTTCGGCCGCGACCGCGCCGGCCGTGGCGCGGGTGACGCCGAGTTCCGCGGTCAGCACGGCGCGGGTGGGGGCCCGTCCGGTGTGCACGAGCTCCAACGCGGGCCCGAGCGCACCGCGCCCCCGGTCCAACCGCGTCCTCGACGTGGTCCCTTCCCCCGCCGGCCGGGGGTCCGCCTTGCCGCTCATGAGGGCGAGTCTCCCATGATCCGCGTCAGGGCCCGGCCACCGGGAAGCCGCTGACCCGCAGGGTGATGTTCAGCCGTCCGGTCAGCCCCAGCCAGGCGGGCGCGGTGCCTGGCAGCACCTTCGGCACCCCGTGGTACGCGAGACGCGACGGCCCGCCGAACACGAACAGGTCCCCGCTGCGCAGCTCGACCTCGGTCCACGGCCGGTTGCGCGTCTCGGTGTTGCCGAAGCGGAAGACGCAGGTGTCGCCGAGGCTCAGCGACACCACCGGCGCGTCCGAGCGCTCGTCGGCGTCGCGGTGCATGCCCATGCGGGCGTCGCCGTCGTAGAAGTTGATCAGCGCGATGTCGTACGGGGGTGCCTGCCCGCCGGGGGTCTCGCCCGCCGCCCGTGAGGCCGAAGCCTTCCCCGCCGGTGAGCCCAGGGGCTCGCCGACCGCCGGTGAGCCCAGGGGCTCGCCCGCCGCCGGTGGTGCGAGGGCCTCGTCCGCCAGGGGTGAGCCCAGGGCGTCGGTCACCGCCCGTCGGCCCAGTTCGCCGAGCCAGGCCGGGAAGGGCTTGACCGGGGTGCCGTCGCCGTCGACGGCCGTGCGGGCGTAGGCGTACGGGTACCAGTGCCAGCCCAGGCAGACCTGGCGGGCGGTCATGGTGCCGCCGCCGGGGGTGCGGACCGTGCGCAGCCCGGCCGGAGGCCGCGCCCACGCCCGGCAGGCGGCCAGCAGCTCGCGCTGGCGGGCCTCGTCGAGCCAGTCCGGCACGTGCACCGCGCCCGGCGCGAGCTCGGTGCGCGCGCGGGGGAACAGCTCGGCTTCCATGCGCCCATCCTCCCCCACCCGCGCTGAGCTGCGGCTCGGCTAGCCTGGACGCACGATGAACGACCGTATGACGACTCCGTGGGGCGAGCTTCGGCTGGCCCGCTTCCCCGAGGACCCGCGCGACAGGCTGCGCGCCTGGGACGCCTCCGACGAGTACCTGCTGCGGCATCTCGCCGGCACGGGCGTCGACCTGTCCGGCACGGTCGTGGTGCTCGGCGACCGGTGGGGCGCGCTGGTGACGGCTCTGGCGGCGCACCGGCCGGTGCAGATCACCGACTCCTATCTGGGCCAGGAGGCGAGCCGGGCCAACCTCGCCCGGGCCGGTGTGGAGCCGGGTGCCGTGCAGTTGCTGACCACCCAGGACACGCCGCCGCGGAAGATCGACGTGCTGCTGGTGCGGGTGCCCAAGAGCCTCGCCCTGCTGGAGGACCAGCTCCAGCGGCTGGCACCCGCGCTGCACGAGGGCACGGTCGTCGTCGGCACCGGCATGGTCAAGGAGATCCACACCTCCACGCTCCAGCTGTTCGAGCGGATCATCGGCCCGACCCGCACCTCGCTCGCCGAGAGGAAGGCGCGGCTGATCTTCTGCACACCCGACCTGTCGCTGGAGCGGCCCGCCAACCCGTGGCCGTACCGCTACGACCTGCCCGGCGGGGTCGGTCCCGTGTCGGGCCGTACGGTCGTCAACCACGCGGGGGTGTTCTGCGCCGACCGCCTCGACATCGGCACCCGGTTCTTCCTCGGGCACCTGCCCGGGACGCGCGGCGCCCGCCGGGTGGTGGACCTGGGCTGCGGCAACGGCGTCGTGGGGACGGCGGTGGCGCTGGCCAACCCGGAGGCCGAAGTGCTGTTCACCGACGAGTCGTTCCAGGCGGTGGCCTCGGCGGAGGCGACGTACCGCGCCAACGGCGTGCCGGGGCACGCCGAGTTCCGGGTCGGGGACGGGCTGGCGGGCGTGGCGGAGGGCAGCGTCGACCTCGTGCTGAACAACCCGCCCTTCCACTCCCACCAGGCGACCACCGACTCCACGGCGTGGCGGATGTTCACCGGGGCGCGGCGGGTGCTGCGGCCGGGCGGTGAGCTGTGGGTGATCGGCAACCGGCACCTCGGGTACCACGTGAAGCTGCGCAAGGTCTTCGGCAACAGCGAACTCGTCGCGAGCGACCCGAAGTTCGTGGTGCTGAAGGCGGTCAGGCGGTAGCGGTGGAGCCGAGCAGCCGCACCAGGCCGGTGACGGTGTGCGCCATCGCCTCGCGGCCGACGCTGAGGTAGGTGCGGGAGTCCACCGCCTCGGGGTGGGCGGCGAGGTGCTCCCTGATGGCGCCGGTCATGGCGACGTTGAGGGCGGTGCCGATGTTGACCTTGGTGATGCCGCCGGTGACCGCGGCGGTGAGTTCGTCGTCGGGGACGCCCGAGGAGCCGTGCAGCACGAGCGGCACGTCCAGCGCGGTCGCGAGGCGTTTGAGCAGTTCGTGGTCGAGGGCGGCGGTGCGCGTGGTCATGGCGTGCACACTGCCGACGGCGACGGCGAGGGCGTCCACGCCGGAGTCCGCGACGAACGCCCGGGCCTCAGTGGGGTCGGTCCGGGCGCCCGGCGCGTGCGCGTCCAGCGCTGGACGCCCCGCCTTGCCGCCGACCTCGCCCAGCTCGGCCTCGATCCACAGGCCTTGAGCGTGCGCCCAGTCGGCGGCGGCACGGGTGGCGGCGAGGTTCTCGGCGTAGGGCAGCCGTGAGGCGTCGTACATCACCGAGCTGAACCCGGCCTCGGGCGCCTGCCGCAGCAGTGCGTCGCTCTGCACGTGGTCCAGGTGCAGGGCCACGGGCACGCCGGCCCGTTCGGCCGCGGCGACGGCGGCGCGGGCCAGCGGCAGCAGGCGCCCGTAGCGGAACTTGACGGCGTTCTCGCTGACCTGGAGCACGACGGGCGCACCGGCGTTCTCGGCGCCGGCGATGACGGCCTCGATGTGCTCCAGGGTGACGACGTTGAAGGCGGCGACGGCACGGCGGGCCGCGGCGGCGCGGGCGACGAGCTCACCGGTGGTGCTGAGGGACACGCGGGCTCCCCGGAGACGAAGGGTGTCGGATGTTCAGGGCGTGAGGATCACCGAGCGCGTCAGATGGCGCGGGTTGTCCGGGTCCAGGCCGTGGGCCGCGGCGACCGCGACGGCGAGGCGCTGGGCGCGGACGAGTTCGGCGAGCGGGTCGAGGCGCCCGGCCAGCCAGCGCCCGCCGGTCGCCCGCACCTGCTCGGCGAGCCCCTCGGGCGCCTGGCCGAACATCCAGGTGGCGGTGGTGGGCCCGGTGACGCTGATCGGCCCGTGCCGGTACTCCATGGCCGGGTATGCCTCGGCCCAGGACAGCGACGCCTCGCGCATCTTCAGCGCGGCCTCGTTGGCGAGGCCCACGGTCCAGCCCCGGCCGAGGAAGGTGAACTGGGCGCGGTCGACCAGGCCTTCGGGCAGCGGCTCGGCGAGGGCGGTGCGGACGTCGGCGACGACGGCCTCATTGTGCAGGCCCAGGTGGGCGCGCAGCAGGGTGAGCGCGGTGGTGGCGAACCGGGTCTGGACGACGGAGCGTTCGTCGGCGTAGTCGAGGACGACCAGGTCGTCCGCGGCGTCCATGACCGGGGTGCGGGGGTCGGCGGTGACCGCGCCGGTGCGTACACGTCCCTTCAACTCGCGCAGGAGCTCCAGAACTTCGGTGGTGGTGCCGGACCGGGTGAGCGCGACGACCCGGTCGTAGGAGCGGCCGTGCGGGAACTCCGAGGCGGCGAAGGCGTCCGTCTCGCCCTGTCCCGCGCCCTCGCGGAGGGCGGCGGCGGCCTGCGCCATGAAGTACGAGGTGCCGCAGCCGACGATCGCGACCCGCTCCCCCGCCGCCGGCAGTGCCGCGCGGTGCTCCGGTGCCTGTTGCGCGGCCCGCGTCCAGCACTCCGGCTGGCTGCTGAGCTCGTCCTCGACATGGGTCATGCCGTACCCCTCCCGAGTGGTGATTGTTCGTGCAAGATAGCGCGAGCTTTCGAGCATCTTCAAGCATTTCGCCGTCGTTCCTGCTGGCGGCGGGTGCGCTAGGGTCGCCGGGAACCCGAGGGACGCAAGGAAGACGCAAGGAACCGCTGGAGGTGCGGATGTCGCGGGACGCCCGCTGGAAGACGCTGCTGGAGCTGCTCGTCGAGCGGGGCCGGCTGGACGTCGAGGAGGCGGCGGCCGAGCTGCGGGTGTCGGCCGCGACGATCCGGCGCGACTTCGACCAGCTCGCCGAGCAGCAGATGCTCGTGCGCACCCGGGGCGGCGCGGTCGTGCACGGGGTGTCGTACGAGCTGCCGCTGCGCTACAAGACGGCCCGCCGGGCCTCCGAGAAGCAGCGGATCGCGCGGGCGGTGGCGGATCTGATCGCGCCCGGCGAGGCGGTCGGCCTGACCGGCGGCACCACCACGACCGAGGTGGCGCGCGCGCTGGCGGTGCGGGCGGACCTCGGCTCGGGCTCCCCCGCGCTGACCGTCGTGACCAACGCCCTGAACATCGCCAACGAACTGGCCGTGCGGCCCCAGTTCAAGATCGTGGTGACGGGCGGGGTGGCCCGCGCCCAGTCGTACGAGCTGATCGGGCCGCTCGCGGACGGGGTGCTCGGCCAGATCACCCTCGATGTGGCGGTGCTCGGGGTCGTCGCCTTCGACGTCACGCACGGGGCCGCCGCGCACGACGAGGCCGAGGCGGCCATCAACCGGCTGCTGTGCGAGCGCGCCGAGCGGGTGGTCGTCGCCGCCGACTCCAGCAAGCTGGGCCGCCGCGCCTTCGCCCGGATCTGCGCGGCCGAGGCCGTGGACACCCTGGTCACCGACTCGGCGGTGGAGCAGGACACGGTCCGCCGCTTCGAGGAGGCGGGGATCACCGTCCGCGCCGTGTGACCTCCGGGTTTCCTGTCTAAGCTGGTAGCCGCGCTGTGCTGCGAGCCCGTGAGGGAGGCTGCGATGGCCGGGACACCGACGTTCGAGGCGGCCGGCGGGGACCCGTACCTGCCGATCTCCGACCACGGCCTGATCGGCGACCTGCGCACGGTGGCCCTGGTCGGCACGAACGGCACGATCGACTGGTACTGCTGCCCCGCCTTCGACGCGCCCAGCGTCTTCGCCGCGATCCTGGACGCCGAGCGCGGCGGCTGCTTCGAACTCGCGGCGATCGGCCCGGCCCGCACCAAGCAGTTCTACTTCCCCGACACCAACGTCCTGATCACCCGCTTCTACGCCGAGGACGGCGTCGGCGAGGTGCAGGACTTCATGCCGGTCGGCGGCGGCTCGGTCGAGGCCGACCGGCACCGGCTCATCCGCCGGGTGGTGTGCGTGCGCGGGTCGCTGCCGTTCCGGGTGCGGGTGGCGCCCCGCTTCGACTACGGCGCCCAGCCGCACACCCTGCGCATGGTCGGCGACATGGCGGTGTTCGCGTCCGAGAACCTCTCCCTCGCGCTGACCGCGACCGTCCCGCTGGAACTCCGAGGCCCGGACGCGCGGGCCGACTTCAAGCTCTCCGAGGGCGAGTCCGCGGTGTTCGCGCTCGACCAGGTCGGCGGCGACGTCCAGCCGCGCGGCTGCGCCCGCACCGAGGCGGAACGCCAGTTCACCTCGACGGTGGCGTACTGGCGCCGCTGGCTCGCCCAGTCCCGCTACCGGGGCCGCTGGCGCGAGATGGTGCACCGCTCCGCCCTCACCCTGAAGCTGCTCACCTACGCCCCCACCGGCGCGATCGTCGCCGCGGCCACCACGAGCCTGCCCGAACAGCTCGGCGGTGAACGCAACTGGGACTACCGCTACGTGTGGGTGCGCGACGCCGCGTTCTGTGTCTACGCCCTGCTGCGACTGGGGTTCAGCAGCGAGGCCGAGGCGTTCATGGAGTTCGTGACCCGGCACATCACCCCGGGTGACGGCCGTGCCTCCGGACCGCTGCAGATCATGTACGGCATCGACGGCCGCACCGATCTGACGGAGCGTGAACTCCCCCATCTGGACGGCCATCGCGGCTCCGCGCCCGTCCGGGTCGGCAACGCGGCCGCGGACCAGCTCCAGCTCGACATCTACGGCGCGCTCATCGACTCCGTCTACCTCTACGACAAGTGGGCCAAGCCCGTCTCCAGCGATCAGTGGGACGACGTGTGCGCGCTCGTCGACTGGGTGTGCGCGCACTGGGACCAGCCGGACGAGGGCATCTGGGAGACGAGGGGCGGGCGCAAGAACTTCCTCTACTCGCGCCTGATGTGCTGGGTGGCGATCGAGCGGGCCATCCGGATGGCCCACCGGCGCGGGCTGCCCGCCGACCTGAGCCACTGGCGGGAGGTCCGCGACACCATCTACCGGCGGATCATGAGCCGGGGCTGGTCCGCGTCCCGCCAGGCGTTCATGCAGCACGAGGACGGCGAGGTGCTGGACGCGGCCGTGCTGATGATGCCGCTCGCCAAGTTCATCGCGCCCACCGACCCCAAGTGGCTGTCCACGCTGGACGCCCTCACCCAGGACCTGGTGTCCGACTCACTGGTCTACCGCTACGACCCGCAGGCCAGCCCCGACGGGCTGCGCGGCGACGAGGGCACGTTCTCCATCTGCTCCTTCTGGTACGTCGAGGCGCTCGTGCACGCCGGCCGGCTGGACGAGGCCCGTCTCGCCTTCGAGAAGATGCTCACCTACGCCAACCATCTCGGCCTCTACGCCGAGGAGATCAGCAGCACCGGGGAGCAACAGGGCAACTTCCCGCAGGCGTTCACCCACCTCGCCCTGATCAGCGCGGCCTTCAACCTCGACCGCGCGCTCGGCTGAACCGGGCCGTTGACCGGGCCCCGCCGAGGTATGCCTCGGCCGGCTGACCACGCGCCGGACGGCGCCCCCGTCAGGAGCCCGGGGCGAACCTGAGGCTGCGCAGCATCGTCTCGAACCGGGTGAAGTCCGGTGCCGTGTCCGGCTCCTTCTCCACGTTCACGCTCGTCCACGCCACCAGATACCTGTCGTCGAGGTCGACGACGGCCAGGCGCAGGGAGAACTCGGGCTGGAGGCCGTAGCAGTCGTCGCCCGCGTCACCGGTGCGGGTGGGACAGCCGAGGGTGCCGTCGAGGGACCAGTCGGTGGTGCCGGTCATCAGGGTGGCGGGGTGGCCGTCGACGGTCGTCTCGCGCCTGTCCCGCCACTGGGCGTGGTAGTCGGTGTGGCCCCGCAGGAACGCCAGGTACTTCTCGTAGCTCGCGGGCGGCTTCTCGGGGGTGGTGCGGCCCGGCCGGTAGACCGCTGCGGGAAGCAGGAACCTGACCCTGTCGCCGTCGGACTTCAGCCAGGTCAGGAACGTGCGGGTGTCCTTCGTGGGACGGCTGCCGAGGGACGCGGGGACCTCGACGGTGAACGGTACGGCGAAGGCCCTGGTCGTGTAGCGCTGTCCGGGGGTGGGGCCGGGCGCCGCCTCCGCCGTGGACGCGGCGCCGCAGCCGGTGACGGTCCACAGCAGGGCCGCGGTCAGCGCGGCCGTCAGGCATCGAGGAGTCCGCATAGGTCCTCCGCCTCATCCGACTCGTCCGGACATGGTCTCCACCTCCACCGGTGCAGGCGGCTGCCTCGTCCTTCTCCGTCCTTCCCCGTCCTTCCCCGTCCTTCTCCTTCGACTCTGGGCCACGGTGCGGACCGCGGCAACCGCCGGCGAACCGGTGCGGAAAACGCCTTGCGCTGGAGCGCCCTCCATCCGGCAGACTCCTGCCCATGGAGATCGCACGACACCTCGCCACCCTGGACACCGAAGGCCGGCTGCTCGCGGACGCCGCGGCGGAGGCCGGTGTGGACGCCAAGGTGCCCACCTGCCCCGGCTGGCAAGTGCGCGACCTGCTGCGGCACACGGGGGCCGTGCATGTGTGGGCGGCCGCGTTCGTACGGGAGGGGATCACCGAGCCGCGCCCCCTCGGCGAGGAGCCCGGCCTCGACGGTGCCGAGCTGGTCGCCTGGTACCGCGACAGCCACCGCCGGCTCGTGGACACCCTGGCCGAGGCTCCGGCCGATGTGCGGTGCTGGACCTTCCACCCGGCGCCCAACCCCTCGCCGCTGGCGTTCTGGACCCGCCGCCAGGCCCATGAGACGACCGTGCACCGCTACGACGCGCAGACCGCCCTCGGCGTACAACCGACACCGGTGGACGACGAATTCGCGGCCGACGGCATCGACGAGCTGCTGCGCGGCTTCCACGCGCGCCCCAAGAGCCGGGTGCGCACGGACGAGCCGCGGCTGCTGCGGGTGCGCGCGACGGAACCGGACGGGGTGTGGAGCGTACGGCTGTCGGCGGCGGCGCCGCCGGTGACCACGGTCGACGAGGACGGCCCGGCGGACGCCGAACTGTCCGGGCCCGCACGGGAGTTGTATCTCGCCCTGTGGAACCGGGTGCCCGTCCCACGGATCACCGGTGACGCGGCGCTCGCCGAGCTGTGGCGCGAGCTGTCGCCGATCGGCTGACAGCCCGATCGGCTAACAGCCCTCCGGCCCGGGCGGCTCGGCCGGCCCGGCCGGCTCCGTCAGCATCCTCGTCAGCACAGCGCGCTGCTCGGGCAGGACCGCCCCGTGCAGCGCGCGCCCCTTCCCGGTGAGCGCCACACGCACACCACGGCGGTCCTCGGGGCACATGCCGCGCTCGACGAGGCCGTCCTTCTCCAGCCGGGCGATCAGGCGGGACAGTGCGCTCTGACTGAGGTGCACACGCTCGGAGATCTCCTGGACCCGGTAGGAGCCGCCCTCCGCCAGCACGTCCAGGACCTCGAAGTCACTCGCGCACAGACCGTGCTGCCCGAGCGCCCGGTCGAGTTCGCACTGGGTGCGGGCGTGCAGCGCGAGGAGGTCGCGCCACTGGTCCACGAGCGCCTGCTGGGCATTCTTCGCCGACATGGCCGCACCGTAGCAGAGCCGCGCATTTATTGCACGAGAATAAAATGCGCTTGCATCTCATGCATATGCATGTAGTGTCGTCGCCATGACCTCTCCGCTCACCACTACGGCGGCCGCGTCGGCGGCTCGCTGGACTCCCCGGCTGTGGGGCACCCTGCTGGTGCTCTGCGCCGCGATGTTCCTCGACGCCCTGGACGTCTCCATGGTCGGCGTCGCCCTTCCGTCCATCGGCTCGGACCTGGGCCTGTCCACCTCGACGCTGCAGTGGATCGTCAGCGGGTACATCCTCGGCTACGGCGGCCTGCTGCTCCTCGGCGGACGCACGGCCGATCTGCTCGGCCGGCGCCAGGTGTTCCTGGTCGCCCTCGGCGTCTTCGCGCTCGCCTCGCTGCTCGGCGGGCTCGTCGACTCCGGCCCCCTGCTGATCGCCAGCCGCTTCATCAAGGGCCTCAGCGCGGCCTTCACCGCCCCGGCCGGCCTGTCGATCATCACCACCACGTTCCCCGAGGGCCCGCTGCGCAACCGTGCCCTGTCCATCTACACCACCTGCGCCGCCACCGGCTTCTCCATGGGCCTGGTGCTCTCCGGCCTGCTCACCGAGGCCAGTTGGCGGCTGACCATGCTGCTGCCCGCGCCCATCGCCCTGATCGCCCTGGCCGCCGGCCTGAAGCTGCTGCCGCGCACCACCCGCGAGAAGGACCACAACGGCTACGACGTCCCCGGCGCCGTCCTCGGCACCGCCTCGATGCTGCTGCTGGTCTTCACCGTCGTCCAGGCCCCCGAGAGCGGCTGGGCCTCGGCCCGCACCCTGCTGTCCTTCCTGGCCGTCGCCGTCCTGCTGACCGCCTTCGTCCTCGTCGAGCGGCGCTCGGCGGGCCCGCTGATCCGGCTGGGCGTACTGCGCTCAGGCAACCAGATCCGCGCCCAGCTCGGCGCCATGACCTTCTTCGGCTCGTACGTCGGCTTCCAGTTCCTGGTCACCCTGTACATGCAGTCGCTGCTCGGCTGGTCCGCCCTGCACACCGCGCTCGCCTTCCTGCCCGCGGGTGCCCTGGTCGCGATCTCCTCGACGAAGGTCGGCTCGTTCGTCGACCGGTTCGGCACCCAACGGCTGATCGCGGTCGGCTTCGCCCTGATGGTCGTCGGATACACGCTGTTCCTCGGCGTCGACCTCGACCCGGTGTACGCCGTCGCGATCCTGCCGAGCATGCTGCTGATCGGCGCGGCCTGCGCGCTGGTCTTCCCGTCGCTCAACATCCAGGCCACCAACGGCGTCGAGGACCACGAGCAGGGCATGGTCTCCGGACTGCTCAACACCTCCGTGCAGGTGGGCGGCGCGATCTTCCTGGCCGTCGTGACGGCGGTGGTCACGGCGGGCGCCCCCGAGGAGGCCACGGCCCAGGCCGTCCTCGACAGCTACCGGCCCGGCCTGATCGTGGTCGCCGCGATCGCCGCGCTCGGCCTGCTGATCACCCTCCCGGGTCTGTTCACCCGACGCCGGCCGCAGGCGCACTCGGTCGTCGTCGCCAGGTCCACCGTGAAGGAGGCGGACGCGGAGCGCGTTGCGGTCCGCGACTGAACGGGGGCACCGCCTCCCCCGAGTGCCCGGCGGGGCCGTTTGCCCCGCCGGGCACTCGCCTGTTTCACTCCGGTCATGACCATGCACGGGGGAAACCGCATCGACCGACACGAAAACGGTGCACGGCGCACCCAGGCCCAACGCGACGCCATCACCGTCGAGATCGGATACGCGCTGTTCAGCGCGGCCTTCGCGGCCGCGGTCGTCTTCGGGGCGATCGCCGGACCGGCGCTGCTCTTCGACCTGCCGGCCACGCCGGAGACCCTGCTCCTGCGCGCGGGCACGGTGCTCGCGGCCGTCCTGTTCGCCGCCCGCGTGATCACGGTCCTCGTACGTTTCCGGCGGCCGGCTCAGCCCAGCCAGCCCGGCCGCACCAGCCCGCACTCGTAGGCCAGGACGACGAGTTGGGCCCGGTCGCGGACGCCGAGCTTCACCATCGTGCGGCTGACGTGGGTCTTCGCGGTGAGCGGGCTGACGACGAGCCGGCGGGCGATCTCGTCGTTGGTGAGGCCGATGCCGACCAGGGCCATCACCTCCCGCTCCCGTTCGGTGAGCCGGGCCAGCTCCCCCGCCGCGGCGGGCTCCTTGGACCGGGCCGCGAACTCGGCGATCAGCCGACGGGTCACACCCGGTGAGAGCAGGGCGTCACCCGCCACCACCGCCCTCACCGCGCGCAGCAGTTCGTCCGGCTCGGTGTCCTTCACCAGGAACCCCGACGCGCCCGAGCGGATCGCCTCGAAGACGTACTCGTCCAGCTCGAACGTGGTCAGCATGACCACCTTCACGTCCTTCAGGTCCGCGTCCCCGGTGATGCCCCGGGTGGCGGCCAGGCCGTCGAGGGCGGGCATGCGGATGTCCATCAGGACGACGTCCGGCCGCAGTTCGCGCACCGCGCGCAGCGCTTCCTCACCGTCGGCGGCCTCACCGGCCACCTCGATGTCCGGCTGCGCGTCCAGCAGCGCGCGGAAACCGGCCCGCACCAGCGACTGGTCGTCGGCGAGCAGTACACGGATCACCGGCCGGCCTCCTCACTCCTCGACGGCGGCACACGCTTCACGCCTCCACAGCGGCACATGCTTCACCCGCCGCCCTCCTCACCCCTCAACGGCAGCACGGCGAGCACCCGGAAGCCGCCGTCGGGCCGGGGCCCCGCCTCGATCGTGCCACCCAGCGCGGCCGCCCGCTCCCGCATGCCGGCCAGCCCGTTGCCGCTGCCGCCCGCGTCGGCGCCCGTCGCCGGTCCGTCGTCGTCGACGCACAGCCGCAGCGCCGTACGGTCACCGTGATCGAGCGTCACCCGCGCGCGGCGGGACCCCGAGTGCCGTACGACATTGGTGAGGGCCTCCTGCACGATGCGGAACGCCGCGAGGTCCGCGCCCGGCGGCAGACGCGGGACCTCGCCCTCGACCTCGACGGTGAGGCCCGCGCTCGCCGCCTGCTCCACCAGCTCCGGCAGCCGGTCCAGACCGGGTGCGGGAGCGCGCGGCGCGTCACCGGGGGCGCGCAGGGTGTCGAGGACCTGGCGGACCTCGCCGAGCGCTTCCTTGCTGGCGGACTTGATGGTGGTGAGCGCGGCCCGCGCCTGCTCGGGGTCGCTGTCCAGCAGGGCCAGCCCCACACCGGCCTGCACATTGATCACGGAGATGCTGTGCGCGAGGACGTCGTGCAGCTCCTGGGCGATGCGCAGCCGTTCCTCGTCGGCGCGGCGGCGGGCCGCCTGGGCGCGCTCGGCCCGGTCGCGGGCCCACTGCTCGCGCCGTACCCGGGCCAGCTCCGCCAGCGCCACGATCGCGGCCACCCAGGCGGCGATCACCGCCTCCTGCCCCCAGGACGCGGCCGAGTCCCCCGACGGCGGCAGCCACCGGTACAGCCGGTGCGCCACCAGCATGTGCGCGGCCCACAGCATGCCCACGGCCGTCCAGGCGGCCCGCCGATGACCTGCGACGACCGCGCCGAAGCAGGCCACGGCGACGGTCAGGAACACCGGCCCGTAGGGATACCCGGCGCCCAGGTACACGGCCGCCGTGGCCGCCGTACCGAACACCACCGGCACCGGACGCCGCAGCCGCCACAGCAGCTGCCCGCAGGCCAGCACCAGCAAGACTCGCGCGAAGACGTCCAGCGCCGCCCGCTCGCCCTCCTGCTGCTCGGCCGCGAACTGGGAGCCGACCAGCACGAACGCGGTGATCAGCACGGTCGAGCGCCACGGCCACCGGGGGCGCTCGCCCTCCTCGCCGTGGTCGCGGGCCCACGGGAGCCGTCGGACGGGCTGTGCTTCCATGCCGCCACGCTAGACCGCGCCCGCCGCGCGCCGCGTCAGCCGGGCGAGGTGATCACACGTACTCCCCACGAAGTACCTCCCGCACCCTCATCCGGGCCAGCCACCGCGGCGCCCACCAGTTGGCCCGCCCCGCGAGCCGCATCGCCACCGGCAGCAGCACGACCCGGATCAGGGTGGCGTCCACGAGGATCGTCAGGGCCGTGCCGATGCCCAGCTCCTTGAGGAGGACGACCCCCGAGGTGGCATACGACAGGAAGGACAGCGCCAGGATCCCGGCCGCGGCCGTGATCAGCGGGGCGCTGCGCCGGATGCCCTCGGCGACCGCGCGCCCGGTGTCCCGGGTGCGGTCGTGCTCCTCCTTGATCCGGGCCAGCAGGAACACCTCGTAGTCCATCGACAGGCCGTACGCCACGCAGAACATGAGCACCGGGATGCTCGGCTCGATCGTGCCGGTCGGGGTGAAGCCGAGCGGCCCGGACAGATGCCCGTCCTGGAAGACCCACACCAGGCAGCCGAACATCACCGACAGGCTCAGCAGATTCAGCACGGTCGCCTTGGCCGGCAGCAGCACGCTGCCCGTCATCAGGAAGAGGATCACGTACGTCGCCACCAGCACGAGCCCGACCGCGAACGGCAGCCGCTCCAGCAGCGTCGCCCGGAAGTCGGTGGTCTCCGCCGGGTACCCGCCCACCAGCGCGGGCACCGGCGACGGCGTGTCCCGCAGCCGCTCGACGAACCCCGGCACATCCCCGGACATCGCCTCCTGCGTCGGTACGACGCCCAGCCGCACCCTGCCGTCGGGCGCGGTGAGCCGGTCCTGGCCGGGGGCGCCGGTACGCACGCCGTCCCGGTAGGTGCCCTCGGGCGCGTCGACCTGGAACACGCCGGGCACACGCGAGAGTTGGGCGGCGTAGCCGCGCGTGCCGGCCCTCTCGGTCAGCACCACCTGGACGGTGTCGGTCGGCTCGGCCGCGAACTCCCGGTGCACGATCGCCGAAACGGTGCGCGAGGACGTGCCCTCGGGCAGCGTGCGCTCGTCCGGCAGGCCGAAACGCAGGCCGAGCACCGGGGACGCGGCCAGCAGCAGCACGGCGAGGACCCCGGCGCCGGCGAGCAGCGGGCGGCGCATGGCACGCAGCGCGGTGCGATGCCAGAAACCGGACGCCGGGGCCGCGGACCGCTCCACCCGGTGCCCCCAGCGGGCCAGCGCGGCGGGCAGGAACAGCACCGCCCCCGTGACGGCGGCCAGGACGACGAGAACTCCGGCGTACGCGAAGGAGCTCAGGAAGAAGAACGGGAACACCAACAGCGCGCACAGCGACACGGCGACCGTGATGCCGCTGAAGACGACCGTGCGCCCGGCCCCCGCCGTCGCCCGGACGACCGCGTGCGGCTGTTCGTGTCCGGCCGCCCGCTCCTCGCGGTAGCGGGTGACGACGAACAGGCTGTAGTCGATGCCCAGTCCGAGTCCGAGGACCAGCGCGAGGTTCGCGGCGAACGTCGACACCTCCGTGAACTGTGCGATCGCCCGCAGCCCGGCCAGCGTCCCGACGACCGCGAACAGTCCGACCGCCACGGTCAGCAGCGCGGCGACCGTACGCCGGTACACCAGCACCAGCAGGAGCAGCACGGTCGGCAGCGCGAACGCCTCCGCCCGCAGGAAGTCCGCCCTCGCCTCCTCACCGACCTGTCGGGAGATCTCCTCCTGCCCACCGACCCGGACGTCGATCGCGGACGTGGTCCGGGTCAACTCGGGCGACAGCTCCGCCAGTTCCCTGCGCGTCTCGGTGGCGGTGCCTTCGAGCCGGGCCAGGACCAGCGCGCTGCGGCCGTCACGGGCGCGCAGGGCGGCACTGTCGGCGTCCCAGTAGGAGGTGACGTCGGTGACCAGCGGCAACTCACCGACCTCGGCGGCGAGTTCCCGCCCCGCTCGCTCGGTGGAGGGACTGTCCACGTCCCCGTCGCGCGGGGTGACCAGCAGGGCGAGGTTCGGGTTGCCGGTGCGGAAGGTGTCGCGCAGTTCATCGGCGGCACGCACCGACTCCGTGCCGGGCGAGCTCCAGCGCGAGAGGTCGAGATCGTCCTGCGCGCCGGCGCCGTACACGAGCAGGCCGAGGAAGGTGAGCAGGGCACCGATCAGGACGGCACGGCTGCGGTGCACGGCCAGTCGGCCGAGCCGGGTGAGCATGAGGTGGCCTTTCTCCGGGGGTTCGGGGTGAGGGACACCGTCACCCGGCCCGCTGGAAGGGCCGCTGGAACGCCCGCTGGAAGATCCACTGGAACGCGGTGTGCGGGTCGTGCGGGTTAGGCTCGGAGCATGGGTGAGGGCACGAGGGAGAGTTCGGGGAGCCCGGGGGTCGAGGCGGACGGGGCGCCGCGCGGGCTGCGCTTCGAACTGCTGGGCCCTCTGCGGGCGTTGCGCGACGGCGTGGAGATCCCGCTCGGTCCGCCCATGCAGCGTGCGGTGCTCGCGGTCCTGCTGCTCCAGGAGGGGCGGCCGATCTCTTACGACGCTCTGGTCGAGGCCGTGTGGGGCGGCGCCCCGCCCGTCCATGTGCGCAACCTCGTCCAGAAGTACGTCTCCGGGCTGCGCCGGGCACTCGGCGCGGGACCCGAGCTGGTGTGGACGGGCACCGGGTACCGGCTCACCGGCGCGGACGTCGCCGACCTGCGCGAGCGACGGCTCCTGGTCGACGCGGCACTGGCGGCACGGGACGCCGGAGACGTCGAGGGCGCCGTCGAACTGGCCCGCCGCGCGGAGGAGTTGTGGCGCGGCGACTTTGCCGAGGGGCTCCGGGCGCCCTGCCTCACGGCGGAACGGCTGCGCTGGACCGAGAAACGGCTCACCGTCCTGGAGGAGCGGCTCACGGGCGAGATCCAGCTGGGCCGCGCCTTCGGCCACGTCCACGAACTGATGCGGCTCGTCTCCGCCCACCCCCTGCGCGAGCGGCTCGTCGAACTGCTCATGCTCGCCCTGTGCCGGACTGGGCGGCCCAGCGACGCCCTGACGGCGTACGAGGCGGCCCGGCGGCGGCTCGCCGACGCGCTCGGCGCCGACCCGGGGCCCGCGCTGCGCGCCCTGCACGTGCGGGTACTGCGCCAGGATCCGGCGCTGCTGGCTACCCCTGTGGGCTGACCGCGCTCTTCGCCCTGCCCTTCTGCGGGTAGACCAGGCCCACCGTGTGCGCGAGCTGGGTCACCGCGTGGCGGAAGAACGGCTCGCGGTCCTCCACGATCCGGTTGAACTGCCCGAACAACTCGAACCCCACCAGCCCGTACAGCTGCGCCCAGGCCGCGACCAGCGTCGCCACGACCTCGGCGGGCAGGTCGGGCGCGAGGTCGGCCGCCATCCGGTCGGCCTCCGCGCGCAACTCGGCCGGGAGCTTGGTGCGTGCCACTCCGAGCCCTCGGTGGGCGTCGCGGACGATTTCGATGAGGAGCAGGCCGACCCGGGAGGCGGGCTGCACGGTCGCCTGCGGCGCGGCGTACCCGGGCACCGGGGAGCCGTAGATCAGCGCGTACTCGTGCGGATGCGCTAGCGCCCAGGCGCGCACCGCCTCGCAGACCGCGGTCCATCGGCGCAGGGGGCCGGCGTCGGCGACCGCGACGTGCGCCGCCTCGGCATCCGCGCCGAGGGAGTCGTACGCGTCGATGATCAACGCGGTGAGGAGGTCGTCGCGGCTGGGGAAGTAGCGGTAGATCGCGGAAGAGGCCATACCGAGCTCGCGGGCGACGGCACGGAGGGAGAGCTTGGCGGCGCCCTCCGCGGCGAGCTGCCGGCGGGCCTCGTCCTTGATGGCCGCGGTGATCTCGATCCTGGCCCGGGCGCGGGCTCCCTGCGGTCCTTGCGGGGTGGTCATGGGGGCAGTTTGCCATAGGAGGAGAGCGGTGCACACGAACGAGAGCGGTGATCAGTTGTGAGAGCGGCGCTCGGGGGCGAGAGCGGCGGCGCGCAGTTGCGAGAGCAGCACTCAGGGGTGAGAGCAGCGCTCAGGGGTTGAGAGCAGCGCTCGCCGGAGGAAGCGGCCCTCACGAGTGGAGCCCGCGCCCGGCCGGCCGCGCTTGGCAGGCCGAGCAGCGCTCAAGGTCGAGAGCAGCGCTCACCATCGAGAGCAGCACTCACCATCGAGAGCAGCGCCCAGCGAGGAAAGTGCCGCTCGACACAGAGAGCAGCGCCCAGCAAAAAGCGGCGCTCGCAGGCAGCCCAAGCCCCCGAAGCGCACCCCCCACCGAGCAGCCTCGCCCCCAAGAGCCCCGCCCCCAGCCCGAGCACCACCTCCCACCAAGAGCACTGCACAAAAAAGAGAGCACCGCTCTTGCTTCAGCAGCACCACCCAGTGCACACTGATCTCAAGCGAGAGCACCGCTCACAAAGCAGAGCACCGCTCCACCCACTCCGCCGCTCCAGCCGCTCCACCCGCTTCACCCACTCCGCCGCTCCACCCGCTCCACCCCATCCGCTCGCAACCCGCTCACAACCACTCACACCCCAGGGGGACCACCATGTCGTCATCCGCGCCCTACTACCTCAAGGCCGGCCCCGTCGCCACGCGCCTCAACCAGGCCATCGGCTGGCTCGCCCGGCACGGCATCAGCCTCGCCGGCACCGCGGAGCTCTCCGTTCGCGGCCGGAAGACCGGCAAGATGCTGCGGCTGCCCGTGAACCCGCACAACCACGACGGCGCGCAGTACCTCGTCTCGGCGCGCGGTCACTCCCAGTGGGTGCGGAACATGCGCGCGGCCGGGGAGGGCGAGCTGCGGGTCGGGCGGAAGGTGCGCACGTTCACCGCGCAGGAGCTTCCCGACGCCGAGAAGCTCCCGATCCTGCGGAGTTACCTGGAGAAGTGGGGCTGGGAGGTCAACCAGTACTTCCTGGGCGTCACCGCGAAGTCCTCGGACGACGAACTCCTCGCCGCGGCCTCGGACCACCCGGTGTTCCGGATCGACGTCAGGAGGTGACGCCCCCCGTCACGCCCTCGGCGTCACCGTCCGCGCCACCGTTCGCGTCACCGTCCGCGCCACCGTTCGCGTCACCGCCAGGCACCGGCTCGGCCCCCGTACGCCGGTCCAGCGCGGTCAGCGCGCGCTGGGCGATCGGGCGGTTGCGGACGATCTCGCCCAGGGACGTCGAGCCGCGGGTGATGTCCATGAAGGCCCGCCAGGCGGGCCGGAACCCGGTCAGGGCGGCGTGGAACAGCCCGGGGCGGCGTTCGAACGCGGCGAGCAGACGCTTGCCGACGGCCATCTCGACGCCGAGGCCCGCCTTGACGGCGAAGGCGTAGTTGAGGGCCTGGCGGCGGGTGTCCACGGCGTCGTGGGCCTCGGCGATGCGGACGGCCCACTCCCCCGCGAGCCGCCCGGAGCGCAGCGCGAAGGAGATGCCCTCGCGGGTCCACGGCTCCAGCAGTCCCGCCGCGTCCCCGCACACCAGGACGCGTCCGCGGGAGAGCGGGGAGTCGTCGGCGCGGCAGCGGGTCAAGTGGCCGGAGGAGATGCTCGGTTCGAACCCGGCGAGGCCGAGGCGGCCGATGAAGTCCTCAAGGTAGCGCTTGGTGGCGGCGCCTTCGCCGCGCGCCGAGATGACGCCGACGGTCAGGGTGTCGCCCTTGGGGAAGACCCAGCCGTAACTGCCGGGAATCGGGCCCCAGTCGATGAGCACCCGGCCCTTCCAGTCCTCGGCGACCGTCTCCGGCACCGGGATCTCCGCCTCCAGGCCGAGGTCGACCTGGTCGAGCTTGACGCCGACGTGGGCCCCTATGCGGCTGGCGCTGCCGTCGGCGCCGACCACCGCCCGGGCGAGGAGGGTCTCGCCGCCCTGGAGGACCACGGCGACCGTGCGCCGGTCGGGCACCGCCGAGCCGTGCTGCTCGACGCGCGAGACGGTGACGCCGGTGCGCAGTTCGGCGCCCGCCTTCTGGGCGTGGTCGACCAGCTGCTGGTCGAACTCGGGGCGGTTGATCAGGCCGAACAGCATGTTCTTGGACCGGCGGGTGCGGCTGAAGCGGCCGTTGTGGGAGAAGGTGACCGCGTGCACCCGGTCTCGCAGGGGCAGTTCGAAGCCGGGCGGCAGGGAGTCGCGCGAGGGGCCGATGATGCCGCCGCCGCACGTCTTGTAGCGGGGCAGGTCGGCCTTCTCCAGCAGCAGCACGCGCCGCCCCGCGACCGCCGCCGCGTATGCGGCGGAGGCCCCCGCGGGTCCCGCGCCCACCACGACGACGTCCCACACCTGCCGCTCGTCGTCCGCCGAAGAGTTCTCGCTGCTCACGTTGGTCTACCGCTCCCGGTCCAGCCGCCTGCCGCATCCTGTCCCCCGCATCCTACGGCGGTGATCGCCGCAGGCCGTTGTGGGAGGATCTCGATACCCACAGGTACAACGTCGCACCTACGAGGAGCGTGCCCATGTCGTCGAATCCGGTCGCCGAGACCGTCGCCTCCCTGATGCCCGGGGCGAAGGCGGAGCTCGCCGAGCTGGTGGCCTTCAAGTCGGTGGCGGACTTCGACCAGTTCCCGAGGAGCGAGAGCGAGGGCGCGGCCCGCTGGGTCGCCGACGCGCTGGCCGCGGAGGGCTTCGAGGACGTGGCGCTGCTGGACACGCCGGACGGCACGCAGTCGGTGTACGGCTTTCTGCCGGGGCCCGAGGGCGCCAAGACGGTGCTGCTGTACGCGCACTACGACGTGCAGCCGCCGCTGAACGAGGCCGGCTGGGACACCCCGCCGTTCGAGCTGACCGAGCGCGACGGCCGCTGGTACGGGCGCGGTGCCGCCGACTGCAAGGGCGGCGTGATCATGCACCTGCTGGCGCTGCGCGCGCTGAAGGCGAACGGCGGCATACCGGTGCACGTCAAGTTCATCGCCGAGGGCTCCGAGGAGATGGGCACCGGCGGTCTGGAGCGGTACGCCGAGGCGCACCCGGAGCTGCTCGCGGCGGACACGATCGTGATCGGTGACGCGGGGAACTTCCGGGTGGGCCTGCCGACGGTGACGACCACCCTGCGCGGCATGACGCTGCTGCGGGTGCAGGTGGACACGCTGCGGGGCAACCTGCACTCCGGCCAGTTCGGCGGTGCCGCGCCCGACGCGCTGGCCGCGCTGATCCGCGTACTGGACTCGCTGCGGGCGGAGGACGGCTCCACGACGGTCGACGGGCTCGCGCAGGGCGCGCCGTGGGACGGGCTGCAGTACGACGAGGAGCAGTTCCGCAAGGACGCCAAGGTGCTGGACGGGGTCGGGTTGATCGGTTCGGGCACGGTGGCGGACCGGATCTGGGCGCGCCCCGCGGTCACCGTGCTCGGCATCGACTGCCCGCCGGTGGTGGGGGCCACGCCGTCGGTGCAGGCCAGCGCCCGCGCGCTGGTGAGCCTGCGGGTTCCGCCGGGCGTGGACGCGGCCGCGGCGACGAAGCTGCTGCAGGCGCATCTGGAGGCGCGTACGCCGTGGGGTGCCCGGGTGGCGACCGAGCAGGTGGGCCAGGGCCAGGCGTTCCGGGCGGACACCTCGAGCCCGGCGTACCAGGCGATGGCCGACGCGATGGCGGTGGCGTATCCGGGTGAGGAGATGCAGTACGCCGGTCAGGGCGGCTCGATCCCGCTGTGCAACACCCTGGCCGCGCTGTACCCGCAGGCGGAGATCCTGCTGATCGGCCTGAGCGAGCCGGAGGCGCAGATCCACGCCGTGAACGAGAGCGTGTCCCCCGAGGAGCTGGAGCGCCTGTCGGTGGCGGAGGCGCTGTTCCTGCGGAACTACGCGGCGGGCTGACACTCGCCGGGCTGTGACCGAAGGGGCCTCGCCTGCGGGCGGGGCCCTCGGGCGGCCCGTCACACGGGCACGCCGGCCTCCAGGTAGTAGGCCGCGCCCCGCTCGCGCGCCCGCAGGGCCCAGCGCAGGCGTTCGTAGCGGACGGGCGGCAGCAGGGCGGCGGCCTCGTCCTCGGTGGCGAAGCGCCAGCCGCGCAGTTCGGGGCCGGGCAGCAGGAGCCCCTCGACGGCCGCGCGGTCCAGGCGGCCGCCGTCGAAGAGGAGGCGCAGTCCGCCGTAGCCGGGGGGTGCGGGGCGCTCCCAGTCGACGACGAGCAGAGCGGGTACGTCGTCCAGGCGGATGCCGGTCTCCTCGGCGACCTCGCGCACGCCGGCGCGGGCAGGTGCCTCGCCGGGTTCGACGACACCGCCGGGGAACTCCCAGCCGGGCTTGTAGGTGGGGTCGACGAGCAGCACCCGGTCGTGGTCGTCGAAGAGCAGCACACCGGCGGCGACGGTCTCCGCGGTGGGTTCGGCGGTCTGCACGATGGCGCAGGCGGGCGCGGCCTCGGAGGCGACGGCCTCGGCGATGCGTACGGCGGTCTGGCGCGGGGTGAGGGTGCCGTTGTCGACGGGGTGGGCGTCGGCGCCGAGCCAGCCTGCCAGGGCGGCGCGGTAGGGCTCGATGTGGTCGTGGGCCCACTGGCGTTGGCGTAGCTCGCCGTCCGCGAGGCCGGAGGGGACCTCGCGCCGGGCCATCCGCTCCCGCAGGATCGTTTCCGCCGGGGTGAGCACGAGATGGCGTACGGCGATCCGGCGGGCGGCGAGTCCGCCGAAGATCTCGTCGCGGTACTCCTGGCGCAGCAGGGTCATGGGGATCACGAGGGTGCCGCCGAGCTCGGCGACCAGCGCGGCCGCCGTGTCGATCACGAGTCTGCGCCAGATCGGGAGGTCCTGGACGTCGGTCACCTCGGCCAGGCGTTTGGCCGGGAGCAGCTGGGTGAGTGCCCCGCCGACGAGTTCGGGGTCGAAGAGCGTGCTGTTCGGGATCAGGTCGATCAGTTCCCGTGCGGTGGTCGTCTTTCCCGCACCGAACGCGCCGTTGATCCAGACGACGGTCACGTTGCCCCCTCTTCTGTTGGCCCCCTGTGGCTTGCCCGCTCCACCCTGCCACGGAAACCAGGCGCAGTTGAGGGCGCACGCACGACAGGGTGCCGGGCCCCTGTCGCGAGGTCCGGCACCCTGTCGGCGCGGTGTCGGGGCGGTGTCGGGGCGGTCAGCCGTTCTCGGAGGGCTGTCCGCCGAAGGCGGACCGGTCGACGCCCGAGAGGCTCTCGCTGGCGAGCGTGCTGTCGAGGGTGCTGAGCGTGTCCTGCACGTCGAGGTCGCCGAGCGCGGAGTCGGCGAGGCCGTGCGACGGGGTGATCGCCGCGACGACGAACCCGGTGGCGAGGGAGGCGATGGCGAGCATGCTGCGCTTCTTCATGCCCGTTCCAACGGCGCCCGGCCGGCGATGGTCACGCCCGGGCTCGCGGCCGACCCCCGCCACGGCCGGGCCCCGCCAGACGCCCTGAGCTCGCGAACGGCGCCCGCCGACGGCCGCGCCCTCCCCCACGTCCCCGGGCGGCGGCCGTCACCGCCGGTCGTGCCCGCACGGCAGGGCCGCGGTTCTCACCGGGTCACGTGCGTCTCGCGTTCCACGCCGGACAGCTTCTCGGGGTTGCGTACGTGTTCGAGGCCGGTGACGCGGCCGTGGTCGACGCGGAGGGCCGGCACGCCGCCGAGGCGGACCAGCAGCACCGGACTGCCGTTGACCGCACGGGCTCGAAGGACCTGTCGGCGTGGCGCCGGTACCAGCCGGTGGCCGGCAGACGGGCCACCCTCTCGGCTCCGTGACCGGCCGCAGCATGGCGCGCTTGACGCCGCCGCCGTCGCTGAGGGCACAAGACGTCGGTGGCGGTCCTTTTGTGACAGCGGTTGCGGGTGGCCCACGTCACATTGCGCGGGTGTCACAGGAGCGGCGCGGCCGCCGTCTCGTGGTCGTCACGACGCTGCACGAAAGGCACGGACAGGAGCATGGACATGAGCACCGACATGAGCACGGGCACCTCCTCCCCGCCCGCCCCCGATCCCCGCCGCTGGTGGGCCCTGGTGGTCATCGCGCTGGCCCAGCTGATCGTGGTGCTGGACATGACCATCGTGAACATCGCCCTGCCGTCCGCGCAGCGGGATCTCGGTATGACCGACGGCAACCGGCAGTGGGCCGTCACGGCGTACACGCTCGCCTTCGGCGGCCTGCTGCTGCTCGGCGGCCGCCTCGGTGACCTGTTCGGACGCAAGCGCAGTTTCGTCGCCGGGCTGATCGGCTTCGCCGTGGCGTCCGCGCTCGGCGGCGCCGCCACCGGGCCCGGCATGCTGTTCGCGGCCCGGGCGCTGCAGGGTGTCTTCGCCGCTCTGCTGGCCCCGGCGGCGCTGTCCCTGCTGACCACGACGTTCACCGACCCGCGCGAACGCGGCAAGGCATTCGGCGTGTTCGGCGCGATCGCGGGGGCCGGCGGTGCCATCGGCATGCTGGTGGGCGGCGCCCTGACCGAGTACCTGGACTGGCGGTGGTGCCTGTACGTCAACGCGCCGGTGGCCGCCGTCGCGGTGACGGGTGCGCTCGTGCTGCTCGAGGACCCGGGCCGGCGGGCCGGTGCCCGGCTGGACTTCGCGGGAGCCCTGCTGGGCACGGCCGGTGTGCTGGCAATCGTCTACGGCTTCAGCGAGGCCGAGTCCCGTGACTGGGACGACGGCCTGGTGCTGACGCTGCTGATCGGCGGCGTGGCGGTCCTCGGGCTGTTCGCGCTGTGGCAGACCCGGGCGCGGACGCCGCTGCTGCCGCTGCACATCGTCAAGGACCGGCAGCGGGCGGGCGCCTGTCTGACGATGGCCCTGGTCACCGTCTCCATGTTCGGCGTCTTCCTGTTCCTGACCTTCTATCTGCAGGGCATCAAGGGCTGGTCGCCGCTGAGGACCGGAGTGGCGTACCTGCCGATGACCGCGTCCATGATCGTCGGGTCGACGCAGATCTCGGCGCGGCTGCTGGGGAAGGTGCCCGCCCGCACGCTGATCGTGCCCGGCCTGACACTGGCCGCCGGGGGCCTGGCCGTCCTGGCCTCGATCGACGTCGACGCCCCCTACGCCGGCCGGGTGCTGCCCGGGATCTGCATGATGGGGCTCGGCCTGGGCGTCACCTTCATGGCGGCCATCTCCACGGCCACCGGCCGCGTGGCCCCGCAGGAGCAGGGGGCGGCCTCGGCGACGCTGAACACCATGCAGCAGGTGGGCGGTTCGGTCGGCACCGCGCTGCTGAACACCATCGCGGCCGGCGCCACCGCGGACTGGCTGACCGAGCACCGGGTCGCCCCCGCCGGGCAGACGCCGCAGGTGAGGGCGGCCCTGGCGGAGGCCACCGTGCACGGCTTCTCCGTGGCCACCTGGATCTCCGCGGGCATCATGCTGCTGGCCGCGCTGGTGGCGGGCGTCCTCATCAACGCCGAGGCACCGGGCCGGCAGGCCGCAGCGGAGGGCCCCGGCCACGAGACCAGTCCCGCCGGGGCCCCGGCCCCCGTGGGCTGACCCCGCCCATGACCGACGGCCCTCACGACCCGCTCGACGACCGACCCCGACGGCGGCCCAGGGCCGTCGAGACCCCTTCAGGGCCACTCCGCCCGCGAGGCCCACCTCAGCGGGCGCGGTGATCGGGCCGCAAGCAGAAACGGGGAGCGTCAGACGCCCGCCGTGCGGCCCGTGAGGGCGGCGGCCGCGGCGCCCACCAGGCCGGCGTCCGTGCCCATGCGGGCGGGGACGACCGTGAGGCGCCGCACGAAGGAGAGGGTGGCGTAGTCGGCGAGGGCCTTGCGCAGGGGGGTGAAGAGGACCTCGCCCGCCTTGCCGACACCGCCGCCGACGACCGCGACGTCGATCTCGACGAGGGCGGCGGTGGCGGCGATGCCGGCGGCGAGGGCCTGGGCGGCGCGCTCGAAGGAGGCGCGGGCGACGGGGTCGCCGCAGCGGGCGGCGGCGGCCACCGCGGCGGCGGAGGCGTCGCCGTCGGGGCCGGGCCGCCAGCCCGCAGCCAGGGCGCGGCGGGCGATGTTGGGGCCGCTGGCGATGCGTTCGACGCAGCCGCGCGCGCCGCAGGGGCAGGGGTCGCCGTCGAGGTCGACGCTGATGTGGCCGATGTGCCCGGCGTTGCCGGTCGGGCCGGGGTGCAGGCGGCCGCCGAGGACCAGTCCGCCGCCGACGCCGGTGGAGACGACCATGCACAGGGCGTTGTCGTGGCCGCGGGCCGCGCCCTGCCAGTGCTCGGCTGCCGTGATGGCGACGCCGTCGCCGATCAGTTCGACCGGCAGTCCCCCGGTCGCCTCCCGGACCCGCGCGACCAGCGGGTAGTCGCGCCAGCCGGGCACGTTCACCGGGCTGACCGTGCCGGTGGAGGCGTCCACCGGGCCGGCGCTGCCGATGCCGACGGCGTCGACGCGGCCCCACAGGGGTGAGGCGCCCAGGTCGCGCAGCACCTCCCGCACGGCGCCCATCACCGTGTCGCCGTCCTCGCGGGCGGGCGTCGGGCGCCGGGCTCGTGCCAGGAGGCGGCCGTCGGCGTCCACCAGGGCACCGGCGATCTTGGTGCCGCCGATGTCGAGCGCGGCCACGAGGGGGGTGTGCGTCAAGGTCTGTTCTCCCCGTCAACCTGGGCAAGGGCAGGAAAGGTGCGGGCCCGTCCGACGGTGGGGCGCGCGGGTCCGACGAGTGCGGTGGACAGTCTCCCCCTCGCATGACAACGTTGTCCAGGCTCTATGCTCGACGCCACATCCTCATACAATCTCCGGGTCGACGCCCGCCCGGGATCAACGTGATCGCCGACGCACGCCAGAGATCGACGTGATCGCCGTGGATCACAGGACAGGACACCGCACCGTGGCCGATGCCATCCGCCGAGCAGACGGACTCACCGCCGCCCGCTACGGGAACCGCCCGACGATGAAGGACGTGGCGGCGCGGGCCGGCGTCGGCCTGAAGACGGTCTCCCGGGTCGTCAACGGCGAGCCGGGGGTCACGCCCGACACCGAACGGCGGGTGCAGGACGCCATCGAGGCGCTCGGTTTCCGGCGCAACGACAGCGCACGCGTGCTGCGCAAGGGCCGCACCGCCAGCATCGGCCTGGTCCTGGAGGATCTCGCCGACCCCTTCTACGGCCCGCTCAGCCGCGCGGTCGAGGAGGTGGCCCGGGCCCATGGCGCGCTGCTGATCAACGGCTCCAGCGCCGAGGACCCGGACCGCGAGCAGGAGCTGGCGCTGGCCCTGTGCGCGCGGCGGGTGGACGGGCTCGTGGTGATCCCGGCCGGCGACGACCACCGCTATCTGGAGCCGGAGATCCGGGCGGGCGTGGCCACGGTGTTCGTGGACCGGCCGGCCGGCCGGATCGACGCGGACGTGGTGCTGTCGGACAACTACGGCGGGGCCCGCGACGGCGTCGCCCACCTCATCGCGCACGGGCACCGCCGGATCGGGTTCATCGGCGACATGCCCCGCATCCACACCGCGGCAGAGCGGTTGCGCGGCTACCGCGCCGCCATGGAGGACGCGGGGACAGCGGTGGCGGACTCCTGGATGTCCCTGGGCGTCACGGACCCGGTGCGGGTGCGGCGGGCGGCCGAGGAGATGCTGTCCGGCCCGGACGCGGTGACCGCGATCTTCACCGGCAACAACCGGGTGACCGTCACCGTCGTGCGGGTGCTAGCCGAGCACGCCCGGCGGGTCGCCCTGGTCGGCTTCGACGACATCGAGCTCGCCGACCTGCTGGAGCCCGGTCTGACCGTGGTCGCGCAGGACGCGGCGGCGCTCGGCCGTACCGCCGCCGAGCGGCTCTTCCGCCAGCTGGACGGCACCCTGGTCACGCCCGAGCGGATCGAACTTCCCACCCGGCTCGTCACCCGCGGCTCCGGCGAGCTCCCGCCCGCGGACTGAGCGGCCCTGGCGGACGGGGACGCGCACAGTCCGGACGCGCACAGTCCGGAGGCGCTGGGGCTGGCCGGCGCGCCGCGGGACGACCCGCTGAGCTGTCCGGGCGTGTGGCCCTCGCGCTCCGGACTCCTCGACGGGGACCGGCCGTCACCGCTGGACCGCCTGGTCCACCCCGATCGCACGCCCGTGCTCGCCGTCGACTCCAACGCCTCCCCCGCACGACTGCGCCGCAAAATGGCCGTGTCCGGTGTCCGCACGCCCCTGCCGATGGTGAAGGCGCGTCACCGGCCTCGCGGTGGGTCTCCGCGCACGTCAGCCGCATGGGGTACGTCTCCGCCTCGCCGGTCCACGCGCCGGGCCGGGTACGGGAGTTGTTCGTGACGTGGCTGGACGCCGAGCAGCTCGCGGTGGTCGACGCCGGCGAGGGCGTGCCGCTGCCGGCCGGCAACTACCGTCGGGCCTGCCTGCCCGGCCCCGTGGTGCGGGTGGAGCTGGAGGACGGGCAGACCCTGCCGGGTGTGTACTCGTACGTCAACCGGCGCGGCGTCCTGCACAACGGCACCGGCGCCCCGCGCTCGCACCCGGGCCGGCGGGCGCCGATCACCGGACTCCTCGTCGCCGTACCGCGGTTGCGGGAGCTGTTCGGGATGACACCCGAGGAGTTCGTCACCCGGGCGCGTGCCGACGCGGCGCTGTGCGAGGCCGGAACGCTGCTGTTCGCCGAGGAGAAGCTGGTGACGGCGTCCGGCCTCGATGCGTACGTCCGGCCTCAGCAGACGGGCAGCCCCGGCACCGGGGCGTCGTTGTCGCCGCCCTGGATGTAGACGTCGCTGACGTACACGTCCGTGTTGCCGCTGTCGTCGTCCGTTCTGGCCCACCACACGTTCGTCCACTCGCCGTACGTCTCCCGGCGGCCCAGGTTCTGCTGGCAGTAGAAGTAGTTGGTGCCGGCCTTGAGGACGCCGGCCTCGGCACCGGACGCCGTGTAGGACATGGCGGTGCGCCAGACCTGGCAGTTGTACTTGCCGTCGCCGATCGGGTGGCACACGGGCGTGGGGGCCTCGGTGGTGGCGCCGCCGCTGTCGCCCGCCGGCTCCGCGCCGCCGCCCGCTCCGCCGGCCGGTGTCCTGGACGGGGCCGCGGTCGTGACCCGGCCGGTCGGGGTGCTCCCGCCCTTCTCGCCCTCCTCGCCCTTCTGGTCCTTCTCCTCCCGCGACGCGCTCGGTGATGCCTTGGCGCCCTTCTCGGGCGCCTCGGAGTCGCTCGCCCCGGTGGCCCGCGCGCTCGCCGGCTGCGAGCCGGGCACCGACGCCGACCCGCTGATCGCCGCGGCCGACGTGCCCGGCGCGGCACCCGTCTCCGCGTCGCCCGGCCCGTCCAGCAGGGCCACCGTGATCCCGGCCGCGGCGAGTACGACGGTGACGGCCGCGGCGGCGAGCAGGGCGCGGCCGCGCGTCCGGCGGGGCCGGGAGGTGACCGCGGTGGAGGGCGTGGGGGGGGTGGTGCCGTGCGGGGCGGCAGGGCCGAAGCCGTGGGTGCCGGGGCCGGGCGTCGGGGCCGGGGCGGCGGAAGCGGCCCCGTGCGCGCCGGCCTGGTGGGGGCCGGACCGATGTCCGGCCGCCGCGCCGTACCCGGCTGCCGCACCGTGCGAGCCGGGCCCGTACTCCGCGGACGTCCCCGGGCCCTGGCCCGGTCCGGTGGCCGGTCCCGCCCCCGGCCAGGGCTGCGCCGGGCCGAACCCCTGCGGTACCGACGGCACGCTCAGTTCCGTCTCCGTCCGGGCGGAGGTCGGCGTGTCGCGCAGGGATGCCGCAGGGGCGTCCGCCGCTGCGCCCGAGGCCACCGACTCCAGTTGCTCGCGGGCCCGGTCGGCGTCGGGGCGGGCGTCGGGGTGCTTGGCCATGAGGGCCGTCAGGACGGGGCCGAGCGGGCCTGCCCTGCGGGGCTCGGGGAGCGGCTCGGCGACGATCGCCGTCAGGGTCGAGTACGTCGACGTACGGCGGAACGGCGAGACGCCCTCGACGGCCGCGTAGAGGGTGGCGCCGAGGGCCCAGATGTCGGAGGCGGGACCGGGGTCGCCGCCCTGGGCACGCTCGGGGGCCAGGTAGTCCAGGGAGCCGATGATCTCGCCGCTGCGGGTCAGGTGGGTGGCGGAGCCGTCGCCGGGGTCGTCCATGGCGGCGATGCCGAAGTCGGTGAGGACGACGCGGCCGGAGCGGTCGAGGAGGATGTTGCCGGGTTTGACGTCGCGGTGCAGGACGCCGACGCGGTGGGCGGCGGCCAGCGCGTCCATCACCTTGGCGCCGATCCCGGCCACCTCGCGCGGGTCGAGGGTGCCGCGCTCGCGCAGCACGTCGTCCAGGGAGGGGCCGTCCACCAGCTCCATGACGATCAGCGGGCGTCCGTCGACCTCCGCGATGTCGTGCACGGCGACCACGCCGGGGTGGCGCACCCGGGCCGCCGCTCGGGCCTCGCGCTGCATGCGCAGGCGCAGGTCGGACAGTTCGGGTCCGCCGGAGTCGGTGTAGGTGCGCAGTTCCTTGACGGCGACCTCACGGCCGAGGACCTCGTCCACGGCCCGCCAGACGACACCCATGCCGCCCCGCCCCAGCCGGGCCTCGATCCGGTAGCGCCCGGCCAGCACTCTGCCGGTCCCGTCCAGCTGTCCGTACTCCCCCGAAGACACCGCTGCCCCGTTCCTGTGACACGTTCTATGAGTGCCGTACAGACTACGGGGCGGGGTGACAGCGGCGGTCGCCGGTGGGTGCTGTGACGATTCCGCTACGTCGCCGACGCCGTCAGGTCGCCACGCCTGGGCGCCGCGAAGCCCTCCAGGTCGGCGCGGGTGAGGCCGGTGAGGCGGGCGACCTCGGCGATGTCGAGGGCGCCGCAGTCCAGGCCGCGCAGGAGGTAGCCGCCGAGGGCCTTGGCGGTGGCGGGCTCGTCCATGACGTCGCCGTCGGTGTGGGCGGCGTAGCGGGCGAGACGGCCGGCGGCCTGCTCGAAGCCCTCGCGGTAGAAGGCGAAGACGGCGGCGTAGCGGGTGGGGATGTGGCCGGGGTGCATGTCCCAGCCCTGGTAGTAGGCGCGGGCCAGGGCGCGGCGGGTGAGGCCGTAGTGCAGGCGCCACGCGTCGTGGACCTTCTCGGTGGAGCCGACCGGCAGGACGTTGGTCGAGCCGTCCGACACCCGTACGCCGGTGCCCGCGGCGGCGACCTGCATGATCGCCTTGGCGTGGTCGGCGGCGGGGTGGTCGCTGGCCTGGTAGGCGGCGGAGACACCGAGGCAGGCGCTGTAGTCGAAGGTGCCGTAGTGCAGGCCCGTGGCGCGGCCGTCCGCGGCCTGGATCATCCGGGCGACCGTCGCCGTGCCGTCGGCGGCGAGGATGGACTGGCTGGTCTCGATCTGGATCTCGAAGCCGATCCGGCCGGGCGCCAGGGCGTGCGCCTTCTCGAAGGACTCCAGGAGCCGGACCATGGCGGTGACCTGCTCGGGGTAGGTCACCTTCGGGAGGGTGAGGACGAGCCCGTCGGGCAGGCCGCCCGCCTCCATCAGGCCGGTGAGGAAGATGTCCAGGGTGCGGATGCCGCGGTCGCGGACCGGGGCCTCCATGCACTTCATGCGGATGCCCATGTACGGGGCGGCCGTGCCCTTGTCGTAGGCCTCGGCGATCAGGCGGGCGGCACGGGCGGCGTCCTGGTCCTCGTCCTGGCCCTTGTAGCCGTCCTCGAAGTCGACGCGCAGGTCTTCTATCGGCTCGCGCTCAAGTTTGGCGCGGACGCGGGAGTACACCGGCTCGGCCAGTTCGTCCGCCAGGCCCAGGACGGCGGCGAAGGAGGCGGCGTCCGGGGCGTGTTCGCCGAGGGCGGCGAGGGCCTGGTCGCCCCAGCTGCGGACGGTGTCGGCGGCGAAGACGTCGCCGGGGACGTAGACCGTGTGGACGGGCTGGCGGGTGCCGGGGTCTCCGGGGTAGACGCGCTCCAGTTCGGCGTCGACCTCGGCGAGGGAGGCGCTGATCTCCTCGCTGACGGTGCCCGCGAGGCTCGTCGCCACCTTCTCGTGCTGGCCCTGACCCATCCCACACCCTCCTGTTTTCCGCTTTACGGAATCAACAATCCGTTGAATGAAAGTTATCGGGGGACCTCCGGCTGGTCAACACCCTCAGTACAGCACCACGGCAACGCCGAGGCCCCCGTGACCGGTGCGGGTCACGGGGGCCTCGTTCAGCCTGGCGGCGATCAGCCCTTGCGGGTCTTGATCTCGTCGGTGAGCTGCGGCACGACGTCGAACAGGTCGCCGACGACGCCGTAGTCGACCAGGTCGAAGATCGGGGCCTCGGGGTCCTTGTTGATGGCCACGATGGTCTTCGAGGTCTGCATGCCCGCGCGGTGCTGGATCGCGCCGGAGATGCCGGAGGCGATGTACAGCTGCGGGGAGACCGACTTGCCGGTCTGGCCGACCTGGTTGGTGTGCGGGTACCAGCCCGCGTCCACCGCGGCGCGGGAGGCGCCGACGGCCGCGCCGAGGGAGTCGGCGAGGGCCTCGATGATCGCGAAGTTCTCCGCGCCGTTGACGCCACGGCCGCCGGAGACGACGATCGCGGCCTCGGTCAGCTCCGGGCGGCCCGTCGACTCACGCGGCGTACGGCCGGTGACCTTGGTGCCGGTGGCCTTGTCGGAGAAGGTCACGTTCAGGGCCTCGACGCCGCCTGCGGCCGGGGCGGCCTCGACGGCGGCCGAGTTCGGCTTGACCGTGATGACCGGGGTGCCCTTGGAGACACGGGACTTGGTGGTGAAGGACGCGGCGAACACCGACTGGGTGGCCACCGGGCCCTCGTCGCCGGCCTCCAGGTCGACGGCGTCGGTGATGATGCCGGAGCCGATGCGCAGCGCCAGACGGGCGGCGATCTCCTTGCCCTCGGCGGAGGACGGGACCAGCACGGCGGCCGGGGAGACGGCCTCGACGGCGGCCTGCAGGGCGTCGACCTTCGGCACGACCAGGTAGTCGGCGTACTCGGACGCGTCGTGGGTGAGGACCTTCACCGCGCCGTGCTCGGCGAGGGCGGCGGCGGTGTCGGCGGCGCCGTTGCCCAGCGCGACGGCGACGGGCTCGCCGATGCGGCGGGCCAGGGTCAGCAGCTCGAGGGTCGGCTTGCGGACGGCACCGTCCACGTGGTCGACGTAGACGAGGACTTCAGCCATGGGATTGCTCTCCTGCGTAACGAAGTTGAGGGGCGGTCAGCGTGCGGCTGCGGGGCCTTAGATGAACTTCTGGCCCGCGAGGAACTCAGCGAGCTGCTTGCCGCCCTCGCCCTCGTCCTTGACGATGGTGCCGGCCGTGCGGGCCGGGCGCGGCTCCGCGGACTCGACGACGGTGTAGGCGTTCTCGAGGCCGACCTCGTCGGAGTCGATGTCCAGGTCGGACAGGTCCCAGGACTCCACCGGCTTCTTCTTGGCCGCCATGATGCCCTTGAAGGAGGGGTAGCGGGCCTCGCCGGACTGGTCGGTGACCGACACGACGGCAGGCAGGGACGCCTCGAGCTGCTCGGAGGCGGCGTCGCCGTCACGGCGGCCCTTGACGGTGCCGTCCTCGACGGAGACCTCGGAGAGCAGGGTGACCTGCGGGACGCCGAGGCGCTCGGCGAGCAGGGCCGGGACGACGCCCATGGTGCCGTCGGTGGAGGCCATGCCGGAGACGACCAGGTCGTAGCCGGCCTTCTCGATGGCCTTGGCCAGCACCAGGGAGGTGCCGATGGCGTCGGTGCCCTCGATGTCCTCGTCCTCGACGTGGATCGCCTTGTCGGCGCCCATGGACAGCGCCTTGCGCAGGGCGTCCTTGGCGTCCTCGGGGCCGACCGTCAGGACGGTGACCTCGACGTCGTCGTCCGAGTTCTCGGCGATCTGCAGCGCCTGCTCGACCGCGTACTCGTCCAGTTCGGAGAGCAGACCGTCCACATCGTCACGGTCGACGGTCAGGTCATCGGCGAAGTGCCGGTCGCCAGTGGCGTCGGGCACGTACTTCACAGTGACAACGATCCTCAAGCTCACGCCGGCTCTCCTACTGCAATCGTCATTTCTCGGCTGCCTCTTGCAGGCAGCATAGGCGCCTCAAGTGGCCGATCCCGGTCGGGGCGACCCCTCGCTCCGGACCGAAATATTACTCGTCAGTACACCCAGTTCCTGCCCGCTAAGCAAGCGCTTTGAACTGTGACCTTCGCAACGCAGCGTAACCGGAATCGGACGGCTCCGCAGAAGAGGCCGGGCGTGATCAATCCCGCAGAGCGGTGAAGCGGCCCTGGTGGTAGAGGAGCGGGCGGCCCGCGCCCGAGGGGTCGCCGAGGACGACCTCGGCCAGCACGATCCGGTGGTCGCCCGCGGGTACGCGGCTCACGACCCGGCCGACCAGCCAGGCCGGCACGTCGTCGAGGACGGGCACGCCCTCGGGGCCCTCGCGCCAGGCGGTGGCGGGCCCGAAGCGGTCGGCGCCGCTGCGGGCGAAGGTGGCGGCGAGCTCCTGCTGGTGCTCGCCGAGTATGTGCACGCCCACGTGATCGGCCTCGGCGATCGTCGGCCAGCTGGAGGCACCGGTGCCGATGCCGAAGGAGATCAGCGGGGGCTCGGCGGAGACCGAGGTGAGGGAGGTCGCGGTGAAGCCCACGGGGCCCGCGGCACCGCGCGCGGTGATCACCGCGACACCCGCGGCGTGCCGCCGGAAGACGGAGCGCAACAGGTCGGGAGAGGCGAGCTGGACGGTGCCGAGGTCGGACGTGGCCGTCATGGAGTTGTCCTTCTGCTGGAGGGGACGAGCGGGTCGCGGGTACTCAGCAACCCGGACAGCGTGCGCTCGCGGTGCGGACCAGGTCGATGTGCACCCGGCCGTGGAGAAGGAGTTCCGAAGGCATACCGGCCAGGCTGGCGATATGTGGTACGCCCAGTCAAGTAGGTCCCGGGATGTGGGAGCGGCCTCACTCGGACCGGCCCGGCGGCACCGCCGGGCGTCACCGCGCGCCGCTCACCCGCACCGGGCCGCCTCACCGGGCCCCGACCGCCTCCCCGAGAGCCGCGATCACATCCGCCTTGCGGGGCTGACCGGCGGCCCGCCGGACCACGCGGCCGCGCGCGTCGAGGACGAGCACGGTCGGCGTCTTGAGGATGTCCAGGGCGCGGACCAGCTCCAGGCGGGCCTCCGCGTCGATCTCCACATGGGTGACACCGGGCACCAGCGCGGCGACCTCGCCGAGCACCCGGCGGGTGGCCCGGCACGGTGCGCAGAAGGCGCTGGAGAACTGCACCAGGGTGGCGCGCTCGCCCAGCTCCTCGCCCAGTTCGGCCGGTCCGAGCAGCTTGCCCTCGTCGCGCCCGCGCACCCGTACTCTCCCGTTCCGCCGCCGATGCAGCACTCCGAAGGCGCTCGCCGCCGCGAGCACCACCACGCACACCACAAGTCCGGTCATCCTCGGGTGCAGCGTTCACGCGACTGCAAAGATTCCCGGCCCCCCGCGCACGGTCGTGCATACGGAATGCTTGCTTCATGGACATCGACGTGAGGGGACCGCGGTTCGGCGCGGCGGTGACGGCCGTGGTGCTGGCGGTCGTCCTGGTCGGCGGGAGCGTCTGGCTGCTGGCCTGGCAGACGCTGGCGTTCGCGCTCGGCGCGGCGGGCGGGGTCGGCCGGTCGCCGTACGGCTGGGCGTTCCGCACGCTGGTGCGGCCGCGGCTCGGGCCACCCACCGACTTCGAGGCGCCGGAGCCGCCGCGGTTCGCGCAGGCGGTGGGGCTGGTCTTCGCGGGTGTGGGGCTCGCCGGTTACGCGGTGGGCGCCGAGTGGCTGGGAATCGCCGCGACCGGGGCGGCGCTCGCGGCGGCCTTCCTCAACGCGGTCTTCGGCTACTGCCTGGGGTGCGAGATGTACCTGCTGCTCCGGAGGCTGACGGTACGCCCGGAGTAAAGGGCGGTTAAAACACCGAGGTGGATCAAGGGGCGACGTGACGAGGATCTCGCCGTGGACGGGCACCCGGGCTGGCTAGCCAGGCGTTCTTGGGGCACGATCTGCGACGTGCCGTAAAACCTACGGCCGCGTAACTTTCCCGCCGGGAGCTCCCCTTTCCCAGGCTGAGCAGAAAGGGCCCGTCCCACCTATGGCTGAGCTCGTGTACCGCCCCGTCATCGGGTTCGCCCAGACGCTGTTCAAGGTCTGGGACCTCAAGATCGACTGCGAGGGTTCCGAGAACATCCCGCGGTCGGGCGGCGCCGTGCTGGTGAGCAACCACATCAGCTACCTGGACTTCGTCTTCAACGGCCTGGCGGCGCTGCCGCAGAAGCGGCTCGTGCGCTTCATGGCCAAGGAGTCGGTGTTCCGGCACAGGATCTCCGGCCCGCTGATGCGCGGCATGAAGCACATCCCGGTGGACCGCAATTCGGGCGAGGCGGCCTACGAGCACGCACTGCGCTCGCTGCGCTCCGGCGAGGTGGTCGGCGTGTTCCCCGAGGCCACGATCTCGCAGTCGTTCACCCTCAAGAGCTTCAAGTCCGGCGCCGCGCGCATGGCCCAGGAGGCGGGGGTCCCGCTGATCCCGATGGCCGTGTGGGGCACCCAGCGGCTGTGGACCAAGGGGCACCCCCGCAACTTCCGGCGCAGCCACACCCCGATCACCATCCGCGTGGGCGAGGCGATCGAGGCGTCCAAGGACAAGTACGCCGGCGCGATCACCCGCCAGGTGCGCGAGCGCGTGCAGGAGCTGCTGGACGCCGCCCAGCGCGCCTACCCGGGCCGCCCCAAGGGCCCCGAGGACAGCTGGTGGCTCCCGGCCCACCTGGGCGGCACCGCGCCGACGCCGGAAGAGGTCCGCGCGGCAGAGGCCCGCTGACCGCGTCCGCGGGCGGGGGCCGCCGGGGCAGACCCGGTCGCCGCCGAGGCGCCGAGTCCTCGGGGGCCAGGTATAGGGCACCGGCCCGCGAGGGCCGAAGTACGGGGCCGGCGCACCGCGTTCACCCGGTGCGCCGCGTTCACCCGGTGTGCCGCCGACATCGAGCCTGCCGGGGCCATGTGTTCCGCGAGCCCCCACGGGCCGAGCCTGCGGGACCATGTGCTCCGCAAGCCCCCCTCGGGCCCCTTGCCCACGCCGTCCGCCCGACAGCCGTACGCCCCGCACCTCTTTCAGCGCATCTCGCCCCCTGGCCGCGCGGCGTGGCGAAGCCCCACCGAGCCGCGCCCGCCCGGCCGCCCCATGAGCGAGTGGCCCCGACCCCGCGTCCCCCCTCCCGCGGCACGGCGGGTAGGGTCCCCGCGGTAAGGCGGACGGTCGGCGGCTGACGGGGGCGCTTCGATGCGGCGTTGGGTCAAGGTGGCGGTGGCGGCGTTGGCCGTCCTGGGGATCGGCGGCTGGATCGCCGAGCCGTACGTCCAGGACTGGATGCTGCTCCGCAGCGCCTGTGCGGGCGCGCTGCCCTCCGGCGCGGTCCGCGAACTGGCCGCGCACGGCTCGCACTTCACCGAGGCCGAGTCGGCCACGCACGAGCGGCTGGGCTCCTTCGGCTGCTCGGTGTCCTTCGAGGACGAGGACGGCGACAGCGAACTGCTGCTGAAGGCTCAGGCGTACACCCGGCGGGACGACCAGGACCGCGAGTTCATGAGCCTCTTCGAGGACGAGGGCTTCACGCCGTACGCGGCCCTGCCCGACGGGCTGCCGGGCTTCGTCGACCGTTTCGGCAGCCTCCAGTTCCTCGTGCCCTGCCCCGGGTTGGGCCGCGACGACGACGGGCGGCAGCGCCGCATGCTGGTGCACACGGTGTTCGGCCGGGAAGCCGCCGCCGGGCAGCACGCCGCGTACGAGACCGCCGTCGCGCTGGTGGCCGCCGCCTCCGACCGGCTCGGCTGCGGCGCCGAGCGGCTCGACGCGCCCGAGGGGGACGCCGCGCCGCCGGACCCCGAGGACGACCTGCGCACGGTGCCCTTCACCCGGGCCGGCGACAGCGCGTGCGTCCGGGCGCTGAAGGGCGTACTGCCGCGGCCGTCCGAGTGGCGGGTGGCCGACGGCCTCAACGCGGCCGCGCCGACGGGCCGTTGCGAGCTGGTCACCGGTGAGGACGACGAGAACGGCGACGGCGCGCTGGGGATGACGTTCGCCGCCTGGTACGGCGACTGGAGCGGGCGCCTGGTCACCTATGAAGGCGTGCCGCGCAGCATGACGGCGACCGCCCGCTGCGACGGCGAGACCGCGAGCTTCGCCCTGTCCGCGTCCGAGGACATCCCGGGCGTCGGCAAGGTCCGGCAGCGGGAGCTGCTGGAGGCCTTCGCGGCGGATCAGGTGCGGGAGCGGGACTGCACGGGCCTGCGGGTGACGGGCTGAGTCCGGCGCATGGGGCGGGGCCGGGTCAGAACCTCAGCCACAGGCCCCGGACGTAGGCGTCGTCGATGATCTGCCGCATGGCGGCGGCCCGCCCGGCCGGTACGCCGCGGTCGCGCGCCCAGGCGTCGAACACGGTGAACAGCTGGTGCCGGCCGTCCATGGGGTCGCCGTCGACCGGCCCGTCGACCGGCCGCGCGGCGATGGCGGCCATCGGCGGCCGGGTCGTGACCTGGCGCGGGGCGGCCCGGTAGGTGCCGCGCAGATGCCGGCGTACGGCGTCGTCGTACGCGGCGAGGTCGTCGGTCGTGCCCTCCCGGGCCAGGGCGGCCCGGTGCTTCATCAGGTTGCCGACGCGTTCGGCGATGTCCTCGAGGTCGTTGTCCGGCCAGGTCGTCGAGGTCGTGGCGTAGTCGCTCTTCTCCTTGGGGTCGGGCCGGAAGGCGGGGTCGCCGCCCTGGGTGGTCAGGCGCTCCAGGTAGTGCGCGAAGTAGGCGCGCTCGGCGTCGTAGAGGATCGCCAACGCCTCGGGGTCCTCGGCCAGTTCGGCCACGAGCTGCTCCGGGTCGGCCTCGGCGGGCCCGTAGGGCTGCTCGTACTCGAAGTCCGTGTGGGCCTCGCCGGGGGCGAGGAACCGGCCGTACGGCGTCCAGCCGAACCGGTCCGGCGCGGCGGCCTCGGCGGACACCGCGGGGCCGCCGGACTCGTCGTCGTGCATGAGGTAGCGGGCCTCGTCCACGACGTAGTCGGCGAGCATTCGGGCGACCGCGGGGGCCATGCCCTCGGGCAGTTCGGCGCCGTCCAGCGCGGCGGCGACGCCGAAGGCGGCGCGGGCCTGGGCCAGGGTGTGCGCAGTGCGGGGGCCGGGTGCCCGGGTGGCGGCCTCGACGACCGCGCCGAGCACCTTCGCCCCGTCCCCGCACGGGTTGTCGTGACGAAGGAGGTCGCGTACGGCGTCGAAGCGGGAGAGGTCGTCGCCGGGGTCCAGTGCGCGGGTCGCCGCCGCGGGGTCGGCGGCGAGGGCGCGGGTGGACGCGGGGATGTTCCGGCAGGGCGGGGTGTCCTCGCCCGAGGCGAGCCCGATCGTCGCGGTGGTGCCGCCGGCGACGAGGGCGAGGGCGATGGCCGAGGCCGTCAGCCGGTGCCTTCTGAACCAGGCCCACCGGCCGCCCTGTTCGTCGTCCGTCACCGCGTCCTGCGTCGCTCCCCCGTCGTTCATGCGGTGGACCCTAGCGCGGCTGGGGTTCTCGGCCGTGAGCCGGGGGGCCTGGTACGCGGTCCGCGACGATCGGCGGCCGCTCACCTCCCCTTCGGCTCACAGTGCGGTGGGGAGTGTCCTGGACAGGTGCGGCCGGTCGGGGGCGGCCTTGAGGGCGTTGAGGACGGCGGGATGGGGCGCGGCGTACAGGACCGGGTGGTCGGCCTCTCCGGCGTCGGTGTCCGGGGTGAAGGCCAGCCCTTGCCCGGTGAGGGAGAAGCGGGCTCTCGCCCCCGGCTGTCCGCCGCGCGGGTCCATCCGGTGCCAGGCCCCGTCGAACCGTACCGCCACCAGTCCGTGGACCGCCTCGAACTTCTGGTAGCACAGGGCCGTCGGGATGTCCTCTGCGCGCAGGAGCGCGGCGAGGGCGTGGGCCTTGGCGTAGCAGATGCCGGTCCGCTGCTCCAGGACGTCCGAGGCGCGCCAGGTCACGCGGAGATCGCCGGTGTCGGCGGAGTGCGGGATGGTGTCGCGGACGAACTCGAAGGCGGCCCGTGCATAGTCATACGAGTCGTTGGCGTTTTGGGCGAGATGCGCGGCCGTCTCGCGGACCAGTGGGTGTTCATGGTCGATGACCTCGTCAGCGGCCAAGTAGGCGGACAGGTCGGGGGTTTCCTGGATCAGCTCCATGGTCGCAGAGCATAGGAATGCGATCACCCGGCAGTCAATGACTTTTCAGATGACCGCATACCTATGCATCTCTGCGCACCCGGCTCAGCGGGCCATCTCCTCCTTGAGGGCCGCGACGAAGGCGTCCACGTCCTCCTCGGTGGTGTCGAAGGAGCACATCCAGCGCACGACGCCCTCGGCCTCGTCCCAGAAGTAGAACCGGAACTTCTTCTGCAGCCGCTCGCTCACGTCGTGCGGGAGCTTGGCGAAGACGCCGTTGGCCTGCACGGGGTAGAGGATCTCCACGCCGTGCACCGCACGGACACCCTCGGCGAGGCGCTGGGCCATCTCGTTGGAGTGGCGGGCGTTGCGCAGCCAGAGGTCCTTGGCGAGCAACGCCTCCAGCTGCACGGAGACGAAGCGCATCTTCGAGGCGAGCTGCATGGACAGCTTGCGCAAGTGCTTCATCTTCCGCACGGCGTCCTGATTGATGACGACGACCGCCTCGCCGAACAGGGCGCCGTTCTTGGTGCCGCCGAGGGAGAGGATGTCGACGCCGACCGCGTTGGTGAAGGTGCGCATCGGCACGTTCAGGGACGCGGCGGCGTTGGCTATGCGGGAGCCGTCCAGGTGGACCCTCATGCCGTGGGCGTGGGCGTGCTCGCAGATCGCGCGGATCTCGTCGGGCGTGTAGAGGGTGCCGAGCTCGGTGCTCTGGGTGATCGAGACGACCTGCGGCATCGCGCGGTGCTCGTCCTCCCAGCCCCAGGCCTGCCGGTCGATCAGCTCAGGGGTGAGCTTGCCGTCCGGGGTGGGCACGGTGAGCAGCTTCAGACCGCCCATCCGCTCGGGGGCGCCGCCCTCGTCGACGTTGATGTGCGCGCTCTCGGCGCAGATCACCGCGCCCCAGCGGTCGGTGACCGCCTGGAGCGCGACGACGTTCGCGCCGGTGCCGTTGAAGACCGGGAACGCCTCCGCCGTGGGCCCGAAGTGGCTGCGGATGATCCCCTGGAGGTTCTCGGTGTAGTCGTCCTCGCCGTACGCGACCTGATGGCCGCCGTTGGCCAGCGCCAGGGCGGCCATCACCTCCGGGTGCGCCCCGGCGTAGTTGTCGCTGGCGAAACCGCGGACCTCCGGGTCATGGTGGCGACGCGCGTCGGTCTTCGGGGGGTTCACGGCTTCTCGGTGAGCCACAGACGGTTTCCGTTCACTTCCGCGGCGGGCTTGTCCCAGACGCCCACGATGGCCTCGGCGAGGTCCTTGACGTCGGTGAAGCCCGCGAACTTCGCGTTGGGCCGGTCGGCACGCATCGCGTCGTGGACCAACGCCTTCACCACAAGGATCGCAGCAGCGGACGTCGGCCCCTGCTCGCCCCCGGCCTTGCGGAAGTAGTCGGCCATGGCGAGCGTCCAGGCCTCCGCGGCGGCCTTGCCCGCGGCGTACGCGGCATTGCCCGCGGTCGGCTTGGTGGCCCCGGCCGCGCTGATCAGGACGTAACGGCCGCGGTCGCTGCGCTGGAGCGCCTCGTGGAAGGCGAGGGAGGTGTGCTGCACGGTGCGTACCAGCAGCAGCTCCAGGAAGTCCCAGTCGTCGAGGCTGGTCTTGGTGAAGGTCTCGCTGCCGCGCCAGCCGCCCACCAGGTGGACCAGCCCGTCTACGTGACCGAACTCCTTCTCGGTCCGGGCGGCCCAGTCACGGGTGGACTGCAGGTCGAGCAGGTCGACCGTCTCGCCGGTGACGGTGGCGCCGCCGGAGGCGTAGCGGGCGGCGTCCACGGCCTCGGCGAGCCGCTCCGGGTCGTTGTCCGCGCCGATGACCGTGGCGCCGGCCTCGGCGAGCCGGAGCAGTGCCGCCCGGCCGGCGGGTCCGCCCGCACCGGCCACCGCGATCACCGCACCGTCGAGAGCCCCGTTCCCCATGTTCTTCCCCTTAAGAGCAGTGTTCTGGAGGCGGTCGCTCACGCGGCGACCCGCTCGGCGCCGTCCGCCGTGATGCCCTTGGTGGAGGCGATCACGTTCTTCAGCTTCTTGGACAGTGCCTCATAGAACATGCTCAGCGGAAACTCGTCCGGAAGCACGTCATCGACGAGCTTGCGCGGCGGCTGGGTCAGGTCCAGGGCGTCCGGACCCTTGGCCCACTTGGATCCCGGGTGCGGGGCGAGGTAGGTGGAGACCAGCTCGTAGCCTGCGAACCAGTGGACGAGCTTCGGGCGGTCGATGCCGTCGCGGTAGAGCTTCTCGATCTCGGCGCACAGCTCGTTGGTGACCTGCGGGGCGCGCTGCCAGTCGATGAACAGCTTGTTGTCGGTCCACCGCACCACGTCGTGCTTGTGCAGGTAGGCGAAGAGCAGCTGGCCGCCGAGGCCGTCGTAGTTGCGGTTGCGGTCGCCGGTGACCGGGAAGCGGAACATCCGGTCGAAGAGGACGGCGTACTGCACGTCACGGGCCTGCGGGACGCCGTCGGCCTCCAGCTTCACGGCCTCCTTGAAGGCGGTGAGGTCGCAGCGCAGCTCCTCCAGGCCGTACATCCAGAACGGCTGGCGCTGCTTGATCATGAAGGGGTCGAACGGCAGGTCGCCGTGGCTGTGGGTGCGGTCGTGGACCATGTCCCACAGGACGAAGGCCTCCTCGCAGCGCTTCTGGTCGTGGACCATCGCGGCGATGTCCTCGGGCAGCTCCAGGCCCAGGATGTCCACGGCGGCGTCGGTGACGCGGCGGAAGCGGGCGGCCTCGCGGTCGCAGAAGATGCCGCCCCAGGTGAATCGTTCCGGCGCCTCGCGCACGGCGATGGTCTCCGGGAAGAGCACGGCGGAGTTGGTGTCGTAGCCGGCCGTGAAGTCCTCGAACTTGATGCCGCAGAACAGCGGGTTGTCGTAGCGGGTGCGCTCCAGCTCGGCCAGCCAGTCGGGCCAGACCATGCGCAGCACGACCGCTTCGAGGTTGCGGTCCGGGTTGCCGTTCTGCGTGTACATCGGGAAGACGACCAGGTGCTGGAGGCCGTCCGCACGGGTCGCCGCGGGGTGGAAGGCCAGCAGCGAGTCCAGGAAGTCCGGCACCTGGAAGCCCTCGGCGGCCCACCGGCTCAGGTCCGCGACCAGAGCCTTGTGGTAATCGGCGTCGTGCGGGAGCAGCGGGGAGAGCACCTCGACGGCGTCGGTGACCCGGCGCACCGCGGCCTCGGCGTCGGCCCGTGCGGGGGCGCCCTCGGCCTCGAAGTCGATCGAGCCGTCCTTGGACTGCCACGGCCGGATCTGCTCCACGGCATCCTTGAGCACCGGCCATGCCGGGTGCTCCACCACCCTGGCCATGGGAGAAACCTGCTCCCCCGTCGCCGCCTGCACAAGAATTTCCGTCATGTCCCATCCTCCACAGGAGAACCTCGCGTATGGACACCGTATGCGCAGGTGGTTACCTCCAGCAAGAGGGGTCTCGGGAAATTCTTCTGCCGACCCCCCTTCTTCACCGTAGGTTTTACTGCATGACGGGCCGGGAAGGGATGCTTCCGCGCTCTCGTGCACGTCGGGGTGCACTACGCGCGCGGGCGGTTAGGCTGCGGCCCCGACTGCCGTCGACGGAAGCGAGGTCTGCCTTGAACTTCCTCACCATCGGTCACCGCGGAGTCATGGGCGTCGAGCCCGAGAACACCCTGAGGTCCTTCGTCGCAGCCGAGCACGCCGGCCTCGACGTCATCGAGCTGGATCTGCATCTGAGCAAGGACGGGGCACTCGTCATCATCCACGACGAGGACGTGGACCGCACCACGGACGGCTCCGGCGCCGTGGCCGACAAGACGCTCGCCGAGCTGCGCGCCCTGGACGCCGGGCGCGGCGAGCGCATCCCGGTCTTCGAGGAGGTCCTGGACGCGGTGCGCTCACCGCTCCAGGCCGAGATCAAGAACGTGGCGGCGGCGCGGGCGCTGGCGCAGCTGATGCACGAGCGTGACCTGGTGGACCGGGTGGAGGTGTCCTCCTTCCACGACGAGGCGGTCGCCGAGATCGCACGCCTGGTGCCCGGCGTGCGGACGGCCCTCATCGGCAGCCGCTACAGCACCGACATCGTGGACCGCGCGCTGGCGGTCGGCGCCCCCACGCTCTGCCTGAACATCCGCAGGATCACCCTGGAGGTCGTGGAGCGGGCGCGCGAGGCCGACCTGCGGATCCTCGGCTGGGTGGTCAACACGCAGGAACACCTGCGGCTGGTACGCGCCCTGGAGCTGGACGGCGCGACCACCGACCACCCGGACATCAAACGCACCGGCCGCTTCACCGCGTGAGCGGCGTGCGGGCGTGAGGACGTGCGGGCGTGCGGGCGCGCGGACGTGAGTCTCAGCCCAGCGGCTTGACCAGCAGCTCGAACCGCAGGTCGTCGCGCTGCGGGATGCCGAAGCGCTCGTCGCCGTACGGGAACGGGGTCATCCGGCCCGTACGGCGGTAGCCGCGGCGCTCGTACCAGGCGATCAGGTCCTCGCGCACGGAGATCACGGTCATGTGCATCTCGGTCACGCCCCAGGTCTCGCGCGCCTGCCGCTCGGCCTCCGCGATGATCGCCTTGCCCAGGCCCGCGCCCTGCAGCCGGGGGCTGACCGCGAACATGCCGAAGTAGGCGTGCTCACCGCGGTGTTCGAGCTGGCAGCAGGCGACGACCTCACCTGCCCGCTCGACCGTCAGCAGCCTGCTGTCCGGCGACTTGATCACCGCGAGCACGCCCTCGGGGTCGGTGCGCTGCCCTTCGAGGATGTCCGCCTCGGTCGTCCACCCCGCCCGGCTGGCGTCGCCCCGGTACGCCGACTCGATCAGCGCGACGAGGACGTCCACGTCGGCGTCGGTGGCGTCGCGGAAGGTCAGTCCGGTGGCGGTGACGGCGGATTCCATGGCGGGCGACTCCGATCAGTGGCGCGGCTGGGGCAGGACGAGCCTAACCCCGCCGCTACGCTCGCCGGCATGGTGCACGTACTGAGCAGCCGCATCCTCCTGCGCCCCCGCGACCCCGAGCGCTCACGGGCCTTCTACGGAGGCGATCTCGGCCTCGCCGTCCACCGCGAGTTCGGCACGGGGCCGGAGCGCGGGACCGTCTACTTCCTCGGGGGCGGATTCCTGGAGGTGTCGGGGCGGGCCGAGGAGGGGCCGTCGCCGGCCTTGCGGCTGTGGCTCCAGGTCGAGGACGTGGCGGCGGCGCACGAGGAGCTGCGCGCCAAGGGTGTCCCCGTCCTGCGCCCCCCGGTCACCGAGCCGTGGGGGCTGATCGAGATGTGGATCGCCGACCCGGACGGCACCGAGATCGTGCTGGTGGAGATCCCGGCCGAGCACCCGCTGCGCTTTCGTCCCGGCATCTGAGGCGGCCTCGCTCCCCCGCGTGCTCCCCCTGTACACCCTTGCGCTCGCGTACACCCCGCACGGCTCGGGCATCGCTTTCGCTGGAGCGACCTTCGAGCGAGGGGGTGCGTGTGCACGGACCGGCGTCGCCCGGCTGGCTGCTCGTCGCGCTGTGCGCAGCGACCGGCGCGTACTGCCTGCTGCGCCTGCGCAGCCGCGTCGAGGAGCAGCGCCGCAGCGCGGGCACCGAGGCGCTCATGGGGTTCGGGATGGCCGCGATGGCGGTGCCCGCCGCGGTGTTCACACCGCCGCCGTGGGCCGCGGCCGGCTACGCGGCGGTGTTCGGCGCGGCCGCGCTGCGCGCGCTGTGGGCCGCGCGGGCGGACGCGCGCCATCTGCATCACCTGGTCGGCGACGCGGCCATGGTGTACATGGCTCTGGCGATGGCCGCCTCGCCCGGCGGCCACGCCCACGGCGGCTCCGGTGTGCCCGCGCTGACCGGCGTACTCCTGCTGTACTTCACCGGCTACGTGCTGCTGTCCGGGGTCCGGCTCGTGCCCGTGGCCGGCGTCCCGGCCGTGCCGGGCGGGGCCGTCGCGTGGGGGGACCGGCCCGAGCTGTCGCGGGCCTGCCGGCTGTCGATGGCAATCGCGATGGTGGCGATGCTGCTGACGCTGTGAACTCCGGCCGCACCAGCGGGCTGTGAGCCACGGCCGCACGAAGCCGTGGTCTGCGTCACTTGCCGTCGCGGGCCGTACCGCCGGGTAGCCGGGGCTCTTAGGGTGGCGGACATGATGGTCCCCGTGGCACTGCTGCTGCTCGGCGCCCTGACCGCGTTCGTCGCGCCCCGCCTGCTGGCCCGGGCCGACTGGCCCGACCGTGAGCCGGTGGTCGCGCTGTGGGCGTGGCAGTGCGTGGTCGCGGCCGTGCTGCTGTGCTGCGCGCTGTCGATGACCTTGAGCGCGGCGGCCGCCTGGCAGGCGGTGCGCGGGCATCTGTTCGCCCCGGCCCCGCGCCCCGTGGTCGAGGCGTACGCCCTCGGTGCGGCCGGCGGCCCCTGGGCGGCGGCCACGGCGGTGGCCCTGGCGCTCGCCGGGGTGTGGAGCGGGGCGATGCTGGTGCGCGAGGTCGTCCGGGCGAGGGCCCGGCACAGCAGGCGGCGGGCCGAACTGCTTCTCAGGGCCCCGCTGTTGCCCGGTGAGGAGCCCGGCGGGCCGCTGGTGGTGCTGGAGGGCGAGCGGCCGGACGCCTGGTGGCTGTCGGGCTCGGCACCGCGCCTGGTGATCACGACAGCGGCGCTGCGCCGGCTGAAGGGCCGCCAGCTCGACGCGGTCGTCGCCCACGAGCAGGGCCACGCGCAGGCCCGCCACGACTGGCTGCTGCACTGCTCGGCCGCGCTGGCCTACGGTTTCCCGCAGGTCCCGGTCTTCGCGGCGTTCCGCGACGAGATGCACCGGCTGGTCGAGCTGGCCGCCGACGACATGGCCTCCCGCCGCTTCGGGCGGCTGACCACCGCGCTGGCCCTGGTGGAACTCAACGAGTGCCGTGGTGTCTTCGGCCCCTCCCCCGCGGCCCACGCCCACGTCCCCGAGCGCGTCCACCGCCTCCTCACCCCACCGGCGCGCCTCACCACGGCCCACCGCCTCCGCCTGACGGCAGTGGCCGCGCTCGTCCCCGTGGTGCCCCTGCTGGTGGCCTTCGTACCCGGACTGCGCGCGCTGGGATAGCGAGCCCCGAGGGGGCGCGGGGAACTGCGCGAGCCACCCCGGCCCGCCGGCACCCGGCCACGAACGGGAAGGACGCCTGACGAAACCCCGTGGGAATTGGCACCGGAAGGCCCCCTTCCGCGAGGATCGCACCATGCGCACCGCCTCACCGATCCGCGCCCCCCAGCGGAGCGCCCTGCGCCTCGCCGGCGCCCTGGCCGGCTGTTCCCTCGTGCTGCTGGTGCTGGTCGCGGCCACCTGGCACCCGCTGATCTCCGCCGACCGCGAGGTCGCCCGCACCACCCACCGCTGGGCCGTGGACGAGCCGACGCTCACCCACGCCTTCCGCATCCTGACGGACTGGGTCTGGGACCCGACCACGATGCGCCTGATGTGCGTGCTGGTCATCGTGTGGCTGGTGTGGCGCAGAGCGGCCTGGTGGACGGCCTCCTGGCTGGCGCTCACCGTCGCCCTCGGCACGCTCGTGCAGCAGGGCCTGAAGACGGCGGTCGGCCGGGAGCGCCCGGTGTGGCCCGACCCGGTCGACTCGGCGCACTACGCCGCCTTCCCGTCCGGGCACGCCATGACGGCCACCGTGGTGTGCGGTCTGCTGCTGTGGCTGCTGCACGGCCTCGGCGCGGGGCGGACCCTGTTCCGGAGCCTGCTGGCGGTGGCCGTGGTCTCCGTCGTGGGCGTGGGGCTGACGCGTGTCTGGCTGGGCGTGCACTGGTTCACGGACGTGCTCGGCGGCTGGCTGCTGGGTGCGACGCTGGTCGCCCTGGCGGTGGCGGCGCACCAGCGGTGGTGCCCTAAGGCGCCGAGCCGGGCGCCCGGCTCGGCGCCGTAGGGCACCTACACTCCGCCCATGACCGCTGTGATGTTCGATTTCTCCGGCACCCTCTTCCGTATCGAGTCCGCCGAGTCCTGGCTCGGTTCGGTGCTCGCCGACGCGGGGATCACGGTCGCCGGGCGGGAGTTGGCCGACACCGCGCGGGCGCTGGAGGCGGCCGGGGCGCTGCCGGGTGGTGCGCCGCCGCTGCGGGTGCCCGAGGGGCTGGCCGAGCTGTGGGAGACCCGCGACGAGAGCGCCGAGCGGCACCGGGCCGCCTACACGGGCCTGTCCCGGCAGGTCGCGCTGCCCGATCCGGGGCTGCACGACGCGCTGTACGAGCGCCACCGCACGCCCGCGGCGTGGACGGCGTACCCGGACGCCGCCGAGGTGCTCGGCGGGCTGCGCGAGCGCGGAATCAAGGTGGCCGTGGTCAGCAACATCGGCTGGGATCTGCGCCCGGTGTTCCGCGCCCACGGGCTGGACGCCCTGGTCGACGCGTACGTCCTGTCGTACGAGCACGGGATCCGCAAGCCCGATCCGCGGCTGTTCCGCACGGCGTGCGAGGCGCTCGGCGCGGAGCCGCGACAGGTGCTGATGGTGGGAGACGACCGGGGGGCGGACGGCGGCGCGGCCGCGCTCGGCTGCCCGGTGCACTTCGTGGACCCACTGCCGGCGGAGCGGCGCCCGGACGGGCTGCGGCCGGTGCTGGAGCTGGTCGGCTGACACCCGCGAAGTCGCCTGAGGCGACTTTATGTGCGAGGGAAGACGCCCACCCTGGACGATCCCCCGCGTCGCCCAGGGCGGACGGCAAACGGAACCACGCCGGTCCAGCGGCGGATCCCTCTGCGCTGAGTATAGTTGGCTGGCAGCCAGTCAACGCAGGAGTCCAGGATGTCCCCGCGCAGCGCCCAGGTCAATGAAGAGTTGCGGCGGCGTTCCCGGGAGCGGCTTCTGCAGGCGGCGGTCGAGCTGGTCAACGAGCACGGTTACGACGCCACGACCCTCGGCGACATCGCGGACCGGGCCGGCTCGGCGCGCGGTCTGGTGTCGTACTACTTCCCCGGCAAGCGCCAGCTGGTGCAGTCCGCGGTGCACCGGCTGATGCACCGCACGCTGGAGGAGGGCCTGGAGCGCGAGCCGCGCACGGACGACGGCCGCGAGCGCATGGCGCGGGCCATCGACGCGATCCTGGGCCTGGCCCGGGACCGGCCGGTCCTCATGCGCCAGCACATGGCGGGTCTGCTGCAGGCGGAGGGTTTCGTGCGGTGCCCGGAGCAACAGCGCCTCGCGCAGCTGCTGCTGGACACGGTCTCCCGGCACGGGTCCTGCGACCCGGACGTCGACTACCCGATGCTGCGGGCGCAGTTGATGGGCGCGGTGTACGCGATGGTGCTGCCCAACGTGGGCATGCCGGTCGCGCCGCTGCGCGCGGAGCTGTTCCGGCGCTACGGACTGGACTGGGACATGGGTGTCCCGCCGGACACCGAGGCGCCCGGCGGGACGTGCGACCAGGATCTGTCGCGGTTCTTCGCCACGGGCAGGCGGCCCGTGGGGGACGAGGATCAGTCGAAGTAGTCCGGCTGCGTCTGGACGTTCAGCTCACCGATCCGGACCTTGCCCGCCGGGTCGGTCAGCCGGTCGCTGATCTTCAGCACGTCGAAGCCCTTGGCCATGTCGTTGGAGTAGATGTGGCCGTTGTAGTAGTACGCCGACCACGAGCCGCCGACGGTGAGCTTGTCGGTGGTCAGGGGGCCGCGCTCGAAGTACGCGATCTCCCTGGGGTTCGAGGAGTCGGTGAAGTCCCAGACGGACACGCCGCCCTGGTACCACGCCTGGACCATCAGGTCCTTGCCCTTGACCGGGATGAGCGAGCCGTTGTGGGCGACGCAGTTCTCGGTGTCGGCCTGGAGGCGCGGGATCTTGAAGTAGCTGCGGAAGACCAGCTTGCGGTGGTCGCCGCGGCCGGTGATGTCGTAGATGCCGTCGGCGCCGCGGGTGGGGCCGGTGGCCGTGTTGCAGGTGGCGCCGACGCCGCCGCCCAGCTCGTCGGTGAAGACGACCTTGTTCGCCTTCTGGTTGAAGGTCGCGGAGTGCCAGAAGGCGAAGTTGACGTTGTCCTGGACCCGGTCGATGACCTTCGGATGCTCGGGGTCCTCGATGGAGAACAGGATGCCGTCGCCCATGCAGGCGCCCGCCGCGAGGTCCTTGGAGGGCAGCACGGTGATGTCGTGGCAGCCGGTGGTCTTGCTGACGCCCGGGTTGGTGGGACCGCCCGGGTTGCCGCCGCCGTCGGGGCCCTCACCCGGGAACAGCACCGGGAAGCCGACGACCGCCGCCTTCTCGGGGGCGCTGCGCGGCACCTTGATCACGGAGATGCCGTCGTGCGGGGGCTGGCAGTCCGGATAGGACGCGTTCGGCGAGTACGAGGAGACGTAGATGTAGACGTTGCGGCGCTCGGGCACCAGCGTGTGGGTGTGCGAGCCGCAGGCGGTCTCGACGGCGGCGACGTACTTCGGGTTCGCCTTGTCGCTGATGTCGAAGACCTTCATGCCCTCCCAGGAGGACTTCTCGGTCGCGGGCTGCGTGGTGCTGTTGCAACTGCTGTCGCTGCGCGAGGAGTCGGTGGAGAGGAACAGCAGGTTCCCGGAGACCGAGATGTCGTTCTGCGAGCCGGGACACAGCACCTGGGCGACCGTCCTCGGGGCGCTCGGGTCGCTGATGTCGAAGATGCGGAAGCCGTCGTAGTTGCCGGCGAAGGCGTACTTCCCCTGGAAGGCCAGGTCGGAGTTGGTGCCCTTGACCAGGTCCTTGGGGACGTTCGCCAGGTGTTCGATGTTGGCCGAGTGGACGATCTCGTCCTGGCCGGGTATCGCGCCGTCGGCGATGGCCTCCCGCACCTCGGCCCGGTCGCCGCGGGACACTTCCTTCTGGGTCGTGGGGGCGTCCCCGGGGTCGGGGGTCGCGATCGCCGGGTGGGCCGTGAGCAGCGCGGCCAGGAGTCCGGCCGCGGCGGTGGCAACTCCCAGGCGTCTGCGCCGCGTTCGGGGGTCGTGGGACAGGGTCACTGCTTCCTCCCTTGTTCCGTTCGCGGTGGAACGGTTCACGGACCCCCGAAGTATCGTCTTCATCATGCACAGATCAACAGGGGTGAAACGCAGATGTAATCCAGGATTCTGATCAGTCGTGCACGGAACAGTGCTAGGACAGTCACCAACACTCACAAGGTGTGCCCGCTCATCCGCCCTGCCACAGGAGGCCGTTGTGCACTTCCGCCCCGCGCTGCGCGCATCCCTCGCGACGGTGTCGCTGGCCGCTTCGGCCGCGTTCGCGCTCGCCGGCTGCGACTCGGACACGGACGCGGCGGGCGGCGCCAAGTCGCCTGCGGGGACCGGGCCCTCGGTGCTGGTGCCGGGCCTGCCGGGCGAGGAGAACCGGACCCTGTCGGCCGAGGAGGCCGCGGCGCAGCAGGCCGAGGACGACACGCCCAACTCGGCCGACGTGTCGTACGTGCGCATGATGATCCGGCACCACCAGCAGGCCCTGAAGATGGCCGAACTCGCCCCGCGGCAGGCCCGGTCGGACCGGGTGAAGCGGCTCGCCGAGCGCATCACGGCCGCGCAGGGTCCGGAGATCGGCGCGATGAGGGGCTGGCTGGAGACGCACGGGCAGAGCGAGGAGGCCGCGGGTCACGACCATGCCGCGATGCCCGGGATGGCGACCGAGGCCCAGCTGACCGAGTTGCGGGCCGCGCGGGGCGAGGCGTTCGACGCGCTGTTCCTGCGGCTGATGATCGCCCATCACGAGGGGGCGATCACCATGGCCACGGACGTGAAGGCGCAGGGCAACAACATCCAGGTCGAGGAGATGGCCGACGATGTGGTGGCCCAGCAGACCAGTGAGATCACGCGGATGCGCGACATGACGTGACGGCTGCGACGCCGTTCAGCGGCGGGCGTGACGCGGTGTCAGGAAGCCCGCGTCACGTGCCTGCGCGATCAGCCTGAGGGACCTGCGGCGGCTGTGGCCCGTCGCGCACATCACCGCGAGGACGGGGTCGAGGCCCTCCTCCTGTGCCGCCCGGTACTCCTGGGCGACCAGCCGACGGCCCTCGACGCCGCGCGGCCAGGAGGGACGCGCCCGATGAAGGGCCGGTTCCGCCGGGGGGAGGCCGGCCCGCGGGACCGTGCCGGCCCCGGCCTCCTCGGCGTACGCGCCCTCCTCCTGCTCCTCGATGCCGTACGCCTCAGCCTCGGGCTGAATGCCGTACGTGCCCTCCCCCTGCTGCTGGACGCCGCAGGCGCCCTCCCCGCGCTGCTCGTCCGCGTCCGGCCCCTGCTCGCCGAGGCCGATCCCGCACGCCTCGGACAGCGGGCTCTCGATCCAGTCGGCGAGGACGGTGAGGTCGGCGAGGGAGAGCGCGGGCTGAGACCGGACGTCCTCGACGGAGAGGCATCCGGCACTCACCACGGCCAGCGCGTCGACACGGGCGCCGTCGGCGAAGGCGAGCCGCACCTGGAACCAGTGCGCCGCGGCCCCGCCGCTCTCCTTCACTTCCCAGGCGGGCCACACGGACACCGCGCCGTCCTCGAAACGGCGAGCAGAAAGATTAAGAAAGGATGCTTCTAGCACACACGCAACGTAACCGCATCATCACATTCCATACGAAAGGACCGACGGGACACGCACGCCGGGCACTCCGACGGCGCAGAGCCGGGCCCCTCCCTTCGGGGGCGGGCCGGTGCGATGCTGGATTCAGCAGCGATCTCCTGCGACACCGCCGGACAGGGAGGTCAGCCGTGCTGCGTGTCGCCGTCGTCGGCAGCGGGCCCAGCGGGGTCTACACCGCCCAGACCCTGGTCCAGCAGGACCCCGCGGTGCTGGTCGACGTCCTGGACCGGCTGCCCTGCCCGTACGGCCTGGTGCGCTACGGCGTGGCTCCCGACCACGAGAAGATCAAGTCCCTGCAGAGCACCCTGCGCACGGTGCTGGAGCACGAGCGGATCCGCTTCCTCGGCGGCGTCCATGTGGGTGCCCGGGGCGTACCGGCGGCCCGGCTGCGGGAGCTGTACCACGCGGTGGTGTACTGCGTGGGCGCCGCCACGGACCGGCGTCTCGGCATTCCGGGCGAGGATCTGCCGGGCAGCTGGTCGGCGACGCGGTTCGTGTCCTGGTACAGCGCCCATCCGGACGCCGTCGACGCCGGGTTCGTCCGCGGCGCGCGGTCGGCCGTCGTGATCGGCGTGGGCAATGTGGCGGTGGACGTCACCCGCATCCTGGCGCGCGGCGCGGCCGAGCTCAGCGCGACGGACATGCCGCAGGCGGCGCTGACCGCGCTGGCCGCGAGCGAGGTGACCGATGTGCACATGGTGGGCCGGCGCGGACCGTCCCAGGCCCGCTTCACCACCAAGGAGCTGCGCGAGCTGGGGACCCTGCCCGGCGTCGAGGTCCGCGTCGATCCGGCGGAGCTGGCACTGGACCCGGCGTACACCGACCCGTCGGCACTGCCCGCCGTGCAGCACCGCAATGTGGAGGTGCTGCGCGGCTGGGCCGGGCTGCCGCCGGGCGAGGCGCCGCGCCGCATCCGGCTGCGGTTCTTCCTGCGCCCCGTCGCACTTCTCCCGGACGGCGGCCGGGTGGGCGCCGCGCGCTTCGAGCGGACCGTCCCGGACGGGCGGGGCGGGGTCACCGGGACAGGCCGGTTCGAGGACATCGAGGCCCAGTTGGTGCTGCGCTCGGTCGGCTACCGCGGGGTGCCGGTGGAGGGTCTCCCCTTCGACGAGGCCACCGGTACGGTCCCGAACGACGCGGGCCGGGTCGCGCCCGGCGTGTACGTGGCGGGCTGGATCAAGCGAGGGCCGACGGGGGTCATCGGCAGCAACCGGCCCTGCGCGAAGGAGACGGTGGCCTCGCTGCTCCAGGACGCGCCGGTGCTGGCGCTCGCCGCCGTACCGGACGATCCGCTGCCCGCCCTGCGCGCCCTCAGCCTCACCCCGGTCGAGTGGACGGGATGGCGGGCCATCGAACGCGCGGAGGCGGAGCTCGGCGCGTCACTGGGCCGGGGCGTGGTGAAGCTCCCCGACTGGCAGTCGCTGCTGACCGCGGCACAGGGGGCGGAGTCGGGGGCCTAGCTCTGCCCTGGGCCTCGCTCTGCCGGGGGCCTAGTTCTGCCGGGCGGACTGGCGGGCGGCGGCGGCCAGGAGGGCGTCCAGGAGGCCGGGGAAGAGGTCGTCCAGGTCGCGCTTGCGCAGGCCGTTCATCTTGGCGGTGCCCCGGTAGATCTGCTGGATCACGCCGTTCTCGCGCAGCACCCGGAAGTGGTGCGTGGTCGTGGACTTGGTGACGGGCAGGGCGAACTGCGAGCAGGTGAGCTCGTCGCCGCCGGCCGCGGCGAGCTCCTGCACGATCTGCAGCCGCATCGGGTCGGAGAGGGCGTGCAGCACGCCCTCCAGCCGGATCTCCTCGCGGCTCGGGTGCGGGAGGTCGCGGCTGCCGGCGGGTGCGGTGGTGTTCATGACGCCATTGTACGAAGACCCTCGTAGTTTGACATCCGCCGTACTACGATGGGTATCGTACGAACGCAATCGGCCGGCCCGTGACGAATGGAGGCGCTGTGAGCGCGCTCTTCGATCCCTACACCCTGCGTGATCTGACCATCCCGAACCGCGTGTGGATGGCCCCGATGTGCCAGTACTCGGCCGCGCCGGACGGCCCGGACGCCGGCGCCCCGCACGACTGGCACTTCGCTCACTACGCCGCCCGCGCGGCCGGCGGTACCGGGCTGATCCTCACCGAGGCGACCGCGGTGAGCCCCGAGGGCCGCATCTCCCCCTACGACCTGGGCCTGTGGAACGACACCCAGGTGGAGGCATTCCGCCGGATCACCCGGTTCCTCGCCGCCCAGGGCACCGTCCCGGGCGTGCAGCTCGCCCACGCGGGCCGCAAGGCCTCGACGGCCCAGCCCTGGAAGGGCGGCGGGCCGGTCGGCGCGGACGCGCACGGCTGGACGCCTCTCGCGCCGAGCGCGGTGCCGTTCAAGGAGGGCCACGTCGTCCCCGAGGAACTGACGGTGGACCAGATACGGGAGATCGTCGGCCAGTTCGCCGACGCGGCCCGGCGGGCGCTCGCCGCGGGCTTCGAGGTCGTGGAGGTCCACGGCGCCCACGGCTACCTCATCAACGAGTTCCTCTCCCCGTACTCCAACCACCGCACCGACGCCTACGGCGGCTCGTACGAGAACCGCACCCGCTTCCCCCTGGAGGTCGTCGACGCGGTGCGCGCGGTGTGGCCCGATGACAAGCCGGTGTTCTTCCGCATCTCGGCGACCGACTGGCTGGACGAGGGCGGCTGGAGCGCCGACGACACCGTCCGCTTCGCCCGCGACCTCCAGGCGCACGGCGTCGACCTGCTCGACGTCTCCACCGGCGGCAACGTCGCCGAGGCCCGCATCCCCGCCGGCCCCGGCTACCAGGTGCCCTTCGCCGCCCGGGTCAAGGCCGAGACCACGCTCCCGGTCGCCGCGGTCGGCCTCATCACCGACCCCGAGCAGGCCGAGAAGATCCTCGCCAACGCCGAGGCCGACGCGGTCCTGCTCGGCCGTGAGCTCCTGCGCGACCCCTACTGGGCCCGGCGCGCGGCCCGCGAGCTGGGCGCCGAGGTGCGAGTGCCGAACCAGTACGCCCGCGCGAGCTGACGGCATCCCGCCTCCGGCGTGCCCCGGCCTGGCCGGCCGCTTCCCCGGGCCTGCCCCCGGGTGGCGCTGCGGGCCGGAGGCTCCCAGAGCCCGCCCGCGGTGCCTCAGGGGGCCGACGGCTCCCAGGGCCGGGCCTCCGTTGCCCCGCCGGGCCTGCCGCTCCCCGAGCCCGGCCGCCGGTGGCCCCGCGGCCCGGCCACTCCGCCAGTCCCGGCCCCGGTGGCCCCGGGCGTCAGCCGCTCCCCGAGCCTGGCCCGGCGCCCCACCGGGCCGGCCGCTTCCCCGAGCCCCGACCGCGACGGCGCCGGGGGGCCGGCCAGACGACCTCCAAGCCCGGCCCCGGACAGCCCCAGCATGGCCGGCCGCTCCCCCGAGCCCACCCCCGGCGGGTCTCACCCGGCCAGCCGTGACACCGTCCGCTCCAGGCGGGGCAGGGCCCGCTGGCCCGTGATCGCCAGGGTGATCGCGGCGGCGACGCCCGCCCAGGCGAAGGGGCCCAGCGGGGTGCAGCCGAAGAACTGGCTGGCGCCCGGGGTCTCGACCAGGAGGAACAGCGCGGCCGCGGAGCCTATCGCGGTGGCACGGACGAGGGGGCTGCCGCGGCGGTCGGCGAGGGTCTGGGCGAGCTGGGTGCCGACCAGGGCGCACAGGGCCATCGTGGTGGAGCGGCGCCGGGTGCCGGGCGTGAAGCGGCCGAGCAGCCAGGCCGCGCAGGCGCCGAGGCAGGTCGTCAGGGCGCGGTGCCGGATCTGCCGGATCAGCGGGGCGCCGAGGAGCGAGGTGCCGAGGGGCTGCGGACCCGGTTCGGGCACGCCGTCCTCCGCGCTTCCCTGCGTGCCCTTCGGCGTCACGGCGACCGCCATCGCCGGGAACAGGTCGGTGAACAGGTTCACGAGCAGCATCTGCCGGGTGGACAGCGGCGCGGCGCCCGAGAGCAGCGTGCCGAGGATGCCGAAGCCGACCTCGCCCGCGTTGCCGCCGATCAGGATGGCGACGGCGTCGGCGACCCCGTGCCACAGGGCCCGCCCCTCCCCCACGGCCTCGATGAGCACCGTCAGGTCGTCGCCGGTGAGCACGATGTCGGCGGCGTTGCGGGCGGCCGCCGAACCGCGCGCCTGGATGCCGACACCGACATCGGCGGCGCGGATCGCCGCGGCGTCGTTCGCGCCGTCGCCGACCATGCCGACCACCAGGCCCGCGTCCCGCAGCGCCTCGATCACCTGGAGCTTCTGCTCGGGCGCGACCCGCGCGACGACTCCGGCATCGCGCAGCAGCCGGGCCCGCACGGAGCGGTCCGCGGCGGCCAGTTCCTCGCCCGTCACCACCACCGTGTCCTGCGGCCAGCCCAGTTCGGCCGCGATGGCGCGGGCCGTCTGCGGGTGGTCGCCGGTCAGCATCACCGGTCGTACGCCCGCCCCGCGCAGCCCTTCGACCAGGGCCGTGGACGTCTCGCGGGGTGCGTCGGCGAGGCCCAGCAGGCCGGCGAACTCCAGTTCCTGGAGGGGCTCTTCGAGGACTTCCGCCGCCGACTCCCCCGCGCCGAGGGTCCGTTGGGCCACGGCGAGGACCCGCAGTCCGTCGGCGGCCAGCCCGTGGGCCCGGTCCGACGCGTCGTGGGGCAGGTCGCGGCAGGCGGGCAGGACCGTCTCGGGGGCGCCCTTGACCACCAGCACCGGGGTGCCGTCCGCCGCGTGGCCCACAGCGGCGGCGTACCCGCGGGCCGCCTCGAAGGGCCGGCCCTCGCTCTGCTCCCAGTCGGGGTCGGGGCCGGCCGCGTCCAGCACGGCCTCGTCGGTGGCGTGGGCGGGGCGCTCGTCACCGCCGTTCAGACGCGGGCAGGCCCGTGCCGCCGCGCGCAGGGCGGGGTCGGCGCCGTCCTCGCCTGGCCGGTGCAGCGCTCCGGCGGCGTCGGAGACGCGGATCAGGCGCAGCCGGTTCTCGGTGAGGGTGCCGGTCTTGTCGAAGCAGAGGGTGTCCATCCGGCCCAGCGCCTCCAGGGTGCGCGGGGTGCGCACCAGGACGCCGCGGCGGCTGAGCCTGCGCGCCGACGTCAGCTGGGCGACCGTGGCCACGAGCGGCAGGCCCTCGGGTACGGCGGCGACGGCGACGGCGACGCCGCCGCTGACCGCCTCCCTGATCGGCGTACCGCGCAGCAGGGCGAGGCCCGAGACGGCCGCGCCGCCCGCGAGGGTCAACGGCAGTGCCTTCTCGGTGAGTTCGCGCAGCCGCGCCTGCACACCGGCCGACGGGGGCGTCCGCGCGGCCAGGGCGACGGCCCGGTGCGCCTCGGTGTGGTCGCCGGTGTCGACGACCACGGCACGGGCCCGGCCCGCGACCACGGTCGTGCCCTCGAACACCATGCAGTGCCGGTCGGCGACCGCCGCCTGCGGGGTGGCGTCCAGCTGCTTGTCCGCGGGCAGCGACTCACCGGTCAGCGCGGACTCGTCCACCTCCAGGCCGTCCTGCCACAGCAGCCGGGCGTCGGCGGGCACCACGTCGTCGGAGCGCAGGTCGATCACGTCGCCGGGGGCGAGGCGGGCGGCGTCCACCGTACGGAGGCCGTCGGCGGGCTCGTCGCCGACAGATTCGCCGGCGGATTCGCCGACGGATTCGCCGGCGGATTCGCCGGCGGCGGTCGTGCCGTACGACGGTGAGGTCGCGGTGTCCTCGCCGGCGTCGGCCCGCTCCCGCGGAGCGAGCCGTGCCTTCCGCTTCTGCTCGGCCACCAGCTTGGACAGCGCGCGCTCGGCCCGCAGCCGCTGGGCGCCCCCGACCAGCGCGTTGAGGTCGAGGGCGCCGAGGACGAGGAGGGCGTCGACGGCGGAGCCGAGGACGGCCTCGGCGGCGGAGCCGACGGCGAGGATCGGGGTGAGCGGGTCGTCCAGCTCGCCGCGCACCGCCCGGGCGAGGCTCAGGGTCCAGCGGGCCGGCGCCAGCACGGGCGTCCGTCCGACGGCCCGGGCACGGGAGCGCACCAGGTCCGCGGTACGGGCCAGCCCCTCGGGCCGTGCGCCGGGATCCTGTTCCAGCCGGGACAGCACGGCGTCCGGTTCCAGGGCGTGCCAGGCCACGCGCGGCCGCGGGCGCGGCGCCCTGGTGACGGCCACGCCGAGGGCGGCGCGCACCCCGCTGAGGAGCGAGGCGGCGGCGGCCGTCTCGACCGGGACGTCCCGCAGTGCGGCCAGTCCCCTGCGCCGCTCGCCGTGCGGGGACTCGCCGATCGCGACGAGCAGCCCGGACAGCGCGGCACCGGACTTGGCCAGCACCTGAGCGTGGTTGCCGACGCGGCGGGCGGCCGGGACGGCGGCCAGCAGCCGCCACACGTCGACCATGCCGTGCACGGCGAGGACGTCGGCTCCCCAGGCGACGGCGGCACCGGGGTCGGTGAGGGCGATCGCGAGGTCGCCGGCCAGCAGGCCGGACAGCACGTCCTCGTCGTCGGCGGACCGCGGCCGCGCGACGGTGACGACCGTGCCGCCGGACCCGCGCAGGTCGGCGACGACGTCGGCGAGCGGCCGTCCGGGTTCCACCACCTGGTCGGCGAGGGCGGTGAGTTCGCCGGCCAGTGGGTCGTCCACCACGACGATCCGCATCCCGGCCCGCCGTGCCACGTCGAGCACGGCCTCGCCCCAGGGGTCGCAGACGTCGTCGCCCGACTCGCCCGGCCGGCACAGCGCGCTGGGGTGCAGCAGCAGCGTCCCGGCCGTCTCCAGCTGCCGCAGCCGGTCGGTGTCGCGGACGAGGACCCCGGTGCGGGCGAGCGCGCAGCCGAGGACGGCGTGGAAGGCCGCGGGCCCGTAGCGGGCGGCCTTGGGCGAACCGGCGAGTGCCGCCTCGGCGGCCTCGTTCATGTCGCGTTTGACGAGCAGCGCGGCGGCGGCGCCGAGGAGCCGCCCGGTCGACGCGGAGCCGGCGTAGTCCTCGGCGGGGGTGCTGCGCAGCGGTGGCCTGGGCCAGCGGTCGGCGGCGACGTCCTCGACGCCGGGCACGCACAGCCGGTCGTGGTCGGCGTCGAAGGCGGCCGCGCGGGCCACCGTCTCGGCGAGCTGGAGGGCCCGCAGCGAGGCCGCGAGCAGCAGGGAGGTGGAGGACTGGCCCGCCCCGCGCGCGGCGGCGTGCACGGCGGCCAGCAGCAGGTCCGAGCGGGAGCGGCCGAGGCGCGAGCGCAGCAGGCCGCGGAAGGCGGGGTTCTCGCGCAGCACCGACACCGTGGCGGTGACCATCCGGGGCGCCGGGGGCAGCCGCAGGGCGCGGGCGGTGACCGCGACGGCGGCGCCGGCCACGTCGGCGGCCAGCGCGGCCGCGGCGAACCGCACCCCGCTCGGGTCGCCGGGGTGGGCGAACTCCTCCACACCGCCGCCCGCCAGACCGAGGCCGTGCCGGGCGGCGAGGGCCGTGGCCCGCTCGACCACGCGGTCCGCGACGGCGTCGTCGACGGCGGCCACCACCAGCCGGCGCAGGCCCCCGTCCCAGTAGGCGTAGGCGACGTCGGGGCGCTCGGCGAGCGCCGCGGCGGTCTTGCGCAGGGCGTGCTGGGTGCCGCCCGCGCGTTGCACCCGCGCGGGTGCGGTGGTCTGCAGTGCCAGGTGGGCCCGCCGCCCGGAGCGCCAGGACCGCTCCCCGCCGGGCAGGGCGTTGCGTGCGACGCGGGCGACCCGCGCCGCGCTGTCGGCGCCGCGCACTCCGGCTCGCGCGGCCCCCGCCGCCGCGCCGGCGGCCGCTCCGGCGGCGGGCACGGCACCGCGCGCGAGCAGCCGTGGTCCCGCGAGTACCGCCCCCGTGGTTGCGGTGATCAGCCCCATCTGCGGCCCGCCTCCTCAGTCGCCTTCGGTGGTACGGCTGTGATGTGACCCGGTGTGTCCCGGGTGCGACGGTGTGCGCGGGGCGGTCCCCGCGGGAGCGTTCGGCCGGCCGGCGGCGGTCGCGCCCCGGGCGTGGGACGGGGAGGGGGAGGACGCCGTCGCCTTCCCCGTGCCCGATCGCACGCCGGGCTTCGGCCGGGTGAGCCGGACGACGGACGGCGCGACGGGCCGTTCCGCCCCTGCGGAGGCACCGAGGACTCCGGCGCCCGCGTACGCGGCGGTCCGGCGGGCGCCCGGCGCCCCGGCCCGGACCGCGCTCGGCGCGCTCTCGGCGGCATGGCTCGCCCTTCCGGCCGCGGGCGCGCGGCGTGGCTGCCGGGAAGGGCCGGCGGGCGAGGTCTCGCGTGGCATGGCTCTACTCGCCTCCCGGTCGGTGATCGGCCTCTGCGCACCGCCGAGTGCCCAAGATCCGGCCGCTCACCCGTCCGGGACGGAGGCGGACGTGCAGGCGGCCCCGGGTCGGCGTCCGGGGCCGCCTGACGAGGGCCGGGTCAGCCGGTGGTGCAGGGGGCACCGTTGAGGGTGAAGGCGGCGGGCGCCGCGCTGTTGCCGGTGTGGGTCGCCTGGTAGCCGATGCCGACGCCGGCGTTCGGCGCGATCGTGCCGTTGTACGACACATTGGTGGCGGTCACCGTGCCGGCGGCGGGGGCGTAGGCGGCGCCCCAGCCGCTGGTGATGCTCTGGCCGGCCGGCAGGGTGAAGCCCAGCTTCCAGCCGTCGACCGCCGTGCTGCCGGTGTTGGTGATCGTCACGGAGGCCGTCAGGCCGGTGTTCCAGGCGTTGGTGGTGACCGTGACCCGGCATCCGCCGGGCTGGGGCTGCGGGGCCGGGCCGGTGGTGTCGAGGCCGAAGAAGGTGATGGCCCGGGCACCCATGCCGGAGGCGTAGAGGTTGTGGCCGACGCCCTGGAGGCTGATGGCCTCCACGGGGGCCCGGTCACCGGTGCCGCCGTAGCGGGTGCGGGTCCAGCCGGGGGCGGGGCTGTCGGTGGTGGTGGGCGTCTGGGCGAGGCCGTGGACGTTCGTCCACTGCTTGATCTCCTCGCCGAAGTTGGGGTAGCGCAGCACGTCGTCCTCGGTGCCGTGCCACAGCTGCATCCGGGGCCGGGGCCCGGTGTAGCCGGGGTAGGCCCCGCGGACGAGGTCGCCCCAGGCCTGCGGGGTGCGGATGACCCTGCCGTTCGCGCAGTCGCTGTTCCACTCGGAGCCGTTGGTGGTGGCGAAGCAGGCGAAGGGGACCCCGGAGAAGGCGGCGCCCGCGGCGAAGACGTCCGGGTAGTCGCCGAGCAGGACGTTGGTCATCATCGCGCCCGAGGAGATACCGGTGGCGAAGATGCGCCGGGTGTCGGCGGCGTAGGTGCGCACCACCCAGTCGACCATCGACTTGATGCCCACCGGGTCGCTGCCGCCGTCGCGCCGCAGGGCCTGCGGGGAGGCGACGTCGAAGCACTTGCTGGCGCGGGTGACGGACGGGTAGACGACGATGAAGCCGTACCGGTCGGCCAGTGAGGCGTACTCGGTGTTGCTGTACATCGCCGGCCCGGAGCCGGTGCAGTAGTGCACGGCGACCACGACGGCCGGGTGGTCGGTGACGCTGTCCGGCACGTACAGGTACATCTGCAGATTGCTGGGGTTGGCGCCGAAGCCGGTGACCTCGGTCAGCGCGGCGGCCGGCGCGGCCGCCGGGGCCTCGGCGGGGCGCGCGGCGGCCGGGGGCGCGGTGAGCAGGGCCAGCAGCAGGGGCAGGAGTGCGGCGAGGGTGCTCAGCAGGACGCGGGTTCTGCCGGGGGTTCTGCCGGTGCGGTCGATCAGCCCGCTGACGTACGTACACATACGTGGAGTCGACATCGACTGCCCCTTCGTGAGAGAGACGTCCCGACAGGCATGGTGGCATGGACACGCCCGTCGTGGAAGCGCTCCCACGCCCTCTTGGCCAGTAAGCGCTTCCCTCTACCTTCCGTTCAACACCATGACCGAGTCGGCCCGCGGACCCCCACGACAGGCATCCACGTCACCGCAACGAGGTGGCCACCCTGCGCGATCCGACATCACGATCCACAACGGCGCCTCGCGCAAGGTGATCCCGTGCCAGGAGTACGGTGCACCTGCACCTCCAGTTCGCGCCGGTAGGACGCGTAGGCGCCGCGCAGGGCGGTGCCCGGCCAGTCGGCGGGCAGCAGTTCGTCGGGCAGGACCGGGTCGGCCAGCAGGTGCCGTACGACGGCCGCGTAGGCGGTGAGCCGGTCGGCCGGACGCTCCACGCGCGCGACATGGGCCAGCAGGGCTTCGGCCGTGTCCCCCCAGGTCCAAAGGGGCCAGAGGCTCGCTGCCAGTTCGCGTGGGGGCCGGGCCGGGCGGGAGGTGTACCGCTGGGCCACCTGCCCGAGGTCGTCGGGCAGTTCCCGGGCGAGGTTCGCGGGGCGCAGCCACACGCCCTCGCGGAGTTCGGCGAGCCGCAGACCGGAGAGCCGGGTGCGCAGCTCGGCGCGTTCGGCGGGCTCGCGGCCGGTCGCCGTGACGACGACCATCTCCCAGTCGCCGCCCCACGCGCGCGTGCGGGGCCGGACGGCGTCGTCCTGACGGCGGCGGCGCTCCAGCAGCCGCTCGCCGATGCGGTAGCCGCTGCTGGTGCGGCACAGGTCGCCGGCGGCCGTCATCCGGCTGAGCGCGGCCCGCAGGGTCGACCCTCCGACGTCGAACGGGGCCACCGCGCGGGCGAGGTCCTTCGCCGCCATCTCGGGCGGGTCCGCGCCCAGCAGCAGGCTGAGGACGACGGACCGCGCGGACAGCGGACGAAGGTCCAGGGCGTCCGGGGCGGTCATCGGGGCGACCTCGTGTGGTGGCTGCGCATGGCCTCGTACTGTACGTGCGGCATACGACTGTTGCACTATTGCTGCGACCGCAGCGGCAATGCAACACTCGCGCCATGGTCTCGACACCCGCACCCCTGCCGTCCACGACGCACGACGTCACCAACCAGGCCCCGCCGCTGGCCCCCTACGACGCCTCCGAGGACGTGGCCCTGCTGGAGGGGCTGCGGCGCGAGGGCGCGGGCTGGGCGGAGCCGGACCTGCGCCGGCTCGGGCTGCTGGCGGGCGGGGCCGAGGCGCAGGAGTGGGGCGAGCAGGCCAACCGGCACGAGCCGGAGCTGCGCACCCACGACCGGTGGGGCAACCGCGTCGACGAGGTGGAGTTCCACCCGAGCTGGCACCGCCTCATGCGCGTGGCGGTCGCCGAGGGCCTGGCCGGGGCGCCCTGGGCGGACGGCCGGCCGGGCGCGCACGTCGCGCGGACGGCCGGCGGGCTGGTCTGGGGGCACAGCGAGGCCGGGCACGGCTGCCCCACCTCGATGACGTACGCGGCGGTCCCGGCGCTGCGCCGGGAGCCGGAGCTGGCCAAGGTCTACGAACCACTGCTGACCAGCCGGGAGTACGACCCCGGGCTGCGGGTGCCGACGCAGAAGCGCGGCCTTTTGGCCGGCATGGGGATGACCGAGAAGCAGGGCGGCTCGGACGTCCGCACCAACACGACGGTCGCGGCGCCGACTTCGGAGCCCGGCGTCTACACGCTGCGCGGGCACAAGTGGTTCACCTCGGCACCGATGTGCGACGTGTTCCTGGTGCTGGCCCAGGCGCCCGGCGGGCTGTCCTGCTTCCTCGTGCCGCGCGTGCTGCCGGACGGCACCCGCAACGCCTTCCGCATCCAGCGGCTGAAGGACAAGCTGGGCAACCGCTCCAACGCCTCCTCCGAGCCCGAGTTCGACGGGACGGTGGCCTGGCTGGTCGGGCCCGAGGGGCAGGGCGTCAAGACGATCATCGAGATGGTCAACTGCACCCGGCTGGACTGTGTGATGGCGTCGGCGACCCTGATGCGCCGCACCCTCGTCGAGGCGGGCCATCACGCGCGGCACCGCAGCGCGTTCGGCGCGCGCCTCGCCGACCAGCCGCTGATGCGCAATGTGCTGGCCGACCTGGCGCTGGAGTCGGAGGCCGCGACGACGCTCACGCTGCGGCTGGCGGGGGCGGCCGACCGCGCCGTGCGCGGGGACGAGGGCGAGCGCGCGTTCCGCCGGATCGCCACGGCCGTCGGCAAGTACTGGGTCACCAAGCGGGGTCCCGCCTTCACCGCCGAGGCCCTGGAGTGCCTGGGCGGCAACGGCTACGTCGAGGACTCGGGCATGCCCCGGCACTACCGGGAGGCGCCCCTGCTGTCCGTCTGGGAGGGCTCCGGGAACGTCAACGCCCTCGACGTCCTGCGGGCGTTGACCCGCGACGCGCGCACGGCCGAGGCGCTCTTCGCCGAACTCGCCCTCGCCCAGGGGGCGGACGCGCGGCTGGACGCGGCGGTGGCCCGGCTGAAGGACGGTCTCGCCACGGCGTCCGAGTCGAGCGCCCGCCGTCTGGTGGAGGCCATGGCCCTCGCGCTGCAGGCCTCCCTCCTCGTCCGGCACGCCCCGCCCGCCGTCGCCGACGCGTTCTGCGCCACGCGCCTCGCCGGCGACTGGGGCCACGCCTTCGGCACCCTGCCGGACTCGGCGGACCTGGAGGGCATCCTCGGGCGGGCGCTGGGGTTCGGTCACTGAGGCATCCGGCGGCCGGAGGTTCCTGAGTGGGCGCTCGGGTCCGGGCACTGAGGCATCGGGCGCCCGGAGGGTCCCCTGCCCCCGGCCCGGGGAGTCGTCGCGGTGGGAGGGGTGCTGTGCAGCGGCGGCCCGGGAGCCGGCCCGCGTGCCTCCCCCCGCCCGTCGACCGGGCTCGACGGGCGGTTCCTACCCCGTGCGGTGGCCCCACAGCGGGTCGAAGCGGGCCCAGTCGGTGGCCCACTGGTCGAGGCGGCGGGCTTCCAGGCGCCCGCGGACGGCCCGGCAGCAGGCCAGGGGGACGGTGGCCGCGCCGAGGCCGGCGAGGGTGCCGACGAGGGCGGCGCGGACACGGGCCTGGGCGGCGGTGGCGGGCCGGGTGACGAGGCGTCCGGTGCGGTCGATCCACACGGTCACCGGCGTGCCCTCGGCGGTGCCGGGGCGGACCCGCGCCTGCCCGGCGCGCGGGGAGCCGTCCGGTGCGGTCCAGCCGACCTTCGCCCACACCTGGGAGCCGTTCGCCGCGGCCGGCAGGGCGGACGTACCGGCCGCGCGCTCGGTGAGCCGGGCCGTGGCGGGGCGCCACTCCACACGCTCGCGGGCCATCCCCCGCTCCACTGCCCCGGCGACGCCCGCTCCGGCGAGCACCCCGCACAGCACGGTCAGCGCCCACGCCCCGAGCAGCACCCACGCCTCGACCGCGTCGCAGCGGCGCCTGAGCGGATTGCGCCGCCAGCGCCACAGCCAGACCCTGCGCACACGCCGCCCACCCGGAACGCACCGCACGCGTCGACCCCTCACACCCCGCAGGCCCATCGAAGCCCGCCTCCTCACCGGCACACGAGCACCCCACCGGCCTCCCATACGGGCGGCGGCCCGCCGATGCTCAGGGGGAGCCCGGCCATGAAGGTGCCACGGGCCGGGCGACCGTGCGGGCGACTTCGTGAAAAGTCCCCCGACGGTGGCCGAGATGTGCTCCCGCTGCGGCGTCCACGGACGTGCCCCGCCGCCCGTCGACACGCGCTGACCTGCGGCGACGCGGCTTCCAGGGGTGACTGTCAGTGGTGGGGTGCAGACTGGCCGGTGTCTTGGACGAAGACGTCAAAGCACTGCGGAGGTGATCGGCATGGCCGACGTACTGCTGGCCGTGGGCACGCGGAAGGGCCTGTTCCTCGGGCGCCGGCGCGGGGGCACATGGGAGTTCGACGAGAGCCCGTACTTCAACGCGCAGGCCGTGTACTCGGTCGCGATCGACACCCGGACCGACACCCCGCGTCTGCTGGCCGGAGGGGACAGCGCCCACTGGGGCCCGTCCGTGTTCCACTCCGACGACCTGGGCCGGACCTGGACCGAACCGGCCAGTCCGGCCGTCAAGTTCCCGCCCGACACGGGCGCTTCGCTGGAGCGGGTGTGGCAGCTGCACCCGGCGGCCGCCGAGCCGGACGTGGTGTACGCGGGCACGGAACCGGCCGCGCTGTACCGCTCGGAGGACCGCGGCGAGAGCTTCGACCTGGTGCGCCCCCTGTGGGAGCACCCGACGCGCTCGCAGTGGGTGCCCGGCGGGGGCGGCGAGGGCCTGCACACCGTCCTCACCGACCGGCGCGACCCCCGGGAGATCACGGTCGCGGTGTCCACGGCCGGGGTGTTCCGCACGTCCGACGGCGGCGCGAGCTGGGCGCCCTCCAACTCCGGTGTCTCCGCGGTGTTCCTGCCGGACCCGAACCCGGAGTTCGGGCAGTGCGTGCACAAGGTCGCGCGGGACGCGGTGGCCCTGGACCGGCTGTACCTGCAGAACCACTGGGGCGTGTACCGCAGCGACGACGCCGGGGCGCACTGGACGGACATCGGGGCCGGTCTGCCCTCGACGTTCGGTTTCGCGGTGGCGACCCATCCGCAGCGCGGCGACACCGCGTACGTGTTCCCGATCAACGCCGACTCCGACCGGGTCCCGGCCGACCGCCGCTGCCGGGTCTACCGCACGGAGGACGCCGGCAAGTCCTGGGAGCCGCTCACGGCCGGCCTGCCGCAGGAGGACCACTACGGCACCGTGCTGCGCGACGCCCTGTGCACCGACGACGCCGACCCGGCGGGGGTGTACTTCGGCAACCGCAACGGAGAGGTGTTCGCCTCGTCCGATCACGGCGACAGCTGGCGGCAGTTGGCCTCGCATCTGCCGGACGTGCTGTGCGTGCGGGCCGCGGTGGTCTCATGAGGGCCTTAAGTTCCGTCGTGGGCCACCGGTTGATCGCCTTGCCCCGTACGGCAGTAGGGTGACGCCGTGGCACCACGACCGTTGCATGAAATCGTCGAAGCCGGCTGGGCGAAGGCCCTGGAACCCGTGGCCGGGCGGATCGCCGAGATGGGCGACTTCCTCCGGGGGGAGATCGCCGCGGGGCGCACCTACCTCCCCGCGGGGGCGAACGTCCTGTGGGCCTTCCAGCAGCCCTTCGACGAGGTCCGCGTCCTCATCGTCGGGCAGGACCCGTATCCCACTCCGGGGCACGCGGTAGGGCTGTCGTTCTCGGTGGCGCCCGAGGTACGGCCGCTGCCCGGCAGCCTGATCAACATCTTCCGGGAGCTGCACTCCGACCTCGGTCTCCCCCAGCCGTCCAACGGCGATCTGACGTCCTGGACCCAGCAGGGCGTGCTGTTGCTCAACAGGGCGCTCACCACGGCTCCGCGCAAGCCGGGTGCGCACCGCGGCAAGGGCTGGGAGGAGGTCACCGAGCAGGCGATACGCGCGCTGGCCGCACGCGGGAAGCCGCTGGTGTCGATCCTGTGGGGCCGCGACGCCCGCAATCTGCGGCCGCTGCTGGGCAGCCTGCCCTCGGTGGAGTCGGCGCACCCCTCCCCCATGTCCGCCGACCGCGGCTTCTTCGGATCGCGGCCGTTCAGCCGGGCCAACGACCTGCTGATCCAGCAGGGCGGCCAGCCCGTGGACTGGCGCCTGCCGTGACCGGAGCCCGGCCGCTGCCGACGCCGGCGTTCTGCGCCGGCCCCGGGGACCGACGTGCCGGGTTCCTCGCCGTGGACTCGGGGGGCTCCGGCATACGGGTCGTCGTCGGTACGGCGGACGGTGCCGTGTCGGCGCGGCGCGAGTCGGCGGTGCCGGTACGGACCGGGCCGCGGGGCATCGACGCCGACCACCTCATGGCCCAACTGGCCCCGCTGGTCCGCTCCCTGACAGCGGAGACGGGGATCGCCGAACTGCGCGCCGCCGCTGTCGGCGCGGCCGGGCTGAGCACGCTGGGGGACGCGCTGCGCGCCGAACTGCCGGGCGCGCTGCGGCGGGAGTTCGGCGTCGGGACGGTCGCGCTCGCCGCCGACGCGGTCACCGCGTACCTGGGCGCCCTCGGTGCGCGGCCGGGTGCCGTGGTGGCGGCCGGCACCGGCATGATCGCGGTCGGTACGGACCTGGAGCGCTGGCGCCGGGCGGACGGCTGGGGGCATCTGCTGGGCGACTGCGGCAGCGGTGCCTGGATCGGCCGGGCCGGCCTGGAGGCGGCGCTGCGCGCCCACGACGGCCGCGACGGCGGCTCCGCGCTGCTGCTCTCGCGCGCCGAGGAGGCCTTCGGGCCGATGCCGGGGCTGCCCGGCAAGCTGTACCCGCGGCCCGACCGGCCCGCCGTGCTGGCCTCGTTCGCGCCGCAGGTGGCCGCCTGCGCGGACGAGGACCCGGTCGCCGGGCGGATCCTGGCGACCGCGGCTCGGCACATCGCCGAGTCCGCGGCCGCGGTCTGCCCCGGCGAGGAGGATGCGGTGATCGCGCTCACGGGCGGGCTGTTCCGCATGGGTGCGCCGCTGCTGGAGCCGCTGGGCGAGGAGTTGGTCCGGCGGCTGCCCCGGGCGCGGCAGGTGGAGGCGGAGGGCGATCCGCTGCTGGGCGCGGTGCGCGTGGCGACGGCCCTCGCGCAGGGGCGGCTCGCGCTGCCCGGCGACGAGCGAATGCTGCAGGTCATGGCCCTTGAGGGGTGACGATCGGCCATAAGAGCGGTCACAAGGGTGACGGGCGCCGAGAGGGGCCGAGTTGTGGACGGATCGTGGCCGATCCACCCGTAACTCATCAGAACTCATCAGACAAAACCGGACGGATACCGCTCACCTGCCCCCTCCCCGAACAGGGGAGCCCAGGAAACCAGTAACATGCGGCGCCATGAGCTCCCCCACTGGGCCCGCGTCCGGCCTGCCTGTACGAATGCCGCGCCCCCGCCAGCCCGGGCGGCACCGCCGACCCGAGCCGCTGGCGGCTCCCGAGGGCGCGCCCGCGCTCGTCCTCGCGGTTCCGGGCACGCCCAGCGCCGCCACCCGCGGCCTCGCCGAGGAGATCGTGAGCATCGCCCGCTCCGAGCTCCCCGGCCTCGATGCCCGGATCGGGTATCTGGACGGGAACGACGTGGAGTTCCCGTCGCTGCAGACCGTGCTCGCGCACGCGGCAGACGAGCGCACCGCCCGCTACGAGCAGACGCTGGCCGCCGGCCTAGAGGCCAAGGAGCCCGAGGGCCCCGTCGCGGTCGTCGTGCCGCTGCTGGCCGGCCCGGACGGCGCGCTGCTGCGCCAGGTCCGCCAGGCCGTCATGGACAGCCGGGTCGCCGCCGAGCTGACCGACGTGCTCGGCCCGCACCCGCTGCTCGCCGAGGCGCTGCACGTGCGGCTGTCGGAGGCCGGTCTGGCCCGCGCCGACCGTGCCCGGCTGTTCACCGTGGCCACTGCGGCGGACGGCATCATCCTGGCGTCCGTGGGCGGCGAGGAGGCCGTGCAGGCGGCCGGGATCACCGGCATGCTGCTCGCCGCGCGGCTGGCCGTGCCGGTGATGGCCGCGGCGCTCGACCAGGAGGGTTCGATCGCGTCCGTCGCCGATCAGCTGCGTTCCTCCGGCTCGCAGCAGCTGGCGCTGGCGCCGTACCTGATCGGCCCGGAGATCGACGCCTCGCTGATCGAGGCGGCCGCGCAGGAGGCGGGCTGCCCCGCCGCCGAGGCGCTCGGCCCCTACCCGGCGATCGGCAAGCTCGCGCTGGCGCAGTACACCACGGCCCTGGGCATCGCACCCCAGGCCGCGCAGGGCGCGCCGGTCCGCTGACCCGGGCCGGCCCTGGACGCCGTACGACCGAAGGGCCCGCTCTCCCGGCCGGGGAGCGGGCCCTTCGCGCTGTCAGCCGACGACGACGCAGGACGCTGCGGGCACCCGCAGCGAGCCGGTGCGCCGCGGCAGGCCGGTGGCGGGGTCGAGGTGGAACCAGGTGACGTCGCCGGAGCGTTCGTTGGCGACGTAGAGGTGGCCGCCGAAGGCGGTGAGGGCGCGCGGCCAGTGACCGCCGCAGGGGACGGTGGCGACCAGGCGCAGTTCGTCGCCGTCGACGGTGAGCACGCACAGGACGTCCTCGCCGCGGACCGCGGTCCACACGAACCGGCCGTCGGGCGAGACCACGATCCCCGACGGGTAGGCGTCCCCGTCGGGCGCACCGGGCAGCACCGGGGTCTCGGTGAGCGGCTTGAGGGTGCCGTCGGCGGCGTCCCAGTGGCAGACGGTGACGGTCGGGGTGAGCTCGTTGACGACGTAGGCGCGGTCCCCGTCGGGGTGGAAGGCCAGGTGGCGGGGGCCGGAGCCGGGGCGCAGGGCGGTCTCGCGGTGCAGCTTCAGCTTCCCGTCCGTCAGCGTGCACACCCGCACCGAATCGGTGCCGAGGTCGACGCTGACGGCCCAGCGGCCGCTCGGGTCGGGCTGCACCTGGTGGGCGTGCGGGCCCTGCTGGCGCGGGGTGTGCGGGCCCGAGCCGGTGTGCTGCAGCACGTCGGAGGCGGCGGCCTCCGGCGTGCCGTCGGGGCGCAGCGGCACGACCGAGACGCTGCCGGAGCCGTAGTCGGCGGTCAGCAGGTGCCCGGCGAAGACGCTGAGGTGGGTCGGCCCGGAGCCGACGGGGACCGGCCTGCCCACGGGTTCGGGCGCGTCGCCTTCGACCCGGTACGCGGCGACCGCTCCGTCGGCCGTCTCACTGACGGCGTACAGCGTGCCGCCGTCGGGTGAGAGCGCCAGGTAGGAGGGGTCGGGGAGGCCGTCGACGCCGCCCAGCACGGCCAGTGAGCCGTCAGCGGGCTCGACGGCCGCCATCAGCACCCCAGGACCTCCCGCCGCCGTGAACGACCCGACGAACGCCCGCACCCGCCGCATGCCGCCGTCTGCCACCGCTGTCCCCTTTCGGTCGACTGCCCGTGGAGGCGACGGTAGCAGCTGCGGTCTAGACCAAGGGGGCGGCGAGGTACGGTGTGCCGGGCCCGCCCCTCTTCACGCCCCCACGAGCGGGGACCCGGAAGGCGCCCGCAAAGGGGTCGCCAGTTCCGCGAGGGCGCGTTCGAGGCCGTGGAGGTGGGCCAGCGCGGGCTCGGCGGCCGGCAGCGGGGCGGCCGGCGCCGGGCCGGGAGCGCCCTTGCTCGCCGGGCTGTCGATGAGGGCCTGGACGGTGGCCTCGACGCGCCGGCAGGCGGTGGCGAGGCGGGCGTCGTGGGAGGCCTCGGGGTCGGCGGCGACGGCGACCAGGCCGCGGATCTCGCGGGCGCAGTCGTCGAGCAGGGCCAGGACCTGGCGGGCGCGCCGCTTGCGGACGACCATCGGGTTCAGCGGGTGCACGAGCGGCGCGACCGCGAGCCGTACCCGGCCGAGGAGCTGCTCCAGTTCGGCCACGCGCGGCGCCGGGTCGGCGTCCGGGACACCCGCCATCCGTGCGGCGGCCTCGGTGGTGGCGGCCCGGACGCAGGTCAGGGCGCGCTGGATCCAGGCGTCGGTGACGGCGTGGGTGGTGACGGGAAGGACGAACAGCACGGCAAGGACCGCCCCGAGCGCCCCCACTCCCGTCTCGGCCAGCCGCAGCGCGAGCAGGGCCGGGTCGAGCAGGTCCAGCAGGCCGTAGAGCAGCGACGCGAGCAGCGTCACGCAGAGCATCATCCAGGTGTAGGACACGGCGGCCGTGTAGAAGATCCCGAAGACGCAGGCGGCGAGGAGGACGCAGCTGACCACGGGATCACCGGCCACGGGGACCGCGACGAGCAGCCCGAGGCCGATGCCGATCACCGTGCCGAGGACCCGGCGGAAGCCGCGGACCAGGGTCTCGCCGCGCGAGGTGGTGTTGACGAAGATCCACCAGGTGGCGCCGACGGCCCAGTACCAGCGCTGCCCCGACACCAGCTGCCCGACGACGAGGGCGAACCCCGCGCCCGCGGTGGCCTGCACGGCCTGCCGCGTGGTGATCCGGGCCAGCCCGGTGCCGCCCGGCGGGGCGACCGCGGGCGGCGGGGGCAGCCGGCGCTCGTAGCACCACAGCCCGAAGCGCACCGCCGCCGCGGACAGCACCGACAGCAGGACGGCGGCGTACAGCTCGGGCAGGCGGTCCGGGGTGGCGCGCAGGAACTGGGCGATGAAGTACGTCATGAACGCGAACACGCCGAGGCTGTGGCCGCGCGGCCCCCAGCGGCGGGCGTACACGCCGGCGCCGACGACGGCGAGGAAGACGAGGTCGCGGGCGACGGGGTGGTCGTGCAGCTCGGCCGCGAGGGCGAGCACCGGCAGACCGACGGCCGGCAGCAGGACGGTGGTGACTGCCTGGCCGCGAATCGTGGTGTCGGTGACCGTGAACAGGGCGAGGAGAGCGGCGAGACCGCCGATGACGGCGCCGACGAGGGAGTGCCCCGCCAGCCCGCAGACGACGACGGCGAGCCCGATGCCGAGGACGGCCCGCGTGGCGAAACGCAGCCGCGTCCACCCCGGGTCCGGAGCCACGAACACCCTCTTCAGCACTGTGTACCGCCCCCTCATGACGACCGGCATGAAAAAGGCGCCGCGGGATCCGCAGCGCCATCGACGACTCCATGAGAGCATCCCGGCCGCCACTGGCTCAAGTCGACCCGCAAGCAGTGAGCCAATGGCCCACCAGCAGCGCTCCGGTGTCGGCCAGAGGAGGGCCAACGGACCACCGACCGTGGACCAGCCGGGGTGCGCGGCGATGGGCCATTGGTACAGTCGGTGAAGATCGACAGGCGACGAGGAGGCCGTCCGCCATGTCCGTGGACGAACTGGACACCCGCATTCTGCGACTGCTCCTGGAGCAGCCCCGCACCAGTGTCCGCGAGTACGCCCGCATCCTCGGCGTGGCCCGCGGCACGCTCCAGGCCCGCCTGGACCGGCTGGAGCGGGACGGCGTGATCACGGGCACGGGCCCCGCCCTCTCCCCCGCCGCGCTCGGCCATCCGGTGCTGGCGTTCGTGCACATCGAGGTCACGCAGGGGCACCTCGACGACGTGGGCGACGCGCTGGCGTCCGTGCCGGAGATCGTCGAGGCGTTCTCCATCACGGGCGGGGGCGACCTGCTCACCCGGGTGGTGGCCCGCGACAACGCCCACCTGGAGGACGTCATCCAGAAGCTCATCAGCCTGCCCGGCGTCGTCCGCACCCGCACCGAGGTCGCGCTGCGCGAACGCGTCCCGCACCGGCTGCTGCCCCTGGTGGAGTCGATCGGCCGGGCGGCCGGCCGGCCCGGCTAGGCGGGGATGCTCTCCGGCAGCCCGAACAGCGGGAACAGCCGTTCGGTGTCCCGGTAGGCGTGGATGGCGGCGATCCGGTCGCCGCGCAGATCCAGGACCTGGAGCGCCCAGGGCTCGTACGTCTCGCCCGCGGGCCGGTACTGACCGAAGGCCGGTGACCCGTTCGCCGTGACCGGCACCAGCCGGGACCCTCGGCAGCCGACCGCCGGCCCGGTCCACCAGGCCCGGATGTCGGAGGCGCCGCGTATCCATACGGTGTAGGGCGGCAGGGAGAGCGTGGCGTCTACGTGGAGCAGCATGCCGAGCTCCTCCATGTCGAAGCGGGAGAACGCGGCGGCGTAGCGGCGGGCGAGGGCCGAGCGGACGGTGCCGGCCGGCTCGGCGGCGGTCTCCCCGTCGGACGCGCGGCGCGCGGCGAGGGTGGCGCGGGCCCGCTGGAGCGCGCTGTTGACCGAGGCCACGCTGCATTCGTGCAGTTCGGCGACCTCCTTGGCGGAGAAACCCATGACCTCGCGCAGCAGGAGCGTGGCGCGCTGCTTGGGCGCGAGGTACTGGAGCGCGGCGACGAAGGCGAGGCGCACGGACTCGTCGGCGGTCGCCGCCCGCGCGGGGTCGCTGTCCGGGCAGGGCTCGACCCACGTCCCGGCGTCGAGCGGCGCGCCCGGTGACGTGGCACCGGCGGACGGGGCGGTGAGGTCCATCGGCAGAGCGCGCCGGCCGCGAGCGGCGAGGGCGTCCAGGCACACGTTGGTGGTGATGCGGTAGAGCCAGGTGCGCACCGACGCGCGCTGTTCGAAGCGGTCAACGTGCTTCCAGGCCCGCAGCAGCGCCTCCTGCACCGCGTCCTCGGCCTCGAAGGCCGAGCCCAGCATCCGGTAGCAGTATCCGGTGAGTTCGGCGCGGTACGCCTCGAGGTCCAGGTCGGTCGTCGTCTCCCCCATGAGGGGTGACGGTACCGGGCCACCGCCTCGACCACCGAACCTGCCAGTACCGTCGACGCCCCCTCACCTCCCCTCCAGCGCCTGGTGGACCGTCCGGTGCCACGTACGAGGTTCTCCCTATCGAACAGAGCGACCGTCCCCGATCGCCCGTGGAGGGGCACATGGCCCCGCCCCTGTCCCGACGCACCCTGATCGGCAGCGCGCTGCTCGCCGCCACGGTCCCCGGGACCACCGCCGCGGCGGCCGGCCGGGCCTTCCGTACGGACCGCGGAGGGGCGCCCTACCGGCGGTGACCTGCGCCGTTCAGGAGCGGCGGCGGGGCTTGCCGCGGGTACCGCCACCCTTGCCTGTGCCCTTGGCGCCACCGCCCGTGCGGGGGCGACCGCCCTTCGCGGAGGCCGCCTTGGACGGGGCCGGCTTGCGGCGGGCCGCGGCCTGCTTCTGCTTGCCGGCCTCCGCCCGGTCCTCGGTCCGCCGCCCGCGCGTGCTGTTGGCCGTACGGCCGCGCACGATGCCGATGAAGTCCTCGACGAGGTCGGTGTGGGCGTCCTCCGGCCAGGACAGGGCGACGCCCGACTGGGGGGCGTCGGTGACCGTGCGGTAGGTGAGGTCCTTGCGGTGGTGCAGCCGGGCCAGGGACTGCGGGACGACCAGGACGCCGACACCCGCCGCGACCAGCTCGATGGCGTCCGCGGTGGTCGCCGGGCGCTCGACGGCTGGCTTTCCGGGCGGCCGCTCCCAGTCGAGGACGTCGTCCAGAGGGTGGAAGACGACGTCGTCGGCGAGGTCCTCGACCGTGACCTCGTCGGCGGCGGTCAGCAGGTGGTCCTTGGGCACCACGACGACCGACGTCTCCGTGTAGAGGGGGATCGCGCTGAAGACCGTACGGTCCACGGGCAGCCGCACGATGCCCGCGTCGGCCTCTCCCGCGCGCAGCACGTCGGGGGCCTCCGCGGCGGCCACGGGGAGGAGGGACAGCGGCACGTCGGGCAGGCGTTCCTCCCAGATCCGCACCCACTTTCCGGGGGTGGCCCCGGGGACGTACGCGAGCCGGAACGAGGGGGGATTTTCGGGGCCTGTCACCCCGCCAGGCTACCGGCTCCCGCCCGGCCGGCCCGACCCGGAGCCGGTGGGGGTCGGGGTGGAGCCGGGGGCCCGGAGGCGGCCGGGTCGGCGTGGAGCGGGGGCCCGGAGCCGTCGGGGGTCGGGCAGCGCCCTCGGCGGACCGCGCCGGGATCGGCCTGCGGACCGTCCCGGGATCGGCCTGCGGACCGTCCCGGGATCGACCAGCGGACCGTGCCGTGATCGACCAGCGTCGGTGGACCGCGCGGCGGTCGGCCGACCCGTACCCGGGGACCGCGCTGCGACTGGCCGAGCCGTATCCGGCGGACCGTGCCGGGATCGACCAGCGCCGGTGGACCGCACGGCGGTCGGCCGACCCGTACCCGCGGACCGCGCTGCGACTGGCCGAGCCGTATTCGGCGGACCGTGCTGTGGTCGCGGGACCCCGCCCCGCGAATCGTGCCGTGGTCGCGGAACCGCGCCCCGCGAACCGTGCCGTGGTCGCGGAACCGCGCCCCGCGAACCGTGCCGTGGTCGCGGAACCGCGCCCCGCGAACCGTGCCGTGGTCGGCGGCCGCGCACCCGGCGGATAGTCTGGTCTGCATGAAGTCGCACCAGACCACCCAGTCGATGAAGCCCGCCACCGCGGCGAAGAAGCTGGGTGTGTACCTGCCCGCCACCCCCGCCGAGTTCCAGGAGGGGGTCGTCACGCGCGCCGAGCTGAACGAGATGCAGGCGAACCCGCCCGCGTGGCTGAGCGAGCTGCGGGAGAACGGCCCGCACCCGCGTCCCGTGGTCGCGGCGAAGCTCGGTGTGTCCATCGCGGGCCTGGCCCGCGGCGGCGTGACCGACGCGCTCACCACCGAGCAGATCGAGGCACTGAAGGCCGAGATGCCCGAGTGGCTGCAGAAGGAGCGGGCGACTCAGGCGGAGGTCCGCAAGGAGGGCGCGCGGCTGAAGAAGCGTGACGCGGAGCGCGCGCAGCAGAAGCCGCAGCACTGACACGGTCGGCGGGAAATCCGTTTGAGGGCGGGCGCCGCCCTCGGTGATGATCACCGGCATGTTCTCGCGCAGGAATCGCCGCCGCCCGAAGTCCCCCGTCGTCCTCGAAGCCTGGGAACTGCTGGACTCCGGTGACGTACCCGGCGCGCTGCGGCGACTGCGCTCCGGCACCGACGGCCTGCCCCTGGGTGAAGTCGCCCTGGTGGCGGCGCGGGCCGCGGAGAGTGCCGGTTTCGACGACCTGCGGCAGGCGGCCGAGGCGCTCGCCGCCCGGCCGGACGACGCGAAGGCGCTGTACGACTTCGGGTACGCCTGCGTGGAGCGCGGCGTGTCCTATCTGGCGGTCCCCGCGCTGCGCGAGGTGCTGCGCACCCACCCGGACGCGGGCGGTGTCGTACGTGAGCTGGTGTCGGCGTACGAGCGGGAGGGCCGGCACGCGGAGGCGGTCGAGCTGCTCGGCCGGTACGAGGGCTCGCTCGCGCCCTGGCCGGACCGCTATCTGCTGGTCTACAACGCGCTGATGGCGGGCGACCTGGAACTGGCCCGGCGCCAGCGCACGCTGCTCCCCGACCCCGAGGACCCGCAGTGGCTGCCCGCGCGCCGACGGCAGGACCGGATGCTCCAGCGCGCCGCGGCCGTCGCGCCGACGAGCCCGCTGGACCTGTCGGACCTGCGCGGGTGGCAGTACGTGATCGGCGGGAGCGTCCTCGGCACGATCTCCCCGTACGGGTTCGGGGCCGGGATGAACGGCCGGTTCGCGTGGCTCCAGGACACGCCGGAGCTGTGTCTGCGGGGGCTGCTGCGGCTGAGGACACTGCTGGAGGCCGCCGATCTGCGGCCGCGGTCCGTGTCCCTGCTGCCCGACCGCGACAGCGAGGTACTCGGCCTGGCCGCGGCCGCGCTGCTGGGCCTCCCGGCGGAGCCCTTCGAGGTGGGGCGCGAGGACACCGTCGTCATCGCCTACGACCTGAACGGGCTGCTCGACACGCCCGAGGGCCCCGGACTGCTGGAGCAACTGCACGAGCGGGCTCGGGGTGAGGTGCTGCACGAGCACGCGAGCTGCTGGACGGACGCCCCGGTGGTCGCCGCGGACAGCGTGGCGCTGCTGCACCAGTCGGCGGCAGCGCCCTGGGGAGAGCGGCTGCGGGTCGGCGAAGACGGCGAGGTGGGCCGGGAACCGGCCGACGGACGGCCCGCGGACCGGATCGCCGAGGACATCCTGGCCGCCGACCCGGCACCGGACGAGGGCGACGGCGAGACACCGGACGACCCCGACGAGGCGTTCTCCGCCTTCGTCACGGCGGTGCACGACACCTGGCTGCAGGGCGAGCGCACGGCCCTGCGGTCCAGCGGCCCGGTCCCGAGCGGCCGCTTCGCCTGAACTGCGGGACCGGCCGCGCGGTCGCCTCGCCTGGACTGCGGGATCCGCCGCGCGGTCGCATCGCCGAACGACGGGATCGGCGCCGATCACCGCACCGTTCCGAAGCTCAGGACCGGCGCCGGAACCCGGGCGTCACCGCCCGGAAGCCGCTTCGTCACGACTGGGCCCGAATTGTCACGGCGCATACCCGAAACGTGTCGCGTTCCGTCAACTTCAGCATGTGGCCAGCCAACTGAGCCATCATCAGGCGTGCCCCCGGGCCGCGCCAGGCCCCGGGGAACCCCATGACTCGGAAAGGCTGCGCATGAGCGTGAAAACCGGTCCCCAGCGCTACCCGGGCTCCAGCCGCGCGAACTGGTACCAGGACGACTTCCCCGGCGACCCGATGGAGGTCAACGTCGTGGTGCTGCACACCACGGAGGGCCCGTCGCTGCCGGGCTACGGCGGCGGTGGCTCCGCGCCGAACCTCACCGCGGTGCCCGACTTCCACGCGAAGCGGCTGCGCTGGTTCCAGCACTTCGACATCGAGGTCTCCTCCCGCGCCCTGCAGAACCTCAAGGGCGGCGTCGAGACGAACACGCTCAACGTCTGCCAGGTCGAACTGGTCGGCACCTGCGACCCCAAGACCCACCGCAAGTGGGACAAGGCGGGTCAGCGGCACGTCTTCTGGCCGGAGGCCCCCGAGTGGGCGCTCGAGGGCGTCGCACGGTTCCTGTCCTGGATGCACGAGGAGCACGGCGTGCCGCTCACCGGACCCAAGTCGTGGCCGGCCTTCCCCCAGTCGTTCGGAAACGGCCGCAAGCAGCGGATGACCGCTTCGAAGTGGGGCAAGTTCGAGGGGGTGTGCGGCCATATGCACGTCCCCGAGAACGACCACGGCGACCCGGGCGCGATCGACTTCGCCGAGATCCTGCGGCGCGCCAAGGCGGACCTGGACCTGGAGGAACCGCCGGCCGACACGACGCCGGGCCGCCCGGGCCGGCCGAAGATCCCGGCGTTCCCGGGCCGTAAGTTCTTCCGCGACGGCGCGGTCAACGACCATGTCCTGAAGCTCGGCAAGCAGCTGGTCAAGCGGGGCTTCGGCGACCACTACAAGGTCGGGCCGGGCCGGAACTGGAGCGAGGCCGACCGGCTCAACGTGCGTGACTTCCAGAAGTCCCGCCCCGAGCTGCGCGGCGACGCCGACGGCTTCCCCGGGCCGCTGACCTGGAAGCTGCTGTTCTCCTGACAGCGCCACAGGTCACCGGCATACGGCGCTGTCCTCCGGCCTCTCCGGCCGCTAAAGCCGGCAGGCATCCGCTCCCTGGCGCCGGTCTCAGCCGGGGCCGGGGCCCAGACCGCCGCCCTGGAGACGCTCCAGGTCGGAGGGGCGGACCTGGATGACGACGACCGCGATCAGCGCGGCGAGCGCGGTGAAGATCGCCGCCATGATGAACGCGCTGGACACCCCGGCGGTGAGGATCTCGTCGGCATACGGCGGTGGCAGCTGGCCCGTCTTCTCGAAGCGGAGCCGCTCGGCCGGGGTCGCCTGCTGGAGGAAGAGGGGGACCTGCTTGTCGGCCTCGTTGCCGCTGGCGGTGCCGTACATGGTGACCAGGATGGACAGGCCCAGCGAGCCGCCCACCTGCTGGGTGGCGTTCAGCAGGCCGGACGCGGCGCCCGTCTCGCGGACCTCGACGTTGGACAGTGCCATCAGCGTCAGCGACACGAACTCCATGCCCATGCCGAGGCTGAACACGAGCATCGGGCCCAGGACGCTGCCGGCGTAGGTGGAGTGCACGTCGGTCAGGGTCAGCCAGGCCAGGCCGACGGCCGCCAGGATCGCGCCGAGCACCATGAAGGGCTTGGGCCCGTAGACGGGCAGGAACCGCGAGGCCAGTCCGGCGCCGACGGCGATGACCGCGCTGACCGGCAGGAACGCGAACCCGGCCGCGAGCGGGCTGAAGTCCAGGACGTTCTGCACGAAGAGCGTGAGGAAGAAGAACATCCCGAAGATCGCCGCTGCCAGGCACAGCATGATGCCGTACGTGCCCGCGCGGTTGCGGTCGGCGAACATGTGCAGCGGGGTGATGGGCTGCCTGGACCGGCGTTCGATGAGGATGAACGCCGCCAGCACGACCACGGCCGTGCCGAACGACGCCAGCGTCCAGGGGTCCCGCCAGCCTTCCTGCGCGGCCCGGATGAAGCCGTACACCAGCAGGACCATGCCCGCGGTCGAGGTCAGCGCACCGGCGATGTCGAAGTGACCGGGGTGCCGCTCGGACTCCTTGATCCAGCGCGGGGTGGCGAGCACGATCAGCAGACCGATGGGCACGTTGACGAACAGCACCCACCGCCAGTCCAGCCACTCGACCAGGATGCCGCCCATGAGCAGGCCGATGGCGCCGCCGCCCGCGGAGACCGCGGCGAACACGCCGAACGCCCGGTTGCGTTCGGGACCCTCGCGGAAGGTGGTGCTGATCAGCGCAAGCGAGGTGGGCGAGGCGATGGCGCCGCCGACTCCCTGCAAGGCGCGTGCCGCGAGCAGTTGACCGGCGTTCTGCGAGAGTCCGCCGAGCAGCGAGGCGAGCACGAACAGCAGCACGCCGAACACGAACACCCGCCGCCTGCCGAGGATGTCGCCGGCCCGGCCGCCGAGCAGCAGCAGGCCGCCGAAGGTGAGGGTGTAGGCGTTGACCACCCAGGACAGGCTGGTGGTGGAGAACTCCAGCGAGCGCTGGATGTCCGGCAGCGCGATATTCACGATGGTGATGTCCAGCACCACCATCAACTGGCAGGACGCGATGACCAACAGGGCCATCGCGTTGCCGCCGCCACCCGGTTCCGGGGTGGCGGTGCGTGCTGCTGGGGTCGGCTGCGGATGGCTGCCCATGCGCGTCACACCCTCGGGGCGAGGGGGGTCGGTGGACGGACGGGTGCGTCCACCGCTGGTCCACCTGTCCGACGCTACGCCCGCCCTCCGGGCGTCACCAGTCGATCATCGCGCTGACCGGCGGACGCTCTCGGCCGCCCGAAGCCTTGCCCGCGGGCTTGCCAGGTGGCTCGCCAGGTGGCTCGCCCTGGGCTCGCCCGCAGCATTGTCCGAGGCATGGCCTGGGTTTGCCCGAGGCTTCACTCCGAGGCCTTGACGGCCCTGTCGTCGCCTCACATACTGGCGGCCAAATCGATTTGGCCAAATCGATTTGGCTCCCCGTCCAGGGCCGGATCGCGGCTGAACCAGTGCGTGTCGAACGCCGATCGGAGCTCGAACGTGTCCAGTCCCCGCCAGCCCCTTCCCGGTACGGGCCAGCCTCCCGCGCCGGGGCCCGCCGAAACGGAGTGCACCGCCTCGGCGCCCGCCGTGGGGTCCACCTCCGCGCCCTCCGCCGTGGAATCCACCTCCCCGATGCCCGCCGTGGAGTCCACCTCCGCGCCCTCCGCCGTGGAGCCCACCTCCCCGGTGCCCGCCGATGCGGAATTCCCTGCTCGAAAGGTCCCCGCGCCGGCGTCCGGAGCCTCCGGCTCCGGCTCCGCCGCCCAGGAGTCCGCGACCGAGGATTCCCCCGCCCCGGTCACCCCCACCCCGACGTTCCCCGCCCCGGTGACCCCCGCACCGGAGCTCCCCGCCCCGGTAGCCCCCGTAACGGGGTCCGCGGCCGGGCAGCCCCCCGCCCCGCAGTCCTCCGCCCCGGCGGCCGTCCATCCTGTCGACGAGGCCCGGCCCCTGGGCCGCATCGTCCTCTTCGGGATCCAGCACGTCCTCGTCATGGCCGCCACCCCGATCTCGGCGATCTTCCTGATGAGCGCGACCCTGCGCCTCGACGCCGGTCTGACCGTCAGCCTGCTCTCCGCCGCCTTCGTGCTCTCCGGGGTGGGCTCGCTGATCCAGTCGCTCGGCCCCTGGAGGTTCGGGCCGCGGCTGCCGTTCGTGATGCTGCCCGGGGGCGCGCCGCTCGTCCTCTTCCTCGCCATCGCCGAGCAGCACGGTCTGCCCACGGCGACCGGCGCGGTGCTCCTCACCGCGGCGTTCACCTTCGTCGTGCTGCCCCTCTTCTCGCGGTTGCTGACCTTCTTCCCGGCCCTCGTCATCGGCACGATGATCGTCATCGTCGGCGTCAATCTGGTGAAGGTCGGCGCGGTGCTCGTCACCGGGCGCCCCGGCACTCCGGGATTCGCCGACACCACGAATCTCGCCCTGGGCATGGCGACGATCGGCTTCACCGTCGTCTTCTATCTGCTGTTCACCGGCGTCCTGCGGCAACTGGCCGTCATGCTGGGGCTCGTCGCGGGGACCGCGCTGGCCGCCGTCCTCGGCCGTCTGGACCTCGGCCGCGCCGCCGAGGGCGGTCTGGTCGGGCTGCCGCAGCTGATGCCTTTCGGCTCACCGCAGTTCAACCTCCTCGCGGCGCTGCCGCTGATGCTCTACAGCCTCGCCTCGATGGCGGAGGCCACCGGTCAGACCGTCATCAACGCCGAGGCCGTGGGCAAGGAGATCGACCGGCACACCGCCGTCCCGAAGACCATCCGCGGTGACGCGCTCACCTCCCTCATGGGCGGGTTCCTCGGACTGCCGCTGATGGTGACCAGCGGGGAGAACATCGGCATCGTCCGGGTCACCGGCGTGCGCAGCCGTTTCGTCACCGCGGCGGCCGGTGCGGTCCTCATCGCCATCGGTTTCCTCGCCCCGGTGACCCGCGCGATCAGCGTCATCCCGCCGGCCGTCATCGGAGGCACCGCCATGGTGGTCTTCGCGGTCATCACCGTCCTCGGCGTGCAGTTGCTCGGCCGCTGCGACCTCGACCGGCACAGCAACACGTTCATCTGCGCCGTCGCCCTCGCGCTGGGGTTGCTGCCCATCCTCGTCCCGGGCGTCTACGCGGGCTTCCCGCCGAACCTGCGGATCCTCCTGGAAAGCGGCGTGGCCGTCGGCGCGTTCGTCGCCGCCGTGCTCAACCTCCTCTTCCACCACATCAGGCCGGGCATCGCCGCCCGTCCGGCCACCAGCCGTACGGAGACCGGCCGATGACCCACCTCATCCCTGCACTCCTCGACAGCCCCGGCCCGTTGCTGCTGATCCCGGACGCCGTCCTGCTCCCGGAGGGCCTCGCCGACGGATGCGCGGTCGTCGTCGACGACGGTCTGTTCCACTCCGTGGGCCCCTCGGAGGAGCTCCGGCGCGCCCACCCGCACCTGGAGGGCGTACGGCTGCCCGGTCATCTGCTGATGCCGGGGTTCGTCGACGCCCACCACCACCTCACGCAGAGCTTCGGCGCCGCGCTCGCCTTCGGGGAGCCGTCGGAGATCTACCGACGGGTCTGGGTACCGCTGGAGGGCGCCCTCGACGAGGAATCGGCGTACGTTTCGGCCAAGTTGGCGGCCCTGGAGGCGCTGCGCGGCGGCTTCACGACCGTCGCCGACGCGGGCACACGCGCCGATGTGGACGTCGACGTCGTCGCCTCCGCCGCACGGGACGCGGGCATCCGCTGCGTTCTCGGCCTCGTCTGCAACGACGCCGAGGCGGCCGGGGGTGGTGGCACCGACCCCGCCGTCCTCGACCGCGCGGACAAGCACCTCGCCCGGTACGCCGGCGATCCGCTGATCCACCCCTCCCTGGCCGTCTCCGTACCCGAGGCGGCCAGGGAGACGACCCTGCGTGAGGTCGCCCGGATCGCCGCGGACGCGGGAGCCACCCTCCAGATCCACGTCAACGAGCACCTGGCGGGCGTTGAACGCTCCCTGCTGCGACACGGCCTGCGCCCACTCGAACACCTCCACCACATAGGGGCGTTGGGCCCCCACCTGCTGGCCGCGCACGCCACCCTCCTCACGCCCCGCGAACTGACCCTGCTCGCCGACACCGGAACCGCCGTCAGCTACAACCCGGTGGCCAGCGCCTGGAAGGGCAACGCCGTCGCCCCCGCCCTGGCCATGGCCGAGCGCGGCATCCGTTTCGGCCTCGGCACCGACGGCACCCGCGGCGACGGGTTCCGCCTCGCCGAGGCGGCCGAGTTCGCCCAGCGCATCGCGTACGGCATCGCCGGCGGCGACTCGTCGTGCGGCGCCGGCTGGACCTGGCTTGAGCACGCCACCCGCGGCGGCGCCGACGCCGTCGGCCTGCGGGGGCGGACCGGTGCCGTCACGGAAGGGGCGGCGGCCGACTTCCTGGTCGTCGATGTCACCAACCCGGAACTGGCGCTGTCCTGGGACGTGCCCTGGGAGCTGGTCCGCCGCGGCAACCGGGACCAGATCACCGCCGTGTTCGTCGGCGGCCGGATGCGCCTGTGGCGCGGCATGCCCACCACCTGGGACGGTCCGACGCTCGTCCGCCGGGCGGCCGAACTGGCCCGTGCCTGCGTGGAACGAGCGCCCATCACCCGCGCCCACCCCACCTCCGCCGCGGCACGTGGCCGGAGCACCGGGTGAGCACCGAGACACTTGTCGTCCTCGCCCTCACCGTGGCCGTCGCCGCGTTCGTGCAGGGCAGCAGCGGCCTCGGCTTCGCCCTGATCGTCGCGCCCGTGGCGGGGATCCTGTCGCCCGGTCTGCTGCCCGGGTTCGTGCTGGCGGCGATGATCCCGCTCAACCTGCACGTCGCCTGGCGCGAGCGGGCCTCGCTCGATCTGCGCGGGGCCGGCTGGATCACCGTCGCGCGGCTCGCCGCCACCCCCGGCGGGCTGGCGCTGCTCTGGCTGATCCCGGAGCGGAGCCTGGGGCTCTTCGTGGGCGTCGCCACCGTCCTGGCCGTGGTCGTGAGTCTCGCCGCGCCCGCGTTCGCGCCCGGCCGGGCCGCCTACCTCGGCGCGGGCGCGGTGACCGGACTGACGGAGACCGCGACGGGCGTCGGGGGGCCGCCGCTCGCCCTGGTCTACCAGCACCGGCCGCCGGCCGAGCTGCGCTCCACCGTCGCCGTCTGCTTCCTGATCGGTGAACTCGCCTCGCTGGCCCTGCTGTTCGCCACGGGGCAGGGGCACCTGGAGGATCTCGGCTGGGCGTCGGCCCTGCTGCCGGCGATCGCCGTGGGCGCGTGGGCGAGCCGTCTGGTGCGCCATCGGGTGGACGCGGCCCGGCTGCGGCTGTTCGTGCTCGTGTTCGCGCTGGTCTCCGGGCTGGTCCTCATGCTCGGGCTGTGACCCGCAGCGACGACGCGCGCGGGATCACCCGCGGCTCCGGCGACGTGACCACCATGCCGGTGGTCACGTCGCCGCGCAGTCGTGCCAGCAGCAGCTCCACCGCGTCGGACGCCGCCCGGTCCAGATGAAGGTCGACGGCCGTGAGCGGCGGCTCGCAGGTCCGGGCGCGCAGACCGTCGTACCGGGTGACGACCATGACGTCGTCGGGCACGGCGCGCCCGCCGTCCTTGATCGCCCGCACCGCCCCCACGGCGAAGGCGTCCACCAGTGCGCACACGGCGTCGGTCCCGGGGTGCCGGGCGAGCAGTTCCGCGCAGCAGTCGTAGCCGGCCTGTTCGCCGCCCGTCTCGGGGGCGGTCGCGACCACCGGCTCCCAGCCGTACTCCGCGCAGACCCGCTCGTACGCGGTGCGTGCGTCGACCGCGGCGTGCCGTTGCCCGGAGCCGATGATCAGGGCCGGCCGTCGGGCGCCCTGCTCGCGCAGATGGGCGAGCAGCTTCTCGGCGACCAGTTCGCCGCGCAGGTCGATGTACGGCGCCGGCTCGTCGGGTGATACGGGCCTGCCGAGCGCCACGTACGGCAGCCCGCGCTCCCTCAGCTGGGCCGCGGCCACGTCGTTCGCGTCCGGCTCCACGACGATCGCCCCGTCGACGTCGACGGAGTGCAGATCGGTCCCGGACCGCACGGGCGGTACGAGCACGAGCGCGTACCCGTGCAGCAGGGCGCTCTCGGCGGCGGCAGCGGCGATCTCCATGTAGAAGCCGAGCCGGGAGGGCCCCGCGGCCACCGCCACCGGCATGGTCGAGGCGAGCGCGATGGCCTTGGCCTGGCCGCGCCGCAGCCGCTGGGCCCGCAGGTTGGGGCGGTAACCCAGCTCGGCGGCGACCTGTTTGATGCGCTCGCGGGTGCGGGGGTCGACCTTTCCGATCCCGTTGAGGGCGTGCGACACCGTGGTGCGCGAGACTCCGGCGGCACCGGCGACATCGGCGATCGTCGGTGGTCGGGGGCCGGCGCCGGACGTGGGCATCTCCGCGGCTCCTCGCGCGCTCGGGAACAGGTGACGCCCCTATCTTCGCCGACGACTTCGCCGGCCCGTGACCTCCGGGCCGCCTCCGTCAGCCGAGGAAGCTCAGCCGCACCTGGCGGTCGGGGTTGTCCTTGTTGGTGTCCACCAGGCACACCGACTGCCAGGTGCCGAGTTCCAGCCGGCCGCCGATCACCGGGAGGGTGGCGTGCGGGGGCACGATGGCGGGCAGCACGTGGTCGCGGCCGTGGCCGGGGCTGCCGTGGCGGTGCTGCCAGCGGTCGTCGGCGGGGAGCAGGGTGTGCAGGGCGGCGAGCAGGTCGTGGTCGCTGCCCGCGCCGGTCTCGATGAGGGCGATGCCGGCGGTGGCGTGGGGGACGAAGACGTTGAGGAGGCCGTCACGGCCGTCCGCCACGTCCCTGAGGAAGGCCTCGCAGTCGGCCGTGAGGTCGACGATCCGCTCGCTGGAGCCGGACGAGACCTGCAGCACTCGGGTGGTGAACGCATCTGCCATGCCCTCCATCCTGGCCCATGGACGGTCGGTGCCATCGCATGACGCTCCCTCCTGGTGTCCCGCGGGCCGTCGACGGCAAGGCGGACCGACCGGAGATCGGGAAGGTTGGGCGGGAGAACCGCACCGCTCCGGAGGTGTGGCCCCAGGGGATGTGCCGAAGGATCGGCCGCCGGGATGGGGCCGGGAAGATCTACCAGGCCCCCATGGTTGGTAGAAACGTGAACAACATGCAAGAGGTCGAGGTCGTCGTCATAGGCGCCGGGCAGGCGGGTCTGGCCGGCGCCTATCACCTGCGCCGCACCGGCTACGAGCCCGAGCGCGACTTCGTGGTCCTCGACCACTCCCCCGGTCCGGGCGGCGCCTGGCAGTTCCGGTGGCCCTCGCTCACCTACGGCAAGGTGCACGGCATGCACGCGCTGCCCGGCATGGAGCTCATGGGCGCCGACCCCGAACGGCCCTCCGCGGAGGTGATCTCCGAGTACTTCGCCACCTATGAGCAGACCTTCGACCTGCGCGTACGCCGCCCCGTCGACGTCCACGCGGTCCGCGAGGGCACGGACGGGCGGCTGCTGGTGGAGACCTCGGCCGGCACCTGGGCGACCCGGGCGCTGATCAACGCCACCGGCACCTGGGACCGGCCGTTCTGGCCGCGCTACCCCGGTCAGGAGACCTTCCGCGGACGCCAGTTGCACACCGCGCAGTACCCGGGGCCGCAGGAGTTCGCCGGGCAGCGGGTCGTGGTGGTCGGCGGCGGCGCCTCCGGGACGCAGCACCTGCTGGAGATCGCCCCGCACGCCGCCTCGACCACCTGGGTCACCCGGCGGCCGCCCGTCTTCCGCGAAGGCCCCTTCGACGAGGAGGCGGGCCGCGCCGCGGTCGCCCTCGTCGAGGAGCGGGTGCGCGAGGGGCTGCCGCCGCGGAGCGTGGTGTCGGTGACGGGCCTGCCGCTGAACGACGCGATCCGGCGGGGGCTGCGGGACGGCGTCCTGGACCGGCAGCCGATGTTCGACCGCATCACACCCGACGGAGTCGCCTGGAACGACGGCCGGCACGTCGCGGCGGACGTCATCCTGTGGGCGACCGGCTTCCGCGCGGCGATCGACCACCTCGCCCCGCTGCGGCTGCGCGAACCGGGCGGCGGCATCCGGCTCGACGGCACACGCGCGGTCGCCGATCCCCGTGTGCACCTCGTCGGCTACGGCCCCTCGGCCAGCACCATCGGCGCCAACCGCGCCGGGCGCGCCGCCGTGCGGGACATCAGACGCCTGCTGTCCGGGGAGCCGGTCGCCGCGTGACGGGCCACCGGGTCACTTTCCGGGCTGCGCGCTCCTCTTCTGCTGGGCGTTGAACTCCGCCACGTTGCGCTGGTGTTCGGCGTAGTCGGCGGTGAAGCGCGTGTCGCCCGGCTTGACGGTGACGAAGTACAGCCAGTCGCCCGGCGTCGGGTTGATCGCCGCGCGCAGGGCCTCCTCGCCGGGGTTGGCGATCGGTGTGGGCGGCAGGCCCATGCGCTGGTAGGAGTTGTACGGGCTGTCCAGGCGGGTGTCGTCCAGCGAGGTCGTCAGCGTGGAGCGGCCGAGCGCGTAGTTGATGGTGGAGTCCATCTGCAGCGGCATGCCTCGCTCCAGCCGGTTGAAGATCACCCGGGCCACTTTGCCCATGTCCGCCTTGGTGGCCGCCTCGGCCTGGACGATGCTGGCGATGGTGACGGCCTGATAGACGTTCATCGCGTTGCGCTGGGCACCGGCCGCGATGGGCGCGCCGTTGAACTTCTTGTTCGCGGTGTCGACCATGTACGCCAGCAGCGACTCGGGCGTCGCCTTCTCCGGGAGCGGATAGGTCGCCGGGAAGAGGTAGCCCTCCGGGTTGCCCTCGGCGTCGTTGGGCAGCTTGAGGTGGGCTTTGGCCAGCGATTTCCTGGTGGCGCCCGGCGGCAGTTCGAGGGCCTTGTCGACAGCCGAGTAGACCTGGGCGGCGCGCCAGCCCTCGGGGATCACCAGTGCGGTGGGCTTCGTCTCCTCCTCGCCGCCCAGGGTCAGCAGCGGCACCGCCACGGCGGTGCCGGCCACGACGGCCCCGGTCGCGATGAGGACGATACGGCCCCGGCGCGTCAGTCGGATCGAGCTCCGTGGCGGAGTGTTCATCTGCATGCGGGCACGGTAACCCGCATACCCTCACAAAACCGGCATATCGTCATCTTGTCGGCTCCAGTCGGGCGTCCCGGCGCACCAGGGCCGCGTACCGTCCGTCGAGCCCCAAGAGCTCTTCGTGCGTCCCCCGTTCGGCCACCCGGCCGGCGTCGAGGACCACGATCTGGTCGGCACTCCGGACGGTGGACAGCCGGTGCGCGATGGTGAGCGTGGTCCGGTTGGCCGACAGCGCGTCGATCGCCTGCTGGACGGCACTCTCGGTGCGGGTGTCCAGCGCGCTGGTCGCCTCGTCGAGGATCAGCACCGGCGGGTCGCGCAGGATCGTGCGGGCGATGGCCAGGCGTTGCTTCTCCCCGCCGGAGAAGCGGTGGCCGCGTTCGCCCACGACCGTGTCGTAGCCGTCGGGCAGCGCCGCGATGTGGTCGTGGATCTGCGCCGCCTTCGCCGCCGCGTGCAGCTCCTCGTCGGTGGCGTCGGGCTTGGCGAAGCGGAGGTTGTCCGCGACCGAGGCGTGGAACAGGTACGTCTCCTGGGAGACGACGCCGACCGCGCGGGCCAGGGTGTCGAAGTCGAGGTCGCGCACGTCGACCCCGTCGAGGGTGACCCGGCCGCCCGTCACGTCGTACAGCCGCGGCACCAGATAGCCGAGCGTGGACTTGCCCGCGCCGGTGGGTCCGACCACCGCGAGGCTGCCGCCCGCCGGGACGGTGATGTCGATGCCGTCGAGGATCGGGCCGTCCTCGGCGTCGTAGCCGAACCGGACCTCCTCGAAGCGGACCTCGCCCTTGATCCGGTCCAGCCGCACCGGCCGCTCCCGCTCGGTGATGTCTATCGGCAGGTCCAGGTACTCGAAGATGCGCTGGAAGAGCGCGAGCGAGGTCTGGATCTGCACACCGGTGCCGAGCAGGCTGACCGTGGGCCGGAACAGGCCCTGCTGGAGCGAGACGAACGCCACGATGGTGCCGAGCGAGACGTCCGGGCCGCCCAGATGGAGGGCGAGGCCGGCGGTCCAGTAGATGACGGCGGGCATGGCGGCCATGACGATCGTGATGACGGCCATCCGCCAGCGGCCCGCCATGTTCGAGCGGACCTCCAGCTCGACCAGGCGCTCGGACTCCTGCGCGAAGGACTTCGTGAGCGACTCGGCGCGCCCCATCGTGCGGCCCAGAAGGATGCCGCTGACCGAGAGCGACTCGGTGACCGTGGCGGCCATCGCGGCCATCTGTTTCTGGCGCTGGGTGGTGATCCGCTTGCGTTCGTTGCCCACTCTGCGGCTGATCCACACGAACACCGGCAGCAGGAGCAGCGAGACGACCGTGAGCCGCCAGTCCAGGGCCAGCATCGCGGCGACCGTCGCTATGACGCCGGTGAGGTTGGAGACCAGCGAGGTGGCCGTGGAGGTGACCGTCGCCTGCATGCCGCCGATGTCGTTGGCGATGCGGGACTGCACCTCGCCGGTACGCGTGCGCGTGAAGAAGGCCAGCGACATGCGCTGGAGCCGGCCGTACACGGCGGTGCGCAGGTCGTGCATGACGCGCTGGCCGACCGTGGTGGAGATCAGGGTCTGCAGCACGCCGAAGACGCTGGTGAGCACGGCACTGAGGATCATGCCGAGGGCCAGCAGGGTGAGCAGGCCGGTGCGCCGCTCGGGGATCGCCTCGTCGAGGATCGCCCTCAACAGGAACGGCGTGGCGACCGAGACCAGCGAGGACGCGCCGACCAGCAGGCCGACGACGGCCAGCCGGCCGCGGTAGGGGCGGAACAGCGCCAGGATGCGGCGCACCTGCCGCGGTTGCTCGCCCGCATCGGCGGGCGGGGTCCAGGTGGGTGTGCTGTCGGGGTGCATGGGCTCCTACGGGGTGGGACGGGGCCGGTGGCCGACGGATCGTAGCTCATTGTTACCTATACTCACAATGAACGGGGTCCTGATATTGTTCCCGCATGACCACCCCAGATTCCGAGGGCCTGCTCGCCGAGCAACTTCTGCGGCTCACCCGCCGGGTGCACCGCATCCAGAAACGGCATCTGGAACATCGGGACCTGGGCATCACTCCAGCCCAGTCCCGGCTGCTGCGCACCCTGGCGCACTTCGGCTCACCGCCCCGGATGGCCGACCTCGCCGAGCGCCTGGAGGTGGTGCCCCGTGCCGTCACGACGCTGGTCGACGGCCTGGAGGCGAGCGGCAGGGTGCGGCGGGTGCCCGACCCGGCCAACCGGAGGGTGATCCGTATCGAGGTCACCGAGGAGGGGCGCGAGGCCCTGCGCGAACTGCGCGAGGCACGGCGGTCGGCCGCGGAGGAGATCCTCGCCCCGCTGTCCCCGGCGGAGCGGGCGCTGCTGCAGGGACTGCTGGACACGCTGATCGACGGGGACGGCCCGCTCGCGGAGCACGGCCACGGTGTCGAGCTCGGCCACGGCCAGGTGGGGGAGGTCGGCCGCGGCGGCGAGCACGGCCAGGTCGGCCGAGTGGGCGAGCACGGCCAGGTCGGCGAGCGCTGCTGAAACCTTTCCGGGCAGGGGCCGGGGCAGGGGCCGGGGCAGGGGCAGGGACGTCTGGACGCACCCTGCCCCACTCCCCCGTTCCGCACTCAGCAGGTCAGACGGTCCTCCGTCAGCACCCCCTGAACCGTCGTCAGCGTGCGGTCGTAGCAGCCCGCCGAGCCGCGCAGCCGGTAGCGCTCGCTCGTCGTGCCGACCGCGTGCCGCTGGTCACGCGGCACGTTGATCGTGAAGGTGGCGTCGCCCGTGTGGGTGTCGTCGAGCCGTGACCAGGCGGCGCGGACGCCGCCCCGCGTTTCGGTGGTCGCGGCCCGGTCGCCCAGGGTCAGCGCGGTGCGCAGCCGGTCGGCGGCGCCGAGCGTGGTGGTGCCGTCCATCGTGTACGTCCGGTGCGTACGGGTCGTCCGCGCCGGGCCCGGCCCGTCGACGGTCCGCGTCTCCGCGTCCGTCCAGGTGGCGTCGAGCGCGTCCACCGTCTCGCCGTCGGTCCAGCGGTGCACCGAGGTGTGGGCCAGCGTGCGGGTGACCGTGGTCCTTACCCGGCCGTGCGAGGTGTCGACGTACCCGGCGACGGTCAGCGCGTGCCGCCCCTCGGTGTCCACACGGTGCTCCGAACCGGGCGTGTAGGAAGAGTCGTTCACCAGGTCGGTGGCCTCGGCCGAGGTGAGCGCGCCGGGGACGTGGGCGCGGCCGGCGTCCTGCCAGACCAGCACGTTCACCGGGGTGCTCCAGCCGCTCCGCCCCGCGGGGACACCGGCGACGGACACCTCGACCCGGTGCGGCCGGCCGTCGTTGAGGACCCCGGCGAACGGCGTCAGGTCGTACTCGATCGGCTTGATGTCGAAGGCGCGCGGCCCCGGAACGACGTACCAGAGGAAGGGGTTCGACCATCCGCCCGTCCAGACCGTCGGGAACGGGGCGGCGATTCCGGCCAGTCGGCCGTCCACCCGGATCTGCACCTCGCGGTACGGGCCGTCGTCGGCCGGGCACGAATAGGGGGCGGAGCCGGGCACGGTCAGGTACCAGTACTCCTCACACCCGCCCCCCGATCCGGTGGCGTACACCTCGGCGAGGATGCGTTCGCTGTTGCCCGGGGCGGTGAGGGTGGTGCCGTCCGTGAGGGTGAGCACCCGGTCGGGGGTGCGGTGGGCCGCGGGGCGTCCCGCGTAGAAGGTGAGGGTGACCTTGACGTCGATGACGCCGGTGTAGGTGTCCGTGACGACGTTCCCGATCAACATCTCCACGTCCCCGGCGGCCCGGAAGGTGTCGCTGTAGCGGGTGACATCCTTCTCCACGGACCACTCGATGCCGTCCGGCGAGGGCTGCGGGGTGGACGTCCGCAGGATCTCGACGCCTCCGACATGGACGTATCCGAGGCGGTCGTACTGCCGCCCCTTGACCTTGCCGTCGAGCCGCAGCACGACCTTGCTCCAGCGGTCGCCGCAGCCCTCGGGCGGGGTGTATCCGCCTGTGTACGGCGTGAAGTCGCGGAACTGCGCCTCGGCGAGCGTCACTCGGCAGGACTTCCCGGCCGGCTTGCCGACGGGTGGGGCGGCGGTGACCGGGTCGTGCCAGTCGCTGCCGAACTCGGCCGGAATGTCCGCCGATCGGGCTGGGCCGGCTGCGAGGAGGGTGCTCGCCAGGAGGGTCGCCCCTGTGAGCATGGACATGATGATCCGGTTTCTCATGCCCGGTGTTCTACGGGGAGTCGGGCGCCGTGGCAATGAGGCGTTCCGCAAGGCGTCCTCAAGTGGCCGACGCCTTACGGGCCTGAGGAAAAGCGCTTGCCACCGGCTACGCGATGACGCGAACCTTTCACGGTTTGCTGCCGCCGGTGGGCGGTCCCGCACTCCTGACACGAGCCACTGGGACATCATGCAGATCCAAGACCTTCCGTATCCCGACCCGGGCGTTCCCGACGCAACGTCGGGTCCCAGATTCCTGTGGTGGCTCGGCCGGAACCAGCTGGGAGGGCAGCTGAAGTCCCTGGCCTGGGGACTGCTGCACTTCCTGTCCGTCTCGACGCTGCCCTTCTGCGTCGGCCTGGCGGTGGAGGCGGTGATCGACCGCTCCGGCACCCGCCTCGCCGCCGCCGGCGGACTGATGGCGCTCGCCTGCGCGGGCAACGCCATCGGCTCGACCGCCCTGCACCGCGCCGCCGTCACCAACTGGATCACCGCCGCCGCACGTGTCCAGCAACTCCTCGCCCGCAAGGCCGCCCAGCTCGGCTCGGCGCTCACCCGGCGGGTGGCCGCCGGAGAAGTGGTGGCCGTGTCCACGGGCGACGTGGAGAAGATCGGCTGGTTCGTCGAGGCGATGTCCCGGTTCACGGCCGCCGCACTGACCGTCGTGGTGGTGTGCGCCGGACTCGTCGTCTACCAGCCGGCGCTGGGCGTCGTCGTCGCGGCCGGCCTGCCCGTCCTGGCGCTGGCCGTGCTGCCGCTGCTGCCACGGGCCACCCGGCGGGCCGACCAGCAGCGCGAGAAGGCGGGGCGCGCCACCGAGCTGGCCTCGGACACGGTGGCCGGGCTGCGCGTGCTGCGCGGCATCGGCGGCGAGGAACTGTTCCTCGAACGCTACCGCCGTGCTTCCCAGGAGGTGCGGCACGCGGCCGTCCGCAGTGCCCGCATGTGGTCGCTCATCGCGGCGATCCAGGTCCTGCTGCCAGGGCTGCTGCTGATCGTCGTCGTCTGCTACGGCGTCCATCTGGCACGCGAGGGCCGGATCACGGTCGGTGAACTCGTCACCGTCTACAGCTCCGTGCTGATCCTGACCTATCCGCTGCGGCACTTCGAGGAGATCGCGATGGCGTACTCCTTCTCCCGGCCCTCCGCGCGCCGGGCCGCCCGGGTGCTGTCCCTGGAACGGGCCACCGACAGCGATGGTTCCCTCGCGGGCCGGGCCCCGACCGGCGATCTGTACGACCCTACGACCGGCCTCCTCGCACCGGCGGGGCGGCTCACCGCCGTCGTGTGCGGTGACCCGGACGCGGCGGGCCGGCTCGCGGAGCGGCTGGGCGGCCACCCGAGCGAGCCGGGCACCTCCGTGCTGCTGGGCGGGGTGCCGCTGGACGATCTGCCGCTCGTCTCCGCCCGGACGGCCGTGCTCGTGCAGGACAAGGACCCCGTGCTGCTGTCGGGCACGCTGCGCGAACTGCTGGACGTGCCGGCCTCCGGTGAGGTCGACGCAGGCGACGCGCTGGCCGCGGCGCAGTGCGAGGACGTGCTGGCCGCGCTCGCGCAGGGCTCGCTCGACGCCGAGGACCCGATGGACGCCCAGATCACCGAGCGCGGGCGCTCGCTGTCCGGCGGCCAGCGCCAGCGCCTCGCCCTCGCCCGTTCCCTGGTGACCGACCCCGAGGTGCTCGTCCTGGACGAGCCGACCTCCGCCGTCGACTCGCACACCGAGGCGCGGATCGCCCAGGGCCTGCGGGAGCTGCGCGACGGACGCACCACGGTGATCTTCACCTCCTCCCCGCTGCTGCTGGACCGCGCCGACCGGGTCGTCCTCGTCCACGACGGCGAGGTCGTGGCGGTGGGCCCGCACCGCGAACTCCTGCGGACGGAACCCCGGTACCGGGCAGTGGTCACGCGCGACACGCACGACACGCGCGACACCGGCGAGGAGGCCGCGGACGCCGCGGACGCCGCGGACGCCGCTCGGGCGGATGCTCCGGACGACACCGACGCACTGGAAGAGATCGAGGAGACAGCATGATCGGCGTGGCGCCTCCGGCGTACGACCCGGCGGCCCCGACGACGGCGAGCACCCTCCCCGTCGGCGCCCCCGCGACCGTACGCGCGTACGTGAAGGAGCTGTTCCAGCGGCACCGCCGCGCCTTTCTCCTGCTCGTCGGGGTCAACACCGTCGCCGTGGTCACCTCGATGGTCGGGCCGTACCTCCTGGGCGACCTGGTGGAACGGATCTCGGAGGGGGCCCGCGAACTCCGTCTCGGGCTGACGGCCGCGCTGTTCGTGGCCGCGCTGCTCGTCCAGGCCGTCTTCGTGCGCGAGCTCAGGCTGCGCGGGGCCATGCTGGGCGAGCGCATGCTGGCCGACCTGCGCGAGGACTTCCTGGTGCGGTCGGTCGGGCTGCCGCCCGGCGTCCTGGAGCGGGCCGGGACCGGTGACCTGCTGTCCCGAATCACGACCGACATCGACCGGCTCGCCAACGCCATGCGCGAGGCCGTCCCCCAGCTGGCGATCGCCGTGGTCTGGGCGGCGCTGCTGCTGGGCGGTCTGGTCGTCACGGCCCCGCCGCTCGGCGCCGCGGTGCTGGCGGCCGTGCCGCTGCTGGTCCTCGGATGCCGCTGGTACTTCAAGCGGGCACCCGCCGCCTACCGCTCGGAGGCCGCCGGGTACGCCGCCGTGGCCGCCGCGCTCGCCGAGACCGTGGACGCCGGGCACACCGTCGAGGCGCACCGGCTGGGCGCACGCCGGGTCGCCCTGTCCGACCGGCGGATCAAGGAATGGACCGCCTGGGAGCGCTACACGCTCTGGCTGCGGTCGGTGCTGATCCCCGTCGTCGACATCACGCATGTGACGGTGCTGGGCTCGGTCCTCATGCTCGGCGGGGTGTTCGTCCTCCAGGGCTGGATCGACGTCGGCCAGCTCACCACCGGCGCGCTCATCGCGCAGATGCTGGTCGACCCGGTGGGTCTGATCCTGCGCTGGTACGACGAGCTGCAGGTGGCCCAGGTGTCCCTCGCGCGGCTCGTCGGTGTGCGGGACATCGAGCCTGAGGCGGGCGACGCGGCCCTGGCCCCGGTGGGGCGGGACGTGCACGCCGACCAGGTGCACTTCGGCTACCGCCGGGGCGTGGACGTGCTCCGCGAGGTGTCCCTCTCGGTCTCCCCCGGTACCAGGCTGGCCCTCGTCGGCCCCTCCGGCGCGGGCAAGTCGACGCTGGGCCGGCTGCTCGCCGGGATCTACGCGCCCCGGGCCGGCCGCATCACCCTGGGCGGTGCCGAGCTGTCCCGGATGCCGGCGGAACGCATCCGGTCCCACGTGGCCCTCGTGAACCAGGAGCACCACGTCTTCGTGGGCACCCTGCGGGACAACCTGCTGCTGGCTGTCCCGCAATCGCGGCGCGGTACCTGCGAGGCGCGCGCGATGGTGCCTGCTCAGGGTGGCGCGCCTGACTCCTTCGCGAAGAGTGCCTCCGGCAGGGCGGACCCTGTGCAGGCGTCCGCCGAGGGAACCTCCTCCGCCGACTCCATGGACGCCGAGCTGTGGCAGGCCCTCGCCGCGGTCGACGCCGACGGGTGGGCCCGTGCGCTCGAGGAAGGGCTGGACACGGAGGTCGGCTCGGGCGGCTTCGTCCTGACTCCAGCCCAGGCCCAGCAGATCGCCCTCGCCCGGCTGGTGCTGGCCGATCCCCACACCCTCGTCCTGGACGAGGCGACCTCGCTGCTCGATCCGCGCGCGGCCCGGCACCTCGAACGGTCCCTCGCCCGCGTCCTGCACGGCCGCACCGTCGTCGCCATCGCCCACCGCCTCCACACGGCCCATGACGCCGACGTCATCGCCGTCGTCGAGAACGGCCGCATCACCGAGCTCGGCAGCCATGAGGAGCTGGTCGCGGCGGAGGGGGCTTACGCGGCGTTGTGGCGGTCCTGGCACGGGTGACGCGACCGGCCTGCGGCCGGGCGGGGCCGGGCACGGGTGACGTGACCGGCCCGCGGCCGGGCGGAGCCGGCGTGAGGCCGGGCGGAGCCGGCGTGAGGCCGGGCGGAGCCGGCGTGAGGCCGGGCGGAGCCGGGGTGCTCGCCGGGTCGGGGGCCTCGACGCGCACCTGCGAATGCACCCAAGGCGGTGCGGGGCCATGGGCGGGGGCCGGGGAGTCCGAAGGGGCCGGGGTGCCCGAGAAGCTCGGGGAGGCGGGGACGCGGGGAGGCCGGGACGCCGGGAAGCTCCGGGGGGAAGCCGGGACGCCGGAAAGCTCGGGGGGACCGGGACGCCGGGAAGCTCGGAGGCCAGGAAGCCGGGAACGCATCCCGAACGGCATCCCGCGGCGGCCCCCCGCCCGGATCCCAGGGCATCTCGGGCCGGATACCGCTGCACGGGCCCCGCCGACAGCCGCCCCTCCCCGTCCCCCTGACGTGTTCGTCCCAGCCACCAGGCCCACTCCCGCCGACCAACATCAGAAAGCCTCCACCGGTCCGGGACCCGCCTCCCGGCAGGCTCCGCGCAGGTGCCGCAGCGCTGCTGCCGCAGGCCACGCCGCCGGCGGGCCCACCTGCGGCGGGGCATGGGCTCGCGGGGAAGGGTCCGGCCCCCGGCAGGGCCCCGTCTCGTGCCGTTGCGCGGTTCCGAAGAAGGGTGGAACTCTGGAAAGCGGCACCGGCCGCGGGACCACCCGACGGCCCGCCGATGCCGTGACGGCCCGCGCCCCGCGCGGGGACGACATCCAGCCGCCCGAGGCCGCGACGGCACCGTCCCCACCACCTGGAGGTACCCGTGAACAGCGCCGACGGATGGGGAGACGACGTCTACCAGCCCGACGCGTCCGACCAGCGCGAGGACACCGGGCTGCTCGACGCGGAGGACACCCTCGAGTACGACGGTGTCGGCGACCCCCTCGACCGGGGCTGGTCCCCTCCGGAGAGGCCCTTGGCCGTGGAGCACGACGGTGTGACGGCCGCCGAGCGGTGGCAGGGCGAGACCCTGGACCAACGCCTGGCCGAGGAGGTGCCTGACGTGGGCGCACCCGACGGGGACGGACTCGGCGACCACGACACCGACGGCGAGCTCCTGGACAACGAGGTCGGCGCGGTCCGCTCGGGCCGTCTCGTGGCTCCCGACGAGGGAGCCCACGAGGACGACGAGGCGGCGCTCGTCGCCACGGACGTCGGCATCGACGGTGCGGCGGCCTCCGCCGAGGAGGCGGCCATGCACATCGTCGACGAGGAGGCCCTGTACGGCTGACCTCGCACCCGGCCTTCCGCCCGACCCTCTTTCCACGCCGCACCAGGAGCACGTATGCAGCAGGACAAGCACCCCGACTACCACCCCGTCGTCTTCCGCGACCGGGCCGCCGGATACGCCTTCCTCACCCGGTCCACCGCGAACAGCGACCAGACCATCGAGTGGGACGACGGCGAGACCTACCCGGTCGTCGACGTGGAGATCTCCTCCGAGAGCCACCCCTTCTACACGGGCAAGGCCCGCACGATCGACACCGAGGGCCGCGTCGCCGCCTTCGAGCGGCGCTACGGCGGTGGGCAGTCCGGCGGGAAGGCCTGAGCACAGGCACCGAAGACGCCGGCGGTCGGGGGCGCGGCGCGGGTCGCTCAGATGAAGTTGAGCGCGGCCGCGCCGCCCACTCCCCCGAGCACCATGAACGCCGGCATCAGCACCTTCAGCTCCACCCAGCTGCCCGCCCGGAACCGCATGGCCTTGGGCGGGCCTATGGGGTACCAGCGCTTGCGGCCCACCGGGATCGGCCACAGGATCGGGCATCCGGAGACGGTCAGCGCGTCCCCGATGTCGTGCACCAGGGCGCCGAGCACGACCGGCAGGCCCAGCCAGAGGTACTCCTGGCCCGGTGCCGTGAACAGCCAGTCCGCCCCGTTGCCCGGCTTGTCCAGTACCCCGGCCAGGATCCAGGCGCTGGTCGCGGCCAGCAGCCAGACCAGCACATCGCTGCTCGCCCCGCGGGTGGCCCGCCACAGCAGCCCTTCGATCGCCAGCACCATGTGCACGAAGAGGATCGCCAGGACCGCCCAGCGGCCGCCGGTGATCGCCAGCACCGAGGTGCCCGCCCCGATCAGCACCGCCCACAGCCAGGTGTGCGTCAGCGTGCGGTGGCCGCCCGAGCGGCGCGCGTCGCCCTGCTTGCGGGTGGCCTTGTAGACGGCGTAGGAGAGTTTGTCCACGATCTCGCACAAACCGCGCGACAGCGGACCGAACGCGCGCGAGATGGTGGCCGCTTTGTGGTCCAGGTCCGGGGCGAGCGCCGCTCCTGCGCACAGCAGGGAACCGACCAGGAGGACCGGCCAGGGCATCGTGTGCCCCGCCGCGGCGGCGGCCGCTCCGACGCCGAGCCAGGCGGCGGCGCCCGACAGTGAGTGTGCTGGTCCCATCATCGCCGCTGCCCGCCCCGTTCCTCGTGTGCCGCTTTCCAGTTGGCCGCGTGGACTGACGCCACGTCGGCGACACAGCGTAGCGGTCGTGATCTTCGGGCGGGCATCCGATTCCCGCATCGGGGCTCGGGCCAGGCAAGATGGGGGCGTGACCCTCATCGATCAGCTCCCGCCGACCGCAGACCCCGACGCCCTCTACGAAGCCTTCGAGTCGTGGGCCCAGGAGCGGGGTCTCACGCTCTACCCCCATCAGGAGGAGGCGCTGATCGAGGTGGTGTCCGGCGCGAACGTGATCGTGTCGACACCCACCGGCTCCGGCAAGAGCATGATCGCCGCCGGCGCCCACTTCGCCGCGCTCGCCCGTGACGAGGTCACCTTCTACACGGCTCCGATCAAGGCGCTGGTGTCGGAGAAGTTCTTCGAGCTGTGCAAGATCTTCGGCACCGAGAACGTCGGCATGCTCACCGGCGACGCCTCCGTGAACGCGGACGCCCCCGTCATCTGCTGCACCGCCGAGGTGCTCGCGTCGATCGCGCTGCGGGACGGCAAGAACGCCGACGTCGGCCAGGTCGTCATGGACGAGTTCCACTTCTACGCCGAGCCGGACCGCGGCTGGGCCTGGCAGATCCCGATCCTGGAGCTGCCGCAGGCGCAGTTCATCCTGATGTCGGCCACGCTCGGTGACGTCTCGATGTTCGAGAAGGACCTCACCCGGCGCACCGGCCGCCCCACCTCGGTGGTCCGCTCCGCGACCCGCCCGGTGCCGCTGTCCTACGAGTACCGCCGCACCCCGCTCACGGAGACGCTCACCGAGCTGCTCCAGACGCAGCAGGCGCCCGTGTACATCGTGCACTTCACCCAGGCGCAGGCCGTGGAGCGGGCGCAGGCGCTGATGAGCATCAACATGTGCTCCAAGGACGAGAAGGAGCAGATCGCCGAGCTGATCGGCAACTTCCGCTTCACCACCAAGTTCGGCCGCAACCTGTCCCGTTACGTGCGGCACGGCATCGGTGTGCACCACGCGGGCATGCTGCCGAAGTACCGGCGTCTGGTGGAGAAGCTCGCGCAGGCGGGCCTGTTGAAGGTCATCTGCGGCACCGACACGCTCGGCGTGGGCGTCAACGTGCCCATCCGCACGGTGCTGTTCACCGCGCTGACCAAGTACGACGGCAGCCGTGTGCGCACGCTGCGCGCCCGGGAGTTCCACCAGATCGCGGGCCGCGCCGGCCGGGCCGGTTTCGACACGGCGGGCTTTGTCGTGGCGCAGGCTCCGGAGCACGTCATCGAGAACGAGAAGGCACTCGCCAAGGCGGGCGACGACCCGAAGAAACGGCGCAAGGTGGTGCGCAAGAAGGCGCCCGAGGGCTTTGTGGCGTGGAGCGAGGACACCTTCGAGAAGCTGATCGCGTCCGAGCCGGAGCCGCTCACCTCCCGCTTCCGTGTCACGCACACGATGCTGCTGTCGGTCATCGCCCGTCCCGGCAACGCCTTCCAGGCGATGCGGCACCTGCTGGAGGACAACCACGAGCCGCGCAAGCAGCAGCTGCGGCACATTCGCCGGGCCATCGCCATCTACCGCTCGCTGCTGGACGGCGGCATCGTCGAGAAGCTCGACGAGCCCGACGCCGAGGGCCGTATCGTCCGGCTCACGGTCGACCTTCAGCAGGACTTCGCGCTCAACCAGCCGCTGTCCACCTTCGCGCTGGCCGCGTTCGAGCTGCTCGACCCCGAGTCGCCGTCGTACGCGCTGGACATGGTGTCGGTCGTGGAGTCCACCCTGGACGACCCGCGTCAGATCCTCGCCGCCCAGCAGAACAAGGCGCGCGGCGAGGCCGTGGCCGCGATGAAGGCGGACGGTGTCGAGTACGAGGAGCGCATGGAGCGCCTCCAGGACGTCACCTACCCCAAGCCGCTGGAGGAGCTGCTCTTCCACGCGTACAACACGTACCGCAAGAGCCACCCCTGGGTCGGCGACCACCCGCTGTCGCCGAAGTCCGTGATCCGGGACATGTACGAGCGGGCCATGTCCTTCACCGAACTGGTCTCGCACTACGAACTGGCCCGTACCGAGGGCATCGTGCTGCGCTACCTGGCCAGTGCCTACAAGGCTCTCGACCACAACATCCCCGACGACCTGAAGTCCGAGGACCTCGAAGACCTCATCGAGTGGCTCGGCGAGATGGTCCGCCAGGTCGACTCCAGCCTGCTGGACGAGTGGGAGCAGCTCGCCAACCCGGAGGAGATGACCGCCGAGGAGGCCCAGGAGAAGGCCGACGAGGTCAAGCCGGTCACCGCCAACGCGCGTGCCTTCCGGGTCCTGGTGCGCAACGCCATGTTCCGGCGGGTGGAGCTCGCCGCCCTGGACCAGGTCGGGGAACTGGGCGAGATGGACGCCGAGTCCGGCTGGGACGCGGACGCCTGGGGCGAGGCGATGGACAAGTACTGGGACGAGTACGACGACCTCGGCACCGGACCGAACGCCCGTGGCCCCAAGCTGCTCGTCATCGAGGAGGAGCCGCAGAACCGCCTGTGGCGGGTCCGGCAGATCTTCGACGACCCGAACGGGGATCATGACTGGGGTATCAGCGCGGAGATCGACCTGACGGCCTCGGACGCGGAGGGACGCGCGGTCGTCCGCGTGACGGACGTCGGTCAGCTGTGAGCACAGGAGAGGCACGCCCATGACGAACCCGGCCGAGAGGCTCGTCGACCTGCTCGACCTGGAGCAGATCGAGGTCAACATCTTCCGTGGTCGCAGCCCCGAGGAGTCGCTGCAGCGGGTCTTCGGCGGACAGGTGGCGGGCCAGGCGCTGGTCGCCGCGGGGCGCACCACCGAGGGCGACCGTCCGGTGCACTCGCTGCACGCGTACTTCCTGCGGCCGGGCCGGCCCGGCGTGCCGATCGTGTACCAGGTGGAACGGGTGCGGGACGGGCGGTCGTTCACGACCCGCCGGGTCACCGCGGTGCAGCAGGGCCGCACGATCTTCAATCTGACCGCCTCCTTTCACAAGCCTGAGGAAGGGAGCTTCGAGCACCAGCTGCCGCCGGCCCGCAAGGTCCCGGACCCGGAGTCCCTGCCGACGGTCACGGACGAGATCCGGGAGCATCTGGGCGCGCTGCCCGAGCAGTTGGAGCGGATGGCGCGGCGTCAGCCCTTCGACATCCGGTATGTGGACCGGTTGCGTTGGACCAAGGAAGAGGTCCAGGGCTCCGATCCGCGCAGCGCGGTGTGGATGCGCGCGGTGGGGCCGCTGGGCGACGACCCGCTCGTGCACACCTGCGCGCTGACGTACGCCAGTGACATGACCCTCCTGGACGCCGTGCGCATCCCGGTGGAGCCGCTGTGGGGACCGCGTGGTTTCGACATGGCGTCGCTGGACCACGCGATGTGGTTCCACCGGCCGTTCCGCGCCGATGAGTGGTTCCTGTACGACCAGGAGTCACCGATCGCCACGGGCGGGCGAGGACTGGCCCGCGGGCGGATCTACGACCTGGAGGGGCGGCTGCTCGTCTCCGTCGTCCAGGAAGGTCTGTTCCGGGCCCTGTGACCTGGTCAGGCGTGCTGCGGTGCGGGTTTCGCGCGCCGCACACGCACCCTCCCGCGGCGGAGCCGGCCCAGCAGGCCCGTCCTGGGCGCGGACCCGCAGGCTTGCTCGGGGATGGCGACGACCTCGCTGCTGCGGGGCTCGGCAGGGGCCGCGGGCGCCTGGCGGGGCGTCGGACGCGGTGCTGCCCGGTGCCGGCGCGCCTCCTCCAGGGCCGCGGTCAGCTCGGACCTGAGCCAGGCGATCTCGTCCGGGTCGTCCGCCGTCATGATCCGCTCGGCGATGTGAGTGGACGGCGAGCCCGGCGAACCGTTGCCGGGCAGTCCGGGGCGGAAGCGGTTCACATGGGCGCGCTCGTAGGGGTCCGGCACCACTCGGGCGATCTCGACGGGCGCGAGCAGGGCCGCGACCGCTCCCGCGCGCTGCCAGGGGTCGTCGGCCTGGCGGAGCAGGAAGCCGAGGTGGCGTCCGCGCCAGTTCCGGGCCCGCAGGTCGAGACCGCTGTCGATCTGGCCGCGCAGCCCTTCGGGCATGCGGCCCGACAGCAGTGGGGCGTTGTGCTTGTCCGCGGCGAACTGTCGGAGTTCGTCGGCGAGGTACAGCCAGACGACGGCCCGGTAGCGGTTGAGGTAGAAGCGCGCCGGCGCCACCAGGCCGAGGCGGGCGAGCTTGGTGAACCGGGTGGGGGGCACCTTCATGAGGGCCGCTCCCTCGCTGGTGCCCACGACGCGCACGCTGTTCCGGAATGCCTCCGGGAAGCCCGGTTCGGCACGCAGTCGGTCGAGTTCGGATTGCGGGACGCGGCGGCCCCCGCCGCCCTCGTCGGGCACGGTGCGGATCCGCCCGAGGTGCACGGCCAGGTCGAACTCGCTGCGCTTGAGGCCCAGTTCGCGGGCGGCGCGGCTCGGCGTGCAGGTGAGGTGGCCGGATCGGGTGATGGTGTCGCCTGACATGGTGGGTCTCCCCCGTGGAGTCGGTGGCTGTCGCTGGTCGCGACGGCCGGTGGAAAGACCGTAGCGACCGCGGCCGATCTCGTGGCGAGCCTGTGGACAACTTTCCGACGAAGGACGGAAGGAGGACGAAAGCGCAGGTCAGAGAGCTGTGGATGGTCAGAGATCCATGGACTGGGTTCGCTCGGGGTGCCGGGAGTCCACGGCGAGGTGCTCGCCCACCCGGTTGACGAGCAGCGTCATCTCGTAGGCGATCTGCCCGATGTCGGCGTCGGCGCCGCTGAGGACGCACAGACAGCTTCCGGTGCCCGCGGCGGTCACGAACAGCACCGCGTCGTCGAACTCGACCATGGTCTGACGTACTTGTCCGGCGCCGAAGTGGCGTCCCGAGCCCTTGGCGAGGCTGTGCAGTCCGGACGCGACGGCGGCGAGGTGGTCGGCGTCCTCGCGCCGCAGTCCGGTGCTCGCGCCGGTGACCAGTCCGTCGTTGGACAGCACCAGCACATGCCGCACCTGGTCGACGCGCTCGGTCAAGTCGTCCAGGAGCCAGCCGAGTCCCTGGTTCTGCGCCATGTTCAGGTCTCCCCGTGTTCTCCCCGTGTGACGTCTCCCCCGTGTCGGGGGAACTCTTCGCAGCCTTCCCCACGAGCGGCGCGCGGGCAAGGAGGATGTGGACATGGCACACAAGATGACCGACGACGAATGGCGTGCGTTCGTCTCCCACGGCACCCGCACCGGCAAGCTGTCCACCGTCCGCGCCGACGGCAGCCCGCATGTGGCGCCGGTCTGGTTCCTGCTCGACGGCGAGGACATCGTGTTCACGACCGGCAAGGACACCGTCAAGGGCCGGAACCTGAGGCGGGACGGACGGGTCGCGCTGTGCGTGGACGACGACCGGCCGCCGTTCGACTTCGTGGTGGTGCAGGGCCGTGCCCGGGTCTCGGAGGACCAGGCGGAGTTGCGTCACTGGGCGACTCGGCTGGGTGCGCGGTACATGGGCGAGGAGCGCGCCGAGGAGTTCGGCGCGCGCAACGCCGTGCCGGGCGAGTTGCTCGTCCGGGTGTCGATCGACAAGGTCGTCTCCGAGAAGGCCGTCTCCGGCTGAGCCCGGTCACGGACTTCAACGGACGGAGTCGAGGAGCCGGGCGGTGTGCATGCGCCCGGCGTACTCCACGAGACGGATCAGCACTTCCTTGCCGGAGTCCCGGTCGCGGGCGTCGCAGAGCACGACCGGTGTGCCCTGGTCGAGGTCGAGCGCGCGCAGCACATCGTCCACCGCGTGGCCACGGGCGCCGGCGAAGCAGTTGACTGCGACCACGAACGGGATGTGCCGGTGCTCGAAGTAGTCGACCGCCGGGAAGCAGTCCTCGAGGCGACGGGTGTCGGCGAGGACGACGGCGCCGAGCGCGCCTTGCGCCAACTCGTCCCACAGGAACCAGAATCGGTCCTGGCCGGGGGTGCCGAACAGGTAGAGGGACAGCCCGGACCGGATGGTGATCCGCCCGAAGTCCATGGCCACGGTGGTGGTGACCTTCTGGTCCACGCCGTCGGTGTCGTCCACCGACTGGCCCGCCTGGCTGAGCAGTTCCTCGGTGCGCAGCGGCCTGATCTCGCTGACCGCGCCCACCAGGGTCGTCTTGCCCACGCCGAAACCGCCGGCGACCAGAATCTTCAACGCCAGCGCGGCCGTCTCGTCGTCCGGGGCGTCGGAGTGCTCGGAGACCATGGATCACTTCTCTCGGGAGTGCCGGAATCGGTCGACGTGGGGGGTGGGGGGCGCGGCGGGAAGGTGCCGACGCGTCTCTCGGCGGGCCACTGATGCGCGCGGGGTCCTCACAGCGCCCGCAGCCCGTCGATGACCTCGCGCAGGATCCGTTCGTCGGGGAGCTGCGCGGGCGGTACGGGACGGGTGACGGTGACCCGGCCCAGTTCCAGGAGGTCACCGAGGAGCACCCGGACCACGCCGAGCGGCAGATCGGCGCCGGCGGCGAGTTCGGCGACGGACTGGGTCTCCGTGCGGCACAGGTCCACCAGCGCGCGGTGCTCGGGACCCAGCGTGGCGTCGTCCTCGGCCCCAGGGCCCGCGGGGTCGAGGGTGACCAGGGCGATCAGGTCGAAGCGGACCCCGGTGGGCCCGGGCCGGGTCCGGCCGCCGGTCATGGCGTAGGGGCGGACGAGCGGGCCGGCCTCGCCGTCGTACCACTGGCTGCCCGGTTCGCGGGGAGCGCCCCGCAGGTCGTCGGTCATCGTCGTGGACCGCCTTCTCGGTCAGCCCGCGGCGGGCGGCCGCGCGGTGACGCGGGGCGGCGTGTAGAGGTGCTCGCCGACGCGTTTGACCAGACGTGCCATCTCGTACGCCACGAGGCCGATGTCGGCGTTCACGGCGGTGAGGAGGGCGAGGCAGGAGCCGTCGCCCGCGGCCGCCACGAACAGGAAGCCGTCGTCCATCTCCACCATGGTCTGGCGTACGCCTCCCGCGCCGAAGTGCCGGCCCGTGCCCTTGGCGAGGCTGTTGAAGCCGGAGGAGACCGCGGCGAGGTGCTCGGCGTCCTCTCGCTCGAGGTCGCTGGAGGCGCCCACGGCGAGCCCGTCGTCGGACAGCACCACGGCGTGCCGCACCTCGCGCACGCGCAGCACCAGATCGTCGAGCAGCCAGTCGAGTTCGCCGGACCGCTGCGCGCTTCTTCTGCCCGGGTCGATCATGCGGGGTCTCCTTCGCTGCTGTCGCCGGCCGGGCCGCGGCCGGGTCGTCTGCCGCCGCCGCGCGCCCAGCCGTCGCGGTAGGCGGCCATTCGGTCCCGTACGAGTTCGGGGGTGCGCCGGTCGTCGGGGGAAGGCCCGGACGGCCGGGCGGGTTCCTCGGGGCGGCCTTGACGCAATTGGGGGGCGAGGGACGCCTGGCGGACCCGGCGGGGCAGGTCGTCGGACGTCTCGGCGTCGTCCGGGGTGCGGTGCGGGCGCAAGGCGGTCACCCCCGGCGGCGGAGTGTCGGACAGGGTCGGGGCGGGGGCGGCGAGCACCGGACGGCCGGCCGCCTGATGGACGGTCTCCTGCAGAGCGGGTCCCGCGGGCACACGCGCGTAGTCGCGTTCGGCGGGCCGGGGCGTCTCGGCGTCCTCGCTGCCGGATCGTTCCGTCGCCTCGCCGTGCAGCAGTGCCACGGGCAGCAGGACGACCGCGGTCGTACCGCCGTAGGGCGAGGGCCTCAGGTGGACCTTGATGCTGTGCCTGGCGGCGAGGCGGCTCACCACGAACAGTCCGAGCCGGTCGCTGTCGAACAGATCGAGGGCCTCGGACTGCGCGATACGCCGGTTGGCCTCGGTGAGGGTCTCCTTGCCCATGCCCAGGCCCCGGTCCTCGACCTCGACGGCGTAGCCGTTGCCGACGGGTTCGCCGGTGACGCGCACACGCGTGTGGGGTGGTGAGAACTGGGCGGCGTTCTCGATGAGCTCGGCCAGCAGGTGGGTGAGGTCGGCGACGGCCGCGCCGACGACGGACGCCTCGGGGAGTTGCCGTACCTCCACGCGCGCGTAGTCCTCGACCTCGGAGACGGCGGCGCGCACGACGTCGGTCAGCGAGACCGGCATGCGCCAGGCCCGGCCGGGGGCGGCACCGGAGAGGATGATCAGGCTCTCGGCGTGGCGCCTCATGCGCGTGGTGAGGTGGTCCAGGCGGAAGAGGTCGCTGAGCTCGTTGGGGTCGTCCGAGCGGCGTTCCATGCTGTCGAGCAGGCTGAGCTGACGGTGGACGAGGACCTGGCTGCGCCGGGCGAGGTTGACGAAGACGCCCGAGATGCCGCTGGCGAGTTCGGCACGCTCCACGGCGGCCCGCAGGGCTGCCCGGTGCACGGTGCCGAGGGCTTCGGCGACCTGACCGGTCTCGTCCTCCGCGGGCGGCCCCGGGGGCGCCTCCGCGCGGATGTCGATCTCCTCGCCCGCGCGGAGCTTGCGCATGGCGTCGGGGAGCTTGCGCCGGGCGATCTCCAGCGCACTGTTGCGCAGGCTGACCAGTTCCACGACGAGGCCACGGCCGATGCGCACCGAGATCACCAGCGAGGCGGCGACGGCGGCAAGCCCGAACAGCACGGCTGCGCCGGCCGGGGTGAGCAGTCCGTGGGTCAGCGGGTCGGCCCGGCCGGCCACGTCACGGGCCGCGTCCTGCTCGACGGCGCGCATCTCGCTCTGCACGCGCGCGTGGGCGCTGTCCCAGGCGCCACCGGCGGGTTCACCGTCGAGGGCCTCGTCCTCCAGTGCGGTGACGGTGGCGTAGGCGTCGCTGTCTGCGAGCTCGCGCCAGGCGGCGCGTTCCGGGCCGCCCAGATCGGGGACGGCGGACTCGGTGAGGGCGCGGCGGGTGAAGACGGCCCCGGTGAACAGCCGCAGCCGCTCGCCGGTCAGGCCCTTGGCCGGGCGTCCGCCGGTCAGCAGCACGTCCTCCCGGGCCAGCGCCTCACCCGCGCGGGAGAACTCCAGCAGCACGCGCGTGTCGGAGCCGAGTTCGGCGTCCTGGATGCCGCTGAGGGCGCCGTCCACGGCGAAGGCGTCCGCGATGGTGCGGGTGTAGCGCTCGTACGTCCGCCGCCAGTCGGCGCGTCCGTCCTCCAGTTGGGCGCGCAGTCCACGCAGTTGCTCGGCGCCGGTGACGAAGGCCTCCAGGCGCTGGGCGACTCCGTGCGGCAGTTCCTGGCTGTCGGCGACCGTGTTGTGTTCGCCGAGCCGCAGCCGGGCCACCGCGCGGTCCGTGGCGCGGGTCAGCCGGTCGAGGTCGTCGCCGCGGCCGGCTGACGGGTCGGTCGCCCGGCGCACCGCCGCGGCGCGCTCGGCCTGAAGGGCCGCCACCGCGGCCGCGACGGGCGCCCGGACCTCGGCGTCCACGCGCTGCAACTGCCGCAGCCGGGATACGTCCTGGGCGGTCGTCACGGTCGCGTACGCCCACAGGGCCAGCAGCGACACCACCGGCACCATCAGCAGGCAGACGATCCGTGCGCGCACCGTGCGCGGTCGGGTCCACCGGCGTCCCGCGCGCGTGGGCGCGGTGTCCGGGCCGCCGCCCGCGGGGTCGGCGGGGTTCTCGTCGGCCGGGAGTCCGGCGTGGGCGCGGCGGCCGCGCGGTGGTGGGGGCGGCGACTGGGCGCCTGTCGGGGTGCTGCGTGGTGTACGCATGGCCTCCTCGCTCGGAAGGGGTTCGTGGGCGTGTCGTCGGCCGCGGGGCGGTGGGCCGCGACGGGGCCGTCGGCGCGGTGGCCGCGAACGGGACCGTTGGGACGGTGGACCCGGACGGGGCCGTTGCGGCGGCCGCCCCGGATGGGCCTGCTGACGCGGCTGCCGTGGGCGTGGGGCGTCGGGCGGTGTGCCGCGACCGTGAGCGCCGGGCGGTGACCGGTCAGCGAGCGACTTCCACCGGCCGCTGGGCCGAAGCGGTCGCCTCGCGCTCCCCCGTCGTCGGCGACAGGGCGACGAAGGCCGAGGTCAGGAAGAGGTAGGACCCGAGGCCGACGGCGAGGGGGAAGATGAACTGCATCGCCGTGGCCCCGGGCAGCACCTCCCCGGAGGGCGTGACCCGCACGTCCACCGCGAACATGGCGGTGTAGTGCATGCTGCTCACCGCCGCCCCCATGACGAGGGAGGCGACGGTGACCGCGAGGGGCGACTTGATGTTCAGGGCCGCCCACAGGGCCGCCGTCGCCGCGACGACGGCGATCACCACGGAGAGGGCGACCTTGACCGGGTCGTACGTCACGTCGCCGTGCAGCCGCACCGCCGCCATGCCCAGGTAGTGCATGCTCGCCACGCCGAGGCCGGTGGTCAGGCCGCCGACGAGGAGAGAGCGGCCCCGTTCGCGGCCGTAGCCGACGGCGAAGACGCCGGCGCTGACGACGAGCATGGCGACGAGCAGACTGAGGATGGTCAACGGCACGTCGTAGCGGATGTCGGTGCCGTGGACGCCGAAGCCGAGCATGGCCACGAAGTGCATGGTCCAGATGCCCGTGCCGATGGCGGAGGCGGCGGTCAAGAGCCAGTTGCGGCGCGAGCGTCCGGTGGCGCCGAGGGCGCGCACGGTGCATCGCAGCCCGAGCGCCGCGCCCGTGCAGGCCATGACGTACGACAGCACGGGGGTCAGCCAGCCGAAGGTGGCGTGGTCCAGGTGTCCCATGGCCCCGGGACGCTAACGGGGGCACGGGCGCACAATGGGGGCGCATTTCGAAAGCTGCTGGAATATGACGTCTAGATGTTCCGGAACGATCGGGTCACGCTCGAACGTGTGCACCGGGGCGTCATCCGTGTCGGTGAGGGATCATGCGGAGCATGAGCGACGACCGCACACACGTCCAGGAGTTCTTCACGGCCCGCGCGGCCGACTGGGACAGTCGTTTCCCCGACGACGGTCCCGCCTACGCGGCCGCCGTCGCCGGGCTCGGCCTGCGCGAAGGCGACCGGGTGCTCGACGCGGGCTGCGGCACCGGACGGGCCCTGCCGCCGCTGCGGGCGGCCGTGGGGCCCTCGGGAGTGGTCCTCGGGGCCGATCTCACCCCGGCCATGCTGGAGGCCGCCACAGCGGCCGGACGGGACAGGTACGGGCGGTTGCTGCTCGCGGACGTCGCCGAGCTGCCGCTGCGCTCGCAGTCGCTCGACGCCGTGTTCGGAGCGGGACTCATCTCGCATCTGCCCGAACCGGAGTAGAACCTCCGCGAGTTGGCGCGGGTGGTGCGCCCCGGCGGCATCCTGGCGCTGTTCCACCCCATCGGGCGGGCGGCCCTGGCGGCCCGGCACGGCAGGCAGATCACCCCGGACGATCTGCGTGCCGAGCCCAACCTCCGCCCGCTCCTCGGGCGTTCGGGCTGGCGCATGACGTCGTACGTCGACGAGGACACCCGCTTCCTCGCCTTGGCCGTTCGAACGGACTGAGCTTCACAGACGTCCGGCTACGGCGGCCGCGAAGGCCTCCGGGTCGTCGAACATGACGTTGTGCCCCGCGCCGGGCACCGTCACCACCCGCACACCGGCCGCCTCCAGCGTCTGCCTGCCCTCGAGTTCGCCGCTCAGTTCGCCCTGGAGGTAGACGCGGTCGACCGGGACCGCCTCCAGCATGGTGCGCATGACGGGTGTGGATCCGCCGACGAGGCCGACCGCGGTGCGATGCAGCGCGCGCGGGTCCGCCAGACGCATCGTCGCCGCCCACGCGGGACCGACCTTCTCCAGCACACGCGTGTGGCCATGGTCCACGAAAGCCTCCTCCTCCCAGGTGGTGATGCCGCTGCTCGCCGCGGTGAGGGGCGGGTGGGCGTCGAGGTTGGCCTCGGTGAGCACCAGCCGGGACACGAGGTCGGGCCGGCGGTGGGCGAGGACGATCGCCACCGCGCCACCCATGCTGTGCGCGATCAGCTCCGCGCCGCTCAGGCCCGCCGCGTCCAGGACGGCCGCGAGGGCGTCGGCGTGGGCCTCCAGGCTGTAGGAGAAGTGCTCGGGCCGGTCGCTGATGCCGTGCCCCGGCAGGTCGACGAACAGGCTCCGCCGCCCGGCGAGTTCGGGCCGGGCAGCGACATGGGCGTGGTACACCGAGGACATCGAGCCCAGCCCGTGCACATACACACGCGCGGGTTCCTCACCCGGCACCTCCGTCCACCGGACGCAGCTGCCCCTGTCGTCGAACTCCGCCTGACGCATCCCGTGCTCCTCTCCCGGTGGCCGGCTCGCTTCCGGCACGCCCTGGACCATACATCGGTGACGGAATACTTCGCCACCGATGTATTACGGGAGGGGGTTATTGCTACGCCGATGTACAGCGGAATGCGAGAATGCGGGCATGCTGGAGCTCGCCATCCTCGGATTCCTGTACGACGCCCCGCTGCACGGCTACGAGCTGCGCAAGCGGATCACGGCACTGACCGGGCACGTCCGGCCCGTCGCGGAGAGCACGCTCTATCCGGCGATCAAGCGCCTGGAGAAGGCGGGGCTCCTGGAGCGCACGACGGAGCCCGGTGCGGGAGCGGCGCCGCGGCACGTCCTGTCCCTGACCGAGGCGGGCCGGGCGGACCTGCGCCACCGGCTGGCCGAGCCGGACCGGCTCGACATCACCGACGAGAACCGCTGGTTCACGGTGCTCGCCTTCCTGCGGCACCTGGACGACCCGGCCGCCCAGGCGGCCGTACTGCGGCGCAGGCTCGGCTTCCTGGAGGAGCCCGCGAGTTTCTTCTACGACGGTGACCGGCCGCTGCCCGCCGAGGATCTGGACGACCCGTTCCGGCGCGGCGTCCTCACCATCGCGCGCGCCACCTCCCGGGCCGAACTCGACTGGCTGCGCGCCACCCTCGGGTCACTCGGCGGCTGACGTGCCCACAGCGCCCGAGGCACCCGCCGCCGGAGCCTCCGGCGCACCCGAAGCCTCCGCTGCCGGGGTCTGTCGCGTACCCGACGTGTCCAGCTGGCGGACCGGGCAGCCGCGCACCCCGGGAACCGGCCAGGTGCCCAGTTCGTTCACCTCGTAGCCGTCGGGATAGCCCTTGATCTCCCAGTTCTGCCGCGCGAAGTGGGGCGCGCGGCGAGGGGGCAGCAGCCGGACGGCACGCCCGCGCAGCCGCACCGCCCGGCGCACGAGCGTCCTTGCGGCGGCGGAGGGGGGTGCGTAGCGGAAGGCCCGCAGCAGCGAGTCGTCGAGCAGGGCGAGCGTGGCGGTGCGCAGCAGCGGTGCCAGGGGGCGCGGATACCAGGAGACCATCAGGCCGAGCGTGGCGTCGGAGACCCGGCTTGCGCCCTCGTCCCAGGCGAAGTGGGCTGCCTCGTAGTCGTCGAGGCAGGTCTCGAACTCCTCGTACGTCTCGGGGATGTCCTTGATGCCCATCCGCCGGCCCAGCATGCGGTAGTGGAGGGCGGCGGCCACGGTCTCGTGGCGGGACAGCCTGCGCCAGCCGTAGGCGTCGATCCACCGCTTGGGCATCACGACGAACGTACTGAGCACGTAGCGCATGTCGTCGTTGCTGATGTCGTAGCTGCGGTGCATCTGGTTGATGCGGCGGATCGCGGTGCGGCCCTGCTCGCTGTCGAAGCCGTGCTCCACGACGGCGTCGAGGAGCAGCGAGGTGTCGTCGTAGCGCTTCTGGGTGCGGTCGGTCAGCTCCGCGGTCTCGGCCAGCAGGCGGCCGATCGAGGGGACGGCGTAGGTGCGGTACAGGGCCAGTTCCAGGGCTCGGGCGTAGTCCCAGGGGAACTCGTAGGCCGAGCTGAGCCGGTAGATCTCGGAGGCTTCCTCGTACGGGTCCATCCGCCGGATCTGTTCGAGCCGCGCGTAACGCTTCACCGTGCCGCCCCTTCTGCCGTCGAAACTCCAACTCTACGGTGCGCAACAGCAGATGAACGATCAGTGGGAGGGTAAGTCCCTCACACGGGGGAACCGAGGCAGGGAAGGCGGTCGGCATGTTCGACAAGGTTCGCAAGGTCTGGCACAGACTGATCGGTGCGCCGCGCACCGAGCGGCAGGGTGAGCGGGACAGGCGCGCGCACAACCTCTTCGAGGCGGCCGCGGTGTATGTGGCGGCCTGCGCCGAGGACGACCAGGACCGGATCGACGAGGCGGCCGGGTGGGTGTCGCCGGAGGCGCTGTCGTTCGGCGTGAACGAGCTGGCGTGCCGCGCGGTGATAGCGCTCGCCCGGGAGCGCGACGAGTCGCCGGGGACCGTGGCCCGCTCACTGCTGGGCCTGCCGGCGGCCTGAGAGACCGGAACACAGCGGGTCGATTCGTCCCGTCACGTCGGAAACCGCAGTTCCGGGCGTTCTGGGGAGTCGTGACAAGCGCGCCGGGTGCGCATTAGGGTGCGCGCGGTTGGACGAACCCCTGGGAGGCTGGCATGGCCGGGACGGACGAAGAAGCCGTCACCGCCGCGGACGACGCGCTGTACGTGCTCACGGCGGTGCTGCTGACGCCCGCGCAGTTCCCGAGCGTGCTCGGCGACGACTACCCCGAGGCCTGCGCCGCGCTGGGGCTGGCGCCCCTCGCCGACGGGTACGGCCTGGTGCTCGGCCAGGACGGCGAGGGCGCGCGGTGGACCATCGCGACCGACGACGTCTCCTTGGTGGCCGTGGCCATCGCCTCCTGGGACTGCGGTATGGAGTACGACCTGTCGCCCGCCGAGGACACGGTCGTGGCGGCGCTGCCGGGCTGGCCGCTCGCGGTCGCCGTCGCGGCTCCCGGGATACCCGCCCCGCACGATCCCGACCCCGCGCTCGCCGACCGTCCCCCGCTGGCCCCGCCGGACACCTCCGGGTGGGGGCCGGCGCAGCGCCGCATGGGCGCGGACGAGGTCGCGTTGCAGTGGGCGTTGTGGCGCGAGCAGATCGACGACTCCGAGTTCGCCACCGCGGGCGAGGCGTCCGGGGACGCGGGCGAGACCTCCGAAGAGGCCGGCGCTGCCCCTCGGAACGCCGGCGCGCAGGCGCGGACCGAGGGCGCGGACACGGGGCAGGAGTCCGCGGGCCCGCGCAGCGGCGTACGGCGGGTGCTGACGGAGGCGAGGGCGTACGTGGACACGCCCCCGCCACTGGGCCGGGTCCGGTCCTCCTTCGCGCCGGGGGACGCACGGACGCTGCGGGCGGACGGCCCCGGCTGGTCGCTGGTGGCCAGGACGGACGACATCGCCTTCGTGCTGCTCGACGAGGCGCCGGGAGAGGTGCTGCCGGTGGGGCGGGGCCCTGAGCTGCCGGGCCTGCTGGAGGCGCTGGACAAGATGGCCGTACGGCCCAGCTGAGCGGCCGGAGGCACGCTCGGCGAGGTGCCCGCCGCACGGACAAGGCGTCACGAGCCACGACAAGCCGTCGGTACCACTGCGTCAGTGACGGCGCTGGCGTGTGAGGAGCCCCCAGACGCAGGGCTCTTGGCATGTGGTGCCAACCCATGGCCGGTGAACAGGTGCGGCCACACGATGGGGCCACTCGCGCGCTCGATCGCCGCGCGGTCCCACCGTCACCCCGCCCTGGAGGCCGTTCATGCGTCTGTCCCGAGGTGTCCCCCTCGCCGCCGCACTGCTGGCGGTGACCGTCACCGGTCCCGCTCCCGCCGCGGGGGCGGCCGATGACGGCCACTGCGCCCGACAGGAGCGGGTGCGGGTGCCGGGGGCGGAGTTCCAGCGGAGTGCGTGCCTGGCCGACCTCACCACGACGGGGCTCGCGGGCACGCCGTACACCGACACCGCCGACCAGGCGGGGCTGACGGCGAAGGACACCCGCAGCCCGTCCGGCGTGCCGGGCGTCCAGGTGGACGGCTACTTCCCCGACACCTCCACGTTCAACGCCACGCACGGATGGCGTCACGACGCCCAGTTCGTCATCCGCCTGCCCGACCGCTGGAACGGCGGCCTCGTCGTCACCGGCGCCCCTGGCACCCGCAGGCAGTACGCGACGGACCGGGCGATCTCGGACCGGGTGCTCGCGCTGGGCTACGCCTACGCCGCCACCGACAAGGGCAACAACGGCGCCGACTTCTACCGCGACGGCTCCCGCCCCGGGGACGCGGTGGCCGAGTGGAACGAGCGCACCACCCAGCTCACCCGGGCGGCCCGGCGCGCCGTCGCGCAGCGCTACGGGCACGCCCCGCGGCGCACCTACGTCACCGGCATGTCCAACGGCGGCTATCTCACCCGCTGGCAGTTGGAGAACCACCCCGAGCTGTACGACGGCGGCGTGGACTGGGAGGGGGCGCTGTGGACCGCCGACGGCCCGAACCTGCTCACCTCCCTGCCGGTCACGGTGGCGCGGGCGGCCGGTTCCGCGCGGGACGAGAACCTGTACGCGGCCGGGTTCGCGCGTGGCTCGGAGTTCCTCTGGCCGTATCACGAGAAGGCGTACTGGGGGCTGACCCAGAAGATCTACCGCGCCGAGTTCGATCCGTCGTACGACCCGGGCTGTCCGGGCCCGTCGGCGGGCGGCACGCTGGAGGAGATCCTCGCGCCGTGCGCCTCCGACGCGACCTACGACTACGCCTCGCGGCCCGACTCCGTGCGGCGGGCGGTGGCACGGGTGGCACTCACCGGGCGCATCGGGCGGCCGATGATCACCCTGCACGGCGATCTGGACGCGCTGCTGCCGAAGGCGGCGGACTCCGATGTGTACGCGCGGATGGTCGACAAGCGCGGCCGGGGCGGACTGCACCGCTACTACACGGTCCTCGGCGGCACGCACGTCGACGGCCTGTACGACACCTACCCGGACCGGCTGCGGCCGATCCTGCCCTGCTACCGCTCGGCGTTCGACGCGCTGGTGGCCTGGGTGGAGCGGGGCACGCCTCCGCCCGCCGACCGGGCCGTGGGCCGGTCCGCGGACGGCGACGTGGTCGACTCCTGCCCCTTGGACGATGCCGCCGCCGGCGGGCGCTAGCGTCTCAGCGGCCCAGCTCCTTGCGGGATGTGCGGCGCAGCCGGCGCCGCTGTGACGGGTCGAGCGTGAGGTAGGCGGCGGCCGGGACGCCCAGCACGATCAACAGTGCGGCCCACCAGGGCAGCCAGATCAGCAGGATGAGCCCGACCGCCACACCTCCCGCGGCGATCTTCGCGTTCTTCGACATCTGTGTCGCCTCCTTCGCGGCCACTGCCGCTCTCTGTGGTGAGAACGGACCCGTGCCCGGCGCGGTTCCGGACGGCGACCCTGACTCAACCCTGAGGCCGGTCCCCTACTCCTCCCCGAGAGATCGGCGGGCGGCCCGACCCTCCTCCCCCAGAGATCGGCAGGCGGCCCGACCCTCCTCCCCCAGAGATCGGCAGGCGGCCCGACCCTCCTCCCCGAGAGGTCGGCAGGCGGCCCGACCGGAAGCCGCCACCACGCGTTCACGCGCGTGTGCCGCGATGTTCTCCCCGCAGGGATCGAATCTGGCCGCTGACAGCGAACTCGTTCCCAGGAGGCCCGATGTTCCCCTACGCCGCCGGCCGGCGCCCTGTTCCCCGTTCCTTCGCGGCGGGGCTGCCTCTCCGGCCGAGTACGCCTACCGCTTCGACCCGGTAGGCGTGGTCGATCCGGGCGAGGACGACACCTCCGAGCTGAAGATCTCCTCGGTGGTCGCGGTGGGCCGGGAACGGCTGGTGGTGCAGGAGCGCACGGACAAGGCCGCCCGGCTGCACCTCGTACGCCTCAGTCCGGCCGCGAACATCCTCGGCGGGCGCTGGGACGACGCGGCCGCGTCGCCGTCGCTGGAGCAGCTGGAGGACCCGGCGGCGGCCGGTGTCCCCGTGCTCGCCAAGCGGCTCCTCGTCGACCTGGGGACGGTGCCGGGTGTGCCGGGGAAGATCGAGGGTGTCGCGCGCGTGGCCGACGACACGATCGCCGTCGTCAACGACAACGACTTCGGCATGACGGACGGCGCGGGCGCCTTCGACGCCCAGGGCCGCCTGCTGGACAGTGGTGTGGAGACCCACGTCCTCTACGTGCGGTTGCCGCGCGGCATCTGACCGTACGGCCGGCGACAGGCACTTGGGCCGAGAGGTGTGGTCGGTGCCTGTTGCCGACGTCGTGGTGCGGTGACCGGCCGGCCCTGAGGCGAGTCGCCCCCGGGGAGGCCGGTCACCGCCGGGGCGCTCAGCCGCGCGCGCCGAGCAGGTGGTCCATGGCCAGCTGGTCGAGGCGCTCGAAGGCCATCCCGCGCGCGGCGGCCGCGTCCGCGTCGAAGTCCTCGAAGGCGGTGCGGTCGGCGAGGAGGGCCTGAAGGCCGTCGCCGGCGGTCGGCTGGGCCAGCTCGTCGAGCCGCGAGGCGCGCAGGGCGTCCTGGACCTCGGGGTCGGCGCGGAAGGCGGCGGCGCGCTCCTTGAGGATGAGGTAGTTGCGCATGCAGCCCGCGGCGGAGGCCCACACCCCGTCGAGGTCCTCGGTGCGCGGCGGCTTGAAGTCGAAGTGCCGGGGCCCGGTGTAGCCGGCGCTCTCCAGCAGGTCGACGAGCCAGAAGGCGGCACGCAGGTCACCGGCGCCGAAGCGCAGGTCCTGGTCGTACTTGATGCCGGACTGGCCGTTGAGGTCGATGTGGAACAGCTTGCCCGCCCACAGCGCCTGGGCGATGCCGTGGGGGAAGTTGAGCCCGGCCATCTGCTCGTGGCCGACCTCGGGGTTCACGCCGTACAGCTCCGGCCGCTCCAGGCGCTCGATGAAGGCCAGCGCGTGGCCGACGGTCGGAAGCAGGATGTCGCCGCGCGGCTCGTTCGGCTTGGGCTCGATGGCGAAGCGCAGGTCGTAGCCCTGCTCGGTGACGTATTCGCCGAGGAGGTCGAAGGCCTCCTTCATGCGGTCCAGTGCCACGCGCACGTCCTTCGCCGCGCCGGACTCGGCGCCCTCACGGCCGCCCCAGGCGACATAGACCTCGGCGCCCAGCTCGGCGGCGAGGTCGATGTTGCGGATGGTCTTGCGCAGCGCGTAGCGGCGTACGTCGCGGTCGTTGGCGGTGAAGGCACCGTCCTTGAAGACCGGGTGCTTGAACAGGTCGGTGGTGGCCATCGGCACGGCCAGGCCGGTCGTGTCGAGGGCCTGGCGGAAGCGCTTGATGTGCGACTCGCGCTCGGTGTCCGAGGACCCGAACGGGATCAGGTCGTCGTCGTGGAAGGTCACGCCGTACGCGCCCAGCTCGGCCAGGCGCTGCACGGTCTCGACGGGATCCAGGGCACGCCGCGTGGCGTCGCCGAAGGGGTCCCTTCCCTGCCAGCCGACGGTCCACAGTCCGAAGGTGAACCTGTCCTCGGGGGTGGGCTGGTAGCTCATGCCACGGCTCCTTGCTTGCTCCGACTATTTCGTCATGGCGGTTTACAAATTAGTATGCCAACGCGTTCCTGGGAAGGGACGGGGAGTCCACGAGCCGCGGCCTCCCGGTCGCCGCACCCTGGAATCCATGAAAGAACAGCAGGTCAGATCCCGCAGAGCCGCATCACAAGGAGAGCCCGATGTCAGCAGCCGAAGGTCCGCTCGTCGTCGGCGTGGACACGTCCACCCAGTCCACGAAGGCACTGGTCGTCGACGTGGCGACCGGCGAGGTGGTGGCCAGCGGGCAGGCCCCGCACACCGTGTCGTCGGGTGCGGGCCGGGAGAGTGATCCGCGCCAGTGGTGGGACGCGCTGTGCGAGGCGTTGCGCCAGTGCGGGGACGCCGCGCACGAGGCGGCGGCCGTCTCCGTCGGCGGTCAGCAGCACGGTCTGGTGACCCTGGACGAGCACGGCGAGCCGGTCCGCCCGGCCCTGCTGTGGAACGACGTCCGTTCCGCCGCCCAGGCCCGCCGGCTGGTCGAGGAGCTGGGCGGGGCGAAGGCCTGGGCGCAGCGCACCGGCAGTGTGCCCGGCGCCTCCTTCACGGTCACCAAGTGGGCCTGGCTCGCCGAGCACGAGCCGGACGCGATCCGCGCCACGAAGGCCGTGCGCCTCCCCCACGACTACCTCACCGAACGCCTCACGGGCCTGGCCACCACCGACCGCGGTGACGCCTCCGGCACCGGCTGGTGGGCGTCCGGGACCGAGGCGTACGACGAGGAGATCCTCGCCCACGTGGGGCTGGACCCGGCGCTGCTGCCCCGCGTCGCCCGGCCCGGTGAGGTGGTCGGCACCGTACGCGACCATCCTGACCTGCCGTTCTCCAAGGGCACCCTGGTCGCACCGGGCACCGGCGACAACGCCGCCGCCGCACTCGGCCTCGGACTGCGTCCGGGCACACCGGTGCTGAGCCTGGGCACCTCCGGCACGGTCTACGCCGTCTCGACGCACCGCCCCGCCGACCCGAGCGGCACCGTCGCGGGTTTCGCAGACGCGCGCGGCGACTGGCTGCCGCTGGCCTGCACCCTCAACTGCACCCTCGCCGTCGACCGGATCGCCGCGCTGCTGGGCCTGGACCGTGAGGCCGTCGAACCGGGTACGTCGGTGACGCTCCTGCCCTACCTGGACGGCGAACGCACCCCCGACCTGCCGAACGCCTCCGGGCTGCTGCACGGCCTGCGCCACGACACCACCGCGGGCCAGCTGCTCCAGGCCGCCTACGACGGCGCCGTCCACTCCCTGCTGGGCGCGCTCGACCTGGTCCTCGACGAGGACGCCGACCGCTCCACCCCGCTGCTGCTGATCGGCGGCGGTGCGCGCGGCACCGCATGGCAGCAGACCGTACGACGTCTGTCCGGCCGCCCCGTCCAGATCCCCCAGGCCCGGGAACTGGTCGCACTCGGCGCCGCCGCTCAGGCCGCGGGCGTGCTCACCGGCGAGGACCCGGCCGCCGTCGCCCGGCGCTGGAACACCGCGAGCGGGCCCGTCCTGGACGCCGTGGAGCGGGACGAGGCGACGCTCGCCAGGATCGCCGGGGTACTCTCCGACGCGAACCCGCTGCTGGGGCGGGGCACCCGCACCGACTGACACCACGCGCGGCCCTGCCGCCGCGGCCGGCGTCGGCACAGACCGAGGACTGAGGACTGACGGAGGCATGACCGCATCGCCGCACGAAGCCCGTCCCGACGGTCCCGGGCGCGCGCTGCCCGACACCCAGCAGGGCATGCGCCGCCGCAATCTGGCGCGGGTGATGCACGCCGTGCGCGCCGAGGGACCGCTGTCGCGCGCCGCGGTCGCCTCCCGTATCGGGCTGACCCGTGCGGCCGTGTCGACGCTGGTCGACGAGCTGATCCGCACCGGTCTGCTGGAGGAGCTGGGACCGGAGCGGCCCGGCCGGGTGGGCCGGCCGGGATCCGCCCTCGCCGTCAGCGGCCAGGGCCCCGCGGGCATCGGAGCGGAGATCGGCGTCGACCATCTCGCGGTGTGCGCGGTGGACCTGCGCGGAGTGGTGCGGGCCCGGGCGGTACGACACGGCACCAACCGCGGCCGCGCCCCCGAGCCGGTCGTCGCCGAACTCACCGAGCTGATACGGCAGGTGGTCGCCGAGGCGGACGGTTCGGGACTGTGGCCGGCCGGTCTCGCCGTGGCCGTTCCGGGCCTGGTGTCCCGGGACGGCCGTACGGTCGTACGGGCGCCCAACCTCGAATGGCACGACGTGGACCTCGGCGCCCTGCTGCCGGCGGAGTACCCGCTGACAGTGGACAACGAGGCCAACTTCGGCGGACTCGCCGAACTCTGGCTCGGCGAGGACACACCGCACGACTTCCTGCACGTCTCGGCCGAGATCGGCATCGGTTCCGCAGTGGTCGTGGACGGGCAACTGCTGCGGGGGACACGGGGTTTCGCGGGCGAGCTGGGCCATGTCCCGGTACGGCCCGACGGACCGGAGTGCGGCTGCGGCGGGCGCGGCTGCCTGGAGCAGTACGCCGGTGAGGAGGCCGTGCTGCGTGCGGCCGGGCTGGAGCCGGGCGAGGACCGGGTCGGCATGCTCGCCGGGCGGGCGGCTGCCGGGGACACCGACGTGCGCCGCGCCCTGCACGACGCGGGTGAGGCGCTCGGCATCGCCCTGACCGGGGCCGTCAATCTGCTGGACCCTCGCGGAGTGGTCCTGGGCGGCGCGCTGGCCGGTCTCGCGCCCTGGCTGCTGCCCTCGCTGGAGGCCGAGCTGGCCCGGCGGACCGCGGGCCCGGCCTGCCCGGTGTCCGTGTCGAGGCTGGGGCCCGAGGGGCCGTTGCTGGGGGCGGCGCACTGGGTGGTGCGCGGGGTTCTGGACGATCCCGCGGGGGTCGCCGAGCGGCGGTGAGCGGCGGCTCCGCGTCCGCCCAGCGCGGCCCAGCCGGGCCCCACGGAGCTTTGTGCGAGGCCGGCGGCTGAGGAAGAAGCCCGGACGTCGGGGGCAGCGCCGGCGCCCCCGGGGAAATCCGCGCACTGAGCCGCGCACAATCACCCTTACGAGTGAGCGAGTTGTCCACAAGTGGGCCACCGTCCACCGGACGCGATCTCCTCCTTCTGCCGAACCTCCGGCCGCCGTACGGTGATTCACGTGAGACGCGGCAGGCCATGTGACCGACGAGCCCGGCCGTGCCGCACACGTGTCCAACCCGACCACCGGCCTGCCGCGGACCGTCCGCAGAACGGAGCTGTGCAGCGATGAGCGACCCGCGCATCCTGACCGTGCGCCCCCGACCGGGCGAATACGCCTGGACGTTCGGCGGCGTGCCACCCGTCGCGCGGATCACGCCCGGCACCGTCCTCGACCTGTACACGGAGGACTGCTTCGCCGGCCGGGTCCGCTCGGAGAAGGATCTCGTGTCCGAGGTGTGCGAGTTCCCGTTCCTCAATCCGCAGACCGGCCCCTTCCATGTGGAGGGCGCCGAGCCCGGGGACACCCTCGCCGTGCACTTCGTGTCCATCGAACCCGCCCGCGACTGGGCCGCGTCCACCACGGTCCCCCTCTTCGGCGCGCTCACCTCCACCCACACCACGGCCACCCTCCAGCCGCCGCTCCCGGAGACCGTCTGGATCTGGCAGCTCGACCGCACCCGACGCACAGCGCTCTTCCGGGCCCGTGACAGCGATCTGGAACTGGAGCTGCCCATGGATCCGATGCACGGCACGGTCGGCGTGGCACCCGCCAACCTGGAGGTCCGCTCGGCCCTGGTGCCGGACGCCCACGGCGGCAACATGGACACCCCGGAGATGCGGGCCGGCGTCACCTGCTACCTCGGGGTGAACGTGGAAGGGGCGCTGTTCAGTCTCGGTGACGGACACGCCCGGCAGGGCGAGGGCGAGACCTGCGGGGTCGCCGTCGAGTGCGCGATGCACACCGTGGTCGTCGTCGAACTCCTCAAAGGGATCAGCACGCCCTGGCCGCGCATCGAGTCCGACAGCCACATCATCTCGACCGGCTCGGCACGCCCGTTGGAGGACGCGTTCCGGATATCGCAGCTGGACGTGGTGCGCTGGCTCGTCCGCGACTACGGCTTCAGTGAGCCGGACGCGTACCAGTTCGCAACCCAGGCGGTCGAGTCGCCGTTGGCCAATGTGTGCGACACGAACTACACGTGCGTGGCGAAGATCCGCAAGGACTGGCTGCCACCGCGCGAGACACACCGCGGAGTGCACGCGCGCCTGCGTGAGTCGGCGGCGACGCTGCGCCACTGACTCGACCGGTCGCGGCCCCGAAAATTCCCAACTCTTCCCGAGGCCCCTCTACCGCCTCTCCTACCGCCTCTCCTACCGCCCCTTCTCCCGACGCTTCCCGACTCCTCTCATCACGCTTCCCCGACGCTTCCCGGCTCCTCTCCCGACACTTCCCCGATGGGCCGGCCAGGCTTCGAGGCCTCAAGGCTCCGAAAGGCAACCTCATGGAACGGGCAACACCGCTCCCGCCCCCGGCGTCCGGCCACGGCAGGCGACGCCTGCTGAAGGGCGCCGCCCTGGCGGCAGTTCCGTACGCGCTGCTCCCCGAGACCCGGGCGGACGCGCGAGCTCAGGGCCGCGACTACGCGCCGGCCAGCTGGGAACCGGCGAACTCCGCCAACTACACCCGCGCGAACCGCCCCATCCAGTACCCGGTCGACTTCGTCGTCATCCATGTCACCCAGACCACGTACGGAACCGCTCTCGGCGTCTTCCAGAACCCGAAGAAGAAGGTGTCCGCCCACTACCTCGTGCGCTCGGCGGACGGACATGTCGCGCAGTGCGTCCCCGAGGCCGACGTCGCCTGGCACGCGGGGAACTGGGACTACAACACCCGCAGCATCGGCATCGAGCACGAGGGCTGGGTCGACCGGCCCGACTACTTCACCGACGCCCTGTACGAGAGATCGGCCCGGCTCACGGCGACGATCTGCGCCAAGTACGGCATTCCCCGGGACCGTTCCCACGTCATCGCCCACTACGAGGTGCCGGGCAGCGACCACACCGACCCGGGGCCGCACTGGAACTGGGAGCGCTACATGAGACTCGTCGAGCGCGGCTGACTCGTCGCCGTGGGGGAACTGCGCGCGGGAATGCGGCGCCTCGATACCGCTGCACCCCGGGCGTCGGGCCGCCCCTCCCCTCTCCCCGGCTCCGCAGCTCCGCATTCCCGCATCGATTCCCGGCCTCGATCGGGTGACCGTCGTCGAAACGGTTGTCGGCGTGGACACCCGGAGTGACGATGTGACGATGTCCCGTCCGCATCGCCCTCCGGGAGGCCGAGTTGACCGATTCCTGGGTGGCCCTGGCGCCAGGGGCCGACCCCGTGGAGCACGCGCGTATGCTGCGGCTCGCGCACGAGACGTTCACCGAGGCCGGAGAGGTGACCCGTCCGGTGCGGTCCGTGGTGGCCGAGTCGTGGCGGCGTTCGGCACGGGCCGGGGTCGGGCCGGACGGCACGGCGAGTGTGGAGCTGGCGGACGGTGACCTCGGGGCGTATCGGGCCGAGCATCCGCTGTCCCGGGTGATGCCGCTGTTCCGCGAGTTGATGGGGACCTTCGCGGTGGACGGCGAGCATCTGCTCGCGGTGTGCGACGCGCACGGACGGCTGCTGTGGGTGGAGGGCCACCCGGCGACGCGGCGGCAGGCGGGCCGGATGAACTTCGTGCCGGGTGCGCGGTGGGCGGAGAGCGCCATGGGGACGAACGCGCCGGGGACGGCGGTCGCGGTGGACCGGCCGGTGCAGGTGTTCGCGGCAGAGCACTTCAGCCGGCCGGTGCAGCCGTGGACGTGCGCGGCGGCCCCGGTGCACGACCCGCGCACCGGGCGGGTGCTGGGGGCGGTGGACATCACCGGCGGGGACGGGTTGGCGCATCCGCACAGCCTGGCCTTCGTGCAGGCGGTGGCGCGGGCGGCCGAGGCCCAGCTGGCGTTGCTCACTCCCGAGCGGGCGCCCGCGGACGGGGAGCTGCTGGAGCTGAGCGCGCTCGGCCGGGACGCGGTGCGGGTGCGCGCCGGTGGACGGAGTGTCCGGCTCGGGCGCCGGCACAGCGAGATCGTGGTGCTGCTCGCCTGTCACCCGGAGGGGATGACCGGGGACGAGCTGCTGTGCGCGCTGTACGAGGACGAGTCGGTCACCCCGGTGACGCTGCGCGCCGAACTCGCCAGGCTGCGCGGTGTGCTGGGGCCTGGGCTGCTGGTCTCGCGGCCGTACCGGCTGACCGTGCCGGTGGAGTCGGACGTGGCCGTGGTGGAGCGGCGGCTCGCGGCCGGGGCGGTCACCGCGGCCGCGAAGGCGTACACCGGTCCGCTGCTGCCCGCCTCCCAGGCACCGGCGGTGGTACGGCTGCGGCAACGGATCGCCGACGGGCTGCGCGGCGCGCTGATCGAACGCGGTGACCCGGACCTGCTGGCGGACTGGGCGTACGCGCCGTGGGGCGAGGACGACCTGGAGGTGTGGCGGGCACTGGCCGCGGTACGCCCCACCGCCGCGGTGCACAGCCGACTGGCCACGCTGGAGGCCGAGCTGTCATCCCCACCGGTCCGCCCGGCCGCACCACCTGTCGGCCGAGGTCCCCGGCCGACCGGACACAGGGCGGCCACCGGCCCCCGCGCCACGGAACCGGCAGGGCCGAAGGAACCAGTCGGGCCGACAGGGCTGAGGGGACCGACAGGACCGTTGGAGCCGACGGGGCCTGCGGATCCCGCCCGCTCACCGCGCAGGGCCGACCGCCTCCCCGGCGTACCCCGACCGCGGCCCAGGCACTAGCCGCCAGCCAGTCGCTGCGCACCCGCCCTGGCCACACCACACCCCTTGGCCGCGCCCCACCCCGGCCACCGCCCGCCTCCCCACTTCGAGCCGACCTGCCACCTCAACCCTGAGCCGACCTGCCACCTCCTCCCGAGGGCCCGCCCCACTCCCGAGGCCCCGCCCCCACCTCGTACGCAACCTCCTCGCAACCTCCGCCCTCCTAGCCTCCCGTCGGAAGCCGCCCGAGGGAGGGTGGCGGTTCATGGGGAGGCAGAGCAGCATGACCCGTTACGCGGCGCCCGGCAGCGAGGGCGCGATCGTCTCCTACCAGGCGCGGTACGACCACTTCATCGGCGGGGAGTACGTGCCGCCGCTGCGTGGGGGGTACTTCGAGAACCCGAGTCCGGTGAACGGGCAGCCGTTCACCGAGGTGGCGCGAGGCACCGCGGAGGACGTGGAGCGGGCGCTGGACGCGGCGCACGCGGCGGCGCCGGGCTGGGCGCGCACGTCGGTGACCGAGCGGGCCGACGTCCTGCGGAAGATCGCCGACCGCATGGAGGCGTATCTGGAGCCGCTGGCGGTGGCGGAGAGCTGGGAGAACGGCAAGCCGGTACGGGAGACGCTGGCGGCGGACATCCCGCTGGCCATCGACCACTTCCGCTACTTCGCGGGCGCGATCCGGGCGCAGGAGGGCTCGCTCGGCGAGGTCGACGACGACACGGTGGCCTACCACTTCCACGAGCCGCTGGGCGTGGTCGCGCAGATCATCCCGTGGAACTTCCCGATCCTGATGGCGGCCTGGAAGCTGGCGCCGGCGCTCGCGGCGGGCAACGCGGTCGTGCTCAAGCCGGCCGAGCAGACGCCCGCGTCGATCCACTACTGGCTGAGCCTCGTGGCCGACCTGCTGCCGCCGGGCGTGCTGAACATCGTCAACGGCTTCGGGGTGGAGGCCGGCAAGCCGCTGGCGTCCAGCCCGCGCGTGGCGAAGGTGGCGTTCACGGGTGAGACCACGACGGGGCGGCTGATCATGCAGTACGCCTCGGAGAACATCAAGCCGGTCACCCTGGAGCTGGGCGGCAAGTCGCCGAACATCTTCTTCGACGACGTGTGGGCGCAGGACGACGACTTCCGGGACAAGGCGCTGGAGGGCTTCACCATGTTCGCCCTGAACCAGGGCGAGGTGTGCACCTGTCCGTCGCGGGCGCTGATCCAGCGCGGCCACTACGCGGAGTTCCTGCGGGCGGCCGTCGCCCGGACCGAGCTGATCCGGCCGGGGCACCCGCTCGACACGGACACGATGATCGGCGCGCAGGCCTCCAACGACCAGCTGGAGAAGATCCTGTCCTACATCGACATCGGCCGGCAGGAGGGCGCCCGGGTCCTCACCGGCGGCGAACGCGTCGAGCATGACGGCGAGTTGAAGGGCGGCTATTACGTGCAGCCGACCATCTTCGAGGGCGACAACCGTATGCGGATCTTCCAGGAGGAGATCTTCGGACCGGTGGTCTCGGTGACGTCGTTCGACGACTTCGACGACGCGATCAAGACGGCCAACGACACGCTGTACGGGCTCGGCGCGGGTGTGTGGACGCGGGACATGAACACGGCGTACCGGGCGGGCCGCGCCATCCAGGCGGGGCGTGTGTGGACCAACTGCTACCACGCCTATCCGGCGCACGCGGCGTTCGGCGGCTACAAGCAGTCCGGCATCGGGCGCGAGACGCACAAGATGATGCTGGAGCACTACCAGCAGACCAAGAACCTGCTGGTCTCCTACTCCCCGCGCAAGCTGGGCTTCTTCTAGGGAAGGCCGGTCATGCCCGAGGAGATTCCGCGCGTCGAGCTCACCCCCGCGGCCGCCGCCCTGCTGCGCCGGCTGCGGGCCGAGCACGGGCCGCTGATGTTCCACCAGTCCGGCGGCTGCTGCGACGGCAGCGCGCCCATGTGCTACCCGGAGGGCGAGTTCCGCACCGGCGACTCGGACGTGCTGCTGGCCGAGCTGACGGTGGACGGCGTCGAGGAGCCGGTGACGTTCTGGATGTCGCGCAGCCAGTACGCCGTCTGGAGCCACACCCGGCTGATCGTGGACGTGGTGGAGGGCCGCGGCAGCGGGTTCTCGCTGGAGGCGCCGGAGGGGGTGCGTTTCCTGACCCGTTCCCGGGTCGTCGGTCCGTAGCCACCCGGACGGGTGCGCCCCTCTGGCGCAAGGCCCGTGAGCGCCGCGAGACTTGATGGTAAATCAGATACCTCAGGGGGTCCCGTGGCGGGTCGGCGCAGATCACTGACGGTTCTCACGGTATGCGGTCTGCTGGCCGGCGCGGCTCTCACCGGGGCCCCGCCGGCCGGAGCCGCACCGGCCGGAGCCGCCCTCGCCGACCCACCAGCCGGAGCCGCTCCAGCCGGAACGGCCCCTGCCGGGATCACCGGCGCCGGGCCGGTCACGGCCCTCGCCCCCGGCGTCGACTACCGGCAGCTCGACCTCCAGGGCGCGAACGGCCCCGCCCGCGCCCATGTGCTCGACATCGACCTCGCCGATCCCCGGGTGCGCCTGGGCCTGCTGTACCCGGGGGCGGTGGCCGCGCGGGCCACCGTCTCCGCACTCGCCACGGCCCAGGGTGCGATCGCGGGCGTCAACGGCGACTTCTTCAACATCACCGAGGCCCAGCACCCCGGCGTCCAGGCCACCGGCGCGAGCGTCGGCCCGGCGGTCGCGAGCGGCCGGGCGCTGAAGGCGGCGGTGCCGAACGGCCAGCGGTTCGGGCCGGCCCTGCCGCCGGGCACCACCACCGAGGACGTCATCGGCGTGGGGCGCGACCGCCGGGCCCGCCCGGACCGGCTGACCCTGGACGGCTCGGTCACCACTCCCGAGGGCCGGCTGCCGCTCGGCGGCCTCAACCAGTACGCCCTCCCCGTCGGCTCGGTCGGGGCGTTCACCGAGGAGTGGGGCAGCGTCTCCCGGCTGCGTGCGACCTGCGGGACGGACACCGAACGGGCGGCGCCGTGCAGCACGGACACCTACGAGGTGACGGTCGATCACGGCAGGGTCGTCGCCATGGCCGACGTCCCGGGCAGCGGGCCGATCTCCCCGGGCACGACCGTCCTGGTCGGCCGGGAGGCGGGCGCGCAGCAACTGAGGAAGTTCCACATCGGCGAGCCGGTCCGGATCAGCCACCGGCTGCGCACCACGGCCTCGCCGGTCCCGCTCGCGCTCGCCGTCGGCGGCTATCCCGTCCTCCACGACGGACAGCCGCTGCCCGGCCTGGACGACCGCACCGCCGCGGTCCGCACGGCGGCGGGTATCGCCGACGGCGGACGCCGGGTGCTGCTGCTCGCCCTGGACGGCTCCCCCGAGTACCGGACGGGCCTGACCGTCGCCGAACTGGCCCGGATCGTGCGGGACTTGGGGGCCGAGGACGCCTTCAACCTGGACGGCGGCGGCTCCACGACCCTGGTGGCACGCACCGCGGACGGTGTCGTCGCCCCGCTCAACCACCCGAGCGCCGGCGCCGAACGGCCCGTGCCGAACGGCATCGGGGTGTTCACGGGCCCGTGAGGGTCACGGCCGCAGACTGCCCACGATGTCCGCGGTCGCCGTGAGGCCGCTGTGGATGGTGGGTGCCATGCTCGTGCTCGCGAGGTAGAAGCCGAGCAGCGCGCACACCAGCGCATGGGAGACCTTGAGTCCCCCGTTGCGCAGGAAGATCACCGCCAGGATGAACAGCAGTAGCACCACAGAGATGGAAACGGCCATCGTCAACCTCCTCCGCCACGCCGGTCACGTCCGGTTCACGGCGTTCGGCCGCAAGTGTGGCGTAACAGAGGGTTCGTCCGGGCGGCTGACGTGTCCTCCGAACGTGTGGTGTCCGGCTGTGACCGTCAGCTCCCGTGGGCGTCGAGGAACGCCTCCAGGCCCGCGAGGTCGTCCGTGTTGAGGTGGTCGACGCCGGCGGCGAGCAGCTCGGCCCACAGCGCGTCCCGCTCCGGCCCGGACAGGTCCGGGGTGGCCCAGAAGCGGACGGTCTGGCCCCGCTCATGCGCGGCCCCGGTGATGGCGTGCAGCCGCTGCCGCTCGGCGTCGGGGAACGGGCCCGCGCCCAGCCATGTGAAGGTGCGGGTCCAGTTGTCGCTGATCAGCGGCACGAAGGAGGCGGGCGCGGGGCTGCCGAGGTCGCTCAGGCGGCCGTCGTAGAAGGCGTGGCGCACGGTCTGCGCCTCCATCGGCACACGGGCCGCGCGGTCGCCGGAGACGACCGCGGTGACCGGGCCGGGGAAGACACGGCCGTGGGCGTACGTGGTGAACAGGTGCTTGTAGCGGCGCAGCCGGCGGTCCAGTTCGAGGTAGGTCGCGGCGCCCTCGGTCTTGATGTCGATGAGCAGTTGCAGTGGCCGGTGGTGCCCCCGGTACACCCAGCCGTGGTGGGTGCGCACCCGGGCGACGAGGGGGTCGAGGTAGAGGGACTCCAGGGTGCGGGCCGGGTCCAGGTCCTCGGGGTCGTGTGCGACCAGCAGTTGACCGCCGACCAGGTGGATGTCCGCCTCCACGCTGCCGAAGCGGTGGTCGAGGGCGTCGAGGAGCGGGCGCGGGTGCTCGTAGTCGTTGTGCGCGTGGGCCCGCCACAGCGGCGCCTTCCCGCGCTCGGCCGGGACGGCGGCCCCGAAAGCGCCGGCGCCCGGCCGTACGCTCGTCGCCCCGAAAGCGCCGGCGCCTGGCCGCACGTTCGTCGCCGCGAAGGCGTCGGCGCCCGGCTGGGCGAACGCGCCCGTCAGCGCGGCGCCGAAGGCGGTGAGGGCTCTGCGGCGGGTGGTGAGGGCCATGCGCTGCCTCCTTGTGTGGTGTCGGTCCCCAGCGAGTATGGGGCGTGGACGCCTCAAGGAGGCTTGCTCGTACGGGAGTTGGCCTGACCGCCGTCGCTCGTTCACCCGGTGCGGCGCCGGCGGGCGCACCACGAGCGAAGCCCGCCCCCGATCGGGGACGGGCTTCTCACAGCCGTGTGGACGCGCCGGGCGGACCTCAGGGAGCCCGCAGGTCGACCGACTCGGCCAGCGCCGCGCGATGCGCGCCCGCCGTGCCGTACGCGATCGAGTCGGCCTTGGCCCGCTTCAGGTACAGGTGCGCGGGGTGCTCCCACGTCATGCCGATGCCGCCGTGCAGCTGTACCGCCTCCTCGGTGGCCCGTACGGCTGCCGGCGCGGCGTAGGCCTGAGCGACAGCCACCGCCACATCTGCGTCGGCGCCGCGGGCGAGCGCGTCGGCAGCGTTGCGGGCCGCCGCCCGCAGGTTCACGACCTCCAGCCACAGCTGGGCCAGCCGGTGCTTGAGCGCCTGGAAGCCGCCGACGGGCCGGTTGAACTGCTTGCGCTCCTTCAGGTGGCGCACGGTCTCCGTCAACGCCCAGTCGGCGACGCCGAGTTGCTCGGACGCCAGCAGCCCGGCACCGGCCCGCAGCGCACGCCGTACGGCGGGTTCGGCCTCGCCGAGGCGGCGGCCAGGCGCGGCGTCCAGCCGTACGGTCGCCACCGGCCGGGTCAGGTCGAAGGACGTCTGGCGCGTGATCTCGGCGGCGTCCGCGTCGACCGCGTAGAGCCCGCCGTCGTCGGCCGGCACCAGCAGCACGTCCGCGGCCGTCGCGTCCGCGATCCCGGTGAGCTCGCCGTGCAGCAGGCCGTCCGTGACGCGTACGGCGGTGAAGCCGGCGTCGGGCGCCAGGTGCAGGCCGACCGCGAGGGCGCCGATCCTGCGGCCGGAGGCCAGTTCGCCGAGGAGCTGCTCGTCGCCGCACTCCAGCAGGGCCTCCGTCGCCACGACCGCACTGCTCAGATAGGGCACCGGCGCGACGGCCCGCCCCAACTCCTCCAGCACGACGGCGGCTTCGCGGTGCGAGGCACCCTGTCCGCCCCGGTCCTCCGGCACCAGCAGTCCGGCCAGGCCCATGCCGTCGGCGAGGGACTTCCACAGCGCGAGGTCGTGCGGGGCGTCCGTCTCGGTGCGGGCGATGACACCGGCCGGGTCGCAGTGGTCGCCGAGCAGGTCCCGTACGGCGGAGCGGAGCGCCTCTTCCTCCTCCGAGTACAACAGGTCGGGCTGTGCGCTCATCGGGCCAGGTCCTTCCAGGCGACGTCCTTGTCGGTGCGCGGCTCGGCGGGCAGGCCCAGCACGCGCTCGGCGACGATGTTCAGCAGGACCTCGCTGGTCCCGCCCTCGATGCTGTTGCCCTTGGAGCGCAGATAGCGGTAGCCGGCCTCCCGGCCGGTGAAGTCGACCGATTCCGGGCGCCGCATGGTCCAGTCGTCGTACAACAGGCCCTCCTCGCCGAGGAGTTCCACCTCCAGCCCGCTGATCTCCTGGTTCAGGCGGGCGAAGCCGAGCTTTATGCCGGCGCCCTCGGGTCCGGGCTGGCCCTGGGCGAGCTGCTGGCGCAGGCGCTCGCCGGTGAGGCGGGCGACCTCGGCGTCGACCCACAGCTTCAGCAGGCGCTGGTGGAGGTCGTGGGTGCGCAGGTCGGGGCGTTCGCGCCAGGTCTGCGCGATCTTGCCGATCATGCCGCCCTCGCGGGGCAGGGCCATGCCGCCGATGGCCACGCGCTCGTTGTTGAGGGTGGTCTGCGCGACCCGCCAGCCGTCACCGACCTCTCCGAGGCGGTGGGCGTCGGGGATGCGGACGTCGGTGAGGAAGACCTCGTTGAACTCCGCCTCGCCGGTGATCTGGCGCAGCGGCCGGACGTCGACGCCGGGGTCGGTCATGTCGCAGGCGAAGTAGGTGATGCCCGCGTGCTTGGGGACGTCCGGGTCGGTGCGGGCGATGAGGATGGCCCAGCGGGCGTTGTGCGCGCCGGACGTCCACACCTTCTGCCCGTTGACGACCCAGTCGTCACCGTCACGGACGGCCCGGGTGCCGAGCGCGGCCAGGTCGGAGCCGGCGCCGGGCTCGCTGAACAGCTGGCACCAGACCTCCTCGCCGGTCCACAGGGGCTTGAGGAAGCGCTGCTTCTGCTCGTCGGTGCCGTACTTGAGGATCGTCGGCGCGGCCATGCCGAGGCCGATGCCGTTGCGGCGCGGGTCGTTGTCGGGGGCGCCCGCGGCGGCCAGCTCGGCGTCCACGACGCCCTGGAGGGAGCGCGGGGCGCCGAGACCGCCGAGGCCCTCGGGGTAGTGGACCCAGGCGAGGCCGGCGTCGAAGCGGGCGCGCAGGAAGTCCAGGCGGTCGGTGGAGGCGGGCGGGTGGGCGGCCAGGAACTCGGCCGCAAGGCGCCTCAGTTCGGCTGCGCCGGTCATGCGGCTCCCTCCGTCACGACGGCGATCCGGCCGGTCGTCACACCGTCGGCGACGCGCTGCACGGCCGCCGCCGCCTCGCCGAGCGCCACCCGCTCGCTGACCAGCGGCTTGATCGCACCGCGGGCGGCGAGTTCGGTGAGCTGCTCGTGGCAGTGCTGGACCAGCTTCGGGTTCTTGGTGTTGTACAGGCCCCAGTGCAGGCCGACGATCGAGTAGTTCTTCACCAGGGCGTGGTTGAGTGCCGGGCTCGGGATGGCGCCGCTGGCGAAGCCGACGACCAGGATGCGGCCCTCGAAGGCGACGACCTTGGCGGACTGGGCGTAGGCCTGGCCGCCGACGGGGTCGTAGATCACGTCGGCGCCGCGCCCGCCGGTCGCCTCCTTCACCGCGGCGACGACGTCCTCGGCGTGCCGGTCGATCACCACGTCACAGCCCAGCTCCCGGGCGACGGCGGCCTTTTCCGCTCCCCCGACCACGCCGATGACCGTGGCGCCGGCGGCCTTGCCGAGCTGGACGGCGGCGCTGCCGACCCCGCCCGCGGCGGCGTGCACGAGCAGCGTCTCGCCCGCCTCCAGACCGGCCCGGCGGTGCAGTCCGAACCAGCCCGTCTGGTAGCCGATGTGCAGGGCGGCGGCCTCGGCGTCGTCCAGCGCCTCGGGCGCGGGCAGCAGGGCGGCGGCGTCCGCGACGGTGTACTCGGCGAGTCCGCCGTGCGGCAGCACCGGGTTGGCGATCACCCGGCGGCCGTCCTGGGTCTCGCCGCAGATCTCCACGCCCGGCGTGAAGGGCAGCGGCGGCCGGACCTGGTACTGGCCCCGGCACAGCAGGGCGTCCGGGAAGTTGATGTTCGCGGCACGGACCTTCAGCAGGACCTGGCCGTCGCCGGGCGTGGGCCGCTCGACCTCCTCGAGCCGCATCACCTCGCCCGGCTCGCCGTTCTCGTGCACTCGCCATGCCTGCATGCGGAGCCTCCACCGACTGCTTCGTCCGTCCGGGTCGATCGCATACTAAGCGGTCGCTTGCCCCCAGGGAAGGGCGGCGGGAGAGGTCACCCCTCACGGACGTCCCTCACGGACGGCGGCGAGGGAGGTCACGCCCCCTTCGGCCGGGCCCGTACGTGCATCCGCTCCCCCTGCGGCCCGAACAGACTGAGGAACTCCACCGGCCCCTCCCCCGTCGACCCGAACCAGTGCGGCACGCGCGTGTCGAACTCGGCGGCCTCACCCGCGGTGAGCACCACGTCGTGCTCGCCCAGCACCAGGCGCAGCCTGCCGGAGAGGACATAGAGCCACTCGTAGCCCTCGTGGGTCCGGGGATCCGGCTCCACCGACCGGGCGGGCTCGACCATCTTGTAGGCCTGCAGCCCGCCCGGCTGCCGGGTCAGTGGATACAGCGTCCGGCCATGGCGCTGGATCGGCTTGGCGCGCACCCGCGGATCGCCGACCGGCGGCGCGCCGACCAGCTCGTCCAGCGGCACCTGGTGGGCCCGGGCGATCGGCAGCAGCAGCTCCAGCGAGGGTTTGCGCAGGCCGGACTCCAGCCGGGAGAGGGTGCTGACGGAGATGCCGGTCGTCTCGGACAGCGCCGCGAGCGTCACCTCGCGTTCCTTGCGCAGCCTTCGCAGGCGGGGGCCGACACCCGCCAGAACGTCGTCGGTCGTCATGGCCGTATTGCAGGTTCGGCAACAACGTTTGTCAATCCCGCCACCCGGGGGCGATGGTCCACAGGGAGACCCCACACAACACCCGACAGGAGGTGGTCGTCATGACCGAGACCTATGAAGTGATCGTCGTCGGTGGCGGCGCGGCGGGGCTGTCCGCCGCCCTGGTGCTGGGCCGCGCCCGCCGGCGCACCCTCGTGGTCGACGCGGGCGAGCCGCGCAACGCGCCCTCGGCGCACATGCAGGGGTACCTGTCCCGGGACGGGATGCCGCCGGCCGAGTTCCTGGCGACCGGCCGGGAGGAGATCGCCCGGTACGGGGTGGAGCTGGTCCAGGACCGGGTGGTGGACGTGAGCCGCGACGAGGACTTCACCGTCGCCCTGGCGAGCGGCGGGACCGTACGCGCCCGGCGGCTCGTCGTCGCGACCGGGCTGAAGGACGAGCTGCCGCCCGTGGACGGGGTCGCCGAGCGGTTCGGCCGGGATGTGCTGCACTGCCCGTACTGCCACGGCTGGGAGGTCCGCGACCGGGCCTTCGGCGTGCTGGCCACCACCGCGCTGAGCGTGCACCAGGCACTGATGGTGTCCCAGTGGTCCAAGGACGTGACCCTCTTCCTGCACCGGGTCGCCGAGTCGGAGCTGACCGACCAGGACGTCCGGCGTCTGAAGGCGGCCGGGGTGCGGGTCGTGTCCGGCGAGGTGGCGGGGCTGGTCGTCGAGGAGGACCGGCTGACCGGCGTACGGCTCGTGGACGGGACGGCGTACGGGCGTGAGGTGCTGTTCGTCGCGCCGCGGGCGGTGCCGCGGACGGAGTGGTTCGTGAAGCTGGGCGCGGAGATGACCGAGACGCCCTTCGGCGGCTACCCCGTCGTCGACGAGCGGGGCCTGACGAGCGTGCCCGGACTGTGGGCGGCGGGCAACGCCTCCGGGTTCGCCGAGCAGGTGGTGAACGCGGCGAGCCGCGGTTACCGGGCGGGGGCCGCGATCAACGGCGAGCTGCTGATGAGCGACCTCGACTCGGCGGCCGGGGTGTAGTCGGCGGCGGCGCGTTGCACCATGGCTGCATGCTGCTGACCCGGCTCGCCGACGTGTCCCGGGAGGTCGCCGCCACGTCGGCGAGGTCCCGCAAGATCGCCCTGCTCGCCGAGCTGTTCCGGGAGGCGGAGACCGAGGACGTGCCGATCGTCATCCCCTATCTGGCCGGCCGGCTGCCGCAGGGGCGGCTCGGCGTCGGCTGGAAGGTGCTCGGCCGCGAGGTCGCGCCGGCCGCCGGACCCAGCCTGACCGTGCGGGAGGTGGACGCCCGGCTCACCGCCCTCGCCGGGGTCTCCGGCACCGGCTCGCAGGCCGAACGCACCCGGCTGGTCGGCGAGTTGATGGGTGCGGCGACGGCGGACGAGCAGCGCTTCCTGCTGGGCCTGATCACCGGCGAGGTCCGGCAGGGCGCGCTGGACGCGGTCGCCGTGGAGGGGCTCGCCCAGGCCACCGGCGCGCCGCCCGCGGACGTGCGGCGGGCGGTGATGCTCGCCGGGTCGCTCCAGGCCGTGGCCGAGGCCCTGCTCGCGGACGGCCCCGACGCCCTGGGCCGCTTCCGGCTCACCGTCGGCCGCCCCGTCCTGCCGATGCTGGCGCACAGCGCGTCCTCGGTGGCCGAGGCCGTGGAGAAGCTGGGGGCGTGCGCGGTGGAGGAGAAGCTGGACGGCATCCGCGTCCAGGTGCACCGCGACGGCGACGCGGTACGGCTGTACACGCGCACCCTGGACGACATCACCGACCGGCTGCCGGAGGTGACCGCGGCGGCGCTGGGGCTGGCCGGGGAGCGGTTCGTCCTGGACGGCGAGGTGATCTCCTTCGATCCGTCGGGGCGGCCGCGCTCCTTCCAGGAGACCGCCGGGCGGGTCGGCTCACGGGTGGACGTGGCGACGGCCGCGGAGGCGGTGCCCGTCTCCCCCGTCTTCTTCGACGTGCTGTCCGTGGACGGCCGTGACCTGCTCGACCTGCCGTTCGCCGAACGGCACACCGAGCTGGCCCGGCTGGTCCCCGAGCCGATGCGGGTGCGGCGCGCCCTCGCGCACGGCGCCGACGACATCCCCGCGGCCGATGCCTTCCTCGCCGAGACGCTGCACCGCGGCCACGAGGGCGTGGTCGTCAAGGCCCTCGACGCGCCCTACAGCGCGGGCCGGCGCGGCGCGTCCTGGCTGAAGGTGAAGCCCGTGCACACGCTCGACCTGGTGGTCCTCGCCGCCGAGTGGGGCCACGGGCGCCGTACCGGCAAGCTGTCCAACCTGCACCTGGGGGCGCGGCAGGACGACGGGTCGTACGCCATGCTCGGCAAGACCTTCAAGGGCATGACCGACGCGATGCTGGCCTGGCAGACCGGGCGGCTGCGGGAGCTCGCCGTGCGGGAGCACGGCTGGGGGGTCACCGTACGGCCCGAACTCGTCGTCGAGATCGCCTACGACGGTCTGCAGCGCTCCTCCCGCTACCCGGCCGGTGTCACCCTGCGGTTCGCGCGCGTGGTCCGCTACCGCGAGGACAAGCGGCCCGAGGACGCGGACACCGTGGCGGCGCTGCTGGCCGCGCACCCGGAGGTGCGGCCGTGAGGCGCAGCGCCGGACTGCTGTTGTTCCGGCACACCGCCGACGGCTTGGAGGTGTTGCTGGGGCATATGGGAGGCCCGTTCTTCACCAGGAAGGACGCCGGGGCGTGGACCGTCCCGAAGGGCGAGTACGAGCCGGACGAGCCCGCCTGGGAGGCGGCCCGGCGCGAGTTCCGCGAGGAGCTCGGCGTGGAGCCGCCCGACGGCGAGGCGGTCGCGCTGGGCGAGGTCCGGCAGTCCGGCGGCAAGGTCGTCACGGTCTGGGCCGTCGAGGCCGACCTCGACCCGGCCGGCGTCGACCCCGGCACCTTCACCATGGAGTGGCCGCCGAGGTCGGGCCGCTTCCAGGAGTTCCCCGAGCTGGACCGGGTCGCCTGGTACGGCCTGGACCGGGCGCGCGAGGTGATCGTCACCGCGCAGGCCGCGTTTCTCGACCGGCTGGCGGAGCACTCGTCCTGAGCCTGGGCCCGGCCCTCGGGCGCTCCGCCCCGAAGTCCGAGCCCTGAGCAGACGCGTACGCGTTGCGGCGCGGGCCGCGGCGCGCGAAGGTCGAAGCACAGCCCGCACCCAGGGAGGTCCGGTCATGCCCATCGCGACGGTGAACCCGGCGAACGGCGAGACGCTCAAGACGTACGAGGCCATGGACGAGGAGGAACTCGACCGTCGGCTCCAGCTCGCCGAGGCCACCTTCCGTACGTACCGCACGAGCGGCTTCGCCGACCGCGCCCGCCTGCTGACCCGGGCCGCCGAGCTCCTCGACGAGGACCAGCAGGACATCGCCCGGGTGATGACCACCGAGATGGGCAAGCCGCTCAAGCAGGCCCGTGCCGAGGCCGCCAAGTGCGCCAAGGCCATGCGCTGGTACGCCGAGCACGCCGAGGCGCTGCTCGCCGACGAGGAGCCCGACGCGGCCGACGTGCGCGACTCCGGCGCCTCGCGGGTGCGGGTGCGCTACCGTCCGCTCGGCCCGGTCCTCGCGGTGATGCCGTGGAACTTCCCGCTGTGGCAGGTGATGCGGTTCGCCGCGCCCGCGCTGATGGCGGGCAACGTGGGCCTGCTCAAGCACGCCTCGAACGTGCCGCAGACCGCGCTGTACCTGGAGGACCTGTTCCACCGGGCGGGCTACCCGGAGGGCTGCTTCCAGACCCTGCTGATCGGCTCGGCCCAGGTCGACGACGTCCTGCGCGACGAACGCGTCAAGGCCGCGACCCTCACCGGAAGCGAGCCCGCGGGGCGGGCCGTCGCCTCCACCGCCGGGGAGATGATCAAGAGGACGGTCCTGGAGCTGGGCGGCAGCGACCCGTACGTCGTGATGCCGTCGGCCGACCTCGACCGGGCCGCCGAGGTCGCGGTGACCGCGCGCGTGCAGAACAACGGGCAGTCGTGCATCGCCGCCAAGCGGTTCATCGTGCACACGGACGTCTACGACGCCTTCGCCGAGCGGTTCGTGGCCGGGATGAAGGCGCTGAAGATCGGCGATCCGATGGAGGAGGACACCGAGATCGGGCCGCTCGCCACCGAGCAGGGCCGCGACGACCTGGAGGAGCTGGTCGAGGACGCCACGCGCAGCGGGGCGAAGGCGCTGTGCGGCGGCCATCGGCTGCGCCGGCCGGAGCTGCCCGGCTGGTACTACCCGCCGACCGTGCTCGCCGGGGTCACCCGTGAGATGCGCATCCACCGCGAGGAGGCGTTCGGTCCGGTCGCCACGCTGTACCGGGCCGGGGACCTGGACGAGGCGGTGCTCATCGCGAACGACTCGCCGTTCGGGCTGAGTTCGAACGTATGGACGCGCGACGAGTCCGAGGTCGAGCGTTTCGTACGGGATCTGGAGGCCGGCGGTGTGTACGTCAACGGCATGACCGCCTCGCATCCGGCGTTCCCGTTCGGCGGCGTGAAGCGATCGGGGTACGGGCGTGAGCTGTCCGGGCACGGAATCCGGGAGTTCTGCAACATCACCACGGTTTGGCACGGTGCGTGACCGCCGCGCGGCTACGATCGCCGGTGTGCGCGAAGTGACTCTGCCTCTGATTGTCGACGACCGTGGCGCCTTGCAGGTGTCCGCGGCCGATGTGAGCAAGCTGCTGCGTACGGTGGGGGCGCGGTGGGTGCACCTTGTCGAGGCCGGGCAGGAGGGGCTGGACGAGGACACGGTCGCCGCGCTGACGATCGAGCTGGCGAAGCTCGCCGACCGGATCGACGTGGCGTGCATCGCGCACAGCAGCGGGCAGAGCTGAGAGCGCGCCGGGGGCCGTCCCCGACCGGTCGGGCAGTTGACCCCGCCGAGGATCGGCCGACCCGGGGGTGCGGGGAACTGCGCGAGCGGCCGTGGACGGCCCGCGGACGGCATCAGCGAATGGGCATCCCGGCGAGGGTGCGGGCGATCACCAGCCGCTGGATCTCGCTCGTGCCCTCGAAGATGGTGTAGATCGCCGCGTCCCGGTGCATGCGCTCCACCGGGTATTCCCGCGTGTAGCCGTTGCCGCCGAGGATCTGGATCGCCTCGGCGGTGACCTTCTTCGCGGTCTCCGAGGCGAACAGCTTGGACATGGACCCCTCGGCTGCGGTGAACGGCTTGCCGTTGACGGCCATCCAGGAGGCGCGCCAGACGAGCAGCCGGGCGGCGTCGATCTGGGTGCGCATGTCGGCAAGTTTGAAGGCCACGCCCTGGTTGTCGATGATCGGGCGGCCGAACTGCTCGCGGGTCCTCGCGTAGTCGAGGGCGACCTCGTACGCGGCCCGCGCCGTGCCGACCGCCATCGCACCCACCGCGGGGCGGCTGGCCTCGAAGGTCGCCATCGCCGCGTTCTTCACCCGCTCGCCGCCGGCCTTGGCCTTCTCACGGGCCCGTGCGAGGCGCTCGTCCAGCTTCTCCTTGCCGCCGAGGAGGCAGGAGCCGGGGACACGCACGTCCTCCAGGACGACCTCGGCGGTGTGCGAGGCGCGGATGCCGTGCTTCTTGAACTTCTGGCCCTGGGACAGGCCGGGCGTGTCCGGCGGGACGATGAAGGAGGCGTGACCCTTGGAGCCGAGTTCCGGGTCGACGACCGCGACGACGACATGGACGTTGGCGATGCCGCCGTTGGTCGCCCAGGTCTTGGTGCCGTTGAGCACCCACTCGTCCTTGGCCTCGTCGTACACGGCGCGCGTGCGCATCGAGGCGACGTCGGAGCCGGCGTCGGGCTCGGAGGAGCAGAACGCGGCGACCTTCACGTCGTTCGCGTCGCCGTACATCTGGGGGATCCAGGTGCCGATCTGCTCGTCCGTGCCGTTGGCGAGGACGCCTACGGCGGCGAGACCGGTGCCGACGATGGACAGGCCGATGCCGGCATCGCCCCAGAACAGCTCCTCCATGACCATCGGGATGCCGAGGCCGGTCGGGTCGAAGTACTGCTGGGCGTAGAAGTCGAGGGAGTAGATGCCGACCTTCGCGGCCTCCTGGATGACCGGCCAGGGAGTCTCCTCACGCTCGTCCCATTCGGCGGCCGCGGGCCGGATGACGTCGGCGGCGAAGCCGTGCAGCCAGTCCCGGACCTCCTTCTGTTCGTCGTTGAGCTCCATGGTGAACTCGGCCATGTCCCCTCCAGCGGCGGCACCTGCGTGTTACTTGCGGTAACCGCAGTCTGTTACCGACGGGTAGGAAAAGTCAACTCGTCAGACCGGGTCGGCAGCCCGTTCGATGCCCGGAACGGGTTGAGTGTTAGTTTGCGCTGGCGTCACCGATTCAGCACGGGTGGGGAGAGATCATGGACACCACGCAGCGGACCGAGCAGCAGCGGTCCGCCGACCGCCGACGGCGCGAGCTGCTGGAGGCCGCGGACAGGGTGGTGCTTCGGGACGGCCCGCAGGCGTCGATGAACGCGATCGCGGCGGAGGCCGGCATCACGAAGCCGATCCTCTACCGGCACTTCGGTGACAAGGGCGGCCTGTACGCGGCCCTCGCCAAGCGGCACACGGACGCGCTGCTCGCCTCGCTGCGGGCCGCGCTGGACGCTCCCGCCGAGCGCCGGGAGCGCGTGGAGTCCACCTTGGACACCTATCTCGCCGCCATCGAGGCGCGACCCCAGGTGTACCGGTTCCTGATGCACCCCGCGGAGGGCGGCCATGCCGGGGACCAGGGGTTCGACGTGGGCAAGCACTCGGCTCCGGTGCTGCGGAGGATGGGCGAGGAGCTGGCGCAGGTCATCGAGGAGCGGGTCGACCTCGGACCGGGGTCCCAGCAGCTGGCCAGGGTGTGGGGGCATGGCATCGTCGGGATGATGCACGCCGCCGGGGACTGGTGGCTGGGGGAACGGCCCTGTTCGCGGGGTGAGTTGGTGCGCGGTCTCGCCGACCTGCTCTGGGGGCGGCTTGCTGCCGCCGGGGACCGAGCGGGTGGGCCCGGGTTCTGATGCCGTCTGCGGGCCGTGGGGGGTGCTCGCGCGGTTCCCCGCGCCCCTAGCCGCCCGCACTCCAAGGCGCCTTCGAGACCTGTCGCATCAGTCTGCGGTGACGCCAGCCGGTCACACGGTCGGCATAGACGGTTCCGTCCAAGTGGTCGCACTCGTGCTGGAGGCATCGGGCGAACCAGCCCGTGCCGTGGATCGTGACCGGATCGCCCGTCATCGTCAGGCCCTCGACCACCGCGTGGTCGTAGCGGACCGTGCCCGCTTCCAGGCCCGGCAGGGACAGACAGCCCTCCGGGCCGCGGATCTCCAGACCGTCGGCCTCCACCAGACGGGGGTTGACCACATGTCCGAGATGCCGTACATCCTCGTCGTCGGGACAGTCGAAGACGAACACCCGCAGCGGCTCGCCCACCTGGTTGGCGGCCAGGCCGACCCCGTTCGCGGCGTACATCGTGGCGAACAAGTCCTCCACGAGCGCCGCAAGTTCCGGGCCGAAGTCGGTGACGTCGGCGCAGGGGGTGTGCAGGGCCGGGTCGCCGAGCAGGGTGAGGGGCCGGACGCGCCCGCGGGCGCCCGGGATCGAGCCGTTTCGCATGCCCGCAAGGGTACGGTCTGGCAGGTCACGTCCGGTGCGTGCCCGGATCGTGACGGTGCCGCGATTCGGGCAGGTGAGTGGATCTCGATAGGCTGAGGCCACACCACGTGGCCGTAAGGATGTCGGCGCGGCGCGTACGCAAGGAGGATCGAGGACTGATGGCAGGCAACTCGGACCCGCTCACGCCGCGGGCCAAGCTCGCCGTGACCGCGGGCAAGGCGGTCGCGGCGGCATCCCGTGCCGCGGGACGCGGCAGCGGTTCGGTGATCGGCGGACGGGTGGCCCTCAAGCTCGACCCCGACCTGCTCGCCCGGCTCGCGCAGAACCTGGACGTGGTCCTGGTCTCCGCCACCAACGGCAAGACCACCACCACACGGCTCATCGCAGAGGCGCTGCGCGCGGCCGGCCCGGTCGTGTCGAACGCGCTCGGCGCCAACATGCCGGCGGGTATCACCTCGGCGCTCGCGGGCGGCTCGGACGCGAAGTTCGGCGTGATCGAGGTCGACGAGAAGTACCTCGCGGGCGTCGCCCGGGACACCGACCCCAAGTGCATCGCCCTGCTGAACCTCTCGCGCGACCAGCTCGACCGTGCCGCCGAGACCCGGATGCTCGCCGAGAACTGGCGCGAGGGGCTGGCCGGCTCCAAGGCCGTCGTCGTCGCCAACGCCGACGACCCGCTCGTCGTGTGGGCCGCGTCCTCCTCCCCGAACGTGATCTGGGTCGCGGCCGGGCAGATGTGGAAGGACGACGCCTGGTCCTGCCCGTCCTGCGGCGGTGTGATGCAGCGCCCCGGCGACGACTGGTTCTGCGGCGACTGCGGCTTCCGCCGGCCCACCCCGACCTGGGCGCTGTCCGGCGACCACGTGCTCGACCCGCACGGCTCGGCCTGGCCGATCCACCTCCAGCTGCCGGGTCGTGCCAACAAGGCCAACGCCACGTCCTCCGCGGCCGTCGCCGCCGTGTTCGGGGTGCCGCCGCAGGTCGCGCTGGAGCGGATGTACCAGGTGCAGGCCGTCGCCGGACGCTACGACGTCGTCCAGTTCGAGGGCCGTGACCTCAGGCTGCTGCTGGCGAAGAACCCGGCCGGCTGGCTGGAGACGTTCTCGCTCATCGACCCGCCGCCGGCCCCGGTCATCCTGTCCGTGAACGCGCGCGGCGCCGACGGCACGGACACGTCCTGGCTGTGGGACGTCGACTACACCCGGCTGACCGGGCACCCGATCTTCGTGATCGGCGACCGCAAGCTCGACCTCGCGGTGCGCCTGGAGGTCGCCGACCAGCACTTCCAGGTGTGCGAGAACCTCGACCAGGCGGTGCAGATGTGCCCGCCCGGCCGGATCGAGGTCATCGCCAACTACACCGCCTTCCAGGACCTGCGCCGCCGCGTCGGCAACTGACCATCAGGGGACTTTCGTGAGCGACAACCAACTGCGGGTCGTCTGGATCTACCCGGACCTGCTGAGCACCTACGGCGACCAGGGCAACGTCCTCGTCGTGGAGCGCCGGGCGCGGCAGCGGGGCCTGGACGTGGCGCGGCTCGACGTGCGCAGCGACCAGCCGATCCCCACCTCCGGCGACATCTACCTCATCGGCGGCGGCGAGGACCGGCCGCAGCGGCTCGCGGCCGAGCGGCTGCGCCGCGACGGGGGCCTGTACCGGGCGGTGGAGAACGGCGCGATCGTGTTCTCCGTGTGCGCCGGCTACCAGATCCTCGGCCACGAGTTCATCAACGACCTCGGCCAGCGCGAGCCTGGCCTCGGTCTGCTGGACGTGGTCTCGGTGCGCGGCGAGGGCGAGCGGTGCGTCGGTGACGTGCTCGCCGACATCGACCCGCGGCTCGGCCTGCCCCCGCTGACCGGCTTCGAGAACCACCAGGGCGTGACCCACCTCGGCCCGACGGCCCGTCCCTTCGCCAATGTCCGCCTCGGCAACGGCAACGGCACGGGCGACGGCACGGAGGGTGCCTACAACGACACTGTCTTCGGCACCTACATGCACGGCCCGGTCCTCGCGCGCAACCCGCTGATCGCCGACCTGCTGCTGAAGCTGGCGCTCGACGTGAACGCGCTGCCGCCGACCGACGACCGCTGGTACGAGGCCCTGCGCAACGAGCGCATCGCGGCCGCGCAGCAGCCCGCCTGATCCTCGGCACCCGAAGCCGCCCGGAGTTCTGTGACTCCGGGCGGCTTTTGTCCGGGCCCGCCTGACGGATCGTCTGCTCATATGTGCAGGTATGTCCAGCAGGCGGACGCCCGGTGCGGTGGCACCCCCTCACGCCGGTAGGGTGACCTGGATCTCGCCGGACAACGTGGTCCGGTCCCCGGCCCACGTTGCAAAGGTATTTCGGGCTATGCGCATTGGTGTCCTCACGTCCGGCGGCGACTGCCCCGGCCTGAACGCCGTCATCCGGTCCGTCGTGCACCGTGCCGTCGCCGACCACGGCGACGAGGTCATCGGTTTCCGGGACGGCTGGAAAGGCCTCCTGGAGTGCGACTACCTCAAGCTCGACCTCGACGCGGTGGGCGGCATCCTCGCCCGCGGCGGCACGATCCTCGGCTCCTCCCGCGTCCAGCCGTCGCATCTGCGGGACGGCGTCGAGCGGGCCAAGGGGCACGTGGCCGACCTCGGTCTCGACGCGATCATCCCGATCGGCGGCGAGGGCACCCTCAAGGCGGCCCGGCTGATGTCCGACAACGGGCTGCCCATCGTCGGCGTACCGAAGACGATCGACAACGACATCGCCGTCACGGACGTCACCTTCGGCTTCGACACGGCCGTCGGCGTGGCGACCGAGGCGCTGGACCGGCTCAAGACCACCGCCGAGTCCCACCAGCGGGTGCTCGTGGTGGAGGTCATGGGCCGCCACACCGGCTGGATCGCGCTGCACTCCGGCATGGCCGCGGGCGCCCACGCGATCGTGGTGCCCGAGCGGCCCTTCGACATCGACGAGCTCACCGCGGTGGTCGGCGAGCGGTTCGAGGCCGGCAAGCGCTTCGCGATCGTCGTGGCCGCGGAGGGGGCCAAGCCGCGGCCCGGGTCCATGGAGTTCGACGAGGGCGGCAAGGACGTCTACGGGCACGAGCGGTTCGCGGGGATAGCGCGGCAGCTGTCGGTCGAGCTGGAGCGGCGGCTCGGCAAGGAGGCCCGGCCGGTCATCCTCGGCCATGTGCAGCGCGGCGGCACCCCGACCGCCTACGACCGGGTGCTCGCGACCCGGTTCGGCTGGCATGCGGTGGAGGCCGTGCACCGGGGCGAGTTCGGGATGATGACCGCGCTTCGGGGGACGGACATCGTGATGGTGTCGCTGGCCGAGGCCGTGGAGACGCTGAAGACCGTGCCGGCCGAGCGGTACGCCGAGGCCGAGTGCGTGCTGTAGCCGCCCGGCGGCTGCGGGTCGTGGATGGTTCCCCGCGCCCCTGAGGTACCTGTGCCCCCGGTGACTTCTGTCGCCGGGGGCCGCTTTAGTCTTGGTGCCGGACGTTTTCGTACAACCCCCATGAAACAGGAGCCGGCGCATGGATCACAGCGGGCACGGCATGACCATGGATCTGCCGCCGTTCACGCTGGGGCGGGGTCTTCAGTGGTCGCCTGACGGGTTCTTCCTCGTCGCCTGCCTGGCCGGGATCGCGCTCTACGTCTGGGGTGTCGTGCGGCTGCGGCGGCGCGGGGACGCCTGGTCGACGGGTCGTACGCTCGCCTTCGTCTCGGGCGTGCTGACCATCGGGCTGGTGATGTGCACCAAGCTCAACGACTACGGCATGGTCATGTTCAGCGTGCACATGGTGCAGCACATGGTGATCAGCATGCTGTCGCCGATCCTGATCCTGCTGGGCGCGCCGGTGACGCTGGCGCTGCGGGCGCTGCCGCCGGCGGGGCGGGGGCGCAAGGGGCCGCGTGAGCTGCTGCTGGCCCTGCTGCACAGCCGGTACATGCGGGTGGTCACGCATCCGGCGTTCACGATCCCGATGTTCATCGCGAGCCTGTACGCGCTGTACTTCACCCCGCTGTTCGACACCCTGATGGGCTCCAAGGTGGGCCACGCCGGGATGATGGTGCACTTCCTGGCGGTCGGGCTGGTCTTCTTCTGGCCGATCATGGGCGTGGACCCCGGCCCGCACCGGCCGGGCTATCTGATGCGGATGCTGGAGCTGTTCGCGGGCATGCCGTTCCACGCGTTCTTCGGGATCGCGCTGATGATGGGCACGACCCCCATGGTGGAGACGTACAAGAACCCGCCCGCCTCGCTCGGTATCGACGCGCTCGCCGACCAGAACGCGGCCGGCGGCATCGCCTGGGCGTTCAGCGAGATCCCGTCCGTGCTGGTGCTGATCGCCCTGCTGTTCCAGTGGTACGGCTCCGAGCAGCGGCAGGCCAAGCGGCAGGACCGGGCCGCCGACCGGGACGGCGACAAGGAGCTGGCGGCGTACAACGCCTACCTGGCCTCCCTGAACGCGCGCGGGAGCAGCTGAAAAGGGGCCGGTCCGGGAAAAGCCGGCCGGAATCCATGGATCGGGGGCACCATGGAGGGACGGACGGACGAGGAGGGTGTCGCGATGCCCGGTTCCACGGACAGCTCCACGAAGACCATGGGGGTGCTCACCGTCGGCGGGCTCGTCGTGGTGACGGCCTACACGGCGGCGCTCGGCAGCAACGGCTGGCTGTGGTTCGGCTGGGTCGTGCTCGGGCTGATCACCCTCGGCATGGTGGCCACGCGCAGCACCTGAGCCTCAGTCCCGGCCGAGCCGGGCCCCCGAGTGCACGCCCGGCTGGTACTTCGGCAGCCGGGCGGTGACCTTCATGCCCGCGCCCACCGCGGTCTCGATGACGAGGCCGTGGTCGTCGCCGTAGACCTGGCGGAGCCGGTCGTCGACGTTGCACAGGCCGATGCCGCCCGAGGGGCTGCCCTCGCCGGCGAGGATGCGGCGCAGCAGGGCGGGGTCCATGCCGGCGCCGTCGTCCTCGATGACGACCAGGGCCTCGGCGCCCGCGTCCTGCGCGGTGATCCGGATGTGGCACTTGTCGGTCTTGCCCTCCAGGCCGTGCTTGACCGCGTTCTCCACGAGCGGCTGGAGGCACAGGAACGGCAGCGCCACCGGCAGCACCTCGGGGGCGATCTGCAGGGTGACCGAGAGGCGGTCGCCGAAGCGCGCCCTGACCAGGGCGAGGTAGTGGTCGATGGCGTGCAGCTCGTCGGCGAGGGTGGTGAAGTCGCCGTGCCGGCGGAACGAGTAGCGGGTGAAGTCGGCGAACTCCAGCAGCAGCTCCCGGGCCCGCTCGGGATCGGTCCGCACGAAGGACGCGATCACCGCGAGCGAGTTGAAGATGAAGTGCGGGGAGATCTGCGCGCGCAGGGCCTTGATCTCGGCCTCGATCAGCCGGGTGCGGGACTGGTCCAGGTCGGCCAGCTCCAGCTGGACGGAAACCCAGCGGGCGACCTCGCCCGCGGCCCGGACGAGCACGGCAGACTCTCGGGGCGCGCAGGCCACCAGCGTGCCGTGCACCCGGTCGTCGACGGTGAGCGGGGCGACCACGGCCCAGCGGACCGGGCAGTCGGGGGTGTCGCAGGTCAGCGGGAACGCCTCGCCCCGGCCGCTGTCCAGCGGGCCCGCGAGCCGCTCCATGATCTCGGTACGGTGGTGGGCGCCGACCCCGTCCCACACCAGGACGCGTTCCTCGTCGGTCAGGCACAGCGCGTCCGTGCCGAGCAGCGAGCGCAGCCTGCGGGCCGACTTGCGGGCGGTCTCCTCGGTGAGGCCCGCCCGCAGCGGGGGCGCGGCCAGCGACGCGGTGTGCAGGGTCTCGAAGGTGGCGTGCTCGACGGGCGTGCCGAGGCCACCGCCCCGGCGCTCGGGGCGCGCGGTGCGGCGGCCCAGCCAGAAGCCGAGCGCGAGCAGCGGCAGGACGGCCACGCACAGGCCCGCGACGAACCCGGTCATGTCCTGGCCTCCGCCCTGGTGAGGTCCTCCGGCAGGTGGAAGCGGGCCAGGATCGCCCCGGTGCCCGGCGGGACCCGGCCGGGGGTCGCCAGGGACACCAGGATCATGGTGAGGAAGCCCAGCGGGACGGACCACAGGGCGGGCCAGGCGAGCAGGGCGTGCAGGCCGCCGGCGCCCGGGAAGCCGGACATCGTCGCGGCGACGGCGAGGAACGCCGCTCCCCCGCCGGCCAGCATCCCCGCGGCCGCGCCCGGCGGGGTGAGCCGGCGCCACCAGATGCCGAGGACCAGCAGCGGGCAGAAGGACGACGCCGACACGGCGAAGGCCAGTCCGACCGCGTCGGCGACCGGCAGCCCGCCGGCCAGGGCGCTCGCCGCGAGCGGCACCAGCATGGCGAGACCGGTGCCGAGCCGGAAGTGCCGTACGCCGCGGGCGGGCAGCACGTCCTGGGCGAGGACGCCCGCGACCGCCATGGTCAGGCCCGACGCCGTCGACAGGAACGCCGCGAACGCGCCTCCGGCGAGCAGCGCGCCGAGCAGGTCCCCGCCCACCCCGCCGATCATGCGGCCGGGCAGCAGCAGGACGGCCGCGTCCGCGTCGCCGGTGAGGGTCAGCTCGGGGGCGTAGAGCCGGCCGAGGGCGCCGTAGACCGGTGGGAGCAGGTAGAAGCCGCCGACCAGGGCGAGGACCGCGACCGTGGTGCGGCGGGCCGCGACGCCGTGCGGGCTGGTGTAGAAGCGGACCACGACATGGGGCAGGCCCATGGTGCCGAGGAAGGTGGCGAGGATCAGCCCGTACGTGGCGTACAGCGGGCGTTCGGCGCGGGAGGCGGCCAGCGAGGTGGACATGCCGCCGTTGCTGCCGCGCTCGGCGGCGGGCACGGCCGTGCCGGGGGCGAAGGTGAGGCGGGTGCCGGCCTCGATGCGGTGGACGCCGGGGCGCAGGGTGGTCTCGTCGGCGTCGTGGTCGCGGCCGTCGACCGTGCCGGTGACCGTGGCCGTCAGGGGCCGCTCCAGCCGCAGGGCGAGGGTGTCGTCGACCTGGACCGTGCGCTGCTCGCGGAAGGCCGCCGGTTCCTCGAAGGCGCGGTTCGGGGCACCGTCGTGCTGCCAGGCCAGGACCAGGAAGAGCGCCGGGACCAGCAGGGCGGTGAGCTTGAGCCAGTACTGGAACGCCTGCACGAAGGTGATGCTGCGCATGCCGCCCGCGGCGACGGTCACCGTCACGACGACGGCCACGATCACGCCGCCGAGCCAGTCCGGGGCGCCGGTCAGGACGGTGAGGGTGAGGCCCGCGCCCTGGAGCTGGGGCAGCAGATAGAGCCAGCCGACGCCGACGACGAAGGCGCCCGCGAGCCGGCGTACCGCAGGGGAGGCGAGGCGGGCCTCGGCGAAGTCGGGCAGCGTGTAGGCGCCGGAGCGGCGCAGCGGGGCGGCGACGAAGAGCAGCAGGACCAGGTAGCCGGCGGTGTAGCCGACCGGGTACCAGAGCATGTCGGGGCCCTGGACGAGTACCAGTCCGGCGATGCCGAGGAAGGACGCGGCCGAGAGGTACTCGCCGCTGATGGCGGCGGCGTTCAGGCGGGGGCCGACCGTGCGGGAGGCCACGTAGAAGTCGGAGGTGGTGCGGGAGATGCGCAGGCCGAAGGCGCCGACGAGGACGGTCGCGACGACCACCAGGGCTACCGCGGGTATGGCGTAGCTGGGGTTCATCGGTCCTCGACCAGGCGCACGAAGTCGCGCTCGTTGCGCTCGGCCCGCCGCACGTACCAGCGGGCCAGCAGCACCAGCGGCGCGTACAGGCCGAAGCCGAGGACGCCCCACTCGAGGCGGCGGGCGGCGGGCATGGCGGCGAAGAGCAGGGGCAGCGGGCCGACGAGCAGGACGAGCACGGCGAAGGCGGTGAGGCCGGCGCGCAGCTGGGTGCGCATGAGGGAGCGGACGTAGGTGTGACCCAGGGTGGTCTGCTCGTCGATCTCGGTGCGCGGGCGGTAGTAGCCGGGGGCGCGCCGGGTGCGCCGGGGCGGGCCGGTGACCACTATGCGGGTCTCGGCGGGCTCCTGCGGCATCTCAGGGCCTCCTCATCAGCAGGTCCCGCAGCTCGCGCGCGTGACGGCGGCTGACCTGGAGCTCCTGTGCGCCGACCATGACGCTGACGGCGCCGGCGTCCAGGCGGAGCTCGCCGATGTGGCGCAGGGCGACCAGGTGGCGGCGGTGGATGCGGACGAAGCCGCGGGCGCGCCAGCGCTCCTCCAGGGTGGACAGCGGGATGCGCACCAGATGGCTGCCCTGGGGCGTGTGCAGCCGGGCGTAGTCGCCGCGGGCCTCGACATGGGTGATGTCGGCGACCGCGACGAACCGGGTCACTCCGCCGAGCTCGACGGCTATGTGGTCCGGGTCGGGTTCGTGCACGGGGATGCGCGGGGCGGCCGTACCGAGCAGGTCGGCGGTGCGGCGGACGGCCTCGGCGAGGCGCTCCCGGCGCACGGGTTTGAGGACGTAGTCGACGGCCTTGAGGTCGAAGGCCTGCACGGCGAAGTCCTCGTGGGCGGTGACGAACACGACCAGCGGCGGGTGGGCGAACCCGGTCAGCAGCCGGGCGAGGTCGAGTCCGTCCAGGCCGGGCATCTGGATGTCGAGGAAGACGACGTCGATCGCGTCGGGCCCGCCGGGTCCGGACTCCAGGGCGCGGTTGATGCGGCGCAGGGCCTCGGTGGCGTCGCCGGCGCCCTCCACGCTGCCGATGCGGGGGTCGGCCTGGAGGAGGTAGAGCAGTTCCTCCAGCGAGGGGCGTTCGTCGTCGACGGCGAGGGCGCGCAGCATGAAGGTGGAGTGTAGGAGCAAACCGCACACCTGAACACGTGCCGGTGTCGCGGCGTTCCCGCTGGATAGGGTGCGGCCATGAACAGCAGGACCAGCCCGTTCGACGAGCTCGACCGGAAGATCATCACCGCCCTGATGGCGAACGCGCGGACCAGTTTCGCCGAGATCGGCGCGACGATCGGGCTGTCGGCGACGGCGGTCAAGCGGCGGGTGGACCGGATGCGGGACACCGGGGTGATCACCGGGTTCACGGCGACCGTGCGGCCCTCGGCGCTGGGCTGGCGCACGGAGGCGTATGTCGAGGTGTACTGCGAGGGCGCGGCGCCGCCGCGGCGGCTGGCGGAGGTGGTGCGCAACCATCCGGAGATCACCGCGGCGATGACCGTGACGGGCGGCGCGGACGCGCTGCTGCACGTGCGGGCGCGGGACGTGGAGCACTTCGAGGAGGTGCTGGAGCGCATTCGTGCGGAGCCGTTCATCCGCAAGACGATCAGTGTGATGGTGCTGTCCCATCTGCTGCCTGAGAGTCCTGAGGCGGGTGCGTCACATCCCGCACCGGAGGGCGCAGCAGACGTGCGTCTGCCCTGATCAAGACGCAGCAATCCTGCGCGGACACGCAGCTTTCGTTTCTTGTCCGCCATCTCCGTCAGTTCCTACCTTGGTCTCACCCCTGACCGATCACCGCAGGAAGCGGAGGAACCCCTCTGTGACCGACAGCCGTGTGCCGCGCCGGCGGCGTTTCCTCGTGTGCGAGCCCAGACACTTCGCCGTGCAGTACGCGATCAATCCCTGGATGCATCCCGACGTCCGGGTCGACGTCGATCTCGCCCAGGAGCAGTGGCAGTCGCTGATCAGCGCCTACCGCACGCACGGGCACGACATCGACGCCGTGGAGCCGGTGGCCGGGCTCCCGGACATGGTCTTCGCCGCGAACTCCGCCGCCGTCGTCGACGGCCGGGTCTTCGGCTCCCTCTTCCACGCGCCCGAGCGGCGCCCGGAGTCCCTGCACTACGACACCTGGTTCAAGCAGGCCGGCTACGACGTCCACCGCCCGGAGTCGGTGTGCGAGGGCGAGGGCGACCTGGTGTGGACGGGCCGCTACGTCCTGGCCGGGCACGGCTTCCGCACCACGCGGGAGGCGCACCGCGAGGCCCAGGAGTTCTTCGGCCGGCCGGTGGTCAGCCTGACGCTGGTGGACCCGTACTTCTACCACCTGGACACGGCGCTGTTCGTCCTCGACGACTCCGCCGACGGCAACAACATCGTCTACTACCCGGAGGCGTTCTCCCCGGGCAGCCGTGAGGTGCTCGCCCGGCTGTACCCGAACGCGGTGCTCGCCACCCGTGACGACGCGATGGCGTTCGGGCTGAACTCCGTGTCCGACGGCCGCCACGTCTTCATCGCACCGCAGGCCGAGACGCTGTCGATGCGCCTCGCCGAGCACGGCTATGTCCCCGTCCCCGTCGACCTCTCCGAGTTCCACAAGGCCGGCGGCGGCATCAAGTGCTGCACCCAGGAGATCCGCTGATGACCGCACCCGCCCACACCCGCTCCTCCGCCGAGCTGATCCGCGCCGAGGAGCCGGTCCTCGCCCACAACTACCACCCGCTGCCCGTGGTCGTGGCGAGCGCCGAGGGCGCCTGGGTGCAGGACGTCGAGGGCCGCCGCTACCTGGACATGCTGGCCGGCTACTCGGCCCTGAACTTCGGTCACCGCCACCCCGCGCTGATCGAGGCCGCGCACCTCCAGCTGGACCGGCTGACCCTGACCTCGCGGGCCTTCCACAACGACCGGCTCGCCGAGTTCGCGGAGCGGCTCGCCCGGCTGACCGGGCACGACATGGTGCTGCCGATGAACACCGGCGCCGAGGCGGTGGAGAGCGGCATCAAGCTGGCCCGCAAGTGGGCGTACGACGTCAAGGGCGTGCCCGACGGGCAGGCTTCGATCGTGGTGGCCGCGGACAACTTCCACGGCCGTACGACGACCATCGTCGGCTTCTCCACGGACGAGACGGCCCGTGCCGGGTTCGGCCCGTTCGCGCCCGGCTTCCGGATCGTGCCCTACAACGACCTGGCGGCGATGGAGGCGGCGATCGACGAGACGACCGCGGCCGTGCTGATCGAGCCGATCCAGGGCGAGGCCGGCGTCATCGTCCCCGACGACGGCTACCTGGCCGGGCTGCGCGAACTGACCCGGCGCAAGGGCTGCCTGTTCATCGCGGACGAGATCCAGTCGGGGCTCGGCCGCACCGGCCGCACCCTCGCCGTCGAGCACGAGGGCGTCGTCCCGGACCTGGTGCTGCTGGGCAAGGCGCTGGGCGGCGGCATCGTGCCGGTGTCCGCGGTGGTCGGCACCCGCGAGGTGCTCGGGCTGCTGAAGCCGGGCGAGCACGGCTCCACGTTCGGCGGCAACCCCCTCGCCGCCGCGGTCGGCACGGCCGTGGTCGAGCTGCTGGAGACCGGCGAGTTCCAGGCGCGGGCGGCCGAGCTGGGCGTGGTCCTGCGCGAGGGCCTGGCCGGGCTGGCCGGCCGGGGCGTGGTCGGCTTCCGCGCGCGCGGCCTGTGGGCGGGCGTGGACGTCGACCCGGCCATCGGCAGCGGCCGGGAGATCAGCGAGCGCCTGATGCGCGAGGGCGTCCTGGCGAAGGACACCCACGGCTCCACGATCCGGCTGGCGCCGCCGCTGACCGTCACGGCCGACGAACTGCGCTCGGCGCTCGGCTCGCTGGAGAAGGTGCTGGTGCAGGGAGCCTGATCCCACCCGGGGAGCCTCCGGCCGTCACGTCGTGTTCCGGCCGGGGGCGCCCGCGCCTACACTGAACCGTTGTTGAGCTGCGAGAACGTGGCGGTTGTGGCGAGTCACCGGAGTGAGGAGCGACCCCTTGTTCTACTACGTGCTCAAGTACGTGCTGCTGGGACCGCTGCTCAGGGTGGTCTTCCGGCCGCGCATCGAGGGTCTGGAGCACATCCCGGACTCGGGCGCGGCCATCGTCGCCGGCAACCACCTGTCCTTCTCCGACCACTTCCTGATGCCGGCCGTGCTCAAGCGCCGCATCACCTTCCTGGCGAAGGCCGAGTACTTCACCGGACCCGGCCTCAAGGGCCGGCTGACCGCTTACTTCTTCCGCAGCGCGGGCCAGATCCCGGTGGACCGCTCCGGCAAGGAGGCCGGCCAGGCCGCCATCCGCGAGGGCCTCGGGGTGCTGTCCAAGGGCGAGCTGCTCGGCATCTACCCCGAGGGCACCCGCTCGCACGACGGGCGCCTGTACAAGGGCAAGGTCGGCGTCGCCGTCATGGCCCTCAAGGCGGGCGTCCCGGTGATCCCCTGCGCCATGATCGGCACCTTCGAGGCCCAGCCGCCCGGGAAGGTCGTTCCGCGGATCCGCCCGGTGACCATCCGGTTCGGCGCGCCCCTGGACTTCTCCCGCTACGCCGGCATGGAGAACGAGAAGACGGTCCTGCGCGCCGTCACCGACGAGATCATGTACGCCATCCTCTCGCTGTCCGAGCAGGAGTACGTCGACACGTACGCGGCCGTCGCCAAGGCCGAGGACGCCGCCGCGAAGGAGCGCAGGTTCCCGCGGATCCGCTGACCTGACCGGCCCTCTGCCCTCAGCAGATCCCCTGGGTGACAAGGCCGTTGTGCGCCTACGGTCGCTCCATGGGACGAGCTGTGGTGATCGGGGCGACGGGACAGATCGGCCGCCCGGCGGTGGCGGCACTGGCGCGTGACGGCTGGGAGGTGACGGCCGCCTCGCGCGGCGGCGGCCGTGACGAGGACTGGCCCGGCGACGTACGGGCCGTGCGCCTGGACCGGGAGGACGACCGGGCGCTGGAGTCGGTGCTGGGCGACGGCTGCGACCTCGTGGTCGACATGGTCGCCTTCAGGGCACACCATGCCCGGCAGCTGACCCGGCTGGCCGACCGGATCGGTTCGGCGGTGGTGATCTCCAGCGTCGCCGTCTACCAGGACGACAAGGGGCGCGGCTTCGACACCCAGTCCGAGCCTGACGGCTTCCCGCACTACCCGCTGCCCCTGCCGGAGACCCAGACCACGGTCGCCGCCGGCGACGCCACGTACAGCACGGCGAAGGTGGCGGTCGAGCAGGAACTCCTCGCCGCGGGCGAGCGGTTGCCGGCCACGCTGCTGCGCGCCGGCGCGGTGCACGGCCCGCACTGCCGCACCCCGCGCGAGCTGTACTTCGTCAAGCGGAACCTGGACGGCCGCCGCAGGCGGGTCATCGCCTACGGCGGCCGCAGCCGCTTCCACCCGGTCGGCGTCCACACCCTGGCCGAGCTGATCCGCCTGGCGGCGGCCCGCCCCGGCTCGCGCGTGCTGAACGCCGCGGACGCCGAGGCCCCTACGGTCGTCGAGATCGCGGCCGCCGTCGACGCCGTGATGGGCGCCGACGCCGAGAACGTCCTCGTCGACGGCCCGCCGCCGGCACCGACCGTGGGCGACACGCCCTGGTCGGTACCGGCGCCGGTCGTCTGCGACATGTCGGCCGCCGAACGCGAGCTGGGCTACCGCCCGGTGGCCGCGTACGCCGACACCCTCCCGGAGACCATCGACTGGATCACCCGCCGGCTGTCCCTCGGCGACTGGCGCGAGGTGTATCCGAAGATGTACGCGGCGTACGGCGACCTCTTCGACTACTCGGCGGAGGACACCTGGCTGAGGACAGCGCCCCAGGAGCGCGTCACGGCTTGGGAACCGCGTGCGGCTCACAGGTGACGTCGGCGGAGTCCAGCGAACCGTTCAGCAGGTAGGCGTCCACCCGCTCGTTGATGCACGGGTTGACCAGGCTGGTCACACCGTGCGAGCCCGCGTTCTTCTCGGTGATGAGCCGCGACCCCTTGAACCGCGCGTGCAGCGACACGGCCCCCTCGTACGGCGTGGCCGCGTCCCGCTCCGACTGCACGATCAGCACCGGCGGCAGGCCCTTGTGCGAACGCACCTCGACCGGAGTCTGCTGCTTGACCGGCCAGGTGGCGCACGGCAGGTTCATCCAGGCGTTGGCCCAGGTCATGAACGGGTGGTCGCGGTGCAGCAGCGTGTTGTCGCGGTTCCACCTCTTCCAGCTGGTGGGCCACTTGGCGTCGGCGCACTCGACGGCCGTGTAGACGGCGTTGCCGTTCTCCGACGCGGCGTTGCCGGCGGTGTCGGACAGGTCGGGCGCGGCGGCGTCGACGAGGGCCTGGGTGTCACCGGCGACGTACTTGCTGAAGACGGTGGCGACCGGCACCCACGAGGAGTCGTAGTACGGGGCGCTCTGGAAGAAGGAGATCAGCTCGGCCGGGCCGACGACCCCGCCGATCGGGCTCTTCTTGGCGGTGGCGCGCAGTTCGAGCCACTTGGCCTGGACGGCGTCGCGGGTGGTGCCGAGGTGGAACGCGGCGTCGTTCGCGGCAACCCAGTCCTGCCAGTCCTTCCAGCGGCCCTCGAAGGCGACGTCCTGGTCCAGGTTGGCCTGGTACCAGATCTTCTCCCGGGAGGGGTTGACCACGCTGTCGACGACCATGCGGCGCACATGGGTCGGGAACAGGGTGCCGTAGACGGCGCCCAGGTAGGTGCCGTACGAGACGCCGAGGAAGTTCAGCTTCTTCTCGCCGAGGGCGGCGCGGATCACGTCGAGGTCGCGCGCGGTGTTCGGCGTGGTCATGTGCGGCAGCATCTCGCCGCTGCGCTCGTAGCAGCCCTCGGCGTACTCGCGGGCGAGCTTGCGCTGGGCCAGCTTGTCGGCCTCGGTGTCGGGCACCGGGTCGAGCTTGGGCGCCTTGACGAACTCCTGCGGGTCGACGCAGGAGATCGGCGTGGACTTGCCGACACCGCGCGGGTCGAAGCCGACGAAGTCGTAGGCCTTGGCGGCCTTCGCCCACACGGGCGACTTGGTGACGACACGGCGCGGGAAGCGCAGGCCGGAGCCGCCGGGGCCGCCGGGGTTGTAGAGGAGGGCGCCCTGGCGCTCCTCGGGGGTGCCGGTGTTGCCGATGTGGTCCACGGCGAGCTTGATCTGCTTGCCGTAGGGCTTGGTGTAGTCGAGCGGCACGGTGACCCAGCCGCACTGGATGGGCTTCTCGAGGCCCCACTCGGCGGGGCAGTCCTGCCAGTCGATGCCCGCCTTGGCGGCGCGGGCCGCGGCGATCGCGGTGCCCTGCGCCTCGCTGTAGCCGCGGTGGCGGCCGGAGTCCGTGTTCGCGCTGGCCGTGGGCGCGGTCACCGCCCCGGCGAGCAGCGTGGCGGCGATCAGCGTGCCGGCCGAACCTATGGCGGCCGTGCGCTTCTTCACTCTCATACCGGTCAAGTAAGCCTCCCCGTACATTGTTTCGAGACAAGTACGGGCGATCCTGTCGGCTGAGAGGTCCCTGACAACAGGGGCGGCCGGTCTTCTTTGCCAATCCGATAACCGGAGCGGCGTTTCCGGTCAGCGGTGACCGTCTTCGAGCAGCGTCAAAGCCCGGTCCAGCGTCCGCCGCAGTCGCAGCGCGTCGGACGCGACGGCGCCGACGAGAACGGCGGGCCCGGCGAGCGGCATCAGCACGGCCCCCTCCCCGAGGACCGCGGCAGGCACCGGACAGGTACCGTACTCCGGCCGCACGACCAGGAGTTGGCCGACCGCGCGGTGTCCGCCGAGCACGGCGGGGCCGTCCCAGCCGCCCGGCGCCCCGGGCCCGCAGGACAGTTCCTGGTCGAGCACGGTACGCCCGGCGACCCGCACGGTGAGACGGCTGCCGAGCCGCCCGGGTTCCTCCCCCGCCCGCCCGAGCACCTGCTCCTCGCGCAGCACGAGGCGGGCCGTGGGCGCGAGGTCGGCACGGGTGGTGACGTACAGGTCGCTGCCGCGTGCTGAGATCAACTGCTCGGGCAGCCAGTGCAGTTCACCGCCGTCGGCGACGTCGAGCCGTACGTCGTGACGCGCCTCGCCCTTGGCCTGTCCGGGCAGCGCGAGGGTGGCGGCGGCCGAGCCGACGTGCAGCCGGGCGCCCGCGGCGACGTCCGCGTGCACCGCGAGCCGGTCTCCGCCGAGGGGACCGCTCATGGCGCCGACGATGAGCACACGGGCCTCACTGCCGCTCCCCCGGGTCCGGCGCAGCGCCAGCGGCCCCTCGCTCTCCAGCACGGGCAGGGCCGTACCGCCCCGTCCGTCGGCGCGAGCGGCCATCCGTGCGGTGGCGCGTACCCCGCTCACGGGCGGGCCCGCCACGCGGCGAGCTGCGCCCGCACCCATGCGGCGACCTCGCCGACCCCCGCCCCGCCGCCGCGCAGCGACTGGAGGACGACCGGCAGTTCGGCGCGCTGCGCCTTGGCGTCGGCGGCCATCCGCTCCAGGTCCGAGCCGACGTACGGCGCGAGGTCGGTCTTGTTGACGACCAGCAGGTCGGCCGTGGTCACTCCGGGGCCGCCCTTGCGCGGGATGTCGTCCCCGCCGGCCACGTCGATCACGAAGATCTGCGCGTCCACCAGGCCCTTGGAGAAGGTGGCGGTGAGGTTGTCGCCCCCGGACTCGACCAGGATCAGATCGAGCGGTCCCACCTCCTCCTCCAGGTCCTCCACCGCCTCCAGGTTCGCGGAGATGTCGTCCCTGATCGCGGTGTGCGGACATGCCCCGGTCTCCACGGCGGCGATCCGCTCCGGCGGCAGCACGGCCTCGCGGAGCAGGAACTCGGCGTCCTCGCGCGTGTAGATGTCGTTGGTGACGACGGCGAGCGACAACTCCTCCCGCAGCGCCCGGCACAAGGCGGCGACGGTCGCGGTCTTGCCGGATCCGACGGGCCCTCCCAGCCCGATCCGCAGGGCCCGGCGCGAGCCGTCGGGCCGACGGGCGTCGGCACTGAGTGCGGCGGGGCCGTGGTGGGAGTGGTCGAGGTGCATGAAACAGGGCTCCGATCTCAGCCCGTCCGGCGTTCGAGGACGAGGCCGTTCAGGCGGATGGGGGGTCCGGGGGCGAAGCCCCCGGGGACGGACGGGAAGGGGCGGCGGGGGCGAGAAAGTCAGGACGCGAACAGCCGCACAGGCCACCCCGCGTGCACCTCCGCCGAGATCTCCAGCAGCGGCGCGGACGCCGCGGGCAGCGCGTCGACTCCCTGCTCGGCCACCCGCCGGGCCCCCTCCACCGCCCGGTCCGCGACGCGATCCAGCTCCGGGGCCAGCCGCGCGAGCACGGCCGTCGCTTCGAAGGGGTCGAGCCCGAGCAGCCGCACCACAGCGGTCGCCGCCCCGCTCACCCCCTCGTACGCCGCGCAGTACGCCGCGTCGGCCGCGTCGAGCCCGGCCGCACGGGCGACGGCCCCGAGCACGACAGGCTGGTGCGCGCCCTTGGGGAACCGCCCTGCCAGGGCGTCGAGTTCGGCCGACGGCCACGTGGCACGCCCGGCCCGCAGCAGCTGCCGCCCCAGCTTCCGTGCGGCGCCCCGCAACGCGGGCGACGGGGTGCGGGCGTCGGCGGCGGTGTCCAGCTCCGCCGCGTCCACCCCCAGCGCGGCCGACGCGGCGAGCGCGGCCGACACCAGTCCGGCCGTGTGCAACCGCCCCCGGCAGAAGGCCTCCAGGCTCGCGGCGTCGGTGATCCGCCCGGCCTTGACGGCCGCCTCGGCCCCGCCGGAGTGGGCGTGCCCTCCGGCGGGGAAGCGGCCGTCGGCCAGGACCAGTAGCGCTGCCCTGGACATCAGAAGAGGAAGTAGCGCTGGGCCATGGGCAGTTCGGCCGCGGGGGTCGCCTCGACGAGTTCGCCGTCGATGTGCACGGCGAAGCTGTCGGGGTCGATGTCGACGCGTGGCCGGGCGTCGTTCTCCCGCATGTCCGCCTTGGTGACCGAGCGGGTCGACTCGATGGCCACGAACCGCTTGCCGAGCGCGAGCCGTTCGGGCAGCCCGTCCTCGACGGCCAGGGGTGCGACGAAGTTGACCGAGTTGGACGCGGGGGCGCGGCCGATCGCGCCGTACATCGGGCGCGGCAGGACGGGCTGCGGGGTGGGGATGGAGGCGTTGGCGTCGCCCATCTGCGCATAGGCGATCTGGCCGCCCTTGAGGACGAGGTGCGGCTTGACGCCGAAGAACGCCGGTTCCCACAGCACGAGATCGGCGAGCTTGCCGCTCTCCACCGACCCGATCTCCCGCGCGAGGCCCTGGGCGAGGGCCGGGTTGATCGTGTACTTGGCGACATAGCGGCGGACACGGCGGTTGTCGGCGCGCCCGTCCCCCGGCAGCGCTCCCCGCCGCCGCTTCATCACGTGCGCGGTCTGCCAGGTGCGCATGATCACCTCGCCGACGCGGCCCATGGCCTGGGAGTCGGAGGAGATGATCGAGATGGCGCCCAGGTCGTGCAGGATGTCCTCGGCGCCGATGGTCGAGGGCCGGATGCGGGACTCGGCGAAGGCGAGGTCCTCGGGGACGGCCGGGTTGAGGTGGTGGCAGACCATCAGCATGTCGAGGTGTTCCTCGGCGGTGTTGACGGTGAACGGCCGGGTCGGGTTGGTGGAGCTGGGCAGCACATGCGGCTCGGAGACGACCGTCATGATGTCGGGCGCGTGTCCGCCGCCGGCGCCCTCGGTGTGGTACGCGTGGATGCCGCGTCCGGCGATCGCGGCGAGGGTGTCGCCGACGAAGCCCGCCTCGTTCAGCGTGTCCGTGTGGATGGCGACCTGGATGCCGGTGCGGTCGGCGACGGTCAGCGCCGCGTCGATGACGGCCGGGGTGGATCCCCAGTCCTCGTGCAGCTTCAGCCCGAGGGCGCCGCCGCGGATCTGGGAGAGCATCGCCTCGTGGGAGACCGTGTTGCCCTTGCCGAGAAAGCCGATGTTGAGAGGGTGGGCCTCCATCGCCTCCAGCATCCGGGCCAGATGCCAGGGGCCGGGTGTCACGGTGGTGGCCTTCGAGCCCTCGGCCGGTCCGGTGCCGCCGCCGACCAGCGTGGTGATGCCGGACGCCAGTGCCTCGTCGGCGATCTGCGGGCAGATGAAGTGGACGTGCGCGTCGATCGCGCCGGCCGTCAGGATGCGGCCGTTGCCGGCGATGACCTCGGTCTCCGGCCCGATGACCAGATCCGGGTGCACGCCGTCCATGGTGTCGGGGTTGCCGGCCTTGCCGATGCCGGTGATGCGGCCGTCGCGGATGCCGACGTCCGCCTTGATCACACCCCAGTGGTCGACGATCACCGCGCCGGTGACGACGGTGTCCGGAGTGCCGTCCGCGCGCGTGGCACGGGCCTGCCCCATGGACTCGCGGATGACCTTGCCGCCGCCGAACACGGCCTCGTCGCCGGAGCGTCCGGGCCCTCCGCTGCGGTCCTCCTCGACCTCGATCAGCAGATCGGTGTCGGCGAGCCGGATGCGGTCGCCGGTCGTCGGCCCGAACAGGTCCGCGTAAGCGGCGCGGGAGATCTCAGGCATCGAGGGCACCTCCGGTCTCCCCGCGCAGCCCGGGCACCACGCGGGCACCGGCCAGCGGGACGAGTTCGATCTCGACGGGGATGCCGGGCTCGAAGCGTACGGCCGTCCCCGCGGGGACGTTCAGCCGCTTGCCGCGGGCGGCGGCGCGGTCGAAGGCCAGGCCCGGGTTGGCTTCGGCGAAGTGGTAGTGGGAGCCGACCTGGACGGGCCGGTCAGCGGCGTTGAGGACGGTCAGGCGGGTGACCTCGCGGCCCTCGTTGCAGACGATCGGCTCGTCCGCGAACAGGATCTCGCCGGGAATCATCGCCGCCCCCTCACACGATCGGGTCGTGGACGGTGACGAGTTTGGTGCCGTCCGGGAAAGTGGCCTCGACCTGCACGTCGTGGATCATCTCCGGGACGCCGTCCATGACGTCGTCCCGGGTGAGCAGCCGGCGCCCGGAGGCCATCAGCTCGGCGACCGTACGGCCGTCCCGGGCGCCTTCGAGGATGTGCGAGGTGATCAGGGCGACGGCTTCGGGGTGGTTGAGTCTGAGCCCGCGGGCCCGGCGCTTCCCGGCGACGTCGGCCGCCACATGGATCAGCAGCCTCTCCTGCTCGTGCGGGGTCAGTTGCACGTCCCACCTCACATCCTCGTTCCGGACCGTGCGGGGTCCGCGATGTCGCCGCCGTCCAGCAAAGTCCCTGGTGGCGTGGTGGGGCAGGCTAGTTGGGCCGCGTTTCGGGGACGTTAACCAACCTGTGACCCGGCGGCGTCCGGCTCCGCGTCCGTCATGCTCATCAGCGCGCGCAGTCCGTCGCGCAGGACGTCGACCGGGGCGGGGCCGAACAGCGCCTGCTGGGCGATGAATCCGAGCACGGCGGCGATCATCGTACGAGCGACATGGTCGGGCTCGATGTCCGAGCGCATGCGCCCGGACCCCTGGTAGACCCGCACGATCCGCGCCCAGGCCTCGCGCACCGAGCCGTAGCCCTCGCGCAGGACCTCGGCGAGGCCGTCGTTGCGCGGGATCTCCGACCAGACCTGGACGACCAGGCGCGGGAAGGCGGGTTGTCCGTCGACCGTGAGGTTCTCGCGCAGGGCGAGGGTGCGGCTGAGGACGGCGGCCACGAGGCGGTCCGGCGGCGGGGGCGGGGTCTGCTCGGCGGCCGTCTCGAAGGCCTCGCGGACCTCGCCCAGCACCTCGGAGACGATCGCGGCGATCAGCTCCTCCTTGCCGCTGAAGTAGCGGTAGACGGCCCCGGCGGACAGCTCGGCCTCCTTCAGCACGTCCTGCATGGACGTGGCGTGGAAGCCGTTGCGGGCGAAGCACAGCGCGGCGCCGTCGAGGATCTGCCGGCGCCGGGCGTCGAGGTGTTCCTGGGATACGCGAGCCATGACCGCAACCTAAAACGAACGTTCCTTCTTGACAAGGAGGGACACGGAGGAGCAGCTTGGAGACGCGGTAAAACGAACGATCCTTCTTTTTGGCGCCCTTCCTTGACCTTCTGACGAACGCCCCTTCTTCTCGATCCGAGAGGCCGGAGAGCCCATGTCCACCCCAGCACCGTCGCCCGCGTCCCGCCGACTCCTCGCGGTCGTCGTCCTCGTCCCGCTCCTCGCGGCCCTCGCCCTGTGGGCCTTCGCCTGGCCGGCCGCCCGGACCGCGCCGCGCGGCCTCCCGATCGGTGTGGCCGGCCCCACCGCCGCCACCGCGCAGGTGGAGCGGCGCCTGGAGGCACACGAGGGCGCCTTCGACGTCCACCGGTACGCCGACGCGGACGCGGCCCGCCGGGCGATCGAGGACCGGTCCGTCTACGGCGCGGTCGTGGTGGGCGAGCGCGGCCCCGAGCTGCTCACCGCCTCCGCCGCGAGCCCGCTGGTGGCCCAGCTGCTCCGGCAGGCGGTGGCCGAGCAGGCCCCGGCCGGGGCCGGGCCGCGCGTGGTCGACGTGGCCGCCGCGCCGGAGCGGGACCCGCGCGGGGCGGCACTGACCGCGAGCGTGCTGCCGCTGGCCCTGGCCGGGATCGCGATGGGTGCCCTGGTCACGCTGAGCGGCTTGCGGGGCGTGCGCGCGGCGGCCGGCCTGATGGGCGCGGCGGCCCTGGTCGGCGTGGTCGCGGCCGCCCTCGCGCACAGCTGGCTGGGCGTGCTCACCGGCGACTGGTGGGCGGAGGCCGGCGCCCTGGGGCTGGCCGCGCTGGCGGTCGGCTCCGCGGTCGCCGGCCTCGCGGCGCTGATCGGCCCGGCCGGGATCGGCGTCATGGCCGGCCTGGTGATGCTGCTGGGCAATCCGTTCTCCGCGGCGGCCTCGGCCCCGCAGATGCTGCCGGAGCCGGCCGGGGCCCTCGGTCAGTGGCTGCCGCCGGGCGCGGGGACGACGCTGATCCGCTCGGTGTCGTACTTCGACGGCGCCGCCGCGACCGGACCCGCCCTGACGCTGACGTGGTGGGTGGTCGTCGGCCTCGGTGCCGTCCTGCTGGGCCCCGCCATCAGCCGGCCCCGCGCGACCGGGCCGACACCGGAGCGGGAGCCCGCCCTCACGCCGTAGCGGGGCGGAGGGGTCGGCGGGCCCGTGTCAGGCGCGGGGGGCCTCGGCGCGGGCCGGCGCGGGCGACTCGGCGTGGGGAGACTTCTACGACGCGCTCGGCCCCCGGCGTTCCGCCGCGATGCCCAAGCGGTGGTGTTCGCGCGGAGCGGACGCGACCTCGCGGACCGCGGAGACGGCGCTGACCACCTGCTCCTCGGCGGGGGCGTCCAGTGCGTCGAGTCGCTCCAGGTCGGCGGCGGAGACCAGGGCGACCAGGGGCTTGCCGTGCCGGGTGACGACGACGCGCTCGCCGCCGTACACGACGCGGTTGATGAGGTCGGCGAGCTCAGCGCGGGCTTGCGTCACCGGAATCTCGTAGGCCATGCTCCCCACATTACGTCATGTACGTCCTGTACATTTTTCACGGAGCCCCTCCGTCGGGGATCCGGAAGGAGGCGTGAGTCATGAGCCCACCGTCCGCGCGCCATGTCCTGCCCGCCGAGCGCACCGGTTCCGGGCCGGGGACCGGGGACCCGTACACGAAGCTGCGGGAGGAACGGATCGTCCTGCTGGGCACACGCGTCGACGACACGTCGGCGAACGACGTGACGGCGCAGTTCATGTATCTGGAGCACAGGGACCCCGACCGGGACATCTCGCTCCACCTGTACTCGCCGGGCGGCTCGTACAGCGCCATGACGGCGGTCCACGACACGATGCGCTCCGTCGGCTGCGACGTGGAGGCGGTCTGCCTGGGGCAGGCCGGTACGGCCGCGGCGGTGCTGCTCGCTGCGGGTACGCCGGGAAGGCGGCTGGCGCTGCCGGGTGCGCGGATCACGCTGCGCCAGCCCGCCCTCGGCGAGCCGGTGGAGGGACAGGCCGGCGATCCGGCGGGCCGGGCCCGGGAATTGCCGCGGACGCGGGCCGGGCTGGAGGAGATGCCGGCCCGGCACACCGGGCGCCGCCGGGAGCAGGTGCGCGCGGACATCGAGCACGACCGCGTCCTCACCGCCCAGGAGGCGCTGGAGTACGGCCTGGTGGACCGGATCGTGCCCGCCCGCGCGGCTGCCCTCGCCCCGCCGGACGGGGAGTGAGGCGCCGGTGCTGCCACCCGAACTGCCGCCGCTGCCCGCGCTGACGCGCGCGGAGGGAGAGCTGATCGACCGTTACCTGGAGACGGTCGACCTGCTGGGCCGGATCAACCCCGCGCACCACGGCGACACGTACGGCGGACTGCGGGCCGCCCAGGCGCTGGTGCGCAAGGCCGCCGAACTGCGCGACGCACTCGCCCTGATGCACCAACGGGGTGAGTCGGAGCTGCACGCGCCGACGCTGGCGCGGGCGTTGCGCGTCCTGGACGGCGAGCGCCGCACCGCGCGGGTGGCGCTGCCGTCGCGCTCCGACGGCTGAGCGCGCGGAGCCGCTGTTAAACGGACCAGATGACGTACCCCCTTTCGGAGTAGACGGTTGTCCTATCTCGGGGCCCCAACGGTTGCGCGGTGCGCGCGCCTTCACCGCGGAGCAATGCGTTCCGTCCCTGGTCCGGGGGCTTTCGGCGGTCTTGACGGACGCTTGTCGATCAAGCTGTCCACCCGAACGGGCGAGTGGTGAGTAACAACACAAATCCCCGGTTCCACTGGGTATTTCGGACAGTTGTGAGTGAAGATCCCTGTCTGACGACAAGCCCCCGCCACCGCGGCGGGGCGATCCGGGCGGACGCCGAGTCCTGCCGCCGCCCGGATGACCGGTCGACAGGAGTGGATCGGCAGGAGTGGAGGACCCAAGCACGACGGTCCGCCGGAGAGCAGTTGTCCGAGCGGTCCTTGGGGTGAAGCCGCCTTCGGGCGGCCGGGCCACTTCGCCAGCCCGAATCCGACAGGTCATCCTTCACAGGCGGCTGACGAAGGGTTGCGCATGACCGCGCAGAATCGTGTCCCGTCTCTCATGGCCCGTGCCGGTACGGCCTCGGCCCTGACCCTCGCCGCCGTGGGCGGCTCCCTGGTGGTGCCCGGTGTCGCCGCCGAGGCCCAGGCCGCCACGCCCGCGACGAAGGCCCTGCAGGTGGCGGCCTCGAAGAAGGGTTCGCCCTACAAGTACGGCGCCACGGGTCCGTACCGGTTCGACTGCTCCGGGCTCACGCTCTACTCGTTCAAGAAGGCGGGCAAGTCCCTGCCGCGTACGGCCGCCCAGCAGTACAACAAGACCCGGCACATCTCCGCCAAGAGCCGCAGGGCGGGGGACCTGGTGTTCTTCCATTCGGGCTCGAACGTCTACCACGTGGGCATCTACGCCGGGAAGGGCCGGATCTGGCACGCGCCGAAGACGGGCGACGTGGTCAGGCTGCAGAAGATCTGGACGAGCAGCGTCTGGTACGGCCGCGTCAGCTGACCCGGTCCCGGGCGCCGAGGCCTCCTGACCGGCCGTCGGCGCCCGGGACCGGCTCTCCTGGGCCCCCGAGCGGCGCTGGTGCGCGCTCTCGGGGGCTCACGGCTCCTGCTGGCCCGCTGTGGTCACCGGCCGGGCCGGGACGGTCCAGGGGAGCTCGATGAGGACGGTCTTCCCGCCCTCACGGGTGGGTCTGACGCGCAGCCGGCCGCCGCACTCCGCCGTGAGACAGCGGATGATCACCATGCCGCGGCCGTTGTCCTGCTGCACCGCGGCCGGCAGTCGCTTCGGGAACCGCGGATGACTGTCGGTGACCCCGATGCGCAGCTGTTCGTCGCGCTCCAGACGCACTTCCACCGTGAAGGTGGGTGACTGCCCGAAGGTGTGCTGTACGGCGTTGGTGGCCAGTTCGGAGACGATCAGCCGGACGGTGTCGGCGCCGTCCGTGTCCGCCGGCAGACCCCACTCCCCGAGGGTGCCGACGACGAAGGCGCGGGCCGCGGAGACCGAGGCGGGATCGCTCGGCAGAGTGACGGATGCTTCCAGGTGGTCTGCCATGGCGACGTCGTCCCTTTCCCACGGGATCGCGGTCCGACATGCATCGGATGGTTCGAGTACGGTCCCGGACCGGTGTTTCGTTCGCCAGACTGCCACCAGTACGCCGGTAACGGTGGCGATCCACCAAGATATGCATATATCTGTCGCTCGAAGCGGTGAACTCTGCGACGGCAGAGCGTATTTGGGCGGCCCTTGAGGAGCAGGGAGGGGCCCATGCAGCACGGACCGGCGGTGCGCCGCCGAAAACTCGGCGCGGAGCTGCGTGCGCTACGCGCCCGCACGGGACTCACCAGCGGCGAGGCGGCCCGGCTGGTGGACTGGCATCAGTCGAAGGTGAGCCGGATCGAGACGGGCGCGAGTGGCGTGAAACCGTCGGACGTACGGTTACTGCTGGACGCCTACGGTGTCTCGGATCCCGAACTGCGCGAGCTGCTGATGATGTTGGCGGGCTCCGACGACGGGATCGGCCGGCACCACTGGTGGCACGCCTACCGCGGGGTGCTGCCACCCGCCTACCGGGACTTCATCAGCCTGGAGTCGCAGGCCAGCGCGATGCGCACACTGGAGACCTCGGTGGTGCCCGGGCTGCTGCAGACCCCCGAGTACGCCCGCGCGGTGACCCGGGCCGCGGTGGCCGGCCTGGCCGACGAGCCGGACGAGCGCGTGGACGCGCTGGTGCAGGTGCGGCTCGCCCGCCAGGAGGTGCTGCGGGCGCAGCCCCCGCTCAGACTGAGCGCCGTGCTGGACGAGGCCGTGCTGCGCAGGGAGGTCGGCGGGCCCGAGGTGATGGAGGGCCAGCGGCGGCGGCTGCTTGAGGCGGCGCGGCTGCCGCAGGTCCGTATCCAGGTGCTGCCGTTCTCCGCCGGGGCGCATATCGGCATCACCGGGCCTTTCGTTATCTTCTCATTTCCGCGCACTTCTGATCTGGACGTGGTTGTTCTCGACCACATGACGAGTAGCCTCTACCTCGAACGGAAAGAAGACCTGGAGGCCTACACCGAGGCCTTCAACACCCTTCAGGCGCACGCCCTTTCACCCGAGGACTCGCTGGATCACATCGCCGGGACAGTTGACGGCGCATAAGGAGGCACCATGTCTGCACTGCCTCGGAACGTCCCCTCCAGTACCCGACTGCACAGCGCGAAGTGGCTGCGCAGCAGCTACAGCACCGGAGCCAACAACTGCGTGGAGACGGCCCGCTGGTCGGGCCGTCTCGCCGTGCGCGACTCCAAGAGGCCGGAAGGACCCGCGCTGCTCTTCTCCCCCGAGAGCTGGGCCGGTTTCACGGCCGCATTCCACTGAGGGCGACCCAGGATCGTCCTCTTCCGAAAAGGGATCGGTTCCGGAACACGGCCGTGCTTCGCCGACTCACGGTCGCGTCTCACCGATCACCCGCACAGCGCGTTCGATCTGTTCCCCGGAGAGGTCCGCGCGGGCGGTCAGCCGCAGCCGGGAGATGCCGTCCGGCACGGACGGCGGCCGGAAGCAGCCCACGGCCACCCCCGCGGCGCGGCAGTCCGCCGCCCACCGCACGGCCTGCTCCGGGGACGGAGCGCGCACCGACACCACGGCCGCGTCCGGCCGCACCGCCTCATGGCCGGCCGCCGTCAGCCGCTCGTACAGCTCCCTCGCCACCTGCCGCGCCCGCGCCGCCCGCTCGGGCTCGCGGCGCAGCAGCTCCAGGGCGGCGAGCGCAGCGCCCGCCGCCGCCGGGGCGAGGCCGGTGTCGAAGATGAACGTCCGGGCAGCGTTGACCAGGTGCTCGATCACCCGCGCGGGGCCCAGGACCGCGCCGCCCTGGCTGCCCAGCGACTTCGACAGGGTCACCGTCACGACGACGTCCTCGGCGCCCGCGAGACCGGCCGCGTGCGGCGCGCCGCGCCCGCCGTCACCGAGGACGCCCAGGCCGTGCGCGTCGTCGACGACCAGGCCCGCGCCGTGCTCGCGGCAGGCCTCGGCGAGGGCGGCCAGCGGGGCCGCGTCGCCGTCGACGGAGAAGACCGTGTCGGACACCGCGACCGCGGGGCCGTCGTGGGTGCCCAGGGCCTTGCGGACGGCGTCAGGGTCGGCGTGGCCGACGACCTGGGTGGTGCCCCGGGCCAGCCGGCAGCCGTCGATGAGCGAGGCGTGGTTGCCCGCGTCGGAGACGATCAGCGAGCCGTGCGGGGCCAGCGCGGTGACCGCCGCGAGGTTGGCGGCGTACCCGGAGGAGAAGACCAGGGCCGCCTCGAAGCCGCAGAAGCCGGCCAGCTCGCGCTCCAGCGCGGTGTGCAGTTCCGTGGTGCCGGTGACCAGACGGGAGCCGGTCGCGCCGCCGCCCCACAGCGCGGCGGACTCCTGCGCCCCGGCGACGACCTCGGGGTGACGGGCCAGGCCCAGGTAGTCGTTGCTTGCGAGGTCCAGCAGCGGCGATTCGGCGGGGCGCGGACGCAGCGTCCGTACGAGTCCGGCGCGGCGGCGCTGTTCCGCCGACTCGTCGATCCAGCCGAACGCCATGGGTCCCTCCGCAGGATTTGTAGGCAGCGGACAGACACTAGCCGCAGGATCACCCGCCCACGGTGTGGCAATACCCACACGTCGAAGGCCGTTCGTTGTGCGAAGTCACATTGGCCCCGGGTGGGTCCGTACGACAGGATCGGCTCTCATGGATCTGCTGAACACGCTGGTGGACAAGGGGCTTCGGCGCGAGCTGCCGACCCGCGAGGAAGCGCTCGCCGTGCTGGCCACGTCGGACGACGAGCTGCTCGACGTCGTGGCCGCGGCCGGAAAGGTGCGCCGGCACTGGTTCGGGCGGCGCGTGAAACTGAACTACCTGGTCAACCTCAAGTCGGGCCTGTGCCCCGAGGACTGCTCCTACTGCTCCCAGCGGCTGGGGTCGAAGGCCGAGATCCTCAAGTACACGTGGCTCAAGCCGGACGAGGCGTCCCAGGCGGCCGCCGCGGGTCTGGCCGGCGGCGCCAAGCGGGTCTGCCTGGTGGCCAGCGGGCGCGGTCCGACGGACCGTGACGTGGACCGGGTCTCGGAGACCATCAAGGCCATCAAGGACCAGCACGAGGACGTCGAGGTGTGCGCGTGCCTCGGCCTGCTGTCGGACGGCCAGGCCGAGCGGCTGCGCGAGGCGGGCGCCGACGCCTACAACCACAACCTCAACACGTCCGAGGGGACGTACGCGGACATCACGACCACGCACACCTACGCCGACCGCGTCGACACCGTGCAGAAGGCGCACGCGGCGGGTCTGTCGGCCTGCTCGGGTCTCATCGCGGGTATGGGCGAGAGCGACGAGGACCTGGTCGACGTGGTGTTCTCGCTGCGCGAGCTGGACCCGGACTCGGTGCCGGTGAACTTCCTCATCCCGTTCGAGGGCACGCCGCTGGCCAAGGAGTGGAACCTCACCCCGCAGCGCTGTCTGCGCATCCTGGCGATGGTCCGGTTCGTGTGCCCGGACGTCGAGGTGCGTATCGCGGGCGGCCGTGAGGTCCACCTGCGCACGCTCCAGCCGCTCGCGCTGCACCTGGCCAACTCGATCTTCCTCGGCGACTACCTCACCAGCGAGGGCCAGGCCGGCAAGGCCGACCTGGAGATGATCGCCGACGCCGGCTTCGAGGTGGAGGGCGCAGGCGAGGTGACGCTGCCCGAGCACCGGGCGTCCGCGGGGGGCTGCGGCTCCCACGCGGCGGCGGGGGGCTGCGGTGGACACGAGGACGCCGGCTGCGGCGAGGCCGCGGGCGGTTGCGGCTCCCACGCGGACGGTGGCGTGTGCGGTACGGCCGCCTCCGCCGCCCCGGCGAACGAGCCGCGCCCCGACCTGGTCGCCGTACGCCGCCGCGGTGCCGGTACGGACCTCGCGCCCAATGCCTGAGCTCGGCGTACCGGAGCTGCTGGACCTGGACCGGCGGCATGTGTGGCACCCCTACGGCCCGATGCCCGGTCAGGCGCAGCCGCTGGTCGTGGAGTCCGCGAGCGGGGTCCGGCTGCGGCTCGCGGACGGCTCGGGCGAGCTGGTCGACGGCATGTCGTCCTGGTGGGCGGCGATCCACGGCTACCGCCACCCGGTGCTCGACGAGGCCGTGGGCGAGCAGCTCGGTCGGATGAGCCACGTCATGTTCGGCGGGCTCACGCACGAGCCCGCCGTACGGCTGGCGAAGCGCCTTGTCGACATGTCGCCCGAGGGCCTGGAGCATGTGTTCCTGTGCGACTCCGGGTCGGTGTCGGTCGAGGTCGCGGTGAAGATGTGCCTGCAGTACTGGCGCTCGCTGGGCCGACCGGAGAAGCGGCGGATGCTGACCTGGCGCGGCGGCTACCACGGGGACACCTGGCAGCCGATGGCCGTGTGCGACCCGGACGGCGGGATGCACGCGCTGTGGTCGGGTGTCCTGCCGCAGCAGGTGTTCGTCGACGCGCCGCCGGCCGCCTACGAGGAGGCGTACGCCGAGCTGCTGCGCTCGGCGATCGCGGAGCACGCGCACGAGCTGGCCGCGGTGATCGTGGAGCCGGTGGTGCAGGGCGCGGGCGGCATGCGCTTCCACTCCCCCGCCTATCTGCGGGTGCTGCGCGAGGCGTGCGACGCGCACGACGTGCTGCTGGTGTTCGACGAGATCGCGACCGGGTTCGGGCGTACGGGCGCGCTGTTCGCGGCGGACCACGCCGGTGTGACGCCGGATGTGATGTGCCTGGGCAAGGCGCTGACCGGCGGTTATCTCAGCATGGCGGCGACGCTGTGCACACCGCGCGTGGCCGACGGGATCTCGCGGGGCGAGGTGCCGGTGCTGGCGCACGGGCCGACGTTCATGGCCAACCCGCTCGCCTCCGCGGTGGCCTGCGCCTCGCTGGACCTGCTGCTCGGACAGGACTGGGCCACGGAGGTCAAGCGCATCGAGGCGGGCCTGCGCGAGGGGCTCGCCCCCGCGGCGGAGCTGCCCGGGGTGCGGGACGTGCGGGTGCTCGGCGCGATTGGTGTGGTCCAGCTGGACCACCCGGTCGACATGGCGGCGGCCACGGCTGCCGCGGTGCGCGAGGGCGTGTGGCTGCGCCCGTTCCGGGACCTGATCTACACGATGCCGCCGTACGTCACCGGGGACGAGGACGTGGCGCGGATCGCGCGGGCCGTGTGCGCGGCCGCGCGCGAGGGATGAACGGAGTGAAGGACAGCATGCCGGTTCTGGTGATCACGGGCACGGGCACGGAGGTCGGCAAGACGGTCACGACCGCCGCGGTGGCCGCCGCGGCGCTCGCGGCCGGCCGGTCGGTGGCCGTGCTGAAGGCCGCGCAGACGGGCGTACGGCCGGACGAGCGCGGGGACGCCGACGAGGTGGCGCGGCTCGCGGGCGAGGTGGCCACGGCCGAACTGGCCCGCTACCCGGAGCCGCTGGCCCCGAACACGGCCGCGCGGCGGGCGGGGCGTACCGCGGTACGGCCCCAGGAGATCGCGGACGCCGCCGCCAAGCTCGCCGCCGAGCACGATCTGGTGCTGGTGGAGGGCGCGGGCGGGCTGCTGGTGCGGTTCGACGACGAGGGCGGCACGCTGGCGGACGCGGCGGAGCTGCTGGGCGCGCCGGTCCTGGTGGTGGCCTCGGCGGGCCTGGGCACGCTGAACACCACCGAGCTGACGGCCCGTGAGCTGCGCCGCCGCGGCCTCGGCATGGCCGGTGTGGTCATCGGCAGCTGGCCCGAGGACGCCGACCTCGCCTGCCGCTGCAACCTCGCCGACCTGCCGGAGGTGGCGGCGGCTCCCCTGCTCGGCGCCCTGCCGGCCGGTGCGGCCGACCTCGCCCCGGACCGCTTCCGGGCCGCCGCGCCGGGATGGCTCGCGCCGGGGCTGGACGGGACCTGGGACGCGGACGCCTTCACGGCGCGGTGGGCGGCGCCGGCGGGATCGTAGACAGGCACGCGCGCGTGGCTGCGCGGCGGCGGCGCGGGGCAGAATCGGCGTAGGGCCCGTCCCGTCGAGGAGGTCTCCATGCCGCTGCGTTCCACGGCTGCCGGCAAGCCGGCGCGGGATGCCGTGCACCATCCGCTGTTCGCCCGCTACTACGCCCGGGTCAGTGTGGCCGCCGAGACCCGGATGGGCATGGGCCGCATCCGCGGCCGGCTGCTCGCCGGGCTGTCCGGCCGGGTGCTGGAGGTGGGCGCGGGCAACGGGCTGAACTTCGCGCACTACCCGGGCACCGTCTCCGAGGTCGTCGGCATCGAACCCGAGCGCACCCTGCGGCGGCTCGCGGTGGACGCCGCGGTGCGGGCCGGGGTGCCGGTGGACGTGGTGCCTGGCTCGGCGGAGGCGCTGCCGGTCAAGAGCGAGGCGTTCGACGCGGTCGTGCTGTCGCTGGTGCTGTGCAGCGTGCGGGACGTGCCGCGGGCGCTCGGCGAGGTGCGGCGGGTACTGCGGCCCGGCGGTGAGGTGCGCTTCTTCGAACACGGGCGGGGCGGAGGCCGGGCCATGACCAACACCCAGCGCGCCCTCGACCTGACGCTGTGGCCCCGCGTCAACGGCAACTGCCACGTCTCCCGCGACCCGGTGACCGCGCTGCGCTCCGCCGGCTTCGAACTCGGCCCGTACCGGCGCCTGCTGATGCCGGAGAAGGGCCCGGTGCTTCCGACGTCGTACTGCGTGCTGGGGACGGCCTGGCGGCCGGAGGGCTAGGGCTGTCGGCTGTCGCCCGGATCAGGTCGGCGTCGCGGGAGGGGGCGGACGACGGGAGTTGTCAGACAGGCCCTATGCCTCCGTGCTCCATTGCCGCAGCTCGGCCGCGATGTCGTGGACCGAGGCCTCGCCCGTCTTGACCAGGCGGGCCAGGTCGCGGACCTGTTCGGGTGAGGTCACGACCTTGAGGCCGCCGGCGACGAGGTAGGCGTAGGCCACGGCGCAGGCGAAGAGGGCGTTGGAGCGCTCCAGGGCCGGGACGTGGACGAGGAGCTGGAGCAGGGCGGCGGCGCGGGCGTGCGGGCTGTCGTAGACGGGGACGTCGAAGATCTCGGCCTCGTGGCGGGCGACGGCGGCGACGAGCGCGCCCCAGTCGCTGACCTGCGGGTCCCCGGGTGTGTACTGCTCGGCGAGCATGAGCAGCCAGGCGAGGTCGATGCGGAGGGGGCTCAAGGGCTCAGCGACGGTCTTCGCGCTTCGGGTCGCCGAACTCCTCGGCGAACACCGACGCGTAGCTCTTCATGAAGTCGGCGGCGGCCTCCACGAAGGTGTGGCCGACCTCGCCGGTGTCCTGGCGGACCAGCTCCTCGATGTAGCGGTTGACGCTCATGCCGCGGGCCAGGGCGCGCTCGCGGGCCGCGCGGGCCGTGCCCTCGTCCACGCGGACGTTCAGCTGGGTCTTCGCCATACCTCGAAGCTAGCGCCGGAGTGCTAGCACCGGCAAGAGGTACCTGAGGAGGATACCGAGTGTGCCGCCGGTCACATTAGGCTCGGCCGGGCGAGGAGTGCCCGATGTCCCCGAGCGAGGAGGCGGCCTTGTCCACACCTGCTGCGGAGCACGCGCCCGGCCTGGCGTCCGCCGACGGGATCGCCGCGCGCGCCCGGGGCCTGACCAAGGCGTACGGCTCCGGCGAGACGGCCGTGATCGCCCTGGACGCGGTGGACGTGGATGTCGCGCGCGGCCGGTTCACCGCGGTCATGGGGCCGTCCGGGTCGGGCAAGTCCACGCTGATGCACTGTCTGGCGGGGCTCGACACCGTCTCGGCGGGGCAGGTGTGGCTGGGCGACACCGAGATCACGGGCCTGCGCGAGCGGGACCTGACGCGGCTGCGCCGGGACCGGATCGGGTTCATGTTCCAGTCGTTCAACCTGATCCCGACGCTGAACGCGCTGGAGAACATCACCCTGCCCATGGACATCGCCGGGCAGAAGCCGGACCAGGCGTGGCTGGACCAGGTCATCGACACGCTGGGGCTGCGCGCCCGGCTCGCACACCGGCCGGCCCAGCTGTCGGGCGGCCAGCAGCAGCGCGTCGCCTGCGCCCGGGCGCTGGTCTCCCGTCCCGAGCTGATCTTCGCCGACGAGCCGACCGGCAACCTGGACTCGCGGGCCGGTCTGGAGGTGCTGGGCTTTCTGCGGGAGGCGGTCGACGACCTCGGGCAGACCGTGGTGATGGTGACCCACGACCCGGGTGCCGCCGCCCACTCCGACCTGGTGCTCTTCCTCGCGGACGGGCGGATCGTGGACGAGATGGAGCGGCCGACGTCGGAAGCGGTGCTGGAGCGGATGCGCCTCTTCGCCGGGGGCACTCCCGGCGGCGCCTCCGGCGGGGAGGCCTGAGTCCGTGCTCAAGGCGACCCTCCGCAGCTTCCTCGCGCACAAGGGGCGGCTGCTGCTGTCCGCGCTGGCGGTGGTGCTGTCCGTCGCGTTCGTCGCGGGCAGCCTGATCTTCTCGGACACCGTCAGCCGCACGTTCGACCGGCTCTTCGCCTCCACGGCCGCCGATGTGACGATCAGTCCGGGCGACACGCTCGACGAGGCCGTGCCGTCGGGCTTCACCCCGACGCTGCCGGCCGCGCTGGCCGAGCGCGTACGGCGGGTGGCCGGAGTGGCCGACGCGCGCGCGGACGTCGACGTCAACGGCATCACCGTCACCGACGAGGACCACGAGTCGGTGAGCCCCACCACCGGCGCGCCGACCATCGGCACCGGCTGGCAGCCCAGCGGCCGCAGTCCCGTGGAACTCACCTCGGGCCGCGCCCCGCGCGGTCCCGCGCAGGCGCTGCTGGACTCGGAGACCGCCGACCGCGCGGACGTCCGCATCGGCGACACGCTCACCGTGATCGCCGCGCCCGGCTCGTTCGACGTGAAGGTCGTCGGCATCGTCACCTTCACCACCACCAACCCTGGTTCGGCCCTGCTCTACCTCGACCCGCCGACCGCCCGGTCGAGGCTGCTGGGCGACGCGAAGGCCGCCACCGGCATCGACGTCGACGCCGTCGAAGGGGTGAGCGACAGCGTGCTGAAGCAGCGGGTGGCCGCCGCGCTCGGCGCCGGCGCGAACCGTTACGAGCTGCGGACGGCCGAGGAACAGGCGCAGTCGGACGTGGACCAGCTGGGCGGGTTCCTCGACGTCATCAAGTACGTGATGCTGGGATTCGCCGGTGTCGCCGTGCTGGTGGGCGTGTTCCTGATCGTCAACACCTTCTCGATGCTGATCGCCCAGCGCACCCGCGAACTGGGCCTGCTGCGCGCGCTCGGCGCCGACCGGCGTCAGGTGCGGCGGTCGGTGCTCACCGAGGCAGTGCTGCTCGGACTGGTCGGCTCCACGCTGGGGCTGGCCGCCGGGATCGGCCTCGCGGTCGGGCTGATCGAGCTGATGGGCCTGCTCGGCATGCACATCAGGGCCGCCGAGATGGTGATCGGCTGGGGCACGCCCGTGGTGGCGTACGTCGTCGGCGTGGGCGTCACCTTCGTCGCCGCCTACCTCCCGGCCCGGCGCGCGGCCGCCGTCTCCCCGATGGCGGCCCTCTCCGACGCCGAGGTCGCCGGGGTGGGGCGGCCGCTGAAGGTGCGCGCGGTGGTGGGCGTGGTCGTGGGGGCGGCCGGCGCGGCGGCTCTCGCGGGCTGCGCGGCCGCGTCACGGACGGCCACGGCGGCGTCCCTGCTGGGCCTCGGGGTGGTGCTGACGCTGGTGGCGACCGTGATCGCGGGCCCGCTGCTGGTACGCCCGGTGATCCGGGTCCTCGGCGCGGGCTTCCCCGCCCTGTTCGGGCCGGTCGGGCGGATGAGCCAGCGCAACGCCCTGCGCAACCCCCGCCGGACCGGCGCCACGGCGGCCGCGCTGATGGTGGGCCTGGCACTGGTGGGCGGGATGTCGGTGGCGAGCGCGTCGATGACCCGGTCCTTCGACGAGCAGATCGACAAGACGCTGGGCGCCGACTTCGTCGTGCAGAACAGCAACTTCGTGCCCTTCCCGGCCGAGGTCACCGACAAGATCCGCCACACGGAGGGCGTCGGGCTCGTCGTGCGCGCGCGGTTCACCCCCGTCGCCGTGACGCTGCCGGACGGCGACCGCGTCACCACCACGGCCGGCGGCTACGACCCGCGGCTCGACGAGGTCGCCAACATCACCTACGCGCAGGGCGACACCGCGGGCGCGCTGGCCGGCGGGCATCTCGCGATGGACGTGGACTTCGCGCGCGACCACGGCGTCCGGTTCGGCGGCGCGCTTCCCGTGGAGTTCCGCGGCGGCCGGACCGCCGAGCTGACCGTGGGGGCGCTCACCGACCAGGAGACCGCCGAGGGCTTCGGCAACCGGGGCGGCCTCTACTTCTCCCTCGCCACGCTGGACCGGTACGCACCGGGCGGCCAGGACTCCGCGGTCTACGTCAACGGCGGCGCGGGCACGGACGACGACGCCCTGCGCGCGGCCCTGGAGCGGACGCTGGAGGCGTATCCGCAGGTGCAGGTGCGGGACCTGGCCGACTACAAGCAGCTGATCCACGACCAGATCGCCGTGCTGCTGTACCTCGTGTACGCCCTGCTCGGGCTGGCCATCGTCATCGCGGTGCTGGGGGTCGTCAACACGCTGGCGCTGTCGGTGGTGGAGCGCACCCGGGAGATCGGGCTGCTGCGGGCGATCGGGCTGTCGCGCCGGCAGCTGCGGCGGATGATCCGGCTGGAGTCGGTGGTCATCGCCGTGTTCGGCGCGGTGCTGGGGCTCGGGCTCGGACTGGTGTGGGGGGTGTGCATGCAGCAGGTGCTGGCGCTGCAGGGCATGGCCGCGCTGGCGGTCCCCTGGGGCACGATCGTCGCCGTGGTGGTCGGCTCGGCGGTCGTCGGGGTGGTGGCGGCGCTGCTGCCGGCGCTGCGGGCCTCGCGGATGAACGTACTGGCGGCGATCGCGCACGAGTGACGTCCGCATGGCGGAATTCACCGTCCGGCGGGGCCGCGCGTGGTGTGATCAACGGATGACCGACCTGCGGATACGGGCCGCGACGCCCGACGACCTCGACGCCGTGCTCGCCTTCTGGAAGGCGGCCGCCGAGGGGACCAGCATCAGCGACGACCGCGCCGGGGTGGCGCGGCTGGTGGAGCGCGACCCGGAGGCGCTGCTGCTGGCCGAGCTGGACGGCGGGCTGGTGGGCACGGTGATCGCCGGCTTCGACGGCTGGCGCTGCCATCTGTACCGGCTCGCGGTGCACCCCGAGCGGCGCCGCCGCGGCATCGGCTCGGCGCTGCTCAACGCGGCCGAGGAGCGCTTCGTACGGCTGGGGGGCCGGCGCGGGGACGCGATGGTGCTCACCCGCAACGAGACGGCGCACCATGCGTGGCGCGCGGCGGGGTACGCGCCGGAGGAGAAGTGGCGGCGCTGGGTGAAGCCCCTCACACCCTGACCCGCTTTGCCGATCCTTTACCATTGGGGGACCGTGTCCGACCGTTCGCGGTCACTTCCCTTCGAAAGGTGTGAGCGTCCGTCCATGGGCGAGCCTCCCAGTAGCCGACATCGCGCACTGTCCACCACCCTGTCCGATCATGGGACGGAGGTGACCCGATGACCGAAGTGCTCCTGCTGCTGGTGGCGATCCTGCTCTCGCTCGCCTGTGGTGCCTTCGTCGCCGCCGAGTTCTCGCTGACGACGGTGGAGCGCGGCGAGCTGGAGGCGGCGGCCGAGCGCGGTGAACGCGGCGCGGCCGGCGCCCTGAAGGCCGTACGCAACCTCACCTTCCAGCTCTCCGGCGCCCAGCTCGGCATCACCGTCACCAACCTGGTCGTCGGTATGCTCGCCGAGCCGTCCATCTCGCGGCTCATCGCGGGCCCCCTCGAATCGGTCGGCCTGTCCCGCTCCACCGCGTCCTCGCTGGCGCTCGTGCTGGGCACGGCCCTGTCGACGGTGTTCCTGATGGTCGTCGGCGAGCTCGTGCCCAAGAACTGGGCCATCTCCTCGCCGCTGGCCGTGGCCAAGACGGTCGGCAACGCCCAGCGCTGGTTCAGCCGCGCCTTCCGGCCCTTCATCACCCACCTGAACAACACGGCCAACCGGGTGGTGCGCCGGTTCGGCATCGAGCCCGCCGAGGAGCTGGCCTCCGCGCGCGGGCCGCAGGAGCTGGCCGCGCTCGCCCGGCACTCCGCGCGGGAGGGCGCCCTGGAGCCGGACACCGCCGAGCTGTTCGTGCGGACGCTGAACCTCGCCGACCTGACCGCGGAGAACGTGATGACGCCGCGCGTCCAGGTCGTCGCCCTCGACGTCCAGGCGACCTGCGAGGACGTCGCCAACGCCACCCGCGCCACCGGCCTGTCCCGGTTCCCGGTCTACCGGGGCAACCTCGACTCCGTGGTGGGCACCGCGCACATCAAGGACGTGCTGGCCGTGCCCGCCGAGCGGCGTCCCCGGGTGCGGGTCGCCGAGCTGATGCGCGAGCCGATGCTGGTGCCCGAGTCGCTCACGGTGGACCGCCTGCTGGACCGGCTGTCCGGCAAGCGGACCATGGCCGTCGTCATCGACGAGTACGGCGGCACCGCCGGCGTCGCCACGCTGGAGGACATCGTCGAGGAGGTCGTCGGCGAGGTCCGCGACGAGCACGACCCGCACGAGACCCCCGACCTCGCCCCGGCCGGCACCGACCAGGACGGCCACGCCCTGTACTCCGCGGACGGCGCCGCCCGCATCGACCAGCTCGCGCGCGTCGGCCTGCGGCCGCCCGAGGGGCCGTACGAGACCCTCGCCGGCCTCGTCGCCACCGAACTCGGCCGCATCCCGGCCGAGGGCGACACCCTCCAGGTCGGCCGCTGGCGGCTGGACGTGGTCGACGCGAGCGGACGCCGCGCCGCGCGCGTGCTGCTGCACGCACCCCTGGACGACACGGCCGACACGGCCGACACGGCCGGCACCGCCGGCACCGCCGGCACCGCCGGCACCGCCGGCACCGAAGGCGCCCGGCACGACGAGGAAAGGGGCCGGTGATGGTCGCCGTACAGCTGCTGATCGGTCTGGCGACCCTTGTCGTCAACGCCTTCTTCGTCGGCGCCGAGTTCGCGCTGATCTCCGTACGCCGATCCCAGATCGAACCGCACGCCGAGGACGGCGACCGGCGCGCCCGCAGCGTGCTGTGGGGGCTGCAACACGTGTCCGCCCTGATGGCGGCCGCACAGCTCGGCATCACGCTGTGCACCCTGGTGCTCGGTGTGGTCGCCGAACCGGCGATCGCGCATCTGCTGGAGCCGGTGTTCCACGCGGTCGGCGTCCCGGCCGGCGCCGGGCACGTGGTGTCGTTCGTCATCGCGCTGACCCTCGCCACCTATCTGCACATGCTGCTCGGCGAGATGGTGCCGAAGAACATCGCCCTGGCCGAGCCGGTGCGCAGCGCGCTGCTGCTGGGGCCGCCGCTGGTGACGCTGGCGCGGGCGCTGCGGCCGGTGATCTTCGCGATCAACGCGTTCGCCAACACCCTGCTCAAGCTGATGCGGATCGAGACGAAGGACGAGGTCACGGCGACCTTCTCGGACGCGGAGCTGGCCCGTCTGGTGCGCGACTCCGGCGATGCCGAACTGATCGACGCCCGCACGCGCGAACGGCTCAACGACGCGCTGGAGCTGGGGCGCAGGCCGGTGCGCGACGTGGTGCTCCCGCTGGAGCGGGTCGTCTACGCGCGCGTGGGCGTCACCCCGGAGGAGCTGGAGCGGCTGTCGGCCGAGTCCGGGTTCTCCCGGTTCCCGGTGGTCGACGAAGGCCGGCGCATCGTGGGCTACCTGCATGTGAAGGACGCCCTCGACGCCTCGCCGCGGGATGTCGCCTTCCGGCTGCGGGACATGCGGCCCATCGCGCGCGTACGGGAGACGACACCGCTGGACGACGTGCTGACCGCGATGCGGGGCAGCCGTACGCACCTCGCCGCCGCGATCGGGGACGACGGGCGGCTGGCGGGCCTGGTGACCATGGAGGACGTGCTGCGGGAGCTGTTCGGCCAGCCGGCGTGAGCGGGGGCTCCGGGGGCTCCGGGGGCTCCGAGGGCTCCGGGGGCTCCGAGGGCTCCGGGGGCTCCGGGGGCTCCGGGGGTGGGTGGTTCGCGGGGAGGGGTGTCCCGGGCAAGGCGCGGCCTGGACACGGGTGGTCTCAGGGCACTGGCCTTGCCGGGGGTGACCGACCGCTGGGTATGTCCGGCGGGTTACCATCGCTGACGCCATGCAGACGAACCCCACCCACAGCAGCCTGGTCGCGGTCGGCGACTCCTTCACCGAGGGCATGTCGGACCTGATGCCGGACGGCACCTACCGCGGCTGGGCCGACCTTCTCGCCGCGCGGATGGCCGCGCGCACGCCCGGCTTCCGGTACGCGAACCTCGCCGTGCGCGGCAAGCTCATCGGGCAGATCGTCGACGAGCAGGTGGACGTCGCCGCCGCGATGGGCGCCGATGTGATCACCCTCGTCGGCGGCCTGAACGACACCCTGCGCCCCAAGTGCGACATGGAGCGGGTGAAGGGGCTGCTCACCGAGGCCGTGGAGCGGCTGACGCCGGCCTGCGAGCAGCTGGTGCTGATGCGCAGCCCCGGTCGGCAGGGGCCCGTCCTGGAGCGGTTCCGGCCGCGTATGGAGGAGCTGTTCGCGCATGTCGACGAGCTCGCGGCCCGGCACGGCGCGGTCGTCGTCGACCTGTACGGGGCGCCCGCGCTGAGCGACCCGCGGCTGTGGGACGTGGACCGGCTGCACCTCACGGCCGAGGGACACCGCCGCGTGGCGGAGGCGGTCTGGCAGTCGCTGGGCTACGAGCCCGAGGACACCGAGTGGCACGTTCCGCCGCCGGCATCCCTGCCGCCGGGCTGGGTCACGCGCCGGGTCGCGGACGTACGGTTCGCGCGCCAGTACCTGCTTCCCTGGATCGGCCGCCGCCTGACCGGCCGGTCCTCGGGCGACGGGCGCCCGCCCAAGCGGCCCGAGCTGGCCGAGTATCTGGTGGAGGTCACCGAGTGACGGGCGTCTCGTAGCTTCCGCCGAACGAGGCCCTGGCGCTGGCCTGCACGAACCGCCAGTAGAATCTGGACACGTGACTTCAGCGCCCGCCAAGCCCCGCATCCCGAACGTTCTCGCCGGACGGTACGCCTCCGCCGAGCTCGCCACGCTCTGGTCCCCCGAGCAGAAGGTGAAGCTGGAGCGTCAGCTCTGGCTCGCCGTGCTGCGCGCCCAGAAGGACCTCGGCATCGAGGTGCCGGACGCGGCGATCGCCGACTACGAGCGTGTCCTCGACCAGGTCGACCTGGCCTCCATCGCCGAGCGCGAGAAGGTCACGCGGCACGACGTGAAGGCGCGGATCGAGGAGTTCAACGACCTCGCCGGGCACGAGCAGGTCCACAAGGGCATGACGTCCCGCGACCTGACGGAGAACGTCGAGCAGCTCCAGATCCGGCTCTCCCTTGAGCTGATGCGCGACCGCACGGTCGCCGTGCTGGCCCGCCTCGGCAAGCTGTCCGGCGAGTACGCGGAGCTGGTCATGGCCGGCCGCTCCCACAACGTCGCCGCCCAGGCCACCACCCTCGGCAAGCGGTTCGCGACCGCCGCCGACGAGCTGCTCGTCGCCTACGGCCGCCTGGAGGAGCTGCTCGGCCGCTACCCGCTGCGCGGTATCAAGGGCCCGGTCGGCACCGCGCAGGACATGCTGGACCTGCTGGGCGGGGACGCCGCGAAGCTCGCCGACCTGGAGAACCGGATCGCGCAGCACCTGGGCTTCGCGCAGGCCTTCACCTCGGTCGGCCAGGTCTACCCGCGCTCCCTGGACTACGAGGTCGTCACCGCGCTGGTGCAGCTGGCCTCGGCGCCGTCGTCGCTGGCCAAGACGATCCGGCTGATGGCCGGGCACGAGCTGGTCACCGAGGGCTTCAAGCCGGGCCAGGTCGGCTCCTCGGCGATGCCGCACAAGATGAACACCCGCTCCTGCGAGCGCGTCAACGGCCTGATGGTCATCCTGCGCGGCTACGCCTCGATGACCGGTGAGCTGGCCGGCGACCAGTGGAACGAGGGCGACGTGTCCTGCTCGGTGGTGCGCCGGGTCGCGCTGCCGGACGCGTTCTTCGCCCTGGACGGTCTGCTGGAGACCTTCCTGACCGTGCTGGACGAGTTCGGCGCGTTCCCGGCCGTCGTGGCCCGGGAGCTCGACCGCTACCTGCCGTTCCTCGCCACCACCAAGGTGCTGATGGGCGCGGTGCGGGCGGGTGTCGGCCGGGAGATCGCGCACGAGGCCATCAAGGAGAACGCCGTGGCCACCGCGCTGGCGATGCGCGAGCAGGGCGCCGAGCGCAACGACCTGCTGGACAAGCTGGCCGCCGACGAGCGGCTGCCGCTCGACCGTGAGCAGCTCGGGGCCCTGATGGCCGACAAGCTGTCCTTCACCGGTGCCGCCGCCGACCAGGTCGCCGTGGTCGTGGGCCGCATCGACGAGATCGTCAAGCAGCACCCGGAGGCCGCGGGTTACACCCCGGGGGCGATTCTCTGACCCGCTTCACCCCGCAGGAGCTGGAGGCCGCCCGCGACCGTCTCGTGCCGGACGTCGTCGCGGACGGTCTCCGTGTGCTTTTCTGCGGCATCAACCCGGGGCTCATGACGGCTGCCACCGGCCATCACTTCGCCCGCCCCGGCAACCGGTTCTGGCCCGTGCTGCATCTGTCCGGGTTCACCCCTCGGCTGCTGAAGCCGGCCGAGCAGCAGGAGCTGCTGTCGTACGGGCTCGGCATCACCAACGTGGTGGAGCGGGCGACCGCCCGCGCGGACGAGCTGACCGCCGAGGAGTACCGCGAGGGCGGCCGGCTGCTGGCGTTGAAGGTGGCCCGGCTGAAGCCCCGCTGGCTGGCGGTGGTCGGCGTCACCGCGTACCGGGCCGCTTTCGACGACCGTAAGGCGCAGGTGGGGCCGCAGTCGCGGACCATCGGCGGCACACGCGTGTGGGTGCTGCCGAACCCGAGTGGGCTGAACGCGCACTGGACGGCCGCGACGATGGCGGAGGAGTTCGCCCGGCTGCGGGTGGCGGCGGAGGAGTGAGAGGGCGCCTCGGGGGCGGGGCTTGCTCAGGGTGGGTGGGCCTTCGGCGGCGTCACGCGCCTTGCTGAGGGCGGGTCGGTCCACGTCGGCGTCACGGCCCTTGCCGAGGGCGGGTCGGTCCACATCGGCGTCACGGCCCTTGCCGAGGGCGGCGTCACGTGCCTTGCTGAGGGGGTCGGTCTTCGGCGGCGGCGAGGGGGCGTCGTCGTGCGCCCAGGTCGGGGACGGTCGGCCTGGGGTGGGCCTTCGGTGGCAGGGTTGTGGCTCCGGGTCAGGGCGGGTCCACCTCCGTCACCACGGCGAGCAGGCGGACCTCCTCCGTCTCGCCTCTCCCGGCGACTCCTATCGCCACCCACCGGTCGGTGCCGTCCGCCTGCCACAAGGACACCTCGTCCAGCAGTTCGCCGACACTCCCCCACGGCTCGGGTATCTCCTCGTCCCGCTCCCTGCGCACCTGGAGCGTGAGCGTGCTCCACGCGGGCTGTGCTCCCCACCGCTCGTCCAGCCGCTGGGCGATGCCCTCCCGGTACGCCTCGAAGTCCTCCGCCGTGCGCTCCCGGCGCGCGGCGCCTCCGTCCCCGGCCGCCAACTCCGCTATCCAGTAGCCCGGCCCTTCCCGGCCCACGTCCGACCAGCCGTGCTCCGCCGGGAGGGGGCGGGAGCACAGCCGGTCGATCGTGTCCAGGTACCGCGCGATGTCCATGCCTCCAGTAAACCCGGCACCACTGACAATTGGCGGGGCGTCAGGCCCGGGCCCGGGTCTGCTGTCCGTCAGGCGTCCCTGTGCCGCACGCTCCACGCCCCGGCGGCCAGCGCGGCGGCCGTCCAGGCGGCGGTCACGGCGAGGCCGCCCCAAGGGCCGAGGGTGCCGTCCCAGGTCTGGTGCAGGACCACCTGACCCGCCTTGTCGGGCAGGAAGTCGGTCACCTCACCCGCGGTGTCCCCGACGACGAAGGAGACCACGAGGACGAGGGGGATCAGCACGGACAGCGCGCCGACGCCGCTGCGCAGCAGTGCCGCGAGCCCGGTCGCGAGGAGTGCCGTCAGCGCGAGGTAGATCCCGCAGCCCACCACGCCGCGCACCTGCTGAGCGACGGTCAGCCCGTCCGCCGCGGACCCCAGTCCGGCACGGGCGGCCGCGAGCGAGGCCGCGGCGGTCACGAGGCCGGCCAGGAGCGCCGGTACGCCGACGGCGACGGCCTTGGCGGCGAACCACCGCCCGCGCCGCGGCACCGCGGCCAGCGACAGCCGCAGGGCAGCGCCCTGGAACTCCGCCGACATCGCCAGGGCTCCGAAGGCGATGACGGCGATCTGCCCGGGCAGGACACCCGTGAACGCCGTGAACAGCGGGTCGAAGTCGGGGTCCGAGGTCTCCGACGCCCCGGACAGGGCGGAGAACGCCGTGGAGACGAGGGGCAGGGCGAGCAGCGCGCCGTACAGCGAACGCAGGGTGCGGATCTTCAGCCACTCGGCGTGCAGGATCGGTGCGAACGCCATGGTCAGGCCTCCTGGAGCTGTGCGGTGTACTCGGTCTCGGACGCGGTCAGGTCGAGGTACGCCTGTTCGAGGGTGCCCTCCTGCGCGGTGAGTTCGAGGATCGGGACGCCCGCCTCGGAGACGAGCCGGCCGATGTCGGCCACGCGCGCGTGGTGCACCGTCCAGGCGCCGTCCTCGCCGGGTTCGGCGGTGTGGCCGTGCCGGGCCAGGACGTCCTCCAGGGCCGCGGCGTCCGTGGTGCGGATCCGCACGCGGGGCTGCACGCGCGCGTCGATGAACTCGCGCATGGGCAGGTCGGCGAGGAGCCGCCCGCGCCCGAGGACGACGAGGTGGTCGGCGAACTCGGCCGTCTCGTTCATGAGGTGACTGGAGACCAGCACGCTGCGGCCCTCGGCGGCGAGCCTGCGCAGCAGGGTGCGGATCCAGATGATGCCCTCGGGGTCCAGGCCGTTGGACGGCTCGTCGAGCATCACCACCGGCGGGTCGCCCAGCAGCGCGGCGGCGATGCCGAGGCGCTGCCGCATGCCCAGGGAGTACGTCCTGACGCGGCGCCGCGCCACGGACTGAAGGCCGGTCTCCCGCAGCACCTCGTCCACGCGCCGTGCGGGGATGCGGTTGCTCGCGGCGAGGATCCTCAGATGGTCGCGGGCCGTGCGGGAGCCGTGGGCGGCCCGGGCGTCGAGCAGGGCGCCCACCAGCCGCAGGGGTTCGTCGTGGTCGGCGTACGCGCGGCCGCCCACGGTGGCGGTGCCCGAGGTCGGCCGGTCGAGGCCGAGCACGAGCCGCATGGTGGTGGACTTGCCCGCGCCGTTGGGGCCGAGGAAGCCGGTGACCCGGCCGGGGCGCACGCTGAAGGTCAGGGCGTCCACGGCCCGCCGGGTGCCGTACTCCTTGGTGAGGTCTTGGACGTCGATGCTGGTCATGGCCTCAGCGTGGCGGCCGGCGCCGGGGCGGCGCCTCCCCCGCCGGTGGAGATCGTCTCCCCCTGGCGGGGGAGGCCCGTTGTCGGTGGTGGCTGCCACGATGGGCGAATGATCCGCCTGCTGCGCCCGTTCACGAGGGCCGTGACCTATACACGGTGGCTGCATCTGTTCATGGCCGTCGTGTGGCCGGCCATGTGGATGTACGTGGACCAGAGCTGGTGGCTGCTGTCCGCGCTCCCGTTGGGGCTCGCAGGTCTGGTGCCGGGGATGCGGACGGTGGAGGGTCTGCAGGCCCGGCTGTTGCTGCTGGGGCGGCACCCGGGCGGCCGCCCCGAGATCGTCACCACGCCCGCGGTGAGCTGGAGCGACCGCGCGCGGACGGTGCTGTGGCTGGAGGCGCGGCTGCTGCTGGGCGGTCTGGTCGCGATGCTGACGGTCCAACTGCCCATCACCACGGAGACGCTGGTGCGGGCGGGGCTGGGCGGTGGCGGTCCGGACGAGGGTGCGCTGCTGCACGTCTCCGAGGACGAGTGGTGGTATCTGGCTCTTTCTCCGCTGCCGTTGGTGGTGCTGCCGGCGGTGGTCGTGGCCGGCGGTGAACTGATCACCTGGCTGGCCGGGCGGTTGCTGGGCCCCTCCCCCGCGGAGCGGCTGGCCGCGCTTGAGGAGCGTACGGAGCAACTGCTGGAGCGCAACCGCATCGCGCGCGAGCTGCACGACTCCATCGGGCACGCGCTGACGGTGGCGGTGGTGCAGGCGGGCGCGGCGCGCGCCGCGGGCGACCCGGAGTTCACGGACCGGGCGCTGGCCGCCATCGAGGACACCGGCCGGGCTGCGCTGGAGGACCTGGACCGGATGCTCGGCGTGCTGCGCGAGGCGGAGCGGCCGGTGAGCGGCCGGCCGACGCTGGCCGACGCCGACCGGCTGCTGGAGTCCGCGCGGGCCTCCGGGGCGAAGGTCGACGCCGAGGTGAGCGGTCCTCTTGAGGCCCTGCCGGGACCGGTCTCGCGGGAGGGCTACCGCATCCTGCAGGAGGCGCTGACCAATGTGCTGCGGCACGCGGGCGCGGTCCCGGTGCGGGTGCAGGTGCGGGTCGCGGACGGCTCGCTGCGGCTTCAGGTGCGCAACGCCCTGCCCGGCGCGATACCCGAGCCCGGCCGGGGCAGCGGCCTGCGCGGCATACGCGAGCGCGCGGCCCTCCTCGGTGGCCGGGCGCACACCGGCCCCGAGGACGGCGACTGGCGGGTGCGGGTCGAACTGCCCCTGGGCTGACCGCCGTAAGAGTCACCGCTCGGCGGTCCTTCGCGGGGGCTGACGAGCGGCGGACCGTCGTACGGGCTCGGCTAGGGTGGCCGGATGCCCGTCTCCGTTCTGCTCGTCGACGACGAACCCCTGGTCCGCGCGGGTCTGCGGGCCGTTCTGGACGCACAGCCCGACATCGAGGTCGTCGGGGAGGCCGCGGACGGGGCGGCGGTGATCCCGCTGGTGCGGCAACTGCGGCCGGACGTGGTCGCGATGGACGTGCGGATGCCGCTGCTCGACGGCATCGAGGCGACCCGCGCGGTGCTGCGGACGGTGCCGGAGCCGCCGAAGATACTGGTGGTGACGACGTTCGAGAACGACGAGTACGTGTACGACGCGCTGCGCGCCGGCGCCAGCGGGTTCCTGCTCAAGCGGGCACGGCCGGCGGAGATCGTGCACGCGGTACGGCTGGCCGCCGAGGGCGAGTCGCTGCTGTTCCCGGCCTCGGTGCGGCAGTTGGCCGCCGAGTACGGCGGTGCCGGAGCCGGTGATCCGGCGGCCCGGGCGACGCTGGAGCGGGCCCGGCTGACCGAGCGTGAGGCGGAGGTGCTGCGGCTGATGACGCGGGGCCTGTCGAACGCGGAGATCGCGGCCCGGCTGACGGTGGGCGTGGAGACGGTGAAGTCGCACGTCAGCGCCGTACTGGCGAAGCTGGGGGTGCGGGACCGCACGCAGGCGGTGATCCTCGCGTACGAGTCGGGGTTCGTCTCGCCGGGCTGATCGTCGGCGTGGGGCGGAGCGGGGGACTCCGGCACTCGCCCGGTTCCGCCGCGCCGAGTACGATCCGGCCATCACGCGCTCGAGCTGGGAGGACGGACGGTGGGGCGGCTGACCGGCGGGGATCCCTCGCTGCTGCGAAGGATCAATTCCGCGGTGGTGCTGCACGCGCTGCGTGCCACGGACTGCGCGACGCTCACGGAGATCACGCGTGTCACCGGGCTGTCCCGGCCGACGGTCGAGGGGGTCGTGGAAGGGCTCATCGAGGCCGGTCTGGTCGTCGAGAAGGCGGCGGAGGAGGGCGCTGCGCGGCGGCAGGGGCGGCCCGCGCGGCGTTTCCGTTTCCGTGCCGAGGCGGGGCATCTGCTGGGCCTGGAGATCGGCGTGCACCGGGTCGCCGCGCTGCTGGCCGACCTGGACGGGAAGGTGCTGGGGGCGCAGGCCAAGGAGGTCGACGAGACGGTCGACGCGGACGAGCGGCTGGAGCGGCTGCGGGGCGCCGTGGCCGAGCTGCTGCGCCGGTCCGGGGTGTCGCGGGCGTCCCTGCGGGCGGTGGGCGTGGGCACGCCCGGGATCGTCGAGGCGGACGGCACCGTGCGGCTGAGCACGGCGCTGCCGGGGTGGACGGGGCTGCGGCTGGGCGAGCGGCTGAGCCGCTCCTTCAAGTGCCCGGTGCTGGTGGAGAACGACGCGAACGCGGCGGCGGTGGCGGAGCACTGGAAGGGCTCGGCGACCGACTCGGACGACGTGGTGTTCGTGCTGGCCGGGCTGAGCCCGGGGGCCGGCTCGCTGATCGGCGGCCGGCTGCACCGCGGGTTCGGCGGGGCGGCCGGGGAGATCGGCGCGCTCCATCTGCTGGGGCGCGAGGTCACACCGGAGACGCTGCTGTCGACGACGGACGAGCCGCTGCATCCGCTGGACGAGCAGGCGGTCGCCGAGGTGTTCGCGCGGGCGCGCCGGGGTGACGCGGGGGCCCGCGCGGCCGTGGAGCGGTTCATCCGGCGGCTGGTGCACGACGTGGCGGCGCTGGTGCTGGCCCTGGACCCCGAGCTCGTCGTGGTGGGCGGCTGGGCGGCCGGTCTGGACGACGTACTCGAACCGCTGCGGCGCGAGCTGGCCCGCTACTGTCTGCGGCCGCCGAGGGTGGCGCTGTCGCTGCTGGGCGAGGCCGCTGTGGCCACGGGCGCGGTGCGCCTGGCCCTCGACCATGTGGAGGAGCAGCTCTTCGCGGTGGAGGGCACGGTCACGGCACGCCGCTGACGGCCGGGCGCCGGGGGTCCGGCGCCCGCCGCGTGTGCGGGTGGACGGGCGTCGCTCAGCTCGCCCGGCGCTGCGGGTCCTGGTGGATCTCGACGTTGCCGGAGTCGCCGAAGGTGAGCCGGCAGGTGTCGGCGCGGTAGGTGGCGACGGACACGGCGGCGGTGCGGCCCTGGGCGAGGAACCGGGTGGTGACGATCAGCACCGGCGCCCCGGGCAGCCGGTCGAGTTCCTTGGCGTCGTCCGCGCGGGCCGAGCCCAGCTCGACGGCGTTGTCGTGGCCCTCCGGCGAAAGGCGCTGCAGTTCGCGCAGCACCGCACGCGCGCGTGCCGCGCCCGAGGGGGCGTCGATGCCGGACAGGTCCGGCACCGAGGACTGCGGGATGTAGAGCAGCTCTGCGGCGACGGGCTGGCCGTGGGTCATGCGGGTGCGGCGCACGATGTGCACCGGCTCGCCGGGGGCGGTCTCCAGGGCGGTGGCGACGGACGCGGGCGGCGCGTCCAGGGCGCAGTCGACGGGCTGCCAGGCGTCCTCGGGGCCGCCGGGCCAGGCGTGCTGCTCGGTGCCGACGGCCACGCCCACCCGGGGCGGAGCCACGGTCGTGCCGACGCCGCGGCGGCGCTGCAGCCTGCCCTCCAGCTCGAGCTGCTCCAGGGCCTGGCGGAGCGTGGCGCGGGCGACGCCGAAGCGGGCGGCGAGGTCGCGCTCGTTGGGCAGGATCTCGCCCACGGAGAACTCGGAGTCCAGTGCCTCGCTGAGCACGGTCTTGAGGTGCCAGTACTTCGGTTCCGGCACCGATTCCAGCTGCTGGGTCCCCACCCTGTCCTCCGCAATCGCCGTGATCCGGCGGCGTTTTAGCGCCCTTGTTTATTAAAGGTTGTTGCACTTATCAGCGACCATAGGGCGGCCCCCACCCTTGGTCAAGACCAATCGTCGATCCCTGGTGGCGCTTGCGGGGTGTGCGCAGCAGAGCGTTCACGGGGCGTTCGTACAGGGCCGCACGCGTGACATCACGGGCGAGAGGGCCGGGGCCGCGCGGGGCGGGCGGTCAGGAGCGGCGGGGGCCGCGCCCGCCGCGTCATGTCCAGACGGGCTACCCATGAGTAGTAATTGCTGACAAGCTGTCCACCAAGCGTTCGCCGGCGCGTCCCAGGCAAAGGAGCTGCTCATGTCCGCCACCGTCACCTTCGAGGTCCCCTCCCCCCAGGGCCGACGGTCCGTGACCCTCTCCTACACGCGCGTGGGCAGCGGCGAACCCCTGCTCCTGCTGCACGGCATCGGCCACCACTGGCAGGCCTGGGAGCCTGTCATCGACATCCTGGCCACCGAGCGGGACGTGATCGCCGTGGACCTGCCGGGCTTCGGCGCCTCACCGTCGCTGCCGGACGGCCTCGTCCACGACCTGCCCACCATGAACACCGCGCTCGGCGCCCTGTGCGAGGCGCTGGAGCTGGACCGGCCCCATGTCGCGGGCAACTCGCTCGGCGGGCTGCTGGCGCTGGAACTGGGCCGGGAGAAGCTCGTGCGGTCCGTCACCGCGCTGTCCCCGGCCGGTTTCTGGACGCAGGCCGAGCGGCGCTACGCGTTCGGGGTGCTGATGGCGATGCGGCAGAGCGCACGCGGCCTGCCCGTGCCGCTGGTCGAGCGGCTGTCCCGTACGGCGGCCGGCCGGACCGTCCTGACCAGCACCATCTACGCCCGGCCCGGCCGCAGGTCCCCGGAGGCCGTGGTCGCCGAGACCCTGGCCCTCGCCGGCGCCACCGGCTTCACCGAGACCCTCCGCGCGGGCGCCACCGTCCAGTTCACGGACGACATCCCCGGCATCCCCGTCACCGTGGCCTGGGGCACCAAGGACCGCCTGCTGCTGCGCCGGCAGGGCGTCCGCGCCAAGGGCATCATCCCCAAGGCCCGGCTGGTGCGGCTGCCCGGCTGCGGCCACGTGCCCATGAACGACGACCCGGCACTCGTCGCCCGCGTGATCCTCGACGGCAGCCGCTGAGAACCCGCCCGGGCGCGAACGGTCCGCCGCGGCAGGGGTGCCGCCTGTTCCTCGGCAGGGTGGCGCGGCAGGGCACGGCGTGCGCGGGACGTGGTGGTGCGGTCGGCGGGGTGGGCGCCCGGTTTGTCTCCACCCGAGCGTGGGGCAGGGGCGACGGCCGTGCGCCGCACGCGCGTGGGGCAGGGGCGACGGCCGTGCGCCGCACGCGCGTGGGGGACGCGGCCGAAAGTCTGTAGGCCACACGCGTGTGGCCGCGGGCGCCTCCCTTCACGGCGGGGGCCGCGCACGCGGGATGACAGCGCGTCGGGTCCCCGTCCTCCGGGGACAGTTGTTCACTCGGGGTTCGCGTGGGCGCTGCGGTGCACCAGTAGGTGTGTCAGGGCACACCGGCCGGCTCCCCGCACTGGAGGCCCCACCATGTCCGACCGTCCCCCGCTCCCCGGTCGCCGCGGCGTACTGCGCGGCTCCCTCGCCGCCTCGGCGGCCCTGACCCTGCCGGCCGGCCTGGGCGCGGCACCTGCCCTCGCCCTGTCCGGGCGGCCCCGCGCGGAGTGGGGTGTGCAGAGCGGTGACGTGACGGCCGACTCGGCGCTGGTGTGGGTCGGTTCGGACCGGCCGGCCCGGATGATCGTGGAGACCTCCGCGACCGAGTCGTTCCGCAGTCCCCGCAGATGGCACGGCCCGCTGCTGGGCACGGACACCGACCTCACCGGCGTCACCAGGCTGCGCGGGCTGCCGCCCGGCCGGCAGGTCCACTACCGTGTGCTGCTCGCCGACCCGGACGACCCTCGTCGTACGAGCGAACCGGTCCTGGGGACGTTCCGTACCGTGCCGGTGCGCCGCCGCGACGGTATGCGGTTCCTGTGGTCCGGCGACCTCGCCGGCCAGGGCTGGGGCATCAACCCCGACCTCGGCGGCTACCGCATCTTCGACGCGATGGCCCGCCTCGACCCGGACTTCTTCCTGTTCAGCGGCGACACCGTCTACGCCGACGGCCCGATCGCCCCGGCCGTGGCGCTGCCCGGCGGCGGCACCTGGCGGAACGTCACCACCGAGGAGAAGGCGAAGGTCGCGGAGACGCTCGCCGAGTACCGCGGCAACTTCCGCTACAACCTCCTGGACGACAACCTGCGGCGCTTCAACGCGCAGGTCCCCGTGATCGTGCAGTGGGACGACCACGAGGTGCGCAACAACTGGTACCCGGGGCAGGTCATCGCGGACACGGACACCCGCTACACGGAGAAGAGCGTGGACGTGCTGACGGCGCGGGCCCGCCGGGCGTTCAGCGAGTACTTCCCGGTCTCGACGCTGCGGCCGGGTGCCGGGGAGGGCCGGGTGTACCGGGTGCTGCGGCAGGGTCCGCTGCTGGACGTGTTCGTCCTGGACATGCGCACCTGCCGCAACGCGAACTCCCCGGACGACCAGGCCGTGGACCCGCAGGGCATCCTGGGCCGTGAGCAGTTGGAGTGGCTGAAGCGGGAGCTGGCGCGCTCGCGGGCGGTGTGGAAGGTGCTCGCCGCCGACATGCCGATCGGCCTGGTGGTGCCCGACGGCCAGGAGGGCCGGCCGCACTTCGAGGCGGTCGCGCAGGGCGACCCCGGCGCGCCGCTCGGGCGCGAGCTGCAGATCGCCGAGCTGCTGCGGTTCGTCAAGCACCGGCGGATCACCGGCACGGTGTGGCTGACGGCCGACGTCCATCACACCTCGGCGCAGCACTACCAGCCGTCGCGGGCGGCGTTCACCGACTTCGAGCCGTTCTGGGAGTTCGTCTCCGGGCCACTGAACGCGGGCGCGTTCCCGGCCGGCGCCCTGGACGGCACGTTCGGTCCGGAGCGGGTGTTCGTGAAGGCGCCGAGCGTCGGCAACGTCTCCCCCGCCGGCGGCCACCAGTTCTTCGGCGAGGTCGAGATCGACGGTGACAGCGCCGAGCTGACCGTCCGGCTGCGCGAGCAGGACGGCGGCGTGCTGTTCACGAAGGTGCTCCAGCCCGGCCGGGTCGGCCAGTAACTGCCGTACGCTCGACAGCACGTGCCCCGCACCGGCGTCATCCCCCGGTGCGGGGCACGTGCGCCGTCCGGCGGACCGGTGGGCCAAAGCCCTGTCGTCGAGGGTGTTCTCGCAGGTCGATCGCGTTGTCAGTGGTGGCCTCTACGGTTTCCCCATGACGCGATCCTTGCAGGCCGTGAGCTATCGGCGACCCTCCGTGCTGGAGTCCCTGAAGGGCGGACGGCGGCTGGGACTCGAGACGTCCAGGGGGGCGACCCCGGCGGGCGCCGAGGACCATCCCCGGTTCTTCTCGGGCTTTCTGACGTCCCCTCAGGCGGCGTCCGCGGCACTGCTCGGGGTGGCCGACGTGGCGGCGGCGCGCTACTACCAGCCGCAGCGCCCGGCGTCCCTCGACCCGGTGGTCACCGGCAACGGCGACCGGCTGCGCTTCGAGTCGTTCTCCGGCTGCGGCGGGGTGTACGCGCGCCTCGACGTGCTGGCCCCGGGCCTGGACGGCGGCGCGGTGGGGCACGGCACGACGAACGTGGACGTCAACAACCCGCTGCGCGAGGCGCTGTCCCGGCTCGGCACCGACGATCCGCTCCACCTGCGGGTGGGTCCCGAGGAGCTGGCGGTGACCACGCTGGACGGACCGGTCGTGGAGAAGAAGGTGCCGCTGCCCGACCGGTGGCTGCGGGGCTTCGCCGAAGCACAGGTGGTCTCGGCGGGCTTCGAGCAGCGGGCCGAGCTTCCCGCCGCCGAGGCGGTGCGGTTCCTGAGGTCGCTGCCGCGCACCACCGCCGGGCGCGGCGGCAGCTCGGGCACCCGCTGGATGGTGCCCGCGGGCAGCACCCTGCGGCCGACCACCCGTCCGGTGCCGGGCGCGGTGTGCCTGCCGGGCCCGGAGCGGCTGGTCGTACTGCAGCGCGTCCTCAGGTATGCGACGGCGCTGCGGGTGTACGGCCCGGCGGCGGGGTCGGGCGCCCCGACGGCCGGCGCCTGGGAGGCCGTGCTGCCGGGCATGCGGCTCACCCTGACCCTGTCGCCCGACGCCTCGCGCGGGTTCTCCGGAGAGGGCGGGGTCCTGGAGTCGCTCGCCACGGACGAGGCCGCCGCGGACGCGGAGCTGATCTCCGTCCTGCTGGCGTGGGAGCCGCGTATCGACGTCGTCGACCTGGCAGCCGCCTCGGGGCTCACCGCCGACCGGGTCCGCGCGGCGCTGGTCCGGCTGGGCACCTCGGGCCGCGTGGGCTACGACGCGGCGGAGGCCTCCTACTTCCACCGGGAACTGCCGTACGACGCCGACCGCGTGGAACGCCACAACCCGCGGCTGCGGTCGGCGCGCTCCCTGCTGGCGGCGGGCGCGGTGACCCTGGACGGCGCGCTGGCGACGGTCACCGCCGAGGACGGTCATGCGCACCGGGTGCGGGACACGGCGGGAGTGCTCAGCTGCAGTTGCCCGTGGTGGGCGAGATACCGGGGCGGGCGCGGGCCGTGCAAACACGCGCTGGCGGTACGGATGGCGCGACGCGAGGACGTGACGCGGGCGGCAGGGGCGGGAACCGACGGGGGTGTGCGATGAATTCGCTGAGGGAAAAGGTGCGGGCGGCGCGGGCGAACGGGGCCGCGAGCCTGATGGAGGCGGTCGCCGTGGCGCGGGCGGATGAGCCGGTGAGCCTGCTGGAGACCGTCAGGGCGGGGCGTACGGCGGAGGTCGTGAGCCTGCTGGACGGGATGACGGACGCCGAACGGCGGGCCTGCTTCCCGGAGCTGAAGGCGCTGCGCAAGGAGTTGCGCGGGGCCCGGTGGACTGCGGCGAACCGCCGTGCCCTGCCGGCGCTGCATGCGGCGGGGGCGGCCTGCCAGACGGGCGCGGCCGGCGTGGCGAGCTGGCTCGCGGCAGCCGACCTGCGCTGGTCGCAGGCGTCGCCGGGACTGCTGCTGCATCTGCTCGGCGACCGTGACCCCTCATGGCTCGCGGACGTGCTGCGCCGGCTGGCCGGACGTCCGGCGTCCGCCCGGGTGCCGTTCGAGCTGATGGCGGGGCTGGTGCGGCTGGCCGGTTGTCCGGTACCGGTGACGGACGCCTATGTGCGCGGCTGGGTCGACCAGGTCGACCTGGAGTGGCACCGCGGCGGCACCAAGCTGGACCGGCTGCGCCGTGATCCGCATCTGGTGCCGCTGGTGGCCGCGCTGTTCGAGACGGAGGACCTGGGCAGCCGTCTGGACTGGTCGCAGGACGACGGCCCGGACAGCTGGACCGGCGCCCTGGCCCGGCTCGCCGACGAGGGCGTCCTGGACCGGGCCCGGATGGTGGACGCGTGTGTGGCCCGGCTGCTCCGCGGCGGCTCGGCGGCCGATCAGCGGGTGTTCCTGCGTCTGCTGGACGCCCTCGTCCTGACGCGCGCCGAGGAGCTGGCCCGGGTCGCCGACTGGACGGCGCTGGCCTCGGACGCGGTGCCCCCGGTGGCCGCCCACGCCCAGCGCGTGCTGGGATCGCTCGCCCTGGACAGGGAGCTGACGGCGCGCCGGCTGGCCGACGTGTCGGCGGCGGTGCTGTTCCGGCCCGAGAAGAAGCTCGTGCGCGCGCAGCTCGTGCTGCTGGGCAAGGTGCTGCTGCGGGACCCGGGCTCCGCGTGCGAGCTGCTGCCCGCCGCCGCGCAGGCGTTCGGGCACCAGGACTCGGAGGTTCAGGAGAGGGCGCTGAAGCTGGTGGAGCGCCATCTGGGGAAGGCGGACTCACCCGCAGTCCGGGGCGAGCTCGCTCTGGCCGCCGAGCGGTTGATCCCGCCGCTGCGGGAGCGGGCGGCCCGACTCCTTGGGCTCGGGTCGTCCCTCGGGGGGCCCCTGGTGCAGGAGGAGGTTCTCCCGCCCGTGCCGGAGCCGGCGCGTCTGGCGGCGCCTTTGGAGTCGGCCGCCGAGCTCGCGGAGGAGATCGGCGCGGTGATGGTGTCGGGTGGTGATGTGACGGCGTTCGAACGGGCGCTGGACGGGCTGGTGCGGCAGGTCCATCGGGACCGGGACGGGGTGGTGGAGGCGCTGACACCGGTGGTCGAGCGGCGCTGGTGGTCGGACGTGGACCCCGGCCACGGCTACGACCCGGCGGACTGCTTCACCTCCTTCGGCCGCGGTCTGTTCAGTGCGGCGGACGCCTTCGACCTGCTGCTGGCGACGCTGCACGGCGTGGCGAGGACGGACGCCCTGCACAGGGCCGTGACTCGCGGAACGGAGAGGACGGGGAGGGCAGAGAGGGGGGAGAGGACGAGCAGCGCCGAGTGTGTCCACGGCGCACTCGCCCGGGCGTTCGACGCCCGGCTCTGGGAGGTGGCGTACCGGCTGCGCACCGACCCGCTGCCGTTCCTGCTGTCCACGCCCACCTGGAGCACCGGCCTGCTGGAGCCGGACGTGCTGGTGGACCGGCTCGGCGCCTATCAGCGGCTGGGCGCGCGGATCGCCGAGGCGGACTTCGCGCAGGCGCTGCTGCGAGTGCGGCGCGCCGACCGGGCGGCGGCCGGGCGGGCCGCCGAGCGGGCCCTGGCCCTGGCCACGCCGGAGGGCGCACGGCTCGCCGCGTGGCTCCGCTCGGTCCCCGTGGAGCCGGCCGCCGACCGGCCCCGCCCCGAGGGCGGTCCCATGACCGAGGGTGATCTCGTACTGGTCGAGCTCGGTGCGCGCCCGGCGCTGGTAGAGGGCTTCCCCGCCGCCTACGAGGGACTCGGCCGGCCGGTCGACGGCTCGCTGCGGCGCGCGTACTGCCACCACTGGAGCGACGAGATACGCCCGCACTGGCTGGCGCTGCTGCCCGAGCAGCGGGAGCTCGTGGCAGCGCGCATCCTGTGGGACGTCGCCGCGCTCGCCGTCCACGACAGCCGCGGTCCCGGCCGGGTGCTGCCGTTGCTCGCGGAGTCCGGCGGCGAGGCGGGCGAGGCCGTGCATCTGGCGGTGGCGTACGGGCTCGGGGCCCGGCACCCGGAGGACCGGCTGGCCGCCGTGGACGCCCTGCTGACGCTGGCCGCGCGGGGCCAGTCGGTGCCGGAGCGGCTGGGCCCGGATCTCGGGCGGCTGATACGGAGCGGGGCGGTGAAGCCGTCGCGGCTGGCCGAGTCGGTGCGGACGGCCGCGGCCACCGGGGCGCACGCCACCGTGTGGGGCGTCCTGCGGCACACCCTGCCCGCGCTGCTCGGCGATCTCGCCGCAGACGTCTCGGCCAGGCCGACGCGGGGGCTGGGGGAGCTGCTGGCCGTGGCGGCGGAGTGCGCCGAGCGGTGCGGGGCCCAGGGTGACCTGCCGTACCTGGAGCGGACGGCGGCACGGCGAGGGGCGTCTCGCGTGGTCACGGAGGCTCGTCGGCTGCACCGGGCGCTGGTGGGAGGGGCCGCCGCATGACGTAGAGCGCGCAACCATCAAAAGAGCAACAAATAGGTGCAGAAGCGTCCTTTACCCATCGGTCACACAGGGTTCGTGATCACGCAACACCTCTCGTCCACAGTGGGCGTATGAAGCGAAACATGTCTGATGTGACGCGAGCGCGGCACGGCCGCCCCGTCCACCACTGGCGCCGGGACGTGGTCGAACTCGCCGCCCTGTTCACAGCCGTCGCGGTGGCCGACGCGGTGGCGAATCTGATCGGGCACGGCCCCGACGGGCCGGCGCTGCTGCTGATCTCGGCGGTGGCGCTGCTGGCCACGGTGGCGTTCCACACATGGTGGGCACGGCGCCACGGTCATGCGCCGCCGACCAGTGATACCGGTGCCCGGTCGCGCTCGGTGGAGGGCGAGACCGGGCCGTCGGGACCGACGGCCGGTGACACGGCCGCCCCGAGCGCGCTGTGGCGGATGCGGACGACGGTGAAGGACGCACCCGGTTCGCTGGCCGCGCTGTGCACGGCGCTGGCCGGGCGGCGGGTCGACATCCTCACCCTGCAGACGCATCCGCTGGGTGAGGACACGGTGGACGAGTTCCTGCTGCGCTCGCCAGGCGGGCTCTCGGCGGCGGAGATCACCCGTGCGGTGTCCGAGGCGGGCGGTGCGGACACCTGGATCGAGCGGGCCGACGCCCATGACCTGGTGGACGCACCGACCCGGGTGCTCGGGCTGGCCACCCGCACGGCCCTGGACACGGCGGAACTGCCGCTGGCGCTCCGCCAGTTGCTGGGCCGCTGCACGATCCGCTCGCTGCCCGCCGTGCCGCCCGCCTCGCGTGACGGGGCCGGTGGGCGCGGGGACGGCGGTCCGGTGGAGGGTGCGCTGGAGGACACGGTGATGCGGCTGCGGGTGCCCGAGGGCGGTGTGATCACGGTGGAGCGGCCGTATCTGCCGTTCACGCCGACCGAGTTCGCGCGGGCGCGGGCGCTGGTGGAACTGGACGCGCGGCTCGGTCCGCGGGTGCCGCGCGGGCAGGACGAGCTGACGCTGCCGGAGGGCAACGCCATCACCGTGCGGCGGGCCGACACCGGGGACATCGCCGCCGCGAAGGCGATGCACGAGCGGTGCTCGCAGCGGACCCTGGGCATGCGGTACCACGGGCCGGTCAAGGACGCCGACCGCTATCTCAACCACCTGCTCAGCCCCCGCTTCGGCCGGACACTCGCGGCGCAGACCCCGTCGGGGCGGGTCGTCGGGCTGGGCCATCTGCTGTGGGACGGGGACGAGACGGAGGTGGCGCTGCTCGTCGAGGACGAGTGGCAGCGGCGGGGTGTCGGCGGTGAACTGCTGCGCCGGCTGGTGGGGATGGCGGTCGAGGCGGGCTGCGACAGCGTGTACGCGGTGACGCGGGCGGCGAACACCGGCATGGTCGCCGCGATGCGGGGCCTCGGACTGCCGCTGGACTACCAGATCGAGGAGGGGACGCTGGTGATCACGGCCCGGCTGGACGCCGCGCCGGTGGGCCGGGGACTGCCGTACGACCGGGCGCGGCAGGGCGGCGCACGGGACTGAGCGGACCGTGGACACGGGGCGGCCCGGCGCCTGGGTGCCGGGCCGCCCCTGTCCCCCGGGTCAGACGCCGGCCACCGCCCCGTCATGGGCGGTGGCCCGGCCGGCCGCCGGTACCCCCGTACCCAGCGCCCGGTCCAGGTCGGACCACAGGTCTTCGACGTCCTCCAGGCCCACCGACATCCGCAGCAGGCGGTCGGAGACGCCGGCACCGCGGCGGTCGTCGGCGTCCACGATGCGGTGGCTGATGGAGGCGGGGTGCTGGATGAGGGTGTCGACGCTGCCGAGGCTGACCGCCGGGGTGATCAGGCGGACGTCCGCGATCACGTCGTGCGGTTCGCCGTGCACCTCGAAGGCGACCATCGCCCCGCCGATGCGCGGGTAGTGGACGCGGGCGACGCGCGGGTCGGCGGCGAGGCGGCGGACGAGTTCGGCGGCGGTCTCGGAGGCGGCGCGCACTCGCACCGGCAGCGTGGACAGGCCGCGCAGCAGAAGGTAGCCGGCCAGCGGGTGCAGGACGCCGCCGGTGGCGAAGCGGACCTGCCGCAGCTTCCCGGCGAACTCCTCGTCGCAGGCCACGACACCGGCCATGACGTCACCGTGTCCGCCGAGGTACTTGGTGGCGCTGTGCAGCACCAGCCGGGCCCCCTGCTCGGCGGGGCGCTGCAGCACGGGCGTGGCGAAGGTGTTGTCGGCCAGCAGCGGGACCGAGCCGCAGGCGTGGGCGACGGCGCGCAGGTCGACCTCGGCGAGGGTCGGGTTGGCGGGCGACTCGACCATGACGAGGCCGGTGTCCGGGCGCAGCGCGTCGGCGATGCCGGCCGGGTCGGTCCAGGTGACCTCGGAGCCGAGGAGCCCGGCGGTCAGCAGGTGGTCGCTGCAGCCGTACAGGGGGCGTACGGCGACGACGTGGCGCAGGCCCATGGAGGCCCGGACCAGCAGGACCGCACTGAGGGCGGCCATACCGCTGGCGAAGGCGACGGCGGACTCGGTGCCCTCCAGACGGGCCAGGGCGGTCTCGAACCGGGCGACGGTCGGGTTGCCGAGGCGGGCGTAGACGGGCGGGCCGTCCGGTTCGGCGCCGGTCTCGGCGAAGGCGTCGATCCGGGCGGCCTCGCCGCGGCTGTCGTAGGAAGGGTAGGTGGTGGACAGGTCGATCGGCGGGGCGTGCAGTCCCTGGCGCGCGAGGTCGTCGCGGCCGGCGTGCACCGCCTCGGTGGCCAGGGCCCGGGATGCGGGGCGCCGGCCGTCAACAATGCCCTTGGGCGTGTCCATGTCGGTGTCCATGGACGGAAGGGTGAACACCGGCCGGGTCCCGGGAATCGAACACCGTGCTACGTTCGGCGAGTGGCCGAATCTGTCGTACTGGATCCGGTCGATCTTCAGCTGCTGACCCTGCTGCAGAACGACGCACGGACCACCTACCGCGATCTCGCCGCCCAGGTGGGCGTCGCCCCCTCGACGTGCCTGGACCGGGTGACCCGGCTGCGGCGGGCCGGTGTGATCCTCGGCCATCAGCTGCGGCTGGATCCGGCCAAACTGGGCCGCGGCCTTCAGGCGCTGCTGTCGGTGCAGGTCAGACCGCACCGGCGGGAACTGGTGGGGCCGTTCGTGGAACGGATCCGGGCGCTGCCGGAGTCGCTGACCGTGTTCCATCTGACCGGCCCGGACGACTACCTCGTCCATGTCGCCGTCGCGGACATGGCGGATCTGCAGCGGCTGGTCCTCGACGGGTTCACGGCCCGGCGGGAGGTGGCCCGGGTGGAGACGCGCTTGATCTTCCAGCGGTGGGACTGCGGGCCGCTGCTGCCGCCTTCGCCCTCGGCGCAATCGGGGTGACGTGCGGCGGGCGGCCGTACGAGGATGGTCAACATGTCACAGACCAAGAGCCCGCTGCCCCGTGAGGTCGCCGACGCCTATGTCGACGACCTCGTCGCCCTCGATCCCGTCACCGGTACGTACCTGGGTGTGAAGGAGAGTTCGAGCCGGCTGCCCGACCTCTCGCCCGCGGGGCAGGAGGCCGTCGCCGCACTGCAGAGGGCGACGCTCGCTCGGCTCGACGAGGCCGAGCGGCAGCCCGGCGCGGACAGTGACATCGAGCGCCGGTGCGCGCGGCTGCTGCGGGAGCGGCTGACCGCCGAACTGGCGGTGCACGAGGCGGACGAGGGCCTGCGGGCCGTCGGCAACATGGCCACGCCCGCCCACTCGGTGCGCGAGGTCTTCACCGTCACGCCCGCCGACACCGACGAGGACTGGGCGGCGATCGCCGAGCGGCTGCGCGCGGTGCCGGCCGCGCTGGCGGGCTACCGGGAGTCGCTGGCGCTGGGCCTGGAGCGCAAGCTGTACGCGGCGCCGCGGCCGACGGCCACGTTCGTGGAGCAGCTCGGCGAGTGGGCGGACACCGACGGCGAGGGCCGGGGCTGGTTCGAGGACTTCGCCGCGGCCGGCCCGCAGGCGCTGCGCGCCGAGCTGGACGAGGCGGCCCGCGGGGCGACGGCCGCCGTGGTGGAGCTGCGCGAGTGGATGCGGGAGGTGTACGTCCCCGCGGTCGAGGGCGCCCCGAACACGGCCGGCCGCGAGCGCTACGCCCGCTGGTCGCGCTACTTCAACGGCACGGACCTCGACCTGGACGAGGCGTACGCCTACGGCTGGGCGGAGTACCACCGTCTGCTGGGCGAGATGAAGAAGGAGGCCGAGAAGATCCTGCCGGGCGCCGAGACGCCGTGGGTGGCGCTCGCGCACCTCGACGAGCACGGCCGGCACATCGAGGGCGTGGACGAGGTCCGTACGTGGCTGCAGGGCCTGATGGACCAGGCGATCGAGGCGCTGGACGGCACCCACTTCGAACTCGCCGAGCCGGTGCGGAAGGTGGAGTCCTGCATCGCGCCGCCCGGCAGCGCGGCCGCGCCCTACTACACGGCCCCGTCGGAGGACTTCTCCCGCCCGGGCCGCACCTGGCTGCCGACGATGGGGCAGACCCGGTTCCCGGTCTACGACCTGGTGTCCACCTGGTACCACGAGGGCGTGCCCGGCCATCACCTCCAGCTCGCGCAGTGGCAGTACGTCGCGAAGGACCTCTCGCGCTACCAGGCCACCATCGGCGGGGTCAGCGCCAACGCCGAGGGCTGGGCGCTGTACGCGGAGCGGCTGATGGACGAACTCGGCTTCCTCACCGACCCCGAGGAGCGGCTCGGCTACCTGGACGCGCAGATGATGCGCGCGGCCCGGGTGATCGTCGACATCGGCATGCACCTGGAGCTGGAGATCCCGGCGGACTCGCCGTTCCACCCGGGTGAGCGCTGGACCCCGGAGCTGGCGCAGGAGTTCTTCGGCGCGCACAGCAGCCGCCCGGCCGACTTCGTGGAGAGCGAGCTGACCCGCTATCTGACGATCCCCGGCCAGGCCATCGGCTACAAGCTCGGCGAGCGCGCGTGGCTGCTGGGCCGCGAGAACGCCCGCAAGCGCCACGGCGACGCCTTCGACCTCAAGTCCTGGCACATGGCGGCCCTGTCGCAGGGCTCGCTGGGCCTGGACGACCTGGTGGACGAGCTGTCGGCGCTCTGACAAACCCCGCCGGCCAGGGAGGGGGCGGCGAGGCAGCGAGCCTCGCCGCCCCCCCCCTGCCGACGCCCCTCTGCCGACGCCTCTCTGCCGACTCCCTGAGGGGCGCACCCCAGGGGCGCGGGGAACTGCGCGACCAGCCGACGACAACCGTCAGCCGAACCCTCGCGGAACCCCTACGGCGCTCGGCCCCGCCCCAGCGGCAGCGCCTAGCAGCCGCAGTCCTCCGCCCCCACCGGCGCCGTCAGCGGGTCGGCGTCCCGCTGCCCACGCCCCTCCCAGGTCTCGAAGGCGAAGCCCTCCCGCACCCAGTACTCGAACCCGCCGAGCATCTCCTTGACCTGGAAGCCGAGTTCGGCCAGGGCCAGCGCCGCACGGGTCGCGCCGTTGCAGCCGGGGCCCCAGCAGTAGGTCACGACGGGTACGGACTTGTCGAGGAGCTGCTCGGCCTGCTCGGGGATCAGCGCGGTCGGCAGGTGGACGGCACCGGGCACATGGCCCTGATCCCAGCTCTCGGTGGAGCGGGAGTCCAGCACGACGAAGCCGGGGTCGCCGCCGGCGGCGAGGGCCGCGGCCACGTCGGACACGTCGGCGTGGAAGACGAGGCTGGCGCGGAAGTAGGCGGCGGCCTCGGCCGGGGCGGCGGGGGCGACGCGCAGGACGGGGTTGACGGCGGGGGCGGTGGTGGTCATCGCGGGGGCCTTTCTCGCTGGCTGTTCACTGACGCTCGTCACTGACCGCGCTGTCACTGACTGCTCCGTTGCCCAGAAATCTACGGCCGTGGATCGTCGTCCTGAAGGGCCGTTCCACGGTCCGGCCCTTGCTGCGCCGGGGATTCCCCTGCTATCCATCGGGGATGACCGCGTTTTCCCCGGACGCCACCGACTGGCGCATCCTCGACGTCCTCCAGCGGGACGGCCGCGCCAGCTTCGCCGAGCTGGCCCGGGCCGTGCAGATGTCCGCGAGCGCGGTCACCGAGCGGGTGCGCCGGCTGGAGGAGGCGGGTGTGATCCAGGGCTACGCGGCGGTGGTGGACCCGGACCGGCTGGGCATGCCGATCCTGGCGTTCGTCCGGCTGCGCTACCCGAACGGCAACTACAAGCCCTTCCACGACCTGGTCTCCGTGACGCCGGAGATCCTGGAGGCGCATCACGTCACGGGCGACGACTGCTTCGTGATCAAGGTCGCCGCCCGTTCGATGAAGCACCTGGAGGAGGTGTCGGGCCGGATCGGCGCCCTGGGGTCGGTGACGACCAGTGTCGTCTACTCCTCCCCGCTCCCCCGTCGCCCGCTCGGTCAGTGACCTCGCTGCCGCAGCGTCGAACCGGATCTGCCCTTGACGACCTCCAGCTGGGCGTGGATCCGGCGGCGCAGGTCGGGCACATGGCTGACGATGCCCACGCTGCGGTCCCGCTCCCGGAGTGAGTCCAGCACGTCGAGGACCTCGTCCAGGGTCTGGTCGTCGAGGCTGCCGAAGCCCTCGTCGATGAAGAGGGTGTCCAGGCGGACGCCGCCCGTCTCGTCGGTGACGACGTCCGCGAGACCGAGGGCGAGGGCGAGCGAGGCGAAGAAGGTCTCGCCGCCCGACAGGGTGGAGGTGTCCCGCTCGCGGCCGGTCCAGGCGTCCACGACATGCAGTCCGAGGCCGCTGCGGCCGCGTCCGGAACGGTCGTCGGAGTGGACGAGGGTGTAGCGGCCGGAGGACATCCGTCTCAGGCGCACGGTCGCCGCGGCGGCCACCTGTTCCAGCCGGGCGGCCAGCACGTAGGACTCCAGGCGCATCTTGCGTTCGTTGTCCGCCGCGGTGCCCGCGGTGAGGGCGGCCAGCCGCGCCACCCGGTCGTACTCCTCGCGCAGCGGGGCGAGTCGGCGCACTCCGGCGGCCGCGTGCCGGGACAGCCGGTCGAGCTCGGCGCAGCGCCGGTCGGCGGCGTCCCGCACGGACGCCGCCTCGCGCACGCGCCGGGCCGCCTCCGCGGCGGCCTGCTCGGCGCGCGCGAGGTCGGCGGGCGGGCGCTGGGCGGCGGCCGCGGTGTCGGCCTCGGCGAGGACGGCCCGGACGGCGGCCTCCTCGGTCTGCCAGGCGTCGAGGCGGCGTTGCAGTTCGCGGTGGGCGGCGTCGTCCAGGAGGGCGTCCGCGGCGGCCTGCGGGGTGTCGAAGCCGGCCCGGAACGCGGCGTCGGCGAGCCGGGCGTCGGCGTCCTTGAGCCGCTGGGCGGCGTCCTCGGCGGCGCGGGCGGCCTCCGCGGCGGCGTCGAGCAGCGCGGCCCGGCGCTCCAGTTGGGCGGCGCGCGCGGCGACGCTGTCCAGGGTGCCCCGCGCCTCGGTCAACTCGCCTTCCAGCGCGGTCCGTTCCCGGTCGAGGGCGTCGCGGCGGGCCGCGCGGGAGGCCGACCGCAGCGCGGCCTCCTGGCGGGCGTCGGTGCGCCGCCGGTGCTCCGCCTCGGCCCGGCGCAGCTCCTCGTGCGCGGGATGCAGCCCGGAGGCCTCACCGCGCGCCTGCGCGTAGCGCCGCTCCAGCTCCTCGGCCTCCTCGGCGAGCCGGGCGGTGGGGGTGTCGCCCGCCTCGGCGGTGGCGGCGGCCAGTTCCTCGCGGAGTCCACCGAGCCGGCGCTCGTCCCGCGCGCGGGTCTCCTCGGCCTGCTGGGAATCGGCCAGCGCGCGCTCCTCGGTCTCGCGGTCGACGTGCCCGGCGACCCTGCGGGCGGGCGCGGGGTGCTCGGTGGCGCCGCAGACGGCGCAGGGTGCGCCGTCGTGGAGGCCCGCGGCGAGTTCGGCGGCGATGCCGGTGAGCCGCTGCTCCTTCAGGTCGAGCCAGTGCGTACGGGCCCGGACCGCGCGCTCCGCGGAGGCGAGGGCCTGCTGCCGTGCGGCCTCGGCCTCGGTGGCTAGCCGGTCGCGCCGCTCGGCCGCCTCCAGCCGCCGCCGGGCGGGTTCGCGCTGCACGGCGAGCTGCTCCGCGCGGGTGGCCGCCTCCTGGGCGGCGTCGATGCGGGCCTGGAGGGCGGCGCGGCTGGTGTCCCATTCGGCGAGCCAGGCGTCGGCCTCGGCGAGGACGTCCTCGTCGGCGCGCTCCTGACGGTCGAGCCCCGCGCGCTCGGCGAGGAGGTCGGCCAGGCGCTGTTCGGCACGCCGGGCGGAGTCCAGGCCGCCCAGTTCCTCGGCGGCCCGGCGCGCGGCGGCGGCCAGTCCTGCGGCGCCCGCGTCGGCGAAGGTGTCGGGCAGCAGCGCACGCGCGTGTGCCTCGGCGGCGGCCGCCCGCCGGTGCTCGGCCTCGGCGGACTCCCGCAGCTCCAGCGCGGGCGCGACCGCCTCCGCCTTGCGGCCCCGCTCCATGCGTTCCAGCGCCGCCCGGTGGGTGTCCGACCGCTCCTGGAGCAGCCGCGCCCGCTCCCGCGCCTCGGTGAAGCGCCGCTGGAGCCGCGCGGTTTCCCGTACGTCGGTCAGGGCGCGGTCGGCGGCGGCCTGCGCGGACTCGGCTGCGGCCAGTCCGCAGCGGGCGACGGTCAGCTGCTCGCGGGCGGTGCTGCGGGCGACGGCCGCCGCGCTCAGCACGGCCTCGGCGAGGCCGGGGTCGCCCGGGGCCAGCTCCGGCAGCTCCATGGCGTCGCCAGCGGCCTGCTGCATGCGGTGCGCGTCCGCGAGCAGGGCGGCGTCGCCCTCGTGGACGCCTGTCTGGGTGGTCCGGCGGCGCTCGGCGAGGCGCTTCTCCACGTCGGCGAAGCGCTGGGTGTCGAAGAGCCGGCCGAGCAGCTTGCCCCGGGCCTCGGCGTCGGCCCGCAGGAACCGCGCGAAGTCGCCCTGCGGCAGCAGCACGACCTGGCAGAACTGCTCCCTGCTCATGCCGAGCAGCTGGGTGATCTCCTCGCCGACCTCCTGGTGGGAGCGGCTGAGGTCCTTCCAGGCGCCGCCCTTGTACTCCCGCAGCCAGGTCTGGGCCTTGTCGAGCGTCGTCCCGGTGCCGCGCTTCTTGGGGCGCTCCCAGGGCGGCTGCCGGGTGATCTCCAACCGGCGTCCCGCGACGGTGAGTTCGAGCGTCACCGACGTGCGCGTGCCCGGGGCGGCGTGGTCGCTGCGCAGGTTGGTGCCGAGGCGGGCGCCGGGCACCGAGCCGTACAGGGCGTAGCAGACGGCGTCCAGGACGGAGGTCTTGCCCGCGCCGGTCGGTCCGTGCAGCAGGAACAGGCCGGCCGCGGACAGGGCGTCGAAGTCGACGGTGTGGGAGGCTCCGAAGGGGCCGAAGGCGGTCAGATCGAGCCGGTGCAGCCTCATCGGGCCACCTCCCGCACGCTCGCGTCCACGCGCACGGCGTCGAAGGCGTCCCGCAGCACGGCCCGCTCCCGCTCGTCGGGCCCGGTGCCGCGCACATGGGCGACGAAGTCCTCGGCGATCTGCTCGTCGCCGCGTCCGGCCAGGCGCCTGGCGTACGACACGTCGGGGTCGTCGGCGGTGCGCTCGGGTTCGAACACCAGGCTGAGGGTGTGGGGGAAGCGCTCGGTGAGCCGGGCCATGGGCTCGGCGGGGCGTACCGCGTCGGTGAGGGTGGCCTCGATCCAGGACTGCTCGTGCCGGTCCAGGGCGGGGTCGGCGAGCAGTTCCTCCAGGGTGCCGCGCAGCCGGGCCAGCGCACGCGGCACGGGGCAGTCGACGCGCTCGGCGCTGACCTGTCCGTGCCCGTCCAGGTCGACGATCCACATGCTCTTGCGGTGGCCGGCCTCGGAGAAGGAGTACGGCAGCGGGGAGCCGGAGTAGCGCACGCGCTCGGTGATGGTCTGGCAGCCGTGCAGATGCCCGAGGGCCACGTAGTCGACGCCGTCGAAGACTCCGGCCGGGACGGCGGCGACGCCGCCGACGGCGATGTCGCGCTCGCTGTCGCTGGCCTCGCCCCCGGTGACGAAGGCGTGCGCGAGGACGACGGACCGGGTGCCGTGCGCGCGGGTGGCGAGGTCGGCGCGGACCCGGTCCATGGCCGCCGCGAGCACCGCCTCGTGGCCCGGCCCGTCCACGGCGAACTCGTCCTTGACCAGGGCCGGTTCGAGATAGGGCAGTCCGTAGAGGGCGACGTCCCCGAAGGTGTCGCGCAGCACCACCGGTGTCCCGCACGCCGCCGGGTCGGTCCGCAGATGGATTCCGGCCCGCCCGATCAGCCCGGCGCCCACGCCGAGGCGCCGCGCGGAGTCGTGGTTCCCGGAGATCATCACCGTGGGGACGCCGAGGTCGGCGAGCCGGTGCAGGGCGTCGTCGAACAGCTCGACGGCGGCCAGCGGAGGCACCGCGCGGTCGTACACGTCTCCCGCCACGACCACGGCGTCGACCTCGCGCTCACGCGCGGTCGCGACGAGGTGGCCGATGAACTCGGACTGGGCGCCGAGCATGCTCACCCGGTGGAACGCCCGGCCGAGATGCCAGTCGGAAGTGTGCAGGAGCCTCATGATCCCCGAGACTAACGGCCGGGTCTGACATCACGGGCGGTTACTCCCGTACCGCCCGTCATGACCGATCTCACAGACGGAAGTTATGCCCGATTCGCCCCAATTGGCGCGCCTAGGCGTCCCCGTACGCCTCGCCGCCCAGCTCGAACCCCGCGGTGCCGGCCGTCGCGTCGGCGAGCCAGGCGCGGAAGGCGTCGACATCGGCGTCGGGGAGGCCGATGTCGATCGTGACCTGCTCGGCCCAGCGCACGTCGCGGACCTCGCGGCCGGTGGCGCGCAGATCGTTCTGGATCTTGCCGGCGCGCTGGTGGTCGACGGTGACCGTGGCGAGGCGGAAGCGACGGCGGGTGATCGTGCCGAGGGTGTCGATGGCCTCGCCGACGGCCCCGCCGTACGCGCGGATCAGGCCGCCCGCACCCAGCTTGACCCCGCCGTAGTAGCGGGTGACGACGGCGACCACGTACCGCATGTCGCGGCGCAGCAGCATCTGCAGCATGGGGACACCCGCGGTGCCGCCCGGTTCCCCGTCGTCGCTGGCCTTCTGCACGGAGGCGTCGGCGCCGATGACGTACGCCCAGCAGTTGTGGGTGGCGTCGGCGTGCTCCTTGCGGACGGCCGCGACGAAGTCCTGCGCCTCCCGCTCGGTGGCGGCGGGGGCGAGCGCGCACAGGAACCGGGAGCGGTTGATCTCGATCTCGTGCACGCCCGCGTGGGCGACTGTGCGGTACTCGTCCTGCATCCGGCCACCCTATGCGCTGCCCCGCCCCGGCCGCCCCTAGGGTTTCCTCCCGCGCGGGACGACCATGGCCGTCAGCAGGGCGCAGCCCGGCGCCAGTGCCTGCCAGGTGTGGCCGTACCAGGTCAGGACGGCGATCGCCGAGGTCGGGAACTTCTCGTGGACCGCGTCCAGGGCGCCGTCCATGTCACTGCCGGCCAGGGTGAGGACCAGCTCCTCCAGGCCGGGGTTGTGGCCGATCAGCAGCAGCGTGCCGACCTCGGGCGGGGTCTCGCGCGCCACGGCCAGCAGGTCCGCCGCGTCGGCCGCGTACACCCGGCGGTCGAAACGCACCCGCGGCGGCGTGCCCCACTCGGCCGAGGCCAGTTCCCACGTCGCACGCGCGCGTGCGGCGGTGGAGCACACGGCGAGGTCCGGCAGCCAGTCCCGCTCCGCGAGCACCCGGCCCGCGACGGGCGCGTCCCGGCGGCCGCGCGGCCCGAGCGGACGCCCGTGGTCGGCCACCCCCTCCGGCCACGCGGACTTCGCGTGCCGCAGGACGACCAGCCGGCGCAGCGGGCCCGCGCCCGCGCGGGGGTTCATGCCTCTCTGCCCAGGTCGCGGGTGAGCTCCAGCCCGAGCAGCCGGTCCGCGTACGCGTACGTCTCGAAGCGCGCCCCTTCCGGCACCTCGGGCCCGGCCGCCTCCACCCGCTCCAGCACCCGCAGCACCCCGGGCACGTCCAGGTCGTCCTCCCACGCCTCCCGCAGCCCCGCCCGCACATCGGCGGGAATCGGCCGCGAGGGCTCGCGCGCCCAGGCGGCGACGGACCTCCGCCAGCGCCCCAGGGTGTCCTCCGCCCGGTCCAGCAGGGCGGAGTCCAGCCGCAGGGGCTCGCTGCGGGGCCGGGCGAGAAGAGCGAGGCGCAGGACGGCGGGGTCGGGGGCGTCGGTGCGGTCGGGATCCGAAAGTGCCAGGCCGGGCGACGTGCCGTCGGCGGCGGCCACACCGATGAGCACCCCCTGCGGAGCCGGGCCGCCGGCCCCGTCCGCCACCACGTGGAGGACCTGCGCCTCGCCGAGGCCCGTGCCCACGTCCCGGCCGTCCTCGAAGGGCCGTACGCCCAGAGCCGCGGCCGCCGCCCGCAGCTCCACCGCCTCCGGTACGCCGCTCAGCACCGCCCACACCGGTGTGCCGCCCAGCTCCAGCGCGCGCACCAGCAGGTCGGCGACCAGCAGCACACGCAGTGCCGTGAGGCCGGGCCCGGACGCACGGGCCTCGACCCGTGTCAGGCCCCGGCGGACGGGGGCGGCCTCCACGGGCTCGCCGGTACGGGCGTCGATGATGCGCAGCACGAGGCGAGCGTAGGCGGAGGGACGGGGCGGCGCAGACATGTCGTACGCATTCCGGTCACGGCGCCGCCCGGTCGCCCTCCCCCGCACGGAGAGCCGGCGGCGGGGACACGGGGGCACCGACCGCGGCACGGGCGGGGAATCTCGGGGGCCCCGCCTCTGTTGCCGCCACCGTGGGCGGCAGCGCCCCCGGTACGACGACGAGGCCCAGGGAGGCCATGGTGTACGGCGACGCAGAGACGGTCCGCAAGATCCTCACCGAGGACGGTGACACCTGGGCCCTGGTCGGCCTGTCCTCCAACCGGGGCCGGGCCGCGTACGGCGTCGCCGCGGTCCTGCAGCGGTTCGGCAAGCGGATCGTGCCGGTCCACCCGAAGGCGGAGACCGTGCACGGGGAGCAGGGGTACGCCTCGCTCGAGGACATCCCCTTCGACGTGGACGTCGTCGACGTGTTCGTCAACAGCGACCTCGCCGGGGACATCGCCGACCAGGCCGTGGCCAAGGGTGCGAAGGCCGTCTGGTTCCAGCTCGACGTCATCGACGAGGCCGCGTACGAGCGCACCCGCGCGGCCGGCCTCGACATGGTGATGGACCGCTGCCCGGCGATCGAGATCCCCCGGCTGCGCCAGGGCCTGTCGGACAGGCCCTAGAGGGCCGGGGCCCTGCCGTCAGGAGGGCCCGGCGCGGGTCAGCTCGCACCTCCCGTTCGCGCAGGACCGGCGCAGCCTCCCGGCCGAGACGGTCTCCATGAGGCCGATCGCCCAGCACATCGGGCAGCCGCGCAGCGCGACCAGGCCGACCGGGGCGAGCAGCAGGCTCGCCGGGCCCACGACCGGCAGCAGGGCCAGCGAGGCCACGAGCGCGCCGAAACCGACCGCTCCGCGGGCCAGATGGCGCGGGACGCTGGCGCTGGCGAAGCCACGGCCGGCCTCGGCGGCGGGTGCCGCCGTGCTCGGGTCAGGCGTCATCATCGGTTCCCTTCGTTCCGGCCGGTACGTCGTCCAGGGCCGCACGGACCGCCGAACGGGCCCGGTGCAGGCGGGACTTCATCGCGGCGGTGCTCAGCCCGAGCCGGTCGGCCACGGTGCGGCCGGGCAGGCCCTGGATGTCCCGCATGACCAGCACCTGGCGCTGGTCCTCGGGCAGCGCGGCGACGGCGGCCGCGACACGTTCGGCCTCCAGCCGCAGCAGTACGTCCTCCTCGGCGGAACGCGTGGCGCCGGGCCGGGCCGGCTCGGCGGCCGGGCCGCGGTGGACCAGGGAGCGGGTGCGGCGCAGGCACTCGTTGCGGACGATGCGGAACATCCACGAGGCCAGCGCCCCGGAGGCCCGCAGCATGCCGATCTTGCGGTAGAGGATGATCAGCGCTTCCTGCGCGGCGTCCTCGGCGTCCTGGGGGGTGGCGCACAGCGAGTGCGCGAACCGGTGCACGTGCGGATAGGAGCCGTACACCAGCGCGCTGAGCGCCTCCACGTCGCCGCGTTGCGCCGCGGTGACCAGGGTGCCGCCGGGCCAGGTGCGGTCAGCCACGCTGCCGCCTCCTGCGGCGCAGCGTGACCGTGCACACGCAGAGCAGCAGCGCGGCTGCCGCCACGACGATGACGACTGTGGTCATGGGGTCCTCCCGGTGGGTGCGAGGCGGACGCGTTCGTCCGCACACCTATGAGAGGCACGGCCGGCCCCAAAGGATTCCGCCCTGTCCCGATCCGTTCTCAGCGCCCTGCCGCCAGCAGGAACACCACCGCGCCCGCGACCACCCCGAACGCGCCCAGCACGGTGTGCAGGCGGGCTCGGCGCAGCGCGGCGCGGACCTGCCAGGCGTGCGCGAGTTCGAGGAGGTCGCGGCGGCGGCGCAGGGCCTGGTCGGTGCTGGCGCGGGCCAGCGTGAGGCCGTGGGACGCCTCGGCGCGGCGGCGGGGGTCTGTCTCGTGGACGAGGAGCGACTCCAGGTTGGCGGCGACCCTGCCGTGCAGCCGGCAGGCGGCGTCCAGCTCGGCCGGCGTCGTACCGAAGGGGCCGTAGAACGCCCGCGGGCATGCGGCCAGTTCGTCGTGCAGGTCGCGCAGCTCCCGCTGCTCGCGCGGGGTCGGGTCCGTGAGGACGCGCAGGGTCGTCAGACGGGGGGTGAGGGCCTCGCCGGTGTGCCAGATCGCCCACGCCACCCCGAGCACGGCCAGGGCCAGACCCGCCGTCGCCAGCGCCAGGTCGCCGCCGCCCCGTACCTTGCCGATGCCCGCGAGGGGCAGGCCGCCGAGCATCACTCCGCCGACCGCGGCGAAGGAGGCGATGGTCCAGCGGGCGGTCGTCCGCATGTCGGTGACCGCGAGCTGGGCGGCGGACACCAGGGGGGAGGCGTCGGCGGGGAGCTGCGGCCGGGGGTCCGATGGGGTGGTCACCCTCGCTCCCGGCCGTCGGCGGGGTCCTGTCCGGCGGGGCCGTCCTCCGCGTGGGGACGGATCACCGGTGACTCCCGGACCACGGGCAGCTCGTCCCAGTCGGGGACGGCGACATCGGCGTACCTCTTCCAGGCGGCGCCGTCGTAGAACTCCGCCTCGCCCCGGTCGTTGATGCGCACGGCGCCGAATTCCGGCGCACCCTCGTCGTCCGCGCTCATCCCGCTCCTCCTCTGCTCGCACAGGAGTTGATGTAGTACAGCTCTACCTCCACCCGGTCCGCCGAACCCCCGAACCAGAACGCGCGCGTGCCCACCTGCCCGCCGCAGAAGGCCCGCGGGCGGCCGGACCTCAGGGCGCGGTTCACGTCCTCGGCGAGGTCCGTCGCGGCGCCGAGCATGTCCTGCGGGGCCAGTCCGAAGGTGATGACCATGCCGATGCGGCGGCCGTCGGCGCTGTGCCGCATCTCCCTGTCGAGCGCGGCCACGATCCTCCCGCGGTCCGCGGCGTTCAGCGTGCCGCCGCCGGCGGAGCGGCGCGTGGCTCCGTCGCTCAGCGTCACGGCGAAGGTGTGCCTGCGGGGGTCCAGGCCCACCGGGCCCTTCCGGGTCCGCGAGGGCGCGGGAGCCGGGGACCGGGGCGGGGACTCCGAGGCGGAGGCCGAGCCGGACGGCGACGGCGACGCGCCCGCGGTGGTGCCGGCGTCCGGGCCGTCCGCGGCGGCCATGCCCACGACCACCAGGAACAGCACGAGGAACAGGTCGGCGAAGAGCCAGCCCGCGAGATGCCGGGGCGGGACACCGGGGACGGTGCCCTGGCGGGGCGGGCTCACGTGCGCTCCTCCCCGTACCACTCGTCACCGGGCCGCCGCGGCGCGGGCGGGGCCGCGCCGTTGCCGCCCGCGGGCGGGACGCCCGGGCCGGGCGCACCCGGGGTCCGGGGCTCCCCGAACCCCCCTGGCCGGCCCTGGCCGTTGGCCGGGCCACCGGGCCCGCCGGAGTCACCGGGCCCGCCGGAGCCACCAGGCCCGGATCCGGTGGCCCCACCGGACCACCCGGCCCCGCCGGACCACTCCGCTCCGGCGGACCCCCCGTACCCGGCCTCGCCGTCCGAGTTCGTCATCGCCGCCGAGTAGGGCGCCGTGGGTCCCCGACCCGTCTCCAGCACCGCCAGCACCCGCTCCAGCGCGTCCATGTACGAGTACAGCCGCTGACTGGTGTCGACGAACAGCAGCATCGCCTCCCCGACCCGCCGCGTGGTCTCCGAGACCTCGTCGGCCACGGTCGCGTGGACCCGGTTGGCCTCCTGGGAACTGCCCGCGGCGGAGCGCAGTTCGGCGAGCAGGCGGGTCAGTGTCTCGCGGGTGGCGTGCTCGTCGGCGCGCAGTTCCTCGCGCATCGCGGCGAAGTCGCGCAGGAGCTGGTGCGGGACCGTGAGGGAACGGCCCATCTCGCTCAACTCCCGGGCCGAGTGGGACCACGCGTCCAGCGCGGTGACGAACCTCCCTTCGGGGCCCGGCTCGAAGATCTTCGCCATGCGGTCCGTGCTGCTCTGCATGGTGCGGGAGAGCCTGGCGGTACTGGTGGTGATGTCGCGGGCCACGCCGACGAGTTGCCGGGCGGGCACGTTCGCCACCTCCAGAACCGCCTGCTTGGACAACTCCATGGTGAGGACGGCGAGATGGCCGGCGACCTGCTGCCGCAGGCCCTCGCGGGACGCCTCCTGCCCGGCGGCCCATTCGAGGCGCTGCAGCCACAGGGTCGCGCCGATGACGGCGGTGATGAGCAGCACCACGATCAGCACGGCCGTGCCGCCGAAGCCGGAGGCCCACAGTTCGAGGAACGTGGTGCCGGCCGGGGCGTCCTCGAAGTCGTCGAACGCGGTCCACAGCGAGAACCAGGTCACCGCGATCGGCAGGAACACGGCGACGTCACGCCCGGCGGACAGCCAGGCGGTGAGCCGGCCGTCGCGCGGCTGCGCGTCCGGCACGAGCACCTCGGGCGGATAGGCACGCAGCAGGTCGACCCCGGTCAGCGCGCGTCCGCCGGACCTGGCGTCGGCGGCCATCCAGGTCAGCACCGAGCGGCCGGGGCTTTCGGCGGGCAGCCTCCGGGCGTCGGCGGCCAGCGCGTCGGCGGCGGCGGCCAGGGCGTGGGAGGTCTCGGGCGCCGGTGGTGAGGCGGGCTTGCCGTTGGTCTTGCCTGCCACTGGTTCTCCCTCAGTCACGGGCGTCGAGCGGATGGGGCCCGCGCCGGGCGGCGGGGTGGGGCAGCTGGAGGCGGAAGTACTGGTCGACGACGGCGGCGAGGACGGCCCGGCGGGCTCGGCCGCGCCGGCAGGTGTCCAGCAGCGTCCACAGCAGCGCGGGCGACGGGCGCGGGCCCGCCGCCTCCAGGACGGCCGTCACCGCGCGCGGGCCGAGCAGGCGGGAGCCGATGGTCCAGCGCAGCAGCAGGCGGTACAGCTGGACGGCCCGCGCGGGGTTCCGCGGGGCCATGCGGTCCACGGCGTCCGCGAGGAACTCGGTGCGGCGCAGCATGTCGTACGCGTCGCGGCGGCCGCGGGCGGGGCCGTGTTCGGCGCAGCGTTCCAGCAGGGCGCGGGCCCGTTCCGGTTCGGCGCGGCTGATGCGGTCGATCTCGCGGATCAGCTCGCTGGTGGTGAACCGGCCCACGAGAACCTCCGTCAAGTCGTCGAGACCTGCCGAGGACAGGCCGATGCGGGCGGCGCAGGACAGCAGGGGCACCACGTCGAAGGCCTCGGCCCGGCGGGCGGCCAGCTCCATCCGTTCGTCGAGCACTCCGCGCACCAGGCCCGCGTCGGGCGGGGCGGCGCGCAGGACGTCCTCCAGTTCGCTGCCGGTCCCGTGCGCGGCGGCCGCGTCGAAGCAGCGCTGCACGGCGGCGAGCAGTATCTCCTCGCGCACCTGCGGATAGGGCGCGAGTGCGGGCGTGCGCGCGGCCCAGGAGTGCAGCAGGGCGGCCAGGTGGCCGTCGCGCAGGCGGGACAGTTCCAGCCGTACGCGGGGCAGTGCGGCACGGCTGTGCAGATAGGCGGCCTCGGTCGGCGACAGGTCGCCGTGCGGGGCGGCCTCGAGCAGGCTGGTGAGGTCGCTGAGCAGGCCGGGGGCGACGCTGTGCTGTTCGAGCCAGTGCTGGACCTGCTCGGTGGAGGTCAGCGGCAGCGAGGGCCGCAGCCGGCCCAGGGCGTCCCGGCCGCGGCGGCGGTGCAGCCGCACGAGGAGGGCCGCCTGGGCCCGCATCGGACCGGCGGGCCCGTCGGTGCCGTCGGGGGCGGTGGCGTCGATCCGGCGCCGGCTCCCCTGCAGTCCGGCCGTCGCGTCCGGTCGTACGAACACGAGCTGCGGGAGTTCACGGGCCGCGTCGGACTCCTCCCGGGTGGCGAACGTCCAGTCCCCGGCGACGACCTGGCCGAGCAGTTCGGCCAGGGCGTGCACCACGACCTCGCCCGGTACGGGTGAGCCGACCACGGTGAGCGGGGCGCCGGGGCGTTCCATGAGGGCCTCGGCGAGCCGGGTCAGCAGTCCCTCGGGCACGGCGAGGGCGGCGGTGTCGAGGTCCTGGAGGAGGTTCTCGCGGTGCAGCAGCAGGGCGCGCACCCGGTCCAGCGGGACACGGGGCAGCAGTTCGTCCTCGGGGCCGCGCGGGCCGCGGTCGTCGAGGAGGGCGCCCTGGCGGGCCCGGGGCGGGAGCCAGTCGTCCCAGTCGCTGCGGCAGGCGGCGAGCGCGAGGTGCAGGTCCATGCTGTCGGCGGGGCCGGTGAGGACGTGTGTGAGGGTGGACCCCGAGCGGCCGTGCGGGTCGCGGGCGGGCACCTTGCGCAGCAGGGCGGCCTCGTGGCCGTAGCGCAGGTAGACGAAGCCGGGGGCCGAGGCGTCGGCCGGGTCGGCGGTGTCGTCCTGGGCCGCCCACACCAGGTGCTCGATGCGGTTGTTCCAGCGCAGCAGCGCCTCCCGCTCCAGGGAGGTGGTGACGGGGCCGACGTCACCGCGGCCGATGAGGGAGCGCTCGGACCAGCGGTAGACGGTGAGGTCGGCGCGCGCGGCACGGATCATGCGGTGTGCTCCCCCGTGCCGAGGACGGCGTCGGCGGCCGGACCGGTCATGACGCCGCGCATCGCGAACAGGGCGAGCAGCGGCCGCAGGACGCGCTGCTGGCGGAACGCCTTCTCGTCGAACAGCCGCGGCCCGCTGGGCTGTTCGCGCGGCGGCGTGCCGGTGGCGGAGGCCAGGTGGAGGGTGGACCAGCGGCACTCGCCGGGCAGTTGGAGCCAGTCGGCGCCGCCGCGCGCCTGGAGGAAGGCGTGCACGTCCTCGCTCTCCCGCTCGACGGTGGTCAGATCCCCCTCGGCGTCCGGCTGCTCGTGCAGCCAGCCGTCGATCTCCCGGTAGCCGCGGAAGCGCAGCAGGTCGGACTTGGTGACGACGAGCGCGCACGGCACGGGCAGGAACGGCACTGCGGGGTCGGCGAGTTGCTGGCGCAGCCGCTGGCGTACGTGCTCGAAGGCGGGGTCGCGGCCGGCGGCGGAGCGCTGTCCGGTGAGACCGGGCACGCGGGTCGGGTCGACCACGCACAGCAGGGCGTTGAGCCGGTTGAGGAAGTCCATGTCACGGCCGGTGCGCTCCAGCCGGCCGCCGGCCACGTCGAAGAAGATCACGCTGTGCGAGCGGCCGGTGTGCTCGTCGGTGACGACCATGCCGGTGGAGTAGCGCGGATCGGGCCGGTCCACGGTGGCGCGCAGTTCCTGGCGGCCGTCGATGAACGGGGTGACGGTCTCGGTGAGGTAGCGGTGGTAGTGCAGCGGGTCCAGTGCCTCGGCCCGCAGGCCGAACCTGGCCATGACGGTGGGCTTGCGGGCCTGGTCGATCATCGCGGCGAGGAGATGGGACTTGCCGGTCGTGGAGGCGCCGACGAGGCCGACGCGGACCGGTTCGGTGCCGAACGACGGGTAGCGGTACGGGATCTCGTGCTGCGGCACGTCGTCGTTGCCGGGGCAGACGACGTAGGTGCGGGCGAGCTGGGCGTTGCGGGCCTCGTCACCCGCCGGGGTGCGCTCCCGCTCGGGCACCATGCCGCGGGCCTCGTCGAGGACGACCCGCTCGGCGGTGTCCCACGCAAGGTCCCGCAGGCACATCGGGCACTCGACGACGAGTCCGCGGACGGCACCGGGGTCGGGCTCCCGGTGCCGCCGCAGCCGCAGCCGCCGCCACCAGTCCGGCGGGGCCTCGGCGCCCCCAGCACTACGTACGGCGGTGGCGGCCCGGCCCCCTCCGGCCCGCAGCCGGCGGGCGCGCAGGGCGCGGAACTCGGCGCGGGCGGCCTCCTCCCGGCGGCGCGCCTGCTCGGCGAACGGCCGCTCGAACAGCCCGGCGGGCCCACCGTCCGCGGCCAGGCGCCGGGCCAGTTCACGGGCGGGCGCGTACCTCCCGTGGCCGAGCGGGAACGCGCCCCGCACCAGCTCACGCAGCCAGTCCTCGTGCCCCTGGTCCAGCAGGGCGTGCAGATGCTCGCGGGAGGCGCCGCGCGGGACGGTCTCGCCGGTGGCGATCCAGAAGGCGACCAGGGCCGCGCTCTGCACGTCCTGCTCGGCGCCCGCGGGCAGTCCGGGCCGGAACCCGGGCGGGTCCCAGGGCGTGAGGGGCCGGTCGGGCAGCGGCTCACCCGCGCGCACGGCGCCGTCCAGGCCGGACAGCTGCAGTCCGTCGGCCGCGTCCCACCACAGGTGCTCGGGGCCGATCCGGCCGTGCACCAGGCGCGGCCCGTGCACGGCGGCCACCGCCTCGAACAGGTCCTGCACCACCCGGCGCAGCCCGGGTCCGTGCAGCGGGTCCGGGGAGCCGAGGTCGGCGAGGCGGGTGCCGCGGCGGTCGATGAGCAGCCGGTGCGGCGGGGAGCTGTCGTCGTAGGCGAGGACCTGCACCAGCTGACGGGGCAGCCGCGCACCGTGGAAGCCGGCCAGGACCCCGGACAGTTCGAAGTGCCGCCGCATTCGCTCCTGCGCCTCGCGCCCCACGGCCTCCTGCACCATGACGGGATGCCGTCCGGGCGTCCGGCGCAACCGCCGCGTGCGGTAAGGGGGTTCGTCGAAGACGGCCCCTTCCCCACTCTCGGCCACGAGCCCGAAGGAGACCAGCTCGAAGGAGTCCTGGCCGGGGGCCCGCTGCTCGGAGGCCCCTTGCTCGGAGGCCCGTTGCTCAGGGGCCCGTTGCTCCGAGGCCCGCTGCTCAGGGGCCCGCTGCTCGGACGGCCCTTGCGGGGAGGGCCCTTGCGGGGAGGGCCCTTGCGGGGAGAACCCGGCCCCCGAGGTCTCCTGTCCCGAGGACCTCTGCCCCCAGGCAGCCTGGCCGAACGGCATATCGCCCGCGGACCCCCGCGCCGAAGGCCCCGGCCCGGCGGCCGCACTCCCTAAGCGCCCCGCCCCGGAAGGCTCCTGCCCTGATGCCTGCCCCGAGGTGCCCTGCCCCAGAGGCTCCTGCCCAAAGGCCGCCGGCCCAATAGCGCCCGGCCCAGACGACCCCTGCCCGGAAGACCCCGGCCCGGAAGACCCCGGCCCCGAGGGCACCTGACCCGAAGCCCCCTCCCCCGAGGACCCCGGCCCGCGGCCGTCCGCCCCCGGCCGTCGTCCCCAAAACTGCTCCACCCCGGACGCCCGCTCCCGGAAACCCTCCGCCCCGGACGGCCGCTCACGGGCCCACTCCGCCCCGCCGGGCCGTTCCCGGATCTCGTCCGCACCCGTGTCAGCCGCCCCCGTGTCAGCCACCCCCGCGCCACCTCCCCGTCGGGGACCGCTGGCCCGTCCGGCCGGTCCCGTCCGCACACCAACTATCACAGAACACGCCCCGCGGGGCGCCCAGTTGGAGCACTGTGCCGGATCGTGTGCTCTTGGTCGCACGAGTCGTCCGACGTCTGATCAACTCCTGTTCCGCAAAGGAGGTTCGGGGTCCTCGGGGTCCCGCTACAGTCGGAATCCACCGGCTTGTGACGGCAGGAGGCGGGGATGGGGGCTCTCACCGCGGCAGGGCTGCACCGCGACGGCGCGCTGCGGGTGCTCGCCGCGCTGTACCCGGACCCCGTCGGCGCGCAGGCGCTGTTGCAGAGCCTGGGCGCGGATCTGTCGCGGCTGCCGCACTTCGCGGGTGCGCAGGTGCCGCTGACCAGCTGGTTCCAGGCGTGTCTGACCATCGAGAACGGGGCGTTCGCGTTCACCCTGGAGGATCTGGTCGCGGCGGCGCACCGGGACTTCCCGGGCAACGCGGTGCTGAGCGGGCTGGTGAGCCGGCCGGACGGCGCGCCGCCGGACGAGCTGACCGTGCTCTGTCTGCTGGCCGGGCCGAGGGAGGCCTCGCACTTACAGCTGCGCCGGGAGTACCGCACCATCGAGGAGGCCGCGCGGCGCGGCCGGCGGCGGACGCTGCGGGTGGAACTGTCGGCCGCGACCCGCAGGCACGACGTCCTGCCCGCGCTGAGCGAGCACCGGCCGGACATCGTGCACTTCGCGGGTCATGGCTCCCCGAACGGCTATCTGCTCCTGGAGGAGGACGATGGCCGGGTCGCGCCGGTCAGCGCGGAGGGGCTCGCCGGGGTGCTGAAGTCGGCGGGCGGAGTGTCGGTGGCCGTGCTCAACGCCTGTCATCTGGGCCGCTACCTGGACGTCGTCAGTCCGTACGCGCGCGAGGTGATCGGATCGCCGGAGCGCCTGCCGGACCGGGACGCGCTCGCCTTCAGCCAGGGCTACTACTCCGCGCTCGCGCTGGGCGAGTCCTGGCAGCGGGCGTTCGACTCCGGCGTCGCCACGGTGGGTCTCGGCCCCGGCGGCACGCCCGGTCTGCGGCGGGTGGTGAGCACCGGATGACCGCGCAGCAGCCCCGCGAGGGCGGCGTCCGGGTGCCGCAGGGCGTGGACGTCGCCGAGCGGCGCCGCCGCAGCCGGGAGCGGGAGCGGGCGGAGGCCGAGGCGCGCGAGGCGTCGGCGCAGGGTCCGAGCGGGACGGCGTACGAGTTCCTGGTCGGCCAGGCGGGCGGCCGCCGCGACCAGGCCGACCTGCCCCGGCCGGGCGAGCGGGCGGGGGACGGCGAGCCCGCTGCGGAGGTCACCGTCGTCACCTCGCAGCTGCTGCGGAAGCTGGGACGGGCCGGGACTACCTGCCCGGTGTGCCACCACTCCTTCCGGCTGGGCGAGCCGATCTCGATCCACCGCGCGGACTCCGGAACCGGTGTGGTCCTCAAGCACCACAGCCGACGCCTGGACTGCCTCAATCCCGAGGCGTCCCAGGGCGCCACGGCCGCGGCCGAGCTGTTCCACCGCGGCCTCGACGAGGCCAATCCGCCGCCCCCGCAGCTGCGCACCGTACGGCTGCACCGCGACCACCAGCTGCTCCGGCTGATCCCCGGCACGGCCGGCGGGCCGCCCACCCGGCACCGCTGCTGGGTGTGCGGGCACACCTTCCGGCCCGACGAGATGGTCATCCACTGCACGTGCAGCCCGAGTTCGCCGAACTGCGCCTGCGCGGTGCACCGCGACCCGGACCACGGTCTGGTCTGCTACGACGACTGGAAGGCCCAGCATCCCGCGGTGCCCTGCCTGATGCTGAACGCGCTGCGGGACCCGCGATGACAGCGGCCGGGGAGCACACCGCCCGACGGTCCGGAGACGGTGTCACGGCCGGGGGCCGCTACAGCCGCCACGCGCTCGTCCCCGGCTGGGAGCAGCGCCGTCTGTCGGGGGCGACGGTGGTGCTCGCCGGTGCCGGGGCGCTGGGCAACGCGGTCGCGCAGTCGCTGGCGCTGGCCGGCGTGGGCCGACTGGTCGTCGCCGACCCGGACACGGTCGAGGTGGGCAACCTCAGCCGCACCCCGCTGTTCCGCGCGGCGGACGTGGGCCGGCCCAAGGCGCGGGTGCTCGCCGAGGCGCTCGCCGGTCTCGCCCCGGACACGGTCGTCGACGCGCGCGAGGCTCCGCACGTGTCCGGTGCGGGCCTGGCCGAACTGCGGGAGGCCGATCTGGTGGTGGGCGCGCTGGACAGCCGGGCGGCCCGGATCGCGCTGGCCGGCCGCTGCACGCTGGCCGGGACGGGCCTGCTGGACGGCGGCACGCATCCGTGGGGCGGCGAGACCTGCTGGTTCCCGCCCGGCGGGCGCTGCCGGGCCTGCGGGCTGACCCCGGCGGAGCGGGCCGTGCAGGACGACCCCTGGTCGTGCGCCGCGCCCGGCCCGCTCGCCCCGGCCGGTGCCTCGGCGCCCGTGTCCGCGCTGGTCGGCGCATGGCTGGCGAATTTCGCCGTACGGCTGCTGCTGCGGCTGTCGGTGCCCGAGGGGCCGCTGCGGATCGACGCGGCCGGGTCGGCGCTGCCGCTCGGCGGCGTGTGGACGCCCGGGCCCGATCCGGGCTGCCCGCTGCACGAGCGGCTCCCCGCGAAGGTCCCGGTGCTGCCGCTGGACGTCCGGGCCACGGTCGGTGAGCTGCTCGGCCGTCTCGGTGCCGAGGAGGAGCCGCTGACCTGGGCCGGTTTCGCCCGCCCGGTGCCGGGGCGGGCGGCGCTGCGTTCCGTGACCACCCGGCTGCGGGCGGCCCCCGCCGGGGCCCGTCTCGCCGACCTGGGCGTGGCCCCGCGCGAGATCCTGCCGGTCGCCCGGCGGGACGGATCGGGGTTGCGTTACGTGGAGTTGGCGCCGGCCGGGGGCCTCCCGGCGGGTGAGGGCGGCACGGGACGGTGTGCGACGACGGAGGGTGTCCGGTGAGGGAAGAGCTGTACCAAGAGCTCCAGCGTGGGCGCATCAACCCGCACGAGGGCGAGATCATCCTGCGCTCCATCGGCTTCCCCGAGGGGCACCTGCCGAACGTGGAGCTGTCCGCCCGCTACTACTGGACGGAGATCCGCCGGCTCATCGAGGCCGGCGTCATGGTGAACGGCGAGGCGCAGCTGGCGCGGGCGGTGCACACCGAGTACCCGGGCAATCCGGTGTTCCAGGCGGCCGTCGAGGCGCTGGAGCCGGTGACCGCTCCCCCGCAGCCCCCGCGCGCGGAGCCCGCCGCGGCCGCCGCCCCGTCCCCGGGCCCCGCCGCTCAGCCGCAGGCCGCGGAGTCCGGCTCGTATCCGACGCTGGTGTTCGTGTGCAGCACGCATCACGCCGCGTTCATCGAGGAGGTGCGCCGTCTCGACCCGCGCGCGGAGCTGTTCTTCGTCAGCCAGGGCGAGGGCGCCCAGGTCGGCCAGATCGCGCTGTCGCTGACGTTCGAGCTGTCGCAGGCCCAGATCGACGAGGTGCGCCGCCGGCTGGTGGCCGCGGGCGCCCAGCCGGACCTGGAGGTCCTGCAGGAGGTGTACGACCACCGTCCCTACCTGCTGGAGGAGCTGCGGGTGCACGGCCCCGACCAGCGGCCGTACGATCTGGCGGGCGTGCCCTCGATCACCCCCGTGCGGGACATCGCCGCAGCGGTGCTCGCGCACTACGAGGGCCGGATGGGCCGGCGGCCGCGCACGGTCGTGGACCACCAGCAGCCCGACGGCAGCTTCCACCGCCTGGACCCGGCCCAGTCGCTGCACGCGGCCGGGGTGCGCGACGGCGACACCCTGAGCGTGTACCCGGAGGCCACCGCGGGCCACGCCGAGCTGCGGATGCAGGCCATCCTCCGGGTGCGCGAGGAGATGCACCGCTACGCGCACGGGCATGAGGGCTTCGAGATCGTCGACATGGACGACCCGGAGTTCCCCACCGACTACGAGGTCCGCTTCACCGGCAGGGGGCTGCGGCTGCCCGAGCACGCGCCGGCGGACGCCTTCCCCCGCCCGGAGCGGCAGGACCGGCACAACGTACTGATCCTGCTGGGCCCGCACTTCCCGCTGGTGGCGCCGCTGGTGGCCTGGCTGAGCCCTGTCTTCCACCCCAACATCAAGGGCCCGGACCCGGCCTACCCGCAGGCCGAGGGCGCGGTGTGCCTGGGCGTGCTGGCCGAGTCCTACCGGCCCACGCTCGACTTCGGCCAACTGTGCCAGCTGCTGGTGGACATGGCTGGGTATCGTACGTACGAGATCAGGGACCCTTTCAACCCGATCGCGGCGGCCTGGGCCCTGACCGACGAGGGGAGGGCCATGATCGAGGACATCGGAGGCAAGCCCCCGGTGGACGATCCGCCCCCCGAGCGGGACGCGCTGCGCGTCACCGCCCTGCGGATCACGCCTACGGACGGGGCGGGCGATGGCACTTGACGTCGAGCTGTACCAGGGCGAGTCGCGCCGGCTGGTGCGCACCCAGCCGCTGATCGAGCTGCTGCGCCCGGCCTTCGCCGAGGAGCTGGCCGGGCACCCGGGCCGGCCCCGCTTCGTGCTCAAACTGCGCAACGACCCCGGACCCGCCGGCTACGAGGGAGACCCCGGACTCACCAACCTGCGGCCCGACTTCGGGTACATCCATGTCGCGATCCAGGTGGAGGGACGCGTGGTGCACCAGAAGCCCTACTCGGTGAACGGCCTGGTGGGCCCGGTCCTCGCCCAGGTGGCGCGGAAGATCGCGCCCGAGGAGCGGCACTGGGCGTTCCGGATCGCCGGGCTGCCCGCCGCGGAGGACGCGCAGCGCCTGCCGCCGGTGGTGGACGGCGCGGACGACATCGACGTGTCCCGGTCCGCGCGGCTGTCGTTCGGCATCCGCCCGGCGGCCGAACCGCAGGTGCCGCTGCTGGACCTGACCGGGTACGGGGTGGTGCCCGAGGAGGGTGACGAGCCGGTGACGGTGCTGCTGGGCCCCGGCGTGCAGCGGCGGTTGATGGACATGGAGCTGTCGAAGGAGGTGGAGGAGGGCGGCTTCCTGGTGGGGCGGCCCTTCCGGCGGGCCGACGACCCCGAGCGGTACGCGGTGATCGTGGACGAGGTGCTGCCCGCCGAGCACTCGGGCGCGTCCCTGATGCACTTCACCTTCACCGGCGACTCCTTCCGCGCGATGAGCCGCACCCTCGGCGAGCACCCTCCGGAGCGGCAGCTCGTCGGCTGGTACCACACGCACCTGTTCCAGACCGAGCGGACCATCGGCCTGTCCCGCACCGACATCGACCTGCACCGCGACACCTTCCGCCGCCCCTGGCAGGTGGCCGCGCTCATCAACCTCACCTCCACCAGGCGGATCCTCAGCTGCTACGCCGCCTCAGCCGACTGGATGGCGTCGTGTCCGATCCGGAGCCTCGATGACGACACTGACAGCCGCCGTAGTGCGCACCCTTCACTGGGCCATCACTGACCCGGCCGCCGAGGGCCCGGCCCCGGTGCCGCCGGCCCCCGGTGACCCGGTGCTGCTGCTCGAGCGCCTCGCCCGGGTCACCGCGGCCCGGCTGCGGCTGTCCGACCCGCCGCTCGGCGATCCGGGCCCGGCCGGTCCGGAGCCGCTGCTGATCGCCGCCGCGGTGGTCCTGCGCGAGGACCCGGACGCCGCCCGCACCGCGCTCGACGGGGCCCGGGAGCCGTCCTCCGTACGGGAGGTGATGGCCCGTCACGGCCTGGTGGGGCACGCGCTGGCGTCGGCACCGCCCGACGACCCGCTGCGTACCGAGCTGCTGCGGACCTCACCGCTCACCGCGCTGTTCGACCGTCCGCCGCCCGGCGGCGAGGAGCGCTGCGCCCAGCTCCTGGACCGGCTGCTGGCCCACCCTGAGGGCCGGCGCGTCGCCGTCGACGCCCTCGCGGCACCGCCCGGGTCGCCGGACACCGCCCGCTGGCGCGCGTCGCTGCTGCGCAGGTTCCGCTTCACCCCGGGGGAGAGAGCAGTCGTGTACGACGTCTACGAGACGGCCCTGCTGCGGCACGCCGACAGTTACCACCGGCACACCGACCGGGTGCGGGAGCTGCTGCGCGACAGCCCGGCCCGGCTGCTGGACGACGACACGGGCGGCCGCTGGGCGCGGGCCACGCTGGAGTGGTGGGAGCCGCTGGCCGTGCTGGCCCGGCGGCACCCGGAGGAGCTGCGCCGCCGCAGGATGCTCCAGGGCTACCGGGCGGGTGTGACGCTGCAGCGCGTGTACGGCCGCATCCGCGCGTGGGAGGACCTGCACGAGGTGCTCGGCCGATGACCCGACCCCTGCGCCTGGCCACCACCGACCACGCCGGCCGGATCACGCTGTACTCCGCGCCCGACGACCGCCCGCTGCGGGAGGTGCTGGCCTCCTGCGAGGTGTGGCTCCTGGACCCGCTGGAGCCGGAGCTGCTCGACCTGCCCTGGTCGGCCTTCGCGGCGCACTGTGTGCTGCGGTCCGAACTCCCGCCGGGTGCTGCGCTGTTCGCGCCACCCGGCGCGGGCTCGGTGGAGCGGCCCACGCTGGAGAAGTCCCCGCCGGCGGTGGAGGCGGAACCGGCCGTGGAGGCGGCGCCGGCGGGCGCGGGTCATCCCGAGCGGATCACCGACGCGGAGGCGGTGCGCCGCGCCTACTACCCGCACATCGAGCGGGTCGCCTCGCTGCTGCGCAGCCGGCTGCCCGTGCTGGTGATCAGCGAGAAGCTGGTGGTGACCCATCTGTGGGAGGAGATGGTCACGCTCGCCGGGTGCCGCGGCATCCGCCTCGACGACGACTCGGCGGACGACCCCGGCGGCGACCCGCGCGACCCGACGGCCGGTGTGCCCGAGGCGTCGACGAACCTGCGCCAGCGCCGACTGGCGCGGCTGCGGGCCCAGTTGGAGGAGCTGAAGGAGGGCGACGTCATCGTCCTCACCCACCTCGACCTGCTCGCGGGCAGCAACGACCTGGGCCGGCACCCCGAGGCCCGGGAGCTGGTGGAGCTGCTGTACGCCTTCCCCGACCAGCTGGTGCTGGCCTTCGCCGACCCCACCCTGCCGCTGCCGGACGTGCTGGCCGAGCGGTTCAGTGCCCGTGTCACCCTCAGCGGCCTGCCGCCCGAGGTCAGGACACCGGACATCGAACCGACCCCGCTGGGGCGGGCGTTGGTGACCCAGGAGGAGGCCGACACCTTCGAGGGGTTTCAGCCGCGCGAGTTCTACAAGCACGTGGCCGGCATGAACCCCGTACGGCTGCGGCAGGCCATGCGGTACGCCCACGAGAAGCACCGCGACCGGCCCGGGCGGGCGACGCTGCAGGATCTGCGCGAGACCCTGCTGACCTTCAAGGCGCAGCAGTCCTCCCACTTCGAGGTGCCCGACGTCACGCTCGACGACATCGGCGGCTACGACGAGGTCAAGGACGAGATCCGGCAGACCCTCGCCATCATCAGCGGCGCGCAGAGCCTGCCGGACGACATGGAGGAGGTCCGCTCCGAGCTCGTCCCGCGCGGAATCATCTTCTACGGCCCTCCCGGCACGGGTAAGACGCTGTTCGCGAAGGCGATCGCGAACGGCATGAACGCCACCATCCAGGTGGTGTCGGGTCCCGAGGTCACCGACATGTACGTCGGTGAGAGCGAGCGCAAGGTGCGGGAAATCTTCGCCTCGGCCCGGCGCAGCGCGCCCGCGGTGATCGTGTTCGACGAGATCGACGCGATCACGATGGAGCGCACCAACCGGCCGGACGGCGGCAGCCGGGCGGGCAACAGCGTGGTCGCACAGATCCTGACGGAGATGGACGGCTTCCGGCCCGAGGTGCCGATGCTGGTGATCGGCACCACCAACCGCATCGACATCATCGACAAGGCGCTGCTGCGACCGAGCCGGTTCCGCTCCATCGCGATCTCCCTGCCGGACGTGGCGGCGCGGCGGGCGATCCTGCGCCATCACGCGCGCAGGTACCACATCGAGCTGGAGGACGAGGTGCTGGAGCTGATCGCCGACGCGACCGCGCGGCGCAACGGCGACGAGCTGCGGGCGCTGATGCGGGACGCCTTCGTCGGCAGGCACCTGCACGGCATCGAGCCGGACGCCCGCCGGCTGGGCTGGCTGGTGGGGCGGCTCCAGCAGGGACGCCTGGAAATGATCTCGGAGGGGCGATGAGGACGAGGCCGGGAGAGGGCGTATGACGAGCGCGCCCGCCCAGTGGAGCGAGCCCGACATCAACGCCGTGCGCCGGCTGAAGGCACTCGGCCGCAGCGTGGAGCAGCACTTCGTGGGCCGGCGCCCGGCGCTGGACCTGCTGGAGGTGGCGGTGCTCGCGCACGAGCACGTGCTGCTGCTGGGTCCGCCCGGCACCGGCAAGACGGACCTCGTGACCCGGTTCGCGGCGGGGCTGGGCAGCAGGCCGTTCGTGCGGCTGCTGACCCGCTTCACCGAGCCGGCCGAGCTGTTCGGGCCGGTGGACGTGCCCGCGTTCCAGAGCGAGGGCGTGTACCGCGTGCGCACGGAGGGCATGCTGCCGGCCGCGCACGTGGCGTTCCTGGACGAGGTCTTCCAGAGCGGCAGCCCGATCCTGAACACGCTGCTGACGGTGATGAACGAGCGGGTGTTCCACAACGGCCGTGAGGCCGCGCCGGTACCTCTGATCACGCTGGTCGGCGCGGCCAACGACCTGCCGCAGGACCCGTCGCTGCTGGCGTTCGCGGACCGGTTCCTGCTGCGGCTCGCGGTGCCGCCGGTCGCCGAGGGCCGGCTGGAGGAGCTGCTGGCCAAGGGCACGGCGCTCGCCCGGGGTGCGGGAGGGGACCAGCACGAGTGGATCGGGCCGGTCGAGCTGGACCGGCTGGGCCGCCAGCTGGCGCACGCCGATCTGGGCGCGGTGACCCCGGAGTACACCGAGCTGGTCCGCGAACTGCTGGGACAGGGCGTGACGTTGTCGGACCGGCGGATCATCCGGGGCCTGAGGCTGGTGGCGGCGGCCGCGCTGCGCGCGGAGCGGGTGCGGGCCGAGCCGGGCGACCTGTGGCCGCTGGCGCACTTCTGGTCGGACCCGGCGCATGCGCCGGTGGTGCGGGAGGCCGTGCGCAGGCGCGCCGGCACCACCGGCGAGGGCCCCGAGGAGCCCGCCCGTCCGGTGCACCGGCTGCTGGTCGAGGCGCGGCTGCTCGGCCGTCAGGTGACGGCGGGCTCACCTCCTGCCGCCGTCGACCGGGTCTTGCGTCAACTCAACTCCTTGCGACGGGAGTTGAGGACATCGGCTTCCGGTGAACGGGCGGCCGAGCAGGAGGTCGCGAGTATCATCGACAGCACTCTGGCCCTGCTGGAGCGGGCCTGACGCGCATGGGGGGACGGCAGCTGCATGTGCAATCCACGCAGGGTCCGCGTCGAGGCCACCCGGGAGGTCGTCGAGGCGTGGGAGCTGGAACTGGAGCGCCGCGCCGGTGCGAGCGACTCGGTGGTCAGCGAACTGGAGATGACCCACCCCTTCGGCGGCACGCTGGGGGCGCGCACCCGGGAGGTCTTCGAGCGGGCGCTCGCCACGGCCGACGGCTGGCGGGCCGAAGAAAACGGTCACGTCCATGACTTGGACGACGGCCTGGTCCGCTACCTTCCCGGCACGGGTGAACTGGTCGTCATCGCCCGCCTGGCGGACGTCGCCACCGCGGAGGGCATCGCCTCGCAGCGGCTGCGGGGCCAGGTCAGCGACCAGGTGACCGGCCAGGGCGAGGGCCGCTACTACGCCGACGGTTTCGGCGGCCGCACCCGCGACGTCGCCGAGGGCGAGGCCCAGGCCCAGGCGGAGGCCGACGCGCTGCGCCGGGCCCGCGAACTGACCGGGCGGCTGCGGGCGCAGGCCGACCGGGCGTCGGCGGCGGCCGCGCGGGACGCCGAGGACCGGCTCCAGCGGCAGGCGGATGCCGACGCGCGGGCCCGCCTCGCCGAGGAGCGCGAGCGGGTGCGGGCCGAGCTGGACGCCCGCAACCGCGAGCGGATCGGCCGGCTCGGGCAGGAGGGGCTGCGCGCGGTCAACGGCGTGCTGGCCACCGCCTACCGGCGGGCGCTGCTCGACTTCGCCCGGCAGCGCGGTGCCACCGGCATCCGCGAGGAGGAGTCCGAGGGCGGCATCGACATCGAGTTCGAGCTGGAGCTGTGACGGATGCGGGTGCGGGTGCGTTTCCGGTTCAACACCGAGTCCGGAGAGGTCGAGCTGTTCCAGGTGGACGACGTCGGTGAGGGCTCCGGCCCCGCGCACGACGCCGAGCACGACCGGATCAGCGCGGAGCTGGGCGGGCTGCTGGCGCGCCGGCCGGACGTCGAGGAGGTCCCGTCGGTGGACGAGCGGCCCCTGTGGCGGCACGGTCGGGCACCGCTCGCACCCCTGCGGACGGAGGAGACGGAGGATCCCGGGCAGGGCGAGCGGGAGACCTCGTGAGCCGGCGCACCCGGCTGCTGCTGCGGGCCGCGCGCTGCTACTCCGAGGTCCGGGCGCACGCCGAGGCGGCCCGCTGCTACGACCTGCTGGGCTGGCGCTGGTCGGCCGCGGACGCCTATCAGCGGGCCGGAGACCTGGAGCACGCGGCGCACACCTACCGGCTGGCCGGGCATCCGGAGCAGGCCGCCCGCTGCTACCGGCTGCTGGGCCGGCCGGATCTCGCGGCTCGCTGCTGGCAGGAGCGGGGCCGGCGCCTGGAGGCCGCCTGGGAGCTGCTGCTCACCGGGGAGACCGGCGCCGCCCGGCGGCTGCTGGCCGCCGCCGCCCGCGACCCGGGGGCCGCCGTGGGCAACGGCCCCCAGCAGCTGCGCCTGGAACTCGCGCGCGCCCTGGCCGACCGTCTCGGCGGCGGCTCCGCCGACCCGCTGCTCGCCCTGCTGCCCCGGGTGGAGCACCGGCTCCCCTCACCGGCCGCCCGCACCGAACGCCGTCTGCTGCTGGAGTGGGGCGTCGAGGCCGCCGACCGGATCGAACGCTTCGACTGGGGCGCCCGGCTGTTCCGTGCCGCCTACGACGGCCAGGACGCGGCCGAGGTCCTCCCCCGCTGGCGCGACTGGGCGGCGGACCGCCTGGGCTCGTCCGCGTGGCTGCCAGGAGACCCGGCGGCACCGGCGGCCGGCGGCCCGCAGACGGAAGGGCCGTGACCCCATGGCGTCGTCCGAGGGGCCGCTGCGGCGGCTGCTGAACCGCATCACGGCCGAGCACGACCAGACGACCGGCGAGACCCCCGCCACCCGGCCGGCCACCGCCCCGCCGCCCCCGTTCGTGGCCCGGCCCGCGCCCTCCGGAGCGCCCCCGCCCAGCCGCCGCACCCCGCAGCAGTCGGCCTCCGTGCCCAGCGCGCCCCCGCCGGCCGAGCACCGCACGGCCGCACCGGAGTCGGGCGTCCGCTTCAGCGTCCGCCCGGCCCACCCGGCCGAGGAGGAGGAGCCACCGCCGCCGGTTCCGTCGTACGACGCCCGGCCCGCCGTACGGTGGCGCAGCGCGGGCCGGTTCCCCGGCACGCACCGGGCGCTGGCGGCGGTCGGCGCGCTGCACCGGGCGGGCGGCGGGGAGTGGGCCTGCCACGCGGAGCCGGGCGGCACGGCCGTGTGGCTGCTCGGCACGGCGGGGCCGGTGCTCGCCGCCGAGTTGACCGTGCTGCACGGGGGCGAGCCCGTCCCGCTGCTGCCCCACGGGGTGCTCGCCGCGCCGTACGGCGAAGGGCCCGCCCGGCTCGCCGAGGTGACCGCGTGGCCGCGCCTGGACCCGGTCGGCCTGGTCGCCCGACTGCCGCTCACCGTGCCGGAGCCGGCCGGCCGGCCGTGCGTGCGGGTGCTGACCGTACGGCAGTTGCTGGGCTCGGTGCTGCGGCAGGCGGCGGCGTTCGGGGTGGAGGTGGCCGTGCGGGCGGTGCGGGCCCGCCCGCTGGACGCAGGGGACGCGGAGGCGCGGGAGACGCTGCTGCTGGAGCTGTCCGCCCCGCACACCGTGCCGCACGCGCTGGTCACGGCCCTGGCCGCGCTGCCGCGCACCTCGGTGTGCCGGCCGGTCGCGGGCTGCGAGCGGCTGCTGATCGACGTACGGCTGCGTCCGCCGGTCGACGACGAGGTGCTGTACTCCCCGGTTCCGGAGGGCGAGTTGTGGCTCGTCGGCGACCTCACCGAGTGGCCGCCGCTGCGCCTTGAGCCGCTGGGCGCCCCGGCGCCCGCGCCGGCCGTGCTCGTCGGGGTGGAGGAGGAGCCTCTGCCCCCCTCGGTGCCGTACCGGCTGCCTGACGCGGTCCGCGCCGCACCGGCCACGCCCGTGCGGGTGGTGCCGGACCCTGAGGCGCGCGACGAGGTCGACGCGGTGCTGCTGCACGACGACGAACTGCCGTTGCTGCGCCGCTACCTGCCGGGCAGACCGCTCGGGGAGACGGCGTTCCTGCTGCCGGGCCCGGGGTGGCATCTGCTGCTCGAGCCGGCGGGGCTCGCGCGGGATCTGCCGTTCGGGGTGCCGCTGCGCCGGGTCGGGCCGGGTGCCCTGTTCCTGGAGTGCGGCTACGGGCTGGCGCCGCCGCTGCCGCCGTCGGCGCGGACACGGCTGTTCGCGGTGGACGACTCCTCGGCGGTCGTGTGCTCGCGGGGCGGACGGCACCGGTTCGCGCTGGCACCGATGGTGCCCGCGTGGACGCTGTGGGCTCCCCCGGGGCCCGTAGAGGTGTCCGCCGGACTGTCGGCGGCGGGCCGTGAACTGCTGGACGCGCTGGACGAGTTGGTCGGCCCGGTGCCCGCCTCGGCGGCCGGGTCCAGCCCCTCCGCCGATCCGGGCGAGGCGCTGGAGCGCGCCACGCGGCTGCGGGCACTGGGCGACAAGGAGGGCGCGGCGGAGGCGTTCCGCGTGGCGGGCGACCTGCTGGAGGCGGCCCGGCTGTTCGAGGAGGCCGCGCTGGACCTGCCGGAGGAGGAGTGACGGGGGCGCTGCCCGGGTTGCGGCGGCTGCTCGCCCTGGCCGGGGACGGCCCCTGCACCGGTCTCTCGCACGACGGGACCGCGTTCGTGCAGCTCGGCGAGGAGGCGCTGAGCTGCCGGGACGACACCGGCCGGGTGCTGTGGTCGGCGCCCGTGGAGGCGGCGCCCGCCGCGGCGGCCTGGGGGCCGGACGGCGGGGAGGTGTTCACGCTGGGGTCGGGCCGGGTCGTGGTCCGCGACGGCGATACCGGCACCCCGGTCGGGGAGGGCTTCGCGGCGCCGCCGGATGCGCACACGCTCGCGGTGTCCCCGGACGGGCTGCGGGTGGTGTGCGCGGGCGGCGGGGTCGTGGTGCACCACCGGGCCACGCACGGGTCGGTGGCCGTGCCCGCAGTCGACCCGGTGGTGGCGCCCGCCTGGGACCCGCAGGGCCGTCAGCTGTGCCTGGCGACGGCGACCGCGCTGCAGCTGTGGAGCGTCGCGCCGGTCCGTATGGACTTCGCGCCCTGCACCGGCCGTACCGCTGTCACGGCGCTCGCCTGGTCGCCCGAACGGGACGCACTGGCCTTCGCCGACGCCCTCGGCGTGCATCTGGTCGACCGCACCGAGGGCCGTCTGCTCGCCGAACTTCCCTTCGCGGGAGTGGTGTTGGGGATGGGCTTCAGCCGGACCGGGCGTTTCCTGGTCGTGGGCACCGACCGGGAAGGGGTGCTGGTGCTCGACCGGGCGCTGGAGGAGGTGGCCCGGTTGCCCGCACGGCTCGCCTCGCCGCGGGACCTCGCCGTGTCGCCGACGGGCCGGGTGCTGTTCGCCGGGCCGGGCGGCGCCGAGCTGTGGGAGCTGCCGGACGCGGCGGCGTACCCGGCGGAGCGGCGGGTGGGCGTGCTGCTGCGCGGCTGGGCGGCGGCGATGTGCCGGTCGGTGGGCCGGTCCCTGCCGTCGCTGCGCGACCACGCCCCCCGCGCCGGCACCCCGTCGAGACTGCACGACGGCGGTACGGCGCTCAGGGCACCGGCGTTCGCCTGGGCGGCCGACGGCGGCCGGTGCGTGCTGGAGACCGCGCCGGGCACGCTCGGCGCGCTGCGGCCGGACCGCGCGGGCGCCGAGTGGTCGGCGCCGGCGGCGACCGGCCCGGGTGGCGCCCACGACCTCGAACTCGCCCCGCGGCCCTGGGCGTTGCTGGCCTGCTCCAGCCGCGACGGCCGGGCGGGGCTGACCCTGCTGGACGCGGACTCCGGCCGGCTGCGCGCCGTACTGGCGGGGGGCCAGGCGCCCGCCTGGTGCCCGGAGCCGCACGGGGGCGGCGCGCTGCTGGCCGTCCCGGAGCCGGGACCGGCCCCGACCCATCTGTACGTGCACACGGTGGACGCGGCCGGCCGCGCCACCGGCTCCCCGCACAGCCTGCACCTCCCGCAGGGCGCGGGCCGCCCCGGCTGGTCGCCGGACGGCAGGCTGCTCGGGGCCGGCACCCTGGGCGCCGTCGTGCTGTGGCACATGCCGGAGCCGAGCCGGGCCCGCCGTCTGGACCTGCCCTCCGGCGGGTTCGCCGCCCGGGTCGCCTTCTCCCCCGACGGCAGCCGCCTCGCCGCGGCCCCGGCCGCCGGGCAGGGCTCGCTGGTGGTGTGGTCGACGCTCACCTGGCGGGTGCAGCGGGAGCTGGGCACGCCCGGCGGCCGGGGCTGGGCGCCGGCGCTGGCCTGGTCGCCGGACGGCTCGCTGCTGGCGGCGCCGGGGCCGGGCGAGGGCACGGCGGTGGTGCAGGTGTGGGACGTGGCGCGGGGCACCCTGGCGATGACCCTGGAGCCCGACGCGCCGCCCGGTCCGCTGTGGTCGGTGCGCTGGTCGCCGGACGGCCGCCGGCTCGCCACGACGTACACCGGCGGCCGCACCCTGCTGTGGCCCGTCCTGGGCTCGGACGGCCCCCCGCGGCCGGGGCCCCGGCTGCCGGAGTCTCCTGAGTACCTCGCCGAGGCGGGGGCGATGGCGGCCGCCGTGGACGCGGCCGTACCGCTGTCCGCGCTCGCGGAGCTGTCGGCACTGCTCGGCCCGGCGCCCCCGCCGCACCGGGCACCGCTGCACCGGGGCCCGGCCGCCCGTGCCCTGCGCGGCCTCGGCTGGCCCCGGCACGCGCACCCGGCGCTCGGCGCGGTCGTGGCCTCCCGGCTGCGCCCCGACCCTCGGTACGCCCCGCCGCCCGGGGTGCCCGTGCAGGAGTTGCGGGCGACGCTGGAGTGGGGCCTGCGCGGCGGCGGCGAACCCGCGGAGCGCACGCCGGTCACGGGCGACGACCTGGCCGCCGCGCTGGAGAGCACGCACCGTGAACTGCTGCCGCTGCTCGCCCTGTTGGGCCCGGACGCGGTGGCGCAAGATCCCGCGCTGCCGCTGCGGCTCGCCGAGGTGCCCTGGGCGCGCGCGGCGGCCGAGGCCGGGCGGCGTACGGGACTGCCGCCCCGGCTGCCCGTGGCGCACGGCGACGACGTGCCGGGCCCCGCCACGGCGGGCGCCCCCGCCGAGTGGGCGCGGCACGGCCCCCCGGACCGGCTGGTGCCGGCCCAGATGGCGCTGCCCGCGCCGCTGTCGAACGCCCTGTGGGCGCAGGACGCGCTGCTGTACCGCACGCGGCGGGGCCGGCTGCCCTTCACCGAGCGGGACGCCGTGCTGGTCCTCGACACCTCGGCCGCCGCGCACGGCCAGGTCGGCAGCTGCCTGCGGCTGTGCGCGCACCTGCTGGCCACGGCCCTGATGACGGCCGGGCGCTCGGTCGCCCTGGTACGGCTCGACGCCCGGGACGCCCCCGTACGGCTGGCGGCCCCGGCGGATCTGCGCCGGCTGTGGACCCCCGTACGGCCGGAGCCCGGCGACCCGGTCCGGGCGGCCGCGCTGGCCCGCCGCGCGGCCCGGGGCCTGGCCGCCGCGGACGCCGCCGAGCCCCGCACCCTGCTGCTGACCCACCCGCACGAGCCGCCCCTGCCGCTGCCGGGCTCCCTCACCCTGCGCGTGCACTACCCCCGGCATCCCGTGCCGGCCGACGGCCCCGACACCTGGGTGCTGGCGCCGGAACCGGGCGGTGCGGAACTGCACCGGGTGCTCACTGCCGTCCTGGGCCGGCTGTAGCGAGGGCCCGGCCCCGCTGCGGTCCTCAGCCGCAGAGCATCTGCTCCACCACATCCGGGGCCATCCGCTCCAGCAGGTCCTCCAGCGCGTCCGGCCGGAAGGCGTCGCCGAGCACCTCGACGCCCTGCTCGTCCCAGGTGATCCGGACGCGGACGAGATGGCCGTCGGGGTGGCGGTCGTACTCCGAGGGGTCGATGAGGTCGGGCAGGTCCGGTACGAAGCGGTATTCGGCGCTCATGCTCGTTTCCCTTCGATTCGTTCCTACGACGGTCCGCGACATTGCGGACCTCGCCCTCGCGGGGCTCGCCCTCGCCGGGCTCGCCGTCGACGGGGCCTTTCATTACGGGTCCTGCTCACCGGTCACGGGTCTTGCTCGCCGGTCACGGGTCCTGCTCGCCGGTCACGGGTCTTGCTCGATCGGTCACGGCACCTGCTCACCGGTCTGGGGTCCTGTTCGCCGGTCACGGGTCCTGTCCGCCGGTCACGGCTCCCGCTCGCCGGTCATCCCCACACCCCGGCCAGCCGCTCCCCGCACGCCCGGCACGCCCCGTCGCGCAACCGGTTGTCGACCCGCCCCCACAGCTCCCGGGCGACGGCCTCGCCGCCGCAGCGGGGGCAGCGGGTGGCGCGGCCCTCGGCGCCGAGGGCGCGTTCGACGTAGACGTACCGCAGTCCGGCCGCGCGGCCGAGGCCGACGGCCCGCCGCAGCCGCTCGGGCGGAGTGGGCCGGTGCCGGTCCATGCGGTAGGTGGGGGTGAAGCGCAGCAGGTGCCAGGGGGTGTCGCGGCCGAGCCCCGCCACGAACTCCGCGATGCTGCCGAGCTGTCGGTCGGTGTCGCTGCTGCCCGGCACGAGCGGGGTGCTCACCTCGACCCACACCCCGGCGTCCTTCAGCCGGCGCAGCGTGTCCAGGACGGGGGCGAGGGGGGCGCCGGTCAGGGCGCGGTGCGCCTGCTCGTCGGCGGCCTTGACGTCGATGTTGACGGCGGCCAGCGCGGGGGCGAGGCGGGCGACGGCCTCGGGGGTGAGGAAGCCGTTGCTCTTCCACACCAGCGGCACCCCCAAGGGGGTCGCCTCTGCGGCGAGTTCGAGGGTGAGTTCGGCGGCGAGGGAGGGCTCGGAGTAGGACAGGGCCAGTCCGGCCCCGCGCTCCGCCGCCGAACGGGCCAGCGCGGCCGGGTCGGTGGCCCGGTACTCCGCCGCGGGGGCCTGCGGGTCGCGGCCGTACTGGGAGAGCCGGAAGTTGACGCAGTAGTCGCAGCGGAAGGAGCAGCCGGGCGGGGCGAGGGTGAGCAGGGGCAGTCCGGGCCGGTAGTGGTAGAACGGCTTGCGTTCGACGGGCGAGAGGTGCTCGACGGTGGTGGCCCGGGTCGCCGTCAGAACCCGGTCGCCCTCCCTGCGGCGGACCTTGCAGGCGCCGGTGTCGCCGTCGCGCAGCCGGCAGCGGAAGGGGCACAGGGTGCACTGGAGGCCATCGTCGACGGGCCGGTAGAAGTCCGCGGGACGCCACACGCCGCCGTCCACGCCGTCCATCGCCCACCCCCCGTCCGGCCGCGTCACGCTTCCGCCCAGGCAGCCCACCGTACTCGCATCCCGCGCCGGCCGCGGCACGGACCTCATGCTCGCTCATGATCCAGGCGTGGACTCCAACTCGCTTTCCCGCCAAGGACCTTCGCTGGTGGTCGTCAGGAGCCGGGCCCGCCGGTCCGGCGGTGGCGAACATCCTGCGCGCGGTGTCCGTCGACTGCCCGGTGCTGGAGGCCGGGAGCCGGGAGTCCATCGAACGTCGGCCGCGGGCCGGGGTCCTGGAGGAGTGGGCCGTGCGCGCGCTGGAGCGGCGCGGCCTCGCGGACAACCTGCTGGCCCGCGCCCAGCGGCACACCGCTCATCCCCCGCTACGGCGTCTGCACCAAGGCGGCGATCCGGCACGACTTCCTGTGCCGGGTGGCGCCGGTGAGCCGCGCCGACGCCGACGGCGTCTTCCGCCGCGCCCTGCGTGAGCTGGGGGTGTCCGCGCTGCGGCGCTGGATCATGTGGGCCGCGGTGCGGGTGGGGGGGCCGGCTGTCGGGGGCGGGCCCGGGCCAGTGGCTGCGGTGGCTCCTGGTGACCGTGCCGGCGGTGGCGTTCCTCGCGGTGCCGGCGCTGGTGCTGACCGTCTGGCTCGCGCTGTTCTGGGTGCTGGAGTGGATCGCGTACCTCTTCACCGGCCGCGCGCGCACCGGCCGGGCAAACCAGCCCAGCTTCAGCGGGGCCCCGCAGACGGAGGCCTGACGCCGTTCAGTCCTCGTGCGCCGGCCGCCCGGCGATACGGTGGTCGGCCACGCTGAGCGCCTCGCCCACCAGCCGGCGCAGATGCCCGTCCCGCAGCGCGTAGACCACCCGGCGCCCCTCCTTGCGGGTGCTGACCAGCCCGGCCAGCCGAAGCCGCGCGAGGTGCTGGCTCACCGCCGGCCGGGCCGCACCGCACACCTCGGTCAGCGTCGTGACGTCCGCCTCGCCACCGCTCAGCGCATGCAGCAACGCCAGGCGCGTCCGGTCGCCGAGCAGCGCCAGCAGTTCCGCCGCCAGCGCGAACTGCTCCTCGCCCGGAATGCGCGGGTGCGCATCATGTGCAGGTGACAGGTGCATGCGTGCGTTCATACGCACATAATGGCCCCGAGGGACCGCGTACGTCCATCAAGGCGCACGGGAAGGGGAACGACGTGAGCGAGCGGCCGGACGAGGGGCTCGGCGAGCCCGGGACGCAGGGACAGGCGTCACGGCACGACCTCCACGACCACCACCACAGCCACGACCACGGCCATGACGGCCACCCGCACCCGCCGCACGGTCACGAGCACTCCGGCCCCGGCCACCGCACCCCTCACCGTCCGGGCCTCCGCCACCGGCTGGGACACCGCCTGGGGCACCTCCTCACCCCCCACTCCCACGACACCGCCGACAAGGTCGACTCCGCGCTGGAGTCGTCGGCGCGGGGCATGCGGGCGCTGTGGGTGTCGCTGGCGGTGCTGGGGGCGACGGCTCTGGCGCAGGCGGTGGTGGTCGCGGTGTCGGGGTCGGTCGCGCTGCTCGGGGACACCGTGCACAACGCGGCGGACGCGCTGACGGCCGTACCGCTCGGGATCGCGTTCGTGCTGGGCCGGCGGGCGGCCAGCCGCCGCTTCACCTACGGCTACGGGCGGGCCGAGGACCTGGCGGGGATCGCGATCGTGCTGACGATCGCGGCGTCGGCGGCCTTCGCGGGCTGGACGGCGGCCGGGCGGCTGCTGGACCCGCGGCCGGTGGCGCACGTCCCGGCCGTGGCGGTCGCCGCCCTCGTCGGGTTCGCGGGCAACGAGTGGGTGGCCCGCTACCGCATCCGGGTCGGCCGTGAGATCGGCTCGGCGGCGCTGGTCGCCGACGGCCTGCACGCCCGCACCGACGGCTTCACGTCCCTCGCGGTGCTGCTGGGCGCGGGCGGCTCCGCGCTCGGCTGGCGGCTCGCGGACCCGCTGGTCGGCCTGGCGATCACCGCGGCGATCGCGCTGGTGCTGCGGGACGCCGCCCGGGAGGTGTTCCGGCGGGTGATGGACGCCGTGGACCCGGCGCTGGTGGACCGGGCCGAGCGGGCGCTGCGGGAGGTGCCGGGCGTGCGCGGGGTCGGTGAGCTGCGGCTGCGCTGGATCGGGCACCGGCTGCGCGCGGAGGTGGCGGTCGTCGTGGACGGCGAGGCGACCGTGCGCGCGGCGCACGTCGTGGCCGTGGAGGCCGAACACGCCCTGCTGCACGCCGTGCCCCGGCTGACCGCGGCGCTGGTGCACGCCGACCCGGCCCCGGTTCCGGGCGAGGCGGACCCGCATCTGCCGCTGGCCCACCACGCCACGGCCTGACCGGCTCAGCCGAGTCCGAGTCCCTCCAGCACGACGGCGCCGGGCAGTTCGGCGAAGGCCTTGCCCGGCACCAGCAGCTTGCCGCGGCGGCGGCCGCTGCCGACGAGGACGTACGGCAGGTCGACGACGGCGGCGTCGACGAGCACCGGCCAGCTCCCGGGGAGCCCGACGGGCGTGATGCCGCCGTACTCCATGCCGGTCTCGCCGGTCGCGGTGTCCATCGGCGCGAAGGAGACCTTGCGGGCGCCGAGACGACGGCGTACGGCACCGTTGACGTCGGCCCGCGTGGTGGACAGGACGACGCAGGCGGCGAGTGTGGTCTCGCCGCCGCGCTTGGCGGCGACGACCACGCAGTTCGCGGACCGCTCCAGCAGATCGCGGCCGTAGTGCTCCACGAAGACGGCGGTGTCGGCCCACTGCGGGTCGGTGTCGACGTAGAGGATCTGGTCGGCGGGCACGCTGCCGCGCCAGGTGCGTACGGCGTCGGCGACCGGGCGGGTGAGCTCGTCGAGGCGGTCGGGGGCGGGGACGGCGTTGTCGAAGTCTCCGATGGGTGCACGCATGCCGGCACGCTAACAGCCGTGCCGCGCCCGTGACTCGGCCGTCTCAGTGCACGGGCGGCACGGAGACCGCGAGGACCAGTTCCGCCGGTTCGGTGCCGGTGTTGCCGTAGGTGTGCGGCGCGGCGGCCTCGAAGGAGGCGCTGGAGCCGGCCGGGACGCGGTACTCGACGCCGTCCACGGTGAGGGTCAGCTCGCCGGCGGTGACATGGATGAGTTCGACCGTGCCGACGGGGTGCGGGTCGGAGGAGCTGGACTCGCCGGGCATGAGCCGCCAGTCCCACAGTTCCAGGGGGCCGGGCGACTCGGTGCCGGCGAGCAGCCGGCTGTAGCTGCCGGCGTCGGTGTGCCAGAGCCGCACGGTCTGTTCCGGGGGGACGACCCGGACCTTGGGGCCCTGTTCGTAGTCGAGCAGGGTGGTGATGCTGACGCCGAGCGCGTCACCGATCTTCACGACGGTGCCGAGGCTCGGGTTGGTGCGGGCCTGCTCGATCTGGATGAGCATGCCCCGGCTGACTCCGGCGCGGCCGGCGAGCGCGTCCAGGGTGAAGCCGCGTTCGGTGCGCCAGCGCTTGACGTTGCGCGCCAGGGACTGGGTCAGCAGGTCGAGGTCCGCCACATTCCGTCCAATATTCTGAATGACAGGGTTCAATTGACTGCACTACGGTGAGGTGTACCCGATCGTTCACCGAACTGTACTGCGAGGCGTCCCGTGACAGCACTCTTCGCCCTGGCCACCAGCCTGCTCTGGGGCCTCGCCGACTTCGGCGGCGGACTGCTGACGCGGCGCACCCCCGCACTGACGGTCGTCGTGGTGTCGCAGACCATCGCGGCGGGCGTCCTCGGCGCGGTCGTGCTGGCCACCGGGGCCTGGACCGAGGCCGGTCCGCGCCTGTGGTTCGCGGTGGCCGCGGGCCTGGTCGGCCCGGTCGCCATCCTCTGCTTCTACGAGGCCCTCGCCCGCGGCCCCATGGGCGTGGTCTCCCCGCTCACCGCGGTCAGCGTGGCCGTCCCGGTCTCCGTCGGACTGATGCTGGGCGAGCGTCCCGGCTTCCTGCAGGCCGCGGGCATCGCGGTGGCCGTGACGGGCGTGGTCCTCGCGGGCGGGCCCCGGCGCGCAGGCGGCTCGGTGCAGCGCCGGACGCTGCTGCTCACGCTCGTCGGGGCGCTCGGCTTCGGCGCGTGCGTCGCCCTGATCGCCGAGGCGTCCACCACGCTCACCGGCCTGTTCCTGGCCCTGTTCGTGCAGCGCCTGACCAATGTCGTCGTGGGCGGCACCGCCCTGTACGTCCGCGTGCGGCGCGGCTCCCCCGCCCTGCCGGAGGGCGGCTTCGTCTGGGGCAGCCTGCCGCTGCTCGCCTTCGTGGGCCTGGCAGATGTCGCCGCGAACGGCACGTACTCGCTCGCCGCGCAGCACGGGCCGGTGACCGTGGCCGCCGTACTGGCCTCGCTGTACCCGGTGGTGACGGCCCTGGCCGCGCGCGGTCTGCTCGGGGAACGGCTGCGCGGAGTGCAGGCCGCGGGCGCGGGGCTCGCGCTGATGGGGACGCTGTTGCTGGCGGCGGGCTGAGGCGCGCCCGGCGCTCAGGCCCCCCGCTCCACTTCGGCGAGGCCCGTCACCGGCTCCTCGTCCAGCTCGGCGAGGCGCGCCACCGCCTCCTCGTCCAGGTCCGACAGTGCGCGCAGCTGCTCCGGGGTGACGCCGTGCGGTATCGGCACCGGTGCCGGTGTGCGCAGCGGCGGCTGCCAGCCCTCGTCGGGCGTCCAGCGCCGTACGACCTTGGCGGGCGCCCCGGCGACCACCGCGTGGTCCGGCACGGTGCCGCGTACGACCGCGCCCGCGGCGACCACGACGTTCCGGCCGATGCGCGCGCCGGGCAGGATGACGGCGCCCGTGCCGATCCAGCAGCCGGGGCCGATCTCGACCGGTTCCATGCGCGGCCACTGCTTGCCGATGGGCTCGTGCGGGTCGTCGTAGGAGTGGTTCGTGGACGTGACGTAGACGTAGGGGCCGAAGTAGCAGTCGCTGCCGATCGTGACCGTGGTGTCGGCGATGACATGGCTGCCGCGGCCGAGGACCACGCCGTCGCCGATGCGCAGGATCGGGTCAGGGCCGAGGTCGAGGTCGGGCATCAGGCCGGCGGTGAGGGTGACCTGCTCGCCGACGATGCAGTGGGAGCCCAGCCGGATCCAGGGCTCGCCGAAGACCGTGCCGAGCGGGAAGGCGAGCCGGGTGGCCTCGCCGAGCGCGCCGAAACGGAAGCGCCCCGGGTGCTCCGCCGTCACCGAGCCCGCCCGCTGGGCCCAGGCCCAGGCGCCGTGCACGGCACGCTGGGCGAGGCGGCGCCGCCAGGATGAGAACGTGTTCTTGCTTTTCGGCACGGGCTCACCGTACTGAGGGTTCGGCCCGACGGTGAGGTCGAGGGCCTGTGATCTTCGCCCCAGCGGGTGACGTACCGTGCCCGGTATCACATGACCAGGAGGCGATGATGATCAAGGGCATCGGCGGGCGGGAGCCGAAGGTGGACGAGGGCGCGTTCGTGGCGCCCACGGCTTCGGTGATCGGGGACGTGTCCCTGGCCGCGGGGGCGAGCGTCTGGTACGGAGCCGTTCTGCGGGGTGACGTGGAGCGGATCTCCGTCGGGGCCGCCAGCAACGTGCAGGACAACTGCACCCTGCACGCCGACCCCGGCTTTCCCGTCTCCGTCGGGGAGCGGGTGTCCATCGGGCACAACGCCGTGGTGCACGGGGCGACCGTGGAGGACGACTGTCTGATCGGGATGGGCGCGACCGTGCTCAACGGGGCCGTGATCGGAGCCGGGTCCCTCGTCGCCGCACAGGCGTTGGTGCCGCAGGGGACGGTGGTGCCGCCGGGTTCTCTGGTCGCCGGGGTGCCCGCCAAGGTGAGGCGGGCCCTCAGCGAGGAGGAGCGGCAGGGCCTCACGCTGAACGGCGTCATGTATGCCGAGCTCGCACAGGCCCACCGGGACGTGCACGAGGGGTGACCGCCGTCCGCGGGCTGCCTGTCGTGGCGGCCCGTCGCGCCCGGCGCAGCGGTGGCCGCGGATCGAACGCGGCCCCGCGCCCCTGAAGGTGTCCTACTCGGGCACGCCGACCGGTTCGGCCGCCGCCTTCTTCGCCTTGCGCTTCAGGACCAGCATCGACGTCAGGCCGATCAGCACCGCGAGCACCAGGCCCAGCCAGGAGAAGCGCTTCAGCCAGGACTCGGCGACGATGCCCACGTAGTAGATGACGGCCGTCGTACCGCCCGCCCAGACGATGCCGCCGAGGACGTTGGCGATGAGGAACTTCCAGTACGGCATGCGCAGCACGCCCGCGAGCGGGCCGGCGAAGATGCGCAGCAGGGCGACGAAGCGGCCGAAGAAGACGGCCCACATGCCCCACTTCTGGAAGGAGCGCTCGGCGGTGGCGATATGCCCCTCGCTGAAGTGCCTGGGGAACTTCGCGCCGAGCCAGGCCAGCAGGGGCCGTCCCCCCTTGCGGCCGATCGCGTAGCCGATGGAGTCGCCGATGATCGCACCGGCACTGGCGCAGGTGCCGAGGATCACCGGGTCGATGTCGCCGTGCTGGGAGGCGAGCAGCGCCGAGGAGACCAGGATGATCTCGCCGGGCAGCGGAATGCCCAGGCTCTCCAGCCCGATGACCACGCCGACCAGCAGATAGATGGCGAGCGGGGGCACCGTTTCGAGCCATTCCTGGACGTGCAACGCCGCTTCCTCCCAGATCCGCGCCGACAAGTCCGCGCAAAGCCCTGCGTTCCCGGCACACACCCTGCGACGGGCGCGCGCCGGGGAAGCCTACCCGGTGAGTGTGACGGCCACGGAGCCCGAGAGGTTGCCCCGGCCTCCGAGGCACGCGGGGAACCGGGCGACCCTCACCCGCGCACGGCTGGACGAACCCTGCCGGGTCCGACGCTCGCGAAGCCCGACGAGCCACCGGCCCGTGCCGGCCCCGGACCCCGAGGGCTGTTCCGGCGCGTGACGGCCGCGGAGTCCGGGGAGCTGTTCGGCCGTGTGACGGCCACCCGCGTCCCGGACGGCGCTCAGCCGTTGGGGCGCAGGGTCCACACGACGGTCATCTCGGTGGTGACGGCCCCGTCCTCGCGCTGGATGGACACGGCGACCGGGAACTCGGGGCGCTTGCCCTCGTCGAGCTCCGCGACGACCTCGGCGATGGGACGGCCGAGCGTGGCGGTGGCCTTCACGGGGCCGAGCGCGATCTTCTTGAACGCGATCTCGGCGTGCACCGGAAGCGGCACGGCCCGCGAGAGCTGGTCGCCGAAGGCCGCGAGCACGATCGCGCCGCTCGCCGACTCGCCCAGGGTGAACATCGCGCCCGCGTGCGGCCCACCGACGTGGTTGCGGTACTCGCTCTGGTCCGGCAGGGCCAGGACGGCCTTCTCCGGAGTGGTCTCCAGGTACTCGAGGTTCAGGGTGCGAACCATCGGCACCGTGGCGGCGAGCAGCTCGCCGATGGACATCTGATCTGCGCTCATGGCGAGGATGTTACCCACGGGTAGCGACTCGTGGCCAGAGTCGTCGGGCAACGGACTCGGGGAGGTTGGTACGTCCCTGACAAGGGCCGGTGACCGAATCGTGTCCGTGGCGGCACTAGGGTTACGGCACATGTGGCCAGGACAGCAGCCGCCCGGGGGCGAGCAGAACCCGCAGTCGAACAACCCCTACCAGCAGCCGGGGTACCAGCAGCAGCCGAATCCGTATCAGCAGCCCGGCTACCAGCAGCAGCCGAACCCGTACGGGCAGCAGCCGCAGTGGGGGGCTCCCCAGCAGCCGGGCGCGCCCCAGCCGGTGACGCCGCCCGGGGGCATGCCGCAGACGCAGCCCGGCGGCGGGGGCGGCGGAGGCGGGGACCGTACCAAGCTGGTGGCGATCGTCGCGGCGTCGGCCGTGGTGCTGACCGCCGCGGTGACCGGTTTCCTGGTGCTGGGCGGCGACAAGGAGGACACGGCGGGCGGTGACGGCAAGAAGGACAAGGTCAGCCAGTCGCCGACCGAGTCCGCCGGCCCCAGCCCCTCGGAGAGCGGCTCGGACGACAACCCGCGCGGCGGCGAGACCATCAAGCCCACCATCGACGGCTGGAAGGTCGTCGTGAACCCCAAGTGGGGCATCGCCTTCGACGTGCCGGCGGACTGGGAGGTGCAGTCCCCCACGCTGTCGATCGGCTTCGAGGACGACAAGTCCGAGGACGGCAAGCCGCTGATCATGATGTCGGCGCCCGCCTACTACAAGTCGAAGTGGTGCTCGTCGGACGAGAACAAGGACGGCCGCACCGAGGACGCCCACCTGGCCGCGGTCGGCACCAAGGGCGCGGACGGCGCGAAGAGCACCGACGAGGTCGCGGTCAACCAGGTGCCCTGGTGGGTCTACGGCGGCTACACGCAGCCCGACAAGAAGAGCATCACCTTCGACAAGAAGGCCAAGCCCTACACCACCACGTCCGGCATCACGGGCAGCGTCGCCTGGGCCCAGTCGACGAACACCCCGCAGAAGGGCAAGTGCGCCAGCGACGGCAAGGCGGTGACCTTCGGCTTCAAGAACTCCGACGGCGCCTTCGTCGCCTGGAACTTCTACGGCGCCAAGGGTGTGAAGGGCGAGGTGCCCAGGGAGACCATCCTGAAGATCCTCAGCACCGTCCGGCTGCACGGCGACCCGACGGGGAGCTGACCCGCGGGAGCCGCGCCGGGAGCGCCGAGCTCCCGGAGCGCCGAGCTCCCGGCGCGCCGAGCTCCCGGAGCCGCGCCGCGCGGGCCGAGCTCCCGGAGCCGCGACGCGCGGGCCGGGCTCCGGGGGCCCGGCCGCTCACCTGCGCGGCAATCCGTTTGGCAAACGCGTGCCGGGCCGGGGATAGTCGGCCGGTGAACACCGCCGCCGACTCGCCCCGCCCCGCCCGCCGCCCGCGCAGACCCGAATGGGCCGGGCGCAACTACAGCCTGCTGACCGCGGCCGCCTTCGTCACCAACCTCGGCACCCACGGCGCTCTGATCGCCGCCGCGTTCGCCGTGCTGGAGAGCGGCGGCGACAGCGGTGACGTGGGCCTGGTGGCCGCCGCCCGCACCCTGCCCCTGGTGCTGTTCCTGCTGATCGGCGGCGCGGTCGCGGACCGGCTGCCGCGCCACCGGGTGATGGTCGCGGCCAACGCCCTGAACTTCGTCTCCCAGGGCCTGTTCGCCGTCCTGGTGCTGACCGGGGAGCCGCGGCTGTGGCAGATGATGCTGCTGACCGCCCTCGGCGGCACCGGTCACGCGTTCTTCAGCCCGGCGGCCGAGGGCATGCTCCTGTCGTCGGTCTCGGGCGAGCAGGCGAGCCGCGCCTTCGCGGTGTTCCGGATGGCGATGCAGGGCGCGGCCGTCGGCGGCGCGGCGCTGGGCGGCGCCATGGTCGCCGCGATCGGGCCCGGCTGGGTGCTGGCGGCCGACGCCGCCGCGTTCGCCCTCGCCGGGGCGATGCGCGCCTTCCTCGACGTCAGCCACATCCCGCCGCGCGAGGCGGGCGGCGGCCTGCTGGCCGACCTGCGCGAGGGCTGGCAGGAGTTCATCGGGCGGCCCTGGCTGTGGGGCATCGTCGTGCAGTTCTCCATCGCCAACGCGGTCGTCGGCGCCGCCGACGCCGTCTACGGCCCCCTCGTCGCCCGGGACCACCTGGGCGGGGCGGGCCCCTGGGGCCTGGCGCTGGGCTTCTTCGGCGCGGGCACGGTCGCCGGGGCCCTGCTGATGACCCGCTGGAAGCCGCGCCGGCTGCTGTTCGTGGGCACCCTGTGCGTCTTCCCGCTGGCCCTGCCCTCCGCTGCGCTCGCCATCCCCACGCCGGTCGGGGTGCTGTGCGCGGTGATGTTCCTGACCGGCGTGACGCTGGAGGTGTTCGGCGTCTCCTGGATGACCGCGCTGCACCAGGAGATACCCGAGGACAAGCTCTCCCGCGTCTCGGCCTACGACTGGTTCGGCTCGGTCGCCCTGATGCCGCTGGCGACCGCGCTGGCCGGACCGGCGGAGTCCGCCTTCGGCCGCACCACGGCGCTGTGGGGCTGCGCCGTGTCGATCGTGCTGGTCACCGCGCTCGTCCTGCTGGTGCCCGATGTGCGCGGGCTGCGCCGCCGTACCCGTGAGGTCACGGCACGGCCGGCCGTGCCGAACGGCTCACCCGATGCCGAACGCCCCGTCGGGGGGCAGGGGTGAGGGCACCGCGTCCGCGTCCCGCACCGGGCGGGCGCCGCCGACGAACTCCCTGAGCGCCTCGCCGTGTTCGACCCGCGCGGGGAAGGCGTCGGCCGCGGTGCGCCGGGCCAGCCCCGCGGTGTCGACCGGCCGGTGCGCGGCCACGAGCACGGCGTTGCCGAACCGCCGCCCCCGCAGCACCCCCGGCTCGGCGATCAGCACCAGCTCCTCGAACAGTGCCCGCAACGTGGCCAGTTGGGAGCGCAGGAAGTCGAACGGCGCCGAGTCGGCCAGATTGGCGAGATAGACGCCGTCGCCCCGCAGGACCCGCTCCACCTCCCGCGCGTATCCGAGCGAGGTGAGGTGCGCCGGTGTCCGGGAGCCCCCGAAGACGTCCCCGACGATCACATCCGCCGAGTCGTCCGGCGCGCCCTCCAGCCAGGCCCGCGCGTCCGCCACCCGCGCGCGGATCCCCTCGGGCACCGGCAGGTGCTCCCGCACCAGGTCCAGCAGCCCCTGGTCGGCCTCCACCACGTCCTGCCGCGACCCGGGCCGGGTGACGGCGACGTACCGGGGCAGCGTGAACGCGCCCCCGCCGAGGTGCAGCACGTCCAACGCCCGCCCCGGCTCGGCGACGGTGTCCAGCACATGCCCCAGCCGCCGCGCGTACTCGAACTCCAGGTAAGCGGGCTCGTCCAGGTCGACGTACGACTGCGGAGCCCCGTCCACGGTCAGCAGCCAGGCCCGCGGCCGGTCGACGTCGGGCATGAGCTTGACGACACCGAACGAGGTGACGCGGCTGACGGGGATGGGTTCGTCCACTGCCCCATTGTGCCCGGGGCTGGACGCGCCCAGGGCGCGGGGCCGTGCCGGCAGGCGGCTCGGCCGCGTGAGCGCGACCCGCCACGACGGCCCCGCCGCCCCACGACCCCGACCAGCCACGACGGCCCCGCGGCCCCACCACCGCGACCAGCCACGACGGCCCCGCCGCCCCACGACCGCGGTCCCCCTCAGAGAACGGCGGTCACCGTCCCGGCCCCCACGGTCCGCCCGCCCTCACGCACGGCGAACCCGAGCCCGGCCTCCAACGGCACGTCCCGCCCCAGCGAGACGACCATCTCGACGGTCTCCCCCGGCCGGGCGACACCGGCCTCCCCCAGGTCGACCTCGCCGACGACATCCGCCGTACGGACGTAGAACTGAGGCCGGTAACCGCTGGAGACAGCAGTCGTACGGCCGCCCTCACGCGCGGACAGCACGTACACCTGAGCCCGGAACCGACGGCTCGGCACCACGCTCCCCGGCGCGGCCACGACATGCCCCCGCCGGACCGCGCCCCGGGGAACCCCCCGAAGCAGCAGCGCCACGTTGTCCCCGGCCTGCGCCTCCTCCATGGGCTTGCCGAAGGTCTCCAGCCCGGTGACGACGGTCTCGACGTCCGCCCCGAGCACCTCGACACGGTCACCGACCCGTACGACACCCCGCTCTACCGCACCCGTGACGACCGTCCCGCGCCCGGTGATGGTGAGGACGTTCTCGACGGGCAGCAGGAACGGCGCGTCGAGGTACCGCTCGGGCATCGGCACATAGGTGTCCACCGCGTCGAGCAGCGCCTCGATCGACGCCGTCCAGCGCGGGTCCCCCTCCAGCGCCCTCAGGCCGGAGACCCGGACGACGGGCACGGAGTCACCGCCGTAGCCGTGCGCGGTGAGCAGGTCGCGGACCTCCAGCTCGACCAGGTCGGTGAGCTCCTCGTCCCCGGCGTCGGCCTTGTTGAGCGCGACCACGATGTGGTCCACGCCCACCTGCCGGGCGAGCAGCACGTGTTCGGCCGTCTGCGGCATGATCCCGTCGAGCGCGGAGACGACGAGGATCGCCCCGTCGAGCTGCGCGGCGCCGGTGACCATGTTCTTGACGTAGTCGGCGTGACCGGGCATGTCGACGTGCGCGTAGTGGCGGGTGTCGGTCTCGTACTCGACGTGCGCGATGTTGATGGTGATGCCGCGCGCCGCCTCCTCCGGGGCGCGGTCGATGCGGTCGAACGGCACGAACGTGCCGGCGCCGCGGTCGGCGAGGACCTTGGTGATGGCGGCGGTCAGGGTGGTCTTGCCGTGGTCGACGTGACCCATCGTGCCGATGTTCAGATGCGGTTTCGTACGGACGTACGCCGTCTTGGGCATGGCTGTACCTCGAAGCTGTGCGAAGGAAGGTCGGACCCCGGGAACCGGCCGACCCTCCCCCTCGGGGGTCCGCCGGACAGTCCGGGGAGGGTCAGCTTCGGGCGCCGTCGACAGCGGCCAGGAGGATCAGGACGGCAGCCTTCGGGGCATCCGCGGTCGCGGATGCTGCGAGAAGGAAGGCGTGCCGGAACATGCCGTAGATCATCGCCGGGGCAGGGCCGCGCGTCGAACGGTTTTCGCCGTACGGCCGTTCAGCCGCCGATGTTCTTCAGCGCCTCGCGCACGGTCAGCGGCGCGAACCGGCCGCGCTCCCGCGTGAGGAAGTCCCGTACGGCGTCGGGGTCGGTTTTGGCGTACTCGCGCAGGGCCCAGCCGATCGCCTTGCGGATGAAGAAGTCGCAGTGGCCGGACTGGCGCAGACAGTAGGCGAACAGCCGCCGGACGTCGGTGCGTTCCTTGTAGCGGAGCTGGTGCAGCAGGGCAGCGCGGGCGATCCACAGGTCGTCGTCGGCGATCCAGGCGTCCATGTCGGCGGTGAGCGCGCGGTCGGCCGCGACGAGCGGTCCGACGACGTGGGCGGCGAGCAGGTCGACGGTGTCCCACCAGGAGTCGGTGGCGACGAGATGCCGGACCACCGGGAGGAAGCGGGAGGAGCAGCTGCCGACGTGGCGGCGCAGGTAGTCGACGGCGAAGTAGCGGTACTCCCGCTCCGGCAGCCGCCAGCAGCCCAGCGCGAGCGCGGTCAGGTCGGCCTCGTCGGGGCGGGACGTGCCCGCGACGACGGTACGGGACAGGGCGCGACGCTCGGGGGTGGTCAGGCCCAGGAAGGGGGCCACGTCCTTCATGTAGGCGCGCATGCCCACGGCCCGTTCGGGGTCGGCCGCGGCGGCGTAGACGTCGGTCAGGCGCTCCAGCAGGGTGTCGGCGAGGGGCGTGCGCGGCACCGCGGTCGGACCGGTACCTGGGGCGCTCATGAGACGAACCATACGGCGATCACACACACCTGTCGGTTAATGTCACCGGATGCCGCTCGATGCCGCCACCCGCTCCGGGGGCACCGCCACGGTCTCGCACGGGGCCGCTGAGCTCGCCGTCGTCACCGTCCCCGTCCGCCTCGGTCTCGCGGGGCGCTGCAGCAGAGCCCTGCTGTCGCCCTGGGCCCGTTTCGCGCTGCTCCTGGCGCTGCTCGCCGGAGCGGCGGCCGCCGTGCTGCTGTTCGAGCCGCAGCGGCTGCTGGCGGACGGCTGGCCCCCGCAGCTGGGGGGTGCGGCCGCGGCGCTGGTGTTCGCGCTCGCGTACGGGCTGTGCACGGTGGCGTTCGTGCCGCGCCCGCTGCTGAACCTGGCCGCGGGCGCCTTGTTCGGCACCCAGCTGGGGCTGGGCGCGGCCGTCGCGGGCACGGTGCTGGGGGCCGGGATCTCCTTCGGTCTGGGGCGGGTGCTCGGGCAGGACGCGCTGCGTCCGCTGCTGCGGGGCCGGCTGCTGACGGCCGCGGACGGGCAGCTCAGCCGGCACGGGTTCCGCTCGATGCTGGCGGTGCGGCTGTTCCCGGGTGTGCCGTTCGCGGCGGCGAACTACTGCGCCGCGATCTCCCGGATGGGCTGGCTGCCGTTCCTGCTGGCGACGGCGCTCGGGTGTGTCCCGAACACCGCCGCCTACGTCGTCGCGGGCGCCCGCGCGTCCACGCCGACCTCGCCCGCCTTCCTGATCGCGATGGCCTGTATCGCCGTACCGGCGCTGGCCGGCGCGGTGGTGGCCTGGCGCAAGCGGCACCAGCTGCGCGGGAGCGGCGGAGCCGGCGCCTGACGCCTCAGAGAGCTCGGAGGGCTCAGACGGCTCAGACGGCTCAGACTGCTCAGACTGCTCAGAGTGCTCAGACTGCTCAGAGTGCTCAGACTGCTCAGACTGCTCAGACTGCTCAGACTGCTCAGACTGCTCAGACTGCTTCCAGGATCATCGCGTTGGCGAGCCCGCCGGCCTCACACATGGTCTGGAGCCCGTAGCGGGCTCCGCGCTCGCGCAGGGCGTGCACGAGGGTGGTGGTCAGGCGGGTGCCGCTGGCGCCGAGGGGGTGGCCGAGGGCGATCGCGCCGCCGTGCACGTTGACCTTGGCCAGGTCGGCGCCGGTCTCCTGCTGCCAGGCCAGGACGACGCTGGAGAATGCCTCGTTGACCTCGAACAGGTCGATGTCGTCGAGGGACAGCCCGGCCCGGCGCAGCACCTTCTCGGTGGCGGGGACGACACCGGTGAGCATCAGCAGCGGGTCGGAGCCGGTGACGGCGAAGCTGTGCAGCCGGGCGAGGGGGCGCAGACCGAGGCGGGCCGCGGTCTCGCTCGAAGTGATCAGCACGGCGGAGGCGCCGTCGTTGACGGGGCTGGCGTTGCCGGCGGTGACGTTCCACTCGATCTGCGGGAAGCGCTCGGCGAAGGAGGGGTCGTGGTAGGCGGGCCTGAGCCCGGCGAGGACCTCGGGGGTGCTGCCGGGGCGGACGGACTCGTCGCGCGAGACACCGTCCAGCGGCGCGACCTCGGTGTCGAAGAGGCCCTTCTCCCAGGCGGCGGCCGCCTTGTGGTGCGAGGAGACCGCGAAGGCGTCCATACGCTCCCGGGTGAGCGACCACTTCGCGGCGATCAGCTCGGCGCTGATGCCCTGCGGGACAAGGCCCTCGGGGTAGCGCTCGGCGACGCCGGGCCCGAACGGGTCGGCGCCGGGCGGCACGTTGGACCACATCGGCACCCGGCTCATCGACTCCACGCCGCAGGCGACGGCCAGGTCGTAGGCGCCCGAGATGACGCCCTGGGCGGCGAAGTGCACGGCCTGCTGGGAGGAGCCGCACTGGCGGTCCACCGTGGTCGCGGGGACGGTCTCGGGGAAACCGGCCGACAGGACGGCGTAGCGGGTGGTGTTCATGGCCTGCTCGCCGACCTGGTCGACGGTGCCGCCGATCACGTCGTCGATCAGTGCGGGGTCGACGCCGGAGCGCTCGACGAGGGCGCGCAGGGTATGCGCGAGGAGTTCGACGGGGTGGACATGGGCGAGGGCGCCGCCCGGCTTGCCCTTGCCGATGGGGGTGCGTACGGCTTCGACGATGACTGCGTCACGCATGTGCGGGCCTCCGGCGCGCTACCAGTGAGTAGGAAATCCAAACTCACCATAGCGGGGTGGGTTGGAAAATCAAACCCTCCAGGGGGGTCGAGAGTCCGGAAATCAAACCATGTGGGTTTGCTAATCAAACCCTCCCCTAGACTTGGCCCATGGCCGCCCCCAAGAACCCCCGCCCCTGCTCGATCGCCGACACCCTGGCGCTGGTCGGCGAGAAGTACTCCCTGCTCGTGCTCCGCGAGGTCTGCCTGGGCAACGGGCGCTTCGACCAGCTCGTCCGCAACATCGGCGCCCCGCGCGACGTGCTGACCACCCGACTGCGCAGGCTGGTGGACGCGGGCATCCTCACCAAGCGCGTCTACAGCGAGCGCCCGCAGCGCTTCGAGTACCGCCCGACCCCGGCGGGCCTGGAGCTGGAGCCCCTGCTGATGATCCTCAAGGAGTGGGGCGACCGGCACCTCAACGAGGACGACCGCCCGATGGTCGTCGAGCACCGCTGCGGCCACGAGCTGGTCCCGGTCGTCACCTGCCGGGCCTGCGGCGAGGAGGTCCGCCACGAGGACCTGACGGCCCACCCGCAGCGCCCCGGCTGGAGCGTCTCGGGCCCTACAGCCGCCTGAGCCCGCGCAGGAAGGCGCGCACCGCCCGATCGAAGTCCTCGGGCGCCTCGAGATTGCTCATGTGCCCCACCCCCGGCAGCACCACGAGCCGAGCATCCGGGATCGCCTCCAGGAAGGCGCGCGCGACACTCGGCGGTGACCGCACGTCCAGCTCGCCCCAGACCAGCAGCGTCGGCACGGCGATCCCGGGCAGCACGTCCCTCTCGTCGGCCTCGGCCATCATGAACAACTGCGCCCCCATGGTCTCGGGCCGCACCTGCCGGGCCATGGCGTCCAGCAACGGCACGAACCGGGCGGGCGGCTCCCCCGCGAACAGCCCCGGCAGCGTCGGGTCGAACTCCTCGCGCGGCACCGCAAGCATCCGCCGCGCGCCCTCGACCCGCGCCGCGACCTCCTCGGGCGGCAACGATCCCTTCCAGCCGGCGTACGTGTCGACGAGGATCAGCGACCGCACCAGCTCGGGGTGATGCCGGTACAGCTCCAGTACGACGGTCCCACCCCAGGACAGCCCGGCGACATGGGCCGGGCCCAGCGCGAGGTCCTCGACGACCGCGGCGAGACAGTGGGCGAAGTCCGCGAGCGCGAAACCATGCGGCAGGTCGGACGACCGCCCGGCACCGGGCTCGTCCCACGCGACCACGGTGAACTCCCCGGCCAGCCCCTCCAGCTGCGGCCCCCACATGCGCCCGTCCAGCCCCGCCCCGTGCACCAGCACGAGCGGCGGCCCCTCCCCCACGCGCGCGTAGGCGACATCCACCCCCCACGCGCGCACGGTCGCGGCCATGCCACCAGGCTAGCCGCGGGCGGGGACACCGTCGCGGTGACGGGCGACGGGCGACAAGCGACAGGCGACAGGCGGCGGGCGACGGGCGACGGTCGCCGCCCCGGCATCGAGCACCCCGGCCCCGGCGGCCTCGTCACACGTGCGGCGGCCTCACCACGCGTGCGCCGCCAGGTACTCGGCGATCTCCTCCCGCTCCCACGCTCCGTCGGCCACCACGACCCGGTACCGGCGGGTGAGCGTGGCTCCGGGGGCGAGTTCCAGTTCGTCGAAGAAGGCCCAGGAGGGGGCGACCGCGGCGAAGGGATCGTTGCGCACGAACCAGTGGGCGGGGTGACCTCCCGCCGAGCCCGCGTGATCGTTCTCGGGGGCGTGCGCGAAGACGAGGGTGGCGTGGCCGTCGACGCCGTCGTGCTCGCCCGTGTACGCCAGCCAGGGCGCCTGACCGCCCATCAGGCCGGGCCCCTCCCCCTCGGGCGTGAGGACGCGGCCGTCGCGGAAGGCGCGCGGGCCGCGCCAGAACAGCCCGGTGTAGCCGGCCGTCTCGCGCCCGGCCGTGGTGGGGCTGCCGAACCGCAGCGGCTCCGCGCGCCGGTTGGTGACAGCGCTCGTCCAGGTCAACGCCCAGGCGCCGGCGGCAGGTTCGACGTCATGGACCTCGATCCGGCGCAGTTCCTCGGCCCACAGCGCCCCGTCGTACGGATGCCAGGTCAGCCGTTCGGCGATGACGGCGCGGCCGTCGGACGCGGCGACCTCGTCGAAGGCGAGGTGACGCATGGAGCCGACGCGCTCTGGTAGTTCGAGATATCCCTTTCCGTGGACGTATGTGTTGCCGCCCCACAGGTTCGCGCCGGACAGATGCGAGGCGGTCAGGGCCAGCCCTTTGTGCCAGCGGTGGTCGTGGGGCCGGTAGCCGGTGACCACGGATCCGGACAGGGTGCGCAGCGGATGGACGTACGGCTTGGGGGCCTCCCAGGCGGCCGTCGGGCGTCTCTCGGGGCCGTAGACGTAGGCGAGGAGTTCGACGCCGCTGCCGGGGTCGGTCACGGTGATGCGGTCGCCGTGCGTGTGGACGAGCCGCGGGCTGGCGGTCATCCGCCCACCTCGGCGGCCACGGCGGGCGCCCAGCCGGGGGCGCCGCCGTGCAGGGCGGTGTAGTAGGGGTCGCCGGGGCCGATGCCGCCGCGGCGCACCGTGGTGTCCGTGAAGGCCGACTTGTACAGCGCCGTGACCAGCTCCAGGCTCTTGCGCCCGTCCTCCCCGCTGCTGCGCGGCCGTCGCCCCGCGCGCATGCTCGCCACCAGCTCCCGCAGCTGCGCCAGGTGCGAACTGGGCACGTCGGCGCCGAAGTCGCGCCAGGCCGTGGCCTCCTCCTCGGGCACACCGGGGGCCGGCGTGATGCGCCAGTCGGCGTTGGCGTGGCCGTAGAGGTGGGTCAGCTCGACGGTGGCGCGCTCGCAGTCGAGGCGGACACGGCTGACCTCGTCGGGGCTGAGGACGCTGTTGACGACCGTGGCCAGCGCGCCGCCCTCGAAGCGGACCAGGGCCGTGGAGACGTCCTCGGTCTCCACGTCGTGCACCAGCCGGCCGGCCATCGCCCGCACCTCGCTCCACGGGCCGAGCAGGTCCAGCAGGAGGTCCATCTGGTGGATGCCGTGGCCCATGGCGGGGCCGCCGCCCTCGGTGTGCCAGCGGCCGCGCCAGGGGACGGCGTAGTAGGCGGTGTCGCGGTACCAGGTGGTCTGGCAGTGCGCGACCAGCGGCCGCCCGAGGGCCCCCTCGGCGAGCAGCCGCCGTACATGCGTGGCGCCGGAACCGAAGCGGTGCTGGAAGACGATGGCGGCATAGGGCCCCCCGTCCCCACCCTCCTCGGCCTCCACGGCGTCGAAGTCCGACAGCGACGGCACCGGCGGCTTCTCGCACCACACCCACGCCCCGGCGCGCAGCGCGGCGACGGTCTGCTCACGGTGCAGGGTCGGCGGGGTGCAGATGATGACGAGGTCGGGCCGCTGCTCGCGCAGCATCCGCTCCAGGTCGTCGTAGGCGTGCGGGATCCCACCCGCGGCGCAGAAGGCGCGGGCCGCGTCCGCGTCGATGTCGACGGCCGCGACGACCTCGGCCTCCCCTTCCTCGGCGAGCCGGGCGAGCGCGGGCAGATGCGAGACGCGGGCGATGGCACCGGTGCCGACGACGGCGGCCCTGACGGGGCGCCCGGCGAGCGGGGGAAGGGGCTGGTCCATGTCGGGGCTCCACGAGGAGAGGCGCGGCAGTAGGCAGGACGGCGAGGGGGCGGTGCGGGGACGACGAGGGACGACGAGGGACGACGAGGGACGACGAGGGACGACGAGGGACGACGAGCGGACAGTAAGCGCTTTCTCCCCGGCCGCGCAAGTGCCTCCCGGCGAGCAACGGCACCCGCCCCCGCCCAGCCCGGACCCAGCGGGACGATCTTCGTCGACGCCCCTGGGTCATGGGCCGTCACCCGAGGACGCTACGCTGCCCCTCAACACACCGACCTTCGCGCACGGGGGTCCGGTGTGTCCGTCGCCCGTTGCACGATCGGCACTCTTGGACTCCGTAACTTCATGTCTTGGTTCGAATCACTCATCCTCGGACTCGTCCAGGGGCTGACCGAGTTCCTCCCCGTGTCCTCCAGCGCGCACCTGCGGCTGACCGCGGCCTTCTCGGGCTGGGAGGACCCGGGCGCGGCCTTCACGGCGATCACGCAGATCGGCACGGAGGCGGCGGTGCTGATCTACTTCCGCAAGGACATCGGCCGCATCCTGTCGGCGTGGTCGCGCTCGCTGTTCGACAAGGCGGCGCGCAAGGACCACGACGCCCAGATGGGCTGGCTGGTGATCGTCGGCTCGATCCCGATCGGTGTGCTCGGCGTGACGCTGAAGGACCAGATCGAGGGCCCGTTCCGTGACCTCCGCATCACCGCGACCATGCTGATCGTGGTCGGCGTGATCATCGGCATCGCCGACCGGCGAGCGGCCCGCGACGAGACGGGCGGCAAGCACCGCGCCGCACGCCCCCGCAAGGGTCTGCAGGACCTCGGCGTCCGCGACGGCCTCATCTTCGGCCTGTGCCAGGCGTGCGCGCTCATCCCGGGCGTCTCCCGTTCCGGCGCCACCATCAGCGGCGGCCTCTTCATGGGCTACCAGCGCGAGGCCGCGGCCCGCTACTCCTTCCTCCTCGCCATCCCCGCCGTCCTCGCCTCGGGCACCTTCGAGCTGAAGGACGCCCTCGAGGGCGGGCACGTCTCCTGGGGTCCGACGGTCTTCGCCACGATCATCGCCTTCGCGACCGGGTACGCGGTGATCGCGTGGTTCATGAAGTTCATCTCGACCAAGAGCTTCATGCCCTTCGTCTGGTACCGGGTCATCCTCGGCGTGGTGCTGATCGCGCTGGTCATGGCGGGTGCGCTGAGCCCGCACGCGGCCGAGTCCGCCGGCTGACACCGGGGAAGGGCCGCCGTTTCCCCGCTGTCGCACGGCGAGCCCGCCCGTCGCCCGCCCGCTCCGGTTCGCGGGGAGCGGACGCAGGACGCAGGCCCCTCACGCGGCTCCGCCCCCGACTTCGCGAAGTCGACCTGAACACACTGCTCGACTCGTGGCCCACCGGCCCCACCGAGGCGGCCGCGCTGTGCGGATTCGGCCAGGGGTACGACGGCGATCCACTCGGTCACCTGGGCGAACACATCGGGGTGATGCGGGAGTTCCACGCGGCGGCAGCCCGGCGAGGGCCGGGTGCCGCGGTGCGGACGCACTGAGCGCGGGGTCGGCGGCGGGGCGCGGACGTGGCCGATCCCCTACCGTTCGTGTAGTCAGCCGGTAGCGCTCTGTCAGTTCTTGCCCCTAGGCTTGCTCGCATGTCCCCCGATTCCGAGGCCCCTGGTTCCGTGCGCTCTGCCGCGGAGGTCAACGAGCGGATCCGCGCGTTGTGGCGCCGCGCGGGAGGCTCGCTGAGCGCTCAACAGCGGGCGGAGTACGAGCTGTTGGTCGTCGAGTGGGCCAAGGCGATGCGCGAGGAGGTGCTGGAGGCGGCCTGAGGAGGGCGGGACCTCGCGGGGCGTGCCGCGGCGGCCTCAGGCGCCGAGGCGGACCTTCAGGCCCACCGTGACCTCGTCACCCGGCGACACCCCGTGGGGGCGCCGTACGGCAGCCTTGAGCGGCAGCAGGTGGCCGCCGTCCTCGGGGAACAGCGAGGTGCCGAAGGCGAGTCCGCCGATGCGGGCCTCGACCGGGATCACTCCCCGGCCATAGGTGGCGAGGGCCGCGACCTCACGTATGTCGGCGGACTCCGGGTCCGGCACGGCGACGAAGTGGTACGGCGACGAAGTGGTACGGCGACGGACCGCGCCACTCGATCACAGGGCCCGCGAAGGCCGGTTCCACGGCAGTCCCCCTTCCCCTCCGTCGACGGCCGACTCTGTCACGCCCCTTGGCTGCTCGCCGCGCCGGCCCGACACTGACCCGATGACGCAGCGCGTGGAGCTCGCGACCGTGATGGACCGACTGGCCGTGGACGGGCTGGTCACCGACTACGCCGTGGCGTTGGACGACGGCGACTGGGAGGCGTACCGGAAGCTCTTCACGCAGGACGGACGGGCGGACTACCGTTCCGCGGGCGGGATCGAGGGGCATGTGCGGGACGTCGCCGTGTGGCTGGCGGAGCAACTCGGCCCGTTCCCGATGCGGCAGCATCTGATCGTCAACCGGCGGGTGCGGTTCGAGGTGCTGGAGCGGGACGTCGGGGACACCGCGCGCGTGCAGGCCGACTACATCAGCCCGATGGGCCGGCTCACCGACGGCTGCGCCGCACCGGAGCTGGTGTGCGGCGGGCGATGCGTGTTCACGCTGGTCCGGACGGACGACGGCTGGCGGCTGCGCGAGGTGATCGTGCGCGAGAAGTGGCGGCGCCTGCCGGACCGCGTCGCCGCACCTGTGATCAACTGAGCCGATTCCCCGACCCCGGACCGCCCCCGGTACCCCGGTCCACCCGAGATCGTCCCCTGTACCGAGATCGTCCACGGGGTGACACTGGAGGCCCACCGGGGTAGGGAGGCGCCGTATGAGGAACTTCGGCCAGTGGCTCGCCTCCCCGTGGCGGCGCTCGGTGCTCGCCGCGCTCGCGGGTGCCCTGCCCATGCTCGCCTTCCCGGCCCCCGCCCTGTGGTGGGTCGCGCCGGTCGCGCTCGTGCCCTGGATCCTGCTGGCGCGCACCGCGCCGACCGGGCGCAGAGCGGCGTACGACGGCTGGTGGGGCGGGTTCGGGTTCATGCTGGCCGTGCACCACTGGCTGCTGCCGAGCCTGCACGTGTTCACGTTCGTCATCGCCGCCCTGCTCGGCGCGCTGTGGGCGCCCTGGGGCTGGCTGGTGCGGCGCTGCCTCTCGGGTGAGCCGGGAGCGCGCCGGGTCGGTGCCGCGCTGCTCGCCCTGCCGTCGGCCTGGCTGGCGGTGGAGCTGGTGCGCTCCTGGCAGGGGCTGGGCGGGCCGTGGGGCATGCTCGGCGCCAGTCAGTGGCAGGTGGCGCCCGCGTTGCGGCTGGCGTCGGTGGGCGGCGTCTGGCTGCTGAGCCTGCTGCTGGTGGCGGTGAACACCGCGCTGGCGGTGCTGATCGTGGTGCGCGCCGCCCGGCTGCCCGCCCTCGCCGCGCTGCTCGCCACGGCCGCCGCGACCTCGGCCGCGTGGCTGTGGGCGCCCCGGCCGCACGTGGCGAAGCAGGTCCGTGTCGCCGTCGTCCAGCCCGGTGTGATCGAGGGCGACCGCAGCGGGGACCGCCGCTTCGACCGTGAGGAGCGGCTCACCCGCGCGCTCGCCGGACAGGACCTCGACCTGATCGTGTGGGGCGAGAGCAGTGTCGGCTTCGACCTGGGCGCGCGCCCCGACCTGGCCCGTCGTATCGCCGCGCTGTCCCGGGTCACCGGCGCGGAGATCCTGGTCAACGTCGACGCCCGGCGCTCGGACCGGCCCGGCATCTACAAGAGCTCGGTCCTGCTCGGGCCCGACGGCCTCACCGGCGACCGCTACGACAAGATGCGCCTGGTCCCCTTCGGCGAGTACGTGCCCGCCCGCTCCCTGCTCGGCTGGGCCACCTCCGTCGGCAAGGCGGCCGGCGAGGACCGCATGCGCGGCACCGAGCAGGTGGTGATGGACGTACGGGGACTGCAGGTGGGCCCGATGGTCTGCTTCGAGTCGGCGTTCCCGGACATGAGCCGCAGGCTCGCGAAGGACGGCGCCGAGGTCCTCGTCGCCCAGTCGGCCACCTCCACCTTCCAGCAGAGCTGGGCGCCCGGACAGCACGCCTCACTGGCCGCGCTGCGCGCCGCCGAGACCGGCCGCCCGATGGTGCACGCCACCCTCACCGGGGCGTCGGCGGTGTACGGCCCCGACGGTGCCCGCGCCGGCTCCTGGCTGGGCACCGAGGCGAGCGCGACCCGGGTGTACGAGGTGCCGCTGGCGTACGGCACCACGCCCTACGTCCGCTTCGGCGACTGGCCGGTGCAGGCCGCCCTGCTGGTGCTCGCGGCGCTCGGCGCCACGGAGGCCGCCCGGCGGCTCAGGCTGCGCCGGAACGCTCCTGAACCGCACGGACCACCCGCTCGCACAGTTCGTGAGTCGCCAGCGCGTCCCGCGCGCTGAGCACCTTGCCCGCGCGCACGGCTTCCAGGAAGCGCAGCGCCACCTGCTCGATGCCGCGCTGGCGGGCGACCGGCACCCAGTCGCCGCGCCGCCGCACGGTCGGCTGGCCCTTGTGGTCGATCACCTCGGCGATGTTGAGCACCTGCCGCTTGGAGTCCTGCCCGGAGACCTCCAGGATCTCCTCGGTCGAGCCGCTGAGCCGGTTCATCACGCCGAGCGCGGTGAAGCCGTCCCCGGCGAGCTGCAGCACGACGTGGTGCATCAACCCGCCCTCCACACGCGCGCGTACCGTCACGTCGTCGATCGGGCCCGGCACCAGGAAGCGCAGCGTGTCCACGACGTGGATGAAGTCGTCGAGGATCATCGACCGCGGTTCCTCGGGCAGCCCGACGCGGTTCTTCTGCATCACGATCAGCTCGCGCGGATGGTCGGCGCACTGCGCGTACGCGGGCGCGTGCCGCCGGTTGAAGCCGACCGCCAGCGACACCCCGCGCTCCTCGGCGAGCCGCACCAGCCGCTCGGAGTCCGCGAGTTCGTACGCCATCGGCTTGTCGACGTACGTCGGTACGCCCGCCTGGAGCAGCCGCGTGACGATCTCGGGGTGCGCCGCGGTCGGCGCGTGCACGAACGCCGCGTCCAGTCCCTGCGCGAGCAGCGCGTCCAGGTCCCGGTGCCGCTGCCCCGCGGGCAGGTGCAGGCTGTCGCCGACCCGGTCGAGGGTGGCCGGCGTACGCGTCTGGAGATGCAGCTCGATCCCCGGCTGCACTCCCAGCACCGGCAGATACGCCTTCTGCGCGATGTCGCCGAGTCCGATGCAGCCGACCTTCACGGGGTTCTCCTCTGTGCCGGGGTCTGCCCGGCAGCATACGGCGCCTGCGGCGGACGCCAGTCGGCGATCCCGTCGAAGGACCGCAGGAACAGCGCCGGCCCGACCGCCGACAACCCCGCCATCAGCGCGTTGCGTACGGCCATCAGGGCGCGGTTGGGCGTCATGTTGAGCCGGGCCACCCTGACGGCCTGCCGCGCCACGGCCGTCGTACGGGGCAGGCGCGCGGCCGTGTAGGCGGGCAGGTCGGCGCAGTGGTGGGCGAGCACGACCGCGTCCTCGACGGCCTGGTTGCCGCCCTGGCCGAGGGTCGGCGGCATGGCGTGCGCGGCGTCGCCGAGCAGCGCCACGCGGCCGCGGTGGTAGGCGGGAAGGGGCCGCGCGATGTGGTGGACGTCGTGCCGCTGGACGTCCTCGGGCCGGGCCGCGGCGAGGATCGCGGGGATCGGGTGGTGCCAGTCGCCGAAGCGGCGCAGCAGTTCGGCCCGCTCGTCGGGGGCGCGCTCACCGGCCCGGGCGAGTGCGGCGCCGTAGGCGTAGACCCGGCCGTCCTTCAGCGGATGGCTGCCCCAGATGCGGCCGCGTCCCCAGCTCTCGTGCGAGGCGAACTCGGTGCCCGGCAAGGGGATCATGACCCGCCAGGTCGTGAAGCCCGAGTACACGGTGCCCGGGTGCTCGGGGAACAGCGTGCCGCGGACGGCGGAGCGGATGCCGTCGGCGCCCACCACCAGGTCGGCCTCCAGCTCTCCGTCGGGCGTGGCCACGCGCGCGGGGCGGCCCGCGTCGCCGGGGTCGGTGAGGGTCGCGGCGGTGGCCGTGCGGATCGCGCCGGGCGGCAGTTGTGCGGCGAGGCGCTCGACGAGCGTGGCGCGCGGCAGCAGCACGAGCGGCCCGCCGAACCGCGCGGCCGCCGCCGTGGCGTCGGCCCTGGACAGCCAGCGCCCGCCGGGTGTGCGCAGCCCGCCGTCGCCCTGCCAGGCGGCGAGGTCGCGGATCTCGTCGCCGAGGCCGATCACGTCCAGCGCGCGCAGGGAGTTGGGGGCGAGCGAGATGGCCGCCCCGACCGGTTCCAGCGAGGGTGCCCGCTCCAGGACGGTGACCTCCCGTCCGGCGCGGTGCAGGGCCGCCGCCGCGGTCAGCCCGCCGATGCCCCCGCCGATGACCACGACCCGTCGTACGCCTGCCATGACTCCTCCTCGCCACACTCCCGCGACTACACCCGTAGTGAAGCCCACGACCGACTGTACTACGGATGTAGTTGAGGGTGCGATCCCGGGTAGGTTGATGTCCATGTCCGCACGCACCACCGGTCCAGCCCGCGCCGACCTCGTCGCCGACGCCGCTCTCGCCCTCCTCGCCGAGCGCGGGATGCGCGGGCTCACCCACCGGGCGGTCGACGAGACCGCCGGGCTCCCCCAGGGCTCGACCTCCAACGTGGCCCGCACCCGGCAGGCCCTGCTCGAACTGGCCGTGCGCCGGCTCGCCCAACGTGAGGCCGAGGTCCTCGCCCTGGACGAGCTGCCCGACCCCCGCGGCGGCCTCGACGCGCTGGTGGGCGGGCTCGCCCTCGCCACCCACCGCGCCCTGACCCGCAACCGCGAACTCACCCTCGCCCGCTACGAACTCGCCCTGGAGGCCACCCGACGCCCGGAGCTGCGCGCCTACTTCGACGCCACGGGCGCCGTCTTCCGGGACCAGCTCAGGGCCTTGGTCGTCGCCCTGGGCTCGGCCTCCCCGGAGCGGCATGTGCTGTCACTGGCCGCCTGGGCCGACGGCCTGATGTTCTCCTGCGTGGCCGGGTCGTTCAACGCGGAGGTGCCCGGCCCGGACGAGGTACGGGCCGGGCTGCGCGAACTGCTCGACGGCATCCTGGGCCGAAATGGCCTGGAGCTGCGCGGGCCGGTGGGAGACCATGAGGCATGACCGACGACCGCACGATGCCCGCCTCGAACGCCGGTGAGCGGGACATGCTCGAAGGCTGGCTGGAGTTCCACCGGCAGACCCTGGCCCGCAAGTGCGAGGGCCTGAGCGACGAGCAGTTGCGCACAGCGGCCGTCGAGCCGTCCGAGCTGACCCTGCTGGGGCTCGTGCGGCACATGGCGGAGGTGGAGCGCATCTGGTTCCGCAAGGTCCTGGCGGACGAACCCGCGACGCCCATCTGGTTCAGCGACGAGGACCCGGACGGCGAGTTCCACCTGGCCGACACCGACACCTGGGAAGAAGCCCACGCCACCTGGCAGTCCGAGATCGCCGTCGCCCGCGACAACGCCGCGGGCGTCGGCCTGGACGACCTCTCCGAGGGACGCACCCGGCACGGCGGCTCGCCCAGCCTGCGCTGGATCTACACCCACATGATCGAGGAGTACGCCCGGCACAACGGCCACGCCGACCTCATCCGCGAACGCCTCGACGGCGTCACCGGATACTGACGGCACGTCACCCCTCGGGCGCCCGCGCCCTCCCTACGGGGCCGGAGATCACCCGTGCGGGGCATCCTGCGCCTGTCCGCTGCCCCCTGCGCGGGCGGACCCAGCAGAGTTGCGCGGGTGCATCGAACGACGACCACCGCAACGCTCCTGGTCACCGTGGCCGTCTCGGCCCTCACGGGCTGTGTGACGGTCCAGCGCCCGCCGGTCTCCGGCCCTCCGGCGGCACCGACCCAGCCGTCGGTGCCACGCCCGGACGGGCACGCCGAGCCGCAGGTCGTGCAGGCGCCCGCCCGCGAGGCCCTGGAGCTGGCCGGCCGCCGCCGTCCCCCGACACCACCCCGGCCGTCCACGCCGGCCACCCACGCACCGCAGGTCCCGGCCCCACGGCAGGCCCCCGTCGCACGCCCACCCGCGCCTCGCGTCCCGCACCCGGACCGCCCCCGCCCGCACCCCCGCCCTGACAAGCCCCGGCACTTCCGCCCGCACCCGCCCCCGGTGGAGATCCCGGACGTCGCGGAGGCGGTCCGCGGGAACGCCGGCGTATGCGCGCTCGGCAGGCAGTTCGGCGGCTGGCGCGCGGACAGCCCGGAGGCGAGGGCGTGCGAGCAGGTGTACGGGCGATGAGGGGCGCGAGCAGGCGTCCAGGCGGGGGCGCGGAGGCGGTGGGTCGCGCGGCGTGACGGCGGTGAGGAGGCTCGGAGCAGTGCGGCGGTGAGGAGTCCGCCACGGCCGCTGTCCTGCTACGGCGCTGCCGTGGCGGCTCCCAGCCCGTGGACCGCGACGGCCGTGAAGGGCGTGCTAGGGCCGCTGCCGTGGCGGCCCCCAGCCCTCCCCGTCGCGCCCGGGTCCGCCGCCCTCCTCCCGCAGCCTCAGCTCCAGGCGCCCGATGGCGGCCCGGACCCCGTCCCCGTAGCCGTCGTCGGCCAGGGACTCAGCGGCGACGCGGGCGCGGTCGAGGTGGATGCGGGCGGCGTCGGGGCGGGCGAGTTTGACGTAGTCCGCGGCGAGGTTGAGGTGCAGTGAGGGGTAGAGGGCGCGCACGGCGGGGGCGCCCTCGTGCGCGGCGAGGCGGTCGTCGGTGAGCTCCTCCGCGGCCGTGAGGGCTCTGAGGTCCCAGGCCAGTTCGGCGTCGGCGTCGTCCTGGGTGTCGGCCATGTAGTGGGCCAGCGTGCACCGGTGCAGCGGGTCGCCGTCCTCGCCGATCTCGGCCCACAGGGCGAGGAACCGGTCGCGGGCCTCCTCGCGGTCGCCCGCGTGATGCAGCATGACGACCTGCCCGATGCGTGTCATCACGGCATCCGGTGCCGCCTGCTCCTGTCGCTCCACCATCAGGCCCTCCGCATCTTCCCGGCGCCGACCCGCCGCGGGGCGCCCCCGCTGCCCGGCTCCCCGGACACGTCGTAGGCGCCGGACACCCCGGACACCCCGGACCCTCCGAACGCTAACCGCAGGGCACTGCGATCCCGGCCAGGCGGGCCCGTACGGCACGGCGCACACGCGGCAGGGAAGCTGACCCGCGCCGGGCCGGCCCCGCGGGGAACCGGCCCGACGACGGGGCGCCGGTCAGGCCCCGAGGTTCGGGATGCGCCAGTCGATCGGCGTGTGCCCCTGCGCGGCGACGGCCTCGTTGATCTGCGTGAACGGGCGGGAGCCGAAGAACTTCTTGGCCGACAGCGGCGAGGGGTGGGCGCCCTTCACCACCACATGCCGGCTCTCGTCGATGAGCGGCAGCTTCTTCTGGGCGTAGTTGCCCCACAGCACGAAGACCGCGGGGTCGGGACGCCCGGCCACCGCGCGGATCACCGCGTCGGTGAACTTCTCCCAGCCCTTGCCCTTGTGCGAGTTGGCCTCACCGGCGCGGACGGTGAGCACCGCGTTGAGCAGCAGGACGCCCTGGCGGGCCCACGGCATCAGATAGCCGTTGTCCGGGATCGGCAGGCCGAGCTCCTCCTGCATCTCCTTGTAGATGTTCCGCAGGGAGGGCGGGGTCTTGACGCCCGGCCGCACCGAGAAGCACAGGCCGTGCCCCTGGCCCTCGCCGTGGTACGGGTCCTGGCCCAGGACCAGGACCTTCACCTGGTCGAACGGCGTCGCGTCCAGCGCGGCGAAGACCTCCTCGCGCGGCGGGTAGACGGGACCCTTCGCCCGCTCCTCCTCGACGAACTCCGTCAGCTCCTTGAAGTAGGGCTGCTGCAGTTCGTCGCCCAGAACCCCGCGCCAGGACTCGGGCAGCATGGCGATGTCGGTCACGTCAACTTCCTTACGGTGTGCGGTCGGTTCCAAGACTTCCAGCACTCAGAACCTACCGCCGCCCACTGACAACGCCCCGGGGAGCATCCGTCGCGGAGCCCCGGGGCCCGCCGGCCGGCCTGCTACCAGCTGGTCTTCCGCTGGAGCTCCCACATCATCATGATCGTCGACGGGTCGAGCGCCTGCGCCCCGCCGGAGATCTCCTCGCTCGCGGCGATGTACTGCCTGCCCTGCCACAGCGGCAGCAGCCGGGCGTCCTTGACGAGGATCTCCTGGGCCTCCTCGAAGTCCCGCACGACCCGTCCGCGGTCGCTCTCGCGGCGCGAGCGCGGCAGCAGGACACCGGTGATCTCGGGCGCCGGGTACGGCGTGCCGAGCGCGTTCTCCTCGCCGACGAACGGCGCGACGAAGTTGTCCGGGTCCGGGAAGTCGGGGAACCAGCCACGGCCGAACACCGGGTACTCGCCGTTCTGGTAGCCCTCGACGTACGTCTTCCAGGGCCGGCTCTTCAGCGTGACCTCGAACAGCCCGGAGGCGTCCAGCTCGCGCTTGAGCTCCTTGAACATCACGGCGGTCTCGGAGCCGTAGCGGTCGGTGGTGTACCAGAGCTCCAGCGGGACCGGCTCGTCGATGCCCGCGTCGGTGAGGATCTTGCGGGCCTTGTCGGGGTCGGGGTCGCCGAAGCTGTCGAAGAAGCCGGTGGTGTGGCCGGTGAGGCCGGTGGGGACCATGGAGTACAGCGGGTCCACGGTGTCCTTGTAGATCTTGTGCGCGATGGCCGCCCGGTCGACGATCTGGGCGACCGCCTTGCGCACGGCAGGCTTGCCCGCCCACGGGTCCTCCGGGTTGAACACCAGATAGCTGATGTCGGTGCCGGTGCCCTCGACGAGCTGGAGGTCCTCGTCGGCGTCCTTGCTCTGCAGGTCGACGATGTCGTCGGCGGCGAGGCCTCGGTAGGTGACGTCGATGGTCTTGTCGCGCAGGGCCTTGACCATGGCGGACGAGTCCTGGAAATAGCGGATCGTCACGGCGTCGTTGTGCCGCTCGGCGGGACCCTTGTAGTTCTCGTTGCGGACGAGTTCGGCCTTGTCGTTCTCGGAGTACGACTCGAGCGTGTAGGGGCCGGAGCCCTCGATGCGTCCGTTGTCCTCGTGGAGTTCGTCGGCCGGGTAGGTGTCCGGGTCGACGATGGACAGGGCCGGGGTGGCCAGTACGAACGGGAAGGTCGCGTCGGCCGTCTTCAGGTGGAAGACCACCTCCTGATCGCCCTTGGTCTCGACCCGGTCCAGGCTGCCGAGCAGTCCGTGCGGTCCGGCCTTGATCTTCAGGATGCGGTCGACGGAGTGCTTGACGGCCTCGGCGTCCAGCTTGCCGCCGTCGGAGAACTTCAGTCCGCCGCGCAGTTCGCAGCGGTAGGTGCGGTTGGTGGTGTCCGTGAAGGCGCACTCCTCGGCCGCGTCGGGCTGGGGCGTGGTGGCCCCGTCGGGGTAGCTCAGCAGGGTCTGGTAGACGTTGCGGAACAGCTCCCAGGAGCCGTCCCAGGAAGCGGCCGGATCCAACGTACTGGGGGCGCTGGTCGTCCCCACCACGATCGGTCCCTGGTCCTCGTCACCACCGTCGGAGAACAGACTGCAGCCGGTTGCCAGGGATATGGACGCGATTGCCGCGATTCCCCGCAGGCATCGGTTCCGGTTGAACACGCGCACGCTCCTCGATCTGCCATACCAAGGGTCGGCAGACCCTATCGCAGCGTCCGTACCGGTTGGAGGGCTCGTTCGGCGGCAACTTGATCACTTCCGCTGTGACTACGTTGTCATGGGCCTCTGAGCTGCCTCTTCGACGACAAGGGCGCCGTTTCCGTAAACCGGAATCCGTCACAGGAGACGGGCCGGAGGGAAACGGCGCCCGGGTCGCTCACACCGCGGGGGCGGTCAGCGGCTCACGCGACACCGGCGTTGAGGAAGATTCCGCCGTCCACCACGAGCGTCTGGCCGGTGACCCAGTCGGACTGGTCGGAGGTGAGGAACGCGGCCGCGCCGCCGATGTCCGAGGGCACGCCGAGCCGCTTGAGCGGGTACGCCGCGGCGGCCTCCTCCTCGCGGCCCTCGTACAGGGCCTGGGCGAACTTGGTCTTGACCACGGCCGGGGCGATGGCGTTGACCCGTACCTTCGGGGCGAACTCGTGGGCGAGCTGGACCGTCAGGTTGATCATCGCGGCCTTGCTGACGCCGTAGGCGCCGATGAAGGGCGAGGGCGCGAGGCCCGCGACGGAGGCGATGTTGACGATCGCGCCGCCGTTGTCCTTCTGCCAGGCGTGCCAGGTGCGCTGGGCGAAGCCGAGCGCGGAGATGACGTTGGTCTCGAACACCTTGCGCGCGACGTTCAGGTCGAGGTCGGCGATCGGGCTGTACACCGGGTTCGTGCCGGCGTTGTTGACCAGGTAGTCGACCCGGCCGAAGGCCTCCATCGTGCGCTCGACGGCGGCGGCCTGGTGGGCCTCGTCGTGGGCCTTGCCGGCGACGCCGATGACGCGGTCGGCGCCGAGCGCCTCGACGGCCTCCTTCAGCGCGTCCTCGTTGCGTCCGGTGATGCAGACGCGGTCGCCACGGGCGATCAGGGCCTCGGCCACGCCGTAGCCGATGCCGCGGCTGGCGCCCGTGACGAGGGCGACCTTGCCGGAGAGTGCGGGCAGTTCAGTCATGTCAGTGTCCCTGATCGCTAGTCGAGCGGTCCGCCGGCGACGTACAGCACCTGGCCGGAGACGAAGCCGGCGGCCTCGCCGGTGAAGAAGGCGACGGCGTTGGCGATGTCCTCGGGCTCCCCGACGCGCTGCACCGGGATCATCGAGGCGGCGGCGTTCTTGAAGTCCTCGAAGCCCATGCCGACCCGCTCGGCGGTGGCGGCGGTCATGTCGGTGGCGATGAAGCCGGGGGCGACGGCGTTGGCCGTGATGCCGAACTTGCCGAGCTCCTTGGCGAGGGTCTTGGTGAAGCCCTGCAGACCGGCCTTGGCCGCCGAGTAGTTGGCCTGCCCGCGGTTGCCGAGCGCGGAGGACGAGGAGAGGTTGACGACCCGGCCGAAGCCGGCGTCGACCATGTGCTTCTGCACGGCTCGGGTCATCAGGAACGAGCCCTTGAGGTGCACGTTCATGACGGTGTCCCAGTCGGAGACGCTCATCTTGAACAGCAGGTTGTCGCGCAGCACACCGGCGTTGTTGACCAGGATGGTCGGCGCCCCGAGCTCCTCGGCGACCCGCGCGATGGCAGCCTCGACCTGCGCCTCGTCGGACACGTCGGCCCCGACGGCGATGGCCCTGCCACCGGCCGCGGTGATCTTCTCGACGGTGTCCTTGCAGGCGGCCTCGTCGAGGTCGATCACGGCGACCGCACGGCCCTCGGCCGCGAGCCGCACGGCCGTGGCGGCGCCGATACCGCGCGCGGCGCCGGTTACTACTGCGACCCGCTGTTCAGTGGTGGACATTGCTGGATCTCCTCGCCCTTGAGAGTACGTGGCTTGCGGTGAGCGACCGCTTAGTACCTTCAGCAGACGAGACGCTAGAAGCGATGACACCCCGTGTCAACGCCCCACGGCCCCGTGTGATCCATTACCCGCCGACCGGCCGCCCGGCCCGCAGTCCTGCCCCACCTCCGCGGGCTGCTCCGAGCCGGAACGGGACGACGGTCAGTCACCGACGGCCGATCGACCACAGCAGGACAGCCCGGCCTCCCGGCCGACTTCGACGGCGGCACGCGGGTGGGCAAAGGCCGCGAGGCGGCGAGTCGGCGAGGCGGCGGGAAAGCCGGACGCGGCACCACCCACGACACACGGCCGCCGACGGCGAAGGCGGCGAGGCGGCGAGGCGGCGAGGCGGCGAGGCGGCGAGGCGGCGAGGCGGCAGGACAGCCGAACGGGACCCGCGGGTCACCGCACCAGCAGCGACAGCAACCGCTCCGTCTCCGCCACCGGATCCACGGTGAGTCCCGTGTGGACCGGCCCGGGCTGGACGACCGTCGAGCGCGGAGCCACCAGCCACCGGAACCGCCGCCCGGCATCGTCCCCCGCGGCCTGCCCCGCGAGGGCCCCGCCCCCGCACACCGCCTCCACGGCACGCAGTGCGGCCCGGACCCCCGCCACGTCCGCCGCCGGGTCGAGGGCGAGGAGCCGCGCCTCGTCGAGATGCGTGCGGGCACCGACGTACGCCTGGGCGCGGCAGTACACCAGCACGCCGGCGTTGATGCACTCGCCCCGCTCGACGCGCGGCACGACCCGCAGCACGGCGTACTCGAAGACGTCCTGGCCGCCGCCCTGCCCGGCCCGGGTGATGTGACGCTCGGTCATATGACCGGCCACGTTGATACGCCCGCTGCTCACTTGATCCCCTCGATCCGTTCATGGATGACCGCGGCCCGGGCCACGAGCGGCTCGGCGTAGGCCCGCCGCAGCGCGTCGACGGAGTCGAACCCGGGCTCGTCCGCCAGCCAGACCTCGGGGATCTGCGCGGTGACCTCGGCGAGCAGCTCCTCGGTGACCCGCGGCGCCAGCTCGGCCGCGGCCGCGGCCACATCGGGCGCGAACCCGGCGAGGGCATGGTCGCAGGCGTCGTAGGAGCGCTCGGCGGACTTCTGCGCGCCGGGCCAGTTGTGGTGCCAGATCATCGTGGCGCCGTGGTCGATGAGCCACAGCTCGCCCCGCCACATGAGCATGTTGGGATTGCGCCAGGACCGGTCGACGTTGTTGACCAGCGCGTCGAACCACACGATCCGCCCGGCCTCCTCGGGCTCCACCGAGAAGGCCAGCGGATCGAAGCCGAGGGCACCGGACAGGAACTCCATGCCGAGGTTGGTGCCGCCGCTCGACTTCAGCAGGTCCTGGACCTGCTGCTCGGGCTCGCCGAGTCCGAGGACGGGGTCCAGCTCGACGGTCACCAGCCGGGGCATCCGGAAGCCCAGCCGGCGGGCCAGCTCACCGACGACGACCTCGGCGACGAGCGTCTTGCGGCCCTGGCCGGCGCCGGTGAACTTCAGGACGTACGTCCCCCGGTCGTCCGCCTCGACCAGCCCCGGCAGCGAGCCGCCCTCACGCAGCGGCGTGATGAACCGGGTCGCGTTGACTTCCTTCAGCATCGCCCCAGGTTACTGGGGCGTTCAGGCCCGCCGGGACGCGGCCCGGAGCCCTGGGCGGTACGTTCGGGTGACGACACGCGCGGCGGCTGAACGACGGCGCCGCGCGGGCCGTAACCCTTGACGAGCCAGTGACGTCAGGCGAAGGGAACGGCAGCATGACCAGCGAATCGGTTCGGCCCACGACGGGTCCGGCGCGGCGTACGGTGATCGCGGCGGCCGGCGCGGCGGGCCTCGCCGTCGCACTGACCGCGTGCGGGGACGACGACGACAAGGCGAAGCCGGTGGGCAGCGCCGGCACCGTGCTCGGCAGGACCTCGGAGGTCCCCGAGGGCGGCGGCAAGGTGTTCGGCGACGCGGGTGTGGTCGTCACTCAGCCGACAGCGGGAGAGTTCAAGGCGTTCTCCGCCAAGTGCACGCATCAGGGCTGCGCCGTCAAGGACATCGCGAACGACGTCATCTCCTGTCCCTGTCACGGCAGTGAGTTCTCGGCGACGGACGGCAGTGTGAAGAAGGGCCCGGCGACCCAGCCGCTGCCGGCCGAGAAGATCACCGTGGAGGGCGACACCATCACCCTGACGTGAACGTCAGGCGGCCCGCGGCTGGGCGGGTACCACGCCGCACCCGGCCGCCGGCCCCGTGATCACGACAGACCCGTCGGTGGTGATGAGTGGGGCGACGGTGGCGAGGCGCGCCGGATCATCGCGGCGGTGTACTCGGGGCACCCCGGCAAACGCGTCGGCGATCGCTTCGATGGGCGCCACGGCGGTTGCGGCGGTGTACTCGGGGCACCCCGGCAAACGCGTCGGCGATCGCTTCGGTGGGCGCCACGGCGGTGCATCCGAGGTCCACCGGCGGTGACGGTGGGGATCACCTGCACACCTCTCTGCCGGGCCACCGCCACCGGCCGGGAGGCTCGGGCCGGAGGCCCGATTCCCGCGCGGCATGGCGCTCCCCCTCGCCGACCCCTTGTCAGCGGCGGCCCGCCGGGCGAGGGTGGCGACCGTTGCGTTCCCGGTGAGGGCGCAGCACGCTTGCTTCCTGGCAGGCCGTCAGCCGTAGAGGGGATCGCATGACCGCCACCACCCAACGCCGGGGCCGGAAGATCATGATGACGCCCGACGAGCTGGACGCCTTCCTCGCCGCCGAGCGCATCTGCCGGGTGGCGACCGTCTCCGCCGACGGCGCCCCGCACGTCAGCCCGCTGTGGTTCGCCTGGGACGGCGGCGCGCTGTGGCTGTACTCGATCACCCGCAGCAAGCGGTGGGCCGACCTGCGCCGCGACGGACGCGTGGCGATCACGGTCGACGCCGGGCACGCCTACGACGAGCTGCGCGGCGTGGAGCTGTCCGGCCGCGTCGAGGTGGTGGGCGAGGTGCCGCGCACGGGTGAGCCGTATCCCGAACTCGCGGCGGTGGAGAGCGCGTTCGCCCGCAAGTACTTCGGCATCGACGAGCTGCCGCACGACGGCCGGCACGCCTGGCTGCGGCTGGTGCCGGACGCCGTCAGGTCGTGGGACTTCCGGAAGCTGGCGTCCTGCTAGCCGAGCCCACTCCCTCTCCCGCAGCCCGCAGCGCCCCTACCGCCGCCCGGATCGACGGCCGCCGGTCGGCGTCCGCGCGCCACACGACGTACACATGCCGCCGCACGCGCTGCCGCAGCGGCACCGTCACGACGCCCGCGGGCATCGGATGGCGGCCGAGCAGCGGCGCGATGCACACCCCGAGCCCCGCGGCGACCAGCCCGAGCTGGGTGTGGGTCTCGCCCGCGCGGTGGCCGACGATCGGCTCGACGCCCCGCGAGCGCAGTGTGAACAGCAGCCACTCGTGGCAGAACTCGCCCTCGCCCCAGGTGATCCACTCGTCCTCCGCGAACTCCCCGAGGTCCACCTCGTCCCGGTCCGCGAGCCGGTGCCCGGCGGGCATCGCCACATCGGCCGGGTCGTCCAGGATGGGCGCCTTGACCAGGCCGTCGGGCAGCGGCATCGGCTTGTTGTACCAGTCGAGGACGACGGCGAGGTCGAGGTCACCGCGTACGACGGCCCGGATGCCGTCCTCCGGCTCCAGCTCGCAGGAGCGGACGCGCAGGTTCGGATGCTCGGCGCGCAGCGCGGACAGCGCGGCGGGGAACAGCCCGCGCGCGGCCGTCGGGAACGCCGACAGCCGCAGCTCGCCGACGACCTGTCCGCGCTGCGCCTCCAGGTCGGACTGGGCGAGCTGCACCTGAGACAGGATGCGGGCGGCGTGCTCGGCGAGCAGCCGGCCGGCGTCGGTGAGCCGCACCCCCCGCCCGTGCCTGGCGAGCAGCTGCTGCCCGACCTCCCGCTCCAGCTTGGCCATCTGCTGCGAGACGGCCGACGTGGTGATGTGCAGCCCCTCGGCGGCGCCGCTCACCGAGCCGTGCCGGGCGAGGGCGTCGAGGGTGCGCAGGCGCTCCAGGTTCAACATCTAAGTGATGCTACGAGATAGTGCGCGCGAAATCTCGATTGTGCTACGAGATCATGGCAGGGCACCCTGGTCGCATGACACCCGCCGCCACCGCGACCCCGCTCCCCCGGCCCCGCCTCGACTGGCGGCTGCGCTTCGCCGCGCTGTCGCTGATCTGGGGCTTCAGCTTCCTGCTCATCAAGGTGGGCACCGACGGCTACGCGCCCTTCCAGGTCACGCTGGGCCGCCTGGTCTTCGGTACGGCGGTCCTGGCGGCGGCGATGGCGGTCAGGCGGGAGCGCCTCCCGCGCGGCGCCCGCACCTGGGGTCATCTGGCGGTCGCGGCGTTCCTGCTGAACGCGCTGCCGTTCTCGCTGTTCGCCTACTCCGAGCTGACGATCCCCTCCACCCTGGCCGGCATCTGCAACGCGACCTCGCCGCTGTGGGGCATGGCCCTGTCGCTGGTCGCCCTCTCCGAGGACCGGCCGACCCGGCTGCGGGTCGCGGGGCTGGGCATCGGCTTCCTCGGGGTGCTGACGGTGCTCGGGGCCTGGCAGGGCTTCGCGGGCCTGGACGCCAGGGGCACGACGATGGCGCTGCTGGCCTCCCTCAGCTATCCCGTCGGCTGGATCTACGTCCGCCGCACCCTGGCCGGGTCCGGGCACTCCCACCTCTCCCTCACGGGCGCGCAGTTGCTGCTGGCGACTCTGCAACTGGCGGTCGTCACGCCGCTGTTCACCTCCCTGCCGACGCGTCTCGCGGCCGGACCGCTGCTGGCGATCGCCGCGCTGGGCGCGCTCGGCACCGGCCTCGCGGTCCTCGTCCAGTACGGCCTGGTCGCCGAAGTCGGCCCGACGACGGCCCAGATGGTCACGTACTTCATCCCCGTGATCGCCACGGCCGCCGGCGTGGCCCTGCTCGACGAGCCGCTGACCTGGTCGACGCCGGTCGGCGCGCTGGTCGTCCTGGCGGGCGCCGCCCTCACCCAGGCCCGCCCGAAGCCACGGGAGCAGGTGCCGGCGAAGGCCCCCGCGGCCCGCGAACGCGTGCCCTCCTAGCCCTTAAGACTCTTCTGCGGCCCTCCTGGCCCTCACGGCTCTTCTGCGCCCCTCCTAGACGTACCGCCGCCCCGGCGCTTCCCCCACCGCGGCGGCGATCGCGTCCGCCAGCGGCACCGTGTCCGCCTCGGTCAGGGACGACACGGTGACGCGGATCCCCGGCGGCGACTTCATCCGGAAGCGGGCGCCGGGGGCCACGGCCCAGCCGGCGTGCAGCAGCCGGGCGACCGCGCCGGTCTCGTCGGGCACCGGGATCCACACGTTCATGCCGCTGCGCCCGTGTCCCGTGATCCCCCGGTCGGCGAGCGCGCCGATCAGGGCGTCCCTGCGCCGCCCGTACGCCGCCGCGACCGCGCCCGCGTCGACCGCGCCGCCGGCCCACAGCCGTACGACCGCGCGCTGGGCGATACGGCTGATCCAGCCGGGCCCGAGCCGCTGGCGCCCGCGGACCCGGCCGAGGGTGACCTCGTCGCCGGTGAGCACGGCGAGCCGCAGGTCCGGGCCGTATGCCTTGGCGGCGGAGCGCACGAAGGCCCAGTGCCGGGTGGCACCGGCCAGTGGATGCGGGGGCAGGTCGACGATCCGGTGGCCGTGGTCGTCCTCGATCAGCAGCGTCTCCGGGTGCTCGCGCAGCACGGCGCGCAGGGCACGCGCGCGTGTGGCGCCGACGGCCGCGCCGGTGGGGTTCTGCGCCCGGCAGGTGACGATCAGGGCGCGCGCCCCGCTCTCCAGGGCGGCGCGGACGTCGTCGACGAGCGGGCCGTCGTCGTCGACGCCCACCGGCCGGACGCGCAGTCCGAGCGCCGGGACGAGGTCCAGGACGCTGCCCCAGCCGGGGTCCTCCACGGCCACGGTGTCCCCGGGCTTGAGGTGGGCGGCCAGCACCCGCTCGATGCCGTCCAGCGCCCCGGAGGTGACGGCCACCGGCCCGTCGGGCACCCCGTCGGCGTCCAGGTCGGCCCGCGCGATGCGGACCAGTTCCGGCTCGACCTCGGCGTCGCCGTACAGAACCGGCTCGCGGTCACCCTGGGCGGCCGCCTCGGCGAAGGCCGGAGCCAGCGGGGGCAGCAGCGCCGGGTCCGGGTTGCCGTTCGACACGTCGCGCACGCCGTCCGGCACCTCGACGCGGATGTGGTCGCGCCCGCTGGTGGCGGGCCTGGGCCGCACCCTGCTGCCGCGGCGGCCGTGCGTCTCGATGACCCCGCGCTCGCGCAGGATGCGGTAGGCGGCGGCGACCGTGTTGGGATTCACCCCGAGCTGCTCGGCCAACTCGCGCATGGAGGGCAGCAGTTGGCCCGGCTCCAGGTCACCGGCGGTCACCGCCCGCTCGACGCCGGCGGAAATCTCTGCTGCACCACGACCCTTGATCCGATATTCTCCTAGCACAAAGCCGATTATGCACTAGTACAATGGAGAACGCCATGCAGGGGACCCCGCAGCCGACGGCACCCGCCGCCTACACGCCGACCGACCGCACGGTCCCCACCCGCTCCGCCGACCGGGCCGCCTACGACAAGGAACTCGTGCACGCGATACTCGACGAGGCCTACGTCTGCCACCTCGGCTTCGTCCGCGACGGCGCCCCGGTGGTGCTGCCGACCCTGTACGGCCGGGTCGGCGAGCGGCTCTACGTCCACGGCTCGACCGGCTCGCGCCCGCTGCGGATGACCGGGAAGGCCGACCCGGGCCTGCCGGTGTGCCTGACCGTGACCCATGTCGACGCCCTGGTGCTGGCCCGCTCGGCCTTCCACCACTCGATCAACTACCGCTCGGTGGTGGTGCACGGCATCGCCCATGACGTCACCGACCCCGAGGAGAAGCGCACGGCGCTCGACGCCCTCGTCGACCACGTCCTGCCGGGCCGGTCCGCCGACTCCCGCCCCGCGAACAAGAAGGAGCTGGCTGCCACCGCGGTCATCCGCCTGGACCTGAACGAGGTCTCCGCCAAGCTGCGCACCGGCGGCGTGAACGACGAGCCCGAGGACTACGCCCTCCCCCACTGGGCCGGTCTCCTCCCGCTGCGCAAGGGCTACGACGCCCCCCTCCCGGACGAGAAGCTGGCCGACGGCACGGCCCTCCCGGGCTACCTCTCCGCGGTGCTGTGATGCTGATCCACCCTTGGGACGCGCCCCACGACGACACCGAGTGGCAGCGCTGGCTCGCCGGTCACGACTTCGGCCAGCTCGTCGTCAACAGCCTGCCCGGCGAACCGCCCTGCGCCCAGCCGCTGCACTTCGCCTACGACGCGCGGCGCGGCGACGTCGTGACCCACCTGGCCCGCCCCAATCCGCTCTGGCCCGCGCTGGAGGCGAACCCGGACGTCGTCCTCAGCGTGGTCGACGACTACGTCTACATCCCGGGACCCTGGCAGGCGGCCCCGGGCGACCCTCCCGAGCACGGCACGCCGACCAGCCTCTACGCGGCCGTCCAGCTGCGCTGCCGGGCGTCGATCGTGGACGACCCCGCCGAGAAGGCCGAGCTGCTGAACCGGCAGGTCGGCCACTTCCAGCCGGAGGGAGGCTCGGCCCGCGCGGCGGTGGGCGAGGCGCCGTACGGCCGGATGCTGTCCGGCATCCGGGGGCTGCGGCTGGAGGTGACCGGCGTCCGGGCGAAGTTCAAGTACGCCGGGAGCAAGAAGCCGGAGGTGCGGGACCGTATCGCGGACCGGCTCGGCGAACGCGCCGGGCCCCGGGACGCCGCCGCGCGCGAGCATCTGCTGCGCAGGCGTCCGGCATGACCTGCGCCGGGGCGGGCCCGCACGGGGGTGGGGCCCGCCCCGGCGCACCGACTCACCGGGCCGGCCAGGACGTCCACCCTCCTGACCGGCCGGTACGTCCACCCTCCTGACCGGCCGGTACGTCGGCCTCATGGTCGGCTGGTACGTCGGCCCCACAGGCCGGCCAGGACGTCCGCCCCCGTAGCCGGCTAGGAGGTCCGCTGCACGGCCGCCTCACGCTCCGGCGCACCGGCGGCCACCGCCTCGGCGGAGCCCTTCGCCGGTGCCGAGGACTGGGCAATGAAGGCGCCCACGAGGACGACCACGCCGCCGAGGATCTGCGGCGCAGACAGGTGCTCGCCCAGCAGCACCCAGGCCAGCACGGTCGCGATGACCGCCTCCAGACAGGCCACGACCCCCGCAACCTGCGGCGAGAGGCGGCGCACCGACAGCACGCCGGTGACGTAGGCGACGACGGTCGCGATCAGCACGATCCAGGCGAGCAGCAGCACGGCCGGGACAGCCGTGCCGTCCATGTCGGCGGTGCCGCCCAGCACCGACCACTCCATCCCCCACGGCCGGGCCACCACGGTCAGCACGGCCGCGCCGATCAGCAGCCCGTAGGCGATGACCCCGAGCGGGTCGGGCGCGTCCTCGCCGGAGTCGCTGCCCTGGTCGGACAGCACGAAGTAGCCGACCTGGCAGCAGGCCGCGCCCAGCGCGAGCACCAGGCCGAGCGCGTCGAAGCCGAGACCGGCCCACACCTCGACCACACAGGCCAGGCCGCCCACCGCGAGCACCACTCCGAGCGCGGCGGCCCGCGTCACCGGACGCCGTTGCACGAACCGCACCCAGCCGAGCACGAGCGCGGGCGCGAGGTACTCCACGAGCAGTGCGACACCGACCGGGATGCGGGAGATCGCCGCGAAGTAGCAGGCCTGCACACCGGCCACCGCCAGCAGCCCGAACCCGGCGAGCAGCGCGGGCCGGCTGCGCGGCAGCGCGCGATGGCGCACCGCGAGCGGCAGCATGACCAGGGCCGCGCCGGCCACCCTCAGCCACACCACGTGCAGCGGGTCCAGGCCCGCCTCGATCAACGGCTTGGCCGCGACGCCCGACCCGCCGAAGGCGAGCGCCGACCCGAGGGCGAGCCCGAGGCCCACGCCCTTCCCGCGGCCGCCCGCGCTGCTGTTCGTCGTAGACACCGGCACATGATGACAGGCGATGACATGAGCGTCATCCCTGATGACACCTGTCTCATCGTGCGGACGCGGCAGCTGAACCCACCCCGTGGGAGTCAGGGCGCAGGCTCACCGCTGTCGGCGTACTCCTCGGGCCTGCGCGGCCGGCTCTCGATGCGCAGGAACAGCTCCCGGGCGTCCACCCCGGCGCGGGTGAGCACCTCGACGGCACGGGCCTGCGGGTCGGCGACGACGGCGGCGAGCAGATCGACACAGCAGGCCCGCTCCTCCCCGAACCGCGCGGCACGCAGGCGCGCCTGCTCCAGCGCGGCGGAGGCGAGCGGCGAGAGCCCCTCGGCCACGCTCACCACGGGCACGGTCCCCGAGTCCTCGACGGTGCTCTGCCAGCGCAGCCCGTATCCGATGCTGCGCTGCACGAGGTATCCCAGCAGCCGGGCGACCTGCGTCCCGTCCTCGAAGACGTCACGCACCTCCGGATCGTGCTCCAGCAGCGAGTGCAGCACATGCGCGGTGTCGATCTGCCGGTCCCCGTCCCGCAGCGCCCGTCTGCGGGCACCGGCCAGCACCGCGGAGAGCTCGGCACCGAGCCCGGCGGTGGCGTCGGCGCGGGCGTCGGCCTGGTCGTCGATCGACGGCCGGGGGCCGTCACCGGTCGGCTGCCGGGTAAGGTCACCGGTCGGTTGCCGGGGGATACGGGGTCGCACAGCCTCCACCCCATCAGCCGTGACCACCGGGGGCATCCCCGTCCGGGAGCATTCTCGTGTCCCGCGGGAAGGGGACACGAGCCCCTGGAATCTCCTCCTTGGGGAGGAGATTTCGGCCGACGTCGGAAAGGGGCGCGCGCCGGTTTGCCTCGCGCCCGGCAGGCAACCATCGGTGCCCGTCACTCGTCCCGCAAGGCATGGAGAGCGGCTGCTGGCTGGTGGAGCTGCCGGCCGTGGACGGCAGACAGTACGTGTACCGGGTGTACGCCCCGGAGGACGCGCTGCTCGCCGACCTGTTCTGGGAGGCGTGGCACTGCCACGACGAGGGACCCCACCCACGCGCGTGGGACCTCTTCGACGCGGCGGTGATACGCAAGGTGGACTGAGACGCGGCGAAGGCGCCCCACGGCATGACCGCGAGGCGCCCCGACCGCCGTCACGAAAGGACTCAGTCCTCGTCGGCGAGGATGAGGTACAGCTTCTTGCGGGCTTCGTTGACGACCGCCAGCGCCTTGTCGCGCTGCTCCTTGCTGCCGGTCTTCCAGACCTGCCCGAAGGCCTCCAGCAGACCGAACCCGGCCTGCCGGATCTCCCCGAGCGCCTCCCAGTCGACGCCGCGCCCGGCGTCCTCCCAGGGGGCCTCGGAACCCTCCTCGGCCGCCGCGCGTCCGGCGTCGGTGAGGGAGAACAGCTTCTTGCCGCCCTCGCTCTCGCTGGCGATCAGCCCCTCGTCCTCCAGCAGCTGGAGGGTCGGGTACACCGACCCGGGACTGGGCCGCCACGCGCCGCCACTGCGCTCGGCGATCTCCTGGATCATCTCGTAGCCGTGCATCGGCCGGTCCCTGAGCAGGGCCAGGATCGACGCCCGCACATCACCGCGCCGCGCCCTTCCTCGTGGCCCCCCGCGCCCACGGCCGCCGCCCCAGGGTCCGGGCCCGAAGCCGTGACCCCCGTGCCCGAACCCCGGACCACCCGGCCCGAACGGACCGAAGGCAGCCCGGCGTCCCTCGAAGCCATGTCCTCGCTCGAATCCGCGCTGACGCATCGCACTCACTCCATCCATCGTTGATCTGTCGCGATGCTTCAACGATATATCGGAAACACGCTTACGACAACCCTCCGGAAGAGCCCGACGGCTGCGGCGCAGGGCTACCGCCCCCGGCCGTTCGGGAAGCCGGTCCCCCGGGGTCCAGCCCCTTCGGAGTCCAGCCCCTTCGGAGTCCAGTCCTCGCGGAGTCCAGTCCTCGCGGAGTCCAGTCCTCGCGGATTGGCATTGGCGAGCGGCTTCGCGTGCCCTCTACCGTTCGTGTCCATGCGGATTCGAATCGTCGACGCCTTCACCGACCGCCCCTTCGCGGGCAACCCCGCCGGAGTCCTGCTCCTGGACGCCTTCCCGGACGACGACCGGCTTCAGAAGATCGCCATGGAGGTGAACCACGCGGAGACGGCCTTCGCCCACCGCCTGCCCGCGGGCGGCGCGGCAGACTGGGCGCTGCGCTGGTTCACCCCTGTCACCGAGGTCACCATGTGCGGCCACGCCACCCTGGCCACGGCCCATGTGCTGCACAGCACGGGCGCGCACGAGGGCCCGGTGCGATTCGACACGCTCAGCGGCGTCCTCGTCGCGACACCCGGCGAGGACGGCTGGATCACCCTGGACTTCCCGACCGCCCCGCTCCTCCCGGTCGAGGTCCCCGACGGCATCGCCGAGGCCCTGGGCGCCGAGCCGCTCAACGCCTTCGACACCGGCCCCAACGTCGGCGACCTGCTCGTCGAACTGGCCGACGAGAAGACCGTCCTCTCCCTCGCCCCCGACCACCGTGCCCTCGGCCGCCACTCCTCGCGCGGCATCATCGCCACCGCCCGCGCCCAGGAAGCCACCAGCGCCCACGACTTCGTCTCCCGCTGCTTCTTCCCCAACGTCGGCATCGACGAGGACCCGGTCACCGGCAGCGCCCACACCGCTCTCGCCCCGTTCTGGTCCGAGCGCCTCGGCCGCACCGAGCTGACCGGTCTGCAGGCCTCGCCCCGCTCCGGCCTGGTGCGCACCCGCCTGAACGGCGACCGCACCCTGCTGACCGGCCGCGCCGTCACGACGATCGACGGCGAGCTGCTCGCCTGACCCATGCGGAAGGGGCCGTACGACATCGCCGTACGGCCCCTTCCCGCCGCTTCACGCGGTCGGCAGCCAGCCCACCTTGCCCGCCAGCAGCCCGTAGCCCACGAAGGCGCCGATGTCGAGCAGCGAGTGCGCCACGACGAGCGGCCCCACCCGGCCCCAGCGCCGGTACAGGTACACGAACACCACGCCCATCACCATGTTGCCGACGAATCCGCCGATGCCCTGGTACAGGTGGTACGAGCCGCGCAGCACCGCGCTGCCGGCCAGCGCCTTCTCCGGTGACCAGCCCAACTGGCCGAGCCTGCGCAGCAGATACCCCACGACGATGACCTCTTCGAGGACGGCGTTCTGCACGGCCGAGAGGATCAGCACCGGGTACTTCCACCACACCTCGGGCAGGGCCTCCGGCACCACGGTGAGGTTGAAGCCCAGACCGCGAGCGGCGAGGTAGAAGGCGATGCCGCTGCTGCCGATCACGGCGGCGACCGCGGCACCGCGGCCCAGGTCGGGCCAGGGCCGGGTGCGGTCGAAGCCGAGGGTGCGCAGGCTCCGTCCCTCGCGCAGCAGGAAGTGCGCGACGAGCGCGACCGGCACGAGGGCGGTGGTGATCCCGAACAGCTGCCAGGCGAGGTCCAGCCACGGACGGCCGGGCGCGGCCGAGGCGTTGAGGGTGGCGGCCTGGTCCTTCAGACCGCCCGGCCGGGTCACCGACCCGATGAAGCTGATCAGCGCGGACACACCGCTGGCGCCGAGCGACAGCGCCAGCACGAGCAGTGTCTCGTCCCGCAGGGTCCGCCGGGACAGCCCTTCCTCCGCCGCCGGTCCGCCCACCGCTCCCGCATCCGCCCGCACTCCGGCCTCCAGCCGCTCGCCCACGCCCTAGGTGTCCCTCATCATCACCTCTCAGGACGTACGGCGGAGACCAGGGCGGTGCTCACACCACCGGCACGGGCTCCGGCAGGCTCACCGGCCAGGTGTGGACCGGCTCGCCCTGGTGCATCAGCTCGCTGTAGCGGCGGGTGGTGGCGGCCAGCGCCTCGGGCCTGCTCATGCCCGCCTCCAACGCCTTGTGGAAGGTCGCGACCTGCCAGGACGCCCCGTTGACGCGCCGCCGGCACCGCTCGTCGATCACGCCGAGGTACAGATCGCGGTCGGCGGGTTCCACGCCCCACGCGTCCAGCCCGGCCGCGGCGAGCGGCAGCAGCTCCTCGCGCACGAGCGTGACGGCGTCGATCTCGCCGACCCCGCCGTAGCGGCCCCGCCGGGGCCAGCGGAAGCGCGCGTCGATGCCGAGCCGGCACGCGGCGTCGAAGTTGGCGGCCGCCGTCTCGAACGGCATCCGGGTCCACGGCGGCCGCGGCTCCTCGGCCAGCGCCCGGACCAGGCCGTAGTAGAAGGCGGCGTTGGCGACGACGTCCGTGACCGTGGGGCCGGCGGGCAGCACCCGGTTCTCCACCCGCAGATGCGGGACCCCGTCTGCGATGCCGTAGACCGGGCGGTTCCAGCGGTAGATGGTGCCGTTGTGCAGCACCAGCTCCGCGAGGCTCGGAACGCCTCCCGCGTCCAGCACCTCCAGCGGGTCCTCCTCGTCGCAGATCGGCAGCAGCGCCGGGAAGTACCGCAGGTTCTCCTCGAACAGCTCGTACGCCGAACCGATCCAGCGCTCGCCGAACCAGGTCCGCGGCCGTACGCCCTGGGCCTGCAGCTCGGGCGGCCGGGTGTCGGTGGACTGCAGGAACAGCGGCGGGCGCGACTCGCGCCACAGCTCCCGGCCGAACAGGAAGGGCGAGTTGGCGCCGACGGCTATCTGCGGCGCGCACGCCACCTGGGCCGCGTTCCACACGTCGGCGAACCGGCCCGGGGTGACCTGGAGGTGCAACTGCACGGATGTACAAGCGGCTTCGGGCACGATGGACCGGGCCGTGCACGTCAGGCGCTCCACCCCGTCGATGTCGAGGGTGAAGTCCTCACCGCGGGCGGCGACGATCTGGTCGTTGAGCAGCGTGTAGCGGTCCGCGGCCGAGAGGTTCGAGGACACCAGGTCGTCGCGGTCGAGGGTGGGCAGAATGCCGATCATCACGATGCCGGCGTCGAGTTCGGCCGCTTTCCGGTGCGCGTATGCCAGGCTGGTGCGGAGTTCCTCGGCGAGCCGGTCGAATACCCGGCCGCCGAGGCGGTGCGGGGCAATGTTCACTTCAAGGTTGAACGTGGCGAGTTCTGTTTGGAAATCGCGGCTCGCGATGCGTTCCAGGACTTGGGCGTTCAGCATTCGGGGCTGGCCGTCGGCCCCGGCGAGATTCAATTCGATCTCCAGCCCCATCAGGTTCTTGGGCCGATCGAACCGCTTCTCCGCCAGGAGCCGCTCCAGTCCCCTCAGGCACCGCCGGAGCTTGTCGCGGTAGTGCTGCCGATCGGACAGGTCGAACGCGCCTGCCACGACCTTCTCCCCCATCGAAGCGTCCCTCCTCGGATGGGCGTACCGCGGAACGGCCGCCGGGGTCCTTCAAGTGCAGGTTGGATGATGCCCAGCCGGAGCGATCGATAACGTCCCCGCAGCCGCTCCTGCCCCGCTACTCTGGTGAAAGCGGCGCACGGAGTACCGGGGGCACATTCCACGGGCAAGCCGGAACCGGCGGTTTCCGGCGGCCGGTGACTCGTGAAAAACGCCGACGAGAATTGGCCGACCGCTCCAGGAGCGAAACCCGAGGTCATCACCCTTGCGGCCGATCGGGAATCGGGATGATTTCCGCAGTTCCGCGACCGGATTTACCCTTGCCGGACTTCCCGGTAACGGCTAGCCGAAACACCGGGTGAACACCTGTCGTATAAACTCCGCGAACAAGGCAGAGAAGGTTGGCGCCCGCGGTCCCACGGACTGCCGTCGAGCCGAGACCCGGCGAAACCGCCCACCCTTTCGTCACAGACCCCGGCCTCCGCCTCTCTGACCTCGTGAGCAGACAGCGCCGTCCGCCCCCGCCCTCGCGCGCCCATGCCTGTCGAATGAGAGGCGACCCACCATGCCGCTGCATGTCCCCCCGGCTCCCGCGCCCGCCCTTCGCACCGTCCTCACGGCCCTCGGCTCCCCCACGGCCGTCCGGGAGGCCCCGACCCCGTCCCTGCGTACCGCCCAGGGACCCGTGACGCCCGAACTGCCCCTGCCCGTGCATGTCCTGGACCGGTTCACCGCCGGGGGCACGCCCGCCACCAGGCTGGCCGGCTGGCGCTTCATGATCCGCAACGGAGATCGCGCCCTGGCCGCCGCCGAGACCCGGCTCACGCCGGACGGCTGGGCGTTCGCGCACTTTTTCGAAGGCCCCTACATCGCCTCCACCGAGCGCGCCCTGCGGCAGGCCGAGACGCTTCCCCAGGCCTACCAGCCGCGCCTGCTATCCATCCCGAGCCTTTACATGCTGACCTTGTGGCTGCACGGCGACCGCACGGCGGACGGCTCGACCGGCGGCCTCCAGGCCACGGACCTGCTCGTCCCCTTGGCGCCCGCGCCTCCCGGCATCGCCTCGCACCGCCCGCACCGGGTCGCCGAACTGCTCCCGCTGCTCACCCATCGGGTGACACCGGCGGCACCGCCCCTGCTCGGCTCCCCTGCCTGAACCACCACCGGCTCCCCCACACGCCCCGCCGCGGCCGTCCCTGCGGCGGGGCTCTTCGCACGCGCCGCGGAACCCCTCCTCCGAGCACCCTCCCGCTCGTACGAGCTGATCAGCGGCCTGATGCCCATGCGGACTAGCCCTTTACGGCCACCGCGAACCATCCGAAAGGGCAGTGCAGTTGAGGTGAACCGTCCGCCCGGGTGACGCGTCCTCAACCTGTGAGGAGCGGTGCTGCGAAATCCCTGCGGATCGACGCCCGTGGGGCAACACTTGGTTCCGGACCGACTTATCACAACGGGGGGCGGCCATGAACGACTCTTCACGCCGCGGTACAGACGCCACGGACACCACAGCCATCTCATCCACGACCGAGTCCACCACGACCGAGCGAAAGATCCCACCCATGTGCCAGCACCAGCCACCGTGCCCCTCAGCCGACTCTGCCGACCGGGAGTCCGCCCGACTCGTGGCGGCCCACCCGGAGCAGGGCTGGAGCCTGCTGTGCAACGGCGTCGTCGTCTTCGAGGACACCGGTGAGCTCCTGCCGGACGGCCAGATCATCGCCCCGCACCGCCCGCTGGACACCCGCAGGGTCGTGACGGCCGCCTGAGCAGACCCGGGCGCCGGCCACCTCGGAGGCGCTCACGCACCGAAAGGGGCCGGCCGCGGCACACCACCGCGCACCGGCCCCGACGTATACGCGGGGCCCGACACCGGCCGGAAGGGGCTCTGCCACCTCCGGAGGACGAGCTGACCGCACCCGGGACGGCACGTTCCCCCTGGGGCGCGGCACCTCCCAGCGCGCCCCTCCCGCCGCCCCGAGGCGGCCCGCTGGACGATCAGCGCCTCGTCCGCCCAACGGGTCCGCCCGCCGTCCACCAGGCGCCCCGACACGCCATATCGTGACGGTCATGCAGTCCTACACCATCGGCCAGGCCGCCCGTCTGCTCGGCGTCAGCCCCGACACCGCTCGCCGCTGGGCCGACGCCGGACGCGTGGCCACCCATCGCGACGACGCCGGCCGCAGGCTCATCGACGGACGCGACCTCGCCGCATTCTCCGTGGAGCTGGCCAGGACGTCCGCGTCCCGGGACGACGACGAACCCCCGTACACCTCGGTCCGCAACGCCTTCCCCGGCATCGTCACCGCCATCAAGCTCGGCGACGTCGCCGCCCAGGTGGAGATCCAGGCGGGCCCGCACCGACTCGTCTCCCTGCTCACCCGCGAGGCGGTGGAGGAGCTCGGCCTGGAGGTCGGGATGGAGGCCACGGCCCGGGTGAAGTCGACAAACGTACACATCGACCGCGCCTGATCACCGCGACGGCCGCGACGCCCGCGCCCGGCACGGCGAAAGGCCCCGCCCCCGGGAACAGGGGACGGGGCCTCAGGCCGGACGCGGACCTCAGTCCTCGTACGCGTCCAGCGGCGGGCAGGAGCAGACCAGGTTCCGGTCACCGTACGCCTGGTCGATCCGGCGCACCGGCGGCCAGTACTTGTCGGCCACGGACACCCCGGCCGGGAAGACGGCCTCCTCGCGGGAGTAGGCGTGCTTCCAGTCCCCGCCGAGCGCACCCGCGGTGTGCGGGGCGTTGTGCAGCGGGTTGTCCTCGGCCGGCCACTCGCCCGCGCCGACCTTCTCGATCTCGGCGCGGATGGCGATCATCGCGTCGCAGAAACGGTCCAGCTCGGCGAGGTCCTCGGACTCCGTCGGCTCGATCATCAGCGTGCCGGCCACCGGGAAGGACATCGTCGGCGCGTGGAAGCCGTAGTCGATGAGCCGCTTGGCGACGTCGTCCACGCTCACGCCGGTCGCCTTGGTGATCGGCCGCAGGTCGATGATGCACTCGTGCGCGACCAGCCCGCCCGGGCCGGTGTAGAGCACCGGGTAGTGCGGCTCCAGGCGCTTGGCGATGTAGTTGGCGGACAGCACGGCCACCTGGGTGGCGCGCTTGAGCCCCTCGCCGCCCATGAGGCGGACGTACGCCCACGAGATCGGCAGGATGCCCGCGGAGCCCCACGGCGCGGCCGAGATCGGGCCGACACCCGTCTCGGGGCCGGCGGACGGCTGCAGCGGGTGGTTCGGCAGGTACGGCGCGAGGTGCTCGCGGACCGCGACCGGGCCGACGCCGGGGCCGCCGCCGCCGTGCGGGATGCAGAAGGTCTTGTGCAGGTTCAGGTGCGAGACGTCACCGCCGAAGTGCCCCGGCTTGGCCAGGCCCACCAGCGCGTTCAGGTTCGCGCCGTCGACGTACACCTGACCGCCGGCCTCGTGCACCTGGGCGCAGATGTCGGCGACGTGCTCCTCGAACACACCGTGCGTCGACGGGTACGTGATCATCAGCACCGCCAGCTCGTCACGGTGCTTATCGATCTTCGCCCGCAGGTCCTCGACGTCGATCTCGCCGTCCTCGGCGGTCTTGACGACGACGACCTTCATGCCCGCCATCACGGCGCTCGCGGCGTTGGTGCCGTGCGCGGACGACGGGATCAGGCAGACCGTGCGCTGCTCGTCGCCGTTGGCCCGGTGGTACCCGCGTACGGCGAGCAGACCGGCCAGCTCGCCCTGCGAACCGGCGTTGGGCTGCAGGCTGACCTTGTCGTAGCCGGTGACCTCGGCGAGACGGTCCTCCAGCTCGCGGATGAGCGTGAGGTAGCCCTCGGCCTGCTCCTCCGGCGCGAAGGGGTGCAGCTGGCCGAACTCGGGCCAGGTGACCGGCTCCATCTCGGTCGTCGCGTTGAGCTTCATGGTGCAGGAGCCCAGCGGGATCATGCCGCGGTCGAGCGCGTAGTCGCGGTCGGCGAGCCTGCGCAGGTAGCGCAGCATCGCGGTCTCGGAGCGGTGCTGCCGGAAGACCGGGTGGGTGAGGTAGTCGTCGGTGCGCAGCAGCGCCTCGGGCAGCGCCTCCCCGGCGGCCGCGTCCAGCGCCTCGACGTCGCCCTCGACGCCGAAGGCGGCCCAGACGGCCTTGAGCTGGTCCCGCGTGGTGGTCTCGTCGCAGGCGATCGACACCTGGTCGGCGTCGACGAGGTGCAGGTTCACGCCGTTCGCACGCGCAGCGGCGACGACCTCGGCGGCGCGGCCCTCGACGCGTACGGTCAGCGTGTCGAAGTAGGAGCCGTGAACGAGCCCGACACCCCCGGCGCGCAGCCCCTCGGCCAGGATCGAGGCGTACCGGTGCGTGCGCCGGGCGATGGCCTTCAGACCCTCGGGCCCGTGATAGACGGCGTACATACCGGCCATCACCGCGAGCAGCACCTGCGCGGTACAGATGTTGCTGGTGGCCTTCTCCCGGCGGATGTGCTGCTCACGGGTCTGCAGGGCGAGGCGGTACGCCTTGTTGCCGTCCGCGTCGACGGACACGCCCACGAGCCGCCCGGGCAGGCTGCGCGCCATCTTCTCCTGGACGGCCATGTAGCCGGCGTGCGGCCCGCCGAAGCCCATCGGCACGCCGAACCGCTGCGTCGTACCGACCGCGATGTCCGCGCCCAGCTCACCCGGCGACTTCAGCAGCGTCAGCGCGAGCAGGTCGGCGGCGACGGTGACGAGCGCGCCGAGCTCGTGCGCCTGGTCGATGACCGGCTTGATGTCCCGCACGGCACCGGAGGCGCCCGGGTACTGGATCAGCACGCCGTTGATCTCACGCGCGGCGATCTCCGCCGGGATGCCGTCGCTCAGGTCCGCGACGACGACCTCGACACCGGTCGGCTCGGCGCGGGTCTCGATCACCGCGATCGTCTGCGGCAGCGCGTCCGCGTCGACCAGGAACAGGCCGTTCTTGTTCTTGCCCATACGCCGCGACAGCGCCATGGCCTCGGCGGCCGCGGTGCCCTCGTCGAGCAGCGAGGCGCCGGAGGTCGGCAGACCGGTCAGCTCGGCGACCATCGTCTGGAAGTTCAGCAGGGCTTCCAGACGTCCCTGGGAGATCTCCGGCTGGTAGGGCGTGTACGCCGTGTACCAGGCGGGGTTCTCCATGACGTTGCGCAGGATGACCGGCGGGGTGAAGGTGCCGTAGTAACCGAGCCCGATCATGGAGCCGAGGACCTGGTTCCGGTCGGCGAGCGAACGCAGTTCGGCGAGCACCTCCGCCTCGCTGCGGGCACCCGGCAGATCGAGGGCGTCGGCGTTCTTGATCACATCCGGTACCGCGGCGGCGGTGAGCTCGTCGAGCGAGCCGTAGCCGACCTGCGCGAGCATCTTGGCCCGCGCCTCCTGGTCGGGCCCGATGTGGCGCTGCTCGAAGGGGATGCCCTGTTCGAGCTCGGAGAGCGGAATGCGCTGGGCGGTCATTGCGGAGGCCTCCTGGTCTGACGCGACCTTCGAGGGGCACCACGGCGCGGGTACCCCGACGGCCTCCCCCTCTGTCATCTCAACCTGAGAGCTTCACCGGCCGCCACACGGGCGCCCGGCTTTCACCGTCGGTGAGAGCGGGCGCCGTCGACACCCGCCCTGCTTTCCAGAGTGACCTCGTCCGTGCGGTACGTGGGCCTGAGAGATTCCGGGGAGGATTTGCTCCTTCGGCGCCTCCGGTGACGACCGGAGGACTCTCCCGCACGGGGTCAGCAGCCGTTGCAAGCCTACCAGCGAGCCCACCGCACGAGCCTTCGAGTGGCCGTGCACCCCATTGTGCTCTTTTGTAGTGCTTACGGATGATTGCGACCAAGTGGAGGGCTCGTGCAGACCGACATCGATCCGCGCAACCTGATCGGCCGCAAGGCGTTCGACCGCAACGGCACCAAGATCGGCACGATCGACGAGGTGTACCTCGACGACGCGACCGGCGTGCCGGAGTGGGCGGCCATACGCACCGGCCTGTTCTCCAGGGACGCCTTCGTGCCCCTGGAGCCCAGCGAGCTGATCGAGGGCACACTCCACGTCCCCTTCGACCGAGCCCTCATCAAGGAGGCCCCCGACTTCGGCGTGGGCCGCCACCTCTCGCCCGAACAGGAACTCCAGCTCTACCACCACTACGGCCTCGACGTGGCCCCACCGCCCCCGCTCCCCGACCGGGACTTCGGCAAGGTGGCGGGCAAGGACACCGACCCCCACACCCGCCCGCAGTGACGTCCCGCCCACCGCCCGGCGCGACGGGGCCGTGACCTCGGGCGCCGGGTGGCGCGGTCGGACGTACGGGCCTGCTCGGCCGCCGCAGGGCGGAACGGTGGACGTACAGGCATGCTCGGCCGCAGCACCCCAGCCCGACCGCCCCAGGCGGCACAGCCACCCCGGGCCCAGCCACAGCCGCCCCGGGCCCAGCCACAGCCACTCTCGAACGAGACCCTCCGCTACCCCGCCTACCCCGCCGAAGCCCCCCGCACCTCGGACACTTCGGACACTTCGGAGCCACCCGCAGCCCCCGTGACACCCTCCGCCCCCTCGACCAACGGCAACGGCTCAGCCCTCTCGAGATCCGGGTCGTCGGTCCGGAACGTCCGCACTCTCCCCGGCTCCGACCAGGGCGTCTCGAACCGCACCGTCACCCGCCCGAGCCCGCTGCCCTGCACCCATCCGTGCCCGTACTCGGCGTGCCGTACGTCGTGCCCCGGAGACCAGCGCCGCTCCGCCGGGCCGGCCGGTTCCCGCACCGCCTGCTCGGCGGTCTCGTCCTCGGCACCCGCCACCTCCTCCCCCGCGGCCTGCGCGAACAGGTCCTCCTGTGTGAAGTCGGCCAGCCCGCTCACCCCGACCCCGAGCAGCCGCACCCCTCCCGTGGTGTCCACGGCGTCCAGCAGCCGCAGCGCGGCCTCCCGCACGACCGCCGGGTCGTCCGTGGGCCCCCGCAACGTCTCGGACCGCGTCAGGGTCGAGAAGTCGTACCGCCGCACCTTCAGCACGATCGTGCGCCCCGACAGCCCGGCGCCCCGCAGCCGCCGTACGCACCGGTCGGCCAGCCGCTGCACCTCCAGGCCGATGCGCAGCCGGTCGTGGATGTCGACGTCGTAGGTGTCCTCGACGGACACCGACTTGGCCTCCCGTTCGGCCACCACGGGCCGCTCGTCGCGCGCGAGCGCCATGGCGTAGAGGGCGTGCCCGTGCGCCTTCCCCAGCAGCCGCACCAGTTCGTCCTCGCCCGCCTCGGCGAGCTCCTCGACTGTGTGGATGCCCGCCCGTCTCAGGTGGTCCCCGGTCGCCGGCCCCACCCCCGGCAGGGTCCGCACCGACATGGGCCCGAGCAGCGCCCGCTCGGTCCCCGGCGGGATCAGGACCAGCCCGTCCGGCTTGGCCTGCTCCGAGGCGATCTTCGCCAGCATCTTGGACGCGGCCAGCCCCACCGACCCGGTGAGTCCGGTGACGGCGCGTATGTCGGCCCGCAGCCTCTCCCCCGCCAGCCGCGCGGAATGCCCGTCCCAGGCCGCTCCACCGGCCTCCAGGTCCACGAACGCCTCGTCCAGGCTCAGCGGCTCCACCAACGGCGACAGCGCCCGCAGCAGCCCCATCACCTGCTCGCTGATCGCCCGGTACAGCCCACCCCTCGGGACCAAATACGCGGCGTTGGGCGCGAGCCGCCGCGCCTGCGCCATCGGCATCGCCGAGTGCACCCCGAACACCCGGGCCTCGTAGGAGCAGGTCGCCACCACCCCGCGCGGCCCGAGCCCGCCCACCACGACGGCCTTCCCGCGCAGGCTCGGCTTGGACGCCTGCTCCACCGAGGCGAAGAAGGCATCCATGTCGAGATGCAGGATCGTGGGCGCGGTTCTCACATCTCCGATGCTGCACCACACCACTGACAATGGCTCCGCCCCACCCCGGGCGGAGCCCGCGGCCGGCGCTACACGGCCTTGTTGCGCCGCCTGGCCAGCTCGTCCGCCGGGTTGTGGCCCATCAGCGTCTCCCCGGTGTCGATGCGCTCCCCGTGCAGCTGCGACAGCGCGTTCTCCACGTCCCGCCACACGACACCGACGGCGATCCCGAAGACGCCCTGACCGCCCTGCAGCAGGGCATGCACCTCATCGGGGGACGTGCACTCGTAGACGGTGGCACCGTCGCTCATCAGCGTCATCCGCTCCAGGTCTCGAAACCCGCGCTCACGCAGATGCTGCACGGCGCTGCGGATGTTCTGCAGCGACACCCCGGTGTCCAGGAACCGCTTGACGATCTTCAGGACGACGACGTCCCGAAAGCTGTACAGCCGCTGTGTCCCGGACCCGTACGCGGGCCGCACACTCGGTTCCACCAGCCCGGTGCGCGCCCAGTAGTCGAGCTGCCGGTAGGTGATGCCGGCGGCCGCGCAGGCCGTGGGCCCCCGGTAGCCGATCTCCTCGGACCCCATGGACGCCGCCCCTCCGCCGCTGGGCACGGCCGCGGGCCGCTTCGAGGCGTGATCGGACGCGCCGCCATGAAGCGGGTACGGACCGCTCTCCCCCGGACTGCGTCCGGTGGCACCCCCAGCCGTACCGTCGCCGCTGCTTCTCACGCCGACCTCCGTCCTTGACCTGCCCTCTCGACGGTAGGCAGTCACCAAGGGTGCGTCAACGATCGCCACACTCGGCACGCCGAGTGATAATCACCCTAGGAGTGGTTTCCCGTACCCCGTCGCGGGGAAAGGCTAGCCGAATGCGCTCCCGGGAGGCCGCAGGACGCTCTCAATCGCCGGTGGCATGTGCCGAGTCGTACGGGCCGGCGCCGCACCGCGAAGCCGCTCCGGGCCCCGTCCTGACGACGACGACACGCCGTACGGCCGGCTCGGCGCTTCCGCTCCGCCCAGCCGGCCGTACCGCGTCTCATTGGCTGCTGGTGCCGAAGTCCTCGGGCGAGATCTGGTCGAGGAACTCGCGGAACTTCTCCACCTCGTCCTCCTGCTCGTCCGGAATCGCGATGCCCGCGTCGTCGAGCACACCGTCACTGCCGTAGATCGGCGTGCCGGTGCGCAGGGCCAGCGCTATGGCATCGGACGGGCGGGCGCTCACCTCGACGCCGCTGGCGAAGACCAGCTCGGCGTAGAAGACGCCTTCACGCAGGTCCGTGATGCGTACTTCGGTGAGCTCCTGGCCGACGGCCTCCAGCACGTCCTTGAACAGGTCGTGGGTCAGCGGCCGTGCGGGGGCCATGCCCTGCTGGGCGAAGGCGATCGCGGTCGCCTCCCCCGGCCCGATCCAGATGGGGAGGTAGCGGTCGCCTCCCACTTCGCGCAGGAGCACGATCGGTTGGTTGGAGGGCATTTCCACCCGGACACCTACGACATCGAGCTCGTTCACACAGCAACCCTAGGCCGTGCCCGGGATGTTTGGGTAGTCGGGCCGGGGAGCGGGGCCCGATCGGGCCGCCGCCCGCTCACGGCAGACGCACCCCGAGCGCCGTCTGCAGCAGCGCCGCGTGCAGCTTCGCCGTGAGCCCCGCCAGCTCCTTGGTACGGGCCTCCGCATGGGCCCTGGTCTGCGGATTGCGGTGCCGCCTGAGCGGGGCCACCACCTGGTCCACCAGGCCGGCCTCCCGCTCGGCCGCGGCCTTCACCATGCGCAGATGCCGAGGCTCGATACCGAACCGGCCCAGCTCGGTCACCAGCGCCGCGACGGTCACCGCCTCGGCGTCGTACACCCCGTCGGACAGCGGCGTGACCAGGCCGTACGACTCCCACTCGACCAGCTCGGCCTCCTCGATCCCGGCCGCGGCGAGCAGCTCCGCCCGCCCGATCCGGGCCGCCGTGGGCGCCTCGGCCGCCTCCGGCTGCACCTCGCCGTCCCGCTGGCGGCCGACCGACGGAAGCCGCACGTCCTCGCCGCGCTCCACTGCGTCGAGGTACTCACGGATCACCTTCAGGGGCAGATAGTGGTCCCGCTGCATCCGCAGCACCCGGCCGAGGCGCTCGACATCACCGGCGCTGAACTTGCGGTACCCCGAAGGGGTGCGCCGCGGCTCGACGAGCCCTTCCGACTCCAGGAAACGGATCTTGGAGATCGTCACTTCGGGGAACTCGTCGCGCAGCACGTTCAGCACCGTGCCGATGCTCATCAGTCCACTGTCCGCGGCGGCGGTGCCGCTCCCGGCACCGCCGCTCGGTGTATGAAGCATGGACCTTCCCTGGGGTGGGTCAGATGCTCTGCCGGCTCGCGTAGAAAACGAGTCGGTACTTTCCGATCTGGACCTCGTCGCCGTTGGACAGGGCGACCTGGTCGATCCGCTCGCGGTTGACGTACGTGCCGTTCAGGCTGCCCACGTCGGCGACGGTGAACGAGCCGTCGGGCTGGCGCCGGAACTCCACATGGCGGCGCGAGACCGTGACGTCGTCCAGGAAGATGTCGCTCTGCGGGTGCCGGCCGGCCGTGGTCAGCTCGCCGTCCAGCAGGAAGCGGCTGCCCGAGTTCGGGCCGCGCCGCACGACCAGCAGCGCCGAGCCCAGCGGCAGCGCGTCGACCGCGGCCTGGGCCTCGGGAGACAGCGCCGGCAGCTGGGTCTGACCCGTCACCTCGGCGTCGTAGGCCTCGAGACCCGAGATGGAGATCGTGGAGGTCGTCTCGGAAGCCCGCTCGGGGACGGCACCCGCCCGCAGCGGCGCGCCGCAGTTGGAGCAGAACCGGCTGTTCTCCGCGTTGCGGTTGCCGCACCTCGTACACACCAGGGCCGACATGGACGGATCCTCCTGCCGCGGCTGCCCCGCCGGGGCGTTGGACGCGTACGGGCCGGAGGCGTACCCTCCGCCCGCACCCGAGGTCGACGGTTGCCCGAAACCTATGCCTGGGGCCTGGGCAGGGTCAACCGACGGCGCGCCCTGGCCACCGGAGAGGTCACCGCCCTGCCCTGCGACCTGGTCGCGGAACAGCGGGCGCTGGCCCTCGGCGTCGGGCTGTGCGCGATGACGGGCGGTGGCGCTGCTGTCGCTGCCCTCTCGCGCGCTCTTGCCGAACAACTTCGCAAACAACTTCACGGGCGATTCCCCTTGACCGAAACAGACCCGCCCGTGGGGCAGGACGAACCCTGACTGCACACTCCGGAGGACCCGGACATCCTCACAACGTCCGTATCCACCAGACAGTTTCCACCACGCACCACCCAATCGGTGCGTCGACCCCCCGCAACCTCATGCCCTCGCCGGACGGCCCCCATGCGCTCCCGGTTCACCGGGAGGACGACCGAGCGTAGTCAGGCCGCTTCGCCGGTCGCAAGGCGTCCACGACGATCTTGTCCGACCGCTCGACGGTAACGGTGGCCTGCTCCTTCTCCAGCGTCTGCACCACGCCTCCCGGGATGTTGAGTGCCGGCTCGAGATCCTGCGGCTTGCCGATGACCTTGAAACGATAGGGCGCGTTGATCTTGTTCCCGTCGACGCTCACGCTGTCGTCGGAATCCGTCAGATAGGTCCCGGCCACCACCCGCACGCCGTTCACCTGGATCGCCTCGGCGCCGGCGGCGCGCAGCTCCTGGACGGCGTCGAGCAGCATGTCCGCCTCGACCGTGCCCTTGCTGTCGTCGATGGTCATGGTGATCCCGGGACCCTGAGCGGCCACGGTGCCCGCCAGGATGCCGAGTTGCCTCTCCTTCTCGATCGTCTGCCTGCGGGCCTCCTCCGCCTGGTCGGAGCTGTTCTCCAGCTCCTCCCGCTGCTGTTCGAGACCCTGCTTCTCGTCCTCAAGACGCTGAGTACGGTCATCCAGTTCATCGAGGATGCGCACAAGATCTTCCTGGCGTGCCCCGCGCAGGGCCGTGTCGCCGTCGCTGTTGGACGCCACCTGGACCGCGAGGCCGAAGCCCAGACCGAACAACAGCAGGGCGACGATGAGTTGGGCCCGGCTGACCCTCGGCGGCCACAGCCCCTTCACCAGCCGCTGGCGCCCGGTGAGCCCCGGCTCCGCGACCTGCGCGGCCGGCACGACCGGAGGCGCCGCCGCGGGCACCTCCTCGGGCAGCTCCTTGCGCAGCCGGTTCTCCTCGCCGAGCGGCCGGTTCTCGCCCTCGGGCAGCCGGCTCTCGTCCCTGCCCAGCCGGCTCTCGTCCCTGGCCAGCCGGTTCTCGGGCGGCTCTTCCTGGTTGCTCATCGGCCTCACGCCCGGAACACGTGCCGACGGATCGCGGCGGCGTTGGAGAAGATGCGGATGCCGAGCACGACCACCACACCCGTGGACAGCTGCGCCCCCACGCCCAGCTTGTCGCCGAGGAACACGATCAGCGCGGCGACGACCACGTTCGACAGGAACGACACCACGAACACCTTGTCGTCGAAGATCCCGTCGAGCATGGCCCGCAGACCGCCGAACACGGCGTCCAGCGCCGCCACGACGGCGATCGGCAGATAAGGCTCGACCACCGCCGGAACCTCAGGCCGGACCAACAGGCCGGCCACGACTCCCACGACGAGGCCCAGTACGGCGATCACGATGTGCCCTTCTCAGCTTGCGGCTGTGCTGTCTCGGTTCTCGGCTCTGCGGTACGTACGATCAGGCTCGGCGCGGCGGGCAGCCGGAGGTCGTCCTCCACGGACAGCGCGGTGCGGATCCCGTAGTTCTCCTGCAGCACGTGCAGATACAGCCCGTCGGCGCTGTCCTGGAACCGGGTGCTCAGCTTGTTCCCGTCCCCCACCGCGAGCACCGTGTACGGCGGCACCAGCGGCCTGTTGTCGACCAGTATCGCGTCACCCGCGGCCCTGATCGCGGACAGCGCCGTCAGCCGCTGCCCGTTGATGGAGATGGCCTCGGCACCCGACTCCCACAGCCCGTTCACCACGCGCTGCAGGTCACGGTCGCGCACCCGGCCCGTGTCGGAGAACCCCGACGTCCCGCGCGGGTCCCCGTCGCCGCCCTTGGCTGTCTCCTCGGCGTCGTCGACGACCAGCTTCACCCCGGGCCCGTGCACCTCCACGGCGCCCGAGAGCAGGCTGACCAGCTCCCCCTGGTCGCCGCCCCCGCTGTCCCTGAGAGCCTCCCGCTGCCGCGCGCCGACGTCGTCGCGCAGCGCCTCCACGGACTCCTCCAGCTCGTCCGCGGCGTCGGTCTCCCGCCCGATCCGGTCGATGAGCTCCTCGCGCTCCTTGGCGACGACCGGGGCCGCGACCCGCGCCTGGGCCGCTCCGACGGTCACCACGAGCGCCGCGAGCACCAGTCCGGCGGCGAGTCCGAGCTTCGCGCGGAGCGTCTTGGGCAGTCCGCCCTCGCCCGCGGCCTTCTTCCGGGCCGCGGCCTCGGCATAGCCGTCGTCGAGGCTGTGGTCCATGACGTTGGTGAGCAGCGACATGGACGCGTCCGGGCGCGGGGGGTGCGCGGTACTGCTCCGAACGGGGGGCTGCTGCGACATGCCGCACATCGTCGCACGTCGCAGCCGGTACCTCCGAATGGCCCCACCGACGTGCCGGACAGGCACCCTTGGGGGCACTTGTCCGGCACGCGCGTGTGCCGCCTTTTCTACCGTCCGGCGCTGTCCACGACAGCCGACCACTCATCGAGCAGGGCCTGCGCGGAAGCGTCGTCCGGGCCTTCCGCCCACAGATGGGTGACCGCCTCGGCCGGGTCGGGCAGCACCATCACCCAGCGCCCGTCCGCCTCGACCACGCGCACACCGTCCGTGGTGTCCACGAAGCGGTCCCCGGCCGCTTCCACGACCCGCCGCATGACGAGCCCCTTGACCGCCCACGGAGTGGCCAGATCCCGCTTGAGCACATGCGCATGCGGAATCCGCGCATCGATCTGGCTCAGCGTGAGCTGCGTCCGCGCGACCAGCCCGATCAGCCGTACGAAGGCCGCCGTACCGTCGAAGACACCGCTGAACTCGGGGACGATGAAGCCGCCCTTGCCGTCGCCGCCGAAGATGGTCGACTCGTCCCGCCCGACCCGCGTGAGGTCGTCCGGCGAGGTCGTCGTCCACTCCACCTGCGTCCCGTGGTACGCCGCCACCTGCTCGGCGATCCGCGTGGTCGTCACCGGCAGCGCCACCCGTCCGCTGCGCCGCTCGGCGGCCACCAGGTCGAGCATCACCAGCAGCGCCCGGTCGTCCTCGACGATGCGGCCCTTCTCGTCGACGAGCGACAGCCGCTCACCGACCGGGTCGAACCGCACGCCGAACGCGGCCCTCGCGGACGCCACGATCTCACCGAGCCGCACCAGCCCGGACCGCCGCGCCTCCGCCGTCTCGGTCGGCCGGGACTCGTCGAGACCGGGGTTGATCGTCAGCGAGTCGACGCCCAGCTTGCCCAGCAGGCTCGGCAGCACCAGGCCGGCGCTGCCGTTCGACGCGTCGACGACGACCTTCAGCCCCGACTCGGCGATCCCGGTCGTGTCGATGTTCCTCAGCAGCGACCCGGTGTACGAGTCGAAGACGCTCGCCGGGAAGTGCAGATCGCCGATCTCGCCGGGGAAGGCCCGCCGGTACTCCTGCCGCGCGAACACCCGGTCCAGCTTGCGCTGGCTGGCCTGCGACAGATCGGCACCCTGCCCGTCGAAGAACATGATGTCGACCGAGTCCGGCACCCCGGGCGTCGTCCGGATCATGATCCCGCCGGCACTCCCCCGCGCCGTCTGCTGCCGCGCCACGGGCAGCGGTACGTTCTCCAGATCGCGTACGTCGATGGCGCTGGCCTGCAATGCCGAGATCACGGCCCGCTTCAGCGCGCGAGCGCCACGGGAGTGGTCGCGGGCCGTGGTGACGGTCGAGCCCTTCTTCAGGGTCGTGGCGTAGGCGCCGGCGAGCCGCACGGCCAGCTCGGGCGTGATCTCCACGTTCAGGATCCCGGAGACACCACGGGCGCCGAAGAGATGCGCCTGTCCTCTGGACTCCCAGATCACCGAGGTGTTGACGAAGGCACCGGCCTCGATCGTCTTGAACGGGTACACCCGCACATTGCCCTGCACGATCGATTCTTCACCGACCAGGCATTCGTCACCGATGACGGCGCCGTCCTCGATCCTGGCCGCGCGCATGATGTCGGTGTTCTTACCGACGACGCATCCGCGCAGATTGCTGTGCTGACCCACGTACACGTTGTCGTGCACCACGGCCCTGTGCAGGAACGCGCCGCTCTTGACGACCACGTTCGACCCGACGACCGTGTGCTCGCGGATCTCGGCGCCGGCCTCGACCTTGGCGTAGTCACCGATGTAGAGCGGCCCGCGCAGCACGGCGTCGGGGTGCACTTCGGCGCCCTCGGCGACCCACACTCCGGGCGAGAGCTCGAATCCGTCGATCTCGACGTCGACCTTGCCCTCGAGGACGTCGGCCTGGGCCTTGACGTAGCTCTCGTGCGTGCCGACGTCCTCCCAGTAGCCCTCGGCGACATAGCCGTAGATCGGCTTGCCTTCCTTCATCAGCTGCGGGAAGACGTCACCGGACCAGTCGACGGGCACATCGGCCTCGACGTAGTCGAAGACCTCGGGCTCCATCACATAGATGCCGGTGTTCACCGTGTCGGAGAAGACCTGCCCCCAGGTCGGCTTCTCCAGGAACCGCTCGACCTTGCCCTCTTCGTCGACGATGGTGATGCCGAATTCCAGCGGATTGGGCACACGCGTCAGACAGACAGTGACGAGGGCGCCCTTCTCCTTGTGGAAACGGATCAGGTCGGTGAGGTCGAAGTCGGTCAGCGCATCGCCGGAGATCACCAGGAAAGCGTCGTCCTTCAGCGCCTCTTCGGCGTTCTTGACGCTTCCGGCGGTACCGAGTGGCTTCTCCTCGTTGGCATAGGTGAGCTCCATCCCGAGCTCTTCACCGTCACCGAAGTAGTTCTTGACCAGTGAGGCCAGGAACTGCACGGTCACGACGGTCTCATTGAGCCCATGCCTTTTGAGCAGCCGCAGAACATGCTCCATGATCGGCCTGTTGGCCACTGGCAGGAGCGGCTTGGGCATGCTTGAGGTCATGGGGCGCAGGCGTGTGCCTTCGCCTCCGGCCATCACGACGGCCTTCATGTCGGAAGCGTCCTCCTCGAAGAGACGACGGTCTAACCGACTTCACCCGTCCGAATCGTCCCGCACATTTCTGCTGCGGGCCATCGCGCCGTTACGGTCGCGTCAATCCGCGAGTTTCAGTCGGCCATGGCGTCCGCCCGAACGATACGGCGGACCTGTACCACGTAGAGGACTCCTGCCCACCAGTAGAGGGTTGTACCCCATCCTGCGAACGCCCATCCGAAAACAGCAGCGAGTGACGAGATCCAACCACTTCCGTCACTGAGCAGGAGCAGTGGGAAGGCGTACATCAAGTTGAATGTAGCTGCCTTCCCGAGGAAGTTCACCTGGGGCGGCGGATACCCGTGGCGTCTGAGGACTCCCACCATCACCAACAGGACCAACTCCCGCAGCAGCAGCGCCGCAGTCAGCCAGAGCGGCAGAATCTCGCGCCAGGTGAGGCCGACCAGCGTCGACAGAATGTAGAGCCGGTCGGCCGCGGGGTCCAGGAGCCGGCCGAGGCTGCTGATCTGGTTCCACCGACGTGCCAGCTTGCCGTCCAGATAGTCGCTGATCCCGCTCAGGGCCAGCACCAGGAGCGCCCATCCGTCGCTCTTCGGCCCCCCGAACTCGGGCCGGAGGATCAGCCACAGGAAGAGGGGCACGCCGACCAGACGCGCCATGCTGAGGATGTTCGGGATGGTGAGCACCCTGTCCGTCTGGACGCGGGTCTCCTGGACCTCCACCCGGGGGCCTCCTGCGGTAAACGTGCCGATGATGCCCCCTGACCTTACCTCAACGCAAAAAAGCTCCGGTCCTCGGGTTATCAACCCGAGGACCGGAGCTATAAAAGGAGTTCGGCGGCGTCCTACTCTCCCACAGGGTCCCCCCTGCAGTACCATCGGCGCTGTAAGGCTTAGCTTCCGGGTTCGGAATGTAACCGGGCGTTT
>NZ_JBITYN010000003.1:149225-661281 GCF_044545925.1 Streptomyces sp. NPDC053367 | reverse complement strand
CGACTCTATCAGATCTTTTCTCGATCCGATTTCCTCGGTGCTTTCCAGGTTCCCGCTTCCGCGTTTCCCTTTCCGGCGGTTCTGACTCTATCAGATCCTTTCGGCGCTGACTCCCTGTCAGGAGGGTTTGCCTTCCCGGCCGCTGGGCCGTTCCGACGAGTGAGACTTTAGCGGATTCCCGGCTCCCGAGCTAATCGGGGGCCTGCGCTCTTTCGAACGCGGATTCCTCATTTCGCAAATACGCATGCCAATGACGCGACGGCAGCAGGGCAGGCCGACTGCATGTCGAGAGTGGTTGGTACTTGCGGAATGGCTGTCCGGGGACCGACCTTGGTCGGCGCTCACGTCGGACAACTCGGAGAACAGTACGGAGCGAGGGAGGTCGTGTCAACCTCGCCCCGGACGGCATCGCGGAGGCGTACTGTGGCGTCATGACTACGCGTACGTGCAACCAGCAGTGGTGGGCCGCCTGACGGCGGCCGGACTCACGTACGCAGCATCGGCCGCCGCCTCGGCGGCCGTTCTTGTTCCTCCCTCCTGAGGGGCCGGCCGGCGGGTGCGGCGGTCTCGACCAGGAGGTAGGAGATGAAGCGGGTCTTCAGCGGGGTCAAGCCGACCGGGCATCTGACGCTGGGGAACTATCTGGGGGCCATGCGGCAGTGGGCCGAGGTGGACCAGCATCGGTCGGACGCGCTGTTCTGCGTCGTCGACCTGCATGCGCTGACCGTGAACCACGACCCCGCGCGGGTGCGCCGGCTGAGCCGGCAGGCGGCCACGCTGCTGCTCGCCTCGGGGCTGGACCCGGAGCTGTGCACCGTATTCGTGCAGAGCCATGTCGATGAGCACGCGCGGCTGTCGTACGTACTGGAGTGCGTGGCCACCGACGGGGAGATGCGGCGGATGATCCAGTACAAGGAGAAGGCCGCGCGGGAGCGGCAGCGGGGCGGGAGTGTGCGGCTGTCGCTGCTGACGTATCCCGTGCTGATGGCGGCGGACATCCTCGCCTACGGGGCGGACGAGGTGCCGGTCGGGGACGACCAGGCGCAGCACGTCGAGCTGACGCGGGATCTGGCGGTGCGGTTCAACCAGCGGTACGGGCACACGTTCGTGGTGCCGCGGGCGACGGTCCCGGCGGTGGCGGCGCGGGTGATGAACCTGCAGGAGCCGGCGTCGAAGATGGGGAAGAGCGACGACGTGGGGCCGGGGATCGTCTATCTGCTCGACGAGCCCGATGTGGTGCGCAAGAAGGTCATGCGGGCCGTGACCGACAGCGGGCGGGACGTCGTGTACGACCGCGCGGGGCGGCCGGGGGTGTCGAACCTGCTGGAGATCCTGGCCGCGTGCACGGGCGGGAGCCCGGCGGCGCTGAGCGGTGTGTACGAGTCGTACGGCGCCTTGAAGAAGGACACCGCGGAGGCCGTGGTCGAGGTCCTCAGGCCCCTGCGGGCCAGGCACAAGGAGCTGTGCGCGGATCCCGCGTACGTGGAGGAGGTGCTGCGGCGGGGTGCGGAGAAGGCGCGGGCGATGGCCCGGCCGACGGTGGATGCCGCCTACCGGGCGATCGGGTTGCTGCCCGCCCGCACCGGGTCCGTGGTGGGCGCGGTGAGGTGAGCGGCCTCGGCGTGCGGGTCAGCTGTTGCCGGAGGCCAGCTCGCGGCTGCGGTCGCGGGCGGCTTCCAGGGCGGCGATGAGGGCGGCCCGTACGCCGTGGTTCTCGAGTTCGCGGATGGCGTTGATGGTGGTGCCGGCCGGGGACGTCACGTTCTCGCGGAGCTTCACGGGGTGTTCGCCGCTGTCCCGGAGCATCGTCGCGGCGCCGATGGCGGACTGGACGATGAGGTCGTGAGCCTTGTCGCGGGGCAGGCCGAGCAGGATGCCGGCGTCGGTCATGGCCTCGACCAGGTAGAAGAAGTACGCCGGGCCGGAGCCGGAGAGGGCGGTGCAGGCGTCCTGCTGGGACTCGGGCACGCGCAGGGTCTTGCCGACGGCGCCGAAGATCTCCTCGGCGTGGGCGAGGTGCTCGGCGGTGGCGTGGCTGCCGGCGGAGATGACGGACATGGCCTCGTCGACGAGGGCGGGGGTGTTCGTCATGACGCGGACGACCGGGGTGCCGGCGGCGAGGCGCTCCTCGAAGAAGGAGGTGGGGATGCCCGCGGCGCCGCTGATGACCAGGCGGTCGGCGGGGATGTGCGGGGCGAGCTCGTCGAGGAGGGTGCCCATGTCCTGCGGTTTGACCGTGAGGATGAGGGTGTCGGCGGTCTTGGCGGCCTCGGTGTTGCCGACCGGGGTGACTCCGTAGCGTGTGCGGAGTTCTTCGGCCCGTTCGGGGCGGCGGGCGGTGACCAGGAGGTCGGCGGGGGACCAGCCGGCGCGGATCATTCCGCTGAGCAGGGCTTCGCCGATCTTGCCGGTGCCGAGGACTGCGACTTTCTGGGTCATGCTCAGGTGCCCTCCGGGTGTGCGTCGTCCGGGTTCATCCTCGCACCGGGGTGGGCTCTGCGGTGGCCTTGTCCGGTGGGCGGGACGGGCGGGCCCGGGGTCATGCGGTACGGCGCCTGAGGGTGGCCGCGCCGAGGGTCAGGACGAGCAGGGCGCAGCCGGCGACGACGAGGGCGTCGCGGACGAAGCCGGCGGTCATGTCGGTGTGGTGGAGGACCTCGTTCATGCCGTCGACGGCGTAGGACATGGGCATGACGTCGGAGAGGGCTTCCAGGGCGGGGTGCATCTCGTCGCGCGGGGTGAACAGGCCGCAGAGGAGGAGCTGGGGGAAGATCACGGCCGGCATGAACTGGACGGCCTGGAACTCGGAGGCGGCGAAGGCGGAGACGAACAGGCCGAGGGCGGTGCCGAGGAGCGCGTCGAGCAGCGCGACGAGCAGGAGGAGCCAGGGGGAGCCGGTGACGTCGAGGCCGAGGGCCCACAGGGCGAGGCCGGTGGCGAGGGCGGACTGGACGATCGCCAGGGCGCCGAAGGCGAGGGCGTAGCCGGCGATGAGGTCGGCCTTGCCGAGGGGCATGGCGAGGAGGCGTTCGAGGGTGCCGGAGGTGCGTTCCCGCAGGGTGGCTATGGAGGTCACCAGGAACATGGTGATCAGCGGGAAGATGCCGAGGAGTGAGGCGCCGATGTTGTCGAAGACGCGCGGGCTGCCGTCGAAGACGTAGCGCAGCAGGAAGAGCATCACGCAGGGGATGAGGACCATCATCGCGATGGTGCGGGGGTCGTGGCGGAGCTGGCGCAGTACACGGCCGGCGGTGGCGAGGGTGCGGGCGGGGTTGAGTGCGCCGGTGGGGGCGGGCGGTTTAGTTGTGCTCGTCCTGTTCGTCGTGCTCATCGGGCGGTCTCTTTCGGGTTCGGGCTCGGGTGCGGGGACGCGGTCGCCCGGTCCACGAGGTGGAGGAAGGCGTCCTCGACGGTGTCGGCGCCGGTGCGGCTGCGCAGGGCGTCGGGGGTGTCGTCGGCGAGGATGCGGCCGTCGCGCATGAGGAGCAGGCGGTGGCAGCGTTCGGCCTCGTCCATGACGTGGGAGGAGACGAGGAGGGTGGCGCCGCGGCGGGTGGCGATGCCGTGGAAGAGGTTCCACAGGTCGCGCCGCAGGACGGGGTCGAGTCCGACGGTGGGTTCGTCGAGGACGAGGAGCTCGGGGGCGCCGAGGAGGGCGACGGCCAGGGAGACCCGGCTGCGCTGGCCGCCGGAGAGGTTGCCGGCGAGGGTGTCGGCGTGGCCGGTGAGGTCGACGTCGGCGATGGCGCGGGTGACGTCGGTGTCCCGTTGTGCGGCGGCCGCGTGGCCGGGGTTGAGGATCGCGGCGAAGTAGTCGAGGTTCTGCCGGACGGTCAGGTCGTCGTAGACGGAGGGCGCCTGGGTGACGTAGCCGATGCGGGTGCGCAGGCGGGGGTGGCCGGCGGGGCGGCCGAGGATGTCGAGGGTGCCGGTGACCTTGGCCTGGGTGCCGACGACGGCGCGCATGAGGGTGGACTTGCCGCAGCCGGAGGGGCCGAGGAGTCCGGTGATCTGACCGCGCGGGACGGTGAAGTGGAGGTCGTGCAGGACGGTGCGGGGGCCGCGGACGACGGTGAGGCCGGTGGCGCGGATGGCGGGGGTCTCGGCGTCCTGGGCAGGGGGTTGGGGGTCTTGGCCCGGGGGCTCGGGCCTGTAATTCACCATATGATGAATAATCCTCGCGCGCCCCGGACGCGTCAAGCGGGGGGCGCGGGGCGGCATGGACGCGGGGGGGGGATCTCAGGGCGGGGCGAGCCGGGGCGCCGGCCGAGCGGGGCCGGCCGGGGGGTGATCCCGGTGGCGGGCGTCGGCCGCGCTCGGTGCGCGCGGGCGTGGACCTACCGCTCATGCCGGTGAAGTGAGGCGGCGAGGGCCTCGGCGGGCGCGCTGCCGCTCGGCCGTGAGGTGCGGCTGGGGCTGGGCGGGGCGGGGCATGGGGGCCACGCGGGCGCGGCGGCCCTGGACGGGTGGGCCGCCGCGCGGGCTCAGATCCCGGTACGGGCGACCAGCAGGTCGACGTCGTAGGTCTCCTCGACGATCCCGTCGGGGAAGACGTTCAGCAGGTGCTCGCGTTCCTCGGCGAAGTAGGCGGTGCGGCGTTCCTCGGTGTCCACGAGGAACATCGAGTGGCTGCCGAGGTTCGCCAGGTGGGTGTCGAGGGGGACGCGGCGGCTCCAGCGCAGGGTGCGGGGGCTGAGGCCGAGGCGGCCTTCGGGGTCGGCGGCGTCGGCGTGTACGCCGAGCTTCTTGTCCGCCTCGATGTCGATGCCGAAGTGGGCGGCCTGGCGGGCGCCCTGCTCGGCGATCCAGGGGACGTCCGCGGGGCTCATGTTCCACCAGAGCGCGATGGCGCCGCCGGGGCGCAGTACGCGCAGTGCCTCCGGGATGGAGCGGGCGGGGTCGGTCCAGTGCCAGGACTGGGCGTAGGTGAGGAGGTCGACGGAGGCGGAGGCGAGGGGGAGGTGGTTGCCGTCGCCTCTGACGAGGGGCACGTCCGGGTGGGTGCGGCGGAACTCCGCCGCCATGCCGGAGCCGGGTTCCACGGCGACGACCTCGGCGCCTCGGGCGCGCAGCAGCCCGGTCGCTATGCCCGTGCCGGCGCCTACGTCGGCGACGCGGGCGCCGTGCAGGGGGCGGCCGGCGAGTTCCTCGACCGTGTCGAGGAGTGCGGGCGGGTAGGACGGCCGGTTGGCGGCGTACTGGGCCGCGGCCGCGTTGAAGGAGTGGGCTCGGGTGGAGTGGGTGGGAGCCGTCATGAGGTCATCGTGCCCAGGACGGCGCCCTGACGCGTGGGGATTACCGGGCTCAGGGGCGGCGGCGTCTTCTCGACGGGTTGCCGGTCCGGCGGGCGGCGCGCTTGTGGTGGTCGCGCAGGGCCGTCTCGTACTCCTGGCGGTGCAGTCTCTCGCCCGGGGCCTCGGTGAGCGAGCGGACGAAGTAGGCCAGCAGGGAGCCGACGAAGCCGATGGTGAGCAGGCCGCGCAGGGATGCCTGGCGGGCGGGGTCGGGGCGCTTGCGGAAGCTGTCCCAGGTGTGGCCGAAGGCGAGCGCGCTGCACGCGGCGAACATCACGGTGACCAGGAGGGTGACGAACGTGCCGATGTCCGCGATCTGGAGGCCCTCGTAGGCGAACCGCAGGACCAGGCAGGAGCCCGCGGCGAGAGCGAGCGAGCCGGCGGACACGGCGACGCGGCGGAGGGGGTAGCCGTTGTCGTGCTCCACCCAGCTCGTGCCGAAGAACCGGAGGGGCTCGGGCGCGGGGGTCCCCGGCCGGGAGCCCGCCGCCTGCTCCTGGATGCCGTTGCCGCCGGGGTCTCCGTGCTGTTCGTCGCTCACGGGTCGATTATGCGGGCGGGAGTCGATCACGCGGGCGGTAGGGGCGGGCTCCGATCCGTGACCCGGGGGTCAGATGCAGCGGGAGGCGACGTAGCCGTCCGTGCCGGTGTTCACGTAGGCGTCGGAGACGTACTCGCCGTCGTCGATGTTGTCCCAGATGTTCGACGTGCCGTACGGGCCCGACACCCATGTGCCGGGGGTCTGGCAGAAGATCGCGACCTTGGAGCCCTCGGGGAGGACCCGGACGATGCGGTAGCCCGTGCCGGGGCCGCTGCGGACGTTCAGGCGGACGCCCGGGGCGACCGAGTAGTAGCGCAGCATGGTCGAAGCGGTGGCGGACACTTCCTCGTTCGCACCTTCGGCTTCCGCTGCGTGCTCGACTGACATGGAGAACCTCCCCCGTTGGGCCCCACGGTCGGCGCTGGGGCTTGTTGAGCCTTCTGATCACGCCACTGATCAGGCGTGCAGAACTCGTACGCGGAGGCTAGCAAGCCGCCTCCGTCTCGTACGAGTCATCGACTAGGCTCCGTGCGTCGCGCGCGCGGACGAACAGCACGGGGGTGGTCCATGGCGCCGCAGAGCAGCACCGGGGTGGGGGCGGAAGCGGAACTTCCCGAATACGCCGGGCACTACATGCTGGAGTCATGTCTCGGCTCCGGCGGCATGGGCGTCGTGCATCTGGCGCGCAGCACCTCGGGGATGAAGCTCGCCGTGAAGGTGGTGCATGCCGAGTTCGCGAGGGATCCCGAGTTCAGGGGGCGTTTCCGGCAGGAGGTGGCGGCGGCCCGGCGGGTGAGCGGTGCCTTCACCGCGCCCGTGGTGGACGCCGATCCGGAGGCCGGACGGCCGTGGATGGCGACCCTGTTCATCCCTGGGCCGACGCTTTCGGATCAGGTGAAGCGGAACGGGCCCATGAGCGCTGAGCAGTTGCGGCGGCTCATGGCCGGGCTCGCCGAGGCGCTGCGGGACATCCACCGTGTGGGCGTCGTACACCGGGACCTCAAGCCGAGCAATGTCCTGCTGGCCGAGGACGGGCCCAAGGTCATCGACTTCGGCATTTCTCGGCCAAAGGACAGCGAACTGCGGACCGAGACGGGGAAGTTGATCGGTACGCCGCCGTTCATGGCGCCGGAGCAGTTCCGGCGGCCCCGGGAGGTCGGGCCGGCCGCGGACATCTTCGCGCTGGGGTCGGTGATGGTGCACGCGGCGACCGGGCGCGGGCCGTTCGACTCCGACAGCCCGTACGTCGTGGCGTACCAGGTCGTGCATGACGAGCCGGATCTGGCGGGTGTGCCGAGCGGTCTGGTGCCACTGGTGGCGCGGTGCCTGGCGAAGGAACCGGAGGACCGCCCCAGTCCGGACGAGCTCATGCGGGAGCTGCGGGCGCTTGCCGCCTCCTACGACACCCAGGCGTTCATCCCCACCCAGCGGACGGGCGGGGAGCCCCGGCCCGAGCCACGTCCCGCCGCACCGGACCGCCCGGCTCGCAGGCGCTGGACCCGGCGGATGGCCGTCGGCGCCGTCGCGCTGGGGCTCGTGGTGGCGGGTGCCGTCGTGGCCGTGCAGCGGGCGGCGGACGACGGACCGGGTCCCGGCGGCCGTACGGACAAGGCGTCGGCGGAGATCCTCGCCTGGGAGGCGAAGGCCGTGGCGGGGACCGCCACCGCGCCCCAGTGTTCGTACGGCGATGGTGTGCTGCTGTGCGGGCAGCAGGACGCGGTCTTCGCTCTGGACCCGTCCGACGGCACCTTGCTGTGGCGCCATGCGGGCCCCCGTTCCCGGCGCAGTGCGCCACCGCTTCTGTCCGGTGGGCTCGTGCAGCCCATGGCCGAGGAGAGTGACGTCCTGGAGGGGCTCGACCCTTCCTCGGGCACGGCGCGTTGGCGTCGTGCGATGCCCGCCCACGAGGGCATGGAGTCGGCCGGGGGCATGCTGTTGTTCACCGGGGCCGACGGGACGGTCACCGGTGTGGACAGCGCCTCGGGCGAGACCCGGTGGAGCCGCACGCTCCAGGGCCGGGGTTCCCCGTTCTTCACGTCGTTCGCCGGTGACGCCCTGGCGTATGCGACCAGCACCTCCGACGACGGGTTCACCACCGTCACCGCCGTGTCCCCGCAGACGGGTGCGGTGACCTGGGAAGCCCGGCTGCGGGGGACGTTGAAGCCGGTCGGCTCCGAGGGCGGCGCGGTCTTCTTCCTCGCCGTGGACCGGCTGTCGGGGGACACGAGCGCCGTCGTCCGCTACACGCCGCGGACCGGGGCGGAGCGCCGGGTGGAGCTGCCCGTGCCGCGCATGGTGGCGCGGGCCGGGGTGCACGGCGACGCCGTCTACGTCCTGTCCGCCGGAGGGGCGTTGGATGCCGTCGACCTGTCGACGGGCGCACGGGCCTGGTCCGTCGAGACGTCCCTCAGCCGCGGCTCCGGCCCGGTGGCCGACGGCCGGCACGTCTACTTCACCGCCCCCGACGGGCGGCTCCTCGCCGTGGACGCGCGCGACGGGCACCTTCTCGGCCAGACGCCCCCGCGTCCCAGCGCCGCCTCCGACAGGGTGCCGGGTGAGCTGCCCGAACCCGTCCTCAAGGACGCCCGCGTCTACGCCTCCGCCCCCGACGGCACCGTCTTCTCCGTGCCGGCCCGCGATCCCGCGGCCTGGTGACACGGCAAGGGCCGCCTCCCCGGTGGGGGAAGCGGCCCGGGCGGGTGGTGGGTCAGCCCAGCTTGGTCACGTCGCGGACCGCGCCCTTGTCGGCGCTGGTGGCCATCGCGGCGTAGGCGCGCAGTGCGGCGGAGACCTTGCGGTCGCGGGACTTGGGGGCGTAGACGCCGCCCAGGGCCTGCTCGCGGCGGGTCAGTTCGGCCTCGTCGACCAGCAGCTCGATCGTGCGGTTGGGGATGTCGATGCGGATGCGGTCGCCGTCCTCGACGAGGGCGATGGTGCCGCCGGAGGCCGCCTCGGGGGAGGCGTGGCCGATGGAGAGGCCCGAGGTGCCGCCGGAGAAGCGGCCGTCGGTGATCAGGGCGCAGGTCTTGCCGAGGCCGCGGCCCTTGAGGAAGGAGGTGGGGTAGAGCATCTCCTGCATGCCGGGGCCGCCCTTGGGGCCCTCGTAGCGGATGACGACGACGTCACCGTCGGTCACCTGCTTGTTGAGGATCTTCTCGACGGCTTCCTCCTGGGACTCGCAGACGACCGCGGGGCCCTCGAAGGTCCAGATGGACTCGTCGACGCCGGCCGTCTTCACGACGCAGCCGTCGACGGCGAGGTTGCCCTTGAGGACCGCGAGTCCGCCGTCCTTGGAGTAGGCGTGCTCGACGGAGCGGATGCAGCCGTTCTCGGCGTCCGTGTCGAGGGCCTCCCAGCGCTCGGACTGGGAGAAGGCCTCGGCGGAGCGCACACAGCCGGGGGCCGCGTGCCACAGTTCCTCGGCCTCGGGGGACGGGGAGCCGCCGCGGACGTCCCATGTCTTGAGCCAGTCGGCCAGGGACGGGCTGTGCACGGAGTGGACGTCCTCGTTCAGCAGGCCGCCGCGGTGCAGCTCGCCCAGCAGGGCGGGGATGCCGCCGGCGCGGTGGACGTCCTCCATGTAGTACGTACGGTCCTTGGCGACGTTCGGGGCGACCTTCGCCAGGCACGGCACGCGGCGCGAGACGGCGTCGATCTCCTCCAGGCCGAAGGGGACGCCCGCCTCCTGGGCGGCGGCCAGCAGGTGCAGGATCGTGTTGGTGGAGCCGCCCATGGCGATGTCGAGGGCCATGGCGTTCTCGAAGGCCGCGACGGTGGCGATGTTCAGCGGGAGGACGGAGTCGTCGTCCTGCTCGTAGTAGCGGTGGACGAGGTCCATGACCGTGCGGGCGGCGTCGACGTAGAGCTGCTTGCGGGCGGTGTGGGTGGCGAGCACCGAGCCGTTGCCGGGCAGGGAGAGACCGATGGCCTCGGTCAGGCAGTTCATCGAGTTGGCGGTGAACATGCCGGAACAGGAGCCGCACGTCGGACAGGCGTTCTCCTCGATGCGGAGGATGTCCTCGTCGGAGATCTTGTCGTTCACGGCGTCGGAGATCGCGTCGACCAGGTCGAGCGTGCGGACCGTGCCGTCGACGAGGGTGGCGCGGCCGGCCTCCATGGGGCCGCCGGAGACGAACACCGCCGGGATGTTCAGGCGCAGGGCCGCCATCAGCATGCCCGGGGTGATCTTGTCGCAGTTGGAGATGCAGACCAGGGCGTCGGCGCAGTGCGCCTCGACCATGTACTCCACCGAGTCGGCGATCAGGTCGCGGGAGGGCAGGGAGTACAGCATGCCGCCGTGGCCCATGGCGATGCCGTCGTCGACGGCGATCGTGTTGAACTCGCGCGGGATGCCGCCGGCCTCCTTGATCGCCTCGCTGACGATCCGGCCGACCGGCTGGAGGTGGGTGTGGCCCGGCACGAACTCGGTGAAGGAGTTCGCCACGGCGATGATCGGCTTCCGGCCGATGTCCGCACCGGGTACACCGGAGGCGCGCATAAGGGCGCGGGCGCCCGCCATGTTGCGGCCGTGGGTGACTGTGCGGGACCTCAGCTCGGGCATCGTCGCTCGCTCCTTCGGAGAGATAGGGCTGTCATCGAGCGTACGCCGGTCTTCCAGGGGTCGGGACGAAGTGTCCGGAATACGGGACAACGGTCTCAGCGGGGGGCGGCTCAGCCGCCGGTCAGATGCCCCTGCACCACGGGCGCCACCCGCCGGATGATCTGCTCGGCGTCCGCGGAGGCCAGCGGCTCGACCTTGATCACGTAGCGCAGCATCGCCGTTCCGACCAGCTGCGCCGCCGCCAGCTCCGCGCGCAGCTCGGCGTCCGGCAGGTCCAGCTGCACGGCGATCCGGCGCAGCAACTGGGAGGCGACGAGGCGGCGGAAGACGGCGGCCGCGGTGTCGTTGTTCACGGCGGACCGCACGATCGCGAGCAGCGGCGTCCGGGTGGTGGGGTTCTCCCAGATGCCGAACACGAACCGGGTCAGCCGCTCCCCCACGCCGTCCAGGGGGCCGTCGGCGATCGCCTCTGGGGCGTTCAGGGCGGGCGCGAAGGCGACCTCGATCGCCGCCTCGAACACCTGCTCCTTGGTGCCGAAGTAGTGGTGGACCAGCGCGGAGTCGACTCCGGCGGCCTGGGCGATGCCGCGGACGGACGTCTTCTCGTAGCCCCGTTCGGAGAACTCCGCCCGGGCCGCGCCGAGGATGCGGTCGCGGGTGTCCGCGGACTCGGTGCGCGGCGGGCGGCCGCGCCTGCGGGGGGCCGCCTCGGTCATCGCCGGGGCGCCTTCGCCGCGGACGCCAGGTGCAGCCGGGTGAAGGCGAGCGCCTCGGCGAGGTCGGCCTCGCGCTCCGCGCCGGACATGGCGCGGCGGGTGTTGACCTCGATCACGACATGGCCGTCGAAGCCGGTCGCGGCGAGGCGTTCCAGGACCTCGGCGCAGGGCTGGGTGCCGCGGCCGGGCACCAGGTGCTCGTCCTTGGCGGAGCCACGGCCGTCGGCGAGGTGGATGTGGCCGAGCCGGTCGCCCATGCGGTCGATCATCTGCAGCGCGTCGGTGCGGGCGGTCGCGGTGTGGCTGAGGTCGATCGTGAAGTGCCGGTAGTCGTCCTTGGTGACGTCCCAGTCGGGGGCGTAGGCGAGCATCTCGCGGTCGCGGTAGCGCCAGGGGTACATGTTCTCGACCGCGAAACGTATGTCCGTCTCGTCCGCCATCCGCCAGATGCCGGTGACGAAGTCACGGGCGTAGGAGCGCTGCCAGCGGAAGGGCGGGTGCACGACGACGGTGCTCGCGCCGAGCTTCTCCGCCGCGGTGCGGGCCCGCTGGAGCTTGGTCCAGGGGTCGGTGGACCACACGCGCTGGGTGATGAGCAGACAGGGGGCGTGCACGGCGAGGATCGGGACGCCGTGGTGGTCGCTGAGCCTGCGCAGGGCGTCGATGTCCTGGCTGACCGGGTCGTTCCAGACCATGACCTCGACGCCGTCGTAGCCGAGGCGTGCGGCGATCTCGAAGGCCGTCGCCGTGGACTCCGGGTAGACCGAGGCCGTGGACAGGGCGACCTTCGCGTCCGGGATCCGTACGACTGGTTTTGCCACGAGCTACAGCGTACGTGGTCGCCTACGTGCCGTCGGGGGTTCCGGTCAGGTGCGGGTGCGGGCCGTATCGGGCTGTTCGCGCAGTTCGCGGTGGCCTTGGAGGGGCGCTTCCGCTAGGTCGGCATGTGGTCCAGTTTGCGCAAAATCACACCCTCCCGGAGGGCCCACGGGCAGATCTCCAGCCTCTCGACGCCGAACAGGTCCATCGCGCCCTCGGCCACCAGGGCGCCCGCCAGGAGCTGGTTGGCGCGGCCCTCGGAGACGCCCGGCAGCTCGGCGCGCTCGGCCGTGGTCATGCCGGCCAGCCTGGGCACCCACGCCTCCAGGGACTCCCGCTTGAGGTCCCGCTGGACGTAGAGGCCGTCGGTGGAGCGGGCGGCGCCGCCGATGCGGGCGAGCTGCTTGAAGGTCTTGGAGGTGGCGACGACGTGGTCGGGGGCGCCGAAGCGGCTGAACTCGCCGACGGTCCGGGCGATCTGGGCGCGGACGTGGCGGCGCAGGGCCCGTATGTCGTCGGGTTCGGGCGGGTCGCCCGGCAGCCAGCCGGCGGTGAGGCGGCCGGCGCCGAGCGGCAGGGAGACGGCGATGTCGGGTTCCTCGTCGATGCCGTAGGCGATCTCCAGGGAGCCGCCGCCGATGTCCAGGACCAGCAGCTTTCCGGCCGACCAGCCGAACCAGCGGCGGGCCGCGAGGAAGGTGAGGCGGGCCTCCTCCTCGCCGCTGAGGACCTGCAGCTCGACGCCGGTCTCGGCCTTCACCCGGGACAGGACGTCGTCGGCGTTGCTGGCCTCGCGCACCGCGGAGGTGGCGAACGGCAGCAGTTCCTCGACGCCCTTGTCCTCGGCGGCCTGGAGGGCGTCGTGGATGACGGCTATCAGCTTGTCGACCCCCTCGGGGCCGATGGCTCCGGCGTCGTCGAGGAGTTGGGCCAGGCGCAGCTCCACCTTGTGCGAGTGCGCGGGCAGGGGCCGCGCGCCGGGGTGGGCGTCCACCACCAGCAGATGCACCGTATTGCTTCCCACGTCGAGGACACCGAGTCTCATGTACGGAACGCTACTGCCCGCGCGGCGGTGCTCCCTCCCCCCGGGCTTCGCGGACCTCGCGGGAGCGGTCCCGGCGGGGGTGTCCGGCGACTTACCCTGGACGCGTGCCAAAGACGAAAAAGGCGAAGGACGACAAGAAGGCCAAATCGACCCCGGGGCTGTCGAAGAAGGCCCTGAAGGCGGACGAGAAGGGCCTCGACTTCGCTCGCGCATGGGTGGAGTTCCCGGATCCGGCGGACGACGAGCAGGTCTTCCGCTGCGACCTGACATGGCTGACCTCCCGCTGGAACTGCATCTTCGGAAGCGGCTGCCAGGGCATCCAGGCCGGCCGCGCGGACGACGGCTGCTGCTCGCTGGGCGCCCACTTCTCCGACGAGGACGACGAGAAGCGGGTCGCCGAGCATGTGGCGCGCCTCACGCCGGACATCTGGCAGCACCACGACGAGGGCCTGCAGCACGGCTGGGTCTCGCAGGACGAGGACGGCGACCGCCAGACGCGCCCGTTCCAGGGCTCGTGCATCTTCCAGAACCGGCCCGGCTTCGCCGGCGGCGCGGGCTGCTCGCTGCACATCCTGGCCCTGCGGGAGGGCCGCGAGCCGCTGGAGACCAAGCCGGACGTGTGCTGGCAGCTGCCGGTCCGGCGCACCTACGACTGGATCGACCGGCCCGACGACACGCGCGTCCTGCAGGTCTCCATCGGGGAGTACGACCGCCGCGGCTGGGGTCCGGGCGGCCACGACCTGCACTGGTGGTGCACCTCGGCGACCTCGGCGCACGGCGCGGGCGACCCGGTGTACGTCTCCTACCGGGCGGAGCTGACCGAGCTGATGGGCAAGGCCGGCTACGACCGGCTGGTCGAGCTGTGCGAGCAGCGGCTGGCGTCCCAGCTGCCGCTGGTGGCCCCGCACCCGGCGGACCCGGCCGGCTGACCGGCTGACCGGCTGCACCCGCCGGTCCTACGACGTCGAGGGGCTCGGGTCGCCGCTGTCGCTGGGCGGCGGCGTCGAGCCGGGGTCGGTGGGCTCGGGGCTGGTGGGGGTCGGTTCGGGGTCGGGCGAGGACGGCGGCGGTTCGCTCGGGGTCGGCGGGTCGCTGGGGGCGGAGGTCGTCGGGGTGGGGGCGGGCGTGGTCGGTGTGGGCTCGGGGGGAGCCGTCGGCCGCGGCTCGGGGTCGAACGGGCCGGGTGCGGTGCCGTAGCCCTCGATGGAGACGACGGCCCCGGCGGGTGACACGGCCACACGCGCGCGCCAGTGGCCGGAGGGCTCGCGCAGATGGTCGACGTACACCTTGATCGTCAACGACTGGCCGGGGCGGAGCGTTCCCGAGGACCGGCTGAGGTACAGCCAGGCGGCGCCGGAGGACGCCGACCAGCGCACGGGTGCGTCCCCGGACGCGGTGAGCGTGATCAGCGTGGTGTCGCCGCTGATGCCGGCGGTCACCTCCAGCCGTCCGGCGCCCTTGTGGCCGGCGACGCTGACGACCTCGACGGAGACGTCGGACCGCGCATCGTCGCCGAAGGTCGCGCCGGGCCGGGTGCGGGCGTTGCCGGCGTTCTCGTAGCCGCCGCCCGTGGCCACCCCGTCGAGGCCGCCGGCCCCGTCCTCGCGGCTGGCGGCGGCGCCCTGGCCGCCCTCCCCCTCGACGCCGAGGGGCTCGCCCCGGTAGGCCGACCACAGGGCGATCACCGGGGCGGCCACGACGGTGGCGACGACCGTGGTCGTGACGGCACGCGCGCGGAGCCGGTCGCGCCGGGCGGCGCGGTCCTTGGGGTCCATCGGGAAGCCGCGCCGGTCGAAGCGCGGGACGGCCGCGCCCCGCGCGCGCGGGTGGTGCGTCATCGCCACATGGAGCGCGGCGCGGGGTGCCTCAAGGACGGGCAGCTCCGCGGGCGTCACGCTGGCGCCGGGCCAGCGTCCCGGCACGGCCCGCTCTGCCGCCCGCCGGCAGCGCGGGCAGTCGTCGACATGCCGGACCAGCTCCCGCCGCAGGGCGGTGCTCAGCACGAGCTGGTGGTCGCCGGTGAGCCGGGCCACACCCGGGCAGGCGGCGGTCTCGACGACGGCGAGCACCGCGCGCGTGCGCTCCACCTCGCAGGCGGCGGCCGCGAGGAGTTCCCGCGCGGCGGCGAGGTCCATGCCGAGGACCGCGGCCACCTCGTGCGCCGCCAGATGGTGGCGCACGGCAAGCTCCAGGGCCTCGCGCTGCTCCGGCGTGGTGCCGGCCGCCTCCGGCCAGGCCAGTTGGGCCAGCTCACGCCGCCGCTGCTCCCGGACCTCCTCGGCCACGGCCGCGGTGCCCGGCGCCACGGGACGCGGCCGGGGGCCGTGCCGCCCCGCCGCGTGCGTGGCCTGACGTTTCTGCTTGGCCTCGGCCATCTTGCGCAGACACGCCCAGCGGACCAGCGCGTACAGCCACGCCCTGCGGTCGCCGGCCGCCTCGGGGGCGCGGGGGCCGCGCCGCTCGGCCAGCGCGAGGGCGTCGCCCAGGGCGGCCGTCGCGGCGTCGTGGTCGCACAGGACGGACAGGCAGTAGGTGAACAGCCCGTCCAGGTACGGCTCGTAGCGCGCGGGCGTCCGCTGCGCCAACGTACGCGCCGCACCACGGTCGCGCGCCTCCCGGTGCGCCCGGTGTGCGCCGGTGGTGCGTGTCGAGGTCTCCGAACTGCTGCTCATCACCCGTGCGACCGTAGGCGGCCGGGGGCGGCCCATTCCGGCACCTTGAGCACATTTACTCCGTACGGGTGAAACGATCCCTCATAAGGGGACACCGGCCCCCGCATCCCTGGCGAGTTCCTCATGGGTGTGGCCGGTTCTTGACGGGGCGTGAGGTCGGGCGCCCCAAGGGGCGGGGGCGGCAGCGCCCACCGGCGCGGGCCTCGTTGTCAGACCCGGCCGCTACGGTTTCCCCATGGCTGCCCGTACGAAGACCACCAAGGACCGCCCGTCCTACCGCTGCACCGAATGCGGCTGGCAGACGGCCAAGTGGCTCGGCCGCTGCCCCGAGTGCCAGGCCTGGGGCACGATCGAGGAGTACGGCGCGCCCGCGGTGCGTACGACGGCGCCCGGCCGGGTCACCACCTCCGCCCTGCCCATCGGCCAGGTCGACGGCAGACAGGCCACCGCCCGCAGCACGGGCGTGCCCGAGCTGGACCGCGTCCTCGGCGGCGGCCTCGTGCCCGGCGCGGTAGTCCTGCTGGCGGGCGAACCGGGTGTGGGCAAGTCCACTCTGCTGCTCGACGTGGCCGCGAAGTCGGCGAGCGAGGAGCACCGCACCCTCTACGTCACCGGCGAGGAGTCCGCGAGCCAGGTCCGGCTGCGGGCGGACCGCATCGGCGCCCTCGCCGACCATCTCTACCTCGCCGCGGAGACCGACCTGGCGGCCGTCCTCGGCCACCTGGACGCCGTCAAGCCGTCCCTGCTGATCCTGGACTCGGTGCAGACCGTGGCCTCCCCGGAGATCGACGGCGCCCCCGGCGGCATGGCCCAGGTCCGCGAGGTGGCGGGCGCCCTGATCCGCGCGTCCAAGGAGCGCGGCATGTCGACGCTGCTGGTGGGCCATGTCACCAAGGACGGCGCGATCGCGGGCCCCCGCCTGCTGGAGCACCTGGTGGACGTCGTCCTGAGCTTCGAGGGCGACCGGCACGCGCGTCTGCGCCTGGTGCGCGGCGTGAAGAACCGCTACGGGGCGACCGACGAGGTCGGCTGCTTCGAACTGCACGACGAGGGCATCGTCGGCCTCGCCGACCCCAGCGGCCTGTTCCTGACCCGCCGCGCCGAACCGGTGCCCGGCACCTGCCTGACCGTCACCCTGGAGGGCCGGCGCCCCCTGGTCGCCGAGGTGCAGGCGCTCACGGTCGACTCCCAGATCCCCTCCCCCCGCCGCACCACCTCCGGCCTGGAGACGTCCCGGGTGTCGATGATGCTGGCCGTGCTGGAACAAAGGGGACGAATCAGCGCATTGGGCAAGCGGGACATCTACTCCGCGACGGTCGGCGGTGTGAAGTTGTCGGAGCCGGCCGCCGACCTCGCCGTCGCCCTCGCGCTCGCCTCCGCCGCCAGCGACACCCCCTTGCCCAAGAACCTCGTCGCGATCGGCGAGGTCGGCCTCGCGGGCGAGGTCAGACGGGTCACCGGCGTCCAGCGCAGGCTCGCCGAGGCGCACCGGCTGGGCTTCACGCACGCGCTCGTACCGGGCGATCCGGGCAAGGTTCCGGCCGGTATGAAGGTGCTGGAGGTCGCGGACATAGGGGACGCCCTGAGGGTCCTGCCGCGCTCCCGTCGCCGAGAGGCCCCCCGGGAGGCGGAGGACCGCCGGTAGACTTTGCCCTGGTCTCGCCCGTCCGTACGAACCGAGTGCGCGATACGGGAGCGCCCCAGAACCTGCGACCGGAGGAGAGCAGTGGCAGCCAACGACCGGGCAGCAGCTCCCGGAAAGTCCGGTGGGAGTGCCGGTTCCGATGGCCTGATGCGTGCCTCCCTGAGCGCCGTGGCACCTGGTACGGCCCTGCGCGACGGCCTGGAGCGGGTGCTCCGCGGCAACACCGGCGGTCTGATCGTGCTCGGCTGGGACAAGACGGTCGAGTCGATGTGCACCGGCGGGTTCGTGCTGGACGTGGAGTTCACCGCGACCCGGCTGCGCGAGCTGTGCAAGCTCGACGGCGGCATCGTCCTCTCCTCCGACCTGTCGAAGATCCTCCGGGCCGGCGTGCAGTTCGTGCCCGACGCGACGATCCCGACCGAGGAGACCGGCACCCGGCACCGTACGGCGGACCGCGTCTCCAAGCAGGTCGGCTTCCCGGTGGTGTCGGTGTCGCAGTCCATGCGCCTGGTCGCGCTGTACGTCGACGGCCAGCGCCGCGTCCTGGAGGACTCTGCGGCGATCCTGTCCCGCGCCAACCAGGCCCTCGCCACGCTGGAGCGCTACAAGCTGCGCCTGGACGAGGTCGCGGGCACGCTGTCGGCGCTGGAGATCGAGGACCTGGTGACGGTCCGGGACGTCTCCGCCGTGGCCCAGCGCCTGGAGATGGTCCGCCGTATCGCCACCGAGATCGCCGAGTACGTGGTCGAACTGGGCACCGACGGCCGACTCCTGGCCCTCCAGCTGGACGAGCTGATCGCCGGCGTGGAGCCGGAGCGCGAGCTGGTCGTACGGGACTACGTCCCCGAGCCCACCGCCAAGCGCTCCCGCACGGTCGACGAGGCGCTCGCCGAGCTCGACGCGCTCACCCACGCCGAGCTGCTCGAACTGTCCACGGTCGCCCGGGCCCTGGGCTACACCGGCTCGCCCGAGACGCTCGACTCGGCCGTGTCGCCGCGCGGCTTCCGCCTGCTGGCGAAGGTGCCGCGGCTGCCCGGCGCCATCATCGACCGCCTCGTCGAGCACTTCGGCGGCCTGCAGAAGCTGCTCGCCGCGAGCGTGGACGACCTGCAGACGGTGGACGGCGTCGGCGAGGCCCGCGCGCGCAGTGTCCGCGAGGGCCTGTCCCGGCTGGCGGAGTCGTCGATCCTGGAGCGGTACGTCTAGTTCGCGCGCTCAGCCGTAAGGCTGCGACCCGGAGCTCAGACCTGAGGTTCCGGGGCGGCCCCCGACCCGGCGCTCTGACCTGGAGCTACGCGGCAGCGACCGACCCGGAGCTCAGACCTGGGGCTCCGGGCAGGCGCCCGAACCAGCGCTCAGACCTGGAGCTCCGGGCCGCGCGCCCGAACCGGCTAGTCGGCCTTCAGCACGAACGACGTCTGTGCCTTCGCGAACCCGGAGGCCCGGGCCTCCACCAGATACGTGCCCGCGGCCGCCGACCCCGGCGGAGGCGTCCCGCACTCGGGGGCGCTCGGCTTGCGGTCCCACCGCACGGTGTAGGTGACGCTGCTGCCCGCGGGCACCCGGTAGACCAGGCTGCCGGCGCCCTTCGGGCAGTCGGCCGACGACCAGTAGGTGTCGTCGTCCGCGGCGTGAGTGATCGTCAGGACGGCCTTCTTCGGCCCGAGATCGACCTTGCAGTCACCGCCGGAGGAGTTCTTCGCGGTGATCTGGAAGGCGGGCGTCTGGTCGGGCGAGTAGGAGTTGTGCACGCTGCGCAGCGTCAACGTCACGGCGTTCGCGGTGCAGTTGGGCAGCGAGGAACCGGCGGGCAGGGTGCTGACCGCGCCACCGGCGCTGTCGACGGCACCGCCGGCCGACCCGGACCCGCCCGCGCCGGAGCCGTCACCGCCGGCCGGGCCGCCTGATCCGGAACCGTCGCCACCGTCGCCGGAAGCGCCCCCGGAGCCTGCGCCCGAGCCCGGCCCGGTGGTCGAACCGCCCCCGGAACCCGCCCCGTTGGAGTCTCCGCCGCCCGACTCGTCGCGTCCGCCCGGGGCTTGGCTGATCGCCGGTCCGGAACCCTCGGGACCCGGGGTGATGGTGGATGCGGAGGGAGCGGGATTCTTGCCGTTGCTGCCGTCGGCGCCATCCTTCCCGCCGCCGCCCGAGGTGACGATCCAGGTGATCAGGAGCGCCAACAGGGCGACCATGGACACCAGAACGACCCTCCGTCGCCAGTAGATGGAGGAGGGAAGCGGCCCGACCGGATTGCGCAGAGATCCCACGGCGCAAACTGTACGAGAGATCGGCCCCGTCACCCGCCCCACCCGCCGTGGAGAACGTCAACTTTTCCGGATCATCATTCCGGGACGGCGTACGCGCCACCCGTGACGACCGTCCGGGGAGAACCCGGCGACCGCTCGGTGTGACCGTCCCGGCCGTCACATGCAGTCCCTGATCACGACTCCGGCGGCACCGAGTTCCGTGACGGGTCCGCCATGACACCTGGCACGCCTTCGCGATCGCGTGCCTTGCACCTCTGGCCATCACCGGGTCGCTCCGGGTGGGCCGGCGAGGAGTGTCCGGGCAACTCCCCTGCCACTCCTTCCTTTCCGTGCCCTTCGGTCCGAAGTGGCCGACGGAGGCGCGTGGTTCCCCGAGAGCACGGCGAGCGCGTGCTGATCGCCAGGTACGCGCCCCCCGGGTGCTGCTCTTGCGGTGCCGCTGCTACCGCGGTGCCGCTGCTACCGCGGTACCGCTGCTACCGCGGTGCTCCTCCCCGGGGTGCTCCTCCCCGGGGTGCTCCTCCCGGGTGGCGGTCCTCCCGGCGGTGCGCTCGCGCATGGCAGGATCGGAAGCGCCATGACTGCGCCCACGAAACCCCCGCACAGCACACCCCCCTCCGGCACCGGCGAGGCCACGGCCGCCGATCCGTCCGGCGGAGCGGACCTGCACCTCCCCGTCATCGCCTGGTTCGACGAGCACGCCCGCGACCTGCCCTGGCGGCGCCCCGAGGCGGGTGCCTGGGGTGTGATGGTCAGCGAGTTCATGCTCCAGCAGACCCCGGTCAGCCGGGTCCTGCCCGTGTACGAGCAGTGGCTGGCCCGCTGGCCGCGCCCCGCCGACCTGGCCCGGGAGGCGCCCGGTGAGGCGGTGCGCGCCTGGGGCCGGCTCGGGTACCCGCGCCGGGCGCTGCGGCTGCACGGGGCCGCGGTCGCCATAACGGAGCGGCACGGCGGGGACGTACCGTCCGACCACGCGCAGCTGCTGGCGCTGCCCGGCATCGGCGAGTACACGGCGGCGGCGGTGGCGTCGTTCGCGTACCAGCAGCGGCACGCGGTGCTCGACACCAATGTGCGGCGGGTGTTCGCCCGCGCGGTGACCGGGGTGCGGTACCCGCCGAACGCCACGACGGCCGCCGAGCGCAGGCTGGCCCGCGCCCTGTTGCCCGAGGACGAGCGGACCGCCGCCCGCTGGGCCGCCGCCTCGATGGAGCTGGGCGCGCTGGTGTGCACGGCGAAGAACGAGACGTGCCACCGCTGCCCGATCGCCGCGCAGTGCGCGTGGCGGCTGGCGGGCAAGCCGGAGCACGACGGGCCGCCGCGCCGGGGCCAGACGTACGCCGGGACGGACCGTCAGGTGCGGGGCAAGCTGCTCGCCGTACTGCGCGAGGCGCACGCGCCGGTGCCGCAGGCCGCGCTGGACGCGGTGTGGCACGAGCCCGTCCAGCGGGCCCGCGCTCTGGACGGGCTGGTGTCGGACGGACTGGTGGAACCGCTGCCGGGCGGAATGTATCGGCTGCCGTCGGCCTGACCGCCGTATCAACCACCCTGAACCGGGACGAACCGGATCGCCCCTTTACCCCGCACCTACTTCTGTTACACAACCGACGGACAGCCGAGCGCTGTCCGCAGGCTGCCTCGGACAGCCCCGTGACAACCCCTCCGTAGCTTCATGTGCAGACCAGGCACGGGGAAGAAAACGGGAGGCGGTTGATCATGGCGCAGGGCGAGGTGCTCGAGTTCGAGGAGTACGTCCGCACCCGGCAGGACGCGCTGCTGCGCAGCGCCCGCCGGCTGGTCCCGGACCCCGTCGACGCCCAGGACCTGCTCCAGACCGCGCTGGCCCGTACCTACGGCCGCTGGGAGGGCATCGCCGACAAGCGGCTGGCGGACGCCTATCTGCGCCGGGTGATGATCAACACCCGGACCGAGTGGTGGCGGGCGCGCAAGCTGGAGGAGGTGCCGACCGAGCAGCTCCCCGAGTCCTGTGTGGACGACTCCACCGAGCAGCACGCCGACCGTGCCCTGCTGATGGACGTGCTGAAGGTGCTCGCCCCCAAGCAGCGCAGCGTGGTGGTGCTGCGACACTGGGAGCAGATGTCCACGGAGGAGACGGCCGCCGCCCTCGGCATGTCGGCCGGCACCGTCAAGAGCACGCTGCACCGGGCCCTCGCGCGGCTCCGCGAGGAGCTGGAGTCCCGCGATCTCGACGCACGCGCGCTGGAGCGTGAGGAGCGGGAGCGTTGCGCGGCCTGACCGGAGCGGGGCCCCTGCCGGGCCCCGGGGGGACGGCACGGAGCCAGGTTTCCCGGTGGGCGGTGGGCACGGCGACGGCCGGGTTCGCCGCCCTCGCCCTTGCCCTCTCGGCGTGCTCCACCGGCGGCACCGGCACCCGCGACGAGGGCCCGGCGCACGCCTCGGGGGTGACCGGCGCCGCGGCCTCCCCGTCCCTTCCTGCGGGCGCCTCGCCCCGGGTGGACGCGGTCCGGCTGGTGCAGGAGGACCCGCTGGTCTCGGTGGCGGTCAAGCGCGATCTGCGCCCGTGCAACGGCGACGAGTACCCGGTCGACGTCTCCTACGGCGAGCTGACCGGCGGCAGCGTCGACGACGTCGTGATCAACGTGCTGACCTGCGGTGACACCGTGGGCGTCGGCTCGTACGTGTATCGCAGGGAGGGCGGGCGCTACGAGAACGTCTTCCGGATCGAGGAGCCCCCGGTCTACGCCGAGATCGACCGCGGCGATCTGCTGGTGACCAAGCAGGTGTACGACGCGGGCGACCCGGTGACCGACCCGTCCGGCGAGGACGTGATCACCTACCGCTGGACGACCGACCGTTTCGTGGCGCGGCACCACTGGCACAACGACTACGGCACCACCGCCCGGGGCGGCGAGCCCGCCCCGGTGCCCGAGAGCAACTGACGGAGCATCCGGATGGCAGACCAGACCCACGTCCTGTTCGTGGAGGACGACGACGTCATCCGCGAGGCCACCCAGCTCGCCCTGGAGCGGGACGGCTTCGCGGTCACCGCCATGCCCGACGGGCTGTCGGGACTCGAGGCCTTCCGGGCGCGGCGCCCGGACATCGCGCTGCTGGACGTCATGGTGCCGGGCCTGGACGGGGTCAGCCTGTGCCGCCGTATCCGGGACGAGTCCACGGTCCCGGTGATCATGCTGTCGGCGCGGGCCGACTCCATCGACGTGGTGCTGGGCCTGGAGGCGGGCGCCGACGACTACGTCACCAAGCCGTTCGACGGGGCCGTACTGGTGGCCCGGATCCGCGCGGTGCTGCGCCGCTTCGGCCACGCGAGCGGCGGCGCGCAGGCCGAGGAGGCCGGCGCGGCGGTCGGCGGCGTGCTGACCTTCGGCGATCTGGAGGTCGACACCGACGGCATGGAGGTGCGCCGCGCCGGGCAGCCGGTGGCGCTGACCCCGACGGAGATGCGGCTGCTGCTGGAGTTCTCCTCGGCGCCGGGCACGGTGCTGTCCCGGGACAAGCTGCTGGAGCGCGTGTGGGACTACGGCTGGGGCGGTGACACCCGGGTCGTGGACGTCCATGTGCAGCGGCTCCGCACGAAGATCGGCCAGGACCGCATCGAGACGGTGCGCGGCTTCGGCTACAAGCTCAAGGCGTGAGCGGGCGGGAACTGGGCCCGGCCGGGCGGGGACGCCCCGCGGCCCGGGCCACCGGAGGGGCAGCCGGACACGGCGGGCCCGGAAACGGCGGGCCCGGAAGCGGCGGGCCCGGACAGGGCGGGCCCGGAAACGGCGGGCCCGGACAGGGCGGGCCCGGACAGGGCGGGCCCGGAAACGGCGGGCCCGGACAGGGCGGGCCCGGACAGGGCGGGCCCGGAAGCGGCGGGCCCGGAAGCGGCGGGCCCGGACACGGCTCGGGTACGGGCCGGCCGTCCTACGGCGCAGGCGGCCGGCCGTACGCCGACGACGAGGCCGGCTGCACGTCGGCCTCCCGTCCCTGGCCGCGGGCCCACCGCACCCGCCGGGCCCGGCTGGGCCGGAGGCTGGGCGGTCTGCCGGCCGGGCTCGGGCAGCGGCTGGGCGGCGACGGGCTGCGCACCGGCCTGCGCTGGAAGCTCAGCGCGGCGATCGCGCTGGTCGGCGCACTGGTCGCGGTGGCGCTCAGCCTGGTCGTGCACAACGCCGCCCGGGTGTCGATGCTGGACAACGCCCGCGATCTGGCCGACGAGCGGGTGGAGGTCGCGCAGCGCACCTACGAGCTGACCGGCCGGCTGAACTTCCCCAATGTGGTGGTCGACGACCCGAACCTGCCCGAGGAGCTGCGGGAGAAGGTCGAGCGCGGACGGCGGGCGACCTATGTGTCCGACGACCACGACGGGCCGCCGGACATCTGGGCGGCGGTTCCGGCCACCGACGGCAGGGTGCTGTCCCTGCACACCGGTTTCCCCGACCGCAGCGAGGACATCCTCGACGACCTCGACCAGGCGCTGGTCATCGGCTCCATCGCGGCCGTGCTCGGCGGCAGCGCGCTCGGTGTGCTGATCGGCGCCCAGCTCTCCAGCCGGCTGCGCAAGGCGGCCTCGGCGGCGAACCGGGTCGCCAACGGCGAGACCGACGTACGGGTGCGCGAGGCGATCGGCGGGGTCGTCCGCGACGAGACCGACGACCTGGCGCGGGCGGTGGACGCGATGGCCGACGCCCTCAAGCAGCGCCTGGAGGCGGAGCGCCGGGTCACCGCGGACATCGCGCACGAGCTGCGCACCCCGGTGACCGGCCTGCTCACGGCGGCCGAGCTGCTGCCGCCGGGCCGGCCGACCGAGCTGGTCCTGGACCGCGCGAAGGCCATGCGCACCCTGGTGGAGGACGTGCTGGAGGTGGCCCGCCTGGACGGCGCCTCGGAGCGGGCGGAGCTGCAGGACATCCTGCTGGGCGAGTTCGTCGCCCGGCGGGTGGCGGCCAAGGAGCCGGACGCCGAGGTGCTGATCGTGCACGAGTCGGAGGTCACCACCGACCCGCGCCGCCTGGAGCGCGTGCTGTTCAACCTGCTGGCCAACGCCGCCCGGCACGGGCGCCCGCCGGTCCAGGTCACCGTGGAGGGCCGGGTCATCCGGGTGCGCGACCACGGCCCCGGCTTCCCCGAGGACCTGCTCGCCGAGGGCCCGAGCCGCTTCCGCACCGGCAGCAAGGACCGCGCCGGACGCGGCCACGGGCTGGGCCTGACCATCGCCGCAGGCCAGGCCAGGGTGCTCGGCGCACGGCTGACCTTCCGCAACGTACGGCCGCCGGGTGCGCCGGAGCATGTCCCGGCCGACGGGGCGGTCGCCGTGCTGTGGCTGCCGGAGCACGCGCCGACGAACACCGGCAGCTATCCGATGCTGCCGTCCTGAGGCCGGCCGGACGCAGGACTGCGCCTCGGGGCCACCGGGTGAATTGCGGTCCTGCCCGGCCGGGCCGCGGCGCGGGAAGCCGCCGGTCCACAGCATCGCGTGGCAGCCGGGTATCAGGGCCGCCCCCGGCCGACGTGCCGGGCGCGGTAGTCGCTGGGCGACAGCCCGGTGCGGGTCTCGAAGGGCTGGAGAAGGTGCCGAGGCTGCTGAAGCCGACCAGGTGGCATATCTCGGTGACGCTGAGGCCGGCGGCGCGCAGCAGTTCCTCGGCGCGCTCGATGCGGCGGTGGGTGAGGTACTGGCCGGGTGTCTCGCCGTACGCCTCCTGGAAGGCGCGGACGAAGTGGTGGCGGGAGTGACCGGCGTGCGCGGCGACGGCGTCCAGGTCGAGGGCGGGGTCGGACCAGTCCCGGTCCATGGCGTCCTTGGCCGGCCTGAGCTGCCGGAGCTTGTCCATCCGGGCCTCCTCCGATACGCCGATGGTGACATGCCCGGAAGGGGGGCGGGGAACCGCGCGACCAGCCACGAACGACAGCCGGCCGCACAACCCGTCACCACCCACGGCGCCCCCGGGCGGAAGACTCCCGGGGGCGCACGAGGAACGTGGGTCTCGGCGACGTCGAGCCCGTCAGACGGTCTCTCCGACCGGCGCGGCGGCCTCCGCCGCCTCGCCCTTCTGCGGTCCCGCCCCCTTCAGCGGCACCTCCTTGACGAACACCGACGCGGCCAGCGCGACCACGGCGACGATCGCGCCGAGGAGGAACGCCCCGTGGGTGCCGGAGGACACCGCGTGCTGGTAGGCGTCGCGGGCCGCCTCGGGCAGCTTGGCGAGGCTCGCGGCGTCCAGCTGGGCGGACCGCTCGGTGATCTGGGAGCCGAGCTGGCCGGCCCGCTCGGTCATGACGTCCTGGACGCGGTGGTTGAACAGGGCGCCCATGATGGCGACGCCGAAGGAGGAGCCGAGGGTGCGGAAGAGGGTGGTGGAGGAGGAGGCCACACCCATGTCCTTGAGCTCCACGCTGTTCTGCGCGACCAGCATGGTGATCTGCATCAGGAAGCCCATGCCCGCGCCGAGGACGGCCATGTAGAGGCCGGAGGTCAGCCGCGAGGTGCCGGTGTCCATCAGCGACAGCAGGTACAGGCCGGTGATCATCAGCGCGCTGCCCGCGATGGGGAAGAACTTGTAGCGGCCGGTGTTGGTGGTGATCCGGCCGGCGATCATCGACACGACGAGCATCGCGCCGAGCATCGGCAGGAGCAGCAGGCCGGAGTTGGTGGCGGAGGCGCCCTGCACCGACTGCTGGTACAGCGGCAGGAAGAGCACCGCGCCGAACATCACGAAGCCGGTGATGAAGCCGATGACGGACATCAGGGTGAAGTTGCGGCTGCGGAAGATGTGCAGCGGCATGACGGGCTCGGCGGCCTTGGTCTCCCAGAACAGGAAGCCGACCAGGGCGGCCACGCCGATGCCGATCAGCTCCATGATCCGCGCGGACGTCCAGGCGTACTCGGTGCCGCCCCAGGTGGTGACCAGGACGATGGCGGTGATGCCGACGGTGAGCAGTCCGGCACCGAGGTAGTCGATGCGGGTCTTGGCGGCCTTCCTCGGCAGGTGCAGGACCGTGCCGACGGCGGCGAGGGCGACCGCGCCGAGGGGCAGGTTGATGTAGAAGGCCCAGCGCCAGCCCCAGTGGTCGGTGATGGTGCCGCCGACGAGGGGACCGCCGATCATGGCGAGGGCCATGACACCGGCGATCAGGCCCTGGTACTTGCCGCGCTCGCGGGGCGGCACGAGGTCGCCGATGATCGCCATGACGCCGACCATCAGACCGCCGGCGCCGAGGCCCTGCACCGCGCGGAAGCCGATCAGCTGGCCCATGTCCTGGGCCATGCCGCTGAGCGCGGAACCGGCCAGGAAGATCGCGATGGAGGTGAGGAAGGCGCCCTTGCGCCCGTACATGTCGCCGAGCTTGCCCCAGATGGGCGTCGACGCGGCGGTGGCCAGCGTGTAGGAGGTCACCACCCAGGAGAGGTGCTCCAGTCCGCCGAGCTCGCCGACGATCGTGGGCATCGCGGTGCCGACGATCATGTTGTCGAGCATCGCGAGCATCATCGCGATCATCAGTGCGAGCAGGACGACCCGCACATTCTGTGGCTTGTTCTCGGTCCTGTCTTTGTTTCCTGCGTCCGCCATCGTGTTCTCCCCCAGCACTTGCTACTTACTTGCCGCCCGGCTAGTTATCTACAGTGGGGAAAGTAGACCGCTTACTAGCCGGGCGTCAAGTAAGTTTGCCGGGGAGGCGGATTTCCGCGTGAGCGCGAGGAGTACGAGGATGGGCGTCACGATGGACGGCACCAAGCAGCAGCGCCGCGGCAACACCCGCCAGCGCATCCAGGACGTGGCCCTCGAACTCTTCGCGGAGCAGGGCTACGAGAAGACCTCACTGCGCGAGATCGCCGAGCGCCTGGAGGTGACCAAGGCGGCGCTCTACTACCACTTCAAGACGAAGGAAGAGATCGTCGTCAGCCTCTTCGCGGATCTGACGCAGCCGATCGAGGACCTCATCGAGTGGGGCAGCGCGCAGCCGTCCACCCTGGAGACCAAGCACGAGATCGTACGGCGCTACAGCGCGGCCCTGGCGGGCGCGGCACCGCTGTTCCGCTTCATGCAGGAGAACCAGGCGACCGTACGGGACCTGCAGATCGGCGAGACCTTCAAGGACCGCATGCGCTCCCTGCGGGACATCGTCATCGACCCCGAGGCACCGCTGGTGGACCAGGTCCGCTGCGTCAGCGCGATCTTCACGCTGCACGCCGGGATGTTCTTCCTCCAGGACCTCGAAGGCGACCCCGAGGACAAGCGCAGGGCCGTCCTGGAGGTCGCCATGGATCTGGTGACCCAGGCGCACTCCGGCGCCTGAGTCCCCGACCGGTCGGGTCAGACGGTCAGACCCTTGCCGCGCAGGAAGGCGACGGGGTCGACGGCCGTGCCGTAGTTCGGCGTGGTGCGGATCTCGAAGTGCAGGTGCGGACCGCTGGAGTTGCCCGTGTTGCCGGACAGGGCGATGCGCTGGCCGGTGGCGACGATCTGGCCGATCTTGACGTCGACGCGGGAGAGGTGGGCGTACTGCGAGTACGTGCCGTTGGCGTGCTTGATGACGATGGCGTTGCCGTACGCGGGACCGTCACCGGCACCGTTGCCGCCGGCCTTGACCACGGTGCCGCCGTGCGCGGCGACGACCGGGGTGCCGCTCGGCACGGCGAAGTCCTGGCCGCTGTGGGTGGACTGCCACATGCCGCCGGCCTGGGCGAAGCTCGCGGACTTGGTGTAGTGCTTCACCGGCGCGACCCAGGAGACCGCCTTCTTGGCGGCGGCCTTCTTCGCGGCGGCCTTCTTGGCCGCGGCCTGCTGCGCGGCGGCCTTCTGAGCGGCCGCCTTCTTCGCGGCTGCGGCCTTGGCGGCGGCGGCCTTGGCGGCGGCCGCGGTCTTGGCGGCCTCGGCGGCCTTGGCCTGGGCGGCGGCCTGCGCCTGAACGGCACCGGCGGCGCTCGCGGCACTGGCGGACACGCCGGTGTCCGCGGCCATCGCGACCCCGGTCCCCATCGCGACCGACACTCCCAGCCCGGCGGCCAGGACGGCGGCGCGGGTGCGGAGCTTGGACGGACGGAGGGAGCGGGACGTGAAGCGCTGCGACATCGAAACCTCGTGCGGTGGGGGACATGAGAACCACCCGGCACCGAGCGGCGTCCGGATGGCTATCCCTTGGTAACCGGATCGCCCATCAACCCCCAAACGTGTGATCTACGACGGAAGCTAGTACCTCGGTCGGAATATCACGCTTCCTTGACAGAGCCCCCATTCAGGACGAATCACCCAGCGCGCGGGTCAGGCACCCCGAGCACCGCACCGGATGTCCGGCTTTCAACCGCCAAGATCGCCACTATTCCCCCTAGTAACGGACAAATCACCTGTGCGGCATGTCACCGGCGGGCCCACCGCGCTGACCTGCGGATGTGACGGGGGCTACGCCGTTCGCGCCCGGCCTACCGGCCGGTAACCTGCCGGACCCCTCGACGCCACTCATTGACGCGAGCATGCTCACGACACGTCGGTTGTGTACGGGACGCCGTACGCGCGTGAGAGGACCCCCCACTGATGACCGGACGACTCCCCGGCATACGTCGCGCCGCCGCGACAGCCGCCACCGCGGCCGCCCTGCTGGCCCTGGCCACCCCCGCCCGCGCCACGACCGCGGACGTCGGCGCCGCGGCCGCGACCGCCGGCGCCACGGCCGCGGACGTCGACTACGCCACCTGGCAGCGGGACTGCCGGGCCGTGATGGACCGGGCGCTGCCCGACCTCCGGCAGCGGATCGCGGACCCGAGGCCCGGCGAGAAGCAGGCGATCGTCTTCGACGTCGACAACACCGTCCTGGAGACCGACTTCGGCTTCAGCTACCCCCAGCCGGCCAACAGCCCGGTCCTGGAGGTCGCCGAGTACGCCCAGGAGCACGGCGTCGACCTGTTCTTCGTCACCGCCCGCCCCGGCATCATCTACGCGCCCACCGAGTGGAACCTGGAGTACCGCGGCTACGAGGTCACCGGCCTGCGCGTGCGCGGCTTCTTCGACCTGTTCAAGAACGTCGCCGACTACAAGACCGCCCAGCGCGTCGCCATCGAGAAGCAGGGCTACACGATCATCGCGAACATCGGCAACAGCGCCACCGACCTCTCCGGCGGCCACGCCGAGAAGACGTACAAGCTGCCGGACTACGACGGTCAGCTGTCCTGACCCGGTAGCGGCAACTCCGGGTAGCCTCACCCTCGTTGCGTACGACGACGGGGGTGAGTCGGAGATGGAACCGGCGGTACTGGGCGGCAGACTCGCGTCCTCGATGATCGCCCCGCTGGTGAAGAGGCTCTTCCGGTCGGACGGCCCGGGCGCCGGCCTGGTCGACAAGCCGGTCCGCCTCTCCTCGCTGGTCTCCTTCAAGGGCGAGAAGCGCACGCTGACCGAGAAGGACGTCTCACGACTGGCCGCTCAGCTCGTGGAACGAGCCGTGGAGTCACCCGGCGAGCCGCCCTTCCCGTACGACGAGACGGACGCGGTCACGTACGCCCTCACCCGCCGGCTGCTGGCCCTCGGGGACCTGGACATGGACGACGTGCAGGCCGTACGGCTGGGCCACCGCGAGCTGGCGGCCCGTCTGCGCGGCGAGCCCGACGGCCTGTCCACGGACTCCGCGCACTTCCTCGACTCGGCGACCGAGTGGGCCTGTCTGCACATCCTGGAGTTCTTCACCCGGCGGTCCACCTTCGTCGCCCGCACCCTGGTGGAACAGTCGCGGGACCAGGCCGCCCTGATCGCCAAGGTCGACGAACTGCTCGCCCGCACCCCCCGCCCGCCGGCGACGGACACCTCCTTCGAACGCCGCTACCTGCCGTACGTCGCCGACCGCCACAACCACATCACCATCTACGGCCTCGACCTGCGCGACTCCCCCGACCGCTGGCCGCTGGAGGTGGCCTACCTGAGCCTGGAGGCGACGGCCACGGCGGAGGAGACCCGCTCCGGCGAGCCCCCGTCCTCCGTCCCGGTCCACCTCCCGGCCGAGCAGGCCCTGCGCGACCAGGACCGCGTGCTGCTGCGCGGCGACGCGGGCTCCGGCAAGACCACGCTGGTCCAGTGGCTGGCGGTCACCGCGGCACGGGACGGGGCGCAGATCCCCTACGTGCTCCCGCTGCGGACCCTGATCCGCCGCCCGGCGCTCCCCTCGCCGGCCGACTTCCTGCCGGCGGTGGGCTGTCCCCTGTCCGCCCCGGACGGCTGGGCGGACCGCGTCCTGTCGGCCGGGCGGGGCCTGATCCTGGTCGACGGCCTCGACGAGATCCCCGCACCCGACCGCCACCGCGCCCGCGACTGGCTGATGGACCTGATCCGCGCGTTCCCCGGCAACCGCTGGCTGCTCACCTCCCGCCCCACGGCGGTACGGCAGGACTGGCTGGCCTCCGAGGGCTTCCGTGAGCTGCTGCTGGCCCCGATGCGGCGCGGGGAGGTCGCGACCTTCGTGCGGCGCTGGCACACGGCAGCGCGGGCCCCGGAGTACGAGGGCCCTCTGCTGGACTCGCTCCGGGTGAAACGCGACCTCGCCCGCCTCGCCACGAACCCGCTGATGTGCGGCCTGATCTGCGCCCTGCACCGCGAACGCCGGGGCTACCTCCCGACCGGCCGCAAGGAGCTCTACGACGCCGCCCTGACGATGCTGCTGGCCCGCCGGGACCGGGAGCGGGGCATGGGCGCGGTGGACGCCCCTGAGCTGGGCGAGGAGGCGCAGCTGGAGCTGCTGCAACGCCTGGCGTACGCGCTGGTGCTGAGCGGGCGCACGGAGATGGACGTGGACACGGCGCAGGGCATCGTGGAGCGCTGCCTCCCGACGATCGCCGCGCCGGGCGGGGCGGACGCCCGCTCGGTCCTCTCCCAGCTCCTGCTCCGCAGCGGCCTGCTCCGCCGCCCGGCCGAGGGCGTCGTCGACTTCGTCCACCGCACCTTCCAGGACTACCTGGGCGCGCGGTACGCGGTGGCGGAGGGTCACCTCGACGTCCTGGTCAGCCACGCCGGCGACACCCAGTGGGAGGACGTCATCCGCCTGGCCGTCGCACACGCCCGCCCCCGCGAGCGAGCCTCGGTCCTAGGGCAGCTCCTGGCGCGGGAGAACCCCCGCCTGACCCTTCTGGCCCTGGCGTGCCTGGAACACGCGCCGGCGCTGGATGCGGGGGTACGGGCGGAGGTGGAGAAGCGGGCCTCGGAGCTGATTCCGCCGCGTACGACGCAGGACGCCAAGGCCCTCGCCGAGGCCGGGCCTCTCGCCCTGGAGCTGCTGCCGGGGCCGGAGGGGCTGGCCGACGAGGAAGCCCTGGCGGTGACGGTGACCGCTTCCCTGCTGGCTGCCGAGGAGCCGGACGCGGCCCTGGCCGTACTGCGCCGGTTCCGCGGACACGCCGCGCTGGGCGTACGGCGGCAGCTGGTGGGGACGTGGCACCGGTTCGACACCGAGCGATACGCCGTCGAAGTGCTGGACCACCTCGACCGGGACCGGTTGATCCTCACGTGCACGGCGTCGGAGCAGGTGTCGGCGGTGCGGCTGATGCGCCCGTGGTGGGCGCTGACGCTCCAGGCGCTCGACGCCGGGAGCCTGCACCTCCTGGCCCCGACTCCGGTGGAGCACCTGAGTCTGATCTTTCTTCAGGGGATCGTCGACCTGTCGGCACTGAGGGACTTCCCGTCGCTGTCCGGTCTCCAGATCCTGGAGTGCGGCGGCGTCTCGAACCTGGCGGCTCTGGCGGAGCTGCCGCTGACCACGCTGAGGCTGGACAGCGAAGCGGACGTCACCGGTCTCAGCGCGCTGCGTTCGCTGCGACGCCTCTCCCTGCGACGGCTTCCCGCGGACAGGCAGCTCACCGATCTCCTGCCGATCAAGGCCCCTCTGGAGTACCTCTCCCTCTCGGGAGAGGGCAGGAGCCGGCCCGGCCCTCTGCGGGGACTGCGGGCCTGGCACACGCTGAAGGAACTGGACCTGGACGCAGGAGTGCTCTCCCCTGCGGACTGGGCGGAGATCGCGGCTCTGCCGATGCTCGAAACGGTCACGCTCCGCGGCCTCCCCGATGCTCCCGCTCACACCCTCGACTCGATCCCGCCCCTGAAGGGGGTGCGCCGAGTCAGGCTGCCCGATATCGCGAGGGGGAGCGACGTCCCTGAGCTGAAGGCGATCTTTCCGCAGGCGCGCTTCGACCACCTGCCCTTCTGACCCTGGGCACGCCAAAGGGGCCGGTGCCTTGACGGCACCGGCCCCTTCTACGGCTCAACCCGTAGGGTCAGGCGTCCTTGCTCAGGTTGGGTCCGGCCCCACCGGCCGCCTGCTCGATCGGCGGGACGTCGGGGAGGGAGGACTTCTCCTCGCCGCGGAAGGTGAAGGTCTGGGTCTCGCCCTCGCCCTCGGTGTCCACGACGACGATGTGACCGGGACGCAGCTCGCCGAAGAGGATCTTCTCCGACAGCGAGTCCTCGATCTCGCGCTGGATGGTCCGGCGCAGCGGCCGGGCGCCCAGCACGGGGTCGTAGCCCTTCCTGGACAGCAGCTCCTTGGCGGACTGGGAGAGCTCGATGCCCATGTCCCGGTCCTTCAGGCGCTCGTCCACCTTGCTGATCATCAGGTCGACGATCCGCAGGATGTCGGCCTGGGTCAGCTGCGGGAAGACGACCACGTCGTCGACACGGTTGAGGAACTCGGGCCGGAAGTGCTGCTTGAGCTCGTCCGAGACCTTGTTCTTCATCCGCTCGTAGTTGGTCTTCGTGTCGCCCTGGGCGGCGAAGCCCAGGTTGAAGCCCTTGGAGATGTCCCGGGTGCCGAGGTTGGTCGTCATGATGATGACCGTGTTCTTGAAGTCCACGACCCGGCCCTGGGAGTCGGTCAGGCGACCGTCCTCCAGGATCTGCAGCAGCGAGTTGAAGATGTCCGGGTGGGCCTTCTCGACCTCGTCGAAGAGGACGACGGAGAACGGCTTGCGGCGGACCTTCTCGGTCAGCTGGCCGCCCTCCTCGTAGCCCACGTAGCCGGGGGGCGAACCGAAGAGACGCGAGACCGTGTGCTTCTCGCTGAACTCCGACATGTCGAGGGAGATCAGCGCGTCCTCGTCGCCGAAGAGGAACTCGGCGAGCGCCTTGGACAGCTCGGTCTTACCGACACCGGAGGGGCCGGCGAAGATGAACGAGCCACCCGGACGCTTCGGGTCCTTCAGACCGGCGCGGGTACGGCGGATCGCCTTGGACAGCGCCTTGACGGCGTCGTTCTGGCCGATGACCCGCTTGTGGAGCTCGTCCTCCATGCGCAGCAGGCGGGACGACTCCTCCTCGGTCAGCTTGAAGACCGGGATGCCGGTCGCCGTGGCGAGGACCTCGGCGATCAGCTCGCCGTCGACCTCGGCGACGACGTCCATGTCGCCGGCCTTCCACTCCTTCTCCCGCTTGGCCTTGGCGGCCAGGAGCTGCTTCTCCTTGTCGCGGAGGGAGGCGGCCTTCTCGAAGTCCTGCGAGTCGATCGCGGACTCCTTGTCCCGGCGGACACCGGCGATCTTCTCGTCGAACTCGCGCAGGTCCGGCGGCGCGGTCATCCGGCGGATGCGCATCCGGGAACCGGCCTCGTCGATCAGGTCGATCGCCTTGTCCGGCAGGAAGCGGTCCGAGATGTAGCGGTCGGCGAGGGTCGCGGCCTGGACCAGCGCCTCGTCCGTGATGGACACGCGGTGGTGGGCCTCGTACCGGTCGCGCAGACCCTTGAGGATCTCGATCGTGTGCGGCAGGGACGGCTCGGCGACCTGGATGGGCTGGAAGCGGCGCTCCAGGGCCGCGTCCTTCTCCAGGTGCTTGCGGTACTCGTCCAGCGTCGTCGCACCGATGGTCTGGAGCTCACCGCGCGCCAGCATCGGCTTCAGGATGCTCGCGGCGTCGATCGCGCCCTCGGCGGCGCCCGCACCGACCAGCGTGTGCAGCTCGTCGATGAACAGGATGATGTCGCCGCGGGTGCGGATCTCCTTGAGGACCTTCTTCAGGCGCTCCTCGAAGTCACCGCGGTACCGGGAGCCGGCGACCAGCGCGCCGAGGTCCAGGGTGTAGAGGTGCTTGTCCTTGAGGGTCTCGGGCACCTCGCCCTTGACGATGGCCTGGGCGAGGCCCTCGACGACGGCGGTCTTGCCGACGCCGGGCTCACCGATCAGGACCGGGTTGTTCTTGGTCCGGCGGGACAGCACCTGCATGACCCGCTCGATCTCCTTCTCGCGCCCGATGACCGGGTCGAGCTTGGACTCACGAGCGGCCTGGGTGAGGTTCCGGCCGAACTGGTCGAGGACCAGGGACGTGGAGGGGGTGCCCTCGGCAGGACCGCCGGCGGCGGCGGTCTCCTTGCCCTGGTAACCGGAGAGCAGCTGGATCACCTGCTGCCGCACTCGGTTGAGATCTGCGCCCAGCTTGACCAGGACCTGGGCGGCGACGCCCTCGCCCTCACGGATCAGGCCGAGCAGGATGTGCTCCGTGCCGATGTAGTTGTGGCCCAGCTGAAGCGCCTCGCGGAGCGACAGCTCCAGCACCTTCTTGGCACGGGGGGTGAAGGGGATGTGGCCCGAGGGCGCCTGCTGGCCCTGGCCGATGATCTCCTCCACCTGCTGGCGGACCGCCTCGAGCGAAATCCCGAGGCTCTCAAGGGCCTTGGCGGCGACACCCTCACCCTCGTGGATCAGGCCCAGGAGGATGTGCTCGGTGCCGATGTAGTTGTGGTTGAGCATCCGGGCTTCTTCCTGAGCCAGGACGACAACCCGCCGCGCGCGGTCGGTGAACCTCTCGAACATCGTTAATCGCTCCTCAGAGCGGTCAGGCAGTAAGGGGAACTTCCCCTCCCTGTCCTTCCGCAGCTTAGTCCCGCAAGCGGGGACCGCTCATTCCAACTGCCGACACCGTCGATGGCCTCCTGACCCCTGACGCCGACATCTGCTCCAACCCGATGGTGCGAGACGATGTTCCCGCAGGCCAGGCAGTTACCCCAGTCGCCACTACGCCCATGGCGAACGTGAGACGTCCTTTCCCGCGCGTCGCCCCCTCTCACTAGGGATGTCTTACCCGCTGCGACGGACGGTCCATGCCGTGCACCCCCGTTCCCTCCGCTACGGGCGAACAACCTTGCGTCTCCCCGCACGCCCACGCGCCCCCTCTTTCCGCACTCTTCGCACACGTCGGGGCACCCAGCGTAACTTGGGGGCCGTTTCGGCGGTTGCACCTGGCATGGTTGGCGCAGTCCCTCCGGCGACCCCGGCGCCCGAGGCGTCCGTGACGGTCCCGCTCCCCCGCCGGGCACCCGAGGCGAGCGCCCATGTCCGGCGGTGGTACGAGAACGAACTGGGCTGGGCGACAGTGCCCGGCGATCCGGTACTACTTTCCGTAGGTCTGCGCTTCGACGTCCTGGACGTACCGATGGAGGCCGGAACCGCCGCGCTTCGGCATCTGCGGCCCGGTTCCCCGGTGGCCGTGTGCGGCGGGCGCATGTGGCTGCTGGCGGCCGCGGGCAGCGCGGAGGAGCTGCCGGGGCTGCTGGACTGGCTGGAGTGGGGCGCGCTGGCACCGGACGTCGTACCGATCGGTCCGGGCGGGCTCATCCCGGCTCCGCCGCCCGTCGGGCCGGACGCGGTCGCCGCGGGCCCCTCAGGGGCGAGGCCCGGTTCGCTGCAGGGGGCCGCTTGGCTGCGGCCCCCCGTACCGGGCTGCGAGGTCGAGGCCTCGTTGCCGACGCTGTCGGCCCTGGGGGGCGTACAGGACGCCCCCGCTCTCGTGCGGGTGGTGGACACGGTGGCCACGCAGTGCCACCGGATCCGGCTGCGGCGAGCGGGTGCTCAGCCGTTGGCCTTCTCGTAGGCCTCACGAATCGACGCGGGAACCCGGCCGCGGTCGTTGACCTCGTAACCGTTCTCCTTCGCCCACGCGCGGATCGCCGCGGTGTCCTGGCTGCCACCGCCGGAAGCGGCGCGCGTCTTTCCACGGCCACCCGAAGCGCGGCCCCCGGTGCGCCGGCCACCCTTCACGTAGGGGTCGAGAAGGCTGCGCAGCTTGTCCGCATTGGCAGTCGTGAGATCGATCTCGTACGTCTTGCCGTCCAGCGCGAACGTCACGGTCTCGTCGGCCTCGCCGCCGTCGAGGTCGTCGACAAGAAGGACCTGAACCTTCTGTGCCACCGGATTTCCTTTCATCGATAACGTGAGGGCCGGGGGTCGGGCGTCCGCCGTTTCGCCGCCCCCTCTTATATGCAGTACTGCAGTACGTCGGAAAGCAAACCGCTTTTGCTGGAAAAACACAAACCCCCGGGAGAGCACCGCCGGCCCGCTCCGCCGCGGAAACATGCGCGTTTCGGACATAGGGGAACCCGGCGCGAGGGGATCGGTAAGAATACCGCCGCCTTAGCCGGCGGCATACCCCTGGGGATACTCTCGCGCATACCTCGTGACATACCCGGGGCATAGACCGGGCATAGACCCGGGGGACGATCACAGATGCAGAAGCATCCGGCTGTTGCCCAAGGTGTTCGGTTTCACTCGTTCGAGACCGAGGAACTCCGCGACGCCCTCGTCGTAAGAACGCAGCAGCTCCGCGTAGACATCGGTGTCGACGGGCGTCTCACCGATCTCCACGAAGCCGTGCCGGCCGAAGAAGTCGACTTCGAAGGTCAGGCAGAAAACGCGCCGAACGCCGAGCCAGCGCGCGGTCTCCAGCAACTTCTCCAGCACGCGGTGGCCGACGCCGGCGCCCTTCAGGCCGGGCCGCACGGCGAGGGTGCGGACTTCCGCGAGGTCTTCCCACATGACGTGCAGCGCACCGCAGCCGACCACCTCGGCGTTGTCGTCGCGTTCCGCGACCCAGAACTCCTGGATGTCCTCGTAAAGCGTCACGGTCGCTTTGTCGAGCAGGATGCCGTCTCGGACGTAGGCGTCAAGGAGTCGGCGCACGGCGGGAACATCGCTGGTCCGGGCCCGCCGGACGGTGATGGCTTTAGCGGAGACTTCGGGACTGGCTGCTGACATGAGCGGACGCTATCGCCCGTCGCCCTCCGGCGCCGAGCCGGGGTTGTCCCCGGCCCTCTCTTCGGCCGGTTCGACGGGCCGCACGGGTTCGGCGGGTTCCGCGGGTTCGGCGGATTCCGGTCCTTGGACGATCCGTACGGCGTCCGTGAGAGCCTGCCGCTGTTCGTCGCTCATCATCCCGAAGAACGCGACGAGAGCGGCCGCGGGGTTGTCGCTCTGCGCCCAGGCGTCGTTCATCAGGGCGGCCGCGTAGGCGGCGCGCGTGGAGACCGCCTCATATCGATAGGCCCGGCCTTCCGCCTCGCGGCGGACCCAGCCCTTCTGATGGAGATTGTCCAAAACGGTCATCACCGTGGTGTAGGCGATCGACCGTTCCTGCTGAAGGTCTTCGAGGACTTCTCGAACGGTCACCGGGCGGTTCCACTTCCACACCCGCGTCATGACCGCGTCTTCGAGTTCTCCCAATGGGCGAGGCACAGCTCAGACAATAGTGGGAGATCACGGCGATCGCGTGACGGACGTGCGCGATGGCCGTCAAACCGCAACAAAAAGGGCGTACGGCTCATCGAGCGGCCCGCCGGCCGGCGGGCCTCGGCGAGTCGTACGCCGATGTGGTGCGCCCGAGGCTCAGGCGTCGGCGCCCGTGGCCGGGCGGGCGCTCTCCACCCGCTTGAGCGCCGCGTCGACGGCCGCGTCCTCCTTGGCCTTCTGGGCGCCGCCCTGGGTCTTCACGATCACCCGGATCACGCCGATGAAGAACACGGCCATCACGACCGGGGGCAGCAGCGCGGAGAGGTAGTCCATGAATCCAGGGTAGCCACGCACACGCGTGTGCCCGCCCCGGGGTGGAGCGGGACACGCGCGGGGGGTCTAGCCCGCGGCCAGCTGCTGCGGCGGGTTCGCGGGCGGCTGCGGCGGTCTGCGCCGCGGGAAGACCTCACCCGGGGTGGGGACGGGCCGGCGGGCGGGCTCGGGCGTCCCGGGGCCCGGCCTGGGGGCGGCGGGCTCCCGCGCGGGCCGCTCGGCGGGCTTCTCCCCCGGCTTGCGCTCGGCCCCCCGCGCGGCGTCCTCCGCCGCGCGGCCGCCCGGCAGGGCGAGGAGGCGGGTGCGGGACGCCGGCACCAGCGGCGCTCCTGCGCCGACCGGGGCGACGGCGCGCCGGGCGAGACGGGCCCGTACGTCCTGCTCCGCGAGCACCTGGCAGCGTTCCAGCAGGGCCGCGGCGACGGGATTGCCGCGCAGGGCGCGCAGCGCGGCGAGGTCGTCGGGCTCCGGGCGGTGCCCCGCCGCCAGCACCTCCTCCAGCAGCGCGAGGTAGCCGGCCGCGGTGCCGGGCAGGGCGGCGCGGTAGCGGGCCAGGTCGGCCACCAGGAACGCCCGCAGCCGGGCCCCCTCCCGCAGCGCCTCGTCGAGCGAGGCGGCGAGGCGATGGCAGTCCTGGACGTCCTGGGCGGAGGCGGGACGGGGATGGAGGGCGAGGGCGAGAGCACGGCGGAGCACACGCAGCTCCTCCGCGCCGAACGCCATGCCGCCGCGGGATCCGTATGGCGTGGGCATGCGGCGACAATACGCGCTAATCAGACAAACAGGACTGTTTAGGCGTGTGTGACACGGCCGAGCCACTCACCCAGCCCTGTGGAGTCACCCGACTCACATACGCGCCACGTTCCGCTCGTACACCAGCCGCAGCCCGATGAGCGTCAGCCACGGCTCGTGCTCGTCGATCACCGACGACTCGCCCAGCACCATGGGAGCGAGCCCCCCGGTCGCGATCACCGTCACGTCCTCGGGGTCCTCCGCCAGCTCCCGCGCCATCCGGCTGACCACGCCGTCGACCTGCCCGGCGAAGCCGTACACGATGCCCGCCTGCATCGCCTCGACCGTGTTCTTGCCGATGACGCTCCGCGGCCGGGCCACCTCGATCTTGCGCAGCTGGGCGCCCTTGACGCCGAGGGCCTCGACGGAGATCTCGATGCCGGGCGCGATGACCCCGCCGACGTACTCCCCGCGCGCGGAGACCGCGTCGAACGTCGTCGCCGTACCGAAGTCGACGACGATCGCCGGGCCGCCGTAGAGGTCGACGGCGGCGACCGCGTTGATGATGCGGTCCGCGCCGACCTCCTTGGGGTTGTCGGTGAGGATCGGCACGCCCGTCTTCACACCGGGCTCGACCAGGACCGCGGGGACGTCGCCGTAGTAGCGGCGGGTGACCTCGCGCAGCTCGTGCAGGACCGAGGGGACGGTCGCGCAGATGGCGATGCCGTCGATGCCGTCGCCCAGCTCGTCGCCGAGCAGCGGGTGCATGCCCATCAGGCCCTGCAGCAGCACGGCCATCTCGTCGGCCGTGCGGCGGGCGTCGGTCGAGATCCGCCAGTGCTCGACGATGTCCTCGCCGTCGAACAGGCCGAGCACGGTGTGCGTGTTGCCTACGTCGATCGTCAGCAGCATGGCCGGTCCCCGCTCCCCTACTCCGCCGCTCGCAGGTCCAGGCCGATGTCGAGGATCGGCGAGGAGTGGGTCAGGGCCCCGACCGCGAGGTAGTCCACACCGGTGTCGGCGTACGCCTTGGCGTTGTCCAGGGTGAGCCGGCCCGACGCCTCCAGCGCGGCGCGGCCGTGCACCAGGGCGACGGCCTCCTCGCACTCGCCGGGGGTGAAGTTGTCCAGCAGGATCAGGTCCGCGCCCGCGTCGACGACCTCGCGCAGCTGGTGCAGGGTGTCGACCTCGACCTCGATCGGCACGTCCGGGAACGCCTCCCGTACGGCCTTGAAGGCCGGGGCGACGCCGCCTGCCGCGACGACGTGGTTGTCCTTGACCAGGGCCGCGTCCGACAGGGACATGCGGTGGTTGACGCCGCCGCCGCAGCGCACGGCGAACTTCTCCAGGGAGCGCAGGCCCGGCGTGGTCTTGCGGGTGTCACGCACGCGTGCCGTGGTGCCCTCCAGGGCGTCGGCCCACGCGCGCGTGGCGGTGGCGATGCCGGACAGCCGGCACAGCAGGTTGAGCGCGCTGCGCTCGGCGGTGAGCAGGTCGCGGGTGCGGGTGGTGATCGACAGCAGCTTCTGCCCGGCCTCCACGCGGTCGCCGTCCTCGACGTGCCGCTCGACCTCGAACTCGTCGGTGGCGACGATCGACACGACCGCCTCGGCGACCCTGAGACCCGCCACGGTGCCCGCCTCGCGGGCGACGAAGTCGGCGGTGGCGACCGCGTCCTCGGGGATGGTCGCGACCGTCGTCACGTCGACGCCGCCGGCCAGGTCCTCCTGGATGGCCACGTTGGCGATGTCCTCGACCTCTACGGGATCGAGCCCGGCGTCGGCCAGCAGCTGGGCGAGGGCGGGGTCGAGCCCGCTCTCCAGGTACTCCGCGTCGCCGCAGGCGCAGCCGTCGCCGCAGCCGCCTTCGTCGGCGAGGGGAAGGTGGGTGTCGCTCACTTCTGTCACTGCTCCTGAGAGGGCCGGTGCTGCCGGGTCGGGGGAAAGTCTGGGGTGTCGGTGGTGTGTACGGCGAGCGTGCGGTCCGGATTCAGCCGTACGACGATGTGGCGGCGCCAGTTCGCGTCGTCGCGGTCGGCGGCGTCCTCGCGCCAGTGGCAGCCGCGGGTCTCCTGACGCAGCCGGGCGGCCTCGACCAGGACGCGGCCCACGCACAGGAGGTTGGTGGCCTCCCAGGTGTCGACGCCGGGCTCGGCGGTCTTGCCGTTCTCGTCGAGGGCGTCGCGGGCCTCGCTGTGCAGCCGCTGGAGCTGCTCGGCGGCCTGCTGGAGGGAGTCGGCCGAGCGCAGGACGCCCGCGCCGGCGGTCATGATCCGCTGGATGGCGAACCGGGCCTCGGCGGGCTGGAGGGGGTGCTCCGGCGTCTCCGGGTAGGGCACGGGTTCGGGCACGCGCGCGTACAGGGAGTTCTCCGCGTGGCTCGCGGCGATGTCGGCGGCGATGCGCTCGGCGTAGACCAGGCCCTCCAGGAGGGAGTTGGAGGCGAGCCGGTTGGCGCCGTGCACGCCGGTGCAGGCGACCTCGCCGCACGCGTACAGGCCGGGCACGGTCGTACGGCCGGTGGAGTCGGTGCGCACGCCGCCGGAGGCGTAGTGGGCGGCCGGGGCGACCGGGATGGGCTCGGTGACCGGGTCGATGCCGTGGGCGCGGCAGGCGGCGAGGATCGTCGGGAAGCGGTGCTCCCACATCTCGGCGCCGAAGTGCCGGGCGTCGAGGTACATGTGCTCGGCGCCCTGCTCCTGCATGCGGCGCATGATGCCCTTGGCGACGATGTCGCGCGGGGCCAGCTCGGCCAGCTCGTGCTGCCCGACCATGAAGCGCACGCCGTCGGCGTCGACCAGGTGCGCGCCCTCGCCGCGCACGGCCTCGGAGACCAGCGGCTGCTGGCCCTCCGCGTCGGGGCCGAGGAACAGCACGGTCGGGTGGAACTGCACGAATTCGAGGTCGGAGACCTCCGCGCCCGCGCGCAGGGCGAGGGCGACGCCGTCGCCGGTGGACACGGACGGGTTGGTGGTGGCGGAGAAGACCTGGCCCATGCCGCCGGTCGCCAGGACCACGGCGGGCGCGTGCACGGCGCCCACACCGTCGTGCTGGCCCTCGCCCATCACATGCAGGGTGACCCCGGCGGTGCGGCCGTCGGCGTCGGTCAGCAGGTCGAGGACGAGCGCGTTCTCGACGGTGCGCACCCCACGCGCGCGTACCGCCTCGACGAGCGCACGGGAGATCTCCGCGCCGGTCGCGTCGCCGCCCGCGTGGGCGATCCGGCGGCGGTGGTGGCCGCCCTCGCGGGTCAGCTCGATGCCGCCCTCGTCGTCGGTGTCGAACGCGGCGCCGGTCGCGATCAGCCGGCGTACGGCGTCGGGGCCCTCGGTGACGAGGATGCGCACCGCCTCCTCGTCGCACAGGCCGGCGCCCGCGACGAGGGTGTCGTCCAGGTGCTGCTCGGGGGTGTCGCCCTCGCCGAGGGCCGCGGCGATGCCGCCCTGGGCCCAGCGGGTGGAGCCGTCGTCGAGGCGGGCCTTGGTGACCACGACCGTGGTCAGCCCGGCGGCCTCGCAGCGCAGGGCCGCCGTCAGCCCCGCCACGCCGGAGCCCACCACGACCACGTCGGCGTCGATCGACCAGCCCGGCGCGGGCGCGTGCAGTCGTATGCCTGTGCTGCTCACGAGGCGGCTCCGAAGGTGAGGGGCAGATTGTCGATCAGCCGGGTCGTGCCGACCCGGGCGGCGACGGCGAGGACCGCCTCGCCGGTGAAGTCGTCGTCGATCTCGGTGAAGTCGGCCGGGTCGACGAGCGCGAGGTAGTCCAGCTCCAGCGGCGGGTCCACCCGGGCTGCCTCGTCCAGGACCAGGCGGGCGGCCGCGCGGACGGCGGAGGCGGCGCCGGGCACGGCCTGGGCGACGGCGTGCGCGTCGGCGGCCGCGCGGGACTCCCCTATGGCGCTGAGCGCCTCGGCACGCGCGTGGGTGGCGGGCACGGCCATGGCACGCGCGCGCAGTGCCTCCTGAGCGGCGTGCCGGTCGCGGCCTGCGAACAGCGCGCGGGACAGCGCGAGCGCGGTGCGCCGCTCCGCCGGGGACAGATAGCGGTTGCGGCTGGACAGCGCCAGGCCGTCCTCCTCGCGCACGGTCGGCACGCCGACGATGTCCACGCCGAAGTTCAGGTCGCGCACCATGCGCCGGATCAGGGCGAGCTGCTGGGCGTCCTTCTGCCCGAAGAACGCCACGTCGGGCCGCGTCAGGTGGAGCAGCTTGGCGACGACGGTGAGCATGCCGTCGAAGTGGCCGGGCCGGGAGGCACCCTCCAGGCGCTCGCCCATCGGGCCCGCCGTGATGCGCACCTGCGGCTCGCCGCCGGGGTAGACCTCCTCGACCGACGGCGCGAACACGACGTCGGCCCCGGCCTGCTCACAGACCTTCAGGTCGGCGTCCAGGGTGCGCGGGTAGCGGTCGAGGTCCTCGCCCTTGCCGAACTGCAGCGGGTTGACGAAGACGGTGACGACGACCTCGCCCTGCGGTCCGGCGACCTCGCGCGCGGTGCGGATCAGGGTGGCGTGGCCCTCGTGCAGGGCGCCCATGGTCATCACCACGGCGCGGCGGCCCACCCGCGCGCGTGCGGACAGTTCGGCGGCGGTGCGCAGCAGGGTGGTGGTCATCGGGCGTCTCCTTCGGCGCCGTAGCTCTTGGCCTCGTTGGCGAGTACCCCGAGCAGGTCCTCGGCGAGCTCCGGCCTCAGCAGGCCGGACGCGAGCGCGCGGTCGGCGGTCGCGCGGGCCATCGCGAGGTAGCCGGTGACCGTGGCGGGCGCGTGCCTGCGCAGCTCGCTCACATGTGCGGCGACCGTGCCCGCGTCTCCGCGCGCGACCGGGCCGGTCAGGGCCGCGTCGCCGGAGCGCAGGGCGTTGTCCAGGGCGGCGCCCAGCAGCGGGCCGAGCATCCGGTCGGGGGCGGCGACACCGGCGGTGCGCAGCAGCTCCATGGACTGGGCGACCAGGGTGACCAGGTGGTTGGCGCCGAGGGCGAGGGCCGCGTGGTACAGCGGGCGGTTGTCCTCGGCGATCCACTCCGGCTCGCCGCCCATCTCGATCACCAGGGCCTCGGCGGCCAGCCGCAGCTCCTCGGGCGCGGTCACGCCGAACGAGCAGCCGGCCAGGCGCTGTACGTCGACGGGTGTGCCGGTGAACGTCATCGCCGGGTGCAGGGCCAGCGGCAGCCCGCCCGCGCGCAGGGCCGGGTCGAGCACCTTGGCGCCGTAGCGGCCGGAGGTGTGCACGAGGAGCTGTCCCGGGCGTACGGCGCCGGTGTCGGCGAGGCCCTGGACCAGGCCGGGCAGGGTGTCGTCGGGGACGGTGAGCAGCACCAGGTCGGCGCGCTGGAGCACCTCGGCGGGCGGCATGACCGGCACGTCGGGCAGCATGTCCGCGGCCCGGCGCCGGGAGGCGTCGGAGACCGCGGAGACGGCCACCGGCCGGTGCCCGGCGAGCTGCAGGGACGCGGCGAGCGCGGGGCCCACGCGGCCTGCGCCGACGACGCCCACGGTGAGCCGCGCGGGGCGGTCCTTGGGGTCTGGTTGTTGGACTGTACTCACGCGACGGTGGCCTTCCCGTTCCAGTCCGCTCGGGGTACCGGACGATTTCTCGTCATGTTAACGCGATCGGTTCGAGGGGTGTCCGGTCGTCCACAGGCTGTGGGTTTCGCCACGCGGTCCGCGGCGCGTGCGCGGGCGGTGAAATACCGGTGCCGCGTCGCACGGAGACGGCATCATCCGGGGCATGAGCGACGTGGCGGGACCCGAGGGCGAGCAGGGCACACGATCGGCCGCGGAGCGGCTGCGCGACCGGCGCGAGGCCGTGTACCCGCACGCGCGTGTGCTGTCGCGGCCCGGCTTCGGCGACTCGGTCCGCGCGCGGCTCGCATGGCTGCAGGAGGCCGCGCCCGGTGTGTACGACCTGGACGAGCGCGCGGACATGTACGGCGACCGGATCGTGGAGGCCCTGGAGGAGCGCGTCGCCGGGCTGCTGGGCCAGGAGGCGGCGGCGTTCTTCCCGACCGGCACCATGGCCCAGCAGGTGGCGCTGCGCTGCTGGGCGGGCCGCACGGGCACGCCCACGGTCGCGCTGCACGGTCTGTCCCACCCCGAGGTGCACGAACGGGACGCCTTCAGCCTGGTCAGCGGGCTGCGCCCGGTCCGGCTGACGTCCGAGCCCCGGCTGCCGACCGCCGCGGAGGTCCGCGACTTCGAGGAGCCCTTCGGTGCGCTGATGCTGGAACTGCCCCTCAGGGACGCCGGTTTCCTGCTGCCCGCCTGGGAGGAGCTGACCGGGCTTGTGGACGCCGCGCGTGAGCGGGAGGCGGTCGTCCACTTCGACGGGGCACGCCTGTGGGAGTCCACCGAGCACTTCGGCCGGCCCCTGGAGGAGGTCGCGGGCCTCGCCGACAGCGTGTACGTGTCGTTCTACAAGTCCCTCGACGGTTTCGGCGGCGCGGCGCTCGCGGGCCCGGGGGTCCTGGTCGAGGAGGCCAAGGCCTGGCGGCACCGCTACGGCGGCATGGTCTTCCAGCAGTTCCCGACCGTGCTGTCGGCGCTGATCGGCCTGGAGCGGGAGCTGCCGCGGCTGCCGGAGTACGTCCGCCACGCGCGCGTGGTCGCCGCCGCGCTGCGCGAGGGCTTCGCCTCGGCGGGTGTGCCCTGGGTGCGGGTGCACCCCGAGGTGCCGCACATCCACCAGTTCCAGCTGTGGCTGCCGTACGACGCCGAGGTGCTCGCCGAGACGGCCGTGCGCCAGGCCGAGGAGACCGGCACGCTGCTGTGTGCCTCGGGCTGGCAGCCGGGCGGTCCCGGCCTGGCCTTCACGGAGGTGACCGTGCGGTCGGCGGGGCTGGAATGGAGCGCGGACGACGCGCGGGAGGCGGCCGCCGGGTTCGCGGCGCGGCTGCCCGGTGGGAGCGGGCGCTAGGAGGGGGCTTCCTGCCCGGCGTGGCGGCGGGTTGCCCGGTGTCGTCGGCCGTCGGCACCGTTGTCAGTGGTGGGGTGCACCATGGGGCCATGAGCGTGAGCATCGACGTCACGGGCCTGCGGCCGGAGAGGGTCGTCTTCGTGCCCTCGCCCCTGGCCGAGCTCGGCATGGCGCTGCACGCCCTGTCCGAGCCGGCCCACCACCCCGGCCTGCAGGGCTGGACCACGGGAGTCACCGCGCGGCTGGACCCGCACCTGGCGGACCGGATGTGCGAGGCCGACTTCCTGTGGCGGACGACGTTCTCCGACCTGTTCCTCCCGTTCGCGGGGCTGCCCGGGGGAACCCTCCCCGGAGCCACGCTCACCGAGGAGCTGGACCTGCTGGACAAGCTGACGGACGAGCAGTTCGTGGACGCGGCCCTCGAGTTCCCGTGCATGGCCCAGTACGAAACCCACGTCCCGGACATCCTGTCGAACGCCGAGGTGCGCCGCCGGGCCCTGGAGACCGCCGCCTCCCGGGGCCCCCGGCAGGTGCGCTTCACCCGGCGCCTGCTCGACGACCCGCCCGCCGTGCGCGCCTGGCTGCGCCGCTTCCTGCACGACTGCGACGAGGCCTTCTTCGCGGAGACATGGTCCCGGCTCAGCCCCCAGCTGGCGGCGGACGCCCGGCACAAGACGGACGTGCTGCGCCGCCGCGGCCTTAAGGCGGCGCTGGCCGCGGTGTCCCCGGCGCTGACCCTGGACGAGGACGCCGGCCGGATCGTCGTGGACAAGATCGTCGAGGGTCGTACGGCCGCCGGCGCCGAGGGCCTGCTGCTGGTGCCGACGAGCCTGGGCCGGCCCCATCTGAACGTGCTGCACCGCCACGGCTGGCAGCCCCTGCTCCACTACCCGGTCGGCGTGCCCGAGCCGTCGTGCCCGCCGTCCGTCGAGGAGCTCACCCTGCGGATGACCGCGCTGTCCCATCCGGTGCGCATGCGGCTGTGCCGGCACCTGGCCCGCAGCGCGTACACCACCAGTGATCTGGCGCAGGTCCACGGCATGACCGCCCCCGAGATATCCCGGCACCTCGGGGTGCTCAAGAAGGCGGGGCTGGTCACCACGCGCCGGCGCGGCCGCTATGTGCTGCACCAGCTGGACGTGTCCGTGGTGGCGCGGCTGGGCAGCGACTTCCTGGAGGGGATCCTCAGATAGCGGTGCGGCTCACCGCGGACGGCCGGCCCGGCCCACACGGTCGTACGGCTCAGTCGAAGCGGATGTGCCGGATCCCCACCCGCGCCTGCCTCAGCCGGTTGCGCAGCGCGCCCGCGGTGTTGGGCCGCAGCGTCAGCCCGGCCAGCACCGCGATGCGGTCGGCCGTTCTGGGCACGGTGGTGTGGTCCGTCCACAGGTGCTCGGCGAACTCCGGCTCGCGCAGCCGCTCCAGGCAGCGGTCGAGCTGGGAGACGGCCCAGCTCTCGCTGCGCAGACCGGCGTTCTTCCCGGCGACGTACCGGAGGAGGTGCCCGAAGCCGCGTTCCCGCAGCCGTTCCAGCACGGTCTCGCGCTCGGCGAGCAGTGTGAAGTGGCGGACGTCGTGGCCCCGTTCGCGCAGACGGCCCACCGTCTCGGCGAAGCAGTCGGGGTCGGTGACCGTCATCGGGGCGATCACCACGCCGTCGTGCCCGGTCAGAGCGAGGTCGAGGACCTCCACGACCCCGGCCCGCCAGGACGCCAGTTCCTGGAAGTCGCCCCGCAGTTCGGGCGGGAGCATGCGGCGCAGGCCGAAGCCGGCGTGCTCGGGGTCGCAGATGACACTGCCCGGAAGCCGGCGCTGGATCTCGTGTGCGGTCTGTGTCTTGCCGCCCCCGAAGGGGCCGTTGATCCACAGGAGCATGCGCAGAAGGTACCGGCGCGAGAAGTGCCCGTCAGCCCTGTCCGTCAGCCCTGGCCGCCGGCCCGCACGAGACCGGTCTCGTAGGCCAGGACGACCACCTGCACCCGGTCCCTGAGCCCGAGCTTGGTCAGGATGCGTCCGACGTGCGTCTTCACGGTCGCCTCGGACAGCACCAGCCGGGCGGCGATCTCGCCGTTGGACAGGCCCTGGGCGACCAGCACCATGACCTCGCGCTCGCGGTCGGTGAGCCGCTCCAGCTCCTTGTGCCGGGGCTCGCCGCCGGTGGCGGGCAGCATCGGCGCGAACCGGTCGAGCAGCCGGCGCGTGGTCGAGGGGGCCACGACCGCGTCGCCGCTGTGCACGGAGCGGATCGCGCCGAGCAGCTCGGCGGGCGGCACGTCCTTCAGCATGAACCCGGAGGCGCCCGCCTTCAGCCCCGAGAAGGCGTACTCGTCGAGGTCGAAGGTGGTCAGGATCAGCACCTTGGGCGGCTCGGGCTCGGAGCAGATGCGGCGGGTGGTCTCCACGCCGTCCAGCTTCGGCATGCGTACGTCCATCAGCACCACGTCGACGGCCGTGGAGCGCAGCACCTGGAGGGCCTCGACGCCGTCGCCCGCCTCGGCGACGACCTCCATGTCCGGCTGGGCGGCGAGCACCATCCGGAAACCGGTGCGCAGCAGCACCTGGTCGTCGACGAGCATCACGCGGATCGTCATCGGGTCCTCTTCCGTCATACGGGCTTGTCGATGGGGTGTCACAGGTTCTTACAGGTGTCAACAGGGGGCGTGCGGCGGTGTCAGTGCGCCGGTTTGAGCGGGAGCAGCGCGCTGATGCGGAATCCTCCGCCGGGGCGCGGGCCCGCGTCCAGCGTGCCGCCGACCATGCCGACGCGCTCGCGCATGCCGATCAGGCCGTGGCCCTGTCCGTCGGCGCCGCCCTCCTCGTACAGCTCGTGCGGGGCGCCCTTGCCGTCGTCCTCGACCAGCAGGCCGAGACCGTCGTCGAAGTAGACCAGCCGCACGCTCGCGCCGGCGTTGGGGCCGCCGTGCTTGCGCGTGTTGGTGAGCGCCTCCTGCACGATCCGGTACGCCGTGAGCTCGACGCCGCTGGGCAGCGGGCGCGGGGTGCCCTCGACCTTGAAGTCGACGGGCAGTCCGGAGCCGCGGCACTGCTCGACGAGCTCCTCGATCTGCTCGACGTCGGGCTGCGGCACGTACTCCCCGGCCTCCTGGTGCTCACCGGTGCGCAGCACGCCGAGGAGGCGGCGCATCTCGGCGAGGGCCTGGCGGCCGGTGGAGGAGATCGTCTCCAGGGCCTTCTTGGCCTGGTCGGGCGCGGCGTCGAGGACGTAGGCGGCGCCGTCGGCCTGCACCACCATCACGGAGACGTTGTGCGCGACGACGTCGTGCAGCTCGCGCGCGATGCGGGCGCGTTCGGCGGCGACCGCGACCTTCGCCTGCGCCTCGCGCTCCTTCTCCAAGCGGGCCGCGCGCTCCTCCAGCTGCGCGAAGTAGGCGCGGCGGGTGCGCAGCGAGTCGCCGAGCACCCAGGCCAGGGCGAACGGCACCGTCTGGAACACGGCGATGGCCAGGTTGCCGGCCGTACCGGTGCCCGGGTCGTGCCAGCGGATCTGTGCCAGCGGCGCGGCGGCCAGACCGCCGATCAGGCCGAAGCGCCGGGCCCAGGTCGCGCCGGTGGCGGCCACGGTGTAGACGATCACCAGCATCGCGAAGTTGGCGACCGTGGTCGACACGTTCAGCACCAGCTGCGCGACCCCGACCACACCGGCCAGGACCAGCATCTTCTCCGGCATACGGCGGCGCAGCGCGACGACCAGGCTCAGCAGCAGCGACACCGCGACGATCCACGCGGGCTGGTCGTTGCCGGGGCTGTTCCCCTCGACCGACCCGCCCGCCACCGAGAGCCCGAACAGGACGATCGCCCAGAAGGAGTCGACCCCGGTCGGGTGTCGGCGGAGGAAGTCATAGAGGCGCTGCACGTAACCCAGCGTAGGGAAGCGCGAAGTGTGCCGGGGTCAACCGGAGGGCCGATCCGCGTGCGCTCCGTGTACTCCGCAAGGTGGATGCCCCGCTTCCCAGTGCGCATAGCCTGACGACGGAGGACGAGGTGAAGGACCGAGGTGAGGGGCCGAGTGAAGGGCAGGGTGAGGGGCGCGGTGACGGACGCGGTGACGGGCCGGGCGCGGGGCGCGGCCGGCGAGTGGCGCGGGTGGCGGGCGGCCACCCGGGACGCCCTGTACGGGCCGGACGGCTTCTACCGCAGGCCGGAGGGCCCGGCCGGGCACTTCCGTACGTCGGTGCACGCCTCGCCGCTGTTCGCGCGGGCCGTGGCCCGGCTGCTCGGCCGGGTCGACGAGGCCCTGGGCCACCCCGGGCGGCTGGACTTCGTCGACATGGCCGCGGGCCGGGGCGAGCTGGCGGCCGGGGTGCTAGCGGCGCTGCCCGCCGGCGTGGCGGCACGCGCGCGCGTGTACGCCGTCGAGATCGCCGGGCGCCCGGACGGTCTTGATCCCCGGATCGAGTGGCTCACCGAGCCGCCGCGGGCCGTCACCGGGCTGCTGTTCGCCAACGAGTGGCTGGACAACGTCCCCGTCGACGTCGCCGAGGTGGACGCCGACGGCGTGCCCCGGCTGGTGCTCGTACGGGAGGACGGGACCGAGCGGCTCGGCGGGCCGGTCTCGGGCGCTGAAGCCGAGTGGCTGGCGCGCTGGTGGCCGCTGCCGGGTGAGGAGGGGATGCGGGCCGAGATCGGGCTGCCCCGGGACACCGCGTGGGCCGGGGCGGTCTCCTGTGTGCAGCGGGGGCTCGCGGTGGCCGTCGACTACGCGCACACCGCCGGCGCACGCCCCCCGTTCGGGACGCTCACCGGCTTCCGGGAGGGGCGTGGGACGGCGCCCGTGCCCGACGGGTCGTGCGATGTCACGGCGCATGTCGCGCTGGACGCGTGCGCGCTCCCCGGGGGGAGCGTGGTCTCCCAGCGCACCGCCCTGCGCGCCCTTGACCTCACCGGCGCACGCCCCCCGCTCACGCTCGCGTCCACGAACCCGGCGGAGTACGTGCGCGCCCTCGCGAGCGCCGGGGAGGCCGCCGAGCTCACCGCGCCGGGCGGCCTCGGCGACTTCGGCTGGCTGATCCAGCCGGTCGGGATGGCGAACCCACTCGCGGAGCGGGCGCTCTGACCCCCGGACGCCCTACTTGTCGATGTCCCCGACCACGAAGAACATCGAGCCCAGGATCGCCACCATGTCCGCGACCAGCGTGCCCGGCAGCAGCTCGGTGAGCGCCTGGATGTTGTTGTACGACGCCGAGCGCAGCTTCAGCCGGTACGGCGTCTTCTCGCCCTTGCTGACCAGGTAGTAGCCGTTGATGCCGAGCGGGTTCTCGGTCCACGCGTACGTGTGCCCCTCGGGTGCCTTCAGCACCTTGGGCAGCCGCTGGTTGATCGGGCCGGGCGGCAGCTCGGCGAGCCGGTCCAGACAGGCGTCGGCCAGGTCCAGCGCGTTGTGGGTCTGCTCCAGGAGGCACTCGAACCGGGCGAGGCAGTCGCCCTCCTGCCGGGTGACCACCTTCAAGACGTCCTGCAGCTCCCCGTACGCCAGGTACGGCTCGTCCCGGCGCAGGTCGAAGTCGACGCCGGAGGCGCGCCCGATGGGCCCGCTCACGCCGTACGCGTGCACGGCCTGCGGCGTCAGCTCGCCCACGCCGCGGGTGCGCCCGCGGAAGATCTCGTTGCCGAGGACCAGGTCGTCGAAGACGTCCATGCGCGAGCGCACCGCGGCGACCGCGCCACGCGCGCGTGCGGCCCAGCCCGCGGGCAGGTCCTCCTTGAGGCCGCCGACGCGGTTGAACATGTAGTGCATGCGCCCGCCGGAGACCTCCTCCATCACGTTCTGGAGGACCTCGCGCTCACGGAACGCGTAGAAGACCGGCGTGATGCCGCCCAGCTCCAGCGGGTAGGAGCCGAGGAACATCAGGTGGTTCAGCACCCGGTTCAGCTCCGCGAGGAGGGTGCGCGTCCACACCGCCCGCTCGGGCACCTCCATGCCGAGCATGCGCTCCACCGCCAGCACGACGCCCAGCTCGTTGGAGAACGCCGACAGCCAGTCGTGGCGGTTGGCGAGCATGATGATCTGCCGGTAGTCGCGCGCCTCGAACAGCTTCTCCGCGCCCCGGTGCATATAGCCGATCACCGGCTCCGCGCGCGTGATGCGCTCGCCGTCCAGGACGAGCTTGAGCCGCAGCACGCCGTGCGTCGACGGGTGCTGGGGCCCGATGTTGAGCACCATGTCGGTGCTCTCCGCGGCGCCGCCGATTCCGACCATCGTCTCCGTCTGAGGAGTCATGGACACAGTCTCTCCTACGTACGCTGGCCGTATGGAGACGGGGAGCCCGCAGGACACACAGGCGCAGGAGACCGAACCCTTGTGGACCGGGCTGCCACCGGGACTGCTGCGGATGCGGCGGACGCTGCTGGTGCTGTGGCTGGGACTCGCGGCGCTCGGTACGGGCCTGCTGCTCGGCCTGCTCGTCGGCCCCGGCTGGGCGGCCCTCGCCCTGCTCCCGCTGGCGCTCGCCGCCTGGGGATGGGTGCTGCTCGGCCGCAACTGGCGCTCCTGGCGCTACGCCGAGCGCGCCGACGACCTGCTGATCAGCCGCGGTGTGCTGTGGCGCGCGGTCACCGTCGTGCCGTACGGCCGTATGCAGCTGGTCGAGGTCACCTCCGGGCCCCTCGAACGGCACTTCGGGCTGGCCAACGTCCAGCTGCACACCGCGGCCGCCGCGACCGACGCGACCATCCCCGGCCTCGCCCCCGCCGAGGCGGAACGCCTGCGCGACCGGCTGAACGAGCTGGGCCGGGCCCGGTCGGCGGGCCTGTGAGCGCGCCGGACGCCGACGGGGGCGCACCGGCCGAGGGTGCCGTCGCCGAACGTCGGCTGCACCCCGTCACACCGCTGCGGCGGGCCTGGGCGCCCATAGCCGTGATCATCGGATGGGCCGTGCACGACCCGGCCCAGACGCAGCGCCAGCTGGAGCGGCTCACGACCACCACGCTGCTGGTCGCGCTGGCCCTGGTCGTCCCGGCAGCCGCCCTCTACGGCTTTTTGACCTGGTGGTACACCCACTTCGCGGTGACCGGCGGCGAACTGCGCATCCGCACCGGCCTGGTGTTCCGGCGCACCGCGCACATCCGGCTGGAGCGGATCCAGGCCATCGACGTCAGCCGGCCGCTGCTCGCGCGGATCGCCGGCGTGGCGAAGCTCAGGCTGGACGTCATAGGAGCGGACAAGAAGGACGAACTGGCCTTCCTGGGGGAGCGTGAGGCGCGTGCGCTGCGCGCGGAACTGCTCGCGCGCGCCGCGGGGCTCGCGCCCGGGACGGCGCACGAAGCCGGTGAGGCACCGGCGCGTGTGCTGCTGCGCGTGCCCCCCGGCGTACTCGCCGGCTCGCTGCTGCTGACCGGCGCGACCTGGGGCACGCTGGCCGCCGCGCTCGTCGTACCGCCGGTGCTGTGGATCGCCACCCACAGCCTGTGGACAGCCCTCGCGACCGCGCTGCCGCTGCTGGGCGCGGCGGGCGCGAGCAGCGTGGGACGGTTCGTCGCCGACTACGACTGGACGGTCGCCGAGTCCCCGGACGGGCTGCGCATCGACCGCGGGCTGCTGGACCGCGCCCATGAGACGGTGCCGCCGGGGCGGGTGCAGACCGTGCGGATCGTGGAGCCGCTGCTGTGGCGGACCCGGGGCTGGGTGCGGGTGGAGCTGGACGTGGCCGGATCGCCCGACTCCGTCCTGGTGCCGGTCGCGCCGCGCGAGATCGCCGAGTCGCTCGTCGCGCGCGTGCTGCCCGGGGTGACCGTACCGCCGCGTTCGTCGCTGCGGCGGCCGCCGCATCGCGCGGGCCGGTGCCTGCCGTTGTGGTGGCGCGGGCAGGGGCTCGCGGTCACCGACGCGGTGTTCGCCGCGCGGCACGGGCTGCTGCGCCGCCGCCTCGCCCTCGTCCCGCACGCCAAGGTGCAGAGCGTACGGCTCACCCAGGGGCCCTGGCAGCGCCTGTGGCGGCTCGCCGACGTCCACGTGGACACCGGCGCCGACAAGAGCGTCACGGCCCGTCTGCGGGACGCCGAGGAGGCGGAGCGGCTGCTGCGCGACCAGGCGGAGCGGTCCCGCACCGGACGCCGGGACGCCCTGCCCGACCGGTGGATGACGCCGTAGACGCCGAGAGGGCGGCACGCGTGCGCGTGCCGCCCCCCGGACGTCGGTGACCGCGTGTCAGGAAGCCGCGCTGCGCAGCCCCTGGACGTCGATCTGCTCGGTCTCGTCGTGCGCGGTCAGGTCGATCACCTGGCCGACGCCCCGGGTCTGCGCACCGGCCGGGCGGAACCGCGCCTCGGACTCGGCCTTGTGCAGATCGAGCGCCTCCTGGCCGACGACGTCGGCGAGGTCCTCGTTCTGCACCGCCTCCAGCGCCGCGGCCTCGGGCGACTTGGTGCCGAAGAAGTCGAACCCGCCCTCGACCGACGGACGCCGCGCGGGAGCGGGCGGTACGACGGCCACCGCGGTCGGCACGGCGAAGTGCCCGCCGGGCGGCGGCACGGGCGCGGCGGCGGCCTCGCCGGACTGCGCCGCGGGGGTCTGTCCGCCCTGGTCGGCGACCGCCCGGGTGTCCTGGGCCGCGGGGGTCCGGGCGTCGTGCGCGGAGGTGCGTACGGCCTCGTCGGCGCCGGGCGCGCGGTCCCGCGCGGGGTCCGGGGCCTGGTCCTCGGGGGCGTTCGGGGTGGCGGCCGCGCGCTCGTGTCCGGCGGCCGCCCCGGCCTTCCCCCGCGCCTCGTCCTCCGGCGCGGCCTCCGGGGCGGCGGGGCCGTCGGTGTCGCCGTTCGCCTCGGGGGCGGCGGTCTTCGCGGCCGCCTCGGTGCCGCCGGCGCCCTTGCCGTCGGCGGCGAAGCGGCTCAGGGCGGCGTTCGCCCGCAGGAACAGCTGGGAGCCCTCCGGCGAGAACACCGCGGGCCTCTTGGGCTCCTCCGCACGCGCGTGGTCCGCCTCGGGCTCCTGCGGGGCCGACTCCACCTCGGCGGGGCGCGGCGCCGGTACGGGCGGCAGCGCCGCACGCGCGGGTGTGCCGGCCTCGATCTCCAGCAGACGGCGGCCCTCCAGCGCGCTGGCCCGCTCGGTCTCCGCGGTGGCGTAGCGGCGCAGCAGGGACGCGTGTTCGTTGCGCAGCTTCGCCAGTTCGGCGCGCTTGGCCCGCAGCCGCTGCTCCAGCTTGCCGCGCAGCTCGCGCGACTCGTCGAGGTCGGACTCCAGTTCGGCGACCCGCTCCTCGTATCGCCACTCGTCGCTCGCACGCGCGCGCGTGAGGTCGGCGACCTGCTTGCCCGCCTGCGTGTCCCAGCGGCGCATGACGACCGCGCCGGTGACCGCGGTGACCGCGGCCACCGCGGCGAGAGAGCGCAGCAGCGCCGCTTCCGTGAACACCCAAGGGCCGAGCGCGCAGACGACGGAGACGCCTGCGATCGCCGACGGCGGCAGCAGCCTGTGCAGAGGCGGGGAATGGCGGTGACGTCCACGTGGCATGGCCAGAAACTTACCGCGCGTAGGGGAATCGTGGTGCCCTGGGTCACAAAAACACCGGCACTCCAGAGCCTTCACAGGGCATCAGGCGTTCACGGCGCCCGGGCGGGTGCGCGCGCCGAGTGAACCTCCCTCCCGAACTCACCGTCCTAGAGGGCGCAATGTCGCCGGATGCCCGAATCGGCACCGGCACCGAGCCCTCTCGCGGAACCACGGGAAGCGATGTCTGCCAGGGAAGTACACGACACGACGGGCAGGGCTCCCGCCCCGCCCGGCCGCGCGGGGCAACCGCCGCGCGGCCCACGGCCGAGGTCCGTGCCCGTCCTCGTCGCCCGCGCGGGCGCGCTGGTGGGCGTGCTCGACATCGCCGCCGGCGTCTTCCCGCGTTTCCACCACGGCCGTACGCACACCCTCGCCGGAGTCCTGCCCGACGTCCTCCCGCGTACGTTCGGCCCGTTCGCCGCCGCGCTCTCGCTGAGCACCGGTGTGCTGCTGCTCCTGCTCGCACACGGCCTGCGGCAGGGCAGGCGGCGGGCCTGGTGGGCGGCCGCGCTGCTGCTGCCCGTCGGGGCCGTCGCCCAGTTCACCTACCGCGGTTCCGTCCTGGGCGTGGTCGTCCCGCTGGCGCTGCTGTGGCTGCTGCTGCGCCACCGCGACCGCTTCGCCGCGCCGAGCGATCCGCGCGGACGCCGGCACGCCCTCGCCAACTTCGTGCTCATGGGCGCCTTCTCGGTCGTCATCGGGCTGGTCGTGGTCAGCGCCCACCCCGGCCGGACGGTCGGCAACCCCAGCCTCGCCGACCGCCTCACCCACGTCCTGTACGGCCTGTTCGGCCACCAGGGCCCCGTCGACTACCGCGGCACGACCTCCTGGACGGTCTCCCTCTCCCTCGGCGCCCTCGGCCTGCTCACCGCCGTCACCACCCTCCACCTCGCCCTGCGCCCCGAACCCCCCGCCGCCCGCCCCACCCCCGAGGACGAGACCCGGCTGCGCGCCCTGCTGGAGCGGCACGGCGGCCCCTGCTCCCCCGGCGACTTCGCCCTGGGCCGTGACAGGGCCGTCGTGTTCTCCCCCAGCGGCAAGGCCGCCGTCACGTATCGCGTCGTCTCCGGAGTGATGCTCGCAAGCGGCGACCCCATCGGTGACGTCGAGGCCTGGCCCGGCGCCATCGAGCGCTTCATGGACGAGGCCCGCGCCCACTCCTGGACCCCCGCCGTCACGGGTTGCTCGGAGACCGGCGGGCAGGTGTGGACCCGCGAGACGGGCCTGGACGCCCTCGGACCGGGCGACGGGGTGGTGGACACCGCGGATTTCTCCCTGGCCGGCCGCCCGACGCACAACGCGCGTCAGATGGACGAGCGCGTCGAGCGCGCCGGTTACGCGAGCCTGGTACGACGTGTCCACGGCCTCGGTGACACCAGTTGGAGCGCGCCGGTCACGAGAGCCGGGCAGGACTGGTCGGCAACGCGGGTGACGCCGCGCTGGAGCGCGCCGGTCACGAGAGCCGGGCAGGACTGGCCGGCGACACGGGTGACGCCGCGCTGGAGCGCGCCGGTCACGAGAGCCGGGCAGGACTGGCCGGCGACACGGGTGACGCCGCCCTGGAGCGCGCCGGTCACGAGAGCCGGGCAGGACTGGTCGGCAACGCGGGTGACGCCGCGCTGGAGCGCGCCGGTCACGTGAGCCGAGGAACACGTGTCCACGGCACCGTGAAACGCCTCTCTCACGCCGCCGACGGCCGGCGCGGCACGGGCAGCGGCACCGGCCGCGGGGCGGACGGAGAGCGCGGCCTCCCCACGCCTCTGGGCGGGGCCGGCGCCCCGGCCGGCGGCGGCTGCCTGAACGCCACCGCACTCCTCGCCGACGACACGCCCGGCGCCTGCCCGGACCTGGGGCGGCGCGACGGCTCGGCCGACGCCGGCGCCGGGGAACTCCCCGGCGCCGCCGGCCTCCGCGCCGCGACCCGCCTCGACAGCACGCGCGTGCCTCGCAAGTTCACCGTCCTCCGCTCGGGCCGCGCCCGCGGCAGACTCCCGGCGCAGAGAGCTCTGCGCCCCGACCCGCGCGCCCCGCACCACCCCACACCCCCCTCGCGGCCCCGCGCCCTGCCTGAGCACCGGCTTCGCGCGGCCTGACCCGGGACAGGCCCGGGCACGGACCCCGCCCCCTCCGCTCCCGGGGGCCGTGCCCGGGCCGCACGCCGTGCCCGGCCCCCGCGGGGCCTACGCTGAACATATGAGCAAGCAGAGCGGACGCGGGCGCGTCACGGGCCTCCCGGAATGGGACCGCTGCGCGGTCATGGGGGTCGTCAACGTGACCCCCGACTCCTTCTCCGACGGCGGCCGCTGGTTCGACACCACCGCCGCCATCAAGCACGGCCTGGACCTCGTCGCCCAGGGCGCCGACCTGGTCGACGTCGGCGGCGAGTCCACCCGCCCCGGCGCCACCCGGGTCGACGAGGAGGAGGAACTGCGCCGCGTCATCCCTGTCGTCCGCGGCCTCGCCTCCGAGGGAGTCGTCGTCTCCGTCGACACCATGCGCGCCTCCGTCGCCGCCCGGTCCCTGGCCGCCGGAGCCGCCCTCGTCAACGACGTCAGCGGCGGGCTCGCCGACCCCGCCATGATCCCGGCCGTGGCCGACGCGGGCGCGCCCTTCGTGGTCATGCACTGGCGCGGATTCCTGGAAGGCGGCAACGTCAAGGGCCGCTACGCCGACGTCGTCGCCGAGGTCGTCGACGAGCTCCACGCGCGTGTGCAGGCCGTCCTCGACGGCGGCATCAGCCCCGACCGCGTCGTCGTCGACCCCGGGCTCGGCTTCTCCAAGGAGGCCGAGCACGACCTCGCCCTCCTCGCCCACCTCGACCGCCTGCGCGACCTCGGCCACCCGCTGCTGGTCGCCGCCTCCAGGAAACGCTTCCTCGGCCGCGTCCTCGCCGGCCCCGAGGGCGCCCCGCCTCCCGCCCGGGAGCGAGACGCCGCCACGGCCGCCGTCTCCGCCCTCGCCGCGCACTCCGGCGCCTGGGCGGTACGCGTCCACGAGGTGCGCGCCACGGCGGACGCCGTACGGGTCGCACGCGCCGTGGAAGGAGCGCGCACCACCCCCTGCACGCCCGGCGCGCACACCGAGCGCCCCGCCCGCGACGCCCCCGCGCCGGAGCGATCGTGAGGCGCATGGCGCCCCTGAACGACCCCGCACCGGGCGCCGCCGCCGGACGCCGGGCTCCCGGGGACGACTTCACGTCGGGCGCGAGCGCGAGCCGCCCGGCGCACACACCCGACCGCGCGCCCGGCGCGCAGCCTCACGAAGGAGCCCGGTGAGCGCCCCTCACACCGACGTCGAACAGGTCGAAGCCGCCAACACCGCCTTCTACGAGGCCTTGGAGCGCGGCGACTTCGAGGAACTCTCCTCGCACTGGCTCACCCCGTCCGACCTGGGCGTCGACGAGGAGTACCACGACCCCGCCGACACCGGGGTGGTCTCCTGTGTGCACCCCGGCTGGCCCGTCCTCACCGGCCGCGGCGAGGTGCTCAGGTCGTACGCGCTGATCATGGCGAACACCGACTACATCCAGTTCTTCCTCACCGACGTCCATGTCTCCGTCACCGGCGACACCGCAGTGGTCACCTGCACCGAGAACATCCTCAGCGGCGGCCCCGCCCCCGAGGGCGGCGGTGAGCTGGGCCCGCTGGTCGGCCAGCTCGTGGTCGCCACGAACGTGTTCCGGCGCACCCCGGACGGCTGGAAGATGTGGTCCCACCACGCCTCCCCGGTCCTGGCCGAGAACGACGAGGACGACGACGAGGACACCCCGGCCTGAGGCGGGTGGACGGACGGCAGGCAGCGCGGCCACGGCAGGCGGCACACCCCCACAAGGACCAAGAAGTGGTTGGAATCACGGCCCTCTGGGTAGGGGCGGCTACCGACCTGCGAGGCACCGGGTTCCCCAGGGAGAACACCCGCCGACCCCCCTGGCCCCGGCCCGGAGCCACGCCCCGTGGCCCGGCGCTGTCAGTGCCCGCAGGTAGATTCGTTCGAGGCCGGTGTACCGCCCGCACGCGGTAGGGACCGGCCGTCACCGACGATTGCAGGAGTGATTCGCGTGGATCGTGTCGCGCTGCGCGGCCTGAAGGCCCGCGGGCACCACGGTGTGTTCCCCAAGGAACGCGAAGAGGGCCAGACCTTCATCGTGGACCTCGTCCTGGGCCTGGACACCCGACCGGCCGCGGCCGACGACGACCTGGCGAAGACCGTGCACTACGGCATCGTGGCCGAGGAGGTCGTGGCCGTCGTCCAGGGCGAGCCCGTCAACCTCATCGAGACCCTCGCCGAGCGCATCGCCCAGGCCTGTCTGAAGCACGAGGGGGTCCAGGAGGTCGAGGTATGCGTCCACAAACCGGACGCGCCGATCACGGTCCCCTTCGACGACGTGACCATCACGATCACCCGGAGCCGAGTATGACCGCATCGTTCACCGAGGGTCCCAGCGACCCGACCGTACAGCCGGTGCCCGCCTCCGTCGTCGAGAAGGTCGACGCCGCCGACACCACCCTGCACAACCCGCGGCGCGCCGTGCTCTCCCTCGGCTCCAACCTGGGCAACCGCCTGGAGACCCTCCAGGGCGCCATCGACGCCCTGGAGGACACCCCGGGCGTCCGCGTCAAGGCCGTCTCCCCCGTCTACGAGACCGAGCCGTGGGGCGTGGAGCCCGGCAGCCAGCCCTCGTACTTCAACGCCGTCGTGATCCTCAAGACCACCCTGCCGCCGTCCTCCCTGCTGGAGCGGGCACACGCGGTCGAGGAGGCCTTCCACCGGGTGCGCGAGGAGCGCTGGGGCGCCCGCACCCTGGACGTCGACATCGTCGCCTACGCCGACGTCGTCTCCGAGGACCCCAAGCTCACCCTGCCCCACCCGCGCGCCCACGAGCGTGCCTTCGTCCTCGCCCCCTGGCACGACGTGGAGCCCGGCGCCCGGCTGCCCGGCCGGGGCTCCGTCGCCGAGCTGCTGGACACGGTCACCGTCGAGGGCGTCGCGCCGCGCAAGGACCTGGAACTCCGGCTGCCCGAGTAGTCGTTAAGGTCAACACGACCAGGCACGTCCGGGGGGAGCTGAAGGGACACCGTGAGAGAGCTGCGCATCAGGGTGCTGGCGGGTGTGTTCGTCATCGCCGGGATCCTGTCCTGGGCGGGCGCCCGCCTGTGGAACTCGGTCGGAACCCTCCCCAGCGTCCCCCTGGCCGCCCCCATCGTGCTGGCCGTGATCGCCGCGATCCTGCTGGCCACGGCCCTCTCGCTGCGCGCCCGCCTCAAGGCCCAGCGCGAGCGCCGCCCCGGCGCCAAGGGCGTCGACCCGCTCATGGCCGCCCGCGCCGTCGTCTTCGGCCAGGCCAGCGCCCTGGTCGCCGCCCTCGTCGCCGGCATGTACGGCGGCACCGGCGTCTTCCTGCTGGAGTACCTCGACATCCCCGCCCGTCGCGACCAGGCCATCTACGCCGGCTTCTCCGTCCTCACGGGCATCGGCGTCATAGCGGCGGCCATCTTCCTGGAACGCGTCTGCAAGCTCCCGGAGGACGACGAACACAACGGCACGGGCGCGGCGCCGGCGGCGTAGCCCCGTCCCGCCGCCCCAGCGGCCGTCACGCTGGGCGCGACGTCAGCGGGCCATGATCAGGCTCATCGCCTCGTTGCGCGTCGCCGCGTCCCGCAGCTGGCCGCGCACGGCAGAGGTGAGGGTCTTGGCGCCGGGCTTGCGGATGCCCCGCATCGACATGCACATGTGCTCGCACTCGATGACGACGATCACCCCGCGCGGTTCCAGGATCTCCATGAGGGAGTCCGCGATCTGCGTGGTGAGTCGTTCCTGCACCTGCGGCCGACGGGCGTAGACGTCCACGAGCCGGGCCAGCTTGGACAGGCCGGTGATCTTCCCGGAAGTGGCCGGGATGTAGCCGACGTGAGCGACGCCCCTGAACGGCACCAGATGGTGCTCACAGGTCGAGTACACCTCGATGTCCTTCACGAGCACCATCTCGTCGTGGCCGAGGTCGAACGTCGTCGTGAGCACGTCCTCGGGCTTCTGCCACAGCCCCGCGAATATCTCCTTGTAGGCGCGAGCCACCCGCCCCGGCGTCTCCTTCAGCCCCTCGCGGTCCGGGTCCTCGCCGACCGCGATCAGCAGTTCGCGTACGGCGTTCTCGGCGCGCTTCTCGTCGAACTCGCCGATGGGGCCTTCGCCGTCCAGCGTCACGGGGTCGGTCATCTGGTGCCTCGTTCCTGTGCATGTCGCGTAGGGATCACGCGTCTTACGTGCGGGCATGCGAAATGCCGCGCCCCCCAGGCTAGAACCAGGGGGGCGCGGCATCCATTCCGGGCCCGGTGAGGTCACCGGGGCCGGTGGGTCAGCTCTCGGGGCGGTCCTCGGTGACCGGCTCGACCGCCGGGGCGGAGTCGGTCGTCGTGGACTTGGCGGTGCTGATCGCCGCGGTCGAGCCGTTGGCACCGTTGGTCAGTGCGAGCTCCTTGGGGGAGAGCACCGGCGGGCGGGTGGACGGCGTACGGCGGGAGGAACCGGTCCAGGCGGGCCGGGGCGGGCGCTTGACGATCGGGGCGAAGATCTCGGCGATCTCCTCCTTGCCGAGGGTCTCCTTCTCCAGCAGCTGCAGGACGAGGTTGTCGAGGACGTCGCGGTTCTCGACCAGGATCTCCCAGGCCTCGTTGTGCGCGTTCTCGATGAGCTTCTTGACTTCCTCGTCCACCAGGGCGGCGACCTCTTCCGAGTAGTCGCGCTGGTGGGCCATCTCACGGCCGAGGAACGGCTCGGTGTTGTCGCCGCCGAACTTGATGGCGCCGAGACGCTCGGTCATGCCGTACTGGGTGACCATCGCGCGGGCCGTGGCGGTGGCCTTCTCGATGTCGTTCGCCGCGCCCGTGGTCGGGTCGTGGAAGACGAGCTCCTCGGCCGCGCGGCCGCCCAGCATGTAGGCCAGCTGGTCCAGCATCTCGTTGCGGGTCGTGGAGTACTTGTCCTCGTCCGGCAGGACCATCGTGTAGCCCAGCGCGCGACCGCGGCTGAGGATCGTGATCTTGTGGACCGGGTCGGAGTTCGGCGAGGCCGCCGCGACCAGGGCGTGGCCGCCCTCGTGGTACGCGGTGATCTTCTTCTCCTTGTCCGACATGATCCGGGTCCGCTTCTGCGGGCCCGCGACCACGCGGTCGATCGCCTCGTCCAGCATGTGGTTGTCGATCAGCTTCTTGTCCGAGCGGGCCGTGAGCAGCGCGGCCTCGTTCAGGACGTTGGACAGATCGGCACCCGTGAAGCCGGGGGTGCGGCGGGCGACGGCGGCAAGGTCGACGTCCGGCGCGACCGGCTTGCCCTTCTGGTGGACCTTGAGGATCTCCAGACGTCCCTGCATGTCCGGGCGGTCGACCGCGATCTGGCGGTCGAAGCGGCCGGGGCGCAGGAGGGCCGGGTCGAGGATGTCGGGGCGGTTCGTCGCGGCGATGAGGATCACGCCGCCCTTGACGTCGAAGCCGTCCATCTCGACGAGCAGCTGGTTCAGGGTCTGCTCGCGCTCGTCGTGACCGCCGCCGAGGCCGGCGCCGCGGTGGCGGCCGACCGCGTCGATCTCGTCGACGAAGACGATCGCCGGGGCGTTCGCCTTGGCCTGCTCGAACAGGTCACGGACCCGGGAGGCACCGACACCGACGAACATCTCGACGAAGTCGGAACCGGAGATCGAGTAGAACGGCACGCCCGCCTCGCCGGCGACGGCGCGCGCGAGCAGGGTCTTGCCGGTGCCGGGCGGGCCGTAGAGCAGCACGCCCTTGGGGATCTTGGCGCCGACGGCCTGGAACTTGGCGGGCTCCTGGAGGAACTCCTTGATCTCCTGGAGCTCCTCGACGGCCTCGTCGGAGCCGGCGACGTCGGCGAACGTCGTCTTGGGGGTGTCCTTGGTGATGAGCTTGGCCTTGGACTTGCCGAAGTTCATCACTCGCGAGCCGCCGCCCTGCATCTGATTCATCAGGAACAGGAACACGACGACGATCAGGACGAAGGGGAGCAGGGAGAGCAGGATGCCCACGATGGGGTTCTGCTTGGACGGCGAGACGGTGTAGCCGTCCGGGATCTGCTTGTCCTGGAACTTCTGCTGCAGCGTGCCGGCGATGGTCACGCCCTGGTCGCCGATGTAGCTCGCCTGGATCTTCGAGCTGCCCTCGACCTTCTGGCCTTCCTTCAGCTCGACCTTGATGGTCTGTTCGTCGCCTGTGGTCAGCTTGGCCGATTCGACCTTGTTCTCATTGATCGCCTGGACGACCTGGCCGGTGTCCACCGTCTTGTAGCCACCGGACGAGCCGACGACCTGCATCAACACGACCACGGCAAGGACGGCCAGCACGATCCACATGACCGGCCCACGGAAGTATCGCTTCACGTCCATCCATACGGAGCGGTGCCGCCCCGTCCCTCCTGCCATAGTGAGTTTGATAAGACAGTTCTTCTGACGGTACCCCAGCATTGTCGCCCGAAGCCGCACGGACGACTGGCGAACGACTGGCGAGAGCCGTCTGGATGCTCCAACGGCGCAGGCCCCGCCGGGGTTCCCGATCTTCGTACGAGGCTGCGCCCTTCGGGTCAGCCGCCGTAGACGTGGGGCGCGAGCGTACCGACGAACGGCAGGTTGCGGTACTTCTCGGCGTAGTCGAGGCCGTAGCCGACGACGAACTCGTTGGGGATGTCGAAGCCGACCCACTCGACGTCGATGGCGACCTTGGCCGCGTCGGGCTTGCGCAGCAGGGTGCACACCTTCAGCGACTCGGGCTCGCGCGAGCCGAGGTTGGACAGCAGCCAGGACAGGGTCAGTCCGGAGTCGATGATGTCCTCGACGATCAGGACGTGCTTGCCCTTGATGTCCGTGTCCAGGTCCTTGAGGATCCGCACCACGCCGGAGGACTGGGTGCCGGCGCCGTACGACGACACGGCCATCCAGTCCATGGTGACGGGGGTGGACAGCGCCCGGGCGAGGTCGGCCATGACCATCACCGCGCCCTTGAGGACGCCGACGATGAGCAGGTCCTTGCCCGCGTACTCCGCGTCGATCTTCGCGGCCAGCTCGGCCAGCTTCGCGTCGATCTCTTCCTTGGTGATGAGCACCTGCTTGAGGTCGGCACCCATGTCTTTCGCGTCCACCCGCATCACTTTCGGTCGTCCCACACCGGCCGTCCGGCCCCTCCGCGGGGAGGGACCGGGCATCTCCCCGGGGGGAGAGATTCAGCCTTGCCGAATCACCAGTCTGCCACCCTGGCGCTGGGCCACTACTTTGCCGGGCAGGTTGATGGCTCCCTGACCGCGCCAGCCGGTGATCAGCCGGTCGACTTCCTCGATGTGCCGGGCGAACAGCGAGCCGGCCGGGGCGCCCGCCTCGATGGCCGCGCGGCGCAGGATCCGGCGGCGTACGGCGGGCGGCAGGGCGTAGAGCTTGGCGCACTCCAGCAGTCCGGCGGCGTCGCGTACGGAGGCCTCCGCCTGACTGGCCCACGCGTCGAGGGCGTCGGCGTCGTCGCGGGAGAGCTGGGCCGTACGGGCGAGGGCCTCGATGACGCCCTTGCCGAGGGCCTTCTCCAGGGCGGGCAGTCCCTCGTGGCGCAGCCGGGACCTGGTGTAGGCGGGGTCGGTGTTGTGCGGGTCGTCCCACACGGGCAGCGACTGGACCATGCAGGCCTTGCGCGCGGTCTGCCGGTCGAGCTGCAGGAAGGGGCGCCGGTAGCGGCCGTCGGCCCCCGAGACCGCGGCCATGCCGGACAGGGAGCGGATGCCGGAGCCGCGGGCGAGTCCGAGCAGGACGGTCTCGGCCTGGTCGTCGCGCGTGTGGCCGAGCAGGACGGCGGCGGCGCCGTGGCGTACGGCGGCGGCGTCGAGGGCGGCGTAGCGGGCGTCGCGGGCGGCGGCTTCCGGGCCTCCGTCGCGGCCGACGGTGACGGTGGCGGCTTCGACGGGGTCGAGGCCGAGTCCGCGCAGGCGCAGGACGACTTCCTGGGCGCGCAGGTCGGAGCCGGCCTGGAGGCCGTGGTCGACGGTGATGCCGCCGGCCCGGATGCCGAGCCGGGGGGCCTCGAAGGCGAGGGCGGAGGCGAGCGCCATGGAGTCGGCGCCGCCGGAGCAGGCGACGAGCACGAGCGGCGCCGGGGGGCGTTCGTGGTCGGTGTCCTGCCGGGCAGGGATGTGGTCGTCGAGGATGTCGTGGAGGACGCGGCGGACCGCCAGGCGTATCGCCGCGACCGCAGGATGGGGACCCATGTCCGGTTCCCTTCATGAAGTTGTCGGGGGTGTGCCCCGGGTTCGGTCACTCAGAGTGTGTAGATGGTGACAGAACCGGGCCGTTCCCCGAGCATTGCACGCCTGTCCATGGCCCACGGTCCCTCGGACGGGTGATTGGAGGGGCGTTCGCCTGTCGTGGGCCGAGATCCGTTCACACCGTCCGCTCGTCCTTCACGCCTCGGTCCTTCCGTGCACCCGGGTGATCCAGTCCGCGGGTTGGGCGATCTCGCTCTTGGTGGGGAGCGTGTTCGGGGACGTCCACACGCGGTTGAAGCCGTCCATGCCGACCTGGTCGACGACGGCGCGGACGAAGCGTTCGCCGTCGCGGTACTGGCGGAGCTTGGCGTCCAGGCCGAGCAGCCTGCGCAGGGCGAGGTCGAGGCGGGAGGCGCCCTTGGCGCGGCGCTGCTGGAACTTCTCGCGGATCTCGGCGACGCTCGCGACGACCTCCGGTCCGACGCCGTCCATGACGTAGTCGGCGTGGCCTTCGAGCAGGGACATCACGGCGGTCAGGCGGGCGAGGATCTCGCGCTGGGCGGGCGTCTGGACGATCTCGACGAGGGAGCGGCCGCCGTCGTCCTCCTCGCCCTCGGGGCGGCCTCCGGCGAGCGACTGGGCGGCCTCGCGGATGCGTTCGAGGACGGTGCCGGGGTCGACGTCGGTCTCGGCGAGGAATGCCTGGATCTCGCCCTCGAGGTGGGCGCGCAGCCAGGGCACGGCCGTGAACTGGGTGCGGTGGGTCTCCTCGTGCAGGCATACCCAGAGCCGGAAGTCGTGGGGTTCGACGTCGAGCTCGCGTTCGACGTGGACGATGTTCGGCGCGACGAGCAGCAGCCGGCCGCCGCCGTTCTCGCCGGCGGGCAGGTCGCGGGTGGAGGGGGCGAAGGTCTCGTACTGGCCGAGGACGCGGGAGGCCAGGAACGACAGCAGCATGCCGAGTTCGACACCGGTGACCTTGCCGCCGACCGTGCCGAGCAGGGCACCGCCGGAGCTGCCGGAGCGGCGCTCCTGCATCCTGTCGAGCAGGGGTTTGAGGATCTCCCGGAACCCGGCGACGTTGGCCTTGACCCAGCCGGGGCGGTCCACGACCAGCACGGGGGTGTCGTCCAGCCCGTCCGTGCCGAGGCGGGTGAACCCGCGGACGTGTTCCTCGGAGGCCTTGGCGTGCCGGCGCAGCTCGGCGACGACGGCGCGGGCCTCGTCACGGCTGATCTCGGGGCCCGGCCGTACCAGCCGGGTCGCCGTCGCCACGGCGAGGTTCCAGTCGATCATTCCGGCAGATGCGGCACCACCGATGCTCGTCATGCGTCAACCGTACGTGAGCGCTGCCGTCGGGGGCAGGGCGTCGTCAGGCGGCCCGGGCCGGGGCGTGTCGTCCCTACCGGCAGCCGCAGGCCGCCAGGGCCGTCGCCGCCTCGTCGAGGGCCTTCTGGGTCGCCGTCGGATCGACGGTGCCCGAGGTGAGGAACGCGAAGGCGAGGAGCCGGCCGTCCCGGGTGACGACCGTGCCGGCGAGGGCGTTCACCCCGGTCAGGGTGCCGGTCTTGGCGCGTACGAGGCCCGCGGCGCCGTCGGTGTAGCGGCTGGTCAGGGTGCCGGTGAAGCCGGCCACCGGCAGGCCGGTCAGGGCCGGGCGCAGCTCGGGGTGGGCGGGGTCGGCGGACCGGGCGAGGAGGGCGGTGAGGAGGCCGGTGGTGAGGCGGTCCTCGCGGCTGAGGCCGCTGCCGTCGGTGAAGACGGCGCCCTTCGTCGGCAGGCCGAGCTTCTTCAGCCGGTCGTGCACCGCGCGGCCGGCCCCGGCGAAGTCGGGGCGTTCGCCCGAGGCGAGGGCGACGTGGCGGACGAGGGCTTCGGCGATGTCGTTGTCGCTGTTGGTCAGCATGCGCTCGACGAGGGTGGCGAGTGGCGGGGAGGAGACGGTGGCGAGGTTCTGCGCGCGCGTGCTGGCCTTGGACGGGCCGGGCGCGGTCGTCCTGATGCCGTGGGACTTCAGCAGATCGCCGAAGAGGCGCGTGGCGTCGGCGGCGGGCTCGGCGCTGCGCGGGGCGGGGCCGCTGGTGGAGTCGTCGGTGCGGGCCTCGTCGGCCATCAGGGCGGTGACGGGGGCGAGGTTGTCGTTGACCCCGATCGGGTGGAGTTCGTCACCGGCGTAGAGCGTGGTGTCGTACGAGAGTGTGACCTGGTGTACGCCGCGTTCGCGCAGTTGCGCGGCCGTGCGGGCGGCGAGGGTGCGCAGGCTCGCCCAGCCGTCGGCGTCCTCGCGGGCGGTGAGGGTGGGGTCGCCGCCGCCGACGAGGACGAGTTCGCCGGTGTCGGGTTCCAGGGCGGTGCGGGTGGTGAGGCGGTGGTCGGGGCCGAGGGCGGACAGGGCCGCGACGGCGGTGGCGACCTTGGTGGTGGAGGCGGGGATGAGGGCCTCGTCGGCGCGGGAGCCGTACAGGGGGCGGCCGGTGGTCAGGTCGACGACGCCGGCCGCGTGCTGTTCGCCGAGGGCGGGCCCGGTGAGCAGGGGGTCCAGGACGTCGGCGACGGGGCGGGCGCCGGGGGCGGACTTCGTGACGGGGGCGGCGCCGCCGAGGCCGGTGAGGACGGAGGCGGCGCTGGGGGCGGGGCGCGGTGCGGCGGATGTCGCGCCGGGGCCGTGATCTGCGCCACCTGTGGCGGCCCGGGCGGCTGCCCGCTCGCGCTCGGCCGTACGCTGACCCGTGGAATCCCAGGGCCCCGCGGCGGTGACCACGCCGGCGGCCAGCGCCAGTCCGGCGGTGGCGGCGCCCGCGGTGTACTGCCAGGTTCTGACCCTTGTGACCTGCGGGTTTGCGGCCCGCACCCACCGCGTGACCCGCGGTTTCGCGGCCGCTGCGACCCGGGCGAGACGAGGTCGTACGGCGTTCGCGACCCGTGTCATCCGCGGCCTCGCCGCCCGCCAAGGCCTCAGCTCTGGCACGACACCAGCCCCTTTCGCGATCACACACGTGCGTGAGGGACACTTAATCACCAGAACTGTGCGTTGATCATGGAGGAGCCACCGGTGGAGTTCGACGTCACGATCGAGATCCCGAAGGGTTCGCGGAACAAGTACGAGGTGGACCACGAGACCGGTCGGATCCGCCTGGACCGTCGTCTCTTCACCTCGACCGCCTACCCGACCGACTACGGCTTCGTCGAGAACACCCTCGGCGAGGACGGCGACCCGCTGGACGCGCTGGTCATCCTGGACGAGCCGACCTTCCCGGGCTGCCTCATCAAGTGCCGCGCGATCGGCATGTTCCGGATGACCGACGAGGCCGGCGGCGACGACAAGCTGCTGTGTGTCCCGGCGACCGACCCGCGCGTGGAGCACCTGCGCGACATCCACCACGTGTCGGAGTTCGACCGCCTGGAGATCCAGCACTTCTTCGAGGTCTACAAGGACCTGGAGCCCGGCAAGTCCGTCGAGGGCGCCGACTGGGTCGGCCGCACCGAGGCCGAGGCCGAGATCGAGCGGTCCTACAAGCGTTTCAAGGACCAGGGCGGCCACTGAGGCCGCTGTTCCGGACGGGCCGTACGCGCACGCGTGCGGCCCGTTCGGGTACCTGTGCGCATACTGGCCTGAATTCGGTGTCGTACAGGGAGCGCTGCTTTAAGTGACGGAAGCGGAGGACCGCAAACCGCAGTCGGACGAGGCGAGGAGCGCGTTCACGCCTCCCGCGGGGGTGGAGCCGGCGGAGTCGGAGTCCTCCACCACGTCGGAGTTCGCGATCCCGGCGGGCCTCGGCGTACCGGCGGCGGCCGACGCCGGGCCGGAGGGGTCGGCGTTCACCACGCCGAGCACCTACAGCGCCAAGGCCGCGCCGCCCGCGTTCACTCCGGCGACCGGGATGCCGGTCGTGAGCCTGACGAAGGGCGCGCCCTGGCAGGACCGGATGCGCACGATGCTGCGGATGCCGGTGGCCGAGCGGCCCGCGCCGGAGCCGGTGCAGCGGACCGAGGAGGGCGGCCCGGCCGTCCCGCGCGTGCTCGACCTGACGCTGCGGCTCGGGGAGCTGCTGCTGGCGGGCGGGGAGAGCGCCGAGGACGTGGAGACGGCCATGTTCGCCGTGTGCCGCTCCTACGGCCTGGACCGCTGCGAGCCGAACGTCACCTTCACCCTGCTGTCGATCTCCTACCAGCCGTCGCTGGTGGACGACCCGGTGTCGGCCGCGCGGACCGTACGGCGCCGCGGCACCGACTACACGCGGCTCGCGGCCGTGTTCCAGCTGGTCGACGACATCAGCGACCCGGAGACCCATGTCTCGCTGGAGGACGCCTACCGGCGCCTGGCCGAGATCCGCCGCAACCGGCACCCCTACCCGACCTGGGCGCTGACCCTGGCGAGCGGGCTGCTGGCCGGCGCGGCCTCCGTGCTGGTCGGCGGTGACCCGGTCGTGTTCGTGGCGGCCGCGCTGGGCGCGATGCTCGGCGACCGGCTGGCCTGGCTGTGCGCGGGGCGCGGGCTGCCGGAGTTCTACCAGTTCACCGTCGCCGCGATGCCGCCCGCCGCGATGGGCGTCGCGCTGACCCTCGCCGACGTCGACGTGAAGGCCTCCGCGGTCATCACCGGTGGGCTGTTCGCGCTGCTGCCGGGGCGGGCCCTGGTGGCGGGCGTGCAGGACGGGCTGACCGGCTTCTACATCACCGCCGCGGCCCGGCTGCTGGAGGTCATGTACCTGTTCGTGGGCATCGTCGTCGGCGTGCTGGTGATGCTCTACTTCGGCGTGCAGCTCGGCGCCCAGCTCAATCCCGACGCCGCCCTCGGCATCACCGAGCGGCCCGTCGTGCAGATCGTCGCCTCGATGCTGCTGTCGCTGACGTTCGCCGTACTGCTCCAGCAGGAACGCTCCACCGTGCTCGCCGTGGCCCTCAACGGCGGGGTCGCCTGGTCGGTGTACGGCGCCATGCACTACGCCGGCGGCCTGTCGCCCGTCGCCTCCACGGCGGTGGCGGCCGGGCTCGTGGGCCTGTTCGGGCAGCTGCTGTCCCGGTACCGGTACGCGTCGGCGCTGCCGTACACGACCGCGGCGATCGGTCCCCTGCTGCCCGGCTCCGCGACGTACTTCGGGCTGCTGTCCATCGCCCAGAACGAGGTGGACAAGGGGCTGGGATCGCTGACCAAGGCGGCCGCCCTGGCCATGGCCATCGCCATCGGCGTGAACCTGGGGGCGGAGGTGTCCCGGCTGTTCCTGCGGGTGCCGATCGCCGCCGGCGGGGGGCGCAAGGCCGCGAAACGCACCCGCGGGTTCTAGCGGGTTGCGCCCCGCGCCCCGTTCAGCGGTACTGCTGCTCGCCCTCGTTGTAGGGGTACGGGTACTGCTGCTGAGGCGGGTACTGCTGTTGCGGCTGCTGACCGCCGTAGTACGGGTCGTACGGCTGCTGGGCGTACTGCTGCTGGTCGTAGCCGCCCTGGTCCTGGCCGTACTGCTGCTGGTCGTACTGCTGCTGGTCGTACTGCTGCTCTCCGTACTGCGTCCGGCCGTACTGCTGGTCGTAGTGGCCGTACGGCTGCTGTCCGGGAGCGTCGTCGATGCGGCGCAGCTGGGTCGTGGCGTCGTCCATCGGCGGGTGCTGCTGGGGGTACTGCTGCTGCGCCGGAGGCTGCGGCCGCTGCTGCGGGGGGTTCTTCCTGGCCTGGGAGCGGGCGCGCAGGAACTCGATGGCGATGGGGACGACGGAGACGAGGACGATCAGGATGAGGATCGCCTCGATGTTCTTCTTGACGAAGTCGATGTTGCCCAGCCAGGAGCCGAGCAGGGTGACTCCGGCGCCCCACAGGACGCCGCCGACGACGTTGAAGACGAGGAACGAGCGGTACCGCATGCCGCTGACGCCGGCGATGATCGGCGTGAACGTGCGCACGATGGGCACGAAGCGGGCCAGCACCAGCGACTTCGGGCCGTACTTCTCGAAGAAGTCGTGGGCCTTGGTGACGTTCTCCTGCTTGAACAGGCGCGAGTCCGGCCGGTTGAACAGCGAGGGGCCGACCTTCTTGCCGAACATGTAGCCCGCCTGGTCGCCCAGGATCGCGGCGAGGCAGATCAGCGCGATCGCCGCCCACAGCGGGAAGTCGAGCTGCCCGGAGGTGATCAGCAGGCCGGCCGTGAACAGCAGGGAGTCACCCGGCAGGAAGAACCCGATGAGCAGCCCGGACTCGGCGAAGACGATCAGGAGCAGGCCCCAGATCCCGAAGTCGTCGAGCAGGTGGTTCGGATCGAGCCAGCTCGGTCCGAGGGCGAGCGTCGTCACGGCTGCGGGCTCCTGAGGGGTGAGGGGAAGTTCGGCGGCGTCCGGTTCGGCCGGTCAAAGCTATCAACGCCTCGCGTCCGCCCCAGGTTCCACCGGTGTCTTCAGGATGCACTGTGGGCCGACTGGCACAAAGCTGTGCACCATGAGCCTCGAAGACTACGGCGGCGGCCAGGGGCCGCAGTCCGACGTACTGGTCGTGACCACGAACGACGTCCCCGGACACCGCGTCGAGCGGGTGATCGGCGAGGTCTTCGGCCTGACGGTCCGCTCCCGCCATCTCGGCAGCCAGATCGGCGCAGGTCTGAAGTCCCTGGTCGGCGGTGAGCTCAAGGGCCTCACCAAGACGCTCGTGGAGACCCGCAACCAGGCCATGGAGCGCCTGGTGGAGCAGGCCCGCGCGCGGGGTGCCGACGCCGTGCTCGCGTTCCGCTTCGACGTGACGGACGCGGCGGACGTCGGCACCGAGGTGTGCGCGTACGGGACCGCGGTGGTCCTGGCCCGGGAGTGATCCCCTGCTCCACTCCCCGGGCGCGGAGCCGGCGGCGCGGAGCCGGCGGTCCGGGGACCTACGCGCCGTGCCGCGCGGCGTTCGCCAGGATCGCCTCCTTGAGGTGCTCGGCGACACCGGGTCCCAGGGAGTCGTAGTACGCCTTGAACCGCTCGTCGGCGACGTACATCTCGCCGAGGCACCTGTGCATCTCGTAGGGGCACTCGAAGTACCACGTGCCGATGTGCCGGCGGTGTTCCTCGGCCATGACCATGGCGCGCTCGCCGGTCGCCGGCTCGCCGTCGGCCACCAGCGCGGCGTAACGCTGCTCCCAGTCCTCGACCTCGGTCTTGATCCGCTGCCAGTCGTTCTTCGTGTAGCGGGCGACCCGGCGCTGCGACTCGGCGTACGCGTCGGTGCCGCCCCAGCGCTGCTCCGCCTCCTCGGCGTACTGCTCGGGGTCCTTGTCCCCGAACACCTCGAACTTCTCTTCCGGCGTGAGGTTGATCCCCATCGTGCGTGCCTCCATGGCGTGCTCCACGGCCTCCGCCATCTTGCGCAGCTTCTCGATCCGGGCGGTCAGCAGCTCGTGCTGTCGGCGCAGGTGTTCGCGCGGGTCCGCGTCCGGGTCGTCGAGCAGGGCGGCGACCTCTTCGAGCGGGAAGCCGAGCTCTCGGTAGAACAGGATCTGCTGCAGCCGGTCGAGGTCGGCGTCGCTGTAGCGCCGGTGGCCCGCGTGGCTGCGCTCGCTCGGGACGAGCAGGCCGATGTCGTCGTAGTGGTGCAGGGTGCGCACCGTGACCCCGGCGAATCCGGCGACCTGTCCCACGGAGTAGCTCACTTCCGCTCCCTTCTCGGTACGCACTCCACGGTGCGGCCTCACGTGGCGTGAGGTGCAAGTCCCGGTGGGCGGCGCGCCGTGCGGCTACTTGCTCAGCCGCCCGAACCTGCGCACCGCCAGGGGGAAGAACACCGCGAGCAGCCCCAGCGGCCAGCCGACCGCCGCCCAGATGTGAGCGGGGTCCACGGCACCTCCCTCGAACAGCTCACGCACCGCCGTGGCCGTCCGGGACAGCGGGTTCCACTCGACGGCCGTGCCCAGCCAGCCGGGCATGGAGTCCGGGGTGGCGAGGGCGTTGGAGAGGAAGCCGACCGGCCAGACGAGGATCTGGACGGCCTGGACCAGTTCGGGCTTCCCTGCGATCAGGGCGAGGTGGATGCCGATCCAGAGCATGGCGAACCGGAACAGCAGGAGCAGCCCGACGGCCCCCCAGAACCCGGCGAAGCCGCCGTGCACCCGCCAGCCGAGGGCGTGTCCGACGCCGATGAGCACGCTCAGCACCAGCGCCGACTGGAGCATGTCGGCGGCGGACCGGCCAACCAGTACGGCCCCGTCGGCCATCGGCATGGCGCGGAACCGGTCGATCACGCCCTTGGTGAGGTCCTGGGTGACGGCGATCATCGTGCCCTCCAGGCCGAACGCCATGGTGAGCGCGAGCATGCCGGGGACCAGGTAGTCGACGTAGGGGCCGCTGACGCCCCGGCCGCCGCCGATGAGGTAGCCGAACATCAGCATCAGCATCACGGGGAACGCGAGGCCCACCGCGACCTGAACCGGCTGCCGCGCCCAGTGGGCGAGTTCGCGCCGGGTCATGGTCCAGGAGTCGGTCAGTGCGTACGCGGTCATACGGTCTCCTTCACTCGGTGCCCGTCGCCCGTCAGGTGCAGGAACACCTCGTCCAGCGTGGGCCGCCGCAGGGCGATGTCCTCGGCCTCGATCCCGGCCTCCTCCAGGGCCCGTACGAGGCCGGCGAGCGCGGTCATCCGGTCGGTGACCGGGGCGCTGAGCAGCCGCCGGTCGGTGTCGACGGAGACGCTGCCCTTGTCGACGCCGGGCGGCAGCAGGGCGACCGCCGCGCCGAGCTGCCCGGCGTCGCGCAGGACGACGTCGATGCGGTCGCCGCCGATCGCGGACTTCAGCCGTTCCGGTGTGCCGTCGGCGACGACCCGGCCGGAGTCGACGACCGAGACGCGGTGGGCGAGCTGGTCGGCCTCCTCCAGGTACTGCGTGGTGAGCAGGACCGTCGTACCGCCGCCGACCAGGGAGCGGACGGCCGCCCACACCTCGGCGCGGCCGCGCGGGTCGAGGCCGGTGGTCGGCTCGTCCAGGAAGAGCACCTCCGGGTCGGTGATCAGGGACGCGGCGAGGTCGAGGCGGCGCCGCATGCCGCCGCTGTACTGCTTGACCGCCCTGCGCCCGGTGTCGCTCAGGCCGAACCGCTCCAGCAGCTCGTCGGCGCGCACGCGCGCGTGGCGGGCTCCCAGGTGGTACAGACGGCCGAACATCTCCAGGTTCTGGCGGCCGCCGAGCTCCTCGTCGAGCGCCGCGTACTGGCCGAGCAGGCCGATGCGCAGGCGGACCTCGCGCGCGTGGGTCACCACGTCGTGCCCGGCCACCTCGATACGGCCGCCGTCCGGCCGTAGCAGGGTGGACAGGATGCGGACCAGGGTCGTCTTGCCGGCGCCGTTGGGACCGAGCACCGCGTGGACGGTGCCACGCGAGATCTCCAGGTCGAGTCCGTCGAGCGCCTTCTTGTCTCCGTATGCCTTGCGTGCGCCTTCGACGGCGATCGCGGCGTCTGTCACGGGCTGCCACCCACCCTCTGCTAGTCAAGTTTGACTACAACGCCAACGTAACGCTCGCGACAGCTGTCGTCAAACTTGATTAGTGAGCATCCTCGGGATGCCGCTCCCCCGTCGCGTACGGGTTCTCCTCACCCTCCGTCAGCACCCCGACGAACGGCTCGCCCTCACCCGCGAACGTGTACGACCCGCTCTCGATGCGCCCGATCAGCCCGCGCGTCCACTCGGCCTCGGCGTCGGCGGTGTGGACCCAGAGGTTCATGATCTCGCCGATGTGGCCGAGCTGTTCGGGGCCGTCCTCGGGCACATAGTGCTCGGTGACGGCCCCGCGCCACTCCTCGATGCGGCGGATGCGCTCCTTGAGCAGGGCGACCGCCTCGGCGCGCGGCAGGTCGACCATGAAGCCGATGGCCGCGGACTTGATGTCCATCTTCTGGTCGTAGTTGGTGAGCGCCTCGCGGACCATGCCGAGATACTCCTCGACCCCGAGGTCGGTGATCTCGTACTCGGTGCGCGGCGGGCCGCCGGCGGTGGAGGGGGCGACCTCGTGCGCGTGCAGCAGCCCTTGCTTCGCCATCTGCTTCAGGGCGTGGTAGATCGAGCCGGGCTTGGCGTTGGACCACTCGTGCGCGCCCCAGTACTCCAGGTCGTTGCGCACCTGATAGCCGTGGGCCCGCCCGTGCTGGCGCACCGCGCCGAGCACGAGGAGACGGATCGCTGACATGGGGCCAGCGTAGAGCCCGGCCGGTACAAGGCCCTCAGGAGGCGCCCGCCTCCAGGGCCACCAGTTCGAAGGCGGTCCTGCCGTCCAGCGACTCGCGGACGATGTCGGCGTGGCCGGCGTGCCGGGCGATCTCCTCCACGAGGTGGATCATCAGCCACCGCATGGACACCCGGCCGTCCTTCGGGAACCAGGGCGCCGGGGGCAGCGGGAAGGTGTCGTCCAGCGACGGCACGGAGCGGATGAACGCCTCGGTCTCCTGCGCCACCCCGTCCCAGAACGCCAGCGTCTCCGCGACCGTCTCCCCCTCGACGAGGCGGAAGCTCTCCGACCACGTCTCCTGGGTGCGCGCCCGCTCGTTGGGCTTCTGCTGGGCCATCCGCAGCCAGTTCAGCTCCGTCTCGGCGACATGCTTGACCAGCCCGGACAGCGACAGCTCGCTGGCACTGGGCGTCTGGGCCGCCTGCTCGTCGGTCAGCCCCAGGAGCGACCTGCGCAGACCGCCGCGCTGCGCCTCGACGAAGGCGAGCAGGGCGCCGCGCTCGTCACCGTGGGCCTCGGCGGGAACGTGAGTGGGCATGAGGGCCTCTTTCGTTTTTCGGCCGTTCCTTCTTCCGACACCCATGACGTTACGGGCCCTTGCGGTCAGGTTCTGTCCGCAAGGGCCCGCCGGTCGCGAAACAGGGCTCAGAACGGGAAGACGCTCCGGCCGTGCTGGATGGAGATCCACTTCAGGGTGGTGAAGGCGTCCAGTCCGCTCTCGCCGTTCAGGCGGCCGACGCCGGAGTTCTTCTCACCCCCGAAGGGGACCAGCGGCTCGTCGTGGGCGGTGCCGTCGTTCACATGGAACATCCCGGTGTCGATGCGCTGCGCGAACCGCACCCCGCGCTCGACGTCGGCGGTGTGGACGGCGCCGCTGAGACCGTAGGGGGTGTCGTTGACGAGGCGTACGGCCTCCTCCTCGCCGTCGAACGGGACGAGGAAGGCGACCGGCCCGAACACCTCCTGCTTCAGCAGCGGGGAGCCTGCCGGTACGTCGGTCAGGACGGACGGCTCGACGAGGTTGTCGCGGGTGGCGCCGTGCACCAGGGCGGTGGCGCCGCCGGCGACCGCCTGCTCGACCAAGCTGGATACGGCCTCCGCCTGCGAGGAGTTGATCAGCGGACCGATGACCGTCTCCGGGTCCCGCGGGTCGCCCGCCTTCAGGCCCTTGACCTTGGCGACGAACTTCGCGGTGAACTCCTCGGCGACCGACCGGTCCACCAGCACGCGGTTGGCGGCCATGCAGACCTGGCCCTGATGGACGTACCGGCTGAAGACGGCCGCGTCGACGGCGTAGTCGATGTCGGCGTCGTCCAGCACGACCAGGGCGCTGTTGCCGCCCAGTTCGAGGACGGTCCGCTTGAAGTGCGCGGCGCAGACGGTGGCCACGTGGCGGCCGACCTTGTCGGAGCCGGTGAAGGAGATGACCTTGGGTATGGGGTGCTCGATGAAGGCGTCGCCTATCTCGGCGATGTCGGTGACGACGACGTTGAGCAGACCGGCCGGCAGGCCCGCGTCCTCGAAGATCTTGGCGATCAGGGTGCCGCCGGTGACCGGGGTGTCCTGGTGGGGCTTGAGGACGACGCCGTTGCCGAGCGCGAGCGCCGGGGCGACCGACTTCAGCGACAGGAAGAAGGGGAAGTTGAAGGGGCTGATGACCCCGACCACGCCGACCGGCACGCGATAGAGGCGGTTCTCCTTGCCGTCGACCGGCGAGGCGATGATCTGGCCCTCGGCACGGGTGGCCACGTTCATCGACTCGCGCAGGAACTCCTTGGCGAGGTACAGCTCGAAGCCGGCCTTCGCATGGGTGCCGCCCAGCTCGGCGATGATCACCTCGGTGATCTCCGCCTCGCGCTCCTCCACCAGCCGCAGCGCCTTCTCCAGCACGGCCCGGCGGGCGTACGCGCCGGCCTCGGCCCACTCGGGCTGCGCCCGCGCGGACGCGCGGTAGGCCTGATCGACCTCGTCGGCGGTGGCGATGGTGATCGAGGCCAGCTTCTCCCCGTCGTACGGGTTGAAGTCGATGATGTCCCAGGAGCCGGAGCCCGGACGCCACTCGCCGTCGATGTACTGCTGAGCCAGGTCGGTGAACCAGGACGACATGTGATCCCTCAATCCCCTGCCGCAGATGCGTCGAAGCGGTCGAGCGGTCACGGCAAGAGACAGGCACACCCGAACGGCTTCACGGTCTGATCAGGCGTCATCGTACTTGTGTTTCAAGACAGTTGAAGGAGTCCTCGGAGAAGATCCCGGCTCTCGTCCGGACCCGGGGAGTCGCTCTGCAGCTCCTTCAGCGCGGTCTCGTACTGGGCGACGTCCTCGGGCTTGTCGAGGTACAGGGCGCTGGTGAGCTGTTCGAGGTAGACGACGTCCGACAGGTCCGACTCGGGGAAGCTGAGGATGGTGAAGGCACCGCTCTCGCCGGAGTGCCCGCCGAAGCTGAACGGCATGATCTGCAGCCGGACGTTGGGCCGCTCGGAGAGCTCGATGAGGTGCTGGAGCTGTCCGCGCATCACCTCGCGGTCGCCGTACGGGCGGCGCAGCGATGCCTCGTCGAGGACGATGTGGAAGTCGGGGGCGTTCTCGGCGACGAGGTGCTTCTGCCGCTCCAGACGCAGGGCCACCCGCCGCTCGACGTCGGCCTCGCTCGCGCCCTTCATGCCGCGCCGCACCACCGCGCGTGCGTACTCCTCGGTCTGCAGCAGACCGTGCACGAACTGCACCTCGTAGGCGCGGATCACCGAGGCCGCGCCCTCCAGCCCCACATAGGTGGGGAACCAGTTGGGCAGCACGTCGGAGTAACTGTGCCACCAGCCCGCCACATTGGCCTCGCGGGCGAGCGAGACGAGCGCGGTGCGCTCGCTCTCGTCGGTGACGCCGTACAGGGTCAACAGGTCTTCGACGTCCCTGGTCTTGAAGCTCACCCGGCCCAGCTCCATCCGGCTGATCTTCGACTCGGAGGCGCGGATGGAGTAGCCCGCCGCCTCGCGGGTGATCCCGCGCGCCTCGCGCAGTCGCCTGAGTTGCGAGCCGAGCAGCATCCGCCGCACCACCGATCCGGGCTCTCCCGCGCTCACTTCGCCGCCTCCCCAACCGTCTTCCGGGCCCGCAGTCTGCCACTAAAACACTCCGAGCAGTACTCGCCCGATTACAGAGACGGAAAGAAGCCAAAGATTTAACTGCGAACCAGAGCAGCGGTTGCGCCACGAGCAGGTGGAAGATGGCAGAAAAAATGGCTAAGAAGCGGTACGGGCCCGACCAATTCGGTCACGTGCACGTGCATCTGCCCTTGCATCTGCCCTACGCATCCGAAACCATGGTCCCGCGCCACCGCTGCATCGCAACGACCGCGAATTACCGGGGGAGTGCCTCGCATGGGGACGAATGGATCGACCATGCTCGAGCCGTTAAGGCAGGGCCTTCCGCCGCTGGATCCCGAGGCAGTGTCCAGCGCCGCCTCCTGCGCACTGCCCGCCCGCTACGAAGCGGTCCGCGACGCACGCCGGTTCACCCGGAAGACTCTCGACCAGTGGGAGCTCGGCGAACGTTTCGACGACGTCTGCCTGGTCGTCTCCGAACTCGTCACCAACGCCCTGCGGCACGCCCTGCCGGAGGCCACCACCCGTGTCCCGCAGCAGCACGAGCCGTTCGTACGGCTGCACTTGATGCGGTGGACCGAGCGGCTGGTGTGCGCGGTGCGCGACCCCAGCGGCGAGGGCCCGGTCGCGCGTGCGGCGGAGGACTTCTCGGCGGAGTCGGGGCGCGGCCTGTTCCTCGTCGACTCCTTCAGTGACAGCTGGGGCTGGCATCCGCTGGCCGGCACCCTCAGCGGAAAGGTCGTCTGGGCGCTGTTCCGGCTCCAGCCGGAGGCGTGAGGCACCCCCGGCGTCTCCGCCGGCGGGCTTCTACGCGCGTCACCCCGCCCGGACGCGCCTCGCCCCGCGGCTCGCTCCGCCGCGGGGCCTCACCCCGCTATCAGGTGGTCGAACTCCCCGTCCTTGACGCCGAGCAGCATCGCCTCGATCTCGGCGCGCGTGTAGACCAGCGCCGGGCCGTCGGGAAAGTTCGAGTTGCGCACCGCCACGCGACCGCCCGGCAGCCGGGCGAACTCCACGCAGGAACCCTGCGAATTGCTGTGGCGGCTCTTCTGCCAGGCCACGCCCCGCAGCTGCGTCGCGGCCATGCCGTTGTACACGTCGTGGTCCACAGGTCGCTCCCCGCTGGTGCACTGGCTGGTGTGGCCATTGATGCAGTGGTCAACTGAGCCGGATCATAACCCTGTTCATGTGCAGATGCATGGGCAGATGCACGTGCACGCGGGGTGGTCCTGTGGTTACAGCAGCGTCGACGCCACCGCTTGTGACGTTGCGGCGCCTTCCCCGGTGATCGCACGACATGCGACCCGCCGACCCCCGTCCGTGGTCATCCGCGCCCCGCGCCCTGCCGGGCCGTCCGGATCGAGTCCTCCCCGCTTCCAATAGAGACGCATTCGGCGGGCTCGGTGTTCCACGGTCGGGGGCCGGATCGTCGCCTGGAGCGGTCCCTGGATTGGCCGAAACCGGATCCGGGAAATCCGGATGTCCGGCCCGAGGCGCCGGAAGGCACTCTCCGCGACGGGCCGGGTGCGGTCAGCGAGTGCCGTACGGCAGGAGGGCCGTCTCCCGCGCGTTCTTGACCGCCCGGGCCAACTGGCGCTGCTGCTGGGACGTGACACGCGTCACCCGCCGACTGCGGATCTTCCCGCGGTCGGAGATGAACTTCCGCAGCAGATCGGTGTCCTTGTAGTCGATGTACGTGATCCCGGCACGGTCCAGCGGATTGGGGCGGTTCTCGGCGGGCTTGCGGTCGCCTTTGCGGGGCATCGGGTCTCAGACCTCCAGAAGTGTGTCAAAAGGATGCGGGAGTTGACGCCATGCCTCCCGCCCGGCGGCGTACTCGGCATCCGTCAGCAGGCAGGACTCCAGCAGGCGGGCGAGCCCGTCGCGGTCGAGGGCGGGGGACGTGAACACCAGGTGCTGGCAGCGGTCGCCGTGCTCGGGGTGCCAGTCCAGCGCGGCCGCGGCACGGCGTACCGGCGGCACCATCTCCCAGGCCGCGTCGGGCAGGGACGCGAGCCACGGCCCCGCGCTCTCCACGCACAGGGCCCCGCCGGCCGCGTCCCAGTGCAGCAGCGTGTCCGGCCTGTCGGCCAGCCAGAACCGGCCCCGGCTGCGGGCGGCCGCGCAGGTCAGGTCCTCCAGCGCCGCGTAGAGCCGCCCGGGGTGGAAGGGGCGGTGGCGCCGCCAGACGAAGGTCGCCACACCGTGCGCGTCCGCCTCCACGGGCAGCAGCGCACACGCGGGGTGCTGCGCGGCTGCGGCGGCCTGGACATCGAACCCGGCGAGCGCGGCTCGCAGCAGGGGGGAGCGGGTGCGGCCCCTCGACGCGGGGCCGGCCGTGGAGGGGCGGGCGTTTTCCCTGCTCGCGGGGGCGTTCCTGCTCGCGGGGGCGTTGCCGTCCCTGGACGCGGGGGCGTTGTCGTCCCTGGACGCGTTGTCGTTCCTGGACGCGGGGGCGTTGTCACCTGCCTCGGGCGCCGGGTCCCGGTCGCCCCGCATCCCGGCGCCGAGTTCATCAACGCCCCGTCGCGCGACGGCCGAGCCGATCCGGACGCGCCGTGCCGTCGGGTGCAACTGGGCCAGCAGCTCCCGGTCCTCGTCGTCGGCCTCCTCCGAGTCGGCCACGGCGAGGACGGGGGCGTACTCCAGCTGCCGGGCGAAGGTGTCGGCGACCGTGCGCCGGTCGGTGGCGGCCGCGGCGAGGCCGCGTTCGGCGAGGTCGTCGCCGTTGCCGAGGTACGGCAGCAGAAGGGCCGGGTCGACGGCGGTGATCACGCCGGTGACGCTGAGGCCGCCCGCGGTGATCACCTCGGCCATGGCCTTGGGTTCGACGGAGTCCCACAGCTCGACGACGGCGAGCGGGGCGGTGCCGGCGTCCTGGATGCGCTCCAGTTCGGGCACCAGGTCCTCGCGCAGGGCGCAGCAGGCGCAGTCGTTGACCAGGGGCGCCTCACCCGAGGACAACGTCCCGGAGGCGTCCCGGACGGTGCGGACGACCGTGCCGTCGGGGGCCGCGGCCAGGTCGTGGTGGAGAGCGACACTGCCGGGCACCTCGGTGAGCAGGTGCTCGACGGCCGCCCGGCGTGCGTCGGCGTGCAGGCCGGCGACGATGACGACGGAGAGCATCAGCCCCTCTTCCCGTACCGGCGTTCGAAGCGCTCGACGCGTCCGGCGGTGTCCAGGACACGCGCGGTGCCCGTGTAGAAGGGGTGGCTGACGTTGGAGATCTCGACGTCCACGACGGGGTAGGTGTGGCCGTCCTCCCACTCGATCGTCTTCTCGCTCGTCATGGTCGAGCGGGTGAGGAAGGCGTGGCCCGCGGCGCGGTCGCGGAAGACGACGGGGTCGTAGGGCGGGTGGAGTCCCTTGCGCATGGCGGGTGTTCAGCGCTCCTCTCGGAAGTCGACGTGCCGGCCGGCGACCGGGTCGTACTTGCGCAGGGTCAGGCGGTCGGGGTCGTTGCGGCGGTTCTTGCGGGTGACGTACGTGTAGCCGGTTCCGGCGGTGGACCGGAGTTTGATGACCGGGCGGAGTTCGTTGCGTGCCATGGCGCTATGCTACTGAAAATGATTTCCATTTACACATCGGCTTCGAGAGAGGTGCATCACCCGTGTCCGCGCACTGCATGCTTACCGGCGCCAAGCCCGGCTTCGGCAACGCGATCTCCCACTCCCACCGGCGGACCTCCCGCCGCTTCGACCCGAACATCCAGACCAAGCGCTACTGGCTGCCGGGCGAAGGCCGTTACGTCCGGCTGAGGTTGAGCACCAAGGCGATCAGGACGGTCGACGCGATCGGCGTCGAGGCGGCGGTGGCGCGCATCCGCGCGCGGGGGGTGAAGGTCTGATGGCCAAGAAGAGCAAGATCGCCAAGAACGAGAAGCGCCGGCAGACCGTCGCCCGCCACGCCGCACGGCGGGCCGAACTGAAGGAGATCATCCGCAGGCCGTCCACCACGGACGCCGAACGCCTCGCCGCCCAGCGCGAACTGCGCCGGCAGCCTCGCGACGCGAGCGCCACGCGCGTGCGCAACCGCGACCAGACGGACGGCCGCCCGCGCGGGTACTTCCGTACCTTCGGGCTCTCGCGCGTGTCCCTGCGGGAGCAGGCCCACGCGGGGCATCTGCCGGGCGTGCGCAAGTCCTCCTGGTAGCGGGCGGGCACGCGGTGCGGGTCCTCTCAGGGCGCACCGGCGACGCCCGGGTTACGTGCTGGTAGCTTGCTGCGCGTCGAGGCGTCCGACCGGCTCACCCTGGGAGGCTTGCAGTGCATACGGTGACGTACACGCGTGTGGCGCGCGGGCGGCCACGGTTCGCCGCGGCGGCCGCGGCGCTGACGAGCCTGCTCCTGCTCAGCGCGTGCAGCAACGGCGGTGGCTCCGACGACGACTCGGCGCCGACCGTGAGCGCCACGCCGACCGCGGCGCAGACCCGGCAGACCGACGGCGGCACGCCCTCCCCCGCGGACGGGCTGGAGGGCAGCTGGATCACCACGTCCGGCGGCAGCGCGGTCGCGCTGGTGATCACCGGTGACGAGGCGGCCCTGTTCGGCTCCAAGGGCTCCGTGTGCAGCGGTTCGGCCTCGGCGCGGTCGATCCGGCTGACCTGCGCCGAGAGCGACGACCCCTGGACCTCTGGGACGGTCGACTTCGTCGACGGCGACACGCTGAAGGTCACCTGGAGCGGCGGACCCGGCCAGGAGACCTACCAGCGCGCCGAGGGCGGCAAGCTGCCGTCGGGCCTGCCGACGGCGGGGTTCGGGCAATAGGGCGACCGGCGGGCCGGGAACCGGTGCGCTGACGTGCTCAACGGCTGACGTACTCAACGGGCGGCGGAACCCCTCGGGTTCCGCCGCCCGTCCCGTTTCCCCTCCCGCTTCCCGTCCCGCTTCCCGTCCCGTTTCCGCTCCCGTTTCCGCTCCCGTTTCCCGTCCCGTTTCCCGTCCCGCTTCCCTTCCTGCTTCTCCTCCCGTTTCCCCTCCCGCTTCCCCTCCTGCTTCTCCTCCCGTTTCCCCTCCCGCTTCCCGTCCCGTCCGCCGTCCCCTTCCCCGGCGCGTTCCCCGCCCGTCGTCATCGGCGGTACGGCGGTGTCGAGCGCCTCGGAGAGCTCGGTGAGGTGCCGCAGCAGCAGTCGGCCGCTCCGGTGCACGACCGTGTCCCCGGCACCGGCCCAGTCGGGGTCCTCCAGGGCGTCCCGTACGGCCGTCCAGTCCGGCACCCGGCGCTCCCGTACGGCGCGGGCGCCCGCCCGGGTGGCGCCGCGCAGGGCGTCGGCGAGCCGGGCGGCGGGCGGCAGCGGGGGCGCGCCGGACTCCGGGAGGTGGGCCTCCATGAGCATCGCCACGCGGCCGGCCTGGGTCAGCGCCTCCTCGGCGTCGTCGGCGGCGACCCGGGACAGGCCCCGGTGCCGGACCGGCTCCCCGGCGGCGCGGGCCACCGCGGCGTGCCAGGCCGTGCGGGCGGCCCTGGCGGCGAGGAGCGCCTCGCGGACGTCGGCGGCGGACCTGTCGGCGGGCTCGGCGTGGTGCCGTACGACCGCGGCGGCGTACCGGCCCTGCGCGCTCAGCCAGTCGGCGAGGTGCGCGCGCAGCCGCGGGGTCTCCCAGGCCGGGTAGACGGCGTACGCGACCATCGCCAGGACTCCGCCCAGCAGGGTGAGCAGCACGCGCTCGGGCACGGTCTGCGTCCACTGCTCGCCGCCCATGCCGAGCAGGAACACCACGTACGCCGCGACGCACGCCTGCGCGGCGAACTGTCCGGTGCGCATCAGCAGGTACATCAGCGCGGCACTGGCGACCGCGAGCGCGCCGGACGCACCCGGGTCGGCGCCGGTGAGCTGGAGGACGCCGGTGGCGACGGCCACGCCGACGAGCGTGCCCGCGAAACGCGCGACCGCGCGGCTGTACGTCTGCGTGAAGTCCGGCCGCATGATCATCACGGCGGCGAGGGGCGCCCAGTAGCCGTGGCCGAACGGCAGGGCGGTGCCGAGGAGATAGCCGGTGCAGGCCACGACGGTGACGCGGACGGCGTGCCGGGTGACGGGCGAGGAGCGGTTGCGCAGCTCGTCGCGCATGCCCCGCAGCGCCACCGGGACCAGGGACGGCAGGGACGGCCTGCGCAGGTGGGCGGCGGGGCTCGGGCCCTCGGCCGGTTCGCCGCCCGCCGTCTCCACCACGTCTTGGAGGAGGCGGCCCAGGCGGACGGCCGCGCGGTAGGGGGCGCCCTGGAGGAGCGAGCCGGTGTCCGGGGTGCGGAAGGCGGCGACCGCGGCGGGCGGCAGGTCGACGGGGATGCTGTGGCGGACGGCGCCTGCGGCGGCGTCCAGGACGGCGGCCGCGGCCCCGAGCAGCTCCCGCGCGCGGTCGCGTTGCGGACCCTCGGGCGGGACGCCGACGGCCGGGTCGGCGAGCGAGGCGAGGACCGGGCGGATGCGCTCGGCGAGGCCGCGCGCGCCGCGCAGCTCGGCGGGGCGGCGGCGGGCCTCGCGCGGGCTGAGCAGGGCCGCGGCCCTGGCCTCCATCAGCGGCACCGGGTCGAACGGCGCGACCGGGTCCTGCCGCAGCCGGCGCGCGTAGTCGGCCTCGGCGGCGAGGGCGTCGGCCAGCGCGTCCCGCCGGCGCCCCCAGCGCCGTACCGGGAACAGCACGATCAGGGCCGCCTGGACCAGCCCGCCGGCGACCATCGTCGCGGCGTGCACGCCCGCGTCCGCGACCGAGGCCGGCAGGGTGACGGTGACCAGCATCATCGCCACGTTCGAGGACGCGATCAGGCCCGTCGTCGGGCCCGCGGCCCAGCTCAGCCCGGACGCGAACGTCCATACGGCCAGCAGGGCGAGGAACAGCGCGAGGTGCGGGATCGTCAGGTACCCGAGGAACGTCGACACCGCCAGGCTCGCCCCGGAGGCCAGCGCCAGCTGCGGGCGCGGCCGCCAGCTCCGCTGGAACGTGGCGATCGCCGCCTGGAACGCCCCGAACGCCGAGCTCGCCGCCGCCTCCGGCCCCAGCGTCCACAGACACACGCCGATGGTGATCGCCAGCCCCGCCGCCCCGCGCAACGCGATCAGCGGCTCCAGCCGGGCCCGTTCCACCCGGATCCCCGAGCGCGAGGTCTCTTTCAGCGCCCGGAACCAGCTCATTTTGTCAGCGTACGGGACATATGGGGCACGCACCGGAGGAGGGCACGGGTGCTCGGGGGGACGCGCGTGGTGCGCGAAGACGGGTGCGGTGCGCGATGATCCAAGGGCATCGAACCGAGCCACTGAGGATCAGCCATGCGCGCCCTTCGCATCACCGTGACCGCTCTCGCCGCGACCCTCGCGCTGACCGCCTGCGACAGCGGGGGCGGGGACGACGGCAAGACCCGCGCCGGCGGCGCGTGCGCGATCGGCGACATCGACGTCGAGGTAGGCCCCGCGAACGTCGCGCCCGCCGCCGGGGACACCGGGAACGTGCCGGTCACCGTCACCAACCCCGGCCCCGAGTGCACCCTGGACGGCTTCCCCGGGGTCGCCCTGGACACGGGCCACCACTCCGTCGCCGTCCCGGCGGACAAGGCCGCGACGGCCGGCAAGGTCACCCTCGCCGAGGGCGCGGCCGCCTCCTTCACCCTGACCTACGTCAGGGGCGGGGCGGGCGCGGACAGTCTGGCCGTACGGACGCTGCGGATCGCCCTGCCGGGCTCGTCCGAGCAGCGCGACTTCGACTGGTCGGACTACGGGCCGGTGGCCGGGACGGACAAGCCGCAGGCGTCGTTCACGGCGTTCCAGCAGGCCGGGGACTGAGCGGCGGCGCGTCAGCCCAGACGGCGGCGGGAGCGGACCTCCGCGTGGTCCGCGGCGCGGGCGCCCTCGGTCCAGCCCGCCTCGTCGCTGATCCCGCGCAGACGGCTCGTGGTCGTCTCCGGGAAGAGGCGGTCGGTCGCGGCGGTGACCGCCACCTCGCGGGTGGCCAGGACCGGCAGCAGGTCGTCGCTGACCTGCGTCTCGGCGGCCGCCGCGAGCCGCGTACCGACGCGGTGCGCGTACGCGGCCAGGAACGACTGCCGGAAGGTCTTGGTGCGCCTGCGCCCGCCGGCGCGCTGCGCGGCCTCCGCCCGGGTCATGGCCGAGGTCGCCTGCACGAGCAGCGAGGCGTACAGCAGCTCCACCGCCTCCAGGTCGCCCTCGAAGCCGACGACCGTGGAGAAGCCCAGCGGCTCGTTCCACACCGCGCGGCAGTGGTTGGCCGTCGCCACCGCGTCCAGGAGCACCGCCTTGGCCTGCTCGTACGGCGGCTCGACCCCGATCCGGCACGCCGCGGGCGCGTCCGGGTCGGGCGCCTGCGCGGCCAGCAGCGCCTCGTCCACGCTGTGCCGCGCCATCAGCTCCTGCGCCTTGGCGCTCAGCGCCTCGGCCTCCTCCGGGTAGCCGGTCGCCTCGGCCTTGGCGAGCAGCGCGCGGATACGGGCGAGCATGCGGGACTCGCCCCGCGGTGCGACCTCGGGCCAGTCCAGGGGTTCCAGGGCGGGCAGCCTCAGCAGCAGGCGGTAGAGCTCCAGGGTCGCGGTGGCACACGTGAAACGGTCGGCGCGCCGCGGGAGTTCCCCGGGCAGCTCGGCGAGTTGCGCCGCCCACCGCGGCCCGCGCGGCCGGTCGTCGGGCGCCTGCGCGCGGATCAGCGCCACCAGCAGACGTACGTGTACGTCGTCCAGCTCCCGCCGCACGATCCGTACGAGGTCGGCGGGCTGCCAGCCACGGCGCCAGGCCGCCGCGACGAACTCCCTGCCCCTTCGGTCCAGCTCGGCGTCCGCCGCGGGGTCGGCGGCGAGAAGGGAGGCGGCGGTGTCGAGGGCGCTGTCGGGGGCGTCGCCGTAGAGCGCGGCCTCGAAGGCGCGTTCGACCGTGGTGGGCGTACTCACGGGTCCGATGGTCTCATCAGTCACCTCAAGGGTGGTGTCAACCATCGGTTGACACCCTCAGGGGTGCAACCTACGGTTGACACATGACGAAGAACTCCGCCATCACGTCCTCCGTACGCCTCGACGACCTCATCGCGGCCATCAAGCAGGTCCACGCGGAACCGCTCGAACAACTCCAGGACGCCGTGCTCGCCGGCGAACACCTGGGTGACGTCGCCGACCATCTGATCGGCCACTTCGTGGACCAGGCGCGCCGCTCCGGCGCCTCATGGACCGACATCGGCAAGAGCATGGGAGTGACCCGGCAGGCCGCGCAGAAGCGGTTCGTGCCCAAGGAGTCGGCCGACCTCGACCCCAGCCAGGGCTTCAGCCGGTACACCCCCCGCGCGCGGAACGTCGTCATGGCCGCGCACAACGAGGCGGTCGCCGCGCGCAACGCAGAGGGGCGGCCCGAGCATCTGGCCCTCGGGCTGCTCGCCGAGCCGGAGGGGCTCGCCGCGAAGGCGATCGTGGCGCAGGGTGTCCTGCTGGACTCCGTCCGCCAGGCGGCCCACGCCGCACTGCCCCCGGCCGTGGAGGACGCGCCCGAGCTGGTGCCCTACGGGCCCGACGCCAAGAAGGTGCTGGAGCTGACCTTCCGGGAGGCGCTGCGGCTCGGGCACAACTACATCGGGACCGAGCACGTGCTGCTGGCGCTGCTGGAGTTCGAGAACGGGCAGGGGGTGCTGAGCGGAGCGGGTCTCACCAAGGGGGCCGTCGAGTCGTACGTGTCGAAGGCGCTGGCCCAGTTGGCCGCCGAGCGGGACGAGGCGGCCGGGGAGAGCTGACCTAGCCGGGGGGCGCCCCCGCGCTCCTTGCGCGCGATCCTGCCGACGTTCGATTGTCAGACCCCGGTGTCACACTCGCAGCATGGCCGATCGGTGGGCACTTGGTCCGGCCGAGGACGGCGGCGTGGAGGTCGCCCCCCTCGGGCCCGACGGGCTGCCCGCTGGGCCGGTGGTGTGGGAGCCGGACCCGGCCCGGGCCGTGCGGGGGCGGCCCGGCGTGGCGCGGTGGGTGTGGCGGTCCACCGCCGAGGTCTACCCGCGTCTGCTCGCCGCGGGGGTGCGAGTGGAGCGGTGCTACGACATCGAGGACGCAGAGACGCTGCTGCTGGGCCACGAGGGGCGGTACGGCGAACCGCGGTCGGCCGCCGCCGCCCTCGCCCGGCTGCGCGGCGGGCCCGTACCGCCCGACCCGCCGCAGCGCGCCGCCGAACCGGGCGCGCAGTCCCCGCTGTTCGAGCCGCAGGGCGTCCACGTACCGCTGCGGGACCTGATCGAGGTGTACGCCGAGCAGCAGCGCAGGCATGACGCGACCGCGCACCCGGAGCGCATGCGGCTGCTGACCGCCGCCGAGTCGGCGGGCATGCTCGTGGCCGCCGAGATGAACGCCGCGGGGCTGCCGTGGAGCGCCGACGTCCACCGCGCGGTACTGCACGAACTGCTCGGCGAGCGGTACGCGGGCGGCGGCGAGCCGCGTCGCCTGGCCGAGCTGGCCGACGACGTGTCCGCCGCGTTCGGGCGCCGGGTCCGGCCCGACCTGCCGGCCGATGTGGTCAAGGCCTTCGCCCAGGCCGGGATCAAGGTCTCCTCCACCCGCCGCTGGGAGCTGGAGACGATCGACCACCCGGCCGTGAAGCCGCTCGTGGAGTACAAGAAGCTCTACCGCATCTGGGTCGCCCACGGCTGGTCCTGGCTCCATGACTGGGTCCGCGAGGGGCGGTTCCGGCCGGAGTTCGTCGCCGGCGGGACCGTCACCGGCCGCTGGGTGACCAACGGCGGAGGCGCCCTGCAGATCCCCCGGGTCATCCGGCGGGCCGTCGTCGCCGACCCCGGCTGGCGGCTGGTCGTCGCCGACGCCGACCAGATGGAACCGCGCGTGCTCGCCGCCATCTCCCGCGACCCCGGGCTGATGGAGGTGGCCGGCCGCGAGACCGACCTCTACCAGTCGGTCTCCGACCGCGCCTTCTCCGGCGACCGCGCCCAGGCCAAACTCGCCGTACTGGGCGCGGTGTACGGGCAGACCTCCGGGGACGGCCTGAAGAACCTCGCCGCGCTCAGACGCCGCTTCCCCAAGGCGGTGGCCTACGTCGACGACGCGGCCCGCGCGGGCGAGGAGGGCCGCCTGGTGCGCACCTGGCTGGGCCGCACCTGCCCCCCGGCCGCCGGCACGGGCGACGCCGCCGAGGAGGCGGGGCTCCCCCAGGACGACGACCCGCAGCCCTCGGCGGGGCAGGAGTGGGTGCCGGGCTACGCCTCCACCAACGCGCGGGCCCGGGGCCGCTTCGCCCGTAACTTCGTCGTCCAGGGCAGCGCCGCCGACTGGGCCCTGCTGCTGCTCGCCGCGCTGCGCCGGGCCTGCGCGGACCTCTCGGCGGAGCTGGTGTTCTTCCAGCACGACGAGGTGATCGTGCACTGCCCGGCGCAGGAGGCCGACACCGTCGTCCGGGCCATCAGGGAGGCGTCCGACCTGGCGGGACGGCTCACCTTCGGCGAGACGCCGGTGCGGTTTCCTTTCACCACGGCGGTGGTGGAGTGCTATGCCGACGCCAAGTGAGGGTGGTTGGGGCCGCCAGGGGGCGGGGGGCGGGTAGCGGGAGGCGGGGTAGCGGGCTCGTGCGCCTGGTGCTCGGCTGGTGCTCGGGAGGTGCGGCCGAGGGGCTCGGCCGGTGCGGCTGCCGCAGCGCGGTTCAGGCCCTCCGCTCGGTCAGCAGCTCCCGCAGTTCCGCCACGACGGCCTTCTCGTCGGTGCCGTCGAGCGCGCTGAGCGCGGCCCGCCACTGGGCGTACGCCTCGTCGTCACGGCCGTGCTCGCGCAGCAGGAGCCCGTGCTGGTGGCGGGCGAGAGCACCGGTGTAGCCGTCGGCGCGGGCGTCGGCGCGGCTCAGCAGCTCGGCGCACTCGCGCCCGGCCCGCCCGGTGTCGCCGAGCAGCCGCAGCGCCCGCACCAGGCCGAGCCGGGTCTGCGACTCGCCGTGCCAGTCGCCGTGGCCGCCGAGGATGCGCAGGCTCTCCTCGAAGTGGGGCAGCGCGGCGTGCGGTTCGCCGAGGGTGAGGTGGGCGTAGCCGATGTTGCAGTGCGCCGAGTGCTGCACGATCACCGCGCCGATCTCGACGCCGATCGCGAGCGAGCGCCGGTGCTGCTCGATGGCCGCCCGCGGGTCGGTGTGCTCGTAGAGGTTGCCGAGGTGGCTGTAGGTGACGGCCTCGCCCTGGGGGTCGTTCAACTGCCGCGAGTACTCCAGGCTCTGCCGCAGCGCCTCCCCCGACTCGGCGTGCCTGCCCAGCCCTTCGAGCAGCAGGCCGCGGTTGTTCAGGCAGCGCCGGATACGGGTGACCGCGCCGAGTCGCCGCCAGATCTCCAGCGCGCGGTCGTTGAGGGCGAGCGCGTCCTGCTGGCGCCCGGTGAGGAAGTGCAGGCCGGCGAGGTCGCCCAGCGCGTACGCCTCGGCCGCGGGGTCCCCGAGCCGCCGGGCCACGGCGAGCGCGGCCCGCCCGAGCACCTCCATCTCGGCGACCCGGCCGCTGCGGTGCAGGCAGGGGAAGAGCAGGCGCAGCAGCGTGGAGAGGTGGGCGAGGTGCGTGTCGGGCGGGCCGGGTTCGGCCGCGGTCCTGTCCTCGTCGGCGTACCGCTCCGCCAGCGCCACCACGTTCTCCAGCTCCTTGTCGGCCCAGGCGAAGGCGGCCTCCGGGCAGTCGAAGGGCGGTACGACGGCGACGTCGGCCGCGTGTTCGGCGCGCTGCGCCGCGGTCGGGCGGCGGCGGTCGTCCTGGTCGAGGCCGGGTTCGAGGATCGTGGTGAGGACGCGTTCGGCGACCGCCGCGTACCAGCGCAGCGCCACCCGCGCGGTGTCGCCGGCCTGCCCGCTGTGGGCGAGTTCGCGGGCGAAGTCACGGACGAGGTCGTGCGGGGCGTAGCGGCCGTACGCCGTCTCCTCCAGCAGCGCCACGTCCACCAGCCGGTCGAGCGCGGCCTCGGCACGGCGCTCGTCGGTGCCCAGCAGCCGGGCCAGGAGCGGGGCGCCGTAAGCGGGCAGGTCGAGCGCGCCGATGCGGCCCAGGGCGGCGGCCGCGTCCCGGTCGGCCTCCCGGTCGGACGCGGCCAGCGCCTCGTGCGCGACGGCGAGTGAGCGCCGCACGCTCAGGTCGTCGTACTCCAGGTGGTGCAGGCGCCCCTGGGTGGCGGCCAGTTGGCCGGCCAGCACCTCCGGGGTGAGGGCACTGCGGGCGGCGAGCCGCGCGGCGACGACCCGCAGGGCCAGCGGGAGGCGGCCGGTGAGCCCGACGAGCGGATGACCGGCGTCGAGTCCGTCGCGGCCGGAGATCGCGCGCAGCAGGGCGGCGCTGTCCTCGTCGCTGAGGGGCGCGAGCGGGAAACGGACGGCTCCGTCGAGCGCGGTCAGCGGCGACCGGCTGGTGACGATCACCGCGCAGCCGGGCCCGGCCGGCAGCAGCGGGCGGACCTGCGCGGCGCTCTCGGCGTCGTCGAGCACCATGAGCGTGCGGGTGGGCGCGAGCAGCGAGCGCAGCAACGCCGCAGCCGCGTCGGGGTGTTCGGGGATACGGCGGGGCTCGGTGCCGAGGTCGCGCAGCAGCGCGGCGAGGGCCTGGCCGGGGGTGAGAGGGGTCATGCCCGGGGTCGCGCCGTGCAGGTTCACGTAGAGCTGCCCGTCGGGGAAGCGTTCGCGCAGGCCATGGGCCACGTGCAGGGCGAGGGCGCTCTTGCCGACACCGGCCATCCCGCTGACGACGGTGACGGCGGAGGGCCGGGCGAGCGTGTCGAGGAGGTCGTCGCGGACACGGGTGCGGCCGGTGAAGTGGGCCGGCGGGGGTGGCAGTTGGGCGGGGCGGGGGGTGAGGGGGGCTCCGGCCGGGTCCGGGCGGACGGGTGCGGCGCTCGGGGCGGGCGCCGGGGCGGGGGCGGTGCCGGCGTCCGTGATCGGGCCGGCGTCGGCGTCGGCGTCCCGGCCGGGTGCGTCGGCTGTCTCCTGGGAGGCCGGGCGGGCGGCGGGGAGCGCGTCCGTGGCGGGGTGCGGGCCTGTGGCCCGGTGCGGGTTCGCGGCCGGGGGCGGGTCGCCGGCCGGGCCGGAGGCCGGGGGCGGGTCGCCGGCCGGGCCGGAGGCCGAGTGCGGGTCCGAGGCCGGGTGCCGGTCCGTGCCCCGGTGCGGCTCCATGGCGTGGCGCGAGTCCGCGGCACGATGCGGGTCCGCGGCCTGACGCGAGTCCGCGGCACGATGCGGGTCCGCGGCCTGGCGCGGGTCCGCGCCACGATGCGGGTCCGCGGCTGCTTCCTGCGTCCCGGTGGCCGTGCGGGCGGCCGGTCCCGCCGAAGGGCGGCCGCCCTCGCCGCGCAGCACCTCCAGGTGCGCCTCCCGCACGGCGGGCCCCGGTTCCACGCCGAGTTCGTCGACGAGACGGGCGCGCAGATCCCGGTGGACGGCGAGGGCCTCGGCCTGGCGGCCGGTGGCGTGCAGGGCGAGCATCAGCTGGCGGTGGTAGGCCTCGCGCAGCGGGTGTTCGGCGGCGAGGGCCGCGAGCTCGGGGACGAGGCCGTCCGGCCGGCCGCCGGGGACGGCGAGCTGGGCGTCGTAGAGCCATTCGAGCAGCAGGAGCCGCGCCTCGGTCAGGCGCTGCACGAAGGCGTAGCCGCCGAGGTCGGCGGGGAGCCCGCTGAGCGGCGTGCCGCGCCAGAGCGCGAGCGCGGCGCCGCACTCGCCAACGGTCCGTTCCCAGTCCCCGGCGGCGTGGGCCGCGCGGGCCGCGGTGACGTGTGCGTCGAAGACGTGGATGTCCAACTCGCCCTGTTCGACGCGCAACACATAGCCGGGCGGCACGGCGCGCAGCCGCTCGGGGTCGTCGAGGAGCCGGCGCAGCCGGGCGACGTGGTTGTGCAACGAGGCGTGCGCGGAGACGGGCGGTGCGCCGCCCCACAGGGCGTCCTTGAGCGAGTCGACCGGGACCACGCGCCCGGCCTCCAGCAGCAGCGCCGCGAGCAGCGAACGCACCTTGCCGCTGCGCACGGTCCGCACGGCGCAGCCCGGTGCACCGCACGCCCCGGCCCCGCCGCCGTCGTCGTACAGGACGGGCGACCCGAGCAGCCCGAAACGCAGCGCGAACGGCGGCCCGGACCGTGGTCCCCGCCGCTCCTCCGGGCTCTCGTCTCCGCTTGAGCAGGGAGGTGCCCCCATCCGCCGCTCCACTGCCTCTCCGCGCGCCCCGGGCGGCCGCGCTCCCTGCGGAAACGGCCGTCCCATGGCCGATTCCCACTGCCCTACGACGGTTTCCCGCCATCCGCCGACCAGGCTTTCCCCGGCAGGCAGTCGCACCGCGGCCGACGCATCGCGGCAGGATCGCCGCGGAATCCGTCGCCATCCACTACGGCGACGACCGTTTACCGTCCTGCCCGGGCGCGGTTCCGCCGCGCTTTCGACGCGGCCGGACCGGCCCGTCCACCGCCGCAGACAGCCAAAAGGCGCTTTCACGCCAGGCGACCGACAGCAACACGGAGAACCGTTGGCCACATGTTAGCGATCCGTTGGTGCGACCTGATGTGATCACTTCATCGGATCTGGCCCGACGGTGCGCGCGTACAACGCGTTGCTCGGGGGAGTGTCGCCGCCGCGGCCGGGTCCGGGGACACAAGAGGGCCCCCGGTCGGCAGAGGTGAGCGACCGGGGCCCTCGTCCCTCTCGCGCGGCTCAGCTCCGCCGGTTCTCCTTGCGGCGTACGAACTTCAGCCCCGACCAGTCCTCCCCCAACGCGGCCACCTTCACATCCACCAGGCCCAACGGCAGGAACACCTCCCGCAACGCGTCCTCGGTGATGTCGCTGTCCTGCCCGGCCGCCCGGCGCGGCCAGGCGATCCACACCATGGCCCCGTCCTCCAGCTCGGCGGCCACCCGCCGCGCCTCCTTCGCCAGCAGGGCCCGCTCCCGGTAGAACGCCACGGTCACATCCGCCCCCGCCGGCCCCCCGGCCTCCACCTCGCAGCCCTCCGGCAGCCCGGGAATCCCCCACCCCGGCGGTCCGTGCCGCACCCGCACCCGCTGCCCCGCCTTCACCCCGACCTTCCGCGCGAGCGGCGTGCCCGAGTACCCACCGGCTCCACTCATGCGCACCGCTCTTCCCGCCCGGAACAACAAGAAACCCCAGGTCAGTTTCTTCTGACCTGGGGTTTACAGTGGAGCCGCCTTCGGGATTCGAACCCGAGACCTACGCATTACGAGTGCGTTGCTCTGGCCATCTGAGCTAAGGCGGCGCGCTGTCCGCACTATGGTGCGATCAGCAACGTCGGTAAGTCTACACAGTTTCCCGGGGTGCTTCGTACCGGCTCCGGAGGAGGGGGTTCGCGGGCCGGGGCAGGGCTATGAGCAGCGCTTGCCGTCCGCGGGCGGGGTGCCGCGCAGGAGGTAGGCGTTGATCGCGGAGTCGATGCAGGCGCTGCCGCGGCCGTACGCGGTGTGGCCGTCGCCGTCGTAGGTGACCAGGCGGGCGGAGGAGAGCTGGCGGGCGAGGGAGCGCGCCCAGCGGTAGGGGGTGGCCGGGTCGCGGGTGGTGCCGACCACGACGATGGGCGCCGCGCCCCTCGCCTCGATGCGGTGGGGCTCACCGGTCGGGGCGACCGGCCAGTACGCGCAGGTCAGCGCCGCCCAGGCGAGCCCCTCACCGAACACCGGGGACGCCTCCTCGAAGGTGCCTAGCGACTCGCGGACCCGCTCGGGGCCGTCGAAGGCGGGCGGCAGGTCGAGGCAGTTCACGGCGGCGTTGGCGTACATCAGGTTCGAGTAGTCGCCGCCGGCGTCGCGCTCGTAGTAGCTGTCGGAGAGCATCAGCAGACCCGCGCCGTCGTTCTCCCGCATCGCCGACGTGAGCGCCTCACGCAGCTGCTCCCAGCTGCCCTCGTCGTACATCGCCGCGATCACGCCGGTGGTGGCCAGCGCCTCGCCGAGCCTGCGCCCTTCGGCGTCACCGGCCGGGATCGGCCGCGCGTCCAGCCTCCCGAAGAACGCCTTCAGCGCGCGCCCGGCCTCCTCGGGCGTCGTGCCGGTGCCGCCCAGCGGGCAGTCCGGCTGCCGCAGGCAGTCCTTCACGAACGCCCGGAACGCCGTCTCGAAGCCGGCCGTCTGATCCAGGCTCAGCCGCCGCGCGGGCAGCGACGGGTCCATCGCGCCGTCCAGCACCAGCCGCCCGGCTCGCTCCGGGAACAGCCCGGCGTAGGTCGCCCCGAGGAACGTGCCGTACGACGCCCCCACATACGTCAGCCTCTTGTCGCCCAGCACCGCCCGCACGATGTCCATGTCCCGCGCCGCCTCGACGGTGGACAGATGCCGCAGCAGCTTCGGCGCGTCCGCCCCACAGCCCTCCGCGAACTCCTTGTACGCGTCGACGAGCGTGTCCACCTCCTTGTCGTCGTCGGGTGTGAGGTCCGTCTGCGTGTAGGCGTCCATGTCCGTCCCGTTCAGGCACCTGACGGGCTCGCTGCGGGCCACGCCCCGCGGGTCCACGGCCACCATGTCGTAGCGGGCGCGGACCTCGGCCGGGTAGCCGATCCCCGCGTACGCCTGCAGGTAGCCCACCGCCGAGCCACCCGGCCCGCCCGGGTTCACCAGCAGGGAGCCCAGCCGCTCCCCCGGCCCCGTGGCCTTCCTCCGGGCGACCGCCAGCCGTACGTCGCCCCGGCCCGGCTCGGCGTAGTCCAGCGGCACCCGCACCGTGGTGCACTGGAAGCCGGGCACCCCGCAGGCACGCCAGCTCGGCCGCTGCCCGTAGTACGGCGCCAGCGCGGCCGGTGTGGCCCGGGGCAGCGCCGCCAGCCCGGCCTGCGCGGCCGCGGGCGACGTCCCGGGCGCGCTGCCCGCGGAGCAGGCCGAGACGAGCAGGGCCGCGGCGGCGAGGAGGCCGGCGGCGGTGCGGGACCTGCGGTGCGCGGGGGTACGGGAGCTGCGGACGGAGCGCCTTGAGTGCATTCACCGAGCGTAACTCCGTGCGTTCAGGCAAATGCTCTCCGTGTCCGGCATGCCGCTTACGAGTGATCGCCGTCAATCGGCGATGACGTCTGGGAGCGGGCGCCGCCCAGGGGCGGGAGACGCGCCGGCGTCAGATCGCCAGCGTCAGATGAGGTGCGCCCGGGCGGGAGGGCGGCGCGCCGCCGTCAGATGAGCTGCGCCGGGCCGAGAGGCGCCGCGCCGGATGGCGTGCGCCCCGGCGGGAGACGCACCGCGTCAGATGACGGGTGCCCCGGGGGGCGCGCCACCGTCAGATGACCTGCGCCCGGGCGAGAGTCGCGCCGCGTCAGACCTGCGCCCGGCGAGAGTCGCGCCGCGTCAGACCTGCGCCCGGGCGAGAGTCGCGCCGCGTCAGACCTGCGCCCGGGCGAGAGTCGCGTCGCGCCCGGCGAGAGACGCGCCGCGTCAGCCGGATCTCAGTGCCATGGTCATCGCCTCCACCGCCAGCAGGGGCGCCACGTTGCGGTCCAGCGCGTCGCGGCAGGCGCTGATGGCCTCGATGCGGCGCAGGGTGGACTCCGGGGTGCCGGAACGGGCCAGGCGCTCCAGGACGTCCTCGGCGTCGGTGTTGGCCAGGGCCACGCGCGAGCCCAGCTGGAGGGCGAGGACGTCGCGGTAGAAGGCGGTGAGGTCGGTCAGGGCCAGGTCGAGGCTGTCGCGCTGGGTGCGCGTTCTGCGGCGCTTCTGCTTGTCCTCCAGGTCCTTCATCACCCCGGCCGTACCGCGCGGCATCCGGCCGCCCTGGGCCGCGCCCAGTGCCGCCTTCAGCTCCTCGGTCTCCTTGGCGTCGAGCTCCTCGGCGAGCTGCTTGGCGTCCTCGGCGGCGGCGTCGACCAGCTCCTGCGCGGCTCTGAGCGCACCGCCGATCTCCTCGACGCGCAGCGGCAGCTTCAGCACCGCGGCCCGGCGCTCCCGCGCGGCCGGATCGGTGGCCAGGCGGCGGGCCCGGTCGACATGGCCCTGGGTGGCAAGGGACACCGCGGCGGCGACCTCGGGCTCGATGCCCTCGCGCCGTACGAGCATGTCGGCCACCGCCTCCACCGAGGGCGTGCGCAGGTTCAGGTGGCGGCAGCGGGAGCGGATGGTGGGCAGGACGTCCTCCAGGGAGGGCGCGCACAGCAGCCACACCGTGCGCGGGGCGGGTTCCTCCACTGCTTTCAGGACGGCGTTCGCCGACTTCTCGTTCAGCCGCTCGGCGTCCTCGACGAGGATCACCTGCCAGCGGCCGGTCGCGGGTGACGTGAACGACTTGCGGACCGTGTCGCGCATGTCGTCGGCGAGGATCTGCGTGCCCACGGCGGCGACCGTGGTGACGTCGGCATGCGTGCCGATCAGCGCGGTGTGGCAGCCGTCGCAGAACCCGCAGCCGGGGACCCCGCCGAGGGCGCGGTCGGGGCTCACGCACTGCAGGGCCGCGGCGAACGCCCGCGCCGTCTGCGTACGGCCCGCTCCGGGCGGGCCCGTGAACAGCCAGGCGTGCGTCATCTTCGACGCCTCCGGCGGCGGGGCGCCGGTGGTGGCCGCGGTGACCAGGGCGTCGGCGTCCCGGGCAGCGGCGGCGAGCTGCTCGCTCACCTTCTCCTGCCCGACCAGGTCGTCCCACACGGTCATGGGTCACCCCGCCCTTTCGTCACGCTTCGTGTTGCTGCCTCCATTGTGGGGGCACCCACTGACAACGGAGCCCGGCAGTGGCGTCCGGCAGTGGCGTCCGGCAGCCGCGGCACGGCGGCAGGGGCTCCCGGTCAGTCCGGTACCGCACGGCAGCGGGAGACCTGACGACAGGATCAGGCCCCGGCCGGAACCTCCCGGGCTCCCGGGCTCCCGGGCTCCCGGGCTCCCGGGCTCAGCCTCGGCGGCCCCGGCCGCCCCGGCCACGACCGCGGCCGTCGCGGTCCGTGTCGTCCTCGTCGTCCCGCGGACCCAGCAGCTCGTCCGCCAGCGTCGGCAGGTCGTCCAGCGGCGTCTCCTCGGCCCAGTCGGACCGCGGCCGGCGACGCGGCGCACCGTCGGGGCCGACCTGCGGCAGCTCCCGCGTGCGGTCCTGCGTACCGTCGGGCCGGTCCTCCGGCCGGTCGCCCGGTCGCTCGCCCGGCCGCTCGCCCGGCCGCTCGTCCCGGAAGAACCCCGGCGGAACCCGGTCCGCCGGATCGCTGCCCGGCACCTGCGGCAGCACGGCAGTCTCGTCCGCCGCGCCCGGCACGACGGGCGGCAGCACGGCCGTCTCGTCCGCGGCACCCGGCGCGACCGGTGGCAGCACCGCCGTCTCGTCGGCCGCGCCCTGCGGGACCGGCGGCTGCGGCAGCTCGGCCGTCACCTCGGAGTCGGACACGGCGGCCGACGAGGTGCCGGAGGAGCCGGAGGCCCTGGCGTCGTCCCGCACGGGACGCAGTACGGCCGTGTCCTCAGCCGAACGCGGCGTACGGGAGGTACGAGAGGAGTCAGCGGAACCCGGCGACCGTGCCGCCCGAGCCTCCTCCGGCGTCACCACCGGCGTGGGCACGGTCACCGCGTCCGGCGACCCGGCCGGGGGCGCCGGCGCCTTGGGGCCCGCCGCCGCGGCGGCCGCGGCCTGTTCGGCGGCCCGGCGGGCCTGCTCGGCCTTCAGCAGGGCCTCCTCGGCCTTGCGCTGCTTCTCCAGCCGCCGCGCCTCGGCCTCGGCGTGCAGCCGGGCCTCCTCCTCGGCCTGCTTGCGGCGCCGCTCCTCCTCGGCCTGGCGGCGGGCCTCCGCCTCGGCACGGGCCTTCTCCTCGGCGAGCAGCCGCTGACGCTCCTCCTCGGCCCGGCGGGCCGCCTCCTCGGCGCGCCGGCGGGCCTCCTCCGCCTGGCGTTCGGCCTCGCGGCGCCGGGCCTCCTCAAGCTCGCGCCGCTTGCGCTCCTCCTCCTCGGCGCGCAGCTTGGCGAGCTGCTCCTGGCGCTCGCGCTCCAAGCGCTCCTCCTCGGCCTTGCGGGCGGCCTCTTCCTCGGCCTTCCTGCGGGCCTCCTCCTCGGCCTTGCGGCGCGCCTCCTCGCGGGCCTGGATCTCGGCCTCGGACAGCGGCAGCATCTGGTCGAGGCGGGCCCGGATCACGGCGGTGACGCCCTCGGGCTCCTGCCCGGCGTCCACGACGAGGTAGCGGCCGGGGTCGGCGGCGGCCAGCGTGAGGAAACCGGAGCGCACACGCGCGTGGAACTCGGCCGGCTCCGACTCCAGCCGGTCCGGCGCCTCGGTGAACCGCTCGCGCGCGGTCTCCGGCGACACGTCGAGCAGCACGGTCAGGTTCGGCACGAGCCCGTTCGTCGCCCAGCGCGAGATCCGTGCGATCTCGGTCGGCGACAGATCACGGCCGGCGCCCTGGTAGGCCACCGAGGAGTCGATGTACCGGTCGCTGATCACCACCGCGCCGCGCTCCAGGGCGGGCCGTACGACGGTGTCGACGTGCTCCGCGCGGTCGGCCGCGTACAGCAGCGCCTCCGCGCGGTGCGACAGCCCGGCCGAGGACACGTCCAGCAGGATCGACCGCAGCCGCTTGCCGACGGGCGTGGCACCCGGCTCGCGCGTGAGGACGACCTCGTGGCCCTTGGCCCTGATCCACTCGGCGAGCGCCTCGGCCTGGGTGGACTTGCCCGCGCCGTCGCCGCCCTCCAGGGCGATGAAGAAGCCGGCCGCGGCGGGCGCCTGCACGGGGTCGTCGCCGCCGAGCAGCGCGTCGCGCAGGTCGTGCCGCAGCGGGACGCCCGAGCGGTCGTCGAGCTTGGCCAGCACCAGCGCGGCCACCGGCAGCAGCAGCGCGCCGACCAGCATCAGGGTGAAGGCGGCCCCGCCGTGCGCGAACACGAACTTGCCGTTCTCCAGCCGGTGCGGTCCGATCAGCGCCGCCACCACGGGCGCGATCAGCGCGCCGAGCGCCACGAAGACGCGGACCACCGCGTGCAGATGCCCGGTCGTGCGCGTGCGGCGGGCCTCCTCCACCTCCTGGTCGAGCAGCGCGTGCCCGATGTTGGCGGTCATGCCCGCGCCGACGCCCGCCAGACCGACGATCAGCACCACGGTGGCGACATCCGGGACGAGGCCCGCGGCCAGCAGCGCCACGCCGGTGAAGGCCGTCGCCAGCGCCAGCATGCGGCGCCGCGACAGGGAGACCAGCGCCTTGGGCGCCGTACGGATACCGACGACGACTCCGCCGGTCAGCGCCAGCACCAGCAGGCCGTACGTCACCGGACCGCCGCCCAGGTCCTTGGCGTGCAGCACCGCCACGGCGACGGCGGCCGCCACCGCGCCCGCGACGGCGGCGCAGGTGAGCACCAGCAGCGGGAGGGCGCCGGTACGGCCCTTGTCGGCGCCGTCGCCGGTACGCGGCCGGCGCAGCCCCTCAAGCGGCGACCGCGCGCGCGGGGTGCGCGCGGCGGGCAGCTCCAGGAAGGTGACCACGGAAAGGGACGCGGCGAAGAGCCCGGCCGCGACGTAACTGGCGAGGGCCGCCTGGTGCTGGGCGAACCAGTCGATGCCCGAGCCCAGGAGGTTGTTCAGCAGCGCCGCGGTGACGAGCCCGGCGGCCGCGAGCGGGATCGCCACGAAGGACGTGCGCAGCGACAGCCGGCGCAGGGCGTCCATGTGGTCGGGCAGCGGCCTTACGGTCGCGCCCTCCGGCGGCGGGGCGGGCAACAGCGCGGGGGCCGCGCCCTCCCGGCACACCGTCCACAGGCGCTCGGCGACACCGGTGAGGAAGACGGTGACGATGAGGGCGGCCAGGGCGTTGTCCGGCGTCCAGTCGATCCACAGGGGGGCGACGATCAGCAGCACCGCCCGCACCCCGTCCGCGCCGACCATGGTCCAGCGGCGATCGAGCGGGCCGTCCTTGGAGGTGAGGGAGTTCAGCGGTCCGAGCAGGACCGCGCCGAACAGGAGCGTCGCGAGGACGCGCGCCGCGAAGACGGTCGCCACTGCGAACGCCACGCCCCGGTAGCCACCGCCGAAGGAGCCTTCGGTGATCGCCGCCTGGAGGGCGAGGAGGACAAGCACCAGCAGGGCGAGGGTGTCGCCGACACCTCCCACCAGCTGGGCGCTCCACAGCCGCTTCAACTGCGGTGTGCGCAGCAGGGCGCGGACGGCGCGCTCGCGGGAGTCCGCGACCAGGGCGTCGTCGGGGGCGGGATGGTGGGCCGTTGGCTGCTCGGCTCGCGTCATGCGTTCAGCCTATCGGGACGCACCGACACTCCGGGGCGGCGCCCGAACGTGCGAGCGCCCCGGCACCACAGCGGTACCGGGGCGTTCGCTCAGCGAACGGACGGCGGCTCCACGCCGCCCTCGGACAACCCTTGCGTGACGGTCCTTCTCGAGCTGTCGAGAACTGTCGAAGACCTGGGGAAGACCAGTGGAAGACCTCAGTCCTCGGAGGACGTCTTGGCGGCGGTCGCCTTCTTGGCCGTGGTCGCCTTCTTGGCCGTGGTCGTCTTCTTGGTCGCCGTGGTCTTCTTGGCCGCTGTCTTCTTCGCAGCCGTCGTCTTCTTGGCGGGGGCCTTCTTCGCTGCGGCCTTCTTCGCCGTCTTCTTGGCGGGCGCCTTGGCCCGCTTCTCGGCGAGCAGCTCGAAGCCGCGCTCCGGGGTGATCGTCTCGACGCTGTCGCCGGAGCGCAGGGTCGCGTTGGTCTCCCCGTCGGTGACGTACGGGCCGAAGCGGCCGTCCTTGACCACGACCGGCTTCTCGCTCACCGGGTCGGTGCCCAGCTCCTTCAGCGGCGGCTTGGCCGCCGCGCGACCGCGCTGCTTGGGCTGGGAGTAGATCTCCAGCGCCTCTTCGAGCGTGATCGTGAAGAGCTGCTCCTCTGACTGCAGCGAACGCGAGTCCGTGCCCTTCTTCAGGTACGGCCCGTAGCGGCCGTTCTGCGCGGTGATCTCCTGGCCCTCGGCGTCCGTGCCGACGACGCGCGGCAGTGACATCAGCTTGAGCGCGTCGTCCAGCGTGACCGTGTCCAGCGACATCGACTTGAACAGCGAGGCCGTGCGCGGCTTGACCGCGTTCTTGCCGGTCTTCGGGGTGCCCTCGGGGAGCACCTCGGTGACGTACGGGCCGTAGCGGCCGTCCTTGGCGATGATCTGGTGCCCGGTCGCCGGGTCGGTGCCCAGCTCGAAGTCGCCGCTGGGCTTGGCCAGCAGCTCCTCGGCCAGCTCGACCGTCAGCTCGTCGGGCGCCAGGTCCTCCGGGATGTCGGCGCGCTGGTGCTGCTCGGTGTCCTTCTCGCCGCGCTCGATGTACGGGCCGTAGCGGCCGACGCGGAGCACGATGTCGTTGCCCACCGGGAACGACGACACCTCGCGCGCGTCGATCGCGCCCAGGTCGGTCACCAGCTCCTTGAGGCCGCCGAGGTGGTCCCCGTCGCCGTTGCCCGCCTCGGCGGCGCCGCCGATGCCGTTGGCCTCGCCGAAGTAGAAGCGCTTCAGCCACGGCACGGACTGGGCCTCGCCGCGGGCGATGCGGTCGAGGTCGTCCTCCATCTTGGCGGTGAAGTCGTAGTCGACGAGCCGCCCGAAGTGCTTCTCCAGGAGGTTGACCACCGCGAAGGACAGGAAGGACGGCACCAGGGCCGTGCCCTTCTTGAAGACGTAGCCGCGGTCGAGGATCGTGCCGATGATCGACGCGTACGTCGACGGGCGGCCGATCTCGCGCTCCTCCAGCTCCTTGACCAGCGACGCCTCGGTGTAGCGGGCCGGGGGCTTGGTGGAGTGGCCGTCGGCGGTGATCTCCTCGGCGCTGAGCCGGTCGCCCTCGCCGACCTGCGGCAGCCGGCGCTCGCGGTCGTCGAGCTCGGCGTTCGGGTCGTCGGCGCCCTCGACGTAGGCCTTCAGGAAGCCGTGGAAGGTGATCGTCTTACCGGACGCGCTGAACTCGACGTCCCGGCCGTCGGCGGCGGTGCCGGCGATCTTGACGGTGACGGAGTTGCCCGTGGCGTCCTTCATCTGGGAGGCGACGGTCCGCTTCCAGATCAGCTCGTACAGCTTGAACTGGTCGCCGGTCAGCCCGGTCTCGGCAGGCGTGCGGAAACGATCACCCGAGGGGCGGATCGCCTCGTGCGCCTCCTGCGCGTTCTTGACCTTCCCGGCGTAGGTGCGCGGGGCGTCCGGCAGGTAGTCGGCGCCGTACAACTGCGTGACCTGGGCGCGGGCGGCGGCGACCGCGGTGTCCGACAGCGTCGTGGAGTCCGTACGCATGTAGGTGATGAAGCCGTTCTCGTACAGCTTCTGGGCGACCTGCATCGTCGCCTTGGCGCCGAAGCCCAGCTTGCGCGACGCCTCCTGCTGGAGCGTCGTCGTACGGAACGGGGCGTACGGCGAGCGGCGGTACGGCTTGGACTCCACCGACCGCACGGAGAACTGCGTGTTCTCCAGGGCGGTGACGAGGGCGCGGGCGTTGGCCTCGTCGAGGTGGAGGGTGTTCGCGCTCTTCAGTTGTCCCACGGAGTCGAAGTCGCGGCCCTGCGCGACCCGACGGCCGTCGACGGTCTGCAGGCGTGCGACCAGCGACGACGGGTCCGACGGGTCTCCCGCGCGGCCGGTCGCGAAGGTGCCCGTCAGGTCCCAGTACTCAGCAGAACGAAACGCGATGCGCTCGCGTTCCCGCTCGACCACGAGACGTGTCGCGACGGACTGGACGCGGCCCGCCGACAGCTTCGGCATGACCTTCTTCCACAGCACCGGCGAGACCTCGTAGCCGTAGAGACGGTCGAGGATGCGGCGGGTCTCCTGCGCGTCGACGAGCTTCTGGTTGAGCTGGCGCGGGTTGGCCACGGCGGCCTGGATCGCGGACTTGGTGATCTCGTGGAAGACCATCCGCTTGACCGGGACCTTGGGCTTGAGCACCTCCTGCAGGTGCCAGGCGATGGCCTCGCCCTCGCGGTCCTCATCGGTGGCGAGGTAGAGCTCGTCGGACTCCTTCAGCAGGTCCTTGAGCTTCTTTACCTGGGCCTTCTTGTCGGCGTTGACGACGTAGATCGGCTCGAAGTCGTGCTCGACGTCGACGCCGAGGCGGCGGACCTCGCCGGTGTACTTCTCCGGCACCTCCGCGGCACCGTTCGGAAGGTCGCGGATGTGCCCGACGCTCGCCTCGACGATGTATCCGGGGCCGAGATAGCCCTTGATCGTCTTCGCCTTGGCAGGCGACTCGACGATGACGAGTCGGCGGCCGCCCTTCGCGGTCTCGCTGGTCGGGGACAACTTCGCTCTTCTCTCCGGTCGACGCTGGGGCCTCCCCAGGCCTTGCTCCCGGGGTCGGGTGGTGACGCTGCGGAGTGTGACGGTACATCCCGCCCCCGTGTCAAACGGGAAAAGCCCGCAACGGCCACTCGAACGGTAACCCGACTACCGCCCTTCCTGCCGCCCGGAGTGTCCGGCGGCTCACTCGGGGCGTTCCGGAACCCGTCCTCCCTATTACTGCGGACCCGTCGCTTCCGCGACCCCCGCACGACACGTCCCGGACACCTCCCGGAGCCCTCCCCGACGCCCCGGACCTGGGCCTACGCCACCACCGGACCGGTGCCTTCCGCATCGCGGGCCATCGCCCCGAGCCGACAGGGCAACCCCCGCTCGCGAGCACCCGCCCTCTCATATTCGAGTGAAGCACCACACGCCGACGGCCACCGCGAGCAGTGCCACGACACCCGAGACAGTGGCCGACACCACGGGTCGCACCCCGTCCGCCACCGGCTCCCCACGCCGCATCCGCGCCGCCGTCCATGCCAGCAGGCCACCGCCGAACAGGGCGAACACCCCTCCCGCGAAGATCGCCGGTCCGCTCTCCATGGCCGCCGCGCCCCTTTTCTCCCGTACCGCAGTGCCGGTCGCCGCGACACTGGCACGCGCGGGCTGCCTACAGACGAACCCGAGGTGAACGAGCGGCCGACACGACGGTGCGCCTGCCCGGCACGGGCGCCGCCCGGCGGGGGGCGGCGCTGGGAGGCCGGGCGACCCGACGGGCGGCTGGCCGGCGGCTCCCCAGGTCCGGGCCGCCTGCCGGTGCCACCGAGATCGACGTGAACTCGTCGTACCGCCAGGCCGAATCCCGGAAGTCGTGTGAGAGGCCTGAGGCCAAGGAGACGGAGAGACCCGTAAGTGAATCCCGTGACTCCCGTGAATCGCGGAAGTCGCGGATCGCGGTGGCGCCGGCCGGACGCCACCGGTCACCGACCGGAGGCCAGACGGCAGGGACCGGGGACAGACGGCAACCGCCGGACGACAGGTCACCGACCGCAGGCCAGGCGGCACCGACCAGAGGCCACACGGCATCGACCGCAGGCCACACGGCGCCGACCGGAGGCCAGACGGCAACCGTCGGAGGCCGGGCGTCACCAGGCCCCCGGCCTCAGGTCAACCGCCGCAGCTCGCCCGCACCGCCCGCGTCAGGCCCCCGGCTCCAGGAAGCCCTGCTCGACCAGCAGCCGGATCTGTGCGGGCGTACGGTCGCGCAGCAGGACCGGGTCCTCGCCGACCAGCTGGGCGATGGCGTCCAGGATGCGGCCCGCGGTCAGCGTGCCGTCGCAGACGCCGGCGAAACCCGCGCCGACCGTGTCGACCTTGGTGGCGCGGCGCATACCGCGGTTCTGGCGCAGCACGACATGCTCGGGGTCCTCGGCGCCCGGCAGGCCGACCTGCTCCTGCACCACTTCGTGGGCGAGCCTGAAGCGGTCCTCGAGCAGCGCCGCGTCATCGCGTCCGCGCAAGTAGTCGAGGCGCTCGAAGTGCGCGCGCACGGTGTCGCCGAGCGGCTGCTCGACCGGGTGCGGCCACTCCTCCACGGTGACCGAGGGCACGGCCGCGTCCGTCCTGCGCAGGGTGATCCAGCCGAACCCGACGGACCTGACCTTGCGCGCCTCGAACTCGTCCAGCCACGCGTCGTACCGCGCCTGGTACTCGCCCTGGTCGCCGCGGTGGTCACCGGCGTCCCGGAGCCACAGCTCGGCGTACTGAGTGACGTCCTGCACCTCGCGCTGCACGATCCAGGCATCGCACCCGCGCGGCACCCATGACCTGAGTCTGTCCTGCCAGTCCTCCCCTTCCACGTGCTGCCAGTTGGCGAGGAACTGCGCGAACCCGCCCTCGTTCAGCCGTTCCCCTGCCCCTTGAACGAGCGAGCGGCACAGATCGTCCCCGGACATGCCGCCGTCCCGGTACGTCAGCCGGGCGCCCGGCGAGATCACGAACGGCGGGTTGGAGACGATCAGGTCGTACGTCTCGTCCTCCCGCAGCGGCTCGAACAGCGAGCCCTCCCGCAGATCGGCGGCGGGGGCGCCGGACAGCGCCAGAGTGAGCGCGGTGATGTGCAGGGCACGCGGGTTGAGGTCGGTGGCCGTCACGCGCGTGGCGTGCTGGGCGGCGTGCAGCGCCTGGATGCCGGAGCCGGTGCCGAGGTCCAGCGCGGAGGCGACGGGGGTGCGGACGGTGATGCCGGCGAGGGTCGTGGAGGCGCCTCCGACGCCGAGGACGACTCCCTCGTGCCGGCTGCCGATGCCACCGGCCCCGCCGACGGCACAGCCCAGGTCGGAGACGATGAACCAGTCCTCGCCGCCGGGTCCGCCGTACGGCCGTACGTCGACGGTCGCGGCGACCTCGTCGTCGCCGGCCGGCACCATCCACCCGCTGTCCAGGCACTCCGCGACGGGCAGGACGCCCTCCACGCGCGTGTGCGGTACCGGCTGCTGGAGCAGGAACAGCCGGGTCAGCAGCTCCAGCGGCGTGTCGCCCCTGGTGGCCCGCAGCGCGGGCACGGTCTCGCTGCGGGCGAGGGCCGCGTAGGCGGGGGCGCCGAGCAGTTCGAGCAGCCCGTCGGCGGTGAAGTCCGCCGCGAGCAGGGCGTCACGCAGCCGTACGGCGACGTCGGCGCGGTCGGCGGAGGGCAGGGGGGACAGGGTGGCTTCACTCACGTCCCCATTGTGACGGCCCTCCGCCGAAGGCTCAGCTCCTCGGTCTCCGCCGAAGGCCCAGCTGCTCGGTCTCCGCCGGAGCCTCAGCTCCTCGGCCTACCGCCGAAGGCTCGGCTCCTCGCGCCCGTCAGCTCTTCGTCGCCGGGGCCGACGCGGGGGCGGAGGCGCGCTGGCAGCTCTCCTGCTTGGCCATCGCCTGGCCGACCTCGCCCTCCTCCAGATTGGTCAGGGCGTCGTTGCCGCTCTTGCTGAGCTTGTCCAGCTCGGTGGCGACGTCCTTGAGGCCATCGGCGAACTTCGCCTGGTCCTTGGTGTTCAGCGCGTCGACCTGCTTCTTCAGCGAGGCGTACGACGCGGAGATGGAGTTGAGCTCCTTGACCGCGTCCTGCTGCTTCTTCTCGCCGTTCTCCACGTCGGGTGCGCCGGCCTTGCTCACGGCGGCGCCGATCGCCTTGTAGGCGTCGGACATGTCCTGGAAGGCCTGCGAGTCGGCCTTCTGGACCTCCTCGGGAGTGCTGTTGTCCGAGGCTTCCTTCTTGATCGCGTTGTTGGCGGCCTCGATCTTCTTCGCCTGCGGCTGGACGGCGTCGCAGACCTGCTTGGCCCACTCGTTCAGCTTCTCGTCGCCGTCGTCGCTGCTGCATCCCGACAGCGCCAGTACCAGTACCGCACCGCCGGACAGTGCGGCCGCGAGCTTCTTGTTCACCGGATTGGTCCCTTCCATGGCTCTCGGCCCCGGAACATACACGCCAAACGGGCGACACCCGCATGATGAGCATCTACTTTGTCCACTATTGCAGCCATTTGCACCAGGCGAGAGAAGCCTCACGAAGAGACCGGCCGAAACGCGGGGACGGGCGGACAGCACGTCAATGCGTGCTGTCCGCCCGCCCCTTGGAGCAGGTGCCGTACGACGGGCTACGAAACCACCGCGGTGTCCGCCGACTTGGGCGAGGCGTCGGCCCCGTCCTCGTCGCCCATGGCGATCCCGCGCCGCTTGGAGACGTACACCGCGCCGACGATCACCACGAACGCCAGCGCCGCGATCAGGATGCGGACGCCGATGCTCTTGTCGTCGCCGTAGGAGAACTTGATGACGGCCGGCGCGATGAGCAGCGACACCAGGTTCATCACCTTCAGCAGCGGGTTGATGGCGGGTCCCGCGGTGTCCTTGAACGGGTCGCCGACGGTGTCGCCAATCACGGTCGCCGCGTGCGCCTCGCTGCCCTTGCCGCCGTGATGGCCGTCCTCCACCAGCTTCTTGGCGTTGTCCCAGGCGCCGCCGGAGTTGGCGAGGAACACCGCCATCAGGGTGCCCGCGCCGATCGCGCCCGCGAGATACGCGCCGAGCGCGCCGACGCCGAGCGTGAACCCGACGAAGATCGGCGCCATCACGGCGAGCAGTCCGGGCGTGGCGAGTTCCCGCAGGGCGTCCCTGGTGCAGATGTCGACGACCTTGCCGTACTCGGGTTTCTCGCTGTAGTCCATGATCCCCGGCCGCTCCCGGAACTGCCGGCGCACCTCGAAGACCACCGAACCCGCCGACCGCGACACGGCGTTGATCGCCAGCCCCGAGAAGAGGAAGACGACCGCGGCGCCCGCGATGAGGCCGACGAGGTTGTTGGGCTGGGAGATGTCCATCGACAGCGTCATCGCCGAGCCCTCACCGCCGAGTTTCTCGCCCACGTCCCGCGCGCCGGTGATGATCGCGTCGCGGTACGACCCGAAGAGCGCGGACGCCGCGAGCACGGCGGTGGCGATGGCGATGCCCTTGGTGATGGCCTTGGTGGTGTTGCCGACGGCGTCGAGATTGGTGAGCACCTGCGCGCCCGCGCCCTCGACGTCCCCGGACATCTCGGCGATGCCCTGGGCGTTGTCGGAGACCGGTCCGAAGGTGTCCATGGCGACGATGACACCGACCGTGGTGAGCAGGCCGGTGCCGGCGAGCGCCACCGCGAACAGCGCCAGCATGATCGACGTACCGCCGAGCAGGAAGGCACCGTAGACGCTCAGGCCGATCAACAGCGCGGTGTAGACGGCCGATTCGAGCCCGACGGAGATGCCGGCGAGGACGACGGTGGCCGGTCCGGTGAGGGAGGTCTTGCCGATGTCCCGCACCGGACGGCGGTTGGTCTCGGTGAAGTAGCCGGTCAACTGCTGGATGACGGCGGCCAGCAGGATGCCGATGGCGACCGCGACGAGCGCCAGGATCCGCGGGTCGCCGTCCTTGCCCTGGATCGCCGCGTCGGTGATCCCGTCGAGGTCGGCGTACGAGCCCGGGAGGTAGACGAAGACGGCCGCGGCGACGAGGACGAGGGAGATCACCGCGGAGACGAAGAAGCCCCGGTTGATCGCGGACATGCCGCTGCGGTCGGCCCGGCGCGGGGCGACCGCGAAGATGCCGATCATGGCCGTGATCACGCCGATGGCGGGCACGAGCAGCGGGAAGGCGAGCCCGGAGTCACCGAAGGCCGCCTTGCCGAGGATCAGCGCGGCGACCAGCGTCACGGCGTACGACTCGAAGAGGTCGGCCGCCATGCCGGCGCAGTCGCCGACGTTGTCACCCACGTTGTCGGCGATGGTCGCGGCATTGCGCGGGTCGTCCTCCGGGATGCCCTGCTCGACCTTGCCGACCAGGTCGGCGCCGACGTCGGCGGCCTTGGTGAAGATGCCGCCGCCGACACGCATGAACATCGCGATGAGTGCGGCACCGAGACCGAATCCCTCGAGCACCTTCGGCGCGTCGGCCGCGTACACCAGCACCACGCAGGAGGCACCCAGCAGGCCGAGCCCCACCGTGAACATGCCGACCACGCCGCCCGTGCGAAAAGCGATCTTCATGGCTTTGTGCGAGACCTCGGTGAGATCCTTTTCCGGTTCGCCTTCCGCTGGTGTCGCCTCCCGCGCCGCGGCCGCGACGCGCACATTGCTGCGAACGGCCAGCCACATGCCGATATAGCCGGTGGCCGCCGAGAACGCCGCTCCGATCAAGAAGAACACCGATCGCCCGGCACGCTGATTCCAGTCGTCCGCGGGCAGCAGCATGAGCAGGAAGAACACAACCACGGCGAATACGCCGAGCGTGCGCAGCTGCCGGGCCAGATAGGCGTTGGCGCCTTCCTGGACCGCCGCCGCGATCTCCTTCATGCTGTCGGTGCCCTCGCCCGCCGTGAGCACCTGGCGCAACAACATCCCCGCGACCACCAGGGCGGCCAGCGCAACGGCCGCGATGACCACCACGAGGACGCGGTTCCCGTCGGTCAGGACTGCGGCTGCGAAGGCTGTGGAGTGATCCAGCTGATGAGGGGTAGAAAGCCCCGCCATTCGTCCTCCTTGACGCTTGGGCTGAGCTCAAGATGTGGACGGATTGTAGGTACCGGAACCTGATCAAAACAGTGCGCGGTAATCGGAATTTGCATTCAAGCAGTAATGGCCCGAAGGCATTCCACTTGATCCAATTTCTCGGACGCTCCGGCAGGCCCGAGATCGTGAATGAATTCACGAAAAGCAACGCCGGGAACAGTACGGATCGGTAGGAACTCCTGACGCAACCACTGTAGGCGGGGGCACTGACAGCCGCACACGCACGCGCACGCAGAGGGACGCCTCGCACACGCCGTGCACCCGTGCACCCATGCACCCATGCACCCGCATCGCCCCGCACACGCAGTAGGGCCCCGCCGTGGCGGGGCCCTGGGAGCGCGTACGGGGTCTGTCAGACCAGGTCCGGAGGCGTCAGCGGGGGCTGTGCGGCCGGCCAGGTCATCTTGATCTGGCCGCCGTGCTCCCCGGCGGTGACCTCCACGTCGTCGACGAGGCCGCTGATGACCGCGAGGCCCATCTCGTCCTCCTCGGCGTCGGCGTCGTCGCCGGCGGCGCCGGGTGCCCGGTCACCGGGGGCCGAACGGGGCGCCTCGTCGCCGACCTCGATGGAGAACTGCTTCTCCTCCTCGATCAGCAGCACCTTCACCGGCGCGGTGATCCCGGAACTCTGGTGCAGCCCGACAGCGCGCGTACACGCCTCGCCGACGGCGAGTCTGACCTCGTCCAGGACGGCCTCGTCCACTCCGGCCCTGCGTGCCACCGCGGCCGCCACCAGCCGGGCGGTCCGCACGTGCTCGGGCAGCGCGCTGAAGCGGAGTTCGACGGTGGCCATGCATCCCCCTCGAAAAACTACGGGCGTGCGGTCGGGGGCCGGGCGCCGAACGCCCGGCCCCCCGGTTGAACTGTGGCCGTGCCGGGCCGCGCGGGCCCGGCACCGGTGGTCAGTCGGTGGCCGCCACCGCTTCCTCGACCGAGGTGTGGATCGGGAACACCTTGGTCAGGCCGGTGATGCGGAAGATCTTCAGAATGCGCTCCTGGTTGCACACCAGGCGCAACGAGCCCTCATGGGCACGGACGCGCTTGAGACCGCCGACCAGCACGCCGAGACCGGTGGAGTCGAGGAAGTCCACGCCCTCCATGTCGACGACGAGGTGGAAACTCCCGTCGTTCACCAGCTCGACCAGCTGCTCGCGCAGCTTGGGCGCGGTATATACGTCGATTTCGCCACCGACCTCGACGACCGTACGATCGCCGACGGTACGGGTCGACAGGGACAGGTCCACGGATCCTCCAGCACCTTGCTATCGAGCGGTCGCCCCTTGGGGCACTCGGCTTGAAGCCCCCAGGACGGTTCGCCAGCCGCGATGGCATTCAATCACTTACCGGCAGGCGTGCACGACGCCTTGAGCCCATTGTCCGTCACGCCGGTGACACACTCGGTGCCGATGGCCAAGAATCACCGATCCGATCGACCCTCGACGGACCCCGCACTCAACCCGCGCCCGAGCACGGTCCTGGACCGGCTCGCCTCGGGTCCGAGCCGGGCCGCGCGCATCACTCATACGGAGCACTTGCCCCCGCGAGAGGGCCGCCATGCCGTCTGGCCTGATCGAATTCGGGCGGAGGTGATCGCGGCCGTCCGCGCGGCCGGCATCGAGCACCCCTGGGAGCACCAGGCGCGGGCCGCGGAGCACGCCCTGGACGGCGATTCGGTGGTCGTGGCCACCGGCACCGCCTCCGGCAAGTCGCTGGCCTATCTGGCCCCCGTGCTCTCCGCCCTTCTGGACGGCTCCGAGGCCCCGAACGGCCGCGGCGCCACCGCCCTGTACCTCGCCCCCACCAAGGCCCTCGCCGCCGACCAGTGCCGCGCCGTGCGCGCCCTCGCGCAGCCTCTGGGAAACGCCGTGCGCGCCGCGGTGTACGACGGGGATACTCCGTTCGAGGAACGCGAGTGGATCCGCCAGTACGCCAACTACGTCCTGACCAACCCGGACATGCTGCACCGCGGCATACTCCCGTCCCACCCGCGCTGGTCCTCCTTCCTGAAGTCGCTGAAGTACGTCGTCATCGACGAGTGCCACACCTATCGCGGTGTCTTCGGCTCCCATGTCGCCCAGGTGCTGCGCCGACTGCGCCGACTGTGCGCGCGCTACGGCGCGTCCCCGGTCTTCCTCCTCGCCTCGGCGACCGCCGCCGAGCCGGCCGTCGCCGGGCGCCGCCTGACCGGGCTGCCGGTGGTGGAGGTCGCCGACGACGCCTCCCCGCGCGGTGAACTGGTGTTCGCGCTGTGGGAGCCACCTCTCACGGATCTCCAGGGCGAGAAGGGAGCGCCGGTACGCCGTACGGCCACCGCCGAGACGGCCGACCTGCTCACCGATCTCACCCTTCAGGGCGTCCGCAGCGTCGCCTTCGTCCGCTCCCGGCGTGGCGCCGAGCTGATCTCGGTGATCACCCAGGAGCGGCTGGCCGAGATCGACCGCTCCCTGGCCCGGCGTGTCGCGGCCTACCGCGGCGGCTACCTCCCGGAGGAGCGCCGCGCCCTCGAACGGGCGCTGCACTCCGGCGAGCTCATCGGCCTCGCCGCGACCACCGCCCTGGAGCTCGGTGTGGACGTCTCCGGCCTGGACGCCGTCCTGATCGCCGGCTACCCCGGCACGCGCGCCTCCCTGTGGCAGCAGGCCGGCCGCGCGGGCCGCTCCGGGCAGGGCGCCCTGGCCGTTCTGATCGCCCGCGACGACCCGCTGGACACGTATCTGGTCCACCACCCCGAGGCCCTGTTCGACCGGCCGGTCGAGTCGACCGTCCTCGACCCCGACAACCCCTACGTGCTCGCCCCGCACCTGTGCGCGGCCGCCGCGGAGATCCCGCTGGTGGAGGAGGACCTCGAACTGTTCGGGCCCGCCTCGGCCGACCTTCTGCCGCAGCTGGAGGCCGCCAAGCTGCTGCGCCGCCGTACGAAGGCATGGCACTGGACGCGCCGGGAGCGGGCCGCCGACCTCGCCGACATCCGCGGCGAGGGCGGCAGCCCCGTGCAGATCGTCGAGGCCGGCACCGGCCGCCTGCTCGGCACGGTCGACGCCGGCTCCGCCCACGCCACCGTCCACGAGGGCGCCGTCCACCTCCACCAGGGCCGCACGTATCTCGTCCGCTCCCTCGACCTGGACGACTCGGTCGCCCTGGTCGAGGAGGCGAACCCGCCGTACTCCACCGTCGCCCGCGACACCACCGCCATCTCCGTCCTGGAGACGGACACCGAGATCCCGTGGGGCGACGGCCGCCTCTGCTACGGCTCCGTCGAAGTCACCAACCAGGTCGTCTCCTTCCTGCGCCGCCGCCTCATGACCGGCGAGGTGCTCGGCGAGACCAAGCTCGACCTCCCTCCCCGTACGCTGCGCACCCGCGCGGTGTGGTGGACGGTCACCGAGGATCAACTGGACGAGGCCCGGATCAACCCGGAGATCCTCGGGGGCGCCCTGCACGCCGCCGAGCACGCCTCGATCGGCATGCTGCCGCTCTTCGCGACCTGCGACCGCTGGGACATCGGCGGCGTGTCCATCCCCCTCCACCCCGACACCCTGCTGCCCACGGTCTTCGTCTACGACGGCCACCCGGGCGGCGCGGGCTTCGCCGAGCGCGCCTTCCACACCGCCCGCGCCTGGCTCACCGCCACCCGCGAGGCCATCGCCTCCTGCGAGTGCGACGCCGGCTGCCCGTCCTGCATCCAGTCCCCCAAGTGCGGCAACGGCAACGACCCGCTGCACAAGCGGGGCGCTGTGCGGCTGCTGACGGTGCTGCTGCGGGGGGCTCCGCCCGAGAAGCCGCGGGAGACGGAGGGTCCCGGAGAGGCGCGAGGGCCCCACGAAGCGGAGGCGGGCGCAGAAGGACCTGGCCCCTTGCAGGGCGCGCCCCCGGCAGAGGGCAGCTGAGGGCGGCCAGGGACCCGCTGCCGGTCTCCAGAGGGTTCGCACCCACGGCCCGGCGGGAGTCAGGGCCCGCGCCCCGCAGGCGGCCGCTGAGGGCCGCTGAGGGCGTCTCAGCGCGCGAGGGTCCACCCCGCGGGGCCCGCGCGGGATCTGATCTCCGCCGAGAACGGGCCCCGCGCGGACGCCGCCGTCACGTCCGAGATCTGACCGTCCAGGGCGCATCGCACCAGCCGTACGCCTTGGGCGCGGGCGACCCGGGCGGCGTGTTCGCAGGCCGCCGTGGTGCCCTGCGGCCACCGGTCGGCCGCGGCCAGCGCCGCCAGGTCGGCACCGCGTGCCGCGTGCTGCCGCACGACGACGGCCTGCCCGAGGGCGAGCACGAGGCCGAAGACGGCACACAGCACGGCGATCGCCCCGACGCTCCACACGGTGGCCGATCCCCGGTCGGAGCCGCCCGCCCTCACGACCCCACCCCCACCGTCTCCTCCGCCGCTGCCACGGCCTCCTCCCGTACCTCGAACGGCAGGCCGGTCAGGGCACGTGGTCCGGCCGCCACGACGACACGAACGAGATCACCCTCCCGGGTGACCGTCACCCGCGCACCTGGCGGAGCCGCGCCCCGCGCCGCTTCCACGACCGCGTCCTCGGGGTCCTGCCGAGCCGCCGCCCGGGCGCCCGTCCTGGCCGCGTCCATGCACTGGATCTGCGCCACCACGACGAGCAGCCCCCACACGAGCGCCAGCGCGAACATCACCAGCACCGGCAGCACCACCGCCGACTCCGCCGTCACGAACCCCCGGTCCGACCGCCGCTCACGCGCCCTCATCGAGGGCCCTCTTCACGATCGCCTGCAGTTCCGCCGTGATCTGCCCGCTGGTGACGACCTTGTAGAGCACCACCGCGAAGGCGGCCGCCGCGACGATGCCCAGCGCGTACTCCGACGTCACCATCCCCGCGTCCCGCCGCCGCGCCCGGTACCAGCCGCGCATTCCCCACACCAGGGCTCCCAGCCGTGCCCCGACCTTTGCGTACATCTCGACCTCCGTGAGTTTCCGTTCCTTGAACCGCTGCCACTGCCGCTGTCACTGCCACTGCTCCGGCCCGACCGTCATCGACCCCCTCCCAGGACCTCGCCCGCCAGCCCGATCACCACCGGCAGCACGCCGACCGCGATGAAGGCGGGCAGGAAGCACAGCCCCACCGGCGCGGTGACCAGGACGGCCGCGCGTCTCGCGCGGGCGGTCGCGGTGCGTGTCCAGTGCGCGCGGGCGTCCGCCGCGATCCGGGCGACGGGTCCGGCCGCCGGAAGCCCCGATACATCGGCACGCTCCAGAAGCCGCGCCAGCCCCCGCGCACCCGGCACCGCGGCGAGCCGGTTCCATGCCTCGGCCGGTTCTCCCCCGAGCCGCACCTCCGCCGCACCGCGCGCGAGTGCCTCTCCCACAGGCCCGCCCAGCGCCTCCCCCACCGCCTGAGCCGCAAGCACCGGCCCGGCGCCGGCGGCGATACAGGCGGCCAGCAGGTCTGCGGCCAGCGGGAGCTGGCGGGCCCCGAGAGCCGCTTGCCCGGCGTCCAGCCCCTGTGCGGTGCCGTCGGCCCGTGTCCGGTGCAGCCGCCGGCGCCACAGCACGCCTGCGCCGGCCAGCCCGACCAGGACCCCGAGGAGCCCTCCGACCAGCACCCAGCCGGCGCACGCCACCGCGGCCGGTGCCAGCCATCTCCGTACGGCGGCAGGCACTCTGGGGCGCGATTTCCGGCTCATCGCCGCTTCCACCGCGAGCAGTTCGGACAGTCGCCGCCGGACCCTGCGTTCGTGCCGTGCTGTGGACAGCCGGTGGGAAGCCCAGACCAGCGCGAGCCCGAGGCCCAGCACGGCCCACAGCCTGTGGACGATCTCCTCGCTCATGCCGCCTCCGCCCCTCGGACGATCCGCAGCGCCCACCACAGCCCCACGCCCTCCAGCACCGCACCGATCAGCAGGCAACCCAGGCCCGCGCCGGTGTGCAGCAGCACCCGCAGGGGGTCGGCGCCGAGGGCGGTGCCGAGCAGCAGCCCGAGGACGGGCAGCCCCGCGAGCATCACGGCCGTGGAGCGCGCGCCCGCCAACTGGGCCCGTAGATCGGCGCGCTGGTCCCGCTGGGCACGCAACGCCCCTTCGAGCCGGTCGAGTCCGGCGGCGAGCCCCGCGCCCTGGTCCACGGCGACCCGCCAGCACGCGGCGAGCCCCAGCAGCCCCTCTGCTCCCGGCCTGCGGGCGGCCGACGCGAGCGCCTCGGGCACATCGCCGCCGAACCGGGCCGCCGCCAGTACCGCGGACTGCGCCTCCCCGAGACCGCCGGACTCGTGCGCGGCCCGCAGCAGCGCCTCGCCCGGCTGCCTTCCGGCCCGCACCTCTCCGGCGAGCACTCCACACAGGGCGATGACCGCGTCCGCGAGGCGTTCCCGGGTGCGCCGCGCTTCCCGGGCCAGCCGCACGCGCCGCAGCAACGGCCACCCGGCCGCCCCAGCGACCACCGGCAGCAGCGAGGCACCCAGCACGGCCAGCACCAGACCCGCGGCCGGCGCCCACCACTCGGACCGCACCCGCCCACGGACTTCGCGCAGACGGCAGGTCAGCCGGGGCCACTTGGGCGGGCCCGTGCCCACCACCCCGCCACCGGCGAGCAACAAGTGCGCCCGTCGCGCGCCGGACTGCGACTCGCCGGCCAGCCAGGCGGCCGCCGCCGCGCACACCAGAACCGCCGCCACCCACATCTCACTCAACGCGATCACGCGCTCCCTCCGTCTCGTCCTCCGCCGCAGGCGGTCCCTCCGGCTCTCTCGGGGCAGTCCTCGCCCAGCAGTTGCCGCAGCCGCTCCCAGCCCCGCTCGGGCACGAACGCCCGCGGGCCCCACCGCAGCGCCGGCACCGTCCGCACCAGCCCCGCCGCGTCCCGCTCCAGGACATGCAGCTCGGCGATGCGCCGCCGCCCTGCGCTGTCGCGCGCCAGGTGCAGCACCACCGACAGCGCCGCGGCCAACTGGCTGTGCAGCGCGGCCCGGTCGAGCCCGGCAGCCGTGCCGAGCGCCTCCAGACGGGCGGGGACATCGGCGGCGGCGTTGGCGTGGACGGTTCCGCCGCCGTCGTGGCCGGTGTTCAGCGCCGCCAGCAGATGCACCACTTCGGGGCCGCGCACCTCGCCCACGACCAGCCGGTCCGGCCGCATTCGCAGCGCCTGCCGCACCAGGTCCTCGAGCGTGACCAGGCCGGCACCCTCCTGGTTGGCGGGTCTGGCCTCCAGGCGTACGACGTGCGGATGGTCGGGCCGCAACTCCGCCGAGTCCTCGGCGAGCACGATCCGCTCACCGGGCCCGACGAGCCCGAGCAGCGCGCTCAGCAGGGTCGTCTTGCCGCTGCCGGTGCCCCCGCTGATCAGGAAGGACAGCCGGGCCCTCAGCAGCGCCCGCAGGACGCCGTCCCCGCCCGGTGGGACCGTGCCCGCCGTCACCAGTTCGTCGAGCGTGAACGCGCGTGGTCGTACGACCCGCAGGGCCAGGCAGGTGCAGCCGACGGCGACGGGAGGCAGCACCGCGTGCAGCCGGGTGCCGTCGGGCAGGCGGGCGTCGACCCAGGGCCGGGCGTCGTCGAGGCGCCGCCCCGCCACCGCGGCCAGCCGCTGCGCGAGCCGCCGTACCGCCGCCGCGTCTCTGAAGGCGACCCCGGTCAGCTCCAGGCCGCCGCCGCGGTCGACCCAGACCCGGTCGGGCGCCGAGACGAGCACGTCGGTCACCGAGGGATCGGCGAGCAGCGGCTCCAGCGGCCCGCTCCCGATCAGTTCGCGCCGCAACTGTTCGGCCGCCCCCAGCACTTCGGCGTCCCCGAGCACCCGCCCCTGCTCCCGCAACGCCTGCGCCACCCGCGCGGGAGTCGGTTCGCCCCCGCTCTCGGCGAGCCGCCGCCGCACACCGTCGAGCAAACCCGGGGTCAGCCCGCCACCGGCCTCACCGGAGCGCGCTACGCCCCGCGGCCCGCCGCCGTCGACCGACAGCCCCAAGCGCGGGGACGCCCCGGCCCCACCGTCGCCCGGCCGTCGGACGCCGGCGGAGTCGGACCGGGACCGTACGGGCTCTCCGAGCTCCGCGTACCCGCTCATGCCGCACCTGCCTCGATCAGGGCCCGCTCCCAGAACTCCTTGCAGAAGCGGGCCAGGGGACCGCGGCCACCCGCGGCGGGCGGGGTCCGGCCGCCGCTCGGTCGGAGCAGTGCCGACTCGACGGGGACCTCGCCGACCAGGGGCAGGCCGAGGAGGCGGGCGACCTCGCGGGCGTCGAGTCCCGGGGCGTAGGGCCCGCGCACGGCGACCCGCAGGTCGCGCAGGACCATGCCGAAGGCGGAGGCCACGCGTCCGGCCGCGGCGAGGGCGCGCAGTTCGGCGGGCACCACCAGCACCGCCAGGTCCAGCTGGGCGAGGGCTTCGGCGACGCCTTCGTCGAAGCGGCGGGGCAGGTCCACGACGACCGTGCCGCCTCGGCGCCGGGCGGCGGCGAGCACCGCGCGGACGGCCTGCGGCGGGACGGCGACGCGGTCGCCGCGGTCCCAGCTGAGCACCCGCAGCGAGTGCAGTTCCGGCAGCGACTCCTCCAGTGCCCCGCTCCCGACCCGCCCGCGGGAGCCGGCGAAGGCGGGCCAGCGCAGGCCCTCGGTGGTCTCGCCGCCGAGCAGCACGTCGAGTCCGCCACCGAGCGGATCGGCGTCCACGAGCAGCGTGCGGACCCCTTCGCGCGCGGAGGTGACGGCGAGGCCGCAGGCGAGCGTGGAGGCTCCGGCGCCGCCACGGCCGCCGATCACGCCGACGGTGAGGGCGGGCCGGCCGACGCCCTCGGCGACGTCGGCGATGCGGTCGACGAGCCACTGTTCGCCGTCGGGCAGCATCAGCACGTGGTCGGCGCCGATCTCGACGGCTCGCCGCCAGACCCCGGAGTCGTCCTGGTCACGGCCGACCAGCACGACTCCTCGTCTGCGGGTGGCCCCGCGCACCCGGCGGGCGGCGTCGTCGCCGACGAGCACGAGCGGTGCTGCCTCCCAGCCGCCACGCCGTTCGGGCAGGGACGGATGGACCTCGGGCGTGGCGCCGGCCGCCGCGCACAGCCGGAGCAGATCGTCCAGCAGATGCGGGTCCTCGGTGACGATGAGCGGTCCGCTCCGCCGGCCTCCGGCCGCGGACGGTGGATCATGGGTGACGACGTCGGTCATGGCGCGACTTCTCCCTTCGCTGCGTGTCCCGCGCGACCCCTGCGGCCACGCGTTTCCCATCCGTGTGAAGAACCGGTGGATCGGCCTCCATATGAGCGGCCGGAAGAAACCGGCCAAAGCGCGTCCGGCAAACGGAAGAGGTCACGAACTCGCCGCGATCGGGACGCGCTGGAATCACGGTGCAGCGAGCCCGGAAAACATGTGGATCTTGGTCAATAACTGTGGACAACCTCGGGGTTGTGAATATCGACGTCACCCATACCGGTGACCTCTGCGCCATCTCCTGTGCGAGTTCCGCAGAGCAGTCCGACAGCTACGCACCGTGACGGATCATGGGCATGCAAAAGAGGCGGCCGCAGCCGCCTCGATGCGGCCGCAGGCCGCGCACAGAAGGAGAAAACCCACCCGGACATGCGACGACCCCCGCCGGGGGGGAGAGCGGGGGTCGTCCCCACGGCCGACTCGGGGGGGGAGGAGTCGGACCGGGTTAGCACGGTCGCGAACGATCCGTGACTTCCATGGTGTACCCGAGAGCCTTCTCAGGCAAACCCACACGCCCCACCTTACGCCGAATGGGCTGCGCCTATGCTCTGGGTCGTGGAAAACCACTCGATGCCCCGCACAGCCGCCTTCTTTGACCTGGACAAGACGGTCATTGCGAAGTCGAGCACGCTCACGTTCAGCAAGTCGTTCTACCAAGGCGGTCTGATCAACCGCAGGGCCGCCTTGCGGACCGCATACGCCCAGTTCGTGTTCCTCGTGGGCGGCATGGATCACGACCAGATGGAACGCACCCGCGAGTACCTCTCCAGGATGGTGCGCGGCTGGAACGTCCAGCAGGTCAAGGAGATCGTCGCCGAGACGCTGCACGACATCGTCGACCCGATCATCTACGACGAGGCCGCCTCCCTCATCGAGGAGCACCACATCGCCGGCCGCGACGTCGTGATCGTCTCCACCTCGGGCGCGGAGGTCGTCGAACCGATCGGCGAGTTGCTGGGCGCGGACCGGGTGGTCGCCACCCGGATGGTCGTGGGCGAGGACGGCTGCTTCACCGGAGAGGTGGAGTACTACGCGTACGGCCCCACGAAGGCGGAGGCGGTCCGGGAGCTGGCGGAGTCGGAGGGCTACGACCTGTCGCGCTGCTACGCCTACAGCGACTCGGCGACCGACCTGCCGATGCTGGAGGCCGTCGGCCACCCGCACGCCGTCAACCCCGACCGCGCCCTGCGCCGCGAAGCACTCGCGCGCGGATGGCCGGTTCTGGACTTCCACCGGCCCGTACGCCTCAAGCAGCGGCTGCCCGCCTTCTCCGTACCGCCGCGTCCGGCACTGGTCGCGGCCGCGGCGATCGGCGCGGCCGCGGCCACCGCTGGGCTCGTCTGGTACGCCAGTCGGCGCCGCGCCGCGCCGGCCTGACCGGCGGCGGTGCGCAGCACAACGAACCCGCCCGGTTTCCGACCGCCCGTTTCCGTCCTGTTTGAACCTAAAAGTAAAGAAGTACGTCCAGGACTTCCGCTTACCCGTGACCTGGAGTACAAAGGACTCAACGGCCCGCGAGACCAAGGACATCCGCGAGGATCACCTTCAATACGCATTTGGCCCCACGGACCGAGCATGAGCACCCGGCACCCACGCGACGTCGACCCGTCGATTACGGGCCAGCCGCACCAGGTGGAGCAAAGTCCTCCGCCTGATGGGCGACATTCGAGGACGCTTGGTAACCGGGTGATCATGCCAGCGGCGGTACGAGGACTCGTACCGCCGCAACCCTGTGCAGCCCCCGAAAGGGGGCTTTTTCATGCTTCTTTAACGCTGCGGGACGGGATTTCGTCCCGCACGGTGGGCCCTTTTCAAGCCACAGCGATGCGGGCCGCTTTCCCGCCCCGGCGACTGTGCCGCGCCGCAGCGCCTCTATGCCGCGCCGCGCCAAAGCGCCTCTATGCCGCGCCCCGCTGCAGCGCCTCGCACACCGCCGTGGACTCGCGCGCACCCAGCTCGACCGCCTTGCCGCAGTGGGCGATCCAGGCCGCCATGCCCTCGGGCGTGCCGGACACATAGCCGTCGAGCGCCGCCAGATAGGCGGCGCGGCCCAGCTCGGCGTGGCCGACCTCGGCCGGGCAGACCGACTTGGGGTCGAGACCGCTGCCGACCAGCACGATCCGCTCGGCCGCGCGGGCGACCAGGCCGTTGTGCGACGCGAACGGGCGCAGCGCCATCAGCTCGCCGTGCACCACGGCCGCCGTGACCAGCGCCGGAGCCGCGCTTCCCGCCACGATCAGCGCGGAGAGCCCCTCCAGGCGGGCGGAGACCTCGTCGGCGTCCGGCAGCGGCAGTTCCACCAACGGCTCGTCGACGGGCTCGCCCGTCTGCCGAGGACGCCCCACGCGGTCGGCGTCGTTCGCGGCCACCACCAGGTGCAGCCTGGCAAGCACACGCAGCGGCGACTGCCGCCAGATGGACAGCAGCTGCCCCGCCTCGGCTGTCAGCCGCAGCGCGCCACCCACCACGCGCGCCTCGTCGTCACCGCTGAAGTCGGTGCGCCGTCGCACCTCCTCCAGAGCCCAGTCCGCTCCGGACAGCGCCGCCGAGCCGCGCGCGCCGCGCAGCGCCGCCTCGGAGGTGATCTCAGTGCTGCGGCGACGCATGATCCGGTGGCCGTAGACCCGGTCCACGGCCTTGCGCACGGATTCGACGGAGTCGGCCACGCCGGGCAGTGCGCCCAGGGCCGCGAGCGGATCGGCGGTCGCGCCTGTCGTACTCATGGGTACGACAGTACGCAACCAGCGCACACACCCCACGAAGGAGTGGTCTTCTTCACGTCCGGCCCTCCCCGGCCGGCCCGTCGCCACTACGCTTACTGAACATGAAAATTGCTTTCGTCGGGAAGGGCGGCAGCGGCAAGACGACCCTGTCCTCCCTGTTCATCCGCCACCTGGCCGCCACCGGGGCACCGGTCATCGCGGTCGACGCCGACATCAACCAGCACCTGGGTGCCGCGCTGGGCCTCGACGAGGCCGAAGCCGCCGCACTGCCCGCGATGGGCGACCGGCTGCCGCTGATCAAGGACTATCTGCGCGGCGGCAACCCGCGCATCGCCTCCGCCGAGACGATGATCAAGACGACCCCGCCCGGTGAGGGCTCCCGGCTGCTCCGGGTGCAAGAGACCAACCCCGTCTACGACGCATGTGCCCGTCCCGTGGAACTCGACGGCGGAGCCGTCCGTTTGATGGTCACCGGCCCCTTCACCGACGCCGACCTGGGGGTCGCCTGCTACCACTCCAAGACCGGAGCGGTGGAGCTCTGCCTGAACCATCTCGTCGACGGTCCCGACGAGTACGTCGTGGTCGACATGACGGCAGGCTCGGACTCCTTCGCCTCGGGCATGTTCACCCGCTTCGACATCACGTTCCTCGTCGCCGAACCGACCCGGAAGGGGGTCTCCGTCTACCGCCAGTACAAGGAGTACGCCCGCGACTTCGGCGTCGAGCTGAGGGTCGTCGGCAACAAGGTGCAGGGCCCCGACGACCTCGACTTCCTGCGCGCCGAGGTCGGCGAGGACCTGCTCGTCACGGTGGGGCACTCCGACTGGGTGCGCGCCATGGAGAAGGGCCGGCCGCCCCGGTTCGACCTCCTGGAGGACACCAACCGGAGCGCCCTGAGCACCTTGCAGGCCGCCGCCGACGCCACGTACGAGCGGCGGGACTGGGAGCGCTACACGCGCCAGATGGTCCACTTCCATCTGAAGAACGCCCAGTCGTGGGGCAACGAGCGCACCGGGGTCGACCTGGCGGCGCAGGTCGACCCCGGGTTCGTGCTCGGCGAGAGCGTCACGCAGCCCGCGTGACCTCGACCCCGCCGGGGCGCCGCCGCTACTGCCGTACGGCCGGCGCTCCCGGTACGCCCTTGGGGGCCGGGGCCGGACGGCCCGAGAGGAACGACGCCCAGCCCTGCTTCGGGGCCTCGCCGACGCCGAGGCTGCGCAGCTTGGCGAGCGTCGCCGGGTCCTGTGCGTCCAGCCAGTCGGCGAGTTGCCGGAAGGACACGCAGCGCACGTCGGACTTGGTGCACACCCGCTCGATGACCTCCTGGACGGCGCGCATGTAAGTGCCGCCGTTCCAGGACTCGAAGTGGTTGCCGATGATCAGGGGCGCGCGGTTGCCGTCGTAGGCCCGCTGGAAGCCGGCGAGCAGGCCGTCGCGCATCTGGTCGCCCCAGAACGCGTACTTGTCCGGGTCTCCCTGGGTCGTGGTGCCGGACTGGTTGACCATGAAGTTGTAGTCCATGGTCAGCTGCTCGAAGGAATGACCGGGGAAGGGCACCAGCTGCATGGACAGGTCCCACAGCCCTTCCTTCTTGCCGGGCCAGACCTGGTTGTTGACGCCGCTGGTGTCGTAGCGGAAGCCGAGTTCACGGGCGGCCTTGCGGAAGTTCTCCTGCCCCTCCAGGCAGGGGGTGCGGGCGCCGATGAGCTCCTTGTCGTAGTCGAAGGGCAGCGGGGCCGCCTTCGCCATGCCCGCGTTGGTCTTCCAAGTCTTCACGAAGTGCTTGGCCTGGGCGATCTCGTCCTTCCACTCCTCGACCGACCACTCGCCCACACCGCCGCCCTTGCCGCAGAAGTGGCCGTTGAAGTGGGTGCCGACCTCGTTGCCCTCCATCCACGCCAGGCGCAGTTGCTTGACGGTGTCGGCGATGCCCTGCTCGTCGTTGAAGCCGATGTCGGAGCGGCCCGGGGAGTGCTGCGGCGGCTTGTAGAGGTCACGCTTGTGCTCGGGGAGCAGATACACGCCGCTGAGGAAGTAGGTCATCGTGGCGTTGTTGTCCTTGGCGACCTTGCGGAAGTGGGAGAACAGCCGCTGACTGTCCTCTCCCGCACCGTCCCAGGAGAACACCACGAACTGCGGCGGCTTCTGACCGGGCTTCAGACGCTCGGGCCTCGGCAGATGAGGCTGGGCGCCCGTGTACGAGGTGGAGCCGTCGCCGATGAGGCGGACCACTTTCTTGGGAGCCGGCGCCGGCTTGGCTTTCTGCGGGCCGGCGACACCATCCTCGGAATGGTCGGTTCCGGTCGCGCATCCGGCCAGTGACGCGGCACAGGCCGCGACGGCCACGGCGCCCGCGGCGATCCTCTGGGTGGCGGCCATCCGCCCACCTTCTTCCTTCTCTCGGGGCAACGCTGGTGACGACCTCGACGGAGGCGATGTGCCGGGACGAGCCGACAGCGCCGTCACCGTCGCATGTGTTCGAGAAGGAATAAGTACGACAAGCCGACCAAAAGGGCACTTCACTCATGGAGGCGACGCATTAGCCCATTTGCGTCGAAAATCCATGCTGGCCCTTTACTCTGCATTACGATCCGTTTACCGAGCGTTGATTCAGAGTTGATCATCCCGCCGCTGCACGCCGTGACCCACGGCCGCGACCCGACCCCGCCGCCCCGGCGGGGACCACCTGTTCCGCGACCGCGCTGCCCCGGAGGAGACGGGAACATGTCAGCCAGCGTCCCTACACACCCCAAGACCTACGACCCGGCCCACAAGCCCGCGCCCAGCGGGCAGCAGACCTCCACGCCCGCCGGGGCCCCTGCCCCCGGACCCGTGGAAGAGCACGCCGCCGCCGACTCCGGCGCCCTCGCCCAGCGGGCCCACCCGCCGCACAGCCCGCCGACGGGCCGGCGCCGCCGCAGCTTCCGTGTCGCCGGCGCCGATGTGTCCGCCTCGATCGCGGTCTTCCTGATCGCCCTGCCCCTGTCCCTGGGCATCGCCCTGGCCACCGACGCCCCCCTCCAGGCCGGCCTCGTCGCCGCCGCCGTCGGCGGAGTGGTGGCCGGACTGCTCGGCGGATCGCCGCTCCAGGTCAGCGGGCCGGCCGCCGGCCTGACAGTGGTCACCGCCGACCTCATCCACCAGTACGGCTGGCGCACCACCTGCGCCATCACCGTCCTCGCCGGCTGCACCCAACTGCTCCTGGGCCGACTGCGGGTGGCCCGCACGGCGCTCGCCGTCAGCCCGGCGATCGTTCACGGCATGCTCGCCGGCATCGGCGTCACCATCGCTGTCGCCCAGCTGCACATCGTCCTGGGCGGCACACCGCAGAGCGCGGTGCTCGACAACCTCGCCGGACTGCCCGCCCAGTTGGCCAAGGTGCACCCCGCCGCCGTCGCGATGAGCGTCCTGACCCTCGCCCTGCTGTTCCTGTGGCCCAGGATCCCGGGCCGGGCGGGACGGCTGCTGCGGACGATCCCGGCCCCGCTCGTCGCCGTCGCCGGTGCCACCGCGACAGCCTCGGTCACCGCCCTCAGCCTGCCCAAGGTCGAACTGCCGTCCTGGAGCAGCCACGCGCTGGCCGGCATGCCCGAGGGCCCGGTGACCGGCATCGCCACCGCCGTCCTCACGATCACGCTGGTGTGCAGCGTCCAGTCGCTGCTGGGCGCGGTCGCCGTGGACAAGCTGGCCGCCGCACGGGGGGCTACCTCCGCACGGGGGGCTACCTCCGCACGGGGGGCTACCTCCGCACGGGGGGCAGCCTCCGCACGGGGGGCTGCCTCCGGACAGGGGCGGGCTCGCGGTGAAGGGCAGACGGAGGGCGACACCGGGGCCACGGCCCCTTCCGGTCGCGCCCCCCGTATCGCCCGCTCCGACCTCGACCGTGAACTGCTCGGCCAGGGCGCCGCCAACATCGTCTCCGGAGCCCTCGGCGGTTTGCCCGTCGCCGGTGTGGCGGTGCGAAGTTCGGCGAATGTGCAAGCCGGTGCCGTCAGCCGGAACTCCACGGCGATGCACGGCGTTCTCGTAGTAGTCGCCGCGCTGCTGATGGTCCCGATCCTGGAGCTCATCCCGCTCGCCTCGCTCGCCGCCCTGGTGATGGCCGTCGGCATCCAGATGGTGTCCCTGCACCACATCCGCACGGTGACCCGGCACCGAGAAGCACTGGTGTACGCCGTCACCACCGCCGGCGTGGTGTTCCTCGGAGTCCTGGAGGGCGTGGCGCTCGGCGTCGCCGTAGCCGTGGCCGTCGCACTCAACCGCCTCACCCGCACCCGTATCACGCACGACGAGAAGGAAGGAGTCCATCACGTACATGTACGAGGCCAGTTGACGTTCCTCGCGGTGCCCCGGCTCAGCCGCGCCCTGCATCTCGTACCCCAAGGCGCCCAGGTCGTCGTGGAGTTGGACGGGTCGTTCATGGACCACGCGGCCTACGAGTCACTACAGGACTGGCAGACCTCGCACACCGCCCACGGAGGCACCGTCGAGCTGACAGGACGCCGCGCCGGAGTCCGCATCGCCGAACCCGCCGTCCTCGCCGAGTCCCGCGAGGGCGAGGGCACCGGTGACGGGGAGCCCCCGGCCGACCCCGCCGCCTGCCGCTGTCGTCCCTGGACACCCTGGCGCAACCATCAGTGCGACCGCCCGGCCGAGACGGCCACCGACGGAGCCCCCGCGCCGGACGCACGCCACGCGCCCGGCGCCCACGCCGAGGACGCCCGCGCCCAGACTCAGGCCCACGCTCAAGGCCACACCCACGCTCAAGGCCACACCCACGCCCACGCCCACGCTCAAGGCCACACCCAGCCCCAGCCCCAGCCCCAGGAGCGACTGTCCACCCGTGCCACCGGACAGCCGCCCGGCACGGACAGGGCTGCGGCCGGATCCGATGGGCTTGCACCCGGGGGCAGGCCCGTCACCGCCGCCGACCAGGACGGACACGCCGGCCCCGACGGCCAGGCCGACCCCGGACCCGCCGGACCCGCCGGAGCCACCGACCCCGACCCCGACCCCGACCCCGGACCCGCCGGAGCCACCGACCCCGACCCCGACCAAGCCGTCCGCGCCCCGGACACCGGCCTCGACGACAAGACCCACGCCCACCCCGACACCCCCGCCCCACAAGAGGAGGCCCCCCACCCAGACGCCCACGCGGCCCACCCGCAACACACCCCGACCAATCCGACCAGTCCGACCAGTCCGACCAGTCCGACCACCACTCCCAGCACCCCCCTCGCCCCCAGGCGCGGCCAGCGCCAACTCGTGCGTGGGATCACCGCGTTCCAGCGCAACACCGCTCCCCTGATGCGGGGCGAGTTGGCCCGACTGGCCCGGGAGGGGCAGCGGCCTTCGCAGTTGTTCCTGACGTGCGCCGACTCGCGCGTGGTCACCTCGATGATCACCTCCAGTGGTCCGGGCGACCTGTTCGTGGTGCGCAACGTGGGCAACCTCGTACCGCTGCCGGAGGCGGAGAGCGGGGACGACTCGGTGGCGGCCGCGATCGAGTACGCGGTGGACGTGCTCCAGGTGCGGTCCATCACGGTGTGTGGGCACTCGGGATGCGGGGCCATGCAGGCGCTGCTCAGCGCCGAGCCGGCAGGTGCTCAGACCCCGCTCAAGCGGTGGCTGAGGCACGGGCTGCCGAGCCTGGAGCGCATGGCGGACGACAGCCGGCCCTGGGCGCGGTTGGCCGGGCGGGAGCCGGTCGACGCGGTCGAGCAGTTGTGCCTGACCAACGTCGTCCAGCAGCTGGAGCATCTGCGCGCCCATGAGTCGGTGGCGCAGGCGCTGCGGCGCGGCGCGCTGGAGCTGCACGGGATGTACTTCCACGTGGGCGAGGCCCAGGCCTACCTGCTCACGGGAGACGAGGGAAGCGAGGGAGCCGAAGGGCGGGAGGGGCACGAGGGAGGCACTCTGTTCGAGCATGTCGCGGGCGCGGAGGAGCTGCGCAGCCCGGTGTGAGGGGCGTTACATGCAGGTAGCCGCCTGAACCCGGTGGCAGGGGCGTCCGTGGGAACCGTCGGACAAAACGATCGGACGCCCCGGCCACGGCGGCGACCAGCAGCCCACACAGGTCTAAACCAATTTCCGGACGACCCTTGTCAGCGGACCCTCGGGTCTGATGAGCTGTGGCCTGGGACACAACGGACACCCTGGGAAAGGGAGATGTCGTGAGCAACGAGAGCCTGGCCAACCTCTTGAAGGAGGAGCGACGCTTTGCGCCGCCCGCTGACCTGGCCGCGGACGCCAACGTCACCGCGGAGGCGTACGAGCAGGCCAAGGCTGACAGGCTCGGTTTCTGGGCCGCGCAGGCCCGGCGCCTGACCTGGGCCAAGGAACCGACGGAGACCCTGGACTGGTCCAACCCGCCGTTCGCGAAGTGGTTCAAGGACGGCGAGCTGAACGTCGCCTACAACTGCGTGGACCGGCATGTGGAGGCCGGGCACGGCGACCGGGTCGCCATCCACTTCGAGGGCGAGCCGGGCGACAGCCGCGCCATCACCTACGCCGAGCTCAAGGACGAGGTGTCCAAGGCGGCCAACGCGCTGCTGGAACTGGGTGTCCGGCAGGGCGACCGGGTCGCCGTGTACCTGCCGATGATCCCCGAGGCGGCGATCGCGATGCTGGCGTGCGCCCGGATCGGTGCGGCGCACTCGGTGGTGTTCGGCGGCTTCTCGGCGGACGCGCTCGCCACCCGTATCCAGGACGCGGACGCCAAGGTCGTCATCACGGCCGACGGCGGCTACCGGCGCGGCAAGCCGTCCGCGCTGAAGCCGGCGGTGGACGAGGCGATCACCAAGGTCGACAACGTCGAGCATGTGCTGGTCGTGCGCCGCACCGGCCAGGACGTCGCCTGGGACGGCAGCCGCGACGTGTGGTGGCACGAGATCGTCGAGCGGCAGTCCGCCGAGCACACGCCTGAGGCGTTCAACGCCGAGCAGCCGCTCTTCATCCTCTACACGTCCGGGACGACGGGTAAGCCGAAGGGCATCCTGCACACCTCCGGCGGCTACCTCACCCAGACCGCGTACACCCATCACGCCGTCTTCGACCTCAAGCCGGAGACGGACGTCTACTGGTGCACCGCCGACGTCGGCTGGGTGACCGGGCACTCGTACATCGTGTACGGGCCGCTCGCGAACGGCGCGACGCAGGTGATGTACGAGGGCACGCCGGACACGCCGCACCAGGGCCGGTTCTGGGAGATCGTGCAGAAGTACAAGGTCACCATCCTGTACACGGCGCCGACCGCGATCCGTACGTTCATGAAGTGGGGCGACGACATCCCCGCGAAGTTCGACCTGTCGAGCCTGCGGGTGCTGGGCTCGGTGGGCGAGCCGATCAACCCCGAGGCGTGGATCTGGTACCGCAAGCACATCGGCGCCGACCGGACCCCGGTCGTGGACACCTGGTGGCAGACCGAGACCGGCGCCATGATGATCTCGCCTCTGCCCGGCGTGACCGAGGCCAAGCCCGGTTCGGCGCAGACGCCGCTGCCCGGCATCTCGGCGACCGTCGTCGACGACGAGGCGAACGAGGTGCCCGACGGCGGCGGTGGCTATCTGGTGCTGACCGAGCCGTGGCCGTCGATGCTGCGCACCATCTGGGGCGACGACCAGCGGTTCATCGACACGTACTGGTCGCGGTTCGAGGGCAGGTACTTCGCCGGTGACGGCGCGAAGAAGGACGACGACGGGGACATCTGGCTGCTGGGCCGGGTGGACGACGTGATGCTCGTGTCCGGGCACAACATCTCCACCACCGAGGTCGAGTCCGCGCTGGTCTCGCACCCGTCGGTCGCCGAGGCGGCCGTGGTCGGCGCGGCGGACGAGACGACCGGCCAGGCGATCGTGGCGTTCGTGATCCTGCGGGGTACGGCGTCCGAGAACGACTCCCTCGTCGACGAGCTGCGCAACCACGTCGGCGCGACCCTCGGCCCGATCGCCAAGCCCAAGCGGATCCTGCCGGTGGCCGAGCTGCCGAAGACCCGCTCCGGCAAGATCATGCGACGGCTGCTGCGGGACGTCGCGGAGAACCGTCAGCTCGGCGACGTCACCACCCTGACCGACTCCACGGTCATGGACCTCATCCAGGCGAAGCTCCCGGCCGCGCCCAGCGAGGACTGAGCCGTACGGAGCACAGAGCCGTGACGGGCGGCACCCTGCGCGGGTGCCGCCCGTCACGGCTGCAACGCGCACCACAGCGCATCTTAGGTAAACTAAGCAAATAGGTGTGCCGGGAAGTCTGGTCGGCAGCTGCTCCGTCCTGCCCACCGACCGGAGGTCCCCGCCGTGACCGCCCCCCGCGACACCGCCCCCCGCAAGGTCCTCGGACGCCTGTCCCTGCCCGAGCGGCGCTATGTGGCGGAGGCGCTGCGCACCGAGACCGTCGGCGGCGTGCTGCTGCTGGCCGCCGCCATCGCCGCGCTGATCTGGGCCAACGTCCCCGCACTGCACGACAGCTACGAGAGCGTCGCGCACCACCACTTCGGCCCCGAGGCCCTCGGCCTGAACCTCTCCGTCGCCCACTGGGCCGCCGACGGGCTCCTCGCGGTCTTCTTCTTCGTGGCCGGCATCGAGCTCAAGCGCGAGCTCGTCGCCGGAGACCTGCGCGAGCCCAGGGCCGCGGCGCTGCCCGTCGTGGCCGCGCTGTGCGGCATGGCGGCGCCCGCGCTGGTCTACGTCCTCACCAACGCCGCGGGCGACGGCTCCCTCAAGGGCTGGGCGGTGCCCACCGCCACCGACATCGCCTTCGCGCTCGCCGTGCTCGCGGTCATCGGGACCTCACTGCCGAGCGCCCTGCGCGCCTTCCTGCTCACGCTCGCCGTCGTCGACGACCTGTTCGCCATCCTGATCATCGCCGTCTTCTTCACCGGCGACATCGACTTCGCCGCGCTCGGCGGCGCGCTCGCCGGCCTCGTCGTCTTCTGGCTGCTGCTGCGCACGGGCGTACGCGGCTGGTACGTCTACGTACCGCTGGCCGTGGTGATCTGGGGCCTGATGTACAACAGCGGCATCCACGCCACCATCGCGGGCGTCGCCATGGGCCTGATGCTGCGCTGCACCCCCCGCGAGGGCGAGGAGCACTCCCCCGGCGAACAGATCGAGCACCTCGTACGCCCGCTGTCGGCGGGACTCGCCGTGCCGCTGTTCGCGCTGTTCAGCGCCGGTGTGTCGGTGTCGGGCGGCGCGCTGCGGGAAGTGTTCACCCGGCCGGAGACCCTCGGGGTCGTGCTCGGCCTGGTCGTCGGCAAGACGGTCGGCATCTTCGGCGGCACCTGGCTGACCGCCCGCTTCACCAGGGCGTCCCTCAGCGAGGACCTGGAGTGGGCCGACGTCTTCGCGGTGGCCACGCTGGCCGGCATCGGGTTCACCGTCTCGCTGCTCATCGGCGAGCTGGCCTTCGAGGACGACGCGACACTCACGGGCGAGGTCAAGGCGGCCGTCCTGGTCGGCTCGCTGATCGCGGCGACCCTCGCCACGGTCCTGCTGAAGATCCGCAACAGCAAGTATCGGCGCCTGTACGAGGCCGAGGAGCGGGACGACGACCTCGACGGCATTCCGGACATCTACGAGCAGGACGACCCGGCCTATCACCTCCGTATGGCCGCGATCCACGAGCGCAAGGCGGCCGAACACCGCAGGATCGCGGAGGAGAAGGCCACCGCGCGGCGTGCCGAAGTGACGGGCGGGGCAAGCGCGGAGAACGACCGTCCGGCATGATCTGACGGGACGGTACAAAGGACGACGGTGCACGGGACACGGCACTCAGTCCAGCCAGATCACAAGAGGGAGAACGCGATGAGCGCACCCGACGGCAGCCCGGTCGGCGCCGAACGCAGCATCGGCCAGTTGTTCGCCTCCGCGACGACCGAGTTGTCGGCGCTGGTGCACGACGAGATCGCGCTGGCGAAGGCGCAGCTGAAGCAGGACGTCAAACGCGGCGCGGTGAGCGGCGGCGCGTTCACGGTGGCCGGCGCGGTGCTGGTGTTCTCCCTGCCGATGCTCAACTTCGCCCTGGCCTACGGCATCCGCACCTGGAGCAACTGGAACCTCGCGATCTGCTTCCTGCTGTCCTTCGCGGCGAACGTGCTGGTCGCGGCCGTGCTGGCGCTGATCGGCGTGCTGTTCGCGAAGAAGGCGTCCAGGAGCAAGGGCCCGCAGAAGGTCGCCGCGTCCATGAAGGAGTCGGCGGGCGTGCTGCAGAAGGCCAAGCCGCACCCGCGGCCCGCGCTGCCGCAGGATCGGGAGCCCGCGGCCATCGAGGCTGTGGCACGCTCGTCCTCATGACGGACCCCGCCACTCCCCCCGCCTCGCCCGCCTCGGTCGTACGACCCGACGGGCCCTGGACGCACCGCGAGGTCGCCGCCAACGGCGCGCGCTTCCACATCGCGGAGCTCGGCGACGGCCCGCTCGTGATGCTGCTGCACGGCTTCCCCCAGTTCTGGTGGACCTGGCGGCACCAGCTGACCGCGCTCGCCGACGCCGGGTTCCGGGCGGTCGCCATGGACCTGCGCGGCGTCGGCGGCAGCGACCGCACCCCCCGCGGCTACGACCCCGCCAACCTGGCCCTCGACGTCACCGGCGTCATCCGCTCCCTCGGCGAGCCCGACGCCGCGCTGGTCGGCCACGACCTCGGCGGCTATCTGGCCTGGACCGCGGCCGTGATGCGGCCCAAGCTCATCCGGCGCCTCGCGGTGGCCTCGATGCCGCACCCGCGGCGCTGGCGCTCGGCGATGCTCGCCGACGTCAAGCAGACCGCCGCGAGCTCCTACATCTGGGGCTTCCAGCGGCCCTGGATCCCCGAACGGCAGCTCGTCGCCGACGACGGGGCGCTGGTCGGCCGGCTGATCCGGGACTGGTCCGGGCCGCGGCTGCCGGAGGACGAGGCGGTGGCGACGTACCGGAGGGCGATGTGCATCCCCTCGACGGCGCATTGCTCCATCGAGCCGTACCGCTGGCTGGTGCGCTCGCTGGCCCGCCCCGACGGCATCCAGTTCAACCGGCGCATGAAGCGACCCGTACGGGTCCCGACCCTGCATCTGCACGGCTCGCTCGACCCCGTGCTGCGCACACGCAGCGCGGCGGGCTCCGGCGAGTACGTCGAGGCACCGTACCGCTGGCGGCTGTTCGACGGGCTCGGGCACTTCCCGCACGAGGAGGACCCGGTGGCGTTCTCCACCGAGCTCATCAACTGGCTCAAGGACCCCGAACCGGACCGCTAGGCCCTACGGTTCACCCTTACGGGCGTCCGCGGATGAACGGCGTCGAACCCTTGCGTGACGGTGTCGGTGCGCCCGGTATCCGGAAGCGGAACACCTGTCCCTCGAACGGCCACTTGCCGCCCGCATAGGCCAATTGGGGGGCACGGGCGCGGTTATCGACCTTCGGGCGGGGGCAGACGTCGGGGTATGGGCTGGACGCACGACTACAGTGACGCAGCACGCAATCGCCGCTCGGGCAACTCCCTGAGCTCCCACCAGCGAGGTGCCCCGCAACTGCCGGGCAGCGACCCGCGGGTGGGCATTCCGCGCATCCTGCGCCGCCGGGCCCGCTGGGTCTCGGTCCGCCTGCGCCACCCCCGCGGCTGACCCTCGGGGCACCGCGGTCTCACAGCGCGCAGCTGTCGCTGTCCACCTGCTCGGTCGCCGTGCGGCCCTTGGTGATGTCCTCCGCGATCTCGTCCACCGTCAGGGCGTAGCCGGTGTCGGCGTCGTCCAGGGACTTCGCGAAGACCACGCCGTAGACCTCGCCCTCGGGGGTGAGCAGGGGGCCGCCGGAGTTGCCCTGACGGACGGTCGCGTACAGCGAGTACACATCACGGCGCACGGTGCCGCGGTGGTAGATGTCCGGCCCGTTGGCCGGGATCCGCCCACGCACCCGTGCGGCGCGCACGTCGTACGAGCCGTTCTCCGGGAAGCCTGCGACGATCGCGTCGTCACCGCTCTCGGCGTCGGTGGGCGTGAACTTCAGGGCGGGCGCGCTGAGATCGGGCACGTCCAGGACGGCGATGTCGCGCTTCCAGTCGTACAGGACGACGGTGGCGTCGTAGCGGCGGCCCTCGCCGCCTATCTGGACGGTGGGCTCGTCGACGCCGCCGACGACATGCGCGTTGGTCATCACCCGGCGGTCGTCGAAGACGAAGCCGGTGCCTTCCAGCACCTTGCCGCAGCTCTCCGCGGTGCCCATCACCTTCACGATGGAGCGCTGCGCGCGCACGGCCACCGCGCTGCGCGCCAGGGCGGGGTCCGGGGGCCGTACGTCGGTGATCGGCTCGTTGGCGAAGGGGCTGAAGACCTGCGGGAAGCCGTTCTGCGCGAGGACCGAGGAGAAGTCCGCGAACCAGGTGTCGGCCTGCGCCGGCAGCGCCCGTGACACCCCGAGCAGCACCTTGGAGTTGCGGACCTCCTTGCCGAGGGTCGGCAGGGTGGTGCCGGCGAGGGCCGAGCCGATCAGCCAGGCCACCAGCAGCATCGCCACGACGTTGACCAGGGCGCCGCCGGTGGCGTCCAGGGCGCGGGCCGGGGACCAGGTGATGTAGCGGCGGAGCTTGTTGCCGAGGTGGGTGGTCAGCGCCTGGCCGATCGAGGCGCAGACGATGACGACGATGACCGCGACGACGGCGGCGCCCGTGCTGACCTCGGAGTTGTCGGTCATGGCGTCCCAGATGACCGGCAGGGTGTAGACGGCGACCAGGCCGCCGCCGAGGAAGCCGATCACCGACAGGATGCCGACGACGAAGCCCTGGCGGTAGCCCACGATCGCGAACCACACCGCCGCGACCAGCAACAGGATGTCCAGCACGTTCACCGCTTCAGGCCTCGCCTCGTCATCTTCCGCTCACTCCGCTCGTCCGGCCGGCCCGGGGGCGCGGCCCGCCGCGCGGCGGCACGTGGGCGCGGCTCCCCGGAAACACAGCACGTGGGCCACCCTGTCATGCGCGCCAGTCGAGCGGGACCTGCTTGTCCCGGTCCCAGGGGCGCTCCCAGCCGGAGAAGTGCAGCAGGCGGTCGATGACACCGGCCGTGAAACCCCAGACGAGCGCCGATTCGACCAGGAATGCCGGGCCTCGGTGGCCGCTGGGGTGGACGGTGGTGACGCGGTTGGCCGGGTCCGTGAGATCCGCCACGGGCACGGTGAAGACCCGCGCGGTCTCGTTCGGGTCGACGACGCCGACCGGGCTGGGCTCGCGCCACCAGCCGAGGACCGGGGTGACGACGAAGCCGCTGACCGGGATGTACAGCCGGGGCAGCACGCCGAAGAGCTGCACTCCGGACGGATCGAGCCCGGTCTCCTCCTCGGCCTCGCGCAGGGCCGCCCGCAGCGGGCCGTCGGTCGCCGGGTCGCCGTCCTCCGGGTCCAGGGCACCGCCGGGGAAGGACGGCTGGCCGGCGTGCGAGCGCAGCGAGCCCGCCCGCTCCATCAGCAGCAGCTCGGGCCCTCCGGCGCCCTCACCGAACAGGATGAGCACGGCCGACTGCCGCCCCGAGCCGTTCTCCGGCGGCAGGAAGCGGCTCAGCTCCAGCGGCTTGACCGTGTCCGCGGCGCGCACCACCGGCTCGAGCCAGGCGGGCAGGCCCTCCTTGCTGAGCGCGACCGCACCGCCTCGCGTATGGCTCGCCCGTGTCATCGCCACCCCCGTTCCACCCGTTCCAACGCGCGGACCCGCCCTGATCGTTCCCCGGGCGGGTACGGCCGTCGGGTGCCCGTCCTACGCCCCGTCATCCGGCCCCCAGCGGCGGCGCGGGGATGCCGCCCGCCTCCAGGTAGGACTTCGGCGGGTTCAGGCGCTGCCCGGGCAGGCCGCCCTTCTCGTACTTCAGGAGCTTCTTCGCCTTCTCCGGGTCGGTCTCCCCCTCGCCGTACGCCGGGCAGAGCGGGGCGATGGGGCAGGCGCCGCAGGCCGGCTTGCGGGCGTGGCAGATACGGCGGCCGTGCCAGATGACGTGGTGCGACAGATCGGTCCAGTCGCTCTTGGGGAACAGCGCGCCGACGGCCGCCTCGATCTTGTCCGGGTCGGTCTCGTCGGTCCACCGCCAGCGCCGCACGAGCCGCTGGAAGTGCGTGTCCACGGTGATGCCGGGCCGCCCGAAGGCGTTGCCCAGCACCACGAACGCGGTCTTGCGGCCGACGCCCGGCAGCTTGACCAGGTCCTCCAGCCGCCCCGGCACCTCCCCGCCGAACTGCTCCACCAGGCCCTTGGACAGCCCTATGACCGACTTGGTCTTGGCCCGGAAGAACCCGGTCGGGCGCAGGATCTCCTCGACCTCCTCCGGGTTCGCGGCGGCCAGGTCCTCGGGGGTCGGGTACTTCGCGAACAGCGCCGGGGTCGTCTGGTTGACCCTCAGGTCGGTGGTCTGCGCCGACAGCACGGTGGCGACGAGCAGTTGGAAGGGGTTCTCGAAGTCCAGCTCGGGGTGGGCGTACGGGTAGACCTCGGCCAGTTCGCGATCGATACGGCGGGCCCGGCGGACCAGCGCCGTACGCGACTCGCCCCTCGGCGGCTCGGCGGCGATCGTCTTCGCGGGCGGGGCCTGCACCGCGGCGGTGGCCTTCTTGGCGACGACGGCGGGTGTCTTCCTGGCGGAGCCGGTCGTCTTCTTCACGGCGGGGGCGGACTTGGCGGCGCGGGAAGTCTTCGCGGGGCCGGTCGCCTTGGACGCGCCGGTGGTCTTCGCGGGAGCGGTCTTCTTCGCGGCGGAGGTCTTCTTCGCGGCGGCCGTCTCCTTCGCGGCGGAGGTCTTCTTCGCGGCGGAGGTCTTCTTCGCGGCGGCCGTCTTCTTGGCAGCGGCAGTCTTCTTGGAGGCGGCCTTCTTCACCGGTGCCGCCTTCTTCTCCCCCGTCGCCCTCTTGGCCGAAACGGCCCTCTTCGCCGGGGTGGCCTTCTTCTCGGCCGTCGTCTTCTCTCCCGCCGCCTGCTCCACCGACACCCTCTTCGTCGCTTTTGCCGCCTTCCTACCGCCGTCAGTGGCCTGTTCGCCCACAGCGGAATCCCGCCGTACAACCATCCGCCCAGCCCCCTCGGCCTGCGCTCTCACCGGCGATTTGGACACCCGGCCAGCCTACGGCCCGCCACTGACATCCGTCCCGGACCCTGAAGATCGGCGCCCAATTGGACCCCTGGCGCTTAACAGCGGACACCAGTGCGGCATCCTTGTGACAGATCACACTGTTTGGACCGTCCGGCAAAATGGGCACCTCGGTCCCCTGGTAAACAGGGGAACAAGATCCCCTGAGCAGGTCGAATAGGAGAGAACTCGTGGACGACGTTCTGCGGCGCAACCCGCTCTTCGCTGCTCTCGACGACGAGCAGGCCGCGGAGCTTCGCGCCTCCATGAGTGAGGTGACCCTGGCGCGGGGCGACTCCCTGTTCCACGAGGGCGACCCGGGCGACCGGCTCTACGTGGTCACCGAGGGCAAGGTCAAGCTGCACCGCACCTCCCCCGACGGCCGCGAGAACATGCTCGCCGTCGTCGGCCCCGGCGAGCTGATCGGCGAGCTGTCGCTGTTCGACCCGGGCCCGCGCACCGCGACCGCCACCGCGCTGACCGAGGTCAAGCTGCTGGGCCTCGGCCACGGCGACCTTCAGCCCTGGCTGAACGCGCGTCCCGAGGTGGCCGCCGCGCTGCTGCGCGCCGTCGCCCGCCGGCTGCGCAAGACCAACGACGCCATGTCGGACCTGGTCTTCTCCGACGTCCCGGGACGTGTCGCGCGCGCCCTGCTGGACCTCTCCCGCCGCTTCGGCGTGCAGTCGGAGGAGGGCATCCACGTCGTTCACGACCTGACGCAGGAGGAGCTGGCCCAGCTGGTCGGCGCCTCGCGCGAGACGGTCAACAAGGCGCTCGCCGACTTCGCGCAGCGCGGCTGGCTGCGCCTGGAGGCGCGGGCCGTGATCCTGCTGGACGTGGAGCGGCTCGCCAAGCGCTCCCGCTGAGCGCCCGGCCCGGCGAGTGACACCGGGCCGGCCGACAGGTGGCGTTCGCCCGCCCGCGCAGAAAATGCGCTGCCACTGTGCCCCGACCCGGGCACAGTGGGCCCATGACCGAAACGGTTCACCGCGTCGGCCCCGGGGGGCTGCGCCCCGGCCTCGACCCGCAGGGTCACATCGAGCGCGAGGGTTCCCCGGAACGTGTCCCGCACGCCTTCCGGCCGGTCGTGGCCGCCGCGCGCGACCGGCTCCCCGACGTCCTCGGGGACCGGTTGCACAGCGCCTACCTCTACGGCTCCGTCCCGCGCGGCACCGCGCGCGTGGGCCGCAGCGACCTGGACCTGCTGATCGCCCTGCGCGCGGAGCCGACGGACGCCGACCGGGACGCCGTACGGACGCTCGGGGACGACCTCGACCGCGCCTTCGGGCAGATCGACGGGGTCGGCGCGCTGCTGTACAGCCGGGCGCGGCTGCTGAGCGACCTGGAGCGGTACGACCTGGGCTGGTTCGTGGCGTGTCTGTGCACCCCGCTGCTCGGCGAGGACCTCGCCGAGCACCTCCCGCGCTACCGCCCCGACTCCAGGCTGGCCCGCGAGACCAACGGCGACCTCGCGCTGCTCCTGCCGCGCTGGCGGGACCGTGTCGCCGCGGCCACGACGGAGGCCGAGCGCAGGCGCCTGGTCCGGTTCATGTCCCGGCACCTCGTGCGCACCGGCTTCACCCTCGTCATGCCCCGCTGGAACGGCTGGACCAGCGACCTGCACGAGATGGCCGAGGCGTTCGCGCGGTACCACCCCGAGCGGGCCGAGGAACTGCGCTCCGCGGCCGTCCTCGGGTACGAGCCGACCGCCGACCCCGGCCTGCTGCGGTCGTACGTCGACGACCTGGGGCCCTGGCTGGCGCGGGAGTACACGCGCGTGCACGGCACGAAGACGCCACGACCGGGCGACTAGATGAGGCCGTGCTCCTGGAGGTAGTCCAGCTGGGCCCGTACCGACAGCTCGGCCGCGGGCCACAGGGAGCGGTCCACGTCGGCGTACACATGGGCGACGATCTGCGCGGGCGTGCGGTAACCGTTCTCCACGGCCGTCTCGACCTGGGCGAGCCGGTGGGCGCGGTGGGCGAGGTAGTACTCCACGACGCCCTGGGCGTCCTCCAGGACCGGCCCGTGGCCCGGCAGCACGGTGTGCACACCGTCGTCGACCGTGAGGGACCGCAGGCGGCGCAGGGAGTCCAGGTAGTCGCCGAGCCGCCCGTCGGGGTGCGCCACGACCGTCGTACCGCGTCCGAGGACCGTGTCGCCGGTCAGCACCGCCTGATCGGCCGGCAGATGGAAGCTCAGGGAGTCGGCGGTGTGCCCGGGCGTCGGTACGACCCTCAGCTCCAGGCCGCCGATCTCGACGACGTCACCCGCGGCCAGTCCCTCGTCACCGAGGCGCAGCGCCGGGTCGAGGGCACGCACGCGTGTGCCGGTCAGCTCGGCGAACCGGGCGGCACCCTCGGCGTGGTCGGGGTGGCCGTGGGTGAGCAGGGTCAGGGCGACGCGCTTGCCGGCCCGCTCGGCCGTGCCGACGACCGCGCGGAGGTGACCCTCGTCCAGGGGGCCCGGGTCGACCACCACGGCCAGGCCGGAGTCCGGCTCGGCGAGGATCCAGGTGTTGGTGCCGTCCAGGGTCATCGCGGAGGCGTTGGGCGCCAGCACGTTCACCGCGCGCGGGGTGGCGGGGCCCGAGAGGACCCCACCGCGTGGCTGGCCGGGAAGGGCGCTTGCGTCGGTCATGCGGGGGCTCCACCGGTCGGGGTGTGCGGTGCCCGGGGCTGGGGCTGCGCCGTCGGGACGTGCTTGGTGAACTCGTCGTGGCCCGGCCAGGACAGGACGATCTCGTCGCCGTCCAGGCGGGCCCGGGCCAGCACCGGCGTCATGTCGCGGGCGGGCGCGGCGGCGAGCGCCTCGGCGGCCGTGGCGTACGGCGTGAGCTGGCGCAGGGTGGCGATCGTCGGCGGCATCATCAGCAGCTCGCCCTTGTCGTAGCCGGCGGCCGCGTCGAGCGGGCGGATCCACACCGTGCGGTCCGCCTCCGTCGAGACGTCGCGGGTGCGCTGGCCGACGGGCAGGACGGCGACGAAGAACCAGGTGTCGTAGCGGCGCTCCTCGAACTCCGGGGTGATCCAGCGCGTCCAGGCGCCCAGCAGGTCCGAGCGCAGCACCAAGCCGCGGCGGTCGAGGAACTCGGCGAAGGAGAACTCCCGGGCCACCAGCGCCGCGCGGTCGGCCTCCCAGTCGTCGCCCGTGGTGTCGCCGACGACCGTGTCCGGGTCGGACCCGGCGAGCAGGACACCGGCCTCCTCGAACATCTCCCGTACGGCCGCGCAGACGATCGCCTGGGCGCCGCGCTCGTCCACGCCGAGCCGGTCGGCCCACCACGCGCGCGGGGGGCCCGCCCAGCGGATCTGCTGGTCGTCGTCGCGCGGGTCGACGCCGCCGCCCGGGTAGGCGTACGCGCCTCCGGCGAAGGCCATGGAGGCGCGTCTGCGCAGCATGTGCACGGACGGACCGTCCGGCCCGTCCTTCAGGAGCATGACGGTGGCCGCGCGCTTGGGAGGCACGGGTGTGAGGGTGCCGTCCGCGAGCGCGCGGATCCGGTCCGGCCACTGAGGGGGGTACCACTGACCGTTCGCCATGGCCGGAGGCTATCCCGTGGCGGGCGGATGTTCGAGAGGGAACGATCACCGACCCGCGCGGAAGCGGATCAGGCCTCGGTCAGCTCCACCTGGACCTCGACCTCCACGGGCGCGTCCAGCGGCAGCACCGCCACGCCGACCGCGCTGCGCGCGTGCACGCCCTTGTCGCCGAGGACCTCGCCGAGCAGCTCGCTGGCGCCGTTGAGGACGCCGGGCTGGCCCGTGAAGTCGGAGGCCGAGGCGACGAAGCCGACGACCTTCACCACGCGCGCGACGCGGTCCAGGTCACCCGCGACGGACTTCACGGCCGCCAGGGCGTTCAGCGCGCAGATGCGGGCGAGGTCCTTGGCCTCCTCGGGAGTGACCTCGGCACCCACCTTGCCGGTGACCGGCAGCTTGCCCTCGACCATCGGCAGCTGGCCGGCGGTGTACACGTACACGCCGCTCTGCACGGCCGGCTGGTAGGCGGCCAGCGGCGGCACGACCTCCGGCAGCGTCAGCCCGAGCTCGGCGAGCTTCGCCTCGACCGCGCTCACGCCGTGTGCTCCGGCTTCGGGCGCTTCAGGTAGGCCACGAGCTGCTCGGGGTTGTTCGGCCCGGGCACGACCTGGACGAGCTCCCAGCCGTCCTCGCCCCAGGTGTCCAGAATCTGCTTCGTGGCATGGACGAGCAGCGGCACGGTTGCGTATTCCCACTTGGTCATGGGGCCGACTGTAGCCGCTGCGCGGGGTGGCGCCGCGCCGGGTGGGTCCGCGGCCCGGAGGCCGCCTTGCCGCACCTCCGGAGGACCGTTTCTCCACAGCTTCTGGGGTCCGGTTGTCCACAGGCTCTGATTGCTGCGCCGCCGGACTGGTTACGCTCGAAGACGTGAGCAGGCTCCAGGTCGTCAGCGGCAAGGGCGGGACCGGTAAGACGACGGTCGCCGCGGCCCTAGCGCTGGCCCTGGCCACGGAGGGGAAGCGCACGCTTCTCGTCGAGGTCGAGGGTCGGCAAGGCATCGCACAGCTCTTCGAGACGGAGGCGCTGCCCTATGAGGAGCGCAAGATCGCCGTCGCTCCCGGGGGCGGGGAGGTGTACGCACTCGCCATCGACCCCGAACTGGCCCTTCTGGACTACCTCCAGATGTTCTACAAGCTGGGCAGCGCCGGACGCGCCCTGAAGAAGCTCGGCGCGATCGACTTCGCCACCACGATCGCGCCCGGGCTCAGGGACGTCCTGCTGACCGGCAAGGCCTGCGAGGCGGTCCGGCGCAAGGACAGGAGCGGACGGTTCGTCTACGACTACGTCGTCATGGACGCGCCCCCGACGGGCCGCGTCACCCGCTTCCTGAACGTCAACGACGAGGTCGCGGGCCTGGCCAGGATCGGCCCGATACACAATCAGGCACAGGCCGTGATGCGGGTGCTGAAGTCGCCGGAGACGGCCGTGCACCTGGTGACGCTGCTGGAGGAGATGCCGGTCCAGGAGACCGCCGACGGCATCGCCGAGCTGCGCTCCGCCCGGCTCCCGGTGGGCCGGGTCATCGTGAACATGGTCCGGCCCGAGGTGCTGGACGCCTCCGGCCTGGAACTCGTACGGACCCTGCCGCGCACGGCCGTCGCGCGGTCCCTGTCGGCCGCCGGGCTCGGCGGGGCGCGCCGCGGCGGCAACGCCGAGCGGCTGGTGGACCCCCTCCTCGAACAGGCCGAGGAGTACGCCGAGCGGTACACGCTGGAGCAGGAGCAGCGGGCCGTCCTCGGCGAACTGGGCCTTCCGCTGCACGAACTGCCGCTGCTCGCCGAGGGCATGGACCTGGCGGGTCTGTACGAACTGGCCACGGAACTGCGGAAGCAGGGGATCGCATGAGCGCGGAGACCGTCCAGGAGCGTCACCTCTCCCCCGCGCGCGTGCTGGACGTCGACCCGCTGCTCGACGACCCCGCCACGCGCATCATCGTGTGCTGCGGCTCCGGCGGTGTCGGCAAGACCACCACGGCGGCCGCCCTCGGCCTGCGCGCCGCCGAGCGGGGCCGCAAGGTCGTGGTGCTCACCATCGACCCGGCCCGCCGCCTCGCCCAGTCCATGGGCATCGACTCGCTCGACAACACCCCGCGCCGCGTCAAGGGCGTCGAGGGGGACGGCGAGCTGCACGCGATGATGCTCGACATGAAGCGCACCTTCGACGAGATCGTCGAGGCGCACGCGGACGCCGACCGGGCCGCCGCGATCTTGAACAACCCCTTCTACCAGTCGCTCTCCGCGGGCTTCGCCGGCACGCAGGAGTACATGGCGATGGAGAAGCTGGGCCAGCTGCGCTCGCGCGACGAGTGGGACCTGATCGTCGTCGACACCCCGCCGTCGCGTTCGGCGCTGGACTTCCTCGACGCGCCCAAGCGGCTCGGCTCGTTCCTCGACGGCAAGCTGATCCGCGTGCTGCTGGCGCCCGCGAAGGTCGGCGGGCGAGCGGGGATGAAGTTCCTGAACGTCGGGATGTCGATGATGACCGGCGCCCTCGGCAAGCTGCTCGGCGGTCAGCTGCTGAAGGACGTGCAGACGTTCGTGGCCGCGATGGACTCGATGTTCGGCGGGTTCCGCACCCGCGCGGACGCGACGTACAAGCTGCTGCAGGCGCCCGGGACGGCGTTCCTGGTGGTCGCCGCGCCGGAGCGGGACGCCTTGCGGGAGGCCGCGTACTTCGTGGAGCGGCTGGCCGCCGAGGACATGCCGCTCGCGGGTCTGGTGCTCAACCGGGTCCACGGCAGTGGCGCCGCCCGGCTGTCGGCCGAGCGGGCGCTCGCCGCCGCGGAAAATCTTGAGGAGCCCCGCATTGTGGATCAGCCGGACGGGAAAGCTGGAGATCGTAACTCCCCCGACCCACACGGCAGTTCGGCCCTCACGGCGTCATCCCCCGCGACCGGGGCCGAGGATCCCGACCCCCCTACCGACGAGCTGGCGGTGCACGGTGAGTTGACCCCGAGCGACGAGCCGAACGTGGACGCGCTGACCGCCGGTCTGCTCAGGCTGCACGCGGACCGCATGCACCTGCTCTCGCGCGAGCAGCGCACGCGTGACCGCTTCACCGCACTTCACCCCGAGGTGGCGGTGACCGAAGTGGCCGCGCTGCCCGGCGATGTGCACGACCTCGCGGGGCTGCGGGACATCGGGGACCGGCTCGCGGCCAACCGGCCGGAGCTGCCCCAGCTGACTGAGGTGCCTCACGCAGACTGAGGTGACGTAACCGTGGGCGAAGGCCGGCAGCGGCTGGGCCCACGGCGACACCACGGAACCGACGGTGACCGCCCGACCACCCGACCCGCCCCCAGGGCGACTGAGCCGACGGCGGCACGGAGCCGTCAGTGACGTGCCCGACGCCGGCAGGGAGCCGGCGGCGGCATGGCCGAAGGCGACACCGCGCCTGCGGTGACGTGGCCGACGACACACGGATCTCGCACACGGGTCCCGCAAACGGATCTCGCACACGGGTCCCGACCGAGGGCGACCCGGCCGAGAGCGTGGCGGACCGCGGACCGCGGGACGCCGGTGCGGCGGACTCAGCTCACCGCCGCGTAGTTCTCGTACACCTGGTCGTCGTCGAGGGGCACCAGGCCGGCCCCGCGCTCGTACTCCGTACGAGCGGTCTCCAGCAGCCGGCGCCAGGAGGTCACGGTGGGCCGCCTGCGCAGCAGTGCGCGGCGCTCCCGTTCCGTCATGCCTCCCCACACGCCGAACTCGACGCGGTTGTCGAGCGCGTCGGCCAGGCACTCGGTCCGCACCGGACATCCGGTGCACACCGCCTTGGCCCTGTTCTGCGCTGCTCCCTGAACGAACAGTTCATCCGGATCGGTAGTGCGGCAGGCCGCCTGCGCACTCCAGTCGGTTACCCAGCCCATACCGGCGCCGTCCTCTCCCGAATCGAGGCTCCCCCACGGCGGCAGCGGCATATGCACCGCCGCCAGTTGAGGACGTTACGGAAGGTGGGCACAGCGCAACACCCCCTTCGGGCCCAATCTTGAATGGCCCGAACGGACTATGCGTAAGCGGCAGATCACCCGCGGGAGTGAGCTGGCGACATATGCGACTCTCCCGGCAAACCAGGACGATTCAGTTGAGTCACATGGGGCGCCAACAGACACACAAGGCGATTTCGGGCACGCCCTCGATGAAATATCGAGGCACGTCCGGAACGATTCGGGGTAGCCGGACGTATTGATACATGGCCGCGCTGCTGTGACAGTTGAGAGCAGCTTAGGCCAAGGCATATACGCGTGTCCGGCGAATGAGAACGTAGGCTGCCCCCATGCCAAAGAAGCCTTCAGGCGGTGGTCTGTCGCCCGCGCAGCAGGCCGCCAAGTTCCTCGGTGTCAGTGTGCTCGCCGGAGCCGTCATGGCCGGCATCGCGCTGCCCGCCGTCGGTGCGCTGGGGCTCGCGGCCAAGGGGTCGGTGGAGAGCTTCGACGAGCTTCCGGCCAATATGAAGACGCCGCCGCTCAGCCAGCGCACCACGATCCTCGACGCCCGGGGCGGCACCATCGCCACTGTGTACTCGCGCGACCGCACGGTGGTCGAGCTCAAGGAGATCTCGCCCTACATGCAGAAGGCGATCGTCGCGATCGAGGACGCCCGCTTCTACCAGCACGGCGCGGTGGACCTGAAGGGCATCCTGCGCGCCCTGAACAAGAACGCGCAGACCGGCGGCGTCGCCGAGGGCGCCTCCACCCTCACCCAGCAGTACGTGAAGAACGTCTTCGTGGAGGAGGCCGGCGACGACCCCACCAAGGTCGCCGAGGCCACCCAGCAGACCATCGGCCGCAAGATCAAGGAGCTGAAGTACGCGATCCAGGTGGAGGAGGAGCTCGGCAAGAAGAAGATCCTCGAGAACTACCTGAACATCACGTTCTTCGGCCAGCAGGCCTACGGCGTCGAGGCGGCCGCCCAGCGCTACTTCTCCAAGCACGCCAAGAACCTCAACATCCAGGAGTCCGCGCTCCTCGCGGGCATCGTCCAGTCGCCCAGCCGGTTCGACCCGGTCAACGACGAGACGGAGGCCACCAAGCGGCGCAACATCGTGCTGCAGCGCATGGCCGACGTCGGCAACATCTCCCAGGCGCAGGCCGACAAGGCCAAGGAGATGCCCCTCGGCCTGGACGTCAGCAAGCCGAAGAACGGCTGCATCACCGCCGTGAAGGGCGCGGGCTTCTTCTGCGACTACGTCCGCGCGGTGTTCCTGAGCGATCCGGTCTTCGGCAAGACCAAGGAGGACCGGGCCAAGATCTGGAACCAGGGCGGCCTGACCATCCGTACGACCATGGACCCGCAGGCCCAGGACTCGGTGCAGCAGTCCGTCAAGGAGCATGTGAACCAGAACGACGACGTGGCCACCGCCGCCACGATCGTCGAGCCCGGCACCGGCAAGATCCTCGCCATGGGCCAGTCCCGCCCGTACGGCTTCGGCAAGAACGAGACGCAGATCAACCTCTCCGTCGACCAGGCCATGGGCGGCGGGCTGGGCTTCCAGCCCGGCTCGACCTTCAAGCCGATCGTGGCCGCGGCCGCCATCGAGGGCGGCATGCCGGCGACCAAGTCGTACCGGTCGCCGTACGAGATGGAGTACCCGAGCCCGGTCCAGGCGTGCGACGGCAAGGTCTGGAACGAGAAGGGCGTCACCCTCACCAACGAGAACGAGTCCGAAGTCGGCCCGTACTCGATGAAGGAGGCGACGGCGAAGTCCGTCAACACCTACTTCGTGGAGATGATCAGCGAGGTCGGCATCTGCCCGGTGACGGAGATGGCGAAGAGGATGGGCGTGGACCGCGCGGACGGCGGCAAGCTCCAGCAGGCCCCCTCCATCGCGCTGGGCACCCAGGAGATGTCCCCGCTGACCATGGCGAACGGCTACGCCACCTTCGCCTCGCGCGGCATGTACTGCACCCCGATCGCCATCGAGTCGATCAGCCGGCGCATCGGCGGGGAGACCAGGTCCCTGGAGGTCCCGAAGTCGACCTGCTCGCGGGCGATGTCCGAGAACACCGCCGACACCATCAACACGCTGCTGCGGGGCGTGGTCGAGGACGGTACGGGTACGCAGGCGGGCCTGGACGACCGCGAGAGCGCCGGCAAGACCGGCACCACCGACGAGCGCTACGCCGCCTGGTTCGTGGGCTACACGCCGAACATGTCCGGCGCGGTCTGGGTCGGCGACCCGGCGCACGAGCGCAAGATGGAGAACATCAGCATCGGCGGGGTCTGGCACGACAAGGTCTTCGGTGGCCAGGTCCCCGGCCCGATCTGGAAGTCCATGATGTCCGGCGCCCTCGCGGGCCGGGAGGCACCGGACTTCAACTACGTCGACATCCCGGACGCGCCGAAGGACAGGGACAGGGACAAGGGCCGCGACAGGGGCCGCGGGGACGACGACGGCGGCAACGGTGACGACGCCACCGGCGGCGTGATCGGCGGCAACACCGACGGCGGCACCTTCCCCGAGCCCTCCTTCTCCATCCCGGAGGGCTTCATCCAGGGCAACGACGGCGGCCCGGGCAACGGGAACGGCAACGGCGGGGGCAACTTCCCGTAGCAGCCGGCAGGAGTACGACAGCGGGGGCGCCCCTTCCGGGAAGGGGCGCCCCCGCTGTTCTGTCCGGCTCGGACCGGTCCGCCGGGAGCGGTCAGCCGGCGAGGAGCTTCTTGACCGCGGCGGCGACACGGCCGCCCTCGGCCTGGCCGGCCACCTTCGGGTTGACGATCTTCATGACCGCGCCCATGGCCCTCGGCCCCTCGGCCCCGGCCGACTTCGCCTCCTCGACGGCCTGGGCGACGATCTGCTCCAGTTCCTCGTCGGACAGCTGCTTGGGCAGGTACGCGGCGAGGACCTCGCCCTCCGCCTTCTCGCGCTCGGCCTGCTCGGGGCGACCGCCCTGAGCGAAGGCCTCGGCCGCCTCACGGCGCTTCTTCGCCTCACGGGTGATCACCTTCTGGACCTCGTCGTCCGAGAGTTCGCGCTTCTCCTTGCCCGCGACCTCCTCCTTGGTGATCGCGGCGAGCGTCAGCCGGAGCGTCGAGGAGCGGAGCTCGTCGCGCTCCTTGATCGCGGCGTTGAGGTCTTCCTGCAGCTTCGACTTGAGCGTGGTCATGGCTCGATTGTCGCAGGTGCGACACGAGCGCCGCCCGCCCATTTCCCAGGTGGCCGGGCGGGGGCGGGGGTTGGGGCGGGAGGTCGTACGGAACGGACCTGCGGGTCTGACACGATGGGCATATGCGCGCGCGATACGGAGTACCCCTCGGCATCACGGCGGTCGCGGCCGCCGGTCTGGTCTACTCGGCGGGTTTCGAGGCCCGTTCCTTCCGCCTCCGACGGGTCACCGTCCCTGTCCTGCCCGCGGGCATGCGCCCGCTGCGCGTGCTGCACGTGTCGGACATCCACATGGTCGGCGGGCAGCGCAAGAAGCAGCGCTGGCTGCGGTCGCTGGCGGGCCTGCGCCCCGACTTCGTGATCAACACCGGCGACAACCTGTCCGACCCGGAGGGCGTGCCGGAGGTGCTGGACGCGCTGGGGCCGCTGATGGAGTTTCCGGGGGCGTACGTCTTCGGCTCGAACGACTACTACGGGCCCAAGCTGCGCAACCCCGCCCGCTATCTGCTCGAGAAGGCGCAGGGACGGCACGGCCTGAACGGCAACCCGCCGGCGGTCGGCGTGGTCCACAACCCGTGGGAGGACCTGCGGGACGGCTTCGACGCGGCCGGCTGGCTGAACCTCACCAACACCCGGGGCGTGCTCAAGAGCGAGGGCGTCTCGATCGAACTCACCGGCGTGGACGACCCCCACATCAAGCGGGACCGCTACGCGCAGGTGGCCGGCGGCCCGTCCGGCTCGGCGGACTTCGCCATCGGCGTCGTCCACGCGCCCTACCTGCGCAGCCTGGACTCCTTCACGGCCGACGGCTACCCCCTGATCCTGGCCGGCCACACCCACGGCGGCCAGCTGTGCCTCCCCTTCTACGGCGCCTTCGTCACCAACTGCGACCTGGACACGGACCGCGTCAAGGGCCTGTCGACCCACACGGCGGGCGGTCGTACGGCCTACATGCACGTCTCGGCGGGCTGCGGGACGAACCGTTACACCCCGGTGCGGTTCGCGTGTCCGCCGGAGGCGACGTTGCTGACGTTGGTGGGGCGGGACGGAGCGGGAGAGCGCGTCTAGCTCTGTCCGGGGCGTGGGGCAGCGCGGGGCGACGGGGCGGGCCGTGTCCCCCACACGGACCACCCGCATGGCCCGACATACCCCTTTTGCCTAGCTTGAGGGCATGACCGCTCCGATACCCAGGGACATCCCGGACCTCCCCGCGGTCCCGGGCATCCCCGCGCTGCTGCCCTCACCCGTCCCCGCATCGGCCGTGCTGGAGCCGGTACGCCGGCCCCTCACGGCCGTCTTCCGCCTCCTGACCGCGCTGCTGGCGGCCGGCGGCATCACCGTCGAGCTGCTGCTCGGCAGCCCACTGCGCGTCCTGAGCTACTTCACCGTCCAGGCGAACATCCTGCTCGCCCTGGTCCTCATCGCCTCGGCACGCCGGGCGTGGACGGCCCGCCGCCCGCTGCCGGGGGCCGTGACCGGCGCCGTGCTGCTCTACGTCGTGATGACCGCGCTGGTGTACCACCTGCTCCTGGCGAACGCGGCGAGCCCCTTCTCCATGACGGGCACGGCCCCGCCGACCGGCTGGCACGCGGTCGCCAACCAGCTCCTGCACACGGTGGTCCCCGCGGCGGCCGTCCTGGACTGGCTCCTGCTGACCGCCCCCGGCCGGCTCCACGTGCGCCAGGCCCCGACCTGGCTCCTCTACCCCGCGGCCTACCTGGTGTTCTCCCTGATCCGCGGCGAACTCCTGCCCGCCGGCGCCCCGGGCGACCGCTACCTCTACCCCTTCCTGGACGTCGACCTCCACGGCTACAAGAGCATCCTGGCCAACGCCCTCCTCCTGGGCCTCTCCTTCTACGCCCTCGCCGTCGTCCTCGCCGTCCTCGACCGCCTGCGCCCGAACCCCATCCGCCACCGCGCCAAAACCGGATTTCGTCTACAGCCACCAGTGGGCTAAAGTAAACGACGTCGCCGCGACAAGCAGCGACGATCGGGGTGTAGCGCAGCTTGGCAGCGCGCTTCGTTCGGGACGAAGAGGTCGTGGGTTCAAATCCCGCCACCCCGACGCTGTTCAGAGGGCCTGGTGTGTAAGTCGCACCAGGCCCTCTGGCGTGCTCGGGGCCGGACCGATCGACCGGTCGTCACAGGCTGCGGGCCGTGATGTCGCCGTAGGCGGTGGTCGCGTGGACGGTCAGGTCGGCGTCGGCTCCGTCGGTGTTCCTCAGGGTGTTGTGGATACGGCCGTAGGTGGTGCCCGCGTCCAGGGAGGCGGAGACCCCCGGGGTGGCGCCGAGGGTGATGTCGCCGTGCTCGGTGCGCAGGGTGACCGTGCCGCGCAGGGCCTCGGTGATGGTGAGGTCGCCCTTCAGGGTGCTGATCTCCGCGGGTCCGCCGAGGCGGCCTACCGTGATGTCGCCGGCCTGGAGGGTGAGGCGGGCGCTCGCGGTCTCGTCGAGCTTGACCGTGGCCTGCTGGCCCTCGAAGAGCACGTCGCCCAGGCGCCCGACGCCCCGGAGCTCGGCGGCGGACGCCTTCGCCTCGACGCGGGAGCCGGCGGGCAGCTGGACCGTCACCTCGACGGCGCCGGAGGAGCCGAGGATGCGGTTCTTCGGCTCCGGGGCCTCGATCCGCAGCACTCCGTCGCCGTACGAGACCTCGATCTGCTCGGCCGCCTTCACGTCGCGGCCCCTCGAGGCGTCCGCGGGCAGCACCTCGACCGTGGTGTCGGCGCGGTCCGCGGCGATGAACCGGATGACTCCCGCCGGGATGTCGAGGACGGCGGAGACGGGGGCCGGGGTCTCGAACTTCCGCAGGTCCTGAGTCTTCGGCATGTTCTGCATCGGGTCTCTCCTGTGTTCGTCGCTGCTTTCTGACAACAGAAACGCTACGTTGCATTTCCCATCGCGACAATTACTTCGTTGCACGTTTCCGGCATTTGCGCAGCTCACAGCCGTCAAATCGTTGCAGTGGGTTGAAATCTAACGCAACACCCATCTCTCCATTCGTTGCAATGGGTTGCCATTGAACGCTACGCTGACACCCACCACCGATCACGAACGGGAGACCCCCCATGCCCGGAGGGCGGCTCACTCAGCAGGAGCGTCAGCAGATCGCGGTCGGGCTGGCCGACGGGCTCGCCTACGCGGAGATCGCCCGGCGGCTCGGCCGGCCCACCTCGACCGTCACGCGGGAGGTGATGCGCAACGGCGGGCCCACCGCCTACCGGGCCGACCTGGCCCACCGAGCCACGGAGCAGCGCACCCACCGGCGGAGGAAACCCGTGCCGCGAGGGGCACAGGCGCCCGCGCAGGCGCATGGGCGGGACGCCGACGCCGTACGGGAGTACGTGGAGACGTTCACGACGCTGCTGATGCAGCAGGGGCTGCCGAAGATGACGGCCCGGGTGCTGACCTGTCTGTGGACCACCGACGCGGGCAGCCTCACCGCGTCCGAACTCGCCCGGCGGCTCCAGGTCAGCCCGGCGTCCGTGTCCAAGGCGATCGCGTTCCTGGAGGGCCTGGGGCTCGTCCGCCGGGAACGCGACGAACGGCGCCGTGAGCGCTACGTCGTCGACGACGACATCTGGTACCAGTCGACGCTCGCCGGTGCGCGGTCGCAGGCCCAGCTCGCCGAGACCGCGCGGCAGGGTGTGCGCGTCCTCGGCGCCGGCACCCCGGCCGCCGTACGGCTGGAGAACATCGCCCGCTTCGTCGACTTCATCAGCGAGAGCATCGTCCGCGCGGCGGAGCAGGCGCGCGACATCCTCTCCTCGAAGGAGCGCTGAGAGGCGGGGTCAGGGGAAGAACCGGCCCGCGCTCGGGTGGTCCTGGGCGCCGTCCACGCAGATGTTGGCGCCGTTGACGCCGCCGGCCCGGGGTGACAGCAGGAAGCAGGCCACGTCCGCCACCTCCCGCAGCTCGACCAGCCGGCCACGCGGGAAGTCGTCGCGGGCGAACGCCTCGAACTGTTCGGGCCGGTTGTCCCGGACCCAGGCCCAGCCGCCGCCCTCGAACAGCACCGATCCCGGACTGAGCGCGTTCACGCGGATGTTGCGGGGGCCGAGCTCCTGGCCGAGCGTGGCCGCGAGGTGGATCTCCGCCGCCTTCGCGGAGGCGTACGACGACTTGGGGCCCGGCTTCCAGCCCGTGATGGACGCGACGACGAGCGCGCTGCCGCCGCCGCGCCGCTCGAAGTGCGGCACCGCGGTACGGATGGCGTGGGCGGCGTGCAGCACGTTCACCTCGTAGGTGCGCAGCCAGTCCTCGGGCGTGGAGTCCAGCAGCCCTCCCCCGTACGCCCCGCCGGCGTTGGCGACGAGCAGGTCGAGGCCGCCCGTCCGCTCGGCCGCCTCGTCGATCGCCCTCGCGAGCGCGGCCGGGTCGGTGACGTCCGCCCGGATGCCGGGCAGGCCCGACTCCTTCAGCCTCTCCGGGTCCCGGCCGCAGACCGTGACGGTCACTCCCTCGTCCTGCAGCGCCCGGCCGATGGCCAGCCCGATGCCGCCGCTCCCGCCGGTGACGAAGGCCGACTTGCCCTCAAGTCCGAGACCCATGGCGGCAGTTTGTCAGAGGATCTCGGGGCTGCGGCGTTCCAGCAGGACCACGTCCCGCCGGCGGCCGTGGTGGCGGCCGATGCGCTCGCGGATGCCGATGACGCGGAAGCCGGTGCGCTGGTGGAGGGCGAGGCTCGCGGTGTTCTCGGGGAAGACGCCGGACTGGACGGTCCAGATGCCGGCGGCTTCCGTGGAGGTGATGAGGGCCGGCATCAGGGCACGGGCTGTGCCCTGCCGCGGGCGGCGGGATGGACGTAGACCGAGTGCTCGGCCACTCCGTCGTAGGCGCAGCGGTCGGAGACGTGGGTGGCGGCCACCCAGCCGAGGACGTGCCCCGTCGCGCCGTCCAGGGCGACGAAGCGGTGGTCCGGGAGCTTCGCCGAGTCGAAGTCCTCCCAGGACGAAGGCTTCGTCTCGAAGGTGGCGTCGCCCTCCTCGATGCCCGGGCGGTAGATCTCCAGGACCTGCCCGGCGTGCGCCCGCGTCAGCGGGCGATGTGCGCAGACTCGGAGGACATCGGCCTCCACCTCCTTCGGTGCCGCGAGCGACCGTACCGAAGGAGGTGGGGAGTTCATCGACGTACCGGAGGGGGTGGGGAGTTCATCGACGTACCGACCGCGCTGCCGCTCCTCGGCAGCCGGCCGTTCGTCCGTCAGAACAGTGCCTTGTACGCCTGCCAGCCCGTCCCGATCCTCACCCGGGCCGTGAAGGAGCCCTTGCCGTTGCCGCTCTGGCGGTAAAGGTTGCCCGCCGTGTCACGGGCGACGAGGTCCGGCCGGCCGTCGCCGGTGAGGTCGCCGACGCCGACGACGGCGTCGTAGCCGGCGCCCCAGGCGGAGAGGACGAGGACGCGGGCCTTGAGGCGACCCGTGCCCGTGCCGTCGTAGCGCCACAGTCTGCCGGCGGTGTCGCGGGCGAGCAGATCGCCGTGGCCGTCGCCGGTGAGGTCGCCGGCGCCCACGATCTTCGTGTACGACGTCCAGGCCGTGCCGATCCGCACGCCCGGCCTGAGCCTGCCGTCGCTCGTGGCGGCGAACAGGTGGAGGTCCCCGCCTGCGGACCGGCGCGCGATCAGGTCGGCGAGGCCGTCGCCGGTGAGGTCACCGGGCGAGGCGAGGACGTTGTACGCACCCCAGCCGCTGCCCAGCGACCTGTAGGGCGTCGACGTCCGCGGCGCGGCGCCGCAGGGCGGCAGATAGCCGCGCAGGGTGCCGTCGGGCATGCGGACGAGGACGTCGTTGCAGGTGTCGCCGTTCAGGTCCCCGAAGGGCACGGCCAGGGTCTTCGCCGACCAGCCCGACGTGCTGGTCCGGCCGGAGAAGGTCCCGGTGCCGGTGGCCCGCTGCACGGACAGCGTGCCGCCGGGGGTCAGCGTGAGCAGGTCACCGGCTCCGTCCGGCAGGCCGCTGGGGCCCGACTGGTCCCGGCGGGCCGCCACGACGGGCCGGCTCGCCGGGCTCTCGGCGGCCCCGCTCTGCCAGCCGCTCCTGAGGGCGGTGACGACGACCGTGATCTTCCTGCCGCGGAGCGGGCCGGGGACCCGGTAGGCGGCCGCGGTGGCCCCGGCGATCGTCCGGCCGTCCGCCTCCCACTGGTACGCGTACGAGTCCGGGGTCGCCGACCACGTCCCGGGCAAGGCCCTGAGCAGCACGCCCACCTGGGCGGTGCCCCTGACCGCCGGGAGCGCGGTGTTCCGCAGCGCCGGTACGACGGTGAAGGTGCCGCGCGGGTACTCCCAGCTGTTGTGCGTGACGACGCTGAGGTTCCAGTCGCCGGTCTCGGCCGCGGTGAGGTCGAGGACGGCCGTCAGCGACCTGCGGTCGGCCGCGACGGAGACGGTCGTGGACTCGATGACCTTGCCGGCCCGGCTGATCCGTACCTTGTCGTCCGCGCGCAGGGCGCTGCCCGTCAGCGTCACCTCGGCCCGGGTGCCGGCCGCGCCGGTGGCCGGGGTGACCGAGCCGACGGTGATCTTCTCGGTGCCGCACAGCGCGTAGGTGCAGACGAGCTCGGCCCGGTACGCGGTCTGCGACGCCTTCTCGGGCAGCCCGAGGACGAGGATGCTGGGGCTGACCTCCGTCGAGTACGGCTCGTTCACGTAGCACTGGTAGCCGCTGGGGATGAACAGCGCGCAGTTGTTGTCCAGGCTCGCGTCGTACAGCGCGGGCACGGCCGTCTGGGTGCCGCCCGCGGTGTCGCCGATCGCGAGGTCGAACCGGTCGTTGTAGGCCGTGGGCAGGGTCCGGCACAGGGCGCTGTGCGTCTCGTCCAGGGTGCCGGTGATGGGCCCGTAGCCGTAGCTGACGTTCGGGACTCTCGCGCACTCCTCGGCGGGACCCGCCGCGGTGGCGATGCGCAGGGCGTCGAAGCGGTAGGAGCCGGCGGCCTGGAGGTTGGACGGGACGGTGACCAGGACCTGGTAGCCGGTCGAGCCGGTGACCGCGCACGCGCGGTTGCGGTACGAGCACACGGCCGTGCCGTCGGCGTCGTACGCCAGGATGTTCGCCGTGCCGAGCGGGTCACGGACGTCGAGGTGCAGGGTGTCGCGGGCGTCCGCGGTGGTGACCTGACGGCAGATCAGCGTGCCCGGTGCGCCCTGGGTGCCGCCGGAGGACGGGCCGCCGACGGCCGTGGCCGTGGTCGCGGCGCAGCCCTTCGCGCTCGCGGTCACGTCCCGGCGGGTCAGCGTGTACTCGGCGGGGGCGTCCCGCCCGGTGACCAGCACCGTGTGGGCGAGACCGGGGGTGAGCCGGCACGTGGTCCACGTGGACGGGGAGGCGTAGAGACCGCAGACCTGCCTGCCGTCCGTGTCCACGACCGAGACGCTCGCCGGGGCGGTGCCCGAGACCGCGCGCAGCTGGAGGTTCTCCACCGCGCCGTCCGGGTCGGCGGGGATGCCGAGACAGTGCGCGAAGACACCGTCGCCGGTGCCGATGCGGGCCGTCGGGCTGTCGGCGGTGAAGTCACCCTCCGGGAGGGCGGGACAGACGTCCGGCGCGTCCGTGCGGTACAGCGCGATGCGGTACGGCCCCGTCGGCTGGTCCTCGCTCGCGGTGGAGAGCAGGACCCGGAAGGGCGCCCTGCCGGTGAGCGCGCAGGTCCCCTGGGACAGGGCGTCCGCGGCGCACCGCCGTACGCCGTCGGCGTCGGCCAGCGCGAGGTCGGGCCGCGGCGCCGGGGCGCTCAGCGGTTTCAGGGCGGCCAGCCGGGCGCCCTCGGGCAGCGGCAGCAGCAGACAGTCGACCTCGCCGGCCGCGGCGAAGTCCCCTTGGTACAGGCCGAGTTCGACAGACACGCAGCCGTCGGCCGCCGTGGCGGTGCCCGCCGGAAGCAGCAGGGACAGCACGAGCGACACCGTGAGCAGCAGTGAGGCGTACGCGGCGGATCTCACGCGAGTACGCAGGGTACGGAGCATGCGGTTCCCCCCAGGGCCCGTCCGTGGATGCGGTGAATCGACACCGGTCCCGGTCGGCACGGCCTGCTGTGTGCGTCGATCGAGGCGTGGGAGGCGGGAGCGGCATGAGTGAGTGATGTGATGATCGCACGGCCGCCGCGTCGAGGAGAGGGGTTATTCCGGCCGCCACCCCCAGCCCTGCCGACACCGCCCACCTCAGCCCACTTCACCCCCAGCCCTGCCGACACCGCCCACCTCAGCGCACTTCACCCCCCGCCCTGCCGACACCGCCCACTTCACCCCCAGCCCTGCCAACCCCGCCCCACCCCACCGCCCCTCACCGTGCCCCCACCGCAACCCCCGCCACCCCCCGCGGTGCCGGGATGAACGCCGGGCGGTCCTGGGGTGTGGTGCCGGACTCGATGTCGGTGATGAGGCCGTGGAGCGCGGCGCGGCCCTCGGGGGCGGGGAGTTCGAGGTCGAGTGCGGCCAGGGCGCGGCGGGCCCGGTGCCAGGCGCGGCCGCGCCGGCCGTGGCGGTGGTCGACGACGGCGCGGGCGTAGCGGGCGAGCAGACAGGCCCAGGTGTCCTCGCGGACGTCCGGGTGGGACAGGGCGCGGCGGGCGCTGCGGCGGGCCGCGGCCGGGTCGAAGGCGGTCTGCGCCACGGCCAGGGCGGCGAGGCTGACGGCCGCGGAGGGGCCGCCCGGCGCGTGCGGCGGGATGGTGTCGGCGGCCTCCTCGAAGTGCGCCGCGGCGGCCACGCTGTCCCGCTCGCGCAGCGCCAGCATGCCCTGGACGTGGGCGATCCGGCCGAGCGAGGCGTCGTCCCCGGCCAGCACCGCGGCGGGCCAGGCGCGGCCGAGCAGGGAGCGGGCCGCGCCCGGGTCGCCGGGTGCGGTCAGCCAGGCCGCCAGCCACTGGGCCCGTACCGCGAGCGGGCTGTCGGGCGCGCACCGCCCGAGCAGCGTCAGCAGCAGCTCCCGGCCCGCCTCCGCGTGGTCGTACACCACCCACCAGAACCACAGCCCGACGACCGTCTCCAGGACCGCCTCGGTGTGCTCGGGCCGCTCCAGGGCGTGCTGCGCCACCGCCATCAGGTCGTCCTGCTCCTCGGCGAGCAGCCGCACCGCCTGCCGCTGGGAGCCCGCCGCCCACAGGTCCTCCGCCACCTCGGCCACCCGCCTGCCGTGGGTGACCAGGCGTTCCACGGCCACCGGCAACTCGCCCGCCGCGCGCAGCCGTTCGGCCGCGAAGTCGCGGGCCGCCGCGGCCATCCGCCAGCGGGGGCGGTGCACCCCGCCCGGGTCGCCCTCCGGCCGCAGTACGCCGGCCGCCGCCAGCCGGGCCAGGCAGCCCGGCACCTCGTACGGCTCCACGCCGCCGCCCGCGCACAGGAACACCGCGGTGGACTGCGCGAACGACCCCTCGAAGACGCCTGCGCGGGCCCACACCATCCGTGCGGCCCGGTCGTGCAGCGTGTACACGGAGCCCATCGCCGCCCGCAGCGACCGGTGCCTGCGGGGTGCTCCCGGCCGGGGGCCGGACAGCCAGCACTGGTGCCGCCGCAGCAGCCGGGCCAGTTCGTCCACCGAGTGCCGCAGGGTCTGCCCGGCGGCCAGCTCGATCGCCAGTGGCACGCCCTCCAGGAGCCGGCACACCTCGTGGACGGCCGGCAGGTCGAACGGGCCCTCGCCGCGGGCCCGTTCCAGGAACAGCCGCACCGCGGCCGGCCGGCCGTCCGCACCGTCCCGCGCCCGGGTGCCGAGCGGGGCGAGGCGCAGCACCCGTTCCTCCCCGAGCCCGAGTGCCGCGCGCGAGGTCACCAGGATCCGCAGCTCGGGCTCGTCCATCAGCAGGTGCTGGACGAGCTTGAGGCAGTCCGTGTGCACCGGGTCGACGTCGTCGAGGAACAGCAGTCCGACGGCCTCGCCGCGCGTCGCACGCCGTACCTCCGCCGCCAGCGCCCCCTCGGCACGCGCCGGCCGGGCGACGGCTCCCGGCCACCGCACCCGCACCGTCCGCCCCCAGGGGGCGCCGGCCGGGCCGGCGCACACCGTCGCGGCCAGCCGGCTCTTGCCGACGCCGGTGGGGCCGGTGACCGTCACCAGCCGGTGGTGGGCGAGCAGTTCATGGAGCCTGGCGGTCTCCTGCTCCCGTCCGATCAGGTCCCCGGTCCGACGGTCACCGGAGGCGGGCTGGACGTCGGGTCCGCCGGCGCATGTCCTCACTGTCGTTCACTCCCCGTTGCCGTGCTCGGCGCGCGCACGGTGCCGGAGGTGCAGAACCGTTTCTGCAAGAAGCGTTCCCGCACAACCCGCGCACCGGGACGCAGAACCGTCTCTGCATCCGCGCCACGGCAACCCCAACGCGCCACCCGCACACCGGGTGGCGCACGGACGCGCGGGATCACACGCCACGACGAAGGGGCGAACTCCAGTGCCCGTCAGTCCGCCGCGAGCGGGCTCACGGACCGGTGACCGACCGGATCGTGTACGGGTACGACACCCGCTGCCAGATCACCGTGAAGCGCGCGGTCGGCCGGGAGCCGGCCTGGGGCGCGCCGCCGTCGGAGGTGAGGGTCCTCGCCGTGCCCCATCCGCCGGACCGGGTGAACGTACGGGCCGTGGTCTTCGTGTAGCTGTAGGGGATCGTGGAGGTCGGCACGACGGTCTGGAAGACGAGCATGCCGTCGCCGTCGTCGTCCACGGCGAGGTCGGGCCGCTCACCGGTGCCGAGCGCGACGACCGTGCCGCGCGTGCCGGCCGCGGACAGTCTGCGGCCCAGCAGCTCGGGCCTGCCGCTGTTGAGGCGGTTCCACACGATCATGGAGTCGCCCTCCAGGTCGGTGGCCAGCGCGTGCGCGAAGCCCACGTTGTCGGTGGACGCCGAGATCCGCAGCGGCGCCGACAGCGTGCCCGTGCGGCTCCAGCGCGAGGCCCACTGCTGGGCGCGCTCGCCGCCACCGGAGTGGTAGGAGATCACCGCGTCGCCGTCCCGGTCCACCCCGACGCGGACCGAGCCGAAACCGGCGTACGACGCGATGGACGAGGTCAGCACCGCCGTCCCGCCCACCGCGGTCGAGGAGATGCGCCGCGCCACGACCTCCGAGCCGCCGCGCACCCAGGCGACGACGAACCGCCCGCTGCGGTCGACCCCGATGGCCGGCTGCTCGCCGTAGGCCGACCCGAGGGTGAGCGGCACGCCCAGGGAGCCGTCGGTCATCAGGCGGCGGGCGACGGCGTACCGGCTGCCGTCGCGGATCTCCGTCCACGCCGCCATCGCCGTACCGGCCGGGGACACAGCCACCACCGCGCCGCTCGCCGGTCCGGAGGTGGACAGCCGCCGCAGCGGGCCCACGAGCGCCCCGGACGCGGCCACCCGCCGGCCCACGACATGCCCGTCCTGCTGCCAGACGACGGCGGAGTCACCGGTGTCGTCGGAGGCGATCTCCGGGAAGGAGACCGCCGCGCCGTCCGGGGAGAGCGTACGGATCGCCCCGGTCGCCCCGGCCGCCGTCCTCACCCGGGTCTGCACCCGGTAGTAGCAGCCCGGCGTGGACTGGTCGCAGGCCGTCCAGGCCAGCAGGGAGTCGCCCTGGCGGTCCACGGCGACCTGCGGGGAGTCGCTCGCCGTCCAGCCGGACGCCGACACGTTCCACGTGGACGTCCACGCGGCCCCGGCGCTCGTCGTCAGCGTCGCCGCGACCGCGACACCCGCCGCCGCTGCCGCCGCCACCCCGGCCCACACCCGGCCCTTCACCGAACGCCGGTGCCGTCTTGCCCGCGCAGCCACGCTGCTCCCCCTTCGATCGACTCCCGCCACCACAAGGCGGTTCCGATCACCCAGCGCACCAGGCGCCCCACACGTCACAGCCCCGAGGAGTCGTACGGATCACCGGGCGCGGGCACCGGCCTCGCCGCGAGCACGTCCACGTACGGGATCGGGCCCCCGTTGACCGGGTCGGCGGACCGCTTCGGGCTGTAGGTGCCGGTGACCTCCAGCCACAGGTCCGGCTCCAGCACCGGCGGCACCCGGCCGGTCAGGCCGACCTTGACCGGGCGGGCGTCCGCGGCGCAGCAGTTGAGGGTCATCCGCACCAGATACGCGGTGCCGGAGGCGTCCAGGGCGACGAAGCCGGTGAGCCGTACCCGGCGGCCCTCAAGGGTGCGGCCGTGGCCGAAGGCGGCCCGGCCCGCGTAGTCGGCGAGGCCCAGGCGCAGCGGCTGCCCGGCGGGCAGCGGCGGGTAGCCGAGCGGCTCCTGAAGGGCCGTGCCGGTGCGCATGGCGCTGTGCGCGCCCAGGGCGGGCGGGGCGATGAGGATCAGGGCGAGGAGGGGGAGCAACAGCAGCCAGGAGACCCGGGGTCCGGGGTGGTCGTGCTCCGCGGTGCCGTCGCCACGCCCCCGGCCGCCGTACCGGACCGTCGCCGCCGCGGCCGCGATCAGCACCGCCCCGCACAGCACCAGCCCCGGCCGCAGCCCCGCCTTCACATAGCGCAGGGACAGGCCGGTCACGCCCGCGTGCAGCACGCTCGCGCCGAGCAGGAAGAGCACCACCGCCTGGGCCGAGCGGTTCACAGCAGCACCGCCCCGGTCAGCGCCGAGGCCGCGACGGCGACGACGAACGCGGTCGGGGCGAAGCGCAGGGCGAAGGCGCGGCCGAAGCCCGCCGCGTGCAGGGCGAACAGCTTGAGGTCGATCACCGGCCCCACGACGAGGAACGCCAGCCGGGCGGTCGGCGAGAACTGGGTGAGCGACGCGGCCACGAACGCGTCCGCCTCCGAGCACACCGACAGCAGCACCGCGAGCCCGGCGAGGGCCAGCACCGACACCACGGGCACCCCCGCCACCGACCCGAGCCACCTCTCCGGCACCACCGCCTTCAGCGTCGCCGCGGCGCCCGCGCCCACCACCAGGTACCCGCCCGCGTGCAGCACGTCGTGCCGCACCGACGCCCAGAACGCCTCGCCGCGCCGCCCCTGACCGTCGTACCCCGTGTGCCGGGACGGCCGCAGCCAGTCCTCCCGGCCCACCCGCTGCCACAGCCAGCCCATCGCGCACGCCACCAGCAGCCCCGCCACCAGCCGGGCCGCGACCATCTCGGGCGCGCCCGGGAAGGCGACGGCGGTCGCGGTGAGCACCACGGGGTTGACCGCCGGGGCGGACACCAGGAACGCGAACGCGGCGGCCGGGGTCACCCCCCGCCGGATCAGCGCGCCCGCCACCGGCACCGAGGCGCACTCGCAGCCCGGCAGCACCGCCCCCGCGAGGCCCGCGGCCGGTACGGCGAGCGCGGTACGGGCGGGCAGCGCGCGGGCGAAGAACGACGCCGGCACGAACACGGCGATCACCGCCGACAGCAGCACCCCGAACACCAGGAACGGCAGCGCCTGCACCACCACCGCCAGGAACACGGTCGTCCAGTCCTGCATCACCGGCGCGGCCAGCGCCCGCCGCAGCGTCCCCTGGAACAGCACCGCGAGCATCAGCAGCAGGATCAGCACGAGCGGCGCGTCAGGCCGCCGCCGCGCCCCCGTGATCTCGGCGGTCTCGGTGCTCTCGGCGGTCTGGGCGGTCTGGGCGGTCTGGGCGGTCTCGGCGGGGGCGTCCTCCATGACGGCCACGGGGCTCCTTCCCTCCCCCGGGGATACGGCGGCCGGGCGGCACGCGTTCAACCGGGGTGCAACCGCCCCTGGCCGTAGGGCAGTCTGGTCCCTCGTGGGGAGCGTTCCGAACCAGGGCGCGCCGGGCGGCGCGCACCCGCACATGGTCGTGTGCGGCGACGACGGGCTCGCGCACCGGCTCGCCGCCGAACTGCGCGGTGTCTACGGCGAACAGGTCACGCTCGTCGTGCCGGCGGACCGGCGCCGGGTGCGCCAGCCGGTCGTGGGACGCGCCCGCGCGGTGTCGGCGGCCTTCCTGGACCGGATGGTGAACGCGGCCCGCGGCAACGGCGACAACGCCGGCGCCGAACGGGTCGTGGAGGCCGGTGAGCCGACCGAGGCGGTGCTCGCCGAGGCGGGCGTGGAGCGCGCGGCGGCGCTGGCGCTCGTGTACGACGACGACGAGACCAACATCCGTGCCGCGCTCACCGCGCGCCGCCTCAACCCGCGCCTCCGGCTCGTCCTGCGCCTGTACAACCGCCGGCTGGGCCAGCACATCGAGGAACTCCTCGACCAGGCCGCCACCTTGGCGACCGGCGCCGCCTCCGAGGCCTCCACCGTCGTCCTCTCCGACGCCGACACGGCAGCGCCCGCGCTCGCCGCGACCGCCCTCGCCGGCACCAGCAAGGTCGTGCAGACCGAGGGCCTCATGCTGCGCGCGGTGGAACGGCGGCCGCTGCCCGGACAGGTCGCCGACCCCGGCCTCGCCACCCTCGCGCTGCTGTCCGCCACCAGCAACGACCCCGCGGGCGCGGACGGTTCGGAGGGCGACGGCGAACACGGGCCGCGGCTGCTGCCGGACGCGGCGGCCGTACGGGAGGCGACGGGACGCGGCACGATCGTCCTGGAGCAGGTCTCCTACGCCGGTGAGCCGTCCGTCCCGGCCTCCGGCCTGACCGGCGTCCCACCGCTCGGCTCGCTCTTCTCCCGGCGGCTGCGCTGGTCGCTGGCCGGGGTGGCCGGCTGTGTCATCGCGCTGGCGATCGCGCTGACCGTCCTCACCGGCGACCACCCGCTGCACGCGACCTATGTGACCCTGCTCGACCTGTTCGCCATCAACGAGCCCGCGCTGAACCAGTCGACCGGCCGGCAGGTCCTCCAACTCCTCACCGGGCTGCTCGGGTTACTGCTGCTGCCGGTGCTGCTGGCCGCCGCCCTGGAGGCGTTCGGCGCCTTCCGCAGCGCGTCCGGACTGCGCAAACCGCCCCGCGGGCTCGGCGGGCACGTGGTGCTCCTCGGGCTCGGCAAGATCGGCGCCCGGGTGCTGATCCGGCTGCGCGAGCTGAACATCCCCGTGGTCTGCGTCGAGGCCGACCCCGAGGCACGCGGCCTCGCGGTGGCCCGGCGGCTGCGGGTGCCGGTCGTCCTCGGAGACGTCACCCAGGAAGGCGTCCTGGAGGCGGCGAAGGTGCATCGCGCGCACGCCCTGCTCGCGCTGACCAGCGTCGACACGACGAATCTGGAGGCCGCGCTGTACGCCCGCTCGGTGCGGGCCGACCTGCGGGTGGTGCTGCGGCTGTACGACGACGACTTCGCCACCGCCGTGTACCGCACGCTGCGCGCCGCGCATCCCCACGCCCTCACCCGCAGCCGCAGCGTCACCCACCTGGCCGCGCCCGCGTTCGCCGGCGCCATGTTCGGGCGCCAGATCCTCGGGGCGATCCCCGTCGAGCGGCGGGTCCTGCTGTTCGCCGCGCTGGAGGTCGCCGGGCATCCCCAGCTGGAGGGCCGCACCGTCCGGGAGGCCTTCCGCGCCGGGGCCTGGCGCGTCCTCGCGCTCGACACCCGGTCCCGCACCGAGGACGCGCCCGGGGCGGGGCTCGTCTGGGAGCTGCCCGAGGGGTACGTCCTCGGCGCCGGGGACCGCGTCATCCTGGCGGCGACCCGGCGGGGGTTCGCGGAACTGCTGGGACGCCGGAGCAGGGACGCGGCGCAGCGCCCTTAGGGGCGCGGGGGCGTATCGGTGTACGGCTCCGCCGCGTGGGCGCGACCGGTCCGCGGCCGGCCGCACCCGGGCGACGGCACGAGCCCCCGCGGCGATCAGGCGGGCGGCAGGTGCCTCGCCGCGAAGTCCAGCTCCAGCCGCACCTGCTTGATCCGCTCGTCCACCACCAGCGACCCGTGACCGGCGTCGTAGCGGTACACCTCGTGCACCGCGCCCCGCGCCTGAAGCCGCTTGACGTAGTTGTCGATCTGCCGGATCGGGCAGCGGGGGTCGTTCACCCCGGCGGAGATGTGGACCGGCGCCTTGACCTGGTCGACGTACGTCAGCGGGGAGGACGCCTCGAAGCGGTGCGGAACCTCCTCGGGCGTGCCCCCGAGCAGGGTGCGGTCCATCGCCTTCAGCGCCTCCATCTCGTCGTGGTAGGCGGTGACGTAGTCGGCGACGGGCACGGCCGCGATGCCCAGCGCCCAGGCCTCCGGCTGGGTGCCGAGCCCGAGGAGGGTGAGGTAGCCGCCCCAGGAGCCGCCGCTGAGGACGAGCCGGGCGGGGTCCGCCAGCCCGGAGCTCACCGCCCACTCGCGCACCGCGGCGATGTCCTCCAGCTCGATCAGGCCGACGCGGTACTTCAGCGCGTCCGTCCAGGCCCGGCCGTACCCGGTGGAGCCCCGGTAGTTGACGCGGACGACCGCGTAACCGTGGTCCACCCAGGCGGCGGGGCCCGCCGCGAAGGAGTCGCTGTCGTGCCAGGTCGGACCGCCGTGGATGTCGAACACGGTCGGGAGCGGCCCGGTCGCGCCCGCCGGCTTCTGCACGAGCGCGTGGATGCGGCCGCCGGGCCCCTCCACCCACACGTCCTCCACCGGCACCGAGCCGGGCGACTTCAGCCCCGGCGGGTCCAGCACCACCCGGCCGGCCGTGGAGCGCACCGCGGGCGGCTCGGCGGCGGACGACCACAGGTACTCCACGCTGCCGTCCGGCCGGGCCGTGGCCCCCGACACCGTGCCAGGCGGCGTCTCCACCCGCTCCAGCTCACGGCTCGCCAGGTCGTAGCGGAACAGCTCGCTGCGGGCCTCGAAGCTGTGCGCGACGAGCAGCCCGGTGCCGTCCGGGTACCACTCGGCGCTCACGTCGCCCGGCAGCTCCAGCACCAGATCGGTCTCCTCGCCCGAGGCCACGTCCCACACCAGCGGCTCCCAGCGGCCCCGCCGCTGATGCCCGACCAGCAGCCGGGTGTCGCCGTCGACCGGCGCGAAGCCCAGCACCTCCAGGCCCAGCTCGACGCTGCCGCCCTTGGTGTCGTCCAGCTCCGCGACCGTCGTACCGTCGAGGCGCAGCACCCGCAGCGCCGAGTGCATCGCGTCGCCGTGCTCGGTGTGCTCGATCGCCAGCAGCGTGCCGTCGTGGGACAGGTCACCGACGCCCGCCGACTCGCGGTGCCGGTAGACCTCGACCGGAGCCTCACCGTCGCGGGCCACGTAGATCGTCGTGCCGTCCTCGTCGGTGGACCGCCCGACGACCGCCGTGCGCCCGTCCCGGCCGAGCGCCAGCCCCGCCGGGTACGACGGCTCCAGGCCCGGTACGGCGATCTCGTCGGCGCCGCCCTCGAAGCGCTGCCGGCGCCACACGCCGAACTCGTCGCCGTCCTTGTCGTCGAACCACCAGATCCAGGCGCCGTCCGGGGTGAGCACCCCGTCCGTGGTGCCGTTGGGCCGGTCGGTCACCTGGCGCTGACCGCCGGTGGCCCGGTCCCACGCGTACAGCTCGTACGTCCCTGTCGCGTTCGACACGAACAGGGAGCGGTCGGGGGCGTCCTCGGCCCAGTCGGGCAGGGAGACCCGCGGTGCCCTGAACCGCTGCTCCCACACGGGCATGGCTTCTGCGTCGCTGCTCATGACCCCTATCAAACCCGAACCGGCGCCACGGTGAGAGCCGCGCGGGCCGGTGCCCCGTATGCGACCGGAAACGCGATGTTGTGAATGACCCGCGCCCGCACCTGGACGGAGGAAGAGCGCCCTCGGACCACCCCGCGCCCCGCCCACGTACCCCGGCCCCGTACCGTGGAAGGCGTGTACCGGTTCCTGCTGACGCCCCGCTGGTGGGGCATCAACGTGTTCGTGCTGCTCGCCATCCCCTTCTGCGTGTTCATGGGGTCCTGGCAGCTGGGCCGGTTCGAGGAGCGGATGGACAGCCACCGCACCGCGGACGAGCGCGCCTCAACGGACCGGCACGAGGCCGCGCGCCCGCTCGCGGCGCTGCTGCCGGTGGACAAGGCGACCTCCGGCGCACAGACCACCGCCACCGGCAGCTACGCCGACCAGCTGCTGGTCCCCGACCGCGAGCTGGACGGCAGGAGCGGCTACTACGTCCTCACGCTGCTGCGGCAGGACACCGGCAAGGCCCTGCCCGTCGTACGCGGCTGGCTGCCCGGCACCCCCGACCCGGCGAAGGCCCCGGCCCCGCCCGCCGGCGAGGTCACCGTCACCGGTGCGCTCCAGGCCTCCGAGACTCCCGGCGACAACGGCGTCAGCGCCCGCGGCGGCCTGCCCGCGGGCCAGACCGCGGCCATCAGCTCGGCCTCCCTGGTCAACCTCGTGCCGTACGACGTCGAGGACGCGTTCGTCACCCTCAACCGGGGCGACTCGGGGATGCGGGCCGTGCCCGCGCGGGCGGCGGCGCAGACCGGCCTGGACCTGAAGGCGTTCCAGAACCTCGGCTACACCGGTGAGTGGTTCGTCTTCGCGGGCTTCGTCGTCTTCATGTGGTTCCGGCTGCTGCGCCGCGAGGTGGAGCTGGCCCGGGACGCGGAACTGGGCCTGCTGCCGGACGAGGAGGAGGAGCGGCCCGAGCGGGCCGGCTCCTCCGACTACGCGGCCCGATAGCTCCTACTGCGGGATCATCCCGGTCCGGTACACCGTCCCGGCGCAGGCGGGCAGCACCGAGACACTGGTGCTCGGCGCGCCCAGCTCGGTCGTGTAGGTCACGTTGACGCCGCCGTCGGCCGAGCCGTCCTCGGTGACGAGCTGCGTGGTCATGCCGGTGTCGCCGCCGGTCTCGGTGCCGTCGGAGGTGCCGGTGGTGCCGTCGCTGGGGGTGGGCGTCGGGGTCGGGGTGGCCCCGCCGGTCTCACCGCCGCCGGTGGTGGTGCCGGTGTCACCGCCGCCGCCCGTCGTGCCCCCGCTGTCACCGCCGCCGGTGCCGGTGCCGCCGGTGCCCGTGCCGCCGTCGGTGGGGCACGTCTCGGACGGCACCCAGGCGAACTTCACCTCGTACGCCGCGCCCGGCACCAGGACGACCTCGTGCCGCTCCAGGGAGGGGTCCGGCAGGGACAGGGCCGCGTCCCCGGCGACATGGCGGGCGAGGCCGATCCTGGCGGGGTCGGTGGTGCCCAGCGGATAGGGCGTCACCTCGCCGGAGCCGACGACCGTACAGCCCTCGGCGGAGACGTTGGTGACGCGGAAGCTGCCGTAGACCGCGCCCATGGAGTCGGGTGCGCCGAAGCTGCCGCTGACGGAGAGCTGCTCGGCGGTACACGCGTCGTCGACCGCCGAGGCGCCCCCGGACGGGTCCGTGGTGCCGCCGGAACCGGTGCCCTTGGTGTCACCCGTGTCGTGGTCCTCGGGCTCGGCGCCGCCGTGGTCGCCGCCTCCTGTGCCGCCGCCCCCGGTGCCGCCCTCGGACCTGCCGCCGTTCTCGCCCTTGCCCTCGCTCGTCCCGCCCTGGGCGGCCGAGCCGTGGCCGGCGATGGAGGGGTCGGCGTTCGGTCCTGTGGAGCCGGTGACGTGCACCAGCGCGGGGATGGCGGTGCCCAGGAACAGCGCGGCGGCCGCCATGCCTACGGCTGCCTGCCGCTTACGGGCCCGGCGTGCGGGCACCGCCCGGCGCAGGTGGTCCAGTGTGCCGTCGCGCGGCTCCACGTCCTCGACCGCCTCGTGCAGCAGGCGGCGCAGTGCCAGCTCGTCCGAGCCGAGCCCTTCAGGGCTGCGTTCGTCGGGGCTGTCGTTCACGATTCCGTTCCCAGCGTGCGGTTGCTTCGGCTGTTGCTTCCCGGCGTCGTCGGCCGCCCCCCGGCGCGGCGCGTCGCCCTGGTGGTGCTCGCGGTGGTGCTGCTCGTCGTGTCCGCTGTGTTCCTCACTGTGCTCGCCGTGCTCGCCGTCCGGCTCGCCGTGCGGGCTGTGCGGGCTGTCCGGCTCGCGGTGGTGGTCGCTCATTTCGCCGCCGCCTCCATGGCGACCCGCAGCGCGGCGATACCGCGCGAGCCGTAGGCCTTCACCGAACCCAGCGAGATGCCGAGCGTCTCGGCGACCTGTGCCTCGGTCATGTCGGCGAAGTAGCGCAGCACCAGCACCTCGCGCTGGCGGCGCTGCAGGCCCTTCATGGCCTTGATGAGGTCGCGGCGCTCCAGCGAGTCGTACGCCCCCTCCTCCGCGCTCGCCATGTCCGGCATCGGCTTGGACAGCAGCTTCAGTCCGAGGATGCGGCGGCGCAGCGCGGAGCGGGAGAGGTTGACGACCGTCTGCCGCAGATAGGCCAGGGTCTTCTCCGGGTCACGGACGCGTTTGCGCGCGGAGTGGACCCGGATGAAGGCCTCCTGCACGACGTCCTCGCAGGACGCGGTGTCGTCGAGGAGGAGGGCCGCCAGGCCGAGCAGCGAGCGGTAGTGCGCGCGGTAGGTCTCGGTGAGGTGGTCGACGGTGGTGCCGGCCGCCACGGCCTCGTCGGCGCCGTCACGCTGGCTGGGAATGCGAGCGGGCCTCGCTGCGGGCATGGGGGCGATCACCGGCATGCCGCCGGGCGCACCGGGCGTGCGGGGGCGCTGGGGCCTGCGGACGGGCGGCCGAAGGGCCGCGCCGCGCGGGGCCACGCTGAGATCGAGTACCTCTGCCACGCCAGTTGGACACGTTTCCCCCCGCGGGGGTTGTACGTGCCGGGCGTCGGTTTTGCGGTCACTTTCGCGCCGGCCCGTCCACCCGACCGCGTTCTCGCGTCAGGCAGCACCGCCGACGGAGCCTCAGAAGCCCACATGCGTCCCGCTCTTCCCCTATGTCCCCTGTGAGCGGCCGTCCCCACGCCCGCTCATGGCGTCCCCGCGCCTGGATGAATGCGCTTGCACCCCGGAAGGGCGACCGCATAGACGCTCCCCGCCCTCCGCGTGGTTGCGGAGGGCGGGGAGGAAATCTTCCGACGCCACCGGGAACCGGATCAAGTGGTCCGGACATCACTTCGGATCACGTGCCTTACGCAGATCCTACAAATCGAACACGGATGATCCACAGGGTTTGTCGGCTCACGCCGCCCCGGCGGGAACTACGCCCGGAACTCGGCGGCCACCAGCTCGGCGATCTGCGCGGTGTTGAGGGCCGCGCCCTTGCGCAGGTTGTCGCCGCACACGAACAGCTCGAGCGCGGTGGGGTCGTCCAGCGCCCGCCGCACCCGTCCGACCCAGGTCGGGTCGGTGCCCACCACGTCGGCGGGCGTCGGGAACTCCCCGGCGGCCGGGTTGTCGAACAGCACCACGCCCGGCGCGGTGGCGAGGATCTCACGCGCCCGCGCCACGGTGACCTCGTCCTGGAACCGCGCATGGACGGTCAACGAGTGGGTGGTGACGACGGGCACGCGCACACAGGTCACGGCGACCGGCAGCGCGGGCAGTCCGAGGATCTTGCGGGACTCGTCCCGCACCTTCATCTCCTCCGAGGACCAGCCGTCCTCGCGCAGCGACCCGGCCCAGGGCACCACGTTCAGCGCGACCGGCTCGGGGAACGGCCCGGTGTCGTCACCGACGGCCCGCCGTACGTCACCGGGGCCGGTCCCCAGCTCCGTACCGGCGACCAGGGCGATCTGCCGCCGCAGCGTCTCCACACCGGCCCGGCCCGCGCCGCTCACCGCCTGGTACGACGAGACGACCAGCTCACGCAGTCCGAACTCGGCGTGCAGCGCGCCCAGCGCGACGATCATCGACAGCGTCGTGCAGTTGGGGTTCGCGACGATCCCGCGCGGCCGCATCCGTACGGCGTGCGGATTGACCTCGGGCACGACCAGCGGCACGTCGGGGTCGAGCCGGAAGGCGGCGGAGTTGTCGACGACCACGACCCCGCGGGAGGCGGCGACGGGCGCCCACTGCGCGGCGACGTCGTCCGGTACGTCGAACATCGCGACGTCGACCCCGTCGAAGGCCTCCTCCGACAGGGCCATGACCTCGACCTCCTCCCCGCGCACGGTCAGCTTGCGGCCGGCCGAGCGCGGGGAGGCGACGAGTCGGATCTCGCCCCAGACGTCCTTGCGCTGGGACAGGATCTGGAGCATGACCGTGCCGACGGCCCCGGTCGCTCCCACGACCGCGAGCGTCGGCCGGCCCTGCCCCTGAAGCGCCATCAGCGTCCCGTGCCTCCGTAGACGACGGCCTCGTCGCTGTCGGAGTCGAGCCCGAAGGCGGTGTGCACGGCGCGCACGGCCTCGTTGACGTCGTCGGCCCGCGTGACGACCGAGATGCGGATCTCGGAGGTCGAGATGAGCTCGATGTTCACTCCGGCGTCGGACAGGGCGGTGAAGAAGTCGGCGGTGACGCCGGGGTTGGTCTTCATACCGGCGCCGACGAGCGAGATCTTGCCGATCTGGTCGTCGTAGCGGAGCGACTCGAAGCCGATGCCGGCCCGGGACTTCTCCAGGGCGTCGATGGCCTTGCGGCCCTCGGTCTTGGGCAGCGTGAAGGAGATGTCCGTCAGGCCGGTGGCGGCGGCGGACACGTTCTGCACGATCATGTCGATGTTGATCTCGGCGTCCGAGATCGTGCGGAAGATCGCCGCGGCCTCGCCCGGCTTGTCCGGGACACCGACGACCGTGATCTTCGCCTCGGAGACGTCGTGAGCGACTCCGGAGATGATGGCGTGCTCCACCTGAGCGTCCCCCTCGGGCTTCTCGTTGCTGACCCACGTGCCGCGCAGTCCGGAGAAGGACGAGCGGACGTGGATCGGGATGTTGTAACGGCGCGCGTACTCCACGCAGCGGTGCAGCAGCACCTTGGAGCCGGAGGCGGCCAGCTCCAGCATGTCCTCGGAGGAGATCCAGTCGATCTTCCGGGCCTTCTTCACCACACGCGGGTCGGCGGTGAACACACCGTCGACGTCGGTGTAGATCTCGCACACCTCGGCGTCCAGCGCCGCCGCGAGCGCGACAGCGGTGGTGTCGGACCCGCCACGCCCCAGCGTGGTGATGTCCTTGGTGTCCTGGCTGACGCCCTGGAAGCCGGCGACGATGGCGATGTTGCCCTCGTTCAGCGAATCCCGGATACGGCCCGGCGTGACGTCGATGATCCGCGCTTTGTTGTGGACCGAGTCGGTGATGACACCTGCCTGGCTACCGGTGAAGCTCTGGGCGCTGTGGCCCAGGTTTTTGATCGCCATCGCCAGCAGGGCCATGGAGATCCGCTCCCCGGCGGTCAGCAGCATGTCGAGCTCGCGCCCGGCAGGGATCGGGGATACCTGCTCGGCGAGATCGATCAGCTCGTCCGTCGTGTCGCCCATCGCGGAAACCACGGCGACCACCTGGTGGCCGTTCTTCTTGGCTTCCACGATCCGCTTGGCGACGCGCTTGATGCCCTCGGCATCGGCTACGGAGGAGCCTCCGTACTTCTGCACGACAAGGCCCACGTGCGCTCCTCGCTCAGTCTGTCTGTTTGCCCGCTGATACGCCGGTGTACTGCGGGTCGGCTCAGTCTATCGAGCGCCCGAAATTCACCCCTGCGGTATCGCATGGTGAGACTCCCGGTGCGCCGGACTGGACCCTGCCCGCCCTTGAGCGGGGCACTCGCGAAAGTGGGCCAGGTCACGCGGGGACCGGTTGGCGCGCCTCGCTCGCGCGCGGCCGGAAGCCCGCACTACGGCTGGGCGGAGTTGAGTCCCAGCGGTCCCGCGATCTCCTCCGTCATGACGCGGCCCGCCTCGAACTCCAGGGTCTCGTCGCCGAGGGTCTGGTCCGTGTCGAGGCCGTCCAGCTCCGCGAGGGGCTGGTTGAGGCGGACGTGGGCGAGGACGGAGTGCAGGGCGCGCAGGGTCGCGGAGGCGGTGGTGCCCCAGTTGGAGAAGTAGGAGAACTGCCACCACCACAGGGCCTCGCTGGTGCGGCCGGCGCGGTAGTGGGTCATGCCGTGGCGCAGGTCGGCGACGACGTCGGCGAGGTCGTCGGAGATCCGGGCCGGTACAGGCGCCTTGCGGGGCTCGTAGGGGTCGAAGACCTCGGAGTAGACGTCGATCGGTTCGAGGAGGCGGGCGAGGTTCTCGCGCAGCTCGTCGAACTCCGGCTCGGGGCCCGGGTCGGGCTCGTAGCGCTCGTCGGGGACGATGTCCTCGTGGGCGCCCAGGCGGCCCCCGGCGAGCAGGAGCTGGGAGACCTCCAGGAGGAGGAAGGGGACCGCCGAGTCCGGCTCGTCGCCCTTGGCCACCTCTGTGACGGCCACCAGGAAGCTCTCGATCTGGTCCGCGATCTGGACCGCGAAGTCGTCCGGGTTGTGGCCGGTCGCGTGCAGCGTGGCGTCAGACATCTAGCAGTCGTCTCCCCTCGAAGGCGCGGCCGAGGGTGACCTCGTCCGCGTACTCCAGGTCGCCACCCACCGGGAGGCCGCTGGCCAGGCGGGTGACCTTGAGGCCCATGGGCTTGATCATGCGGGCGAGGTACGTGGCCGTCGCCTCGCCCTCCAGGTTCGGGTCCGTGGCCAGGATCAGCTCCGTGACCGTACCGTCGGCCAACCGCGCGAGAAGTTCTCGTATACGCAGGTCGTCGGGGCCCACTCCCTCGATGGGGCTGATCGCGCCGCCGAGGACGTGGTAGCGGCCGCGGAACTCGCGTGTGCGCTCGATGGCGACGACGTCCTTGGGTTCCTCGACCACGCAGATGACGGAGGGGTCGCGGCGGCTGTCACGGCAGATGTTGCACAGCTCCTCCTGCGCGACGTTGCCGCAGGTCGCGCAGAAGCGGACCTTCGCCTTGACCTCCATCAGGGCCTGGGCGAGACGCCGTACGTCCGTCGGCTCGGCCTGCAGGATGTGGAAGGCGATCCGCTGCGCACTCTTCGGACCGACGCCGGGCAGCCGCCCCAGTTCGTCGATGAGGTCCTGGACCACGCCTTCGTACAACGGACTGCCCGTCCTTCCTGGTGTTCCTTCACTACGTACGGTAGATGCCCCTGCGCCCTCTTCGAAAGGCGGGCCGTCTCGGAAAGGCGGGCGGGCCGTCTCAGAAGGGCAGGCCGGGGATGCCGCCGCCGCCGAGGCCCTGGGCGAGGGGGCCGAGCTTCTGCTGCTGGAGGGCCTGGGCGTTCTCGTTGGCCGCGTGGACGGCCGCGACGATCAGGTCGGCGAGGGTCTCGGTGTCCTCCGGGTCCACCGCCTTCGGGTCGATCTTCAGGGCGCGCAGCTCGCCGGAACCGGTGACGGTGGCCTGCACCAGGCCGCCGCCGGCCTGGCCGTCGACCTCCGTGTTCGCCAGTTCCTCCTGGGCCCGCGCGAGGTCCTGCTGCATCTTCTGCGCCTGCTGCAGCAGCTGCTGCATGTTGGGCTGGCCGCCACCGGGGATCACGATGTGTTCTCCTCTGTCGCTCTGTACGCCGCCCCGGGGCTTCTGTCAGGCCCTTGGGCGCCTCTGGGGACGGGGCTCACCCGTCCGGAACGAGCCTACGTGGTCGAGGGGGCCGTCGTGCCGCCACTCTTTCGGGTGAGCCGAGTGTCTGTCCTATACCTGATCAAGGCCCACTTCCGGACGGAAAGGATGCGAAACCCTCCACTTCGCCACCCATTGGGCGGTAGGAAGGGTCCGGCGCATCAGCATCAGGTGTCACGCGAGCGCCGTCACATCACGCAGCGTGATCAGTAGGGAGTGCCGGGTGGGTCAGCCGGAGATGCAGCCCGAGGGGCCGCCGCAGGACGGGCGCGGCGACGGTGCGGCGGCACTGCGGCCGGGCGATCTGACGGGGCGGGCGTTCCCGCACGGCGACTGGGCGGAGCCCGCCGAGCGGCTGGACGAGCTGTACCGGTGGGTGGAGGAGGGGGCGCTGCAGACGGCCGCCTGGTATCTCGCCGACCGGGTGTGGAAGCGGCGGGGGGCGCGGGCGCTGCGCACGGGTGCGGCGGCCGGCGTGGTCGGCGGTGCGGCCCTGCCCCTGCTCGACCTCACCGAGGTGATGGGCGGCGTGGCCCCCTGGGGCTATCTGGCCCTCCTGCTGTCCGTCGCCTGCGTGGCCGTCGACCGCTTCCTCGGCGTCACCTCCGGCTGGATAAGGGACGTCGCCACCGCCCAGGCCGTGCAGCGGCGCCTGCAGGTCCTCCAGTTCGACTGGGCCTCCGAGAGCGTCAGGGAGGTCCTGGGCCCGACGGAGGGCACGGCGGGTGAGGCCGCCGAGCGCTGCCTCGCCGTCCTGCGCCGCTTCTGCGAGGACGTCACCGACCTGGTCCGCGCCGAGACCGCCGACTGGATGGTCGAGTTCCGCACCGGCCCGGCCCCCCTCGGCCTCCAGTCCGCCGTCCCCACCGCCGTACGCCCCTCCGACCCCGGCACGGTCAACGGCCGCTTCCCCCTGCCCCCGGGCGGCACGACCCGCCCGAACATGCCCCGCCAGCGGCCACCGGAGCCGCGGTGAGCCTGGGCGGCGGTGGGACGCCGGGTCACTCCCGCGTGTAAGTCAGCTCCTCGCCGGTGGACGTGTTCACGCGGCGCAGGGTGCCGTCGGGCTCCAGGGTGACGCGGGTGGGGGCGCCGGGGGAGCAGGAGGTGGCCGGTTCGCCGGTGGTGACCGTGGAGGGGCCGATCTCCAGGGGGCCCTGCTCGCCGGGGTCTTCGGAGAGTTCGGCCTCGAACTCGCAGTGGTACGTGCCGCTTCCCGCCGGGCCGTCCGCGACGAGGGACAGGACCGTGTCGCCCACCTCGCCCTGTCTGATCGTCAGCACCCTGCTGTCGGTACCGTCGTCGCCGTCGATCGTCGCCGTCCAGGTGCCGACGTAGCCCTGCGGGACCACTCCGTCCTCGGCAGGGGACGGGCTCGGGTCGTCGCCGGTCGTGGTCGTGGTCGGGCCGGGCGTCGTGGGGGCGGCCGTGACCGGGGACTTCGTGCGGTCGTCGGCGCCCGCCTTGCCGTCGTCGCCGCTGCCGGCGTTCATCAGGGCGTACACCGACCCGCCCGCCGCGAGCGCGACGACCAGCGCCACGGCGACCAGGGCCGCGGTGGCCCGGCCGTTGCGGCGCGGGGGTTCCGGGAGGGGGGACCGCGGGCCGTAGAGGGTCGGGCCGAGGCTCGGGGCGCCGTAGGCCGGGGGCTGAGCGCCGTACGAGGGTGGGTGAGCTCCGTGGGGCGGGGTGTGGCCGCCGTGGATCTGGCCCTGGCCGCCGTAGGCCGGTGGCCCCTGCTGCGGGTAGCCGTACGCGTGGCCGCCGTGGCCGTACGACGGTGGCGTGCCGTACGCCGGATGGGGCGGGGGCAGCTCCGGCCGGGGCGCGGGGGGTGCGGCCACGGTCGGCAGGTGGTTCACCGGCGCGCCCGGCGGGGGATACCCCGCGGGAGCCGGTGCGGCGTCGGCGGCGGGCGCGTGTTCCGGTGAGGACCCGGTCTCCGTGCCCTCCGGGTCCTCCACCTCCAGCAACCCCACGGCGTGGCGGCCGAGTTGGGCGACCAGGGCGCCCGGCAGCCAGGGGTCGCGGGAGCGGCCGCCCATGACGGTGTCCTCCGCGCCGGTGCGCTCCAGGATGCCGTCGAGGGTGGGGCGGGCGCCGGGGTCCTTCCTGAGGCAGTCGCGGACGAGGTCGGCGATGCCCTCGGGGACCCCGCCGAGGTCGGGCTCCTCCTGGGCGATGCGGAACATCAGGGCGTGCACCCCGCTGTCGGCGTCGCCGAAGGGGAGGGTGCCGGTGGCGGCGTAGGCGAGGACCGAGCCCAGGCAGAAGACGTCGCAGGCGGGCGTGATGCGGTCGCCGCGGACCTGCTCGGGCGCCATGAAGCCGGGCGAGCCGATGAGCGCGCCGGTGCGGGTCAGGCCCCCGGCGTCGGCCGCGCCGGTCACCGTCTCCAGCGCCCGTGCGATGCCGAAGTCGATGACCCGCGGCCCGTCGATGGTCACGAGGACGTTGGAGGGCTTCAGGTCGCGGTGGACGATGCCCGCGGCGTGGATGTCCTTCAGGGCGTGCGCGAGGCCGGCCGCGAGGATGCGGACCGAGCGTTCCGGCAGCGCCCCGTGGTCATGGCCCACCACCTGCTGCAGGCTCGGCCCGGCGACGTACCCCGTCGCCACCCACGGCACGTCCGCCTCGGTGTCGGCGTCCAGCACGGGCGCGGTCCAGTGGCCGCCGACGCGCTGTGCGGCCCGTACCTCCTGGCGGAACCGCTCGCGGAACTCCTCCTGCGCGGCCAGTTCCCGCCGGACCAGCTTCACGGCGACCGTGCGCCCGCGGTCGGACCGGGCGAGATACACGTGTCCCATCCCGCCGGCACCCAGCCGCGCCAGCAGCCGGTACGCCCCGATACGCGGCGGATCCCCCGCCCCGAGCTTCTCCACCGCAGGCCCTCCCCCGGCACCCCGCCTGTGCGACAGCCCCACGATAGTGCGGCGTCGTGCGGGGCGAGCCGGCCCGCGTCTACGGTTCCGTAACAGCCGGTCCGGTCTGGTCGAGGATCTTCGACAGCCGCTCCAGCACCTCGACGGCCTGTGCGAGTTCCGCCTCCCCGAACGCCTCCGCGAGCCGCGCCGCGAACGCCGCGTGCCCCGGGTCGATCCGGCGTACGGCGGCCAGCCCCGCCTGCGTCGGCGCGAGCAGTTTGGCGCGGCGGTGGGCCGGGTTGGGCCGGTACTCGGCGAGCCCCCGCTCGACCAGCAGGTCGGCGATGCGCTGGACGCTCTGCCGCGTGATGCCCATGGCCCGCGCGATGCCGGACACGGGCAGCGGCTCGCGCAGCACCGCGCCGAGCACCTGCCACCAGGCGGCGGTGAGCCCTGCGGGCCGGGCCAGTTCCTCGGCGACCGCGAGGAACTGCCCGTTGAGCCGGAAGACACCCAGCGCGCTGCGGCTGAGCAGGTCCTGCTGCTCCCGGCTCACCGCGCGCCCGCCTGCTCGCCGGCCTTCTCCAGCACGGCGTACGCCTCCGGGTCGGAGTCGTGGAACAGCCGGTACCAGGCGTCCAGCACCTCACCCTCGTACACCCCGAGCAGTCCGAGGATCTCCCGGGCGAAGGCGACGGGCTCGGTGGGGCCGGCCGTGATCAGCCGCCCGTCGGTCACCGCGTCGGCCTCCACGTAGCGCGCGCCGCCCGCGTACCCGGTCGCCGCCAGGTAGAAGGACACCGCGCTGGTGTGGGAGCGGTCGTCGAGCAGACCCTCGCGGGCGAGGCCGGCGGTGGCGCCGCAGATCGCCGCGACGGGCACGCCGGCGTCGAGGAACTCGCGGGCCTTGCGGGCGAAGGGCGCCAGGTCGTCCGACGTGTCCCAGAGGTCGGCGCCCGGCAGGATCAGCAGGCTGCTGTCCTGCGGCCGAACGTCGTCCAGGGCGAGGTCGGGGGTGACGCGCAGTCCGCCGATGCTGCGGACGGGCCGCCCGGCCGCCGGGCCGACCGTGCGGATCTCGTGGCCGGCGCGGGCGAGGTGGGCGGTGGCGTGGCCCGTCTCCCAGTCGGCGTAGGTGTCGTAGACGGCGTGGTGCACGGGCTTGCGGACGGTGGTGCTCATGGGTCCTCCTCCGGGCCGTACCTCGGGCTTTCCCCATTCCCTTATGACAGAATGCTGTCACTTAGACAGCCTCCTGTCAATTGGCTCGATGCCTCCACGGCCTCGACAACGTGTCGTGGAAAGCCCCCGTCCACAGACAGGACGCCGATACCGATTCCGCATCGCGGACATCTACGCTCGCCCGCATGACCCCTCAGCCCCATCCCGAAGCCGGCGCCGCAGTGAAGGCCGCGGACCGCGCGCACGTCTTCCACTCCTGGTCGGCGCAGGAACTCATCGACCCGCTCGCCGTCGCCGGCGCGGAGGGCTCGTACTTCTGGGACTACGACGGCAAGCGGTACCTCGACTTCACCAGCGGGCTCGTCTACACGAACGTCGGCTACCAGCACCCCAAGGTCGTCGCCGCGATCCAGGAGCAGGCCGCGCGGATGACCACCTTCGCGCCGGCCTTCGCGATCGAGGCCCGTTCGGAGGCCGCGCGGCTGATCGCCGAGCGGACCCCCGGCGACCTGGACAAGATCTTCTTCACCAACGGCGGCGCCGACGCCGTCGAGCACGCGGTGCGCATGGCCCGGCTGCACACGGGCCGCCCGAAGGTGCTCTCGGCCTACCGCTCCTACCACGGCGGCACCCAGCAGGCCGTCAACATCACCGGCGACCCGCGCCGCTGGGCCAGCGACAGCGGCTCCCAGGGCGTCGTGCACTTCTGGGCGCCCTTCCTCTACCGCTCCCGCTTCTACGCCGAGAGCGAGGAGCAGGAGTGCGCGCGGGCCCTGGAGCACCTGGAGACGACGATCGCCTTCGAGGGGCCGCAGACCGTCGCCGCGATCATCCTGGAGACCGTCCCCGGCACGGCCGGGATCATGGTGCCGCCGCCCGGCTACCTCGCCGGCGTGCGCGAGATCTGCGACAAGTACGGCATCGTCTTCGTCCTGGACGAGGTCATGGCCGGCTTCGGCCGCACCGGCGAGTGGTTCGCCGCCGACCACTTCGGCGTCGTACCGGACCTGATGACCTTCGCCAAGGGCGTGAACTCCGGCTACGTCCCCCTCGGCGGCGTCGCCATCTCCGCGAAGATCGCCGACACCTTCGGCAAGCGCCCCTACCCGGGCGGCCTGACCTACTCCGGGCACCCGCTGGCCTGCGCTGCCGCCGTCGCGACGATCCAGGTCATGGCCGAGGAGGGCGTCGTCGAGAACGCCGCCACGCTCGGTACGACGGTCCTGGAGCCGGCGCTGCGCGAGCTGGCCGAGCGGCACCCGAGCGTGGGCGAGGTCCGCGGCCTCGGCATGTTCTGGGCGATCGAGCTGGTGCGGAGCAAGGAGACGCGCGAGCCGCTGGTGCCCTACAACGCGGCCGGTGCGGCGAACGCCCCGATGGCCGCGTTCGCCGCCGCCATGAAGGCCGGCGGGGTGTGGCCCTTCGTGAACATGAACCGCACCCATGTCGTGCCCCCGTGCAACGTCACCGAGGCCGAGCTGAAGGAGGGTCTGGCCGTGCTGGACACCGCGCTGAGCGTGGCCGACGAGCACACCGAGCAGGACTGAGTCTCTTCTCGCCCCCAACGCGTAAGGTGGCGTGCTCGTGGACGTACTTCTGTACGGACACCGTGAGCACGCCACCTTCTCGTGACGAGGACGAGGGAGACAGTCAGCACCATGCCCGGCAGCAGCGGCAGCACGGCCGTGACGCGCAGCACCCTGCGGCAGCAGATCGCGGACGCGCTTCGGGACGAGGTGCTGGCGGGGCGGCTGCAGCCGGGACAGGCCTTCACGGTCAAGGAGATCGCCGACCAGTACGGCGTCTCCGCGACCCCGGTGCGCGAGGCGCTGGTCGACCTCACCGCGCAGGGTCTGCTGGAGGCCGACCAGCACCGCGGCTTCAAGGTCCGGGAGTACTCGGTCGCCGACTTCCGCGGACTCGTCGAGGCCCGCACCCTCGTCACCGACGGCATGTTCCACGCCCTCGGCAAGGGCCACCAGAACTTCAGCGACCCCGACGACCCGCGCACCGCCGCCGCCCTCGCCGGGGTACGGCGCCGCGGCGAGGAGGCCCAGCGCGCCGCCACCGCCGGCGACCTCACCGTGCTGATCGGCTACGACCTGCGCTTCTGGCGGGAGTTGAGCTCCCTCTACGGCAACGTCTACCTCTCCGACTTCCTCCACCGGCTGCGCGTGCAGTCCTGGGTGTGCGCGGTGCAGCGGCTGCGGCTCCTGCCCGATCTGCGCGGCCGGCTGTGGGCGGGGCACACCGACCTCGTCGACGCGCTCGCCCGCCGCGACACCGACACCGCGCGCGCGATCGTCGCCGCGTACAACGACCACTCCCTCGGCCTGATCGGGAAACCGGCCGAGGAGTGAGAGCCGCCGGGCCTCCCGCGGACTGAGCCGCCCCACGCGGGGGAACCATCCGTGGACCGCACCGATTACGCTGCCCTGACCGCTGTCCTGCCGAGCGCCGACCCTTCCCTCCGAGGAGCCCTCCTTTGGCCTGTGACCTGTGGCTGGTACCTCTCGTCGACGTGTTGTGCCACACCCCCGACAACCCGTTCGCCGAGGAACTCGCGCAATACGACCGGGTGCTCGCCGAGGCGGGGCTCCCGCCGGTGCCGGTGTACCAGTACATGCCCGGGCTGTCCGGCGAGGTCGGCCCGGTCGCCGGCTTCGACTACGACGCGCTGCACTTCCTGCGCCGCGTCTACCTGCTGCAGATGTGCGGGCTGCCGGTGACGCCGGTGGACGAACTCGGCGGCGACTACGAGCAGTTGCTGGAGATGTTCGAGACGACGGCCCAGCAGTCGCACCTGGTGTGGCACTACGACCACGCCGGCGCGTACGTCCCCGTCGACTTCCCCCACCCGCTCTCCGACGACGAGATGCTGGCCGGCGGCGGCCCGTTGGGCTCCTCCCAGGCCCTGCTGCGCGAGCTGGAGCTGATCGCCCCGGCCATCGGCATCGACCCGGCCAACCCCCCGGCGGCCCCCCAACCACCGCCCTGGCCCACCGACCTGGAGGAGCCGGCCGCACCCGCGCCCTACGACGCGAGTCCCTTCGCCCGTGAGCGGCATGTGTGGCTGGGGCTGCACGCGGCGGCCACCCGGAGCCTGGCGCAGGGGTCGATGATCGTCTTCAGCTGACGGTCACTGCATCTGCGACAGGCCCTTCTGCAGCTCCTCCAGGTTCATGACCGGCGTGACCTCGACATAGGCGTTGAGGTCGGTGAAGAAGGCGTCGAGGGTCGGCGGGATCTGCGAGCTGTCCGCGAGATCGACGACCATCAGCATGGTCCGGTGCCCGTCCATCGGCCCGAAGTAGACCGCCTCCGGCTTGACGCGCTCCAGGGTCGACTTGATCATCTCCGGCATCTTCCCGCTCCGGATCGCCTCGTTGCCGCGTTCCGTGTCCACGTTCGCCTTGACGAGCAGACGCATCGCACTCACCTTCTCACGGCCGACGCACCTACCACCTCAGCGTAGGCCCGCCCTGCCGGGGGTGCCTCTCAGCCGATGAGACGGATGTCCGGGGGCCACAGCACCCCGTCGGCCAGCAGAAGAGCGGGGCCGAGGTGGACGGGACACACATGCAGGGGGCCGCGCCGGTGGCGGAGCACCTCGAAGCGGGCCGGCTCACCGCACTCGGTCGCGTCGACCTCTCCGCCGTACGGTCCCCTGCACCGCAGCCCGCGTTGGGTCATACTTCGATTCCAACGCCGAACGGGCGCCTCCGCTTGCTGGAGGCGCCCGTTTTTCCGGGGTTCCCGAATCCGGCCGGTCCGGTCTACAGGTCCGGTCTACAGGTCCGGTCTACAGGTCCGGTCTACAGGTCCGGTCTACAGGTCCGGTCTACAGGTCCGGTCTACAGGTCCGGTCTACAGGAACGAGTTGATCTCGATCGTCTCGTCCCGGCCCGGGCCCACGCCGATCGCGGAGATCGGGGCGCCGGACATCTCCTCCAGGGCCTTGACGTACGCCTGCGCGTTCTTCGGCAGGTCGGAGAACGACTTCGCCTTGCTGATGTCCTCCGACCAGCCCGGCAGCATCTCGTAGACCGGCTTCGCGTGGTGGAAGTCGGTCTGCGAGTACGGCAGTTCCTCGACCCGCTTGCCGTCGATCTCGTACGCCACGCAGACCGGGATCTGCTCCCAGCCGGTGAGGACGTCGAGCTTGGTGAGGAAGAAGTCGGTGAGGCCGTTGACGCGGGTGGCGTACCGGGCGATCACCGCGTCGAACCAGCCGCAGCGACGGTCACGGCCGGTGGTGACACCGCGCTCACCACCGATGCGGCGCAGCGCCTCGCCGTCCTCGTCGAACAGCTCCGTCGGGAACGGACCGGCGCCGACACGCGTCGTGTACGCCTTGAGGATGCCGATGACCCGGCTGATCTTCGTCGGGCCCACACCGGCGCCGGTGCAGGCGCCGCCGGCGGTCGGGTTGCTGGACGTGACGAAGGGGTACGTGCCGTGGTCGATGTCCAGCAGCGTGCCCTGGCCGCCCTCGAAGAGCACGACCTTGTCGTCCTCCAGGGCCTGGTTCAGGATCAGCACCGTGTCGGCGACGTACGGCTTGATCTGCTCGGCGTAGCCCAGCAGCTCCTCGACGACCTGGTCCACGGCGATGGCGCGCCGGTTGTACAGCTTGGTCAGCAGCTGGTTCTTGACGTCGAGCGCCGCCTCGACCTTCTGCTGCAGGATCGACTCGTCGTACAGGTCCTGGACCCGGATGCCCACGCGGTTGATCTTGTCCGCGTAGGTGGGTCCGATACCGCGCCCGGTCGTGCCGATCTTCCGCTTGCCGAGGAAGCGTTCCGTCACCTTGTCGACAGTGACGTTGTACGGCGTGATGATGTGCGCGTTACCGCTGATGAGGAGCTTGGACGTGTCGACACCGCGGTCGTTCAGCCCGCTCAGCTCGGAGAGCAGGACAGAGGGATCGACGACGACGCCGTTGCCGATGACCGGGGTGCACCCCGGGGACAGGATTCCGGAGGGGAGAAGGTGAAGGGCGTACTTCTGGTCGCCCACGACGACCGTGTGGCCGGCGTTGTTGCCGCCCTGATAGCGGACCACGTAGTCGACGGATCCGCCGAGCAGGTCGGTGGCCTTCCCTTTACCCTCGTCACCCCACTGAGCACCGAGCAGCACAAGTGCGGGCACGCGCGTACACCCCTTCCGGGCGGGGCATGTCCAAGGTCAGGGGCGTACGCCACACGGCTCGTGCGTGCACACCGGCGACCTTCGTCGGCCGCAACCCGTCGGACCGGATGCCCCGGAATAGACGAAGCCCCTGGCGCAATAGCGCAAGGGGCTCTTGCACAAAGATGCTACCCGAGGAAGCGAGGCATGGCCGAGGTGGCGACTTTCGCGACATCCGATCAGCTGCTCGTGGTGATCGATCCAGCCGCTCGGAGGATGGACGGAGAGGCCGTACGGATCGCGAAAGACGTGCTCAGCGCGGGTGCCGCGACCAAGGTGTGCCTGCCGGACGGCCCGGACGAATTCGCCCGCGCGCTGGCGCGCCGCGGGTCGCGCCGGCCGGTGGTGGTCGGGGACGACCGGGCGCTCGTGCGGGCCGTGTCGCTTCTGCACCGGCAGCGGGAGCTGGCCGAGTGCGCCCTGTCGGTGGTGCCGGTCGGGACGATGCTGGGCCTGGCCGGGTCCCTGGGAGTGCCCACGGGGGCCGTCGCCGCGGCGCGCGCGGCGCTGGACGGCGTGGAGCGGCGTCTGGACCTGCTCGTCGACGACAGCGACGGGGTGGTGGTCGGCGCGCTGCGGATCCCGCCCGTGCCGGCGATGGGCGTGCCCGCCGCGGTCGGGGAGGCCGGGCCCGAGAGCGCCGGGCGGGTGCCCTGGCTGCGGTCCGCCCGGTCCCTGGTCCGCACTCTGGGCGCCGCACGGCCGTCCCGGCTGTCGGAGGTCGTCGTCCCTCCCGGCGGGCCCTCACGGCTGCGCGTCGAGGTCGACGGGGTCACGCTGGTCGACCTCGACCAGCCCGTCCGCGAGCTCTCCGTCACCCCCTGCGCGGGCTCCGCCGAGGTGGAGGTCCGCCCGGTCTCCGTCGGCGCGGAGGCCGCACCCCTGCGGGCGGCCGGCCGGCACGTGACCGTCTCCGGCGCCGACTTCCGCTACCGGGCGGACTCGGTGGTCTCGGGACCGGTCCGCAGGCGGACGTGGACGGTGTGGGAGGGGGCACTGGGGTTGCGGCTGCCGGGCTGAGGCGGGCGGTTCCTGACCGGTGGGTTGCGGCTGGTGTGGGGTGGGGGCGGTTTCTGCCGGTGGGTGGGGGCGGTTTCTGCCGGTGGGTGGGGCCGGCTTCTCCCGGTGGGGGGGCGCGGCGGGTCGGGCCGGCTTTTCCCGGTGGATCGGGTTGGCTGCTGCCGGTGAAGGGTTGCCGCGGGTCGGGTCGGCTGCTGCCGGTGAAGGGCCGCCGCGGGTCGGGCCGGCTGCCCGCGGGTGGGCGTCGTGTGTGCTGAACGGTTGCGGGCGGTCGGCGGGCGAGCCCGCGGCTCACGCGATCTCGACGCTCAGTCCCTCCAGACCCCGGATGACGAAGTTCGGCTTGCGCCGCGGCTCCGCCGCCAGCCGCAGGGTCGGGGCGCGCTCCAGCAGGGCCCGCATGGACGCGGCCAGCTCGATACGGGCCAGCGGGGCGCCGATGCAGTAGTGGATGCCCGCGCTGAAGGAGATGTGCGGGTTGTCCCCGCGGGTGAGGTCGAGCCGCTCGGGGTCGCTGAAGACGGCCGGGTCGTGGTTGGCGGACCCGAAGAGCAGGGCCAGCTCGGCGCCGCGCGGCACGACGACGCCGTCGATCTCGATGTCGTCCAGCACCCAGCGCTCGAACAGCTGCAGCGGGGTGTCGTAGCGCATCAGCTCCTCGATCGCCGCGGGGACGAGGGAGTGGTCGCCGCGCAGGATTGCGAGCTGCCCGGGGTTGCGGAACAGCGCGTACCAGCCGTTGACCGTCGCGTTCACCGTCGCCTCGTGCCCGGCGTTCAGCAGCAGCACGCAGGTCGAGATCATCTCCTGCTCGGTGAGCCGGTCCCCCTCGTCGTGCGCCGCGATGAGCCCTGAGATCAGGTCGTCACCGGGCTCCTTGCGGCGTTGGGCGATCAGCTCGCGCAGGTAGTCGGAGAACTCCACGGAGGCCCGCACGGCCTTGTCGGCGGCCTCCTGCGACGGGTTCAGCTCGTACATCCCGCAGATGTCCGCCGACCAGGGCCGCAACGGCGCCCGGTCCGCCTCGGGCACGCCCAGCATCTCCGCGATCACCGCCACCGGCAGCGGCTCGGCGACGTCCGCGAGCAGATCGCCGCCGCCCCGCCGCACCAGCCGGTCCACCAGCTCACCGGCCAGCCGCTCCACGTACGGCCTGAGCCCCTCCACCGTGCGCGGCGTGAACGCCTTCGACACCAGCCGCCTGATCCGCGTGTGGTCCGGCGGCTCCAGATCCAGCATCCCGTGGTCGTTCAGCGTGTGGAACGGCTCGTGCTCCGGCGCCGGCGCCGGCCGCCCGAACTCCTCGTGCGTGAAGCGGTGCTGGTACGTCCGCCCCAAGCGCCTGTCCCGTAGCAACGCCGACACATCCGCGTGCCGCGGCACGAGCCACTGCCCCGTCGGCGCGTACTCCAGCACCCGCCCCCTCTCCCTCAGCTCGGCGTAAGCGGGGTACGGGTCCGCGAGAAACGCGGCGTCCCAGGGGTCGAAGGCGAGCTCAGTACGGGCTGACATGCTCGGACGCTAACGCGCGGGGGTCGGGTTCGCCAGGGGTGGGGCGCCGCGGCGGAGCCCGCCCCTCATCCCGGCGTCACCAGACGCGCCTCGTAGGCGAACACCGCCGCCTGGGTGCGGTCGCGCAGTCCCAGTTTCACCAGGATGCGGCTGACGTGGGTCTTGATCGTGGACTCGGCCACCACCAGCCGCTCGGCGATCTCGGCGTTCGACAGGCCCTGGGCGATGAGGACCAGGACCTCCGTCTCGCGCTCGGTCAGGTCCCCGTAGGGCGTCGTGTGGGCCGCGGTGCCCGGTGCCGGGGCCGGGCGGTGGGTTTCCGAGAGCTTGGAGAACTCGCTGATCAGGCGCTTGGTCACCGAGGGTGCCAGGAGGGCTTCGCCGGCCGCCACGACGCGGACCCCGTCGGCCAGTTGGCGTGCCGAGGCGTCCTTGAGGAGGAAGCCGGAGGCTCCCGCGCGCAGTGCCTGGTAGACGTACTCGTCCAGGTCGAAGGTCGTCAGCACCAGGACCTTCGCCGTGCTGTCCGCCGCGACGATCTCCCGGGTCGCCTCGATGCCGTTCAGTTCCGGCATGCGGATGTCCATGAGGACGACGTCCGGGGCGAGTTCGCGGACCTTCGTCACCGCCTCGCGGCCGTTGACCGCCTCGCCCACGACCTCGATGCCGGGCATCGCGTTCAGCAGGACGGAGAAGCCCTCGCGCACCATCATCTGGTCGTCGGCGATCAGGACGCGGATGGTCATGCCTGGTCCTCGCTCGCCGTGGCCACCGGCAGGAAGACCGCCACCTCGTAACCGCCGTCGTCCGTGGGGCCCGTCGTCATCTCGCCGCCCAGCATCGTCACCCGCTCCCGCATGCCGGTGATGCCGTGGCCGGCTCCCGGGGAGGGCTTCACCGAACCGGGCTCCGGCGGCGGGCCGTTGACTATCCGCAGGCCCAGGCCGCCGAGGACGTAGCCGATCTCGACGCGGGCGGCCGCGCCCGGCGCATGGCGCAGGACGTTGCTCAGGGCCTCCTGGACCATGCGGTACGCCGACAGCTCGACGCCCTGCGGCAGTTCGCGTATCGCTCCGGTGACGGCCTTGTCGACCTCCAGGCCCGCGTCGCGCACATTGCGCAGCAGGGCGTCCAGGTCGGCGAGGGTCGGCTGCGGGGCGTCCGGTGCCTCGTAGTCCTCGGCCCGGACCACGCCCAGGACGCGGCGCAGTTCGGTGAGGGCGGCGACCGCGTTCTCCCGGATGGTCGCGAAGGCGCGCTCCAGCTCCGGTGGCGGGTTCTCCACGCGGTAGGGGGCGGCTTCGGCCTGGATGGCGACGACCGACATGTGGTGGGCGACCACGTCGTGCAGCTCGCGGGCGATGGTGGTGCGCTCCTCCAGCAGGGTCCGCCGGGAGCGCTCCTGCTGGGTCACCGTCTGCTGGGCGGTGACCTCCTGGGCCGCCTCGCGCCGCACGTGCAGCACGGTCACCAGGAGCAGCGCGACCGCCGACAGGAACAGCATGGCCGCCGTGTCGGAGTCGTAGTAGTACTGCTGCCGGGCGACTTCGGCGGAGAAGCCGTACGCCGCGGTCAGCAGCCACATCCAGGTGGCGGTGCGCGGCCGGGTGCGTATCGCGACGATCGTCATCACGAACAGGTGCGCGGCGAAGCTGCCCGGCTGCCAGGGCCAGCCCTCCCCGCTCAGGCCGATCACCGCGATGAACGGGGTCGACGCCAGCGACAGCCAGAACGCGGCGACCGGCCGGACCAGGGTCAGCAGCACCGCCACCGCGGGGATCAGACTGCCCAGGACCGAGAAGGGCGAGCCGAGGTCCCGGCCCGTCGAGACCCCAGCGGTCAGGGCGATCCAGGCGAGCACACCCACCACCGCGTGCGGTGTCCACACCGCGTGACGGCGTACCCGCGGCGGGAGTTTCCGCAACTGCCGGCCGTCCTCGGCGAGGCGGGGCAGCGGGCGGTAGGCGAACGCGTCCTGGAGCAGGTCCTGCCGCATGCCGCGCAGGGCGTCCATCGCGGCCCGCGCCTCGGGGCTGCGCGGGGTGTAGGGCTCGTAGGGATTCTCCGGCGCGGTCCCCCGCGTCCCGTCGCCGCTGGTGTGGGTCGTCTCGGTCACATACGGAACGGTAGGGCTGGGCGGGTGTCGTCGTCGTCACCAGTGAGGGGGGTCCTTCGGTATCCCTCTCAGGTACTACGGGTGCCGGCCGCGGGTTCAGTAGCCGGTCGGCCGCACCAGCCCCGACTCGTAGGCGAACACCGCGGCCTGCGTGCGGTCCCGCAGGCCCAGCTTCACCAGGATGCGGCCCACGTGCGTCTTGACGGTCTGCTCGGCCACGACGAGCTTCTCCGCGATCTCGGCGTTCGACAGGCCTCGGGCGATCAGGGCCAGCACCTCCGTCTCCCGCTCGGTGAGGTCGCCGACCCGCTGCTTCAGCGGGGCGCGCGGGGCGCCGTCCAGCCGGGAGAACTCGGCGATCAGACGGCGGGTGATGCCGGGCGCGAGCAGGGCGTCGCCGGCCGCGACGACGCGGACCGCCTCGGCGAGCTGGTCCGCGGAGGCGTCCTTGAGCAGGAAGCCGGACGCGCCGGCGCGCAGCGCCTCGTAGACGTACTCGTCGAGGTCGAAGGTGGTCAGCACCAGCACTCTGGTGTCCGAGGTCGCGCCGGTGACGCGGCGGGTGGCCTCGATGCCGCCGAGCTCGGGCATGCGGATGTCCATGAGGACGACGTCCGGGGCGAGTTCGGCGACCTTGGCGACCGCGTCCAGGCCGTCGACCGCCTGGCCGACGACCTCGATGTCGGGCTGGGTGTTGAGCAGCACGGTGAAGCCCTGGCGGACCATCTGCTGGTCGTCGGCGATGAGGACGCGGATCGCACCGCTCTTCATGGGGTCTGGTCTCCTGTCGGTGGGTCGGCCGGGCGCTCGGGGAGGCCGGTGTCCGGCATGGGCAGGGCATGCTCGTCCCGGCTCCAGGCCGCGGCCTGCTCGGCGTCGCGCGGGAGGAACGCGGTCACGGCGAAGCCGCCCTGGTAGGTCCTGGAGGCGTTGATCTGGCCGCCCAGCATCGCCGCCCTCTCCCGCATGCCGAGCAGGCCGTGTCCGGCGCCCGGAGAAGGCGGGACGGGCCGCTCGGGAGGGGTGTTGACGATCCCGAGGTACAGGCCCTCGGGGAAGTGGGTGACGCCGACGCTCACCCTGGCGCCCGGCGCGTGCCGCAGGACGTTGCTCAGCGCCTCCTGCACGATCCGGTACGCCGACAGCTCCACGCCCGGCGGGTAGGGCCGGCCGGCCTCGCCCATGACCTCGGTGGTGACCGTCAGGCCCGCCGCGCGGGTGTTGTCGATCAGCGCGTCCAGCCGGTCCAGTGTGGGCTGCGGGGCGTCGGGGGCGGCGCCGCTCGTGAAGTCGCCGAGGCCGTCGGTGTCCCCGGGGTGCTCGGAGCGCAGGACGCCGAGGACGCGGCGCAGTTCGGTGAGCGCCTCCAGCGCGTTCTGCCGGATGCCGGCGAGGTTCTCCTTCAGCTCCTGCGGCGGATCCTGCACCAGGTGCGGGGCGACCTGGGCCTGGATGGAGATCACCGACATGTGGTGGGCGACCACGTCGTGCAGCTCGCGGGCGATGCGGCTGCGCTCCTCCAGCAGGGTGCGGCGGGCCCGCTCCTCGGCGGTGATCTCCGCCTGCTCCTCCAGCTGGTCGCGGGCCTCGCGGCGTCCGCGCAGGGCGCTGCCGAGCAGGACGACGGCACCGAACACGGCCACCGCCGTCACCCCGGTCCCGCCGTAGTTCGCGCCACCGACGAGACCCTGCACGACATACGTGGCCAGCGCGGTCACGCCGAGCGCTTCGACGGCCACCCGGGTCGGGAGCCGCAGGGCGAGCAGCAGCAGCACCAGGGCGTGGGCTATCAGGGCGGGCGCCGCCCACGGCCAGGCGACGTCCGGTTCGGCCTGACCGGAGATCAGCTGGGAGCGGGTCGACAGGGCGGTGACGACGGCGGCCGTCGTCGACAGCAGCCAGGCCGGCACCGGCCGCCACAGCGCCAGGATCAGGGCCGCGCCCTGCCCCAGCGCGAGCAGCAGCGCGTACTGGGCGTTCTCCCCGTAGGTGTCGTTCAGCAGGGACGCGTCGGTGCCGATCACGATCACCGCGACCAGGCAGACCAGTCCGTGCGGCAGCCAGCGCAGCCACAGCGACGGCGGCAGCGGTGCCGCGTCGAACGTCCACAGGTCCTCGCGCAGGGTCCGCAGCCCGGACCGGGCTCCGTGCGCGTCGGACCGCCGCGGCGGCCCTGCCGCGTCCCCCGTGCCCCTCATACCCCTCACCCTAGACATGCCGTACCTCCTCGACGACGGCCCCATGGCCGCCGTCCGACGGGCCGCCGCGCGGCCGGAACACCTTCACCGGGCGGGCCCGACCCCGGCGGCCGTCCTGCTCGCGGTGCCGGAACGCCGCCCAGCACACCGCGAGGACGCAGACGAACACCGGCAGCCAGGCCAGCCGGGCCGCGACCCAGTCCAGGCCGTCGGGGGCCGTGTGCAGGCCGGGCAGCGGCCCGACGGGGAGCACGGCCGCGGTCGTGGCCATCAGGGCCGTCTGATGCCACAGGAAGATCGTCATGGCGAAGAGGTTGGCGACCGCCACCACCGCCCACACCACCGGCCGTGCCGTCGCCCGGCGCAGCCGCCCCCGCATCAGCAGCGCCAGTCCGCACTGGGCCATGCCGAAGGTGACGGCGGCCAGCGTCGGAGGGTTGAGGTTGGAGACCGCGGCGCCCGGCACCCCGACCATCGACGCCGGACAGCCCGCCCATGCCACCAGCGCGGCCGTCACCGGCACACCGCCGGCCAGCAGCAGCCACCCGGCCCGGCGGCCCTCCAGCTCACCGCGCGTCCAGGCCGCGCCCAGCGTGTACGGCACCGCCCAGCCCGCGGCGAGGTTCACCCAGCCGAGCCATGCCGGGCCGCCCAGGCCGAAGCGCACCAGGTCGACGTGGACGACGACCGCCAGCGGCCACAGCGGATGCAGCCGGGCCAGCAGCGGCGTCGCCGCCGTCAGCCCGGCGAGGACCAGCAGGAACCACAGCGGCGACAACGCCAGCTTGACCAGCGTCCGTACGGTGCCCAGGTCCGTGCCGGACAGCAGCAGCGCCACCGTGACCACGGTCCACAGCCCCAGCACGGCCGCCACCGGCCGGAACAGCCGGGCCAGCCGCAGCGCCAGCCACCGCCGGTACGGGACCCCCTGCGCCCGCGCGGCGGCGAGTCCGCGGGTCGCCACATGCCCGCCGACGAGGAAGAACACGGCCAGCGTCTGAAAGGCCCAGGAGATCGGCGCCAGCCACGGCATGTCCCCGAGCGGGCTCGCGGTGCGCAGGCTGCCGCCGTCGGCGACCAGCGCGGTCACCAGCCAGTGCCCCAGCACCACACCGAGGATCGCGAGGGCGCGCAGGGCGTCGACCGCGCGGTCCCGGCCGGGCGGGGTGGCCGCGTCGAGACGGGCGGCCGAGCGGCGTATGCGGGCTCGCAGGGGGCCCGCAGTCCGGTCAGCCACGGCTCACCTCCGACGTGTCGCCGAGGACGATCCGCGCGAGGTTGGCCAGCGCGACCGAGCCCGGGGTGAAGTAGTCGCTGTGGCCACCGGCGCCGGCCGCGAAGACCCGGGCGCCGTAGGCCGGGGAGACCGGGTCGGTGCCGAAGCCGACGGTGGTGACGAGCAGGTCGGCCCGTATGTGCGGCACTTCGCCCACCCAGTCGTCGGAGCCGCGGGCCGCCCACACCCGGGCCCGGGTGTGCAGGTCCGCCGCGCTGTCCGCTCCGGTGCCCGGGCTGCCTAGGAGGACCAGGTCGTCGACGGATGCCCGTTCGGCCGCACGGGCGCAGACCACCGAGCCGTAGGAGTGGCAGAGCAGGGCCACGGCCGCACGGGACCCGGTGACGCCGTGCAGGGTGCGCAGGAACTCCCGGAGCCGGGCGGCCCCTTCCTCCGCGCGGTCCGTGGTCAGCACCGCCGCGCTGACCGTGCCCGGGGTGTCGTAGCCCAGCCAGGCGACGACCGCCGTGGTGGTCGTGGCCGGGGCCTGTGCGGTCAGGCGCCGGTGCAGGGCGAGGGCGCCCGCGCGGAAGCGGTCGTAGGTGTCGAGCGAGGTGTCGGAGCCGGGCACCAGCACGGCGACACGGTCGGCCCGCGCCAGATCGCCGAAAACCTCCACGGCCCGGCCCTCCCCGCGGCCGTCGAAGGACAGCAGACCCCGGGACGGGGCGGCCAGGGCCCGCTCCACGCGCGCTCTGTGCCGGTCGCCGTGCTCCTGCGCCATGCGGGACGCCCACGCGGCGTTGGCCCGGTGGGCGGCGTACACCCCCTCCAGCGTGGCGGCGGTGACGGGACCGGTCCTCGCCGGTGCGGGAGCGGGGATCCGCGGCCGGGCGGCGGCGGAGAGCGGCAGCACGAGAGCGGCCACGAGGAGGGTGGTGAGCAGGGCACGAAGCCGGAGCCGACGCCGGGCTGCCGGTTCCTCACCCGGCCGATGCGCTGCGCCGTCGCCGTCGCCGTCGCCGTCGCCCACGCTCACACCGACACCGACACCGACACCGACACCGACGATCGCTGGACGCCCGGCCTCCGACCGCACGGCCGCCGTCCGCCCGGCAACTGCCCACCCCGCCGCCGCCCGCCCGGCAACTACCCACCCGGCCGCCGCACGCCCGGCAACTGCCCACCCGGCCGCCGCACGCTCGGCTGCCGCCTGCCCGGCAACTGCCCGTCTCCGCCCGGTCCCCGCCCCGACGCGCCTTCTGCGCAGGCCCACGGCCGTCCTCCCCTCCAGCCGGCCCGCTCATCGGGCCGCTCTGGTGGGAAAGTTATGGATCGAGGTCTGTCGCTCGCGTCCCGCCGAAGAGCTCTTCTGCCGCGTAGCTCTCAGGTATTACGGGTATCACCGGGGGCCGCCCGGGCCGCCGTCCGCCTCCCGGACGGACCGGTACGCGTCCCCCTCACCAGGCCAGTTGCGCGATCTCCTCCGCCACCACCGCGCACGCGTCGGCCACCGGGTCGATCAGCGGGAAGTGCCCGACGTCCTCCAGCAGGGTCACGCCGACCACCTCGCCGGCCTTCGCGGCGGCGTCGGCGTAGGCGTCGGCGACGGCGTACGGGACGACGTCGTCGGTGCGGCCCTGGACCAGGGTGGTGGCGATGCCGGTGGGGAGCAGGAGCGCGGGGTCGGCGTACGGCAGGCGCTCGGTGAAGCCCGCGTCCCCTCCCAGGAGTTGGCGCGCGGCCCCGCCGCAGACGCCGAGCTTCTCGGCGACCGTGAAGTCGGCGATGGGCGCGAGGGCGACGACGCCGCGCAGGGGCGCGGGCCGGTCCAGGCGCCAGGGGGCGTCCACGGGCAGCACATGCCGGGCCGCGGCCCACAGCGCGAGGTGGCCGCCCGCGGAGTGACCCGTGACCACCGTGCGGCGCGGGTCGGTCTGGGGCAGCGCCTCGCGGGCGAGGCCGGGCAGGGCGTCCAGCGCGGCGGCGACGTCGTCGAAGGTGTCCGGCCAGCGGCCCGCGACGGGCCCGCCCTCGCCCGGCGCCTCCAGGGCCCCGCGCCGGTACTCCACGCTCGCCACGCCGAACCCCCGGTGGGCCAGGAAGCCCGCGAACGGGCTGATGTGCGCGCGGTCGTACGGCGCCCGCCACGCGCCGCCGTGCAGGACGACGACCAGCGGGGCGGGGCCGCCGGGTCCGGCCTGGACGCGCGGGGCGTAGAAGTCGATCAGCTGGTCGGGGTGGTCGCCGTACGCGGCGGTGACGTCGGGGTCGACGGGCGGGTGCGAGAACGCCGACTCCTCCTCGGCGGCTGCCCGTGCTGCTGCGGCGTCGTCCGGCATGCTCCAACCTCTCAGCGGCGAAACGGATGTGGCGGACCGGGTGAGATCGACCGGCAGAACTCCGGCCGTTGGCGGGGACGGTATCAGGCCCGTGACGTGCGCGGACACGGGGATGTTCACGCAGGGTGAGGATTAAACGGTTCTGCTGTTTCGTTACGCTGCCCTCAAGGGCTGAGCACTGGAGCAAGCCGTACGAGGAGGTCGCCCATGTCCGCCGAACCCGGCACCGTACGTCCCGGAGGGCGTACAGCGCGTGTGCGCGCGGCCGTTCTGCGCGCGGCCGGCGATGTGCTGGCCGAGCAGGGGTTCGCGCACCTCGATCTCGCGGACGTCGCGCGGCGGGCCGAGGTGGGCAAGACGACGGTCTACCGGCGCTGGGGCTCGGTGACCGGGCTGGTCGCCGACCTGCTCGCCGACATGGCCGAGCAGTCGCTGCCGCGCGAGGAGACCGGGTCCGTGCTCGGGGACCTGCGGGCGAACGCGGCCCTGGTCCGGCGGACGCTGGCCGATGCCCGGCAGGGGGCGTTGTTCCGGGCGGTGATCGCCGCGGCGACGTGTGACGCGCGTACGGCGGAGGCGCTCGCCCGGTTCTACGAGGTGCGGGTGGCTGAATGGGCGCCTTGTGTGGAACAGGGCGTGGTGCGTGGGGAGTTGCCTGCGGGTACGGATGCGGGGGATGTCGTGCGGGCGGTGTCGGCCCCGCTGTACTACCAGTTGCTGACGACCGGGGTCGCGCCGGATGCCGCTGCCGCCGAGCGGGCTGCGCGGGCTGCCTACGCGGCGGCGGTGGCGGGGGTGTTCGTCGGGGGGAGCCCTGGTGGCACGGGGGCCTGCGGCTGAGAGGTGTGCGGCGGTGGGGCGGCCGGGGTCTTCCCGCCGTACGCGACCGCGGGCCGTCGTGGCCAGGCGCGCAGTTCCCCGCGCCCCTGAAAGACCGCCCTCCCTACCAGGGTCTTCCCGCCCTACGCGACCGCGAGCCGTCCGTGGCCAGGCGCGCAGTTCCCCGCGCCCCTGAAAGACCGCCCTCCCTACCAGGGTCTTCCCGCCCTACGCGACCGCGAGCCGTCCGTGGCCAGGCGCGCAGTTCCCCGCGCCCCTTGGGGCACTGGCGCCCAGCCGTGTTCGGGGGCGGCCCTCCGAGCGGGGCGTTACCTCCATACGCGGCCGTGGGGTCAGGCCAGGAGTTCGGACAGTACGCGGGCCGCGTGTTCCGTTTCCGCGTAGGTCACGTACAGGGGGGTGAAGCCGAAGCGGAGGACGTCGGGGGCGCGGAAGTCGCCGATGACGCCTCGGTCGATCAGGTGGCGCATGACGTCGCCGGCGTCGTCGCAGCGCAGGGCGACCTGGCTGCCGCGTTCCGCGTGGGCGACAGGGGTGAGGGACTCCACACGGCCCTCGGGGACGTACTCGGCGACGCACTCCAGGAAGAAGTCGGTCAGGGCGAGGGACTTGGCGCGGACGGTGTCCACCGACACCCCCTCCCAGACCTCCAGGGCAGCCTCCAGGGCGAGCATGGAGAGGATGTCGGGCGTGCCGACACGGCCGCGGAGGGCCCCGTTCCCCGGCTCGTAGGAGGAGCGCATGCCGAAGGGCTCGGCGTGGGAGTTCCAGCCGGGCAGCGGGGAATCGAAGCGGTCCTGCAGATCACGTCGTACGTAGAGGTACGCCGGTGAACCGGGCCCGCCGTTCAGGTACTTGTACGTGCAGCCGACGGCGAGGTCGACGCCGTGCTCGTCCAGGCCGACAGGCAGGGCACCCGCGCTGTGGCACAGGTCCCAGACGGAGACGGCGCCCGCGTCGCGGACCGCGGCCGTGAGGGCCGGCAGGTCGTGCAGCCGGCCCGTGCGGTAGTCGACGTGGTTGAGGAGCACCGCGGCCGTGCGGCCGGTCAGCGCCGACGGCACCTCCGCCGGGGTCACCGGCCGCAGCGTACGGCCGGTCAGACGGGCGGCCGACTCGGCTATGTAGCCGTCGGTGGGGAAGGTGGTGGCGTCGACCAGCACCTCGTCGCGGTCCTCGCCCGCCATACGGATCGCCGCGACAAGCGCCTTGAAGACATTGACGCTCGTCGAGTCCCCGACCACGATCTGGCCCGCCGCCGCGCCGACCAGCGGGGCGATGCGGTCGCCGATCCGCTCGGGCGCGGTCCACCAGCCGCTCTCCTCCCACGACCGGATACGCAGCTCGCCCCACTGCCGCCGTACGACGTCCTCTACCCGGCCGGGGACGGCGGCGGGCAGGGCGCCCAGGGAGTTGCCGTCGAGGTAGACGACGTCGTCGAGGACGAACTCGCCGCGCTTGGCGGCGAGTTCGTCGACGGCGTCCAGCTTCTGCGCCTTGGCCCTCAGCTCAGACATGGGACCTCGCCGTCCACAGCTCGGGGAAGACGTTCTTGCGGGCCCGCTTCTCCAGCCAGGCGACACCGGCCGAGCCGCCGGTCCCCTGCTTGGCGCCCATCGCGCGGCGGGTGGCGACCAGGTGGTCGTTGCGCCAGCGCCAGACCAGCTCGGCGACGTCCGTCAGCGCCTCGCCGAGGCGGGCGGCCTCGTCGCCGGGGTCGCCGGAGTAGACGGCCGTCCAGGCGGCCTCGACCTCGTCGGAGGGCTCGTAGCGCTGGGTGATGTCACGCTTGAGCACCGCCTCCGGGATCGCGTGGCCGCGCCGCGCGAGGAAGTGCAGCACCTCGTCGTACAGGCTCGGCTCGTGCAGCGCCTTCTCCAGCTCGGCGTGCACACGGGGCGCGCCGCGGTGCGGGACGAGCATGGACGCCGACTTCTCGCCGAGCAGGAACTCCATCCGCCGGTACATCGCCGACTGGAAGCCGGAGCCCTCGCCGAGAGCGCTGCGGTACGAGTTGAACTGGGCCGGCGTGAGGTGCGCGAGGGGCTTCCAGGAGGCGTTGAGGGCCTCCAGCTCGCGCACGGAACGCTTCAGGGCGGCCAGCGCGGTGGGCACGTCGTCGCCGCGCAGGGCGTGGGCGGCGGTCTCCCACTCGTGCACGATGACGGTGAACCACAACTCCATCACCTGGGTCGTGACCAGGAAGACCATCTCTCCGGGATCGTCGGAGAGGGTGTGCTGGAGGTGGGTGAGCACGTCCGCCTTGACGTAGTCCTCGTACGGCGTCGTGCCCTGGAAATCGAGATGCGGAGTCTCGGGCTCGTGAGCCTCGTGGGACATCGCTGTCTCCTGTTGTGTACTCCGGGTAGCGGTCCGCCCCTGCCGTTACCGACACGGGGGCCCCGGTCCCCACCGGCATCCTCGGACGTCACCCCCGCAAAGTGCAAGGCCCGACCTGATCACACGGCCGGGCCCGCACCAGGGACAACCCCTAGCCCAGGGTCTGGGCCGCCGTCGGGGAGGAGTCCTTCAGGAACTGCGAGCAGCGCTCGTACTCCTCCTGCTCACCGATCGACTGCGCGGCCCGGGCGAGGCCGTGCAGGGCCCGCAGGAAGCCGCGGTTCGGCTCGTGCTCCCACGGGACCGGGCCGTGGCCCTTCCAGCCGTTGCGGCGCAGGGCGTCGAGGCCGCGGTGGTAGCCCGTGCGGGCGTAGGCGTACGACTCCACGACGCTGCCCCGCTCGAACGCCTCGTCGGCCAGGCGGGCCCAGGCCAGGGAGGACGTCGGGTACTTCGCGGCGACCTCCGCGGCGGGGGTGCCGCTCGCGAGGAGCTCGCGCGGCTCGGGGTCGTCGGGGAGGTGGGTCGGGGGCGGGCCCCCGAGGAGGTTCTCGTGAATCGTCATGACCTCCAGTCTGGTACATGCCACTGCGTTCGGCTTCAGCGGACGGGGGGTGGGGTGAGGGTGCCTGTTCTTGCCCTGAGGGGTGCGTGCCACGCCATCTCAAGCGGGGCTTTACCGCCGTGCGCGGGTGCGGGTCGTTCGTGGCTGGTCGCGCAGTTCCCCGCGCCCCTGAAAAGACCGCCATCCCGGCAGGGTTCGTTCCGCCGTGCGCGCGTGCGGGCCGTTCGTGGTCGGTCGCGCAGTTCCCCGCGCCCCTGAAAGACCGCCCACCCCGCCGGGCTCGTACCGCCGTGCGCGCGTGCGGGCCGTCCGTGGCTGGTCGCGCAGTTCCCCGCGCCCCTGGGGGGCTGCCGTCAGGTGCGTACAAGGGGAAGCGCCCCCCGGCCCCCGGGGCCCGGTTGGACCTCCCGGCCGACCGGATCGCCGGACCGAGGACGGACAACCCCCCGGCCCGGCCCCGGCCCACCCACCGAACCCGGTGCGCTACCGCAACCGACCACCCGACCCGCGCAGGCCGCCGCAGGCATCCCGGTGGCCACAGGGGGGGTCAGGGGAGGCGCTCGCCCTCCAGTGGGGGTGTGGTCACCGACGCGTGGGTGCGGCATTCGGGGCGGCGGCAGCCCGGGTCGGGGCGGCGTACCGTCGTGAAGGCGACGGCGGCGCCCACCACCAGCACCCCCGCGCACACGGGCATGGCCCGGCCGAACGCCGCGTCGAAGGCGGAGGCCGACCGGTACGCCTCGGCGCCCATCCCCGCGACGAGCGGCAGCGCCGCGACCGCCACCAGCCCCGCCGCCCGGGCAGCGGCGTTGTTGATCCCGCTGGCCAGCCCGGCCCGGGCGGTGTCGACGGAGGCCAGCACGGTCGCGGTCAGCGGAGCGACCAGCGTGACCATGCCGAGGCCGAGGACGAGCAGCGCGGGCAGCACGTCCCGCACATAGGACGCCCCCTCCCCCACCCGCGTCATCAGCAGCATCCCGGCCGCGCACAGCAGCGGCCCGACGGTGAGCGGCAGCCGCGGCCCCACCCGCTCCCCCAGCTCCCCGGCCCGCGCCGAGAACAGCAGCATCAGCACGGTCGTCGGCAGCAACGCCGTCCCCGCCGCGAGCGCGCTGTACCCGGAGACGACCTGCAGTTGAACCACCGACAGGAAGAAGAAGCCCCCGAACGCCGCGTACACGCACAGCGTGACCAGATTGACCGCGGTGAACTGCCGCGAGGCGAAGATGTCCGGCGGCAGCATCGGATCGGGCCGGCGCCGCTCGACCCGCACGAACGCGACGCCGAGGACCACGCCCAGCACGGCCGCGGCCCACACCACGGCCCCGCCCCCGCGGGCCTCGATCAGCGCGTACGTCACCAGCGCGAGTGCCGCCGCCCCCAGCACCGCGCCGAGGACGTCGAACCGGCCGTGCGTCCGCCCGTCCCCGGACTCGGGCACATGCCGCAGCGCCACCGGCACGCACAGCAGGGCCAGCGGCACGTTCAGCAGGAACACCCAGCGCCATCCGGGCCCGTCCACCAGCCAGCCGCCGAGGAAGGGCCCGACGGCGGCCCCGATGCCGCCGAACCCGGACCACAGGCCGACCGCCCGCCCCCGGTCGTCGGGGTGGAATGACGCCTGGATCAGGGCGAGTGAGCCGGGCGTGAGCAGCGCCCCGCCGACCCCCTGCAACGCGCGCGCGGCGATGAGCACGCCGGCGTTGGGGGCGAGTCCGCACAGCAGGGACGCCGCGGCGAACCACACCACGCCGACGACGAAGATCTTCCGCCGCCCGTAGTGATCGCCCAGCGAGCCGCCGAGCAGGATCAGACCGGCCAGCGTCAGCATGTACGCGTTGACGGTCCACTGGAGCCCGGCGAGCGAGGCGTCGAGGTCCCGCCCGATCGCCGGCAGGGCGACGTTGACGACGGTCGAGTCCAGCAGGGCCATGCTGGAGCCGAGCACGGTGGTCAGCAGGATCCATCGGCCCTGCGCGGAGGCCAGCCGGACGTCGGGCATGACCCCAGTAAACGCACACCGCCCGGCAAACGGCGAGCCCGGCAAACGGCGAGCCCGGCAAACGGCGAGCCCGGCGCCGAGGCGCCGGGCTCGCAGCGGAGAGACGAGGCTTACTTGATCTTCGTGCCCGTCGAGCGCAGGTTCGCGCAGGCCTCGACGACACGCGCCGCCATGGACGCCTCGGCGAGCTTGCCCCAGGTCCGCGGGTCGTAGGCCTTCTTGTTGCCGACCTCGCCGTCGATCTTCAGCACGCCGTCGTAGTTGGCGAACATGTGGCCGGCGACCGGGCGGGTGAAGGCGTACTGGGTGTCGGTGTCGATGTTCATCTTCACGACGCCGTTCTCCAGCGCGGTGGCGATCTCCTCGGCGGTGGAGCCGGAGCCGCCGTGGAAGACGAAGTCGAACGGGGACGACTTTCCGAACTTGGCCGCGACGCCGTCGTTCAGCTCCTTCAGCAGCTCGGGACGGAGCACGACGTTGCCGGGCTTGTACACGCCGTGGACGTTGCCGAAGGACGCGGCGAGCAGGTAGCGGCCCTTCTCGCCCAGGCCGAGGGCCTCGGCGGTGCGGATGGCGTCGTCGACGGTGGTGTACAGCTCGTCGTTGATCTCGTGGGTGACGCCGTCCTCCTCGCCGCCGGTCGGGGTGATCTCGACCTCGAGGATGATCCTGGCGGCGCGGGCGCGCTCCAGCAGCTCCTGGGCGATGGACAGGTTGTCGGCGAGGGTCTCCGCGGAGCCGTCCCACATGTGCGACTGGAACAGCGGGTTCTCGCCGCGGGCGACGCGCTCCTCGGAGATGGCGAGCAGCGGGCGGACGTAGCCGTCGAGCTTGTCCTTGGGGCAGTGGTCGGTGTGCAGGGCGACCGTCACGTCGTACTTCTTGGCGACGATGTGCGCGAACTCGGCCAGGGCGACGGCGCCGGTGACCATGTCCTTGTCGTGCTGGCCGCCCAGGAACTCCGCGCCACCCGTGGAGATCTGGATGATGCCGTCGCTCTCGGCCTCGGCGAAGCCGCGCAGTGCCGCATGCAGCGTCTGCGACGAGGTGACGTTGATGGCCGGGTAGGCGAACTTGCCTGCCTTCGCCCGGTCGAGCATCTCGTTGTAGACCTCGGGGGTTGCGATGGGCATCTGTCCGCTCCTTGTATGTGCGGGTGGGCGTTTGTGGTGCTACGGCCCTGACCTAGACCATGGGGGCGACGTCATCGTCGGCCCCATCTTTCCAGACTTGGCCGGAAGGTCCAGGCGTGGTCCAGCGGGCGGTCACTACCCGCGAGTAGGGACGGTCAGTCGAGGCCGAGTTCGTCCTTGGCGTACGCGAAGAGGTACGGCACACCCGCGCCGTCCTGGATCTTCTCCGCGGCGCCGGTGGCCCGGTCGACGATCGTCGCGACGGCCACGACCTCGGCGCCGGCCTCGCGCACGGCCTCCACGGCGGTCAGCGGCGAGCCGCCCGTGGTGGAGGTGTCCTCGACGACCAGCACACGGCGGCCCTTGATGTCCGGGCCCTCGACCCGGCGCTGCAGGCCGTGCGCCTTGGCGGCCTTGCGGACGACGAAGGCGTCCAGGCGCCTGCCGCGCGCGGCGGCGGCGTGCAGCATCGCTGCGGCGACCGGGTCGGCACCCATGGTGAGACCGCCGACCGCGTCGAAGTCCAGGTCCGCGGTGAGGTCGAGCAGCACCTGGCCGACCAGCGGGGCGGCCTCGCCGTCGAGGGTGATGCGGCGCAGGTCGACGTAGTAGTCGGCCTCCAGACCCGAGGAGAGGGTCACCTTGCCGTGCACCACGGCCTTGTCCTTGATCTGCTGCAGCAGCGCCGCGCGAACGTCCGTCATGCCTGACAGCTTAGAGCCGCCTCCAGCTCCAGGTCGTGGTGGCCTCCAGCGGGTCCAGCGGCGTGACCAGGCGCGGGGCGGTGTTCAGGCCGTTGGGCGGGCCGGTCTGCGGCTCCACGCACACGGCCGCCTCCTGCTCGTCGTAGACGACGACCCAGCGCTCGGGGCTGGTCACCTTCAGCTCCAGCAGGCCGGGCCAGGTGAGGGTGACGTCGACGCCGTCGGGCATGCCGAAGCAGTCGTCCCAGGGGCCGGGCCGGGGGTCGATCCGGCGGCCGGTGGGGAGGTGGTCCTCGCCGCGCTCCTCCTGCCAGGCGGGGTCGAATGCGAGGACGGCGGCGGTGCCGTTCAGGGTCCTGTTGAACCAGGGGTGCCAGCCGATCTGCGCCGGGAACGACGACTCGTACGTCTCGACGGCCATGGTGAGCGTGACGAAGTCGGGCGTGAGGGCGACGACGTGGGTGACGCGGCCGGTGTAGGGCCAGGGGTCGACGAGGTCGTAGGTGATGACGGCCTCGTCCTCGCCTGTCCGGGCGACGGACCAGGCGCCGTCCCGCGTGGTGCCGTGGATGGCGTGGGGCGGGGCGTTGAGGGGCAGCTGGTGTTCCACGGCACCGTCACGGAAGCGGCCGTCCCTGGTGCGGCCGCACCAGGGGACCATCGGGAAGCAGCCGAAGCGGTCGCCCTGCCTGAGGAGTTCGCCGCCGGCGACTTTGAGGCTGCTGAGGCGGCCCCCGTTGTCGGGGGTGATCGTCAGTTCCGCGTCGCCCGCGGTCAGCGTGATCTCTTCGTTACTCACGGGGTGACCATACTCGCGTGATCACCCGGGCGGGGGAAGGGTGGCTCATTGTGGTCGCCTGCGGGCCTTATGCGGCCGGTCGCGTGCGGGGCCGCATGCGGCTGGGTCGCCTGCGGGCCGTATACGGCTGGGTCGCCTGCGGGCCGTATGCGGCTGGGTCGCCTGCGGGCCGTATGCGGCCGGGTCGCCTGCGGGCCGTATGCGGCCGGGTCGCCTGCGGGCCGTATGCGGCCGTCGCCTGCGGGCCGTATGCGGCCGGGTCGCGTGCGGGCCATATGCGGCTGGGTCGCGTGCGGGCCGTGTGCGGCTGGTCGCGACCGCGCGGCGGACCCGCCCGCATGGAGGCGCCTGAACGGCCCTGCGTACCTAGAAGCGGCGGCGGTTGCGCAGGGCCCTGCCCGCGACGATCACCGACGCCACCACCAGCGCCGCCGCCGGCGCCGCCCAGCGCAGTGCGGTGCCCGCGGTGGCCGTCTGCGGCGCCGGAACGGGGGCGTACCGGCCCCGCGGCGGCGCGTGGTCGACCTCCTCGGCGCTGCGGCCGATCATCGTGCGGCGGGCGTGGGCGGCTTCGGCGAGGGGCTCGGAGGGTTCGTCGAGGTCGTCGGCGAGGGGGTCCAGGGACGGCGGCGGGACCTCCGTCTCGAAGACGGACGCCGACGCCTCCTCCCCGGCCTCGGGAACCTCCGCGCCGGTGTCGGAAACCTCCGCCTCGGGCGCCTCGGCCTCCTCCGCCTCGGCCTCCTCCCCCAGGTTCTCCGCGAACCGGGTCAGCAGCCGGGTGAGCGCGGTGCTCACCGTCTCCGGCGCCAGGTCGGCGGCGCGGCCGTCCACCGACCCCGTACCGCCGAAGACGAGTGCCGTGCCGTCCTCGGTCTCCCGCGGCGTGACGGTGAGGGCGAACTTGGCGGAGCCGCCGCCACGGACCTCGGTGGCCTCGCCCTCGACGGTGCAGGTGCCGTCCTCGCGGGCGGACACGGACGCCGTGCCCCGGTAGGTGATGGTCGTGCCGCCGATACGGAGCTTCAGGCGGCCGGCGACGGGGTCGGCCCCCGCCTCCTGCTGGAGCCCGGGGACCGCGCGGGCGACACGCGCGGGATCGGCCAGCGCAGCCCGCACCCGCTCGACGGAAACCGGGACCCGCACCTCATGCTCCATGTCGTCGGAGCCTACCCAGACCCGGCCGGAAAACACCCCCTCCGACGGCGCCGGGTCACTCGCGCGCCTCTCCCGGAGTGACCAGCCCGTCTCGTACGCCACCACCACCGCCTGCGCCCGGTGGTGAGGCCCAGCTTGGTCATCGTGCGGTTGAGGCGGGTCTTGACGGTGGCCTCGCTGATGAAGAGCCGGTCGGCGGCCTCGGCGTTGGTCAGGCCGCGCGCGACCAGGCGGAGCACCTCGGCCTCGGGGCCGGTCAACGCCTCCAGAGCGGGCGGGGGTTGGCCGCCGGAGCGGGTTCCGGCACGGCCGGTGCAGGCCTCCACCAGGCGCCGGGTGACGGCGGGCGCGAACAGGGCGTCGCCGCCGTGCACCGCGGTCACCGCGGCGAGCAGGCCGACGGCCTGGGCGACGACGGACGCCATGTTGGCGGAGGTGCTGAGCAGCCCGGCGTAGATCCAGATCGCGGCGAGCAGCGCCCCGCACGCGGCGGCGGTGCGCAGCGGGCGCAGGGAGGCGACGGTGTACACGGCGAGCAGCGGGGCGAGGCCGTTGACCATGTCGGGGCGGGGCGTCAACCACCGTACGTACCGCGGAAGTTGTAGGAGCCGCGCGGCTACCGCACGGGTTGGCGCCGGATTCCACCCGGTGCGGGATGAGCGGGGCGGTGCGGCGCCCGTGGCGTCGGTGGCACAACGGCGGCACGGGGGACGGATCGTGGGGAACGTCGTCTGCGCCACGGCAGCCACACCGGCGGGGGAATCCGGCGACCCGCCTGCTGCCCCTCGGGGCGGGAGGCGGGCCGCCCGCGCGTCCGGCTAGTACCGCGGGTGCACCAGCGTCGACACCGGCGCGTCCGCGATCCTGGTCCGCAGGGCGGCCCGCGCGCCCTCGGCGAGGTCGGTGTCGTCGAGGGTGCGGGGCACGCCGGTGACGTGCAGGGGCGGCGGGCCGTCCGTGGCGGCGAGGAGGAAGCCCCAGTCGTGCGGGGTGCGGGCCGCCTCGGCGGTGCGGTCGGGGCCGGCGGCGAAACCGGCGGCGCGGCCGTCGATGCGGTAGGGCGTGGTGGCGAGGCCCGCCGCGCGCAGGGTGGCGTCGACCGTCCAGAAGGCGCGGGGGCGCACGGTGACCGGGCCCGCGTGGACGACCAGCCGGCCCCCGGGGGCGAGGACGTGGCGGGCGAGGCCGTAGAACTCCTGCGAGTACAGCTTGGCGCTGGCGGTGATGCCCGGGTCCGGCAGGTCCGCGACGACGACGTCGTACGCCGCCGAGGGCGCTCCGCGCAGCCGGCTGAAGGCGTCGGCGATGCTGACGTGGACGCGCGGGTCGTCGTACACACGGCCGTTGAGGGCGGCGAGGGCCGGGTCGCTGCGGGCGAGGCGGACCACGCCCGCGTCGAGTTCGACGATGTCGACCCGGACGACGTCCCGATGGCGCAGCACCTCGCGGGCGGCGAGGCCGTCGCCGCCGCCGAGGACGAGCACGCGCGCGTGGGGGCCGTTCATCGCGGGGTGGACGAGCGCCTCGTGGTAACGGCGTTCGTCGCGTCCGCTGACCCGCAGCCGCCCGTCGAGGAACAGGTCGAGGGGGCGGCCGCCGGTGCCGCCGGTGAGGACGACCTCCTGCACGCCGGTCTGCAGCGCCACGCGCACGTCCTGCCCGTACACGGCCTCGCGGGCGGCCCGCTCGAAGTCGTCGACGAGTACGGCGCCGGCGGCGAGGACGCCGAGGACGGTGAGGTTGATGCCGACCAGCATCCAGCGGGCGCGGCGGGTGAGGTCGCCGCGGAACAGGCCGAGGACCAGGGCGCCGCCGACGACGACGTTGACCGCGCCGGTGAGCATGGCGCTGGTGAGCTGGCCGAGGAAGGGCAGCAGCAGGAAGGGGAAGGCGAGGCCGCCGACGAGGGCGCCCACGTAGTCGGCGGCGAACAGGTCGGCGACGGCGCCGCCCGCGTCCTGCCGGCGGATGCGCTGTATCAGCTCCATCAGCAGCGGCACCTCGGCGCCGATGAGCAGGCCGGTGGCGAGGGAGAAGGTGACCAGCAGGGCGCGCGGCCCGCCCGCCCACAGGCCGCCCCAGGCGCCGGTCCAGGCGAACACCGCGTACAGCGCCATCGCGCTGCATCCGCCGACGAGGGCGAGGATCGCCTCGACCGCGCCGAACCCGGCGGCCGCGCGCGGGCGCAGCCGTTTCGCGGCGAGGGAGCCGATGCCCATCGCGAAGACCATCACGGACAGCACGACGGAGGCCTGGGTGACCGAGTCGCCCATCAGGTACGAGGCGAACGCGACGAGTTCGAGCTCGTACACCAGCCCGCACGCCGCGCAGACGAACACGCACGCCAGGACCAGGAAGCGCCCGGTGTCCGGCCGGACGGGCAGCCGCGCGGGCCCGCGCCACGGCGGCGGGGCGCCGGGCGGGGCGGGGGCGTGCGGTTCGATCACGATGCGACGTTACGTCACCGGTCCAGCACGCTTCGTCACCCACAGGGGTGGAAGTCAGGGCCGGTCGGCCGCAGGACGTTTCAGCGCCGGGTGACCGTGAAGCGCTTGCGGAGCCCTTTCGCCGGGGTGCGCCCTCACGCGGCGGCGGCCGGGACGCGGACGCCGACCCGGGTGCGGGTGGCGACCAGCTGGCCGTCCTGGGGATAGGCGTGCCAGGTGCGCCAGTGGACCTGCCCCTCGTGCCGGTGGGCCAGCAGCGCGGTGAAGGCGTGCGGGCTGCCGGGGAAGACGCCCGCGAGGCCGTGGGGGTGGTCGGAGACCAGGGCGAGCAGCTCCTGGGCGCGGCCCGCGAAGGACCCGGGCGAGAGCACCTCCACCCGCGCGGCGAACTCGTACTCCCAGTCGCCCACCCGCTTGGCCACGCCCAGCGGGAGCGGGGTGCTGCTGCCGGGGATGCACGCCACGGTTTCCGAACAGTTGACCTGGTCCTCCTCCAGGAGCACCTGGTGCGAGGCGCCCAGGAGCCTCAACTGCAGCTTTGCCCGGGTCAGTTCGAGGTCGAGGGTGGCCAGTGCGGGGAGCGGCTCGCGCCCGAGGGCCCAGGCGAGGTCGGCCGCGCGCGTGTCGGTGTAGGAGGTCTTCAGGGTCGTGAGCATGGATCGGCTCCGCTAGCACGCAAAAGAAGGCGGTGTGGGTCCGGTGCATCCCGGTCGGCACCGGGTGTTCGGCCCGGTCAGCCCAGTCGCCGGACGGTTCCGAGGGACGGTCCGAGGGGCTGCTTAGGTGATTTAGAGCGAATCATGAACTGTGGCGCCCCCACAGCGTTTTTACCCAACTTCGTAGGGTTTCCATCCCTCAGAGGGCTTCACTGGTCAACTGTTCAATCTGGGCGTACGCCTGAACGACGACGGCGTACGCCGGAGCGCCCCGGCAGACGCGGGCGCCCGCCGGGTCGGACCCGGCGGGCGCCGCACACGGATGCGTTCCCCCGTTCGGAGCTCGGCTGCCCCGTGTCAGCTGCCTCCGCCGCATCCGCCGCCACCACCGCACGACGACGAACCGCCGCCGCAGGAGGAGCTGCTCCCGCAGGACGAGCCGCCCCCGCACGAGCTGCCGCCGCTGTCCCCGCCGACCCACCAGCCGCTGCTCCCGCTGCCGCTGCCGCCGCGGTGACGGCTGTACGTGGTCGTGTACCGCCCCCGGTTGCGGCGGCGGTTGCGCCCGGTCTCGCTGACGGAGGCGAGCACCGCCACCAGCACGACGACCGCGACCGCCACCAGGATGAAGCCGATGAACATGGCGTCACCCTCCTTCCGATTCCCCCGAAGCGGCCCCCCGTGGGCGCCTCGTCCCTTGCGTGAGACGGGGATTCCCACGGCGTTCCACGGCCAAAGCAGAGTTGAGGAACTCCAGAGCTTCGGCGGAGGATGGCCCGCATGACCTCCACCGCGCGCCCCTTCCTCAACCGTCGGCTCGCCGAGTTCGGAACGACGATCTTCGCCGAGATGTCGGCCCTGGCCCAGCGCACCGGGTCGATCAACCTCGGGCAGGGCTTCCCCGACACGGACGGGCCCGAGGAGGTCAGGGAGGCGGCCGTACGGGCGCTGCGCGACGGGCGCGGCAACCAGTACCCGCCGGGCCCGGGCGTGCCCGAGCTGCGCACCGCGATCGCGGAGCACCAGCGGCGGTGGTACGGGCTGACGTACGACCCCGACACCGAGGTGCTGGTCACGGCCGGCGCGACCGAGGCGATCGCCGCTGCCCTGCTGGCGCTGGTCGAACCCGGTGACGAGGTCGTGGCGCTGGAGCCGTACTACGACTCCTACGCGGCCTGCATCGCGATGGCCGGCGGCACGCGCGTACCGGTCACGCTGCGCCCGCACGAGGGGGCCTTCCGGCTCGACCTCGACGAGCTGCGCGCCGCGGTCACCGACCGCACCCGGCTGCTGCTGGTCAACACCCCGCACAACCCGACCGGCACGGTCCTCACCCGCGAGGAGCTGACGGCGATCGCCGAGCTGGCGGTGGAGCGCGACCTGCTGGTGGTGACGGACGAGGTGTACGAGCACCTGGTGTTCGACGAGGCCGGACATGTGCCGCTCGCGACGCTGCCGGGGATGCGGGAGCGGACGGTGACCATCTCGTCGAGCGGCAAGACGTTCTCGTTCACCGGCTGGAAGGTGGGCTGGGTGACCGCGGCCCCGGCCCTGGTCAGCGCCGTCCGCTCGGCGAAGCAGTACCTGACGTACGTCTCCTCCGGGCCCTTCCAGTACGCCGTCGCCGAGGCCCTCGCCCTGCCCGACGGCTACTTCTCGGCCTTCCGCGAGGACATGCGCGCCAAACGGGACCTGCTGGCCGCGGGGCTGGCGGAGGCCGGCTTCGACGTCTACCGCACCGCGGGCACGTACTTCGTCACCACCGACATCAGGCCCCTCGGTTTCGAGGACGGCTTCGCGTTCTGCCGCTCGCTGCCGGAGCGCGCGGGCGTCGTCGCCATCCCGAACGCGGTCTTCTACGACCACCGCGAGGCGGGCGCGCCCTTCGTACGGTTCGCCTTCTGCAAGCAGCGGCCGGTCCTTGAGGAGGCGGCCCGGCGGCTGAGGAAGCTCGCGGGCTGAGACGCGAGAGCCCGGCCCTGACGCGGGGGTGATCCGCGCCCGGGCCGGGCTCTCGTGCGCGTACGGCCAGTCCGCCGGAGCGGGGGGTTACTCCCCCGCCTCGCCGTCCTCCGGCTTCTCCGCGTCGTTGACCTCGCCCTCCAGGCCGAGCTGCTCGACCAGCCAGCGGTCGAACTCGATGGCCGCGCGCACCCAGCTCACCGTCGAGGACACGAAGTGCTCCAGGCTCACGCCCGTGCCGATGAGCATCTGCGCCTCGCCGATCAGCCGGACGGTGCCGTCGTCGTGCGTGTGCGTGTACACCTTCGGCCACAGGGTGCGCCGGTTCCAGTCGTCGATCGACTCCAGGAGCTGCGGCTTCTCGTCGATCTGGTGCGGCCGGTCGTAGAACGTCCGCACCGAGAAGACCTGCTGCTCCCCCTCGCCGCGGAACATGAAGTACGTACGGAACTGCTCCCACGGCGCCGCGAGGTCTCCCTCCTCGTCGACGACGTACTTCAGCTCCATCTGGTCGAGGAGCTGCTTCACAAGGTCCTGATCCGGGACGACGGGGCCCGCCGGTCCTTGGGACTGCGGCTGGGGCTGGCCCCCGAAGTTCGGAATCGAGGACGGGTCGATGGTCACCGTGAATTTCCCTTCGTACGGATTCCGTCATCCTCCCCCATGCGGGGAGGGGGGTGGCAAGCCCTGGCAAGCCGTGTCAGCCGTCGGCGGACATGATCCCCGCGGCGATCCCCGCGCGGCTCTCGCGCGGGGACCGGGTACCCGTCCTCACAGGGTCTTGCCCGTCGCCGGCCCGACCAGCAGGCCGTCGCCGAAGGTGTCGACGCGGACCGTGTCGCCGTCCTTGATCTCGCCCGCGAGGATCTCCTTGGCGAGGCGGTCGCCGATGGCGGTCTGCACCAGGCGGCGCAGCGGGCGGGCACCGTACGCCGGGTCGTTGCCCTCGTCGGCGAGCCAGGCCAGCGCCTCGGGCGTGACCTCCAGGGTGAGCCGGCGCTCGGCCAGCCGGCGGGCGAGCCGGTCGATCTGGAGCCGGGCGATGCTGCCCAGCTCCTCCTTCGACAGGGCGGAGAAGACCACCAGGTCGTCCAGACGGTTGAGGAACTCCGGCTTGAACGACGCCCTGACCACCTCCAGCACCTGCTCCCTCTTCTGCTCCTCGGTGCTCAGCGGGTCCATCAGGAACTGGCTGCCGAGGTTGGAGGTCAGGATCAGGATGGTGTTGCGGAAGTCGACCGTGCGGCCCTGTCCGTCGGTGAGCCGGCCGTCGTCGAGGACCTGGAGCAGGATGTCGAAGACCTCCGGGTGGGCCTTCTCCACCTCGTCCAGCAGGACCACGCTGTAGGGCCGGCGGCGGACGGCCTCGGTGAGCTGGCCGCCCTCCTCGTAGCCGACGTAACCGGGAGGCGCGCCGACCAGGCGGGCCACGCTGTGCTTCTCGCCGTATTCCGACATGTCGATGCGGACCATGGCCCGCTCGTCGTCGAAGAGGAAGTCCGCGAGCGCCTTGGCCAGCTCGGTCTTGCCGACACCGGTCGGGCCGAGGAAGAGGAAGGAGCCGGTGGGCCGGTCCGGGTCGGCGATGCCGGCACGGGAGCGGCGTACGGCGTCGGAGACGGCCCGCACGGCCTCCGTCTGGCCGATCAGCCGCCTGCCGAGCTCGTCCTCCATCCGCAGCAGCTTCTGCGTCTCGCCCTCCAGCAGCCGGCCCGCCGGGATGCCGGTCCAGGAGGCGACGACGTCGGCGATGTCGTCCGAGCCGACCTCCTCCTTGACCATGGTGTCCCGGGCGGCCTCCTCCTCGGCCTCGGAGGCGGCCTCCAGGTCGCGCTCGAGCGCGGGGATCTCGCCGTACAGCAGCTTGGAGGCGGTGTCGAAGTCGCCGTCGCGCTGGGCGCGTTCGGCCTGGCCGCGCAGGTCGTCGAGCTTCTCCTTCAGCTCACCGACCCGGTTGAGGGACTTCTTCTCCTTCTCCCAGCGGGCGGTCAGACCGCGCAGCTCCTCCTCCTTGTCGGCGAGGTCGCGGCGCAGCTTCTCCAGGCGCTCGCGGGAGGCCGCGTCGGTCTCCTTGCTCAGCGCCAGCTCCTCCATCTTCAGCCGGTCGACGGCACGCTGGAGCTCGTCGATCTCGACGGGCGAGGAGTCGATCTCCATCCGCAGCCGGGAGGCCGCCTCGTCGACGAGGTCGATGGCCTTGTCGGGCAGGAAGCGGGAGGTGATGTACCGGTCGGAGAGGGTGGCCGCGGCGACGAGGGCGGCGTCCGCGATCTGCACCTTGTGGTGGGCCTCGTAGCGGCCCTTGAGCCCGCGCAGGATCGCGATGGTGTCCTCGACGCTGGGCTCGGCGACCAGCACCTGCTGGAAGCGCCGCTCCAGGGCGGGGTCCTTCTCGATCCGCTCCCGGTACTCGTCGAGGGTGGTCGCACCGACCATGCGCAGCTCACCGCGGGCGAGCATGGGCTTGAGCATGTTGCCGGCGTCCATGGCGGAGTCCCCGCCGGCGCCGGCCCCGACGACGGTGTGCAGCTCGTCGATGAAGGTGATGATCTGCCCGTCCGAGTCCTTGATCTCGGCCAGGACGGTCTTCAGCCGCTCCTCGAACTCACCGCGGTACTTGGCACCCGCCACCATCGCGCCGAGGTCCAGCGCGACGAGCCGCTTGTCCTTGAGCGACTCGGGCACGTCGCCCTTCACGATCCGCTGGGCGAGCCCCTCCACGACGGCGGTCTTGCCGACGCCGGGCTCGCCGATGAGGACCGGGTTGTTCTTGGTGCGCCGGGACAGCACCTGCACCACCCGCCGGATCTCGGTGTCCCGCCCGATGACCGGGTCGAGCTTGCCCTCGCGGGCGGCGGCGGTGAAGTCGGTGCCGAACTTCTCCAGCGCCTTGTAGGAGCCCTCGGGGTCGGCGGTCGTCACCCGCCGGCCGCCGCGGGCCTTCTGGAAGGCGTCCAGCAGCTTCTTCGCGGTCGCGCCCTGCTGGCTGAGCACGTCGGCGGCCTGGCCGCCCTTGGCGGCGATGCCGATGAGCAGGTGCTCGGTGGAGAGGTACTCGTCGCCGAGGTCCTTGGCGCGGGCCTGCGCGTCGGCGATCACCGCGAGCAGCTCGCGGTTGGGCTGCGGCGGCGCGACGGTGGACCCGGTCACACTGGGCAGCGCGGCGACCACCTTGTCGGCACCCGCGCGTACGGCGGCCAGGTCGGCGTCGACGGCCACGAGCAGGTCGACGATGTTCTCGTTGTCCTGTCCCTGGAGCAGAGCCAGGAGCAGGTGGGCAGGGGTGAGGTCCGGATTCCCCTCGGTCACGGCGCGGTTGCTGGCCGCGTTGATCGCGTCCCGGCTCCGGTTGGTCAGCTCGGCGTCCACGTTCGCGTTCTCCTCCTTGCATCAGCCGTCGGTGCCACGTCTCCCACTACTGACTCAGGCAACGTACACAAAGTTGAGTCTATTCCACTCAAGGCGGGCCCGGGAGGCGTACGGCGGTTAGGTTCGCGGCATGACGACGACCGAGCAGACCCCCGGAGGCACGTCCGCGCCGGACCCGGGTACCCCCGACCCGGCCTATCTGGCGTTCTGGCGGGAACGGCACCTGTGCACCCTGACGACCCTGCGCCCGGACGGCTCCCCGCACGTGGTGCCGGTCGGCGTCACGTACGACCCTCGGGCGCGGCTGGCCAGGGTGATCACCAACGCGTCGAGCGCGAAGGTCCGGCATGTGCGGGCGGCGGGGCCGGAGGGCGCCCGGGTGGCGGTGTGCCAGGTCGACGGCCGCCGCTGGGCGACCCTGGAGGGCCGCGCCTTCGTCCGCACCGACCCGGAACGCGTCGCCGAGGCGGTCCGCCGCTACGCCGAGCGCTACGAGCGCACACCCTCGCCGAACCCGTCCCGCGTGGTGATCGAGATCCAGCTGACACGGATGCTGGGGAAGGGCTGACCGGGGGCGCATTCCGGCCATGCCGGGGTCGGGCGGGGGCCGTGCCATGTCGTGAGATGTCCCGTAAAAATGCAGCGGCGTCACCGTGTTCAGGTCACGGTGACGCCGCTGCGGGGGGAAGCACCTGAGGCGATCTGTTACGACGGGGGAATCGCGTCAGGCACTGCGGGGGGTGGCCGAGATGGTCCGTGGGCCGGGGGAGGCCTCGGTGTCCGCCAGCCGGTGGTCTCGCTGGTCGAGGTTCACAAAGATCATTCCGTACCGGATGGCACACCGCACGGGCTGCGGCGCCCCGCGCGGCCGGCGCAGGCATCGGTACGCTCGGACGTCGCCGTCCTCGTCACGGGTGACGACGACGGGTTCGCCGAAGACGGTCACCATCAGGGAGTCACCGTTGTGGGGGAGGGCGGTGACCAGGTCGATGAAGTGCCAGCCGGAGCGGTAGGCCGTGGCCATTTCGCGGCGGAAGGAGCGGTCGTCAGGAGGAGTAGTCATGTCAGTCCCAGACGCTGTCGTCCATACCGGTGGGTGTCTCGGCGCCCACAGCCAATACCTGTATGACCGCCGAGGACTGAGCACTGCCCGGCTGTGCATCACTCACCGTGCCGGAGAGGCCACTCAGAGTTCCGAAGGCCGCGACGACGGAAAAGGTGGTGACAAGCACCGAGCGAAGCATCTTCTTACGCATAGTCGGCTTCGTCCTCACTTGAAGGTCCCCTCTTCCCCCGTCGGATAAGACGATGGCTCATTCAGGCACGTCATGGCCACACAATCGGTGCATCATGTTCCTGCATGTTCAGGACCCTGGGGGGTGGAAATTTGGGATCGAATGGGACTAAAGAGACACATCCCCATGCGGTGACCGAGATGTGCGAGGTGGGGAGTCGTCTTTATGCCAATGCCCTGCGTACGGGGCGTATTGCCCGCACAGAGGTGAAGCCCGCCCCCTGTCTGATGGAGTTCGCCCTCCTCCACCCGGATCCTGACGACGCGAACTGGCTGCTGCCTGTGCCGCCCACGATCGCACTGACCCAGCGACTCACCCCCATTGAGCGGGAGATCACCGAGCGCCGGCGGATGTCGGTCGAGCTGGCCGACGCATTCGAGCCGTTCATGGCCCTGGGTACACAGCAGATCACGAGCGCCCACTCCATCACTGTTCTGGAGGGCCTCGACCGGATCAACGCGGCACTCGACCTGGCCACGGCCCAGTGCCAGACCGAGATGCTCACGGTCCAGCCGAGCCGCCGCCGGGCGGAGAACCGGCTCATCGAGGGACTCGAACGTGACAGGCTGCTCGTCGAACGAGGCGTGCGCATTCGCACCCTGTATCAGCACACCGCCCGATACAGCCCCGAACGGCTCGCCTACGTCGATCAGTTCGCGAACGGCAAAGCCGAGTACCGCACCATCGACGAACTGGTCGAACGCCTCATCATCTGCGACGAGGCCGTGGCCTTCATCCCGATCCGCGAAGACAGGCAGGTGGCCCTGGAACTACGCCACCCGGGCCTGGTCCGCTACCTCATCCAGGTGTTCGAGTTCATGTGGGGCAGAGCGGTCCCGCTGCGCGCCGGCACGCCGTACGAGACCGACCCCGACGGCATCACCGACATCCAGTACTCCATCGCCAAGCTTCTGGTGGAGGGGCACGTCGACGAGGCCATCGCCCGGCGCCTCGGCATGAACGTGCGGACCTGCCGCGCGCACATCGCGAAGCTCGCCACCGCCCTCGGCAGTGGGAGCCGCGCGCAACTCGGCTTCCTCATAGCGCAGTCGGGCATTCTGGAACGGGATCACTGAATGCCTGCCGAGGGCCACACACACGCGGAGGACGAACTGTGTGAGCCGGGGCGGGAGCTCTACGCCCGCGCCCTGCGGGAGAGGTCCGTGAGCGGCGTGGAGTTCGACACTGCCCCCTGCCTGCTGGAACTCGGACTTCCACAAGCGACCGTCGCCGACCCCGACCGGTTCGAGCCGCTCTCGTCTGCCTTCGCCCTGCACCGTCTGCTGCGCGCCTCGGAAGACCGCGTCGCCGAGGAGTGGCGGCATCTCGCCACCACCTTCGACCGCCTCTGGCGCCTCGCCACCCCCATGTACCCCGAAGCCGTCCAGCGGCCCACCCTCAACGGCGTCACCCCCCGCCGGCGCGCCATCGCGGCCCTGCTGATCGAGGGCCACACCGATGCCGTCATAGCGGAGCGCCTCGGCATGAACGTCCGCACCACCCGCGTCCACATCGCCAAGCTCGCCGCCACCCTCGGCAGCGAGAGCCGGGCCCAACTCGGCTACCTCATGGGCGAGTCGGGGATCCTCAAGCAGGAGGGGGGAGCGCAGACGTGAGCCGCGCGCCGCACCCCCACCACGACGCCGACGAACTGTGCCCGGCCGGAGTGCAGTTGTACGAGCGGGCCCTGCGCGAGGGCCTGCTGAGTGCTCAGGACGCCGAAGCCGCACCCTGTCTGCTGGACCACGGCCTGGTGCACCCGGTCGTCACGGACCCGAACCGCCTGGAACCCGTCGCCCCGGCCCTCGCCCTGCACGGCCTGCTGCGTTCCACCGCGCAGGCCGTCGCCGAGCAGCGCCACCGCGAAGGGCGGTTGATCGAGGTGTTCGAGCCCCTCATGCGGCTCGGGGAGCACTCGGACACGGCGCCGTCGGAAATCGAGTTCTTCCGCGGACTGCCCCTCATCAACCAGGCCATCACCACGGCCATGGACGAGGCGACCACCGAGCTTCTTTGCGTGCAGCCACACGTCAGCCACTACACGCCCCGCTACTCCCAGACCTCCCTGCGCCGGGACCAGGACTTCCTGGACCGAGGTGGCCGTATACGGACGCTCTACCAGCACACAGGACGCCACCGCTCGATCATCGCCGCCCGTTACGAACTGCTGCGTGGCGACACCCAGGCCCGTACGCTCGACGAGATCACCGACCGGCTCATCATCGCCGACCGCTCGGTCGCCTTCCTCCCCGCCAACCCCGAGCGCACCGTGGCCATGAAGGTCCGCATCCCCGCCCTGGTCACCTACCTCGCCACCATCTTCGACCGCCTCTGGCGCCTGGCCACCCCCATGTACCCCGAAGCGGTCCAGCGGCCCACGCTGAACGGTGTCACCCCGCGCCAGAGGGCGATCGCCGCGCTGCTGGTCGAGGGGCACACGGACGCGGTCGTCGCGGAGCGGCTGGGGATGAACATCCGCACCGCCCGTATCCACATCGCCAAACTCGCCGCCACCCTCGGCAGCGACAGCCGGGCCCAGCTCGGGTATCTGATCGCGCGCTCGGGCATTCTCGACCAGGAGGGAGCACACACGTGACCCCCGCGCCCCATCCGGACCACGGTGTCGACGAGTTGTGTCCCCCCGGCACACAGCTCTACGAGCAGGCCCTGCGCGAAGGGCACCTGCACCGGGCGAGAGCCGAGGCGGCGGCGCCGTGTCTGATCGACCACGGGCTGCTGCACCCGGCCGTGACCGACCCGGACCGGCTGGAACCGGTCGCGCCGGCCCTCGCGCTGCACCGCCTGCTCCGCTCCACCGCGCAGGCGATCGCCGAGCAGCGCCACCGCGAGGCGCGGCTGGCCGAGGTCTTCGAGCCCCTGATGCGGCTCGACGGGAGGCGGACCGCGCCGGCGGAGATCCCCGCCGTAACCGTGCTCAGCGGGACCGAGCGGATCAACCGGGCCATCACGGAGGCGATGACCGAGGCGACGACCGAGGTGCTGTGCGTGCAGCCGAACAGCAACTACAGCAGCTCGCGCGGGGAGCGGGCGCAGGCCGTCGCGCTGGCGCGCGACCAGGAGCTGCTGGACCGGGGCCTGCGGATCCGGACCCTGTACCAGCACACCCAGCGGCACATGCCCCTCGTCGCGGCCCGGTACGAGCAGCTGCGCGGGGACGCCGAGGCGCGGACGCTGGACGAGATCACCGACCGGCTCATCGTCGTCGACCGGAGCGTCGCCTTCATCCCCGGGGACAAGGACGGGAGCCTCGCCCTGGAGGTGCGCGTCCCGGCCCTGGTGGACTATCTCGCCACCGCCTTCGACCGGCTGTGGCGGCTGGCCACGCCGATGTTTCCGCAGGCCGTGCAGCAGCCCACCCTCGACGGGATCACCCCGCGCCAGCGGGCCATCGCCGCGCTGCTGATCGAGGGGCACACGGACGCGGTCATCGCGGACCGGCTCGGCATGAACATCCGTACCGCGCGCGTCCACATCGCCAAGCTCGCCGCCACCCTCGGCAGCGACAGCCGCGCCCAGCTCGGCTACCTCATCGCACGCTCGGGGATCCTTGATCGGGAAGGCTGAGCCCGGCCGGTGCCGCGTCGGGCGCCGGGGCGTCCAGGCCGACCTGGGCGATCCGGACGCCCAGTTGGGTACGGCTGGCGGCGCCCAGGGTCTCCGAGAGCCGGGCGATATGGGCCCGGCAGGTGCGCACGCTGATGCCGAGCCGCTCGGCGATCACCGCGTCCTGGTGGCCCTCGGCGAGCAGCGCGGCGATGGACTGCTCGCGGTGTGAGATGCCCTCGATCCGGGGCTCCGGGATCGCCATGGTCAGCGGGATCGCCGACCGCCACAGCCGCTCGAAGACGGTCGCCAGGTACTCGACGAGGCCGGGGTGGCGCAGTTCCAGGGCCACCGTGCGGTCGGCGTTGGCGGGGATGAAGGCGACCGTCCGGTCGAAGAGGATGAGCCGCTCGATGACCTCGTCGAGGGTGCGTGCCTCGACCGCGTCGCCCATCAACTCCAGATAGTGCAGCAGGCCCTGTCCGTGCCGGGCGACGTGGTTGTACAGGTCCCGCATCCGCACCCCGCGCGAGCGCAGTGCCAGCGCCCGGTGCAGGCCCTCGGTCAGCTCGTGCTCGCGCCGGATGCCGCCGGGCTGCACCGTGAGCACCTCGGACGTGCAGGCGTCGGTGGCCTCGTCGAGGGCCGCCTGGATGCGGACGGGTCCGTCCAGCACCCGGATCGCGGTGCCCTCACCGCCCGGCGCGGACTGTGTGCCGCCGCCCAGGCCCGCGTACCGCTCGACGGCGGCCACGGCCGCGCCCACCCGCCGCCGGCTGGCGCTGACCTCGTCGTAGACCCCGCGCAGCAGCCGGGTCATGACCTCCTGGGGCGCGGTGGGCAGCAGCCAGGCGTCGTCGTCGGGGTCGGGGTGCAGCAGGGCCAGGTCGAGGAGGCACGGCGCCTGTGCGGCGTCCGCGCGGGTCACCCGACCGCGACGTACGGCCCGGGAGTACACCCGGTCGCCGATCTCGCACAGCCGGTCGGCACCGTGAGGGTGCTGCTCCGTCCCGTGCCCGGCCATCGCCCATCCCACCCCCGACTCCCGCCTCTCGCAGCGCAACTATGCGCGGCCCGGACCGGCTCCCGCAACACGCCTCCCCCCGACCAGGGGGAAGAAAAGGGCAGTTGTGTCCGGTTCGTCCCGGCCCCCGCATCGTCCGCGTGCAACAAGCTGAAGGTAGCGACGGTTTGTACGCGCTGTGCAAGCTGGGCGACACGCAGGTGTCAGCGCCGGGCACGAACCGGCGCACGCAGGGCGCACGCGCCCTGCGCCGCGCGCGATGACACACCACCACGCACCACCCGGCACCACCGCGCACGGCGCCCCCACGCCCCCACGCCCCCCAGACCGCACAACCGCCAGGCGCACACCGCCACTCGCACCGGAGAGGAAGACAGACCGTGATACGTGTGGGCATCCTCGGACACAGATCGCTGGAACGCTCGGCGGTACGCCAGGTCCTGGAGGACGACGGCAGCCTCTGGGTCGTCGGCGAGGGGCGGCCCGAGCAGGCACCGTACGTGGTGCGCGGGAGCCGCCCGGACGTCCTCGTCGCCAGCCACGAGGGCCCCGAGGACGCGCTGAGGGCCCTGCGCGCGCAGCCGGGCGCGGGGCCGGCCCGGATCGTGCTGGTGGGCCACTTATCGGAGCAGGCCACCCGCCTGCTGTTACGCCACGACGCGCGCGGTGTGCTGCTGCGCGCCGACACCGTCCGCCATCTGCCCTGGGCGGTACGGGCCGCGGCGGCCGGCAGTGTCGCCCTCGCCCCGGGCCCGGCCGCATTCCTGGTCGACGCCGTCGTACGGCCGGGGCGGTTCGCCGAGGAGACGGCGGCCGCGCGGACGCTGCTGAAGGCGCTCAGCCGCCGTGAGCGGGAGATCCTCGAACTGCTCGCCGAAGGCGAGTCCAACGCGGCGGTGGCCGCCCGGCTGGGCATCAGCGGGCACACCGTGAAGGACCACATCCGCGCGGTCTACGCCAAGCTGGGCGTACGCAACCGGATCCAGGCCGCCCGCGTCCTGTGGCAGGGCCAGGCGCGGACGCAGGGCCGGGCCCGCCCGCCGGATCCGCGCACCCGCGCGCAGGAGCACCCCGACGGCCGGGAGTACGCGACCGCCACCCGGCCGTGACGCGCCACCCGGCCGTGACGCGCCACCCGGCCGTGACGGGCCGCCCCGCCGTGACGGGCCGCCCCGCCTACTTCAGGCCGATCGCGCTGCACTCGTCCTTGAACTGGGCCGTGCAGATGTCGGACACCTTGTAGATGCCGTCGGCGACGACCGTCTCGGCGATGTTCTCCCGCGTCAGCGCGACCACGGAGACCAGCTGCGCCGGGATGTCCTCGTCGGTCGGGCTGTCGACCTTGTCGCGGGTGAGGGCGTCGAACTGGATGTCGCGGCCCTGCACCCGGGCGACGGCCATCTCGGCGGCGGCCTCGGCCTCCGCCGGGTAGGACTTGTAGACGCTCATGTACTGGTCGCCGGCGACGACCCGCTGCACGGCCTCGAGTTCGGCGTCCTGGCCGGTGATGGGGGGCAGGTCGGTGACGCCCGCCGCCTCCAGCGCCTTGATGATGCCGCCGGCCATGGCGTCGTTGGCCGAGTAGACGGCGACGATGTTGTCCGCGCCGACCGCGTTGATCGCCTCGGTCATGTTGGCCTGGGCGTTCTTCGGGTCCCAGTTCTCGGTGTCGTAGCTCTTGGCGATCGTCAGCTTGCCGCTGAGCTCCGCCATGGCGCCGTCCTTGAACTGCTTGGCGTTGGGGTCCGTCGGCGAGCCGTTCATCATGACGATCTTGTCGGAGGAGTCGGCCTTGGAGCCGAGGGCCTCCAGGAGGCTGCGGCCCTGCACCTCGCCGACCAGCTCGTTGTCGAAGGAGATGTACGCGTCGATCGGGCCCTCGGCCAGCCGGTCGTAGGCGATGACCGGGATGCCCGCGTCCTTGGCGCGCTGCACGGCGCCCGCGATCGCCTTGGAGTCGACGGCGTCCAGCAGGATCACGTCGACCCCGTCGGCGATCATCTTCTCGAGCTGGCTCTCCTGCTTGTCCGCGTCCTGCTCGGCGTTGGCGTAGGCCACCTTGCCCTGATTGCGGGTGAGAGAGGCGACCTTGTCCCGGATGATGGGGTAATCGAACTTCTCGTACCGCGAGTTCTTCTTCTCCGGCAGCAGCAGACCCACCGTGATGTCGTTGCCCTTCGTCGGGCTCGCGTCACTGCTGTTCCCCGTGGCTCCGAGCACGCCGCAGCCGGCGAGGGAGAGGGTCAGCGTGGACGCGACCACGGATATGGCGATACGACGCATTCGGGGGCTCACTTCAGTGCGTTGCGGACATGGGCGCGACATCACGCCCAGGTGACTGAAAAGCCAACGCGGCACGCCCCGCCAGCGTCAAGGCTTATCACTTAACGAGATGACAACATCACATTCCGTTCAGTAAGTGAAGACACAGCGAAACACCCGCACAAGGGGCCACAACTCCCCCGCACAACCAATCCCTTTCTCCACGAGTCGTGATCACGAGAGCTGCTCTGAGAGAGGACCCCTGCATCCCATGCACCGACCCAGAAGCACCACAGCGAGCACCACAGCCGCCGCCGCGACCGCGGTGGTGCTCGCCACCACCGGCGGCCTCCTGGCCGTCGTCGCCGCGCCCGCTTCCGCCGCCGCGCCCGCCTGTGCCGCCCCGGAGTTCACCCGGGAGGTCTTCGCGAACACCACGTTCTCCGGCACCCCCGTGCGCACGGACTGCGACGGCGACGTCGACGAGGACTGGGGCCGCGGCGCCCCGGCCGGCCTGCGGTCCAACCACTTCGGCGTCCGCTGGACCCTGACCCGCGACTTCGGCTCCGGCGGCCCCTTCACCCTCGCCGTCTCCGGCCAGGACGGCATACGCGTCCACCTCGACGGCGAGCGCCGCATCGACCTGTGGAAGGACATCCGCTCCACGGTCTCCGGCACGGTCGAGCTGAACATCCCGAGCGGCGAGCACACCCTGCGCGTCGACTACGCCAACTGGACCGGCGCCGCGAACGTCAAGTTCGCCTACGCGCCGGCCTCCCCGGCCGCCGACCGGGTCGTGCCGCTCGCACCCACCGGGCTCGTCGCGTCGTACGACGAGACGTCGGGCCGCGCGGGGCTCTCCTGGGCGCCGAACCGCGAGATGGACCTCGCCGGCTACCGCGTCTACCGGCGCGACCCCGGCGCCGCCGAGCCCGCCCTGGCCAGCGGCCCCGCCCTGCTGACCGGGACGTCCTTCGCCGAGGGACTCCCGGCCACCGGAGCCTCCTACGCCTACGAGGTGCGGGCCGTGGACCGGGCCGGCAACGAGTCCGCGGGCAGCGCCGCCGCGGCCGTCACCACCGCCGACCGGACCGCCCCGCACCTGACGGCACCGACCGCCGCCCACGACAACTGGACGGGCGTCGACCTGGAGTGGGGCGGCGACCCGGACGCCGTGTCGTACGACGTGGAGCGCGCCTCCTCCCCCACCGGCGACTTCACCCGGCTGGCGACCGTCGACGCGCCCGCCCACCGTGACGCGACGGCGCCCTACGGCGAGACCTCGTACTACCGCGTCACCGCCCGCGACGCGGCCGGGAACACGGCCACCTCCCCGGTGCTGGAGTTCAGCCGCCCGCTCGCGGTGCCGCACCTGGACGGCGTACGCGACGCCCGCACCGGCCTCGAGGTCTCCTGGACCTCGCCCGTGCACGGCCCCGCCGAGTTCCGCGTCTACCGCTGGGAAGGCTCCGGCACGCCCGAGCCGGTCGTCTGCGCGCCCGCCGCGACCGGCGGCCCGGACGACCCGGACCCGCGGTACGCCTGCGTCGACACCACCGCCGAGATCGGCCGGACGTACTCCTACCGGGTGCACACCGTCGACGCCCAGGGCCGTGAGTCCGAGCCCTCGCAGACGGGCGGCGCCACCCGCGCCGACGCCACCCCGCCGCCCGCCGTCACCGGCCTGACCCACACGAACACCGAGTACGGCACGGTCCTGCGCTGGGACGCCAACCCGGCCGCCGACCTCGCCGCGTACGACGTCTACCGGGTCCTGCAGGAGTACCCCGGCATGCCCGGCACCGGCACGCCCGAGCGGATCGGCACCGTCGCCGCCGGCACCACCGAGTACGCCGACGTCCAGGTCGTCGACGACCAGACCTGGACGTACTACGTCGACGCGGTGGACACCGACGGCAACTCCCTCGCGCGTCAGGAGACTTGGGACCAGGTGACCCATGAGGAGGTCAACGAGTACTACCTCTCCCCGAGCTGGAACCCGGGGTACACCTACGACTGGACCCTGGAGGTCTCGGCCAACTCCGTGGGCCAGGCCGAGCTGTCGTGGTCCTGCTCCGACAACTGCGCGGCCACCGGCTTCAACGTCCGCCGCTGGGACCGCGCCACGGAGGACTGGGTCCTGCTGACCCAGCAGCCCCTGCCCGCGGGCACCTCGACGTGGACCGACCCCGGCACCCCGCGCGGCACCACGAGCCACTACGTCGTCTCGGCCGTGGCAGCGGACGGTTCGGAAACCTACGCCCGCTGGCGGTCGGTGGCGACTCCCCCCGCCTGACCAGCGGAATCGGTGCTTCCGACGCTGTTGCGAAGCAGTGACGAGGTACCGATGGATCAAGGATGAACGAAGCGCGAAGATAGGTGCACCGCAGGCCGCCGGGGGGACTCGGACCAACCGGGAGCCGGTCGCCGGCGGGGCACCTCTCTTCGTCTTCGCCTCACTCGTCGATTCCTTGTTGATTCCTGGGGGACTCCACCATGTCCGCTCGTCTCGCCGCCGCCACCCTCGTCGCGGCCGTCGCCGGTTCCGCCTTCCTCCCGGCGACCGCGAACGCCACCGAGAGCACGAGCACCCACCCGCTGACCATGACGCTCGGCGCGCCCGTCCCCGACAACACGGTCAAGCGCGGCGGCGACACCCGGACGATGACCCTCACGGTCACCAACTCCTCCGACAAGGCACAGGACTTCCAGGCCTGGCTGCCGGGCCGGGCCGAGGGCCCCAGCCCGATGCCGGCCGGCTCGATCGTCTTCGACGTCACCGCCCTCGACGCCCCGGCCACCAAGTCCCGGGTGGGCCGTCAGGACGGCGCCTGGCAGGGCCTGTTCCACCCGGCCTCCGGTGACGCGTCCTCCGCCTTCTCCGTCCCGGCCCACGAGGAGTTCACCTGGAAGGTGACCTTCGGCCTCGGCGCCACCTACCCGACCAACGACGGCGACTTCACCCTCAAGGCCAGCCCGCTGAGCGGCGGCGTCACCGCCGACCCGGCCCGCAACACCGTGGTCTTCAAGACGGAGCCGGCGATCGAGCCGGGCACGTTCGAGGTCCGGCTCGACCCGACGGCCGGTGTCCGGCTGCACCCGGGCGGGCGCGCCGAGATGTCGCTGACCACCCGCACCACCGGTCCGGGCGAGTTCCCCGACGACATCGACCGGGGCCTGGTGATCGACGCCCTGCCGGGCATGGACTTCGGCCTGGAGGCCGAGATCGACGGCAAGACCGTCGAGATGCCGGAGTCCAGCCCCAACCACTTCGACCTGCCCCCGCTCGGGAAGGGCTTCAACCACGCCGGGGAGACGAACTCCCTGAAGCTGTTCCTGTCGCTGGAGGACGGCTCCGAGGTGGAGAAGGAGACCTGGGTGCGGCTGCACGCGCTGCACTTCCTGGAGGGTGACCTGTTCGTCGACTCCCAGGCCGACGCCAAGATCCTGCCGGCCCAGACCTCCACCGGCTCACCGTCCGCGACGCCGTCCGCGACGCCGTCCGCCAGCCCGTCCACGCAGCCGTCGTCGGCGCCGTCCGCCACGGCCGACAGCACGGCGACCCCGTCCACCGCCGCGTCCAGCACGACCGCGGCCGGCACGTCCACCACGGGCGGTTCGGGCACCACCGCCACCGGCTCGCTGGCCTCCACCGGCTCCGGCGCCGGCCTGTGGGCCACCGTCGCGGGCGTCCTGCTCGCCGTCGGCTTCGGTGCCGCCGCGCTGGGCGGGCGCCGCCGCCGCGCCACCGCCGTCTGACCCGTACGGCATCCGACGACGGCAAGGGGCCCGGAGGTTCTCCTCGAACCTCCGGGCCCCTTGCGCGTGTACGGGCGTCAGTCCCCGGACTGCTGCCGCTTCGGCCGCCACACCACCAGCGCGCTGGTCTGCTGCACCTCCTGGTACGGCACCAGATCGCGCCGGTACGAGGCGTGCACCGCGGCCTCCCGCTGGCGCATGGCCGCCGCCGCCCCGTCGAGGGCGTCCTGCAGCTCGGCGACCCGGGACTGGAGGGCGGCGACCTGGTTCTCCAGCTCGATGATCCGCTTGATGCCGGCCAGGTTGATGCCCTCGTCCTGCGACAGCTGCTGCACCTGGCGGAGCAGCTCGATGTCACGGGCCGAGTAGCGGCGGCCCCGCCCGGCCGTGCGGTCCGGGGAGACCAGGCCGAGGCGGTCGTACTGGCGCAGTGTCTGCGGGTGCAGGCCAGACAGCTGAGCCGCCACCGAGATGACGTAGACCGGGGTCTCGTCGGTCAACTCATAGGGTGAGAAACCCCCGCGGGGGCGGGGACGACGGCCGTCCATCCGACTCAGGCTCCCTTCGCGGCCTCGAACAGCTCCGCCCGCGGGTCGTCCTCGCCCGCGGTCGCCTCGCGATACGCCTCAAGCGCGTCACGAGCCTTCTCCGACAACTGTGCCGGGACAGCCACCTCGACGGTGATCAGCAGGTCGCCGCGGGTGCCGTCCTTGCGGACCGCGCCCTTGCCGCGGGCCCGCATGGTGCGGCCGTTGGGCGTGCCCGGCGGCAGCTTCAGCGTGACGGCCGGGCCGCCCAGGGTGGGCACCCGGACCTCGCCGCCGAGAGCCGCCTCGGGGTACGTCACCGGCACGGTCACCGTCAGATTGTCGCCCTTGCGGCCGAAGACGGGGTGCTCGCCGACATGCACGACGACATAGAGGTCGCCTGTCGGTCCGCCGCGCTCCCCGGGCGCGCCCTTGCCGCGCAGCCGGATCCGCTGGCCGTCGGAGACTCCGGCGGGGATGCGGACCTGCATGGTGCGCGAGGACTTGGCCCGGCCGCTGCCCTTGCAGACGTCGCAGGGGTTCTCCGCGATCAGGCCGCGGCCCTTGCAGTCGGGGCAGGGATCGGTGAGGGCGAAGCCTCCGCCGGAGCCCCGCGCGACCTGGCCGGTGCCGACGCAGGTCGGGCACACGCGCGGCGTGCCGTTCTTGTCGCCGGTGCCGGAGCATGCCTTGCAGGGGGCCTGGGAGGACATCCGCAGCGGGACGGTCGCGCCCTCGATGGCCTCGGTGAAGCTCAGCGTGACCTCGGACTCGACGTCCTGGCCGCGCTTGGGCTGGGTGCGGGTGCCGGCGGCACCGCCCCGGTTGAACAGTCCCCCGAGGACGTCGCCGAAGCCGCCGCCGAACCCGCCGCCCGCGCCCTGGGCGCCGCCTCCGAAGAGGTCGCCCAGGTCGAAGTTGAACGAGCCGGCGCCCGCGCCGCCCGGACCGGGGCGGAAGCCGCCGTTGCCGAACAGCGCGCGGGCGTCGTCGTACTCCTTGCGCTTCTTGGGGTCGCCGAGGACGTCGTTCGCCTCGGAGATCTCCTTGAACCGCTCCTCGGCCTTGGCGTTGCCCTTGTTGGCGTCCGGGTGGAACTCGCGGGCGAGCTTCCGGTACGCCTTCTTGATCTCGGCCTCGGTGGCGTCCTTGGGGACGCCGAGGACCTTGTAGTAGTCCTTCTCGATGAAGTCCTTGGTGCTCATCCCCGACGTCCCTCCTCTCTCATCGCTTCGAGCTCAGCCCTCGTCCGGGGCACCGCTCTCCTTGTCGTCGCCCTCGGACGACTCCTCCGCCTTGACCGTCTGAGCGCCCGGCTGCGGCTCGGCGACCGCCACCCGCGCGGGGCGGATGGTGCGCTCCCCGATGCGATACCCCGGCTGGAGGATCGCGACGCAGGTCGTCTCCGTGACGTCCGGCGCGTAGGAGTGCATCAGGGCCTCGTGGATCGTCGGGTCGAAGGGCTCGCCCTCCTTGCCGAACTGCTGCAGGCCCATCTTCGCGGCGACGGTCTCCAGCGACTCCGCGACGGACTTGAAGCCGCCGACGAGCTCGCCGTGCTCCCGCGCGCGGCCGATGTCGTCGAGCACCGGCAGGAGCTCGGTCAGGAGGTTCGCGATGGCGATCTCCTTGACCGCGATCCGGTCGCGCTCGACCCGGCGGCGGTAGTTCTGGTACTCGGCCTGGAGCCGCTGGAGGTCCGCGGTGCGCTCGCCGAGCGCGGTGCGGACCTGGTCCAGCTGGGCGACCAGACCGGCGTCTGCGCTTGCGTCCCCGGCCGGGGCCGCCCCCTCCTCCGGAGAGGGGGAGGCGGCCTTCGGCTCGGCGTCGTCAGGGGTGGCGCCGGAGGGGACGTCGGGCTTCTCCTCGAAACCCGGGGTCTCCTCCGTCACGCGGCACCGTCCTTGCGCTCGTCGTCGACGATCTCGGCGTCGACGACATCGTCGTCGGCCTTGGGCTGCTCGGCACCGGCGCCGCCGGCGGCCTGCGCGCCCTGCGCGTCGGCGTACAGGGCCTGGCCCAGCTTCTGGGAGACGGCCGCGACCTTCTCCGTGGCGGAGCGGATCTCGGTGGTGTCCTCGCCCTTGAGCTTCTCCTTCAGCTCGGCGACGGCCTCCTCGACCTCGGTCTTGACCTCGCCCGGGACCTTGTCCTCGTTGTCCTTGAGGAACTTCTCGGTCTGGTAGACGAGCTGCTCGCCCTGGTTGCGGGTCTCGGCGGCCTCGCGGCGCTTGTGGTCCTCCTCCGCGTAGCGCTCGGCCTCCTCGCGCATGCGGTCGACCTCGTCCTTCGGCAGCGAGGAGCCGCCGGTGACGGTCATCTTCTGCTCCTTGCCCGTGCCCAGGTCCTTCGCGGTCACGTGCATGATGCCGTTGGCGTCGATGTCGAAGGAGACCTCGATCTGCGGGACGCCGCGCGGCGCCGGGGGCAGACCGGTCAGCTCGAACATACCGAGCTTCTTGTTGTACGCCGCGATCTCGCGCTCGCCCTGGTAGACCTGGATCTGCACGGACGGCTGGTTGTCCTCGGCCGTCGTGAAGATCTCGGACCGCTTGGTCGGGATCGTGGTGTTGCGCTCGATGAGCTTGGTCATGATGCCGCCCTTGGTCTCGATACCGAGGGACAGCGGGGTCACGTCGAGAAGCAGGACGTCCTTGACCTCACCCTTGAGGACACCGGCCTGGAGCGAGGCGCCGATGGCGACGACCTCGTCCGGGTTCACACCCTTGTTGGCCTCCTTGCCGCCGGTCAGCTCCTTGACGAGCTCGGCGACGGCGGGCATACGGGTGGAGCCACCGACCAGGACGACGTGGTCGATCTCGCCGAGGGCGATACCGGCGTCCTTGATGACGTTGTGGAACGGCGTCTTGCAGCGCTCCAGCAGGTCCGCGGTCAGCTGCTGGAACTGGGCGCGGGTGAGCTTCTCGTCGAGGTGCAGGGGGCCCTCGGCGGAGGCGGTGATGTAGGGCAGGTTGATCGAGGTCTCGGTGGAGGAGGACAGCTCGATCTTGGCCTTCTCGGCGGCCTCGCGGAGGCGCTGCAGGGCCATCTTGTCCTTGGACAGGTCCACGCCGTGGCCGGACTGGAACTGCTTGACCAGGTAGTCGACGACGCGCTGGTCCCAGTCGTCACCACCGAGGTGGTTGTCGCCGTTGGTGGCCTTCACCTCGACGACGCCGTCGCCGATCTCCAGCAGGGACACGTCGAAGGTGCCGCCGCCGAGGTCGAAGACGAGGATCGTCTGGTCGTCCTTGTCGAGGCCGTACGCCAGCGCGGCGGCGGTCGGCTCGTTGACGATGCGCAGGACGTTCAGGCCCGCGATCTCGCCGGCCTCCTTGGTCGCCTGGCGCTCGGAGTCGTTGAAGTAGGCCGGGACGGTGATGACCGCGTCGGTCACCTTCTCGCCCAGGTAGGCCTCGGCGTCCCGCTTCAGCTTCTGCAGGATGAACGCGGAGATCTGCTGCGGGTTGAAGGGCTTCCCGTCAAGCTCGATCTTCCAGTCGGTGCCCATGTGGCGCTTCACCGAACGGATGGTCCGGTCCACGTTGGTCACCGCCTGACGCTTGGCGACCTCGCCGACCAGCACCTCGCCGTTCTTGGCGAAGGCGACGACGGACGGCGTGGTCCTGGCGCCCTCGGCGTTGGTGATGACGGTGGGCTCGCCGCCCTCCAGAACGCTGACGACGGAGTTAGTCGTGCCCAGGTCGATGCCGACCGCACGTGCCATGGTTGATTCCTCCAGCTGACTTGAGTGGAACGGACTCAAGTGTGCATGACCCGCCCCGCCGGGTCAACAGACCTGAGCCGGATAGGCTCAACTCTTATCCGTTCCTTACGCGCAACTGGCCCGTGACCTGCGGCGATGCCCTTCGCTGTGACGCGGAAGACGTCAGCAGAAGCAGCGCGAGTACGACGCCCAGGACCCCGCCGGCCACCCACCACAGGGCCGTCGCCCCCAGCGACCCGGCGTGCACGAGGGCCCCGACGAGCACGCTCGCGACGGCCGAGAGGCCCAGCACGACGTTCACCCCGCGCGGGGCCAGCCCGAGCCTGCGCAGCCGGTGCGCGAGGTGGTCGGGTCCGCCGCGCAGCAGGGGCCGGCCCGCGGTCCGGCGCGCCGCCACCACGAGCAGGACGTCCGCGACGGCCGGGGCGCCGAGGGCGAGCAGCACCCCCGCGGAGACGGCCGGCTCGTGCCCCGCGCGCGCGAGGACGGCCGCGCCCGCGAGCAGGAACCCGGCGAACAGCGACCCGCAGGCCCCGAGGGCGATCCGCGCGGGCCGCCGGCCCTGCATCAGAAAGCCGCCCAGCGCGGCGGCGAGCACGCTCATCAGCACCGCGAGCCCGTCGAGCACCTCCACGGCCGCGCACACCCCCACCCCGAGAGCGGTGATCACCCCGACCGTGCCGGCCAGCCCGTCGGCGTGGTCCAGCGCCCGGAAGCCGACCGTGCCGAGCACGACCCACAGCACCCCGAGCACCCCGCCGACCGCTCCGGTGAGCTCGTACGGCATGACGCACGCGGCCGCCACCGCCGTACCGGCGACGAGGAAGCGGGTGCGCAGCCGCCAGACGTCGGCGGCGAGGCCGAGCGCCGCCACCACCGCCCCGGCCACCAGCAGCCGCCTCGTGTCGGTGTCCGGGTCGGCGAATCCCGTGAGCTCCCCGGTCCAGGCGACCGCGACGACCGCGACGGTGACGGCCGCGCCGCCGAGCAGCGGCACGGGCCGGGCACGTCTGCGTCGGTCGACCAGGCCGGATCTGAGCGCGGGGACACGCAACAGGGCCGCCAGAAGGGCGGCGAGCAGCAGAGCGGCGGTGGCCGCGGCGATCCCGAAGAACACGGCACTGAGGGGCACGGCACCAAGTTAAGGCGAATGTCATGATTTGGTACGAATGGCGCATCGGGTGGGCGTGCCGCCGCCCGCCTCACTGAGGGATGCCTCAGCGACGCAGATCACCGACCGTCTGACTACAGTGCGACAAGGGATTCCGGGTAGTCTCAGAGGACTGCATAAGTTACCGCTTAGTAATCTCGCTCAGTCGTCTCTTCGAACTGACCGAATCTCACCGAAGAACCCTCGCAGGCCCGAGGAGCCCCGAAATGCAACTCGCCGCGATCATCGTGTCGATGGTCCTGATGGCGGTCGGCGTCGCCCTGTTCGGCCGTGCCGTCCTTCAGATCTTCCGCTTCGTGATGCTCGGCCAGCCGCTCCCGGCCGGTGCGAGGACCAACGACCCCGTGCTGCGCACGATCACCCTGGTCAAGGAATTCCTGGGGCACACCAGGATGAATCGCTGGGGCATCGTCGGCATCGCGCACTGGTTCGTGGCGATCGGTTTCTACACGCTGCTGCTGACCATCGTGAACGCCGTCGGCCAGCTCTTCCAGGCCGACTGGATCCTGCCGGTCATCGGCGACTGGGCGCCGTACAACGTCTTCGTCGAGTTCATCGGCACCATGACGGTCGTCGGCATCCTGGTGCTGATCGCGATCCGCCAGCTGTCCCGGCCGGACCGCCCGGGCCGCAAGTCCCGGTTCGCGGGCTCCAACACGGGCCAGGCGTACTTCGTCGAGACGATCATCCTCATCGTCGGCGTCTGCATCTTCATGCTGCACGCCCTAGAGGGCGCCCAGCACCACGTCGACGGCTACGAGGCCTCGTTCTTCATCTCCTACCCGGTCGTCTCGGCGCTCGAGGGCCTGGACCTGTCCACCCTGCAGAACCTGACCTACCTGTTCGCCGGCGTGAAGATCGCGGCGTCCTTCATCTGGATGATCACGGTCTCGCTGAAGACCGACATGGGTATCGCCTGGCACCGCTTCCTGGGCTTCCCGAACATCTGGTTCAAGCGCAACGCCAACGGTGAGACCTCGCTGGGCGCCCTGCTGCCGATGACCTCCGGCGGCAAGCCGATCGACTTCGCCGACCCGGGCGACGACGACGTCTTCGGCGTCTCCCAGGTCGAGCAGTTCTCCTGGAAGGGCATCCTCGACTTCTCCACCTGCACCGAGTGCGGCCGCTGCCAGTCGCAGTGCCCCGCCTGGAACACCGGCAAGCCGCTCTCCCCGAAGCTGCTGATCATGTCGCTGCGCGACCACGCCCACGCCAAGGCGCCCTACCTCCTCGCGGGTGGCGGCAAGACCATGGAGGGCGAGGAGAAGGCGTCCGAGGAGCAGCTCGCCAAGGTGCCCGCCGCCGCCCTCGCCGAGGCCGAGCGCCCGCTGGTCGGCACCGCCGAGGAGAACGGCGTCATCGACCCGGACGTGCTGTGGTCCTGCACCACCTGCGGCGCCTGTGTCGAGCAGTGCCCGGTCGACATCGAGCACATCGACCACATCGTCGACATGCGCCGCTACCAGGTGATGATCGAGTCCGCGTTCCCGTCCGAGGCGGGCACGATGCTCAAGAACCTGGAGAAGAAGGGCAACCCCTGGGGCCTGGCCAAGAAGCAGCGCCTGGAGTGGACGAAGGAAGTCGACTTCGAGGTGCCGGTCGTCGGCAAGGACATCGAGGACCTCTCCGAGGTCGAGTACCTCTACTGGGTCGGCTGCGCCGGCGCCCTGGAGGACCGCGCCAAGAAGACCACCAAGGCGTTCGCCGAGCTGCTGCACATCGCGGGCGTCAAGTTCGCGATCATGGGCGGCGACGAGAAGTGCACCGGTGACTCCGCCCGCCGCCTCGGCAACGAGCCCCTGTTCCAGGAGCTCGGCATGGAGAACGTCATGTCCCTCAACGCCGCCTTCGGCGAGGAGATGGACGACGACGGCAAGGTGACCGAGGAGTCGAGGAAGCCCAAGTCGGCGAAGAAGATCGTCGCCACCTGCCCGCACTGCCTCAACACGCTCGGCAACGAGTACCCGCAGCTCGGCGGCGACTACGAGGTCATCCACCACACCCAGCTGCTCCAGCACCTCGTCGACGAGGGCAAGCTGATCCCGGTGACCCCGGTCGAGGGCGTCATCACCTACCACGACCCCTGCTACCTGGGCCGCCACAACAAGATCTACACGCCGCCGCGCGAGATCATCGCCGCCGTCCCGGGTGTGCGCAACGAGGAGATGCACCGCCACAAGGAGCGCGGCTTCTGCTGCGGCGCGGGCGGCGCGCGCATGTGGATGGAAGAGCGCATCGGCAAGCGCATCAACAACGAGCGCGTGGACGAGGCCCTCTCCCTCAACCCGGACATCGTCTCCACCGCCTGCCCGTTCTGCCTCGTCATGCTGACCGACTCGGTCAACGGCAAGAAGAACGAGGGCAAGGCCAAGGAGTCGATCCAGGTCGTCGACGTCGCCCAGCTCCTCCTCGACTCGGTCAAGACCCCGGCCGACCCGGAGGACCCGGCGCAGTCGGAGAGCGAGACCGAGCCCGAGCCGGTGAAGTAGCCCGCCACGGCGCCTTCGACGCCCCCTGCCCGCAACGGGCGGGGGGCGTCGGCGTCGTACGGGGGCGACGTCAGCGATCCGTCACCCTGAGGCCTGTCCGCTGCCGTCGAACACATGCTTCACTACTGAGTCGTTGTCTACGGTGCATACGAGGTGGACGGTACCGATGCGAACCCTCGGGACGGGCATGCGAACCCTCGGGACGGGTATGGCGGCCCTCGGCTGCCTCGTACTGCTCTCCGCGTGCGGGCCCACGGCCGACGACGCCGAGCCACCGCGGGAGAGCGCGTCCGTGAAGTCCGCCCAGGCTCCCGCACGGCTGCCCGTCCCCCGCGGCACGGGCAGCGAGGTCGCGGACGACTTCAACGGCGACGGCCGGCGCGACCTCGTCCTCAACGACCTCGTCAAGGCGCAGGCGCACAGCGACGACGCCGGGATCGGCATCGTCTACGGCGGCCCCCAGGGCCTCACCCCGGGCGCCCGTCAGCTGCTGAGCCCGGCGCGCAACGCCGCCCCCACCGACGGCGAGCTGCCCGCGGTGTTCGACGCGGAGGCCGGCTGCGACCTGGACAAGGACGGCTTCACCGACCTGGTCGTCTCCACCGACCCGCCCTTCGACGGGCAGGGGCAGCCCCCGGTGCCGCTGCAGATCCTCTTCGGCTCGCCGCAGGGGCTGGCCGGCAAGGCCGTCAAGCTCGTCATCCCCCAGGCCGCGCGCGCCGGCAACGACTGGCCCGACCAGCCCGTATGCGGCGACTTCGACGGCGACGGCGCCCAGGACCTGGTGGTCCACGCCTCGGACCGGCAACTCAGCTTCCTGCGCGGCCCCTTCTCCCGCACGGGCGCCCCGCGCGCGGCCGGGGCGCCGCTGCCCTCCCCCGGCAACCTGCCCTCGGGTCCGGTGGCCGACGTCGACCGCGACGGATACGACGACCTGGTCGTCCGGGCCGCCGAGGGCCCCGCCACCGCCACGCTCGTCCTCGGCGGCCCCACCGGCCCTGCCCGCACGGGCGCGGCCCTGCCCAAGGGCCTCGACGTGGCCCTGGGCCGCCTCGGCCGGGGCGCCGACCTGGACGCGGCCGTCGGCGGCGTCGCCGAGACCTCCCTGCGCTACGACCTGCCGGCCGCCGACCCCGCCACCCTCGACGCCGGCGGCTCCCTGCTGGACGCGGCCGACTTCGACGGCGACGGGCTCAGCGAACTCGTCTCCAGCGGCTCGGGAATCCGCGTCTTCCACGGCCGTACGACGGGACCCTCGCCCGAGGACCTCACCACCGTCGAGCCCACCTCCCACGGCACCTCCCGGGTCCTCGCGGCGGCCGACTTCGACGGGGACGGGCTGGCCGACCTGGCGGTGCGCACGTACCTCGGCGAGACGAAGGACACGGTCGCCGTGTACGCGGGGGTCGAGGAGGGCGTGATCGCGACCACGCCGTCCGTCACGTTCTCCACGGACGACTTCCTGGGCGACGTGGCCGACTGAGCCGCGTATCCCCTACGGGGAGGCGCCGTTGCTCCCGTAGGGGATGTCACAGCTCGGCAGCAAAGCCGGGCCCGGAGGGCCGGGCCCGGCACGTCACTCTCCGGGAACAGGTACGTTCGAAGGCGTGGCTGGATTCAGGAACGGACGCGGCGGCCGGGACGACCGCGCCCCGCACGCGCGACCGCAACACCCCCCGCACGGACGGCAGGCGCCGCAGGGACCGTCGTACGGCTACCCGCCGGCTCCGCAGCCGTACCCGCACCCCCAGGCGCGGCAGCAGCCGCCGGGCGGCCCGCACGGCGGAAACGGAGGACACGGGGGACACGGGGGCTGGGGCGACGACGGCGAGCCGGAGTACTTCGGCGGTGGCGGCGGTCAGGGCGCCCCCTACGGCGCGGCCCCGCACGACCCGTACGCGGCGAACCAACCGGGCCACACCCAGGCGTTCTCGATCGACGAGCACGCCCAGTACAACCAGGGTGAGACCTATCACACGGGCTCCACGCCCCCGCCGGGCCCGGTCGGCCCCCGGCTGCACTGGAAGGCCCTGCTGCGCGGCATCGTCCTGGAGCCGAGCCAGACCTTCCTGCGGATGCGCGACTACACGATGTGGGGCCCGGCCCTCGTCGTGACGTTCCTCTACGGCCTGCTCGCCGTCTTCGGCTTCGACGGGGCCCGCGAGGACGCGATCAACGCCACCCTCTCCAACGCGGTGCCGATCGTCCTCACCACCGCCGTCGCCATGGTGCTGTCGGCCTTCGTCCTGGGCGTCGTCACCCACACCCTGGCGCGCCAGCTCGGCGGCGACGGCGCCTGGCAGCCGACGGTCGGCCTCTCCATGCTGATCATGTCCCTCACGGACGCGCCGCGCCTGCTGGTCGCCATGTTCGCCGGCGGCGACGCCTCCTTCGTGCAGATCCTCGGCTGGGCCACCTGGGTCGCGGGCGGCGCCCTGCTCACCCTCATGGTCAGCCGCTCCCACGACCTCCCCTGGCCCAAGGCCCTGGGCGCGTCGTCCATCCAGCTGATCGCACTGCTGTCGATCGTGAAGCTGGGCACCTTCTGAGCTTCCGAGGGACGCGGAGCATGGGAAAGGGGGCTCCCGAGGGAGCCCCCTTCTTCCGTCCTTCTCCCGCTCAGGCGTCGAGAACCTGACCGGCCCGCTTCACGACGGGCGGTTCGACGGACCACGGGAAGTTGATCCACTCGTCGGTGCGCTTCCAGACGTACTCGCACTTCACCAGCGAGTGCGACTTCTCGTAGATCACGGCGGAGCGGACCTCGGCGACGTGGTCGAGGCAGAAGTCGTGCACCAGCTTCAGCGTCTTGCCGGTGTCGGCGACGTCGTCGGTGATCAGGACCTTCTTGTCGGAGAAGTCGATGGCGTTGGGGACGGGCGCGAGCATGACGGGCATCTCGAGGGTGGTCCCGACGCCGGTGTAGAACTCGACGTTCACCAGGTGGATGTTCTTGCAGTCGAGGGCGTAGGCGAGCCCGCCGGCCACGAACACACCGCCACGGGCGATGGAGAGCACGATGTCGGGCTCGTAGCCGTCGTCGGCGATGGTCTGCGCGAGCTCGCGGATCGCCGTCCCGAACCGCTCGTAGGTCAGGTTCTCCCGTACGTCGCTCATACCTGGGTCCTGTGGAAGTTGAGGAAGGAACGGGAGGCGGTGGGCCCGCGCTGCCCCTGGTAACGGGATCCGTACCGCTCACTGCCGTACGGGAACTCGGCCGGCGAGCTGAGCCGGAACATGCACAGCTGGCCGATCTTCATGCCCGGCCACAGCTTGATCGGGAGCGTGGCCAGGTTGGACAGCTCCAGGGTCACGTGCCCGCTGAAGCCGGGGTCGATGAACCCGGCCGTGGAGTGGGTGACCAGCCCGAGCCGCCCGAGCGAGGACTTGCCCTCCAGACGGGAGGCGAGGTCGTCGGGCAGGGTGATGACCTCGTAGGTGGAGGCCAGCACGAACTCCCCGGGGTGGAGGATGAACGGCTCGTCGCCCTCCGGTTCGACCAGCCGGGTGAGGTCGGCCTGCTCGATGGAGGGGTCGATGTGCGGGTACCGGTGGTTCTCGAACACCCGGAAGAAGCGGTCCAGCCGTACGTCGATGCTCGACGGCTGCACCATGGTCTGGTCATAGGGATCGATCCGTACCCGCCCGGCGTCGATCTCGGCCCGGATGTCCTTGTCTGAGAGAAGCACGCCCCGAGGATACGCAAGGCGCGCGGACCCGCCACAATCGTGACGACCCCGCGCGCTGAGAAGACCGCGCCGGTCCAGACGGCCGATGACCGACGGTTACCGCTTCTGCAGGATGACCGGCACGACGCTGCGCAGCCGCGCGCACCTGGGACACCGCACAAGCCGGCCCGGACCGAGCCGCTCGGCCTTCTGCATCGGGAACGAAGCGGTGCTGAACACGTGCCCATCGGCACAGCGGACGACGGTGCGTTCCATCAAGTCCCTCTAGTCCCTTCCCCAAGAGCCGCGTCACGCCTGGCTGGAATCCCGTGACGACGAAAGCCCACATTACGGGATGAAAGGGACGGCCCTCCAGGCGGCACTCCGACCTCACCGGGCCCCTCTCCCACACCCCCACCGTACGCCCCAACTCCTGCCCCCGGCAGGCGCATCCATCCCTGAAACACACTCAGACCCCACGGCGTGAACACCGGGGGCCTGCGATGAGGTAAGGTGAGCGAGCATCGACACCGGCACCAACCGGCGTCTTACGCGGGTGTAGTTTAATGGTAGAACATCAGCTTCCCAAGCTGAGAGCGCGAGTTCGATTCTCGTCACCCGCTCCACGAAGAAGGCCCAGGTCGTCGACCCGGGCCTTTTTGCTGCGCGGATCCGCTCGGCAGTCGCGTGCCCCATGGGTGCCGGAAGGCTCGTCGGGCACCTTGTTCGCGGCCGCCGCTCCGGCCTTCCGCCTCCTGCCTCTGCCCTCCCGGGCGGTCCGGCGTGACATTAAGCCTTGCCTCGGGAAATTCGCGCCCTCCGTGACTCCGGCATATCGCTCGGTCGGGTCGGCGTCCGAGATCGATCACACGCCCTGACCCGTCCACCCCGGCGCGACACACCCCGGCACCGAGTACGGGTCTCCGCCATGGAGGCGCTCGGCAGCGAACCGGCGCAGTGCGACAAAGCTCGCGGTTCCTTCCACCAGGACAGGGACCGTCGATGAGCGGCAGACAGCGCGCCCGGTCGGTGCTCGCGCCGTCATGCCCGACTCTCCCGACACATGTGCGCTTCGTCTCCCTCGACGCCCCCGGGGCCCTCGGCGGTGTCGTCGCCCGGCGGTCGGGCAGCGGTCCCGTGCACGGGCGTCGTAGGAGGTCACAGCGGCGTGCGCGGAAACGGCCGACGGCAATACTGCACCCCCGGAAGCCAATATCTGTAGTCGCCACATCAGATATCGACACGGCACGCGAAACATATTCCTGCCACCGCAATCCAGGCCGAATTTCCTGCCGAGCAGGGCCCGGCATCCGCGTGCTACTGTCGTCATCAGTTGCAGGTGTGGTTGCCAGAAGGTTTTTCCGACGGCTGATCATCACGGCGACACGGAATACACACAGGGTGTGTTCCTGGCACCGTTTCCGAAGGAGAAACAAAAATGGCTACTGGCACCGTGAAGTGGTTCAACGCGGAAAAGGGCTTCGGCTTCATCGAGCAGGACGGCGGCGGCCCCGACGTCTTCGCCCACTACTCCAACATCGCCACCCAGGGCTTCCGTGAGCTGCTGGAGGGCCAGAAGGTGTCGTTCGACATCGCGCAGGGCCAGAAGGGCCCGACGGCCGAGAACATCGTCCCCGCGTAACGCAGCGACGCTGACGCGTACTTCGCAGCTGGGGCCCGCACCTTGGGGTGCGGGCCCCAGCTCGCTTCTTTTCCGGGGCGATTCGGCCCTGTCTTTTCCGGCCCGTTCTCGCGATTCTCTGCGCCGCTCGATCTGCTGCGGAAATCCCTTGATACGTGCCCGCATCGAGGAAGGTTCCGCATGAACCGCACCCGTCCCACCCGCGCAGGCGCCCCCCGCGCATACGACCGCTCCAGCGCCCCCCGCCAGTACGACCGCTCCGGCGCCCCGCGCGCCTACGACCGCTCCGGCGGTCCGCGTCGTTCCGGCGGCTACGGCAACCGGCAGCCCGTGCAGGGCGAGTTCGCTCTGCCGAAGACCGTCACGCCCGCGCTGCCCGCCGTCGAGGCGTTCGCCGATCTGGACATGCCGGCGCCGCTGCTGGCCACGCTCGGCCAGGAGGGCGTGACCGTACCGTTCCCGATCCAGGCGGCGACCCTGCCCAACTCCCTGGCCGGACGTGACGTGCTCGGCCGTGGCCGCACCGGCTCCGGCAAGACCCTCGCCTTCGGCCTCGCGGTCCTCGCCCGTACGGCGGGCAGGCGGGCCGAGCCGCGCCGGCCGCTGGCCCTGGTGCTCGTCCCCACCCGCGAACTGGCCCAGCAGGTCACCGACGCGCTCGCCCCCTACGCCCGCTCCGTGCGGCTGCGCACGGCCACCGTGGTCGGCGGCATGCCCATCGGCCGGCAGGCCAGTGCGCTGCGCGGCGGCGCCGAGGTGGTCGTCGCCACTCCCGGCCGGCTGAAGGACCTCATCGACCGCGGCGACTGCCGGCTCGACGATGTCGCCGTCACGGTCCTCGACGAGGCCGACCAGATGACCGACATGGGCTTCATGCCGCAGGTCACGGATCTCCTCGACCAGGTGCGCCCGGAGGGGCAGCGGCTGCTGTTCTCCGCCACCTTGGACCGCAACGTCGACCTGCTGGTCCGCCGTTATCTGTCCGACCCGGTCGTGCACTCCGTCGACCCGTCGGCCGGTGCCGTCACCACCATGGAGCACCACGTCCTCCATGTGCACGACGCCGACAAGCACCGTACGACTACCGAGATCGCGGCCCGCGACGGCCGGGTGATCATGTTCCTGGACACCAAGCACGCCGTGGACCGGCTGACCGAGCACCTGCTGAACAGCGGTGTCCGGGCCGCCGCCCTGCACGGCGGCCGGTCCCAGCCGCAGCGCACCCGGACCCTGGCGCAGTTCAAGGACGGCCATGTCACCGTCCTGGTCGCCACCAACGTCGCCGCCCGCGGCATCCACGTCGACGACCTCGACCTCGTCGTCAACGTGGACCCGCCCACCGACCACAAGGACTACCTGCACCGCGGCGGCCGTACGGCCCGCGCCGGGGAGTCCGGCAGCGTCGTCACGCTCGTGACGCCCCGGCAGCGTCGCGGCATGACCCGGCTGATGGCTTCGGCCGGCATCACCCCGCGCGTCACCTCCGTCCGCTCGGGCGAGGAAGAGCTGAGCCGCATCACGGGTGCCCAGGCGCCCTCCGGTGTGCCGGTGGTCATCACCGCGCCGGCCGTGGAACGGCCCCGCCGCGGGTCATCGTCGTCCCGCAGCCGCCGGGGCCGCGCCGGGCAGGGCCGACCCGTCGGCTCGATGGCGCGCCGACGGTCGGAGCGGGTGCCCGGGAAGGACTCGGCCGCTTAGGCCGGCACAGCTTCGGCGCCCCTGGCCTCCCGAGAGCCACATGGCTTCTCGGGGCGGCGAGGGGCGCCTGGCCGACCATCCGCTACCGAAGGAGACCCCCGTGACGCCAGCCCGGACGCAGTACCGTACGCCGGACCTCGCTCCCGTGACCGCGGTCGAGGACACCGAAGGGCACGGCCCTCGGGTATGTGACGACATGACCGTCGAGGTGGCGCTGGCCGTCATGGCGGGTGCCCGGGTCGAGTATCTGACCGTGTGCGACGAGGACGACGAGAGCACGGGCCTGGTCACCCGGGGCCGGCTCGCCGTGATCCGGGACAGTTCCGCCTACACGGACCGGATCCGTCTGCGGGACGTCCACGACGGACCGCTGCCCTCGTCCGGCGTCGGCGAGCACGGCCGGGTTCCGGGCGTGACCGCGCTCTCTCGCTGATCCGTCGCGCCCCGGGCGGCCCGTTTCTCCTTCTCCCCCCGCGACTTCTCCCCTGTGAGGCATCATGCGCTGTGTCATCGCCCGGTACCCGTTCGACCTGACCAGGACCGGGGTGCTGGCCTCCATGAAGGGCGTCAGGCCCGGTCTCGTCACGGGTGCGTCCGTGACCGTCGGCCGCCGCCGCTACCCGGTCAAGCAGGTGGGCCAGGTCGTCACAGGACAGGACCCCCGTGACTTCACCGCCGGCGAGGTCGTACGGGCCATGACGCGTCTCGGCTTCACCTGCCACGACCGCCCCGGGGGCGCGCCCGTGGCTATGGCTGGATCCGCTGCCCTGCGCACCGCGTCCGCCCTGCTCGGAGGCGACGGCCCCGTGGGCTGACGAGGACCGGGCGGGAGACCGCCCTCAGGATCCCGGTGGGGGTCCTGCCGACGCGCGTCGGCAGGGCCCCCATCGTCGTGTCTCCGCCCGCTCGGGCCCGCGACCGGCGAGAGCCGACGGCGGCAGAGTTCTTTCTCCTCCGGAAGAGTGAAATCTCCTCTTGTCGGAGTAGATTTTCGTTGGCGACGTGGGTACGCTTCTTCTCGTAGACAAGGTCGAACGAGACCCGCCAGACACGAACTGGCGGGTGCTGGACGAAGTACGCAGATCAGTGCGGCTCTCGAGCCTCGAAGCCAAGGTGTTCCCGGAACGGGTGACGCGGCTGAGAGCCGCACTGGGCGGCTCGCAGGTCGAGGAGCTGCCGACAGCGGTACCGGCTCATTCAGCGGTTTGTTCGGATCAGAGAGGAACGGAGGAGCAGACGCCATCAGGATCGCCCGGCCCGAAGCACTCGGCCGGGTACCGCAAGACCCCGGAATGGATGGTGGTCCCCGGTCAAGCAGCTGCGATCCCCCCGCACCCCCCTCTGCCGGGCCGGGTAGCGGAAACAGAAGGTCGGCACAGCAGTAGGGCCGACAGATGGTGTTCAATTTCCTTCGGGGCCCTGGTGCCGTACGGCACCAGGGCCCCTCGACGCGTTGCACAGCGAGGTGACATGACATCGGACAATCCCCTGAACGACCGTCTGGACGACGACGACTACCCCGCATACACGATGGGCCGGGCCGCCGAGATGCTCGGTACCACCCCGGCCTTCCTCCGAGCCATCGGTGAGGCTCGCCTGATCACGCCGCTCCGCTCGGAGGGAGGGCACCGCCGGTACTCCCGCTACCAACTGCGGATCGCCGCTCGCGCCCGCGAGCTCGTCGACAAGGGGACCCCGATCGAGGCCGCGTGCCGCATCGTCATCCTCGAGGACCAGCTGGAGGAAGCGCAGCGCATCAACGCCGAGTACCGTCGTGCCGCCACCGAATCGGCGGGCCGTGCCGGCTCCGCCTGACCACGCGGACGCGTGCCGTATCCGGGGCGCCGTCTCGCGGCCCAGGGAGAGCACGGCCCGGAAAGCCGCAGGTCCGGTCGGCGGAGACCGCGGCGCCGTGCCCGTTCACGCGAGCGCTTCGGCCGGCGTCCGTCGACGCCGCGCCCTCAGCGTGCCCATGACAGCGGACAGCCGGGCCGCCGGCAATCCCCGGGGCATCGGCCGGGGGATTCTCTGGTCTCTGTGGCTGTGCGGCGTCCGGGCCGGCGGGGGTCGGCCCGGACCTGTGGTGACTCAGTGGTGCGCTTCCGTCAGCCCTTCACGGCCGTCCAGAACTCCTGGATCGGTGGGACGTCGGATCCCTCGTCGAGGATGTTGGCGGCGCCGAACTGCAACCGCAGTTTGATCTTCCTGGAGCCCTTCGCCGAGAACTTCTCGGGTCGCGCGAGCTTGGCCTTGGTCAGCCTGTCCACGAAGGGCTTCCACTCGTCCGGATACTCCTGGGTCCACTTCAGACGGTGGTCGTCCGGTTGGTAGTTGTCCTTGAGGATCAGCGTCGAGGACGCGTACTCCACCAGGTTCTTCAGATAGTGGCGAGCGGCTTCCACGCGTGCCGGGACGACGGCGCCGGCCTTCCCCGGCGCGTCGACGATCCCGACGCCCCGCGCCCGCAGCGCTTCGAGAATCTCCGGGCGGCGATAGAAGAAGCGGCTCGGGCGGAAGAGGAGCTCGACCAGGTCCCCGTGATGGACGCCCCGCAGTCCTGAGAGGTCCGCCTGCTCCGCGCCCGCGGTGATCTTCTTCACCCTCGTCCGCTCGAGCTCCAGCACCCAGCCGGAGCCGGTGGGAAGAGTCAGTGACTCCAGCCGGCAGTCGACCAGGCAGGATTTGCTCACCCTGATGTGACTGAGGTCCAGCGGGCCGGTGAACGTGGCATCGACGATCGGACGGTCAGGCATCTCGGCGGTCCTGCTGATGACTTCGGCCCACATGGCACCCAGATTGGTGGCGACCGTGTCACGGGAAGCGGCACTGGACTGAACGGCGGGCAGCCGTACGTCTGCCAGGGCACCAACGAGCAGCTCGGTGTCCACCCCTGCGACCACGCCACTCACCGTGCCCGTACGCCATTCCGACCTGCTCAGGAGCCGTTGGAAGGCGGCATGGCGGCCTGCACGAAGATGGCGCGCGACGATGCCGGCCAGGAAGTTGTCGAAGAACACCTCGTGCTGGAACCTGAACCTGGTGGGCCCGCGCGTCGCGGAATCCGTGGCCAGGCCGCACAGCACCTGCAGGCGTTCCCGGAGCCCTTCTCGATCGTCCAGGTCGTCGATGTCCAGGGCGGTGGCGGCGGCGAACTCCAGGTCGCTGGAGTCGATCTCCCTCTCGCGGCCATCCACCATGATCTCGGCCACATGCTCGAAGGTGCGCCGGAGCTCGTCCCGGTTCAGCAGCCCGGACGCGCTGTCCGTCTGATAGGCGAGCTTGCGTTCCTCCCGCGCCAGGTAGTGGTTGAGGAGCCTCTCGGTGAAGGAGGGACCCTCCGCGTCCGACTCTTCGTACGCGCCGGACCTGCACATCTCTGCGAAAGCGCGGGCGAAGAAGGGGAGCCCCAGCAGTTCTCGGTCCCCGGTCGGCAGGCGTTCGAAGCGCGCCGCAGGCACCCCGTAGTCGTTGAGGAACGACACGATCTCTGCCGGATTCCACCGCAGCACCTGGGCGATGCTGTGGCGGACGGAGGCGCTTATCGCCTTGCTCGCCCGTTGCACGCTCGATCGGTACTGGTTCATGTAGTAGGACGAGCGTGCCGAGACGACGAGCACTCCCCGCCCGCCCAACGCGTTGAGCCAGTCCTGCAGCGAGTCGATCGCGTCGCTGTACGCCGCTCCCCCGAGGAGCTCGTCGAAGCCGTCGATGAGAAGGGCGATGAGCCCCTTTCCGCAGAGCACCTTGACGCGTTCCGCGGTGAGGTTCTGGGTGAGCGCGACCGCGTGGTTGACGGCCGCGTCCAGGTCGTCGAGGACCCGGCCCGTGGACTTGACGTAGAGGAACAGCGGCTTGTCACCCTGGTCCCGTTCCACTTCCCGCGCACGGTTCAAGGCGGCCTTCACCATCGCCCGGGTCTTGCCGATGCCCGCCTCGCCGTTGACGAAGAAGACCTGCGTCTGGCCCGTCTCGACACCGAGGTCCGCGTCGACGTCGTCGATCAGTTGGGAGAACGACTTCCTCTGGAGATTGCCCCCGTCGTACTCGGTCACCTCGACGTGGGCCTCGCGGTGGCTGCCGACGTCCGGTTGCCAGCCGAGCTGATCGGTCTCCTCCTGCGCGAGCTGCCGCTCCATCTCCTCCAGTTTGTGGCGCAGCCGACTGGCCACGATGGGCCAGTTGGTCAGTTTGCGGAGGTACGTCCGATAGGGCACCCAGGTTTGCTCGTCCTGCCATTCGGGGCCGTCCGGGCCGACGCGGAAGTAGTCCCGGCGCAGCTGGGTCCCCTCGCTGACGGACTTGCCCCACTCGTAGCCGAACCCGTGGGAATGGTCGAAGTACTGGGGAGGGGAACCGACGACGTCGGCGAACGCCTTGAGGTCGTTCTCCACCTCGGCCCGAAAGAGTTCACGAGGGTCGTCCGGTTCCCTCTTGGCTCTCAACAGCATGTCGAGGCAGGCGACGAGTTCCGCGTCCTCGGGACGGGCACGGAAGTTCGCCGCGCCGAAGGCGAGGTACTCGGGCCGGCTGCCGGTGTACCGGGCGTACACACACCAGCTGTCGTCCGGCTGCGCGTACATGAACGGCCACAGGGGCACATCGGTGTCGCCCCACGTCACCACGGGCCGCAGCTCCTGGCCTCCGCCGTCGCTGACGGTGAGCCGGGCGTCGGACAGGCATTCCGCGATGATGTCGGAGATGGCCTGCACGAGGGCGTCCACGACGGGAGACAGCCCGTCCGGGATGGCACCTCCATGGCTGACGTGGTCGCGGAGGTTCTTCGTCGCCCTGAGTTCCGGAGGGGCCTCGGGGATTCCCTGGTCGTAGCGGGCCAGTGCCGCGGTGATCGCCTGGGCGACGCGCTGTCCCGGGGAGCCCGCTTCGGTGTCTCCCAGACGCGAACGCAGGTCCCGGAGCAGCGAGATCCACTCCCCGAGCCCGGGTGACCTGCCGACGCTGACATGGGGGAGGCCCGAGGCCCGCACCGTCGAGACCGCCAGGAGGGCCAGGAAGCGCGCCTCGAAGTCGAGAGCCGAAAGGCTCTCCTGCACGCTTCGGGAGACCTCAGGTGATCTCGGTGCGTATAAGCCTTCCATGCGGCGGAAAGCTGCGACGGCGGTGCGATTCACCGATCACCTCGAGACTGGGTGGAAACGGAGTTGCACCCCCTTTGGGGGGCTGCACAGGCAAGCTAGCACCAACCACCGTTCCACCGACCGGGGTTGACCCCCGCGGTGCGACCTCCAGGACGCATCCAGGCGCTGCGTAGTCACCGTGCCGCTGTTTCCACGCCCCCCGGGTGGTGGCTGCCGCCGCCGGTGCCGTCGAGGGGAGTCGGGACGTGTGGGATCCGCCATGTGCCGGATCCCACACACGGGTGCGACGGGCCGTCGCGCGTCAGATGTAGTCGCTGGGGATGACGCAGAAGTCGATGTGGCTCAGGTCCGCGTACTTGCCGCTCGGGTTGAGCGGGGCGTGGAGTGAGCCGTCGGCGGCGATGCCGCCGGGGAAGCCGGTGGAGGCGTCGTAGCTGTAGACGTTGGCGCCGCCCGTCCCGCCCTTGGCGGTCACCTCGACGGCGGCTCGGCGGGCGGACGGCGGGATGTCGAAGCTGAAGACCTGGCCCTCGGGGGTGTCGGTGACGGTGAGCTGGAGGGTTCCGTCGCCGGGGATGTCGACGGGGCCGGTCTCGGGATCCTCCACCCGGAAGCCGGTCGCGCCCGCCGGGCAGGACACGGGCGGGTTGCCCTCCACTTCCACGGGCTGTACGCCCGCGTCGCTCGCGGGCCCCGGCTGGGCCGACGCGGGGCCGGCGGCGAAGCCGACGACCGCGACCGTGGTCAGGCCGGCGCCGATGAGGCGCGCTCCCCATTTCACCCGCCGTGACGGCGCCTTTGTCGGCGTTGCTACTCGCATAACGTCCGTTCCTCCTGGTTGGTGGGTTCCGGATTCCGGATTCGTGGTGTCGTTCTCGCGGGACATTCACACCTGGTCCCTCGGCAGTTCGGATGGTGAACATGCGTGCGGGATCGACGTCTCAACGATGCACGAGAAAGGGCCATCGGGCCGTGTGAGCCCTTTTTCTTAGGCCGTTTGTGCCGCATACGGTGGAGAAGTATGCCAATCGGATGATCTCGGAGAGGGTCCGCTTGTCGATTCCTGGGAGGTGGGGCCCGGGCATCTACTTTCGGGGCGTGGCCCGCCCGGGGGAAATCGGGTCACCCCCGCACCTGGACCTGGGATGTTCCATGCTGAGAAAGAGCACGACGAGGACTGTCACCACGGTTTGCGCGGCGGCCCTCATCGCGGCGGCCCTCATCGCGGCCGCCCCCCTCCCGGCCGCGTTCGGCGCGCCGGCACGCGACCCGAGGCTCCTGACCGCCGCGCCCCTGGCGACATGGCAGACGAACGGCATCGTCTGGTCGGTCGAGTACGCCCGCGGTGTCGTGTACGTCGGCGGCACCTTCGACAGGGTCCGCCCGCCGGACGCGAAGCCCGGGGAGAAGGAGGTCGCCCGGCGGAACTTCGCGGCGTTCGACGCCGTGACCGGCAGACTGCTGCCCTGTGCCCACAGCTTCACCCGGGGCGCGGCCACGGTACGGGCGCTGAAGGCGTCACCCGACGGCAAGGTGCTCTACGTGGGCGGCTCGTTCGGCAGGGTCGACGACAGCGGAGTGGCCAGCGCCGCCGCGCTCGACACGGGCACATGCGCGCTGCGCAGGGAATTCCGCCCGGCGGTGACGGCCACGGTGCGGGCCATCGAGACCACCGGCTCCACGGTGTACCTGGGCGGCGATTTCACGGTCGTCGACGGGCAGCCGAGAAAGCGCCTCGCGGCGTTCAGCCGAAAAGGCCGGCTGCTGCCGTTCCGGGCGGACATCGACGGGCCCGTCCGTGCCCTCCTCGCCGCACCGGACCACGGAAAGGTCGTCGTCGGCGGCGATTTCCAGAGCGTGAACGGAAACCCCGAACGGGCGCTGGTCGCTCTGCATCCCGAGGACGGTTCGACCGTCACCTCCTTCCCGAAATGGATTCCGCCGAGATCATCGGTGAAATCACTGACCCGCGCGGGCACCCACTTCTATCTCGGAGCCGAGGGACGGGGTACGGGCATCTTCGACGGGCGCGTCGCCGGACGTCTGTCCGACGGCGAGATGCTCTGGAAGGACTTCTGCCTGGGCGCCACCCAGGCGGTCGTGGTGCACGAAGACGTGCTCTACAGCGCATCCCATTCCCACTACTGCGGCCGTACGCCGGGCGGTTTCCCCGACGGGCCGCGCCGCAGCTTCCTGGCCCAGTCGGTCCACGACAGGCACCTGCTGCACTGGTTCCCCGACACCGATGACGGGCTCGGTGAGGGAATCGGCCCGCGGGCGCTGGTGATGGCCGGTGACATCCTCTGGGCGGGCGGCGAGTTCACCGAGGTCAACGGCCGGCCCCAGCAGGGCCTCACGCGTTTCGGGGCCGGTCCGCGGAACAAGGCCCCGGAGGCGGCCCCGCGCCTGACGGGCAGGACCTCCCGCGCGGGCAAGGTCACTCTGACCTGGCGTGCCGTATGGGACAGGGACGACGCTGAACTGACGTATCTGCTCCACCGGGACGGTGTTCTCGTGGCTTCTCCGAAGCAGCGGTCGGTCGAATGGCACCGGCCGGAGATGAGGTACACGGACTCCGTGACCGGCGGCTCCCGTCACCGGTACCGGATCGCCGTCACGGACGGGAAGAGCACAACGCCCCTGTCGCGGCCGCTCGACGTGACCGCGGTGGCCGTGGAGCGGCCGGCGGGAGCGCAGTGATGGGGCAGGTCCTCGGATACGCGCCCGGAGTCTTCGACCTCTTCCACGTGGGCCACCTGAACATCCTGCGCCAGGCACGGGAGCACTGCGACCGGCTCATCGCCGGCGTCTGCTCCGACGAACTGGTGATGCGTCTGAGGAACCGGCCGCCCGTGGTGCCGTTAGCCGAGCGGCTGGAGATCCTCCGCAGCATCCGCTACATCGACGAGGTCTTCGTCGCCACCGTGGAGGACAAGGTCGACGTCTGGAAGGAAGTGGGATTCGACGTCATCTTCAAGGGTGACGACTGGCTCGGTACGCAGCTGTGGGACGACCTGGCGGCCCGGTTCGAGGAGGTCGGGGTGAAGGTCGTCTTCTTCCCCTACACCGTGCACACCTCCAGCACCCTCATCCGCCGGGCGCTCGACGTCCTCGCCCAGGAGGTCCCCCCGGAGACAAGTCCGGCGGGCCCGGGGGGTTGAGAGCGGCTTGCGTCTCGTGTGTTCGGGTACAGCGATTGAATGAGGGTGACAGCCTGCGTGCCCGGAGTTTACTGAAAGTGATGTGTTCGTGACCCGTCTCGGCGGCCCCGGCGGCGACCACGCGGAGGGAACCGGCGATGGCCCTGATGCCGTCGCCTCGCAGGTCGCCGATGCCGTGGAGGGCATGGCGGAGCTGTGGTCACTGGCGGCTCAGGAGGCGGCGCTACGCCTGTCACCCCACCAGCTGCGGGCCCTGCGCGTCCTTCAGGCGGCGCCGGAGCTGAACCTGACCGGGCTGGCGGAGCAGCTGGAGATAGGGCTGCCCACCGCCAGCCGGCTGTGCGACCGGCTGGAGGCCGCGGGTCTGCTGGAGCGGTCGATGCATCCGCACAAGCGGCGCGAGGTGCGGCTCGGGCTGACCGTTCAGGGGCGGCGCGTGCTGGAGGACGTCGCCCAGCGGCGGACGCAGGCCCTGGCCGCCGCGCTGGCCGCGATGGCGCCCGCGGACCGGCAGGCCCTGCGGCGCGGGCTGCGGGCCTTTCTCGCCGCCCGGGACTCCTCGTCGCCCTCCCCGTCGGGTCCGGCCTCGCACCGCCCCTGACCCGGCCGGCCCCTCAGGCTCCCGTCCGGCCCGTCCAGTCCAGGCAGACCACCGCCGCGTCCGCGGTGAGGCTCTCGCTGCCGAAGTGCTCGATCAGCCCGAGGACGACGGACCGGGCCGTCTCGTGAGGTGTGCTCCGGCGGGTGGCGCCCAGGATCTGGCGCAGGGCGCGCTCGCCGAAGAGGTCGCCGGTCGCGGAGCGGGTGCCGTGGACGCCGGTGCTGACCACGATCAGGCGGTCGCCTGGTTCGACGTGGAAGGTCTGCTCCTCGTACGCCGTCTCCTCGAACATGCCCAGGGGCAGCTGCGCCTCCAGTTCGACGCGCTCGACGGTGGCGCCGCGCTGGAGGAAGAGCTGAGGGGAACCGGCGTCCACGGCGTGCACCGTGCCGGTGTCCAGGTCGAAGCGGAGCAGGAGCGTGGAGGCGTACGACTTGCCGCCGTAGTGGGCGAAGAGCGCCTGGTCGGCGAGGCAGGCCTGGTCGGCCAGGGAGATGCCGGCGCGGCGCGCGTTGCGCAGGGCGCCGACCGCGAGGCCGGTGAGCAGGGACGCCTCGATGCCCTGGCCCATGCCGTCGGTGACGGTGACGGTGAGGTCGTCGGCGCTGCCGGACCAGTCGAAGTTGTCGCCGCCGATGGCGTAGGCGGGTTCCAGGTGGGCGCCGATGACGTACTCGGGCTGGGCGCAGCCGCGGCCCGGCAGCAGCTGCCACTGCATCTCGGCGGCGAGGGTGAGGCGCCGGGTGCGGCGGGCCCGGAGGTAGAGGTCGGTGTGCCGGCCTGCGGTGGAGATCTCGTGGCCCAGCGCGGTGGCGAAGTCGAGGAGCTGCAGGACCAGGGACGGCTCGGTGCGGCCCGCCGGGAGGCGGACGCAGAGCACGCCGAGGCGGTCGCCGCGGACGGTGATGGGCAGATGGACCAGGTCGGCCGCCGGGTCGGCGCCGACCTCGACGACCGGGGACTGCGTGGTGAACGCCGTGCCGGCCGGGCCGTCCTGCGCGGGGACCGGGTCGCCGGTGTGCGGGAGGTGGGTGACCGGCTGGAGGACGGTGAGGCTGTAGTCGGCCAGGAGCAGGGTGACCTCCTGGGCCTCGGCCCGCTCGGCGAGCAGCCGGGCCGCCGTGGCCACCAGCGCGTGCGGCGGTGCCGCGCGCAGCAGGCTCTCCGCCGACGGGACCGGCGGGGCCGGTGGGACCGGCGGCCGGACCGGTTCGGAGGCGTTCACGCTGTCACCCTCTCCCCTTGTTGCTTCACCGTAGCGCGCCGCGGGCCGTTCAGGAGGCGGCCGGGAGAGTGCGGCAGAGCAGCAGGCAGACGTCGTCGTCGCGTTCGGAGTCGTGCAGCAGCGGCTTGAGCAGTGCCTCGGCGGAGGCGTCCAGGTCCTCCAGGTCCGCGTCGCTCAGCGCGCCCATGAACCGGGCCAGGCGTCCGATGCCGGTGTCGATGCCATGGGCACGGCGTTCGACGAGGCCGTCGGTGTACAGGGCGACCGTGGAGCCGGGCGCCACGAGCAGCGTGTGGTCCACGTACGTGAAGGGCATGGGGACGCCGAGCATGACTCCGGGTTTGGTGTCGAGAACCCGGACCGTCGCGTCGGGGGCGCGGACCACCGCGGGGGGATGCCCCGCCGCCGCCCACACCATGGCCGGGTCGCCGGGGCGGAACCGGGCGATCACCGCGGTCGCGTACAGCGCGGGCTGCTGCTGGCACAGCATGTGGTGCAGGCGGGTGAGGATGCGGGCGGGGCTGTCGTCCTCGACGGCGTAGGCGCGCAGCGCGGTGCGCAGCTGGCCCATCATCACCGCCGCGCTCAGGCCGTGGCCGGTGACGTCCCCTATCACCGCGAGCACGCTGCCGTCGGGCTGGACGAAGGCGTCGTACCAGTCGCCCCCGATGTTCAGGCCGTGGGTGGCCGGCAGGTAGCGGGCGGCCAGCCGCAGGCCCTCGGTGGGGGGCAGCTCGGTGAGCTGGGCCCGCTGGAGCGCCTCGGCGATGTCGCGGTGCTGCTCGTAGCGGCGGGCGTGGTCCAGGGCGACGGCCCACCGGCCGGCCAGTTCCAGCAGCATGACGACGGTGTCGGGGTCGAAGCGGGGGCCGGGAGCGGTCAGCGTGAGCACGCCCAGCAGGCGGGGTGCGGTGAGCGGGATGCACAGCAGCGGGTGGTCCGGGCTGAGCAGGGAGGGCGGCAGGTCGTCCACGCCGGGCAGGCCGCCGGGGTGGGGGGCGGCGTGCTGGGGCCGCCCGCTGCGGGCCGCCGTCACGGCCGCCGCCGGATGGTCTCCCCTGCGGGCGGCTGTGCGGGCGGGCCGGCCGTCGCCACTGCGGGCCGCTGCCGGAGCAGCCCGGTGACCACCGCCGCGATCCGCCGTCACGGCAGCCCGGTCGTCACCGCCACGGGCCCCCGCCGGACCAGGCCGGTCGTCCGCCCTGCCCCCCGTCTCCCCGTCGCCGTACTCCTCGTCGAAGAGCCAGACGTCGGCCTGTTCGGCGAAGTCGGGGACGAGCAGTTCGGGCAGGCGGCGCAGGATGTCGTCGGGGTCGAGGGAGGCGGTCACGGCGGCGCTGGCGTCGGCCAGGAAGGTGAGCAGGCGGCGGGCCTTCTCCGCGTCGGCGCGGGCGGTCCGCTCGGCGTCGAGGAGGACGTGCTGGGCCTGTGCGGCGGCCTCGAGTTCGGCGTGCAGGGCGAGGACGCCCTGGTTGGTCTGGTGCAGTTCCTCCCGGTGGAAGCGGACCAGGTCCTCCTGCTCGCCGAGGCGGGCCAGGAGGGACGCGGTGTCCTCGTCGTCGGCCAGGAGGGCGCCGGCCAGGTCGTCCGCGGTGAGGTCCGCCGGGCGGGCGCGGGGCCGCGGCACCCGGGCGCGGCCGGCCGGGGTCGGGCCGGGCAGCGTGTACCGGACCGGAGGCCGCCCGTGCGGCGGCCGTACGACGATCCGCAGACGGCCCCCGGTGCCTGTGCCCGTGCCCGTGTCCGTGCCCGTGCCCGTGCCCGTGTCCGGGATGTCGACGACGACGTCCACGACGACGCCGGCGTCGCCCGAGTGACCCAGGTGCTGCCGCAGCTGTGCCGTGAAGTCGGTCAGGAAGCGGGCGCGGTCGACGAGGGGCAGCTCGGCGTCCGCGGTGAGCCGGGCCAGCAGGGTGCGGGCGCGGGCCGCGTCGTGGGCGGAGCGGATCGTCCAGGTGTCATGGGCGGTCATGGGCCTCGGTCCGGCACTCGGGGGCCAGTACGGCCACGCTGGTGTCGTCGCGTGTGGGGCTCGCGGCGCTGCTGGCGTCCCGCAGGACGGCCGCGGCGATCAGCGCCGGGTCGCTGGTGAGCAGATGCGGCTCCTCGGGGGGTGTCCAGCGGCCGGGCAGGCCGTCGCTGTGCAGCACGAGCAGGCTGCGCGCCGTCCAAGGCTCCCGCTGCACGGGCACGTTGGCCGGCAGGGCGGCGCCGACGATGCCGGGGTGGGACACCAGGGGCCGCCAGCCGTCGTCGGTGCGCAGGCGGGCCCCGGCGTTGCCGACGCCGGCGAAGCTCAGCCTGCCGGTGCCGGAGTCCAGTTGGGCCACGGCGACGGCGGCGCCCCGGGTGGGCCGCAGGGCCGTGTCCAGTCTGCGGAGGATGTCGGCGGGCGGCAGGTGTGCCGAGCGGTGCAGCTCCTCGACGGCGGCGGCGGACGCCTCGGCGGCCTTGGCGCCGTGGCCGAGGCCGTCGGCGAGCATCAGGGTCAGCAGCGGGCCCGAGCGGGCCCAGGTCCAGTCGTCACCGGAGTGCTCGGCCGGGGCGAGGGGGATGTTGATGCCTCCGGCGCGGGCGGGCACCCGCCGGGGAGCGGGGGCGGGGTCGATGCGGGCCAGGACGAGGGTGCCGCGGCCGCGCACGCTGTAGAGGTCGAACGCGCCCGCGATGCGCCGGCAGGTGCCGAGGCCCGCGCCGAGGGAGGCCGCGGAGGCGGTGGTGAAGCCGTCCCGCAGGGCCGTGGCGACGTCGGCGATGCCGGGGCCGTGGTCGAGGGAGACCAGCTGCACCGCGGGGCTGCGGTCCGCGCCGGGCCCGTCCACGAGGTTGACCACGACACGGCCGCCGCCGGCGTGCTTGAGCAGGTTGGTCGCCAGCTCGGTGGCGACCAGGGCGGCGTTCGCGGTGCGGTGGGCGTCGAGGCGGGCCTCCCGGCACGCGGCCTCCGCCGCCACCCGGACGTCCCTCACCCGGGTGGAGTCGTGCACCGGAACGTCCCACGCCCTGGTCATCCGGCCCCCGGCCGGGGGAAGTCCGAACCGGAGCGGGGTGCCGGCACGCCGGTCGCCCAGGCCACCACGGTGACGGTGGTGCCCCGGTCGCGCCCGGTGTCGATGGCGAAGGAGTCCACCAGGCGCCGGGACCCGCTCAGACCGAGGCCGAGACCGCCGCCGGTCGTGTAGCCGTCCGTCATCGCCAGCTCCACGTCGCGGATGCCGGGGCCCTGGTCGACGAAGCTCAGCCGCAGCCCGCTGCGCTGGCCGTCGTCGAGCCGGGCGATCTCCACCAGTCCGCCGCCCCCGTGGACGAGGGTGTTGCGCGCCAGCTCGCTGGCGGCGGTGACCAGCTTGGTCTGCTGCACCAGGCCGAACCCCAGGTCGGTCGCGGCCTGCCGGACCTGCTGCCGGACGAGGGCCAGATCGGCGTCGGAGCCGATGGGCAGGCTGATCGAGCCGACGGGACGGGGCACGGCGGCCATCACGGGCCCCCCTTCGTACGGTCCACTGCCTGCCTACGGTCCCTTACCCCCGCGCGACCCATGTGCTGCTCACTCTTCACCCCTACCCGCGCACGGCCCATGTCCAGCGCGGGATCCACCACCCGTATACGACCCGTGGCGCGCGTACGGTCCCCCGCCGGGGCGGTGAGCACGGCCAGCGCCCGGTCGACGTCCAGCGCGGTGGTCAGGCCGGGCAGGGTGAGTCCCAGCTCGACCAGGGTGATCGCCACGGCCGGACGCAGCCCGGCCAGCACCGTGCGGGCGGCCAGGAGCCGGGCGTTCGCGGCGATCTCGGCGAGGACGCGGCCCAGGTAGGAGTCGACGATCTCCACGCCGGAGACGTCGATGACGACGCCGGCGGCCCCGCTGCGGGCCACGCGCTCGGTGATGTCCTGCTGGAGCCGCTCCGCCGTGCCGTCGTGCAGTTCGCCCTGAAGGGTGACCAGCAGGACGTCCCCCAGCGCCAGTACCGGCACACGGGGGGCCGGGGACGGCGACGGGGCGGTCACGCCGGGATCGCCCCGGTCGGCCCGGGCGCCGGGATCTCGACGCCCTGCCGGGCCAGCGCGTACGCCAGGGCGTCGGCGAGTCCGGCGCGGGTGACGACCGAGCCCAGGTCGATGCCGAGGTGCACGATGGTCTGCGCGATGGCGGGCCGGATGCCGGAGACGACGCATTCGGCGCCCATCAGACGGGCGGCGGCCACGGTCTTCATCAGGTGCTGGGCGACGAGCGAGTCGACGGTGGGCACGCCGGTGATGTCGAGGATCGCGTACACGGCGCGCCGGTCGACGATGGCCTCCAGCAGGCTCTCCATGACGACCTGGCTGCGGGCGCTGTCCAGCGTGCCGATCAGGGGCACGGCGACGATGCCCTCCCACAGCTGGATGACCGGGATGGTCACCTCCAGCAGTTGCTGCCGCTGCCGCTCGATCAGCTCGCTGCCGGCGCTGAGCGCCGTCTCCATCACCACCAGGCGCAGGGTGCCCATGAGGACGGCCAGCGCCAGCGCCGCCTCGTGGGCCTGCGGCGCCGTGGGGTCGGCGAACTCCTCGCGCAGCAGGTCATGGACGCAGACGCGCAGGGCGGCGACCTCGTCGGCGATCTGGGCCGGGGTGGACCCGGTGCGGGCGCGGGAGGCGGACGTACGCCCCAACTGGTCGCGGACGGTCGTGAAGCCGGGCGCGGTGATGTCCTCCAGCCGGCCGGTGGCCGCCACCTCCGCCAGGGCGTCCACCACGGCCTTGCAGGCGTCCACGGCCTCGTCGCGGGAGACGGTGAAGACCGTGCGGAACAGCGGGGCGTCGGCCCAGCGCTGCGCGATCTGCTCCCGCCGCCGTCGCAGGAAGCCGCACACCTGTTGTGCCGCCGCTCCGTGGTCCGTGTCCTGCTGCGACACCCGCATCGTCTCCTCAGTACAGGACCCGGGCCGCGTGTCGGCCGACCCCGGCCCGATAATTGCCGCATGACAAACATTAGCGGCGGGGGTACGGCGCGAACAACAGCCGTCGGAGGTCCGTGCACGGACCATGGGCGACCCTTTGCGCTCACCGCGCCGCGCCACCGCGCCCGTCCCCGCCCGGACCGGTCCGGGCCGCCGCCAGGCCGGTGCCCGCCCCGGTCCGGGCCGCCGACCCCTCAGCGTCCGTCCCGTCCGTGCCAGTCCAGGCAGACCACCAGCGCGTCGTCGTCCGGGACCGGCCGGCCGCGATGGCCGGTCAGCTCCCGGAGGATGGCGCGGGGCACCTCGGCCGCCGGCAGCAGGCGGGTGGCCTGGATCGCGCGGGCGAGGGCCTCGTCGCCGTACGCCTCCCCCCTGGGGGAGGCCACGCCGTACACCCCGTCGCTGACGAAGACCAGCCGGTCGCCGGGCTCGGCCCGGAACTCCTGGGCCACGTAGTCGGTCTCCTCGAACATGCCGAGCGGCAGCTGGGCGTCGAAGGTGATCCGCTCCACGGTGCCGCCGCGCAGCCGCAGCATCTGCGGGGACCCGGCGTCCACCACCCAGGCGCGGCCGGTGGCGAGGTCGAAGTCGAACATCAGCACCGAGAGGTAGCTGCGCCCCTGGTAGTGGGCGTACACCGCCTGGTCGGCCAGGGCCGCCTGGTCGGCGATGGGGATGCCGGCCCGGCGGGCGTTGCGCAGGGCGTTGATGGCCAGGTTGGTCAGCAGGGAGGCCTCGATGCCCTCGCCCATGCCGTTGGTGACGTACAGCATGAGGTGGTCGGCGGTCGCGCACCAGTCGAAGTTGTCGCCGAAGATGGCGTAGGCGGGCTCCAGCTGGGCGCCGAGTTCGTACTCGGGCCGGGTGCAGGAGCGGCCGGGCAGCAGCTGCCACTGCATCTCGGCGGCCAGGGTGAGCCGGTCCTTGCGGCGGGCCTGGAGATAGATGTCGGTGTCGCGTTCGGCGACGACCACCTCGTGGCCGAGCACCTCGGCGACCTCGGCCAGTTCGTCCCGGTGCTTGTGGGCCTCCTCGGCGTCGGCCAGGGTCACGGACAGCACCCCGAGCCGGTCGCCGCGCACGCTGACCGGCAGATGCGCGCGCGCCCTGCCGCCGGGCAGGGCCTCCACGAACGGCTCCTGCGCCCCGAAGGCACGGCCCACGGGGCTGTTGTGCAACGACACCGGTTCCATGGTGTGGGGCAGGACGGACACCGGCTGGAGCACGGTCAGGCCGTAGTCGGCCATGAACAGCTCGACGGACTCCGCCGCGTACTGCTCGATCAGTACGCGGCGGACAGCGTCGAGCAGCGCGTGGGGTGCCGCCGTACGCAGGGCGCGCTCAGCGGTCACGAATCTGTTCACGATGGAGAAAACACCAATCCTTACGTCGGACATTCGGGGGCCTCGCTCGGGGGAGCGTGCCGTTCGACGTAGCCGTGCCGGTCGTCCGGGACCTCTGCCGTCGGCCGTCCGCCTAGTACGCTGACGGCCGTCCCAGTACCTGCGAGAGTGTGACAGTGACTGCCTTCCGCCCCCGCCCACAGCCCGACGAGGTCGCCCGTGTGACCTCCACGGCCGCGGAGCTGCTGGAAGTGCTCTGGGGCCGGGCCTCGACCGCGCCGGCCTCGGCGTCCCAGCTGCGCGTGCTGCTCATCCTGGAGCACCACGACGGCATCAACCTGCGCACCCTCGCCGACTCACTGGCTTCCACGCCGCCCTCGACCAGCCGCCTGTGCGACCGGCTCCAGGCCGCCGGGTTCGTCGAGCGCGTGGTGAGCCCCGCCGACCGGCGCGAGGTCAGACTGCACCTCAGCGGCCGGGGCCGGGCCTTCCTGGCCGACCTTCGGGCCCGCCGGGAGCAGGAGCTCCAGGCGGTGCTGGCCCTCATGCCCGCCGCGAAGCGGAGCGCGCTGCTGGAGGGGCTGGAGGCGTTCTGCGACGCGGCGGCGCTGCGGATACACGAGGCCGACGCGGCGCCGGACAGCCGGACCGCCTGAACTCCCGCGCGCGGTGGGCGCGCCGGCCGGCCGGGAGGGCCCGGGGTCGGAGAGGGCACGAGCGGCACCACGCACGGAGCGGCCTGCTCCCACCGGGACATTCCAGATCCTTCCCCGTGCACGTCCGACACGGCTACTTTGTTGCCTCACGGCTATTGTTGTCAAACGGCAACTGTTCCCCTGAGGGAACCGCTGGAGGACCGTGTACCCCGAGCAGGGGGGACCTGCGCATCTCCGGTGAAGCTCGTGTGAGGGGACCGGCCAAAAACTCGCCGGAGACCTGGACCGGCCTGATCATCACTCGCCCGGGTAGAGGCAGCAGTAGAACGGACGGCCAACGACGGAGGTGGGCCCGTGCATGCTTCCCTGGACGAGGAACGGCGCCGGTTCCGGGCACCGGAGACGGCGGGGCGGGCACGTGACCTGACCCGCGCCTTCCTCGCCGAGGTCGCCCCCGACGACCGGGAGTTCACGAACGCCGTGCTGCTCGTGGTGTCGGAGCTGGTCACCAACGCCATCCGGCACGCCGGCGGGGCCACCGGCTTCGAGCTGCGGACCGACCGGGGGGCGGTCGTGGTCACCGTGACGGACGCCAGCCCCCTCCCGCCGCGCCCGCGCCGCACACCCGCCTGTGAGCCGGGAGGGTTCGGATGGCCGCTCGTCCTGAAGCTCGCGTCGAAGGTGGACGTGCGGAAGGGGCCCGAGGGCAAAACGGTGGAAGCCTTACTTTCACCGACCGCGGAAAGTGACTCATCTCACGTTTCCCCTACGGTGTAGGCATGAGAAGCCAGAAGTGGGGCAACGGCCCCACTAGGTGGCTCGCCGCTGCACCGGAGCGGGCCGGGACGACAGGGAGGGTTCTGTGATGGCGACGAAGGTCGACACGGTGACGCGAACCGAGGCGGAGCTGCCGAAGATCGCCGAGCCGCAGAAGGTCGGCCCCCAGGACGCGCGCACACTGACCAAGGTGTTCCTCGAGCGTCTCGCCGTCCTCGAAGAGGGAACCCCCGAGTACCAGTACGCCCGCAACACGCTGATCGAGATCAACATGTCGCTGGTCCGCTACGCGGCCGGCCGGTTCCGCAGCGGCGGCAGCCAGACGATGGAGGACATCGTCCAGGTCGGCGTCATCGGTCTCATCAAGGCCATCGACCGGTTCGAGGTCTCCCGCGAGGTGCAGTTCACCAGCTTCGCCGTGCCGTACATCGTCGGGGAGATCAAGCGGTTCTTCCGCGACACCTCCTGGGCCGTGCATGTGCCGCGCCGCCTGCAGGAGGCCCGTACCGAGCTGTCCAAGGCCACCGAGGAGCTCAGTTCCCGGCTCGGCCGCTCCCCCAAGGTCTCCGAGCTGGCCGCCCTGATGAACCTCACCGAGGAGGAGGTCCTGGAGGCGCAGGTCGCCGCGAACGGCTTCACCTCCTCCTCGCTGGACGCGGCCGTCCGGCCGGACGCCGAGGACAGCGACACGACGCTGGCGGAGTTCATCGGTGCGGAGGACCCGGGCATGGAGCTCGTGGAGGACTTCCACGCCCTCGCCCCGCTCATCGCCGGCCTCGGCGAACGCGACCGCATGATCCTGCACCTGCGGTTCGTGGAGGAGCTCACCCAGGCCGAGATCGGCCGGCGCCTCGGCATGTCCCAGATGCACGTCTCGCGTCTGGTCTCGCGCATCGTGGCCCGGCTGCGGAGCGGCATGCTCACCACGGGCTGACGTCGGGCCGCGTCGCCCCGTCCCCGGCACAACGCCCGGCTCCGTGTCCACCGATCGGTGGACACGGAGTTCAGCCCATCACCTCTGTCTGGCCACCGCCCTGGCCAGCCAGGGTGTTGGGCATGAATTCATTCACTGTGCGGATGGCCCGCTGGAGTGCCCGGCACCCCTGGTGGGCCATCGTCGGCTGGGTCGTGTTCGTGGCGCTGTGCCTGGGGATCGGCAGCGCCGTGGGCACGCGGAGCGCGACGACGGCCGACTACCGGGTCGGCGAGGCCGGGCGGGCCGAGGCGATGGCCGCCGAGGGCAAGCTGGAGCGCAGGCCGGCCGAGCAGGTGCTGATCTCCGCCCGGTCGGGCGCCCTGGACCGCGGCGAGGCCGAGGAGGCGGCCAGGGAACTCACCGCGCGGATGCGGGCCCTGCCCGAGGTGGCGGGCGTGGCGCGGCCGGTGGTGTCCTCGGACCGCCGCATCCTCATGGTCGAGGTGGCCCTGAAGGGCGAGGAGCGGGACGCCAAGGACAAGGTCGACGCGCTCGCCGGGCAGACCGAGGCCGTGGGGAGGGCGCATCCGGGGCTGCTGCTGGAGGAGACCGGCAGTCCCTCCGTCAGCAAGGGGGTCGACGGGCAGCGCAGTGACGACCTGGCGCTGTCGGAGAAGATCACGCTCCCCCTCACCCTCCTCACCCTGCTGGTCGTGTTCGGGTCCGTGACCATGGCGGGGGTGCCGCTGCTGCTGGCACTGTCCTCGATCGCGGCGGCCGTCGGGCTGTCGATGGTGGCCTCTCACCTGTCCCCCGACGCCGGGGTCGGCACCAACGTCATCCTCATGATCGGGCTCGCGGTCGGCGTCGACTACACGCTCTTCCACCTCAAGCGGGAGCGTGAGGAGCGGGCCCGCTCGGGCGGCCGGCTGAGTTCCGCGGCACTGGTGGAGCTGGCCGCGGCGACCTCGGGCCGGGCGGTCGTGGTGTCCGGGATCGCGGTCGTCGCCTCCACCGCGACGCTGTACCTCGCCGCCGACGTCATCTTCTCCTCGCTGGCCACGGGCACGATCGTGGTCGTCCTGGTCGCGGTCGCCAGCTCCCTGACCGTGCTGCCCGCACTCCTGGTCAAGCTCGGGCACCGGGAGGAGCGCCGGGCGCGGCGCCGCGCCGGGAGGCAGAAGCCGTCGCGTGAGGGCGGCCGCGTGTGGGCAGCGCTGCTGCGGCCCGCCGGCCGGCATCCCCTGGCCACGCTGTGCGTGTCCGTCCTCGCCCTGCTCGCGCTCGTCACCCCGCTCGCCGGGCTGAAGATCACCGAGATGAGCCGGGACACCCACTCCCGCGAGATCCCCGCCATGCGGGTGTACGACCGGCTCAACGAGGCGTTCCCGGACCACCGGGTCACCCACCAGGTCGTCGTACGAGCCGATGCCGCGCGGGCCGGCGAGGTCGCCGGGGCGCTGCGCGAGGTGGCCCGGCGGGCCGACGGCGATCCGCTGTTCGCCGGGGCCTCGCCGGTGCGGACCTCCGCCGACCGGCGGATCAGCACGCTCGAACTGAAGGTGCCGTACCTGGGCGACTCCGAGGAGGCGTACGACTCCCTCGACCATCTGCGGCAGCAGTACCTGCCGGCGACCGTGGGGCGGGTCGCCGGGGCGGAGTTCGGGGTCAGCGGGGACGTCGCCCGGTACACGGACTATCCCGCCCATCAGAACGGCAAACTCCCCCTGGTGCTGGGGGCGCTGCTGCTGGTGACCTTCCTGATGACCGCGTTCGCGTTCCGTTCGGTGGTGCTGGGACTCATCGGTGTCGGGTTGAACCTGCTGTCCGCGGCGGCCTCCCTCGGACTGCTCGTGCTGGTCTTCCAGGGGTCGTGGGCGGAAGGGCTGCTGGACTTCCGCTCCACGGGGTCGATCGGGTCCCGCGTTCCGCTGTTCCTGTTCGTGATCCTCTTCGGCCTCTCGATGGACTACCAGGTGTTCGTGGTGAGCCGGATCCGGGAGGCCGTGCTCGCGGGGGTGCCGACGCGGCAGGCCGTGCTCGACGGGATCCGCCGGTCGGCGAGCGTGGTGACGAGCGCGGCGGTGGTGATGACGACCGTGTTCGTGAGCTTCGTCTTCCTGCACATCATCGAGATGAAGCAGATCGGCTTCGTCCTCGCCGTGGCCGTGCTGCTCGACGCCTTCGTCGTCCGGATCCTGATCCTGCCGTCGGCGATGCTGCTGCTCGGCGAGGCGAGTTGGTGGCCGGGGCGGCCGGCGGCGCGCACGGCGGCGGCCTCGGCCGAAACCGCCGACGAGCGGCGGACGGCCGACGTACGTTGATCGGTATGACCACTGCGACCGCTCCCCTGGCCGACACCTTCTGGGCCACGTCGCTGCGCCGGTGGAACGCGGTGTGCTGGGTGCTGTTCGGTGCGATGGCCGTCGGGCTGGTGACGACGGCTCCGCCCGGCGGCAGCTCGTACAGGTCCCTGGCGCTGCTCGCCTGCGTGGTGCTCTGCTACGCCGTCCTCGACCGCTTCCCCGGCAATCCCGTCGTACGTCCGCAGGTGTACCTCTCGGTGCTCGTCCTCGCGCTCGGCGGACTGGCGTACGCGGGCAGCAGCTATGCGGCGCTGTTCATGGTGACGCTGCCGCACTACTGGATGTTCGGGCGCACGCCGCGGGCCTCGATGGGATTCCTCGGGCTGGCCACCGGTGCCACGCTGGCCGGGAGCCTGCTGCGGCAGGGCTGGTCGGCGGAGTTCTTCGGCGAGACGGTGGTGTCCACGCTGATCGTGGTCGCGGTGGGCGTGCTGATCGGCCTGTGGGCGCACGCGGTCGTCGAGCAGAGCAGCGAACGCGCCCGGCTGATCGAGGAGTTGGAGCGGACGCAGGCGCGTCTGTCCGAGGCGCACCAGCGCCAGGGCGCGGCGGACGAGCGGGAACGCATCGCGCGGGAGATCCACGACACGCTCGCGCAGGGCTTCGCCTCGATCGTCGTCCTCGCGGAGGCGGCCCGGGCGGGCATGGCCGAGGACCCGGAGCGAAGTGCCCGGCAGCTGCGGTCCATCGAGGCGACCGCCCGGGAGAACCTCGCCGAGGCCCGGGAGTTGGTCGCCTCGGCCGGGCAGCCCGGCCCCGGCCGGGTGGCGTCCGGGTCGGTGACACAGACGCTGCGCCGCACGCTGGACCGCTTCGCGGAGGACACCCAGCTGGTCGTGGACGCCGATCTGGCCGACCTCGACTGCGACCAGCAGACCCGGATCGCGCTGCTGCGCTGCACCCAGGAGTCCCTGGCCAACGTACGCAAGCACGCGGGCGCCTCCACGGTCGGCGTGGTGCTGGTCCGGCGGCCGTACGGGGTGGAGCTGGAGATCACCGACGACGGGACGGGATTCGTGGTCGGGGAGTCGGCGGGCTTCGGGCTCGACGGCATGCGCAAACGGCTGGCGGAACTGGGCGGGAGGCTCACGGTGACGAGTTCGGTGGGCGACGGGACACGGATCCTGGCGATGATCCCGCCGGCGCACGAGGGGGAGGCATGAGCGCGGGGCGTCTGCGGATCGTCGTGGTGGACGATCACACCGTGATGCGCGCCGGCGTGATCGCGCTGCTGGCCGGCGAGGACAGCATCGAGATCGTCGGCGAGGCGGGGGACGGCCGGGCCGCGCTGGACCTCGTGGAGCGGTTCGCCCCCGATGTGGCCCTGGTCGATCTGCGGATGCCCGTCCTCGACGGGGTGGCGACGACGGCGGAGATCGTCGCCGGGCATCCGCGCACCCGGGTGTTGATCCTGACGACGTACGACACGGACGTGGAGATCGAGCGCGCGGTGGAAGCCGGTGCCATCGGCTATCTGCTCAAGGACACCACGCGCGAGCAGCTCGTCGACGCCGTCCACGCTGCTGCCCGCGGCGAGACGGTGCTCGCTCCACGGGTCGCCGCGAAGCTGGTCGCGCGGATGCGCCGGCCCGCCCAGGAACCGCTGACCGAGCGCGAGACCGATGTGCTCACCGCGGTCGCGGACGGCCTGACCAACGCCGAGATCGGCAGGCGCCTGGTCATCGCCGAGGCCACGGTGAAGACCCACCTGCTGCGGCTGTTCGCCAAGCTCGACGTGAACGACCGTACGCGCGCCGTGGTCGTGGCGATGGAGAGGGGACTGCTGCCGCGGCCCCGGTAGGCGGCGGGCCCGGGGCGCACGGCCCCGGGCGGGCGTCTCACTGGTCGATGTAACTGAGGTCGCCCACGGTCCACGCGCTGACGTCCTTGATCGCGACCCGGTACATGCCTCCCGTCTCGGGCAGACCGAGGCTGCCCTGCAGGATCCGGGCGAGATGGAAGTGCAGATGCGTGGGCGCCTCGCCGCGGCCGGCCCGGTCCTCGCCCGGGCCGCGGGCGAAGACGTCCGCGAACGGGCGCAGCCGGTCCGAGTCCTTGAGGACCTCCACCACCCGCTCCCGCCACACGGCCTCGGGGGCCAGCCTTCCGGTGATCACGGCGCCGCTGACGACCACGGTCAGCGACATCTGATTGCTTCGCTCGGACTCCACAGCGGCGGAGATGGCGACGAGCAGCTCATCAGGGTTCGACATACAGCAGAGCCTATGCGTACGGCGCGCCGAGGGAAGAGCAGCCGAGCCTCACGATCACGCGTCTCGTCACCGAGGTGCGTGTGTACGTGAACTCCTCTGGAATTGTCCGTTCTTGGTAACGGAGGGATCCCGCGGGCGCGGCCCGCCGTCCTGTCTGGTGGCCGGGGATCGGCGGGGAACTACGCGAGGGCGGGGCGGACATGGCGCGGCACAGTGGCGGGCGGGGCTGGTACGGCAAGATGATCGGGGCGGCGCTGGGGGTGACGGTGCTGGTAGCCGGCGCCTCGGTGTGGACCGCACAGGCCGGTTCGGTGGGCGGTCCCTCGCCGAGGGCCACCGCGTCGGCCACGCCGGGCGGCGCCGTCACGCCGGTCGCGGTGACCATCGTGCACGCCTCCGACAAGGGCGAGCGCGGCGTCAACATCACCATCGACGACGGCCCGGACCCCGTCTGGACCCCGCAGGTGCTCGACGTCCTGCGCGAGTACGACGTGAAGGCCACGTTCTGCATGGTCGGGACGCAGGCGCAGGCCCACCCGGACCTCGTGAAGCAGGTCGTCGCGGCCGGGCACCGGCTGTGCGACCACTCGGTGTCGCACGACACCACCATGGACAAGCAGTCGCAGGCCTACCAGCGGCAGCAGATACTCGACGCCGAACGCATGATCACCGAGGCGTCCGGCGGCGTACGGCCGATGTACTACCGGGCGCCGGGCGGTGCCTTCACCCCCTACAGCCGGCAGGTCGCCGCCTCCCGCGGGATGCGCCCGCTGGGCTGGAACGTGGACACCAAGGACTTCGAGCAGCCGGGCGCGGACGCCATCGTCGCCACCGTCCAGCGCGAGCTGCCCAACGGGCCGACGCTGCTCTTCCACGACGCCGGCGGCGACCGCTCCCAGACCGTCGAGGCCCTGCGCCGGGTCCTGCCCTGGCTGAGTGAGCAGGGGTACTCCTTCGGCTTCCCGGTCCGCTGACCGTCAGACCGGTTCGGGCTGGGGCTCCGCGTCCGGCGTCGCGTCCGGGCCGGGGCCCGGGTCCGGGTCCGGGTTCGGGTCCTGGTTCGGCGGGTCCGGGTTCGGGTCCCGGTCCCGGTTCGGCGGGTCCGGGTTCGGGTCCCGGTCCGGGTTCGGCGGGTTCGGGTCCGGTGCGGATCTCCGGTCCCATCGGGCGGTGGTCCGGACGTAGCCCACGATCACCGAGGCCATCGCCAGCAGGAGCAGCGGGCCGGCCACCCACGGGTGTTCGGCCATCGGCACCGGCAGGAAGCGGTACGAGGCCAGCAGCGCGGCGAAGACGGCCGTGCCGGACGCGACGAGGCGCAGGCCCGGCCGGTCCCAGCCCCGGTCGTGGGCGCGCAGGGCCGCCTCGATCGTCACGGTGAAGACCACACCGGCGACGAGGTCGGCGCCGTAGTGGTAGCCGAAGCCGAGGGTCGCGCAGAGGGTGGCGATCAGCCAGAAGGTCCCTGCCCAGCGCAGGACGCGCGGTGCCCTGCGGGAGTGGATGAAGATCGCGGTGGCCCAGGCGGTGTGGAGGCTGGGCATGCAGTTGCGCGGGGTGATCCCGTCGAACGGGATGGGGTGCGGGGACCCGACCGGCGTCGGCACGTCCGGCCACAGGTCCGCCACCGCCCACGGCAAGGTGGGCGGACTGGGCGGCCACAGCTGGGCCGACGCCCAGTGCTCGTTGCCCGCGCCGTAGGCGTAGAGGGGGCCGACCACCGGGAAGATCATGTAGACGGCCGGACCGAGCATCCCTATGACCAGGAACGTGCGCACCAGATGGTGGCGGGGGAAGCGCCGCTCGGCCGCCACATGACGCAGCTGGTACAGCGCGACGACGACCGCGGCCACGGCGAGCTGGGCGTAGACGTAGTTGAGGGCGTGGGCGCCGATCGTGCCGCTCGCGGTGAGGAGCCGGCCCATCAGCCAGGACGGGCTGCCCAGCGCGTGGTCGGCGGTCGCCACGTACGGGTCGAGCACCGTCGGGCGGGTCTTGGCGGTGATCAGCAGCCAGGTGTCGCCGGTCTTGCGGCCGGCCACCAGCAGCAGGCCCAGACCGACGCCCTTGAGCATCAGGGCGCGGTCCGGGCCGGTGCGACGGCGGACGGCGACGGCCGCGCAGCCCAGCATCACCCACAGGGCACCGCTGCCGAAGGGATGGCCGTCGCTCAGGTCGGCACCGGCGGCCCAGCGCACCAGGAACAGGACGACGTCGACGCCGGCCGCGGCGGCGGCCGCGACGAGCCGCTGCCGCCGGGTGAGCACCACCATCGTCAGCGCCAGGCCGGCGTACAGCGCGAAGCCCGACTTGGGCGGCAGGACCGCCTCGCGTGCCAGGCCGGTGACCGGCCCGTGCATCCCGTAGCGGTGCGCGGCGATCTCCAGCGCACCGAGGAATCCGAGGACCGTCACCCCTGCCGTGGCCCACAGGGTCGCCCGCGCTCTAGGTATCAATCGTCTTGCCGCTTTGCTGAGTTCCGGTCGTTTCGAGGTGTTTGTCCCGTCGCCGTCACCGTTTTCCGTCGAGGACGGGCCAAAGGGCGGCATTAGGCGCGAGTTCGCACATGCTAGCGGATTGCGGCGTGGTACCGTCGAGCTTCGTCAGACCTCTGTACCACCGCACACTTCAGAGCAGTTGGGACCCGCGCCTCGGGGTGCGGGTCCTTCTTTTTGACGCGCTATTTCCTTGACGGATACCGGTCGCGTCCAGGAAAGCGTGAGGATTTCTATGAGTCGTGCTCGCTCGCAGCAGCGCGGACGCACCCGCCCGGCCGGTGAATTCGGGCTGCCCACGACGACCACGCCGGCATTGCCCGCCGTGGAGTCGTTCGGCGAACTGGCCCTGCCCGGGCCGCTGCTGGCCACGCTGGACCAGGAGGGGGTGACAGCGCCGTTCCCGATCCAGGCGGCGACCCTGCCCAACTCGCTGGCCGGCCGTGACGTGCTCGGCCGGGGCCGCACCGGGTCGGGCAAGACGCTCGCCTTCGGCCTCGCCGTGCTGGCCCGTACGGCGGGGCTGCGGGCCGAGCCGCGCCGGCCGCTGGCCCTGGTGCTCGTCCCCACCCGCGAGCTGGCCCAGCAGGTCACCGACGCGCTCGCTCCCTACGCAGGCGCGGTGCGGCTGCGGACGGCCACGGTGGTCGGCGGGATGTCGATCGGCAAGCAGGCCGGGGCGCTGCGGGCCGGCGCGGAGGTGCTCGTCGCCACGCCGGGCCGGCTGAAGGACCTCATCGACCGGGGCGACTGCCGGCTCGACGACGTCGCCGTCACCGTCCTCGACGAGGCCGACCAGATGGCCGACATGGGCTTCCTGCCGCAGGTCACCGCGCTGCTCGACCAGGTGCGTCCCGAGGGGCAGCGGATGCTGTTCTCGGCCACCCTGGACCGCAACGTCGACCGGCTGGTCCGCCGCTATCTGACGGACCCGGTGGTGCACTCCGTCGACCCGCCGGTGGGCGCGGTCACCACGATGGAGCACCACATACTGCACGTCCCCGACGCCGACAAGAAGCAGACGGCCACGGAGATCGCGGCCCGGGACGGCCGGGTGATCATGTTCCTGGACACCAAGCGCGCGGTGGACCGGCTGACCAAGCACCTGCTGAACAGCGGCGTCCGCGCCGCCGCCCTGCACGGCGGCAGGACCCAGCCGCAGCGCACCCGGACCCTCGCCCAGTTCAAGGACGGCCAGGTGACGGTGCTGGTGGCGACCAATGTCGCCGCCCGCGGCATCCACGTCGACGACCTCGATCTGGTGGTCAACGTGGACCCGCCCACCGATCCCAAGGACTACCTGCACCGCGGCGGCCGTACCGCCCGGGCCGGCGAGTCCGGCACCGTCGTCACGCTGGTGACGCCCGACCAGCGACGCGACATGGACCGGCTGATGGCGTCCGCCGGGGTCACCGCGCGGATCACGCCCGTGCGGCCGGGGGTGCCGGAGCTGAGCCGGATCACGGGGGCCCGGACGCCGTCCGGGGTTCCGGTCGTCATCACGCCGCCCGTTCCGCAGCAGCCCGCGCGCCGCGCCGCGTCCTCGTCGTCCGGGTCCTCGTCGAGGTCGTCCTCGACGTCCTCTTCCGGGCGTGGCCGGCGTGGGCGCAACGGCCGTGGCCGGGCCGGCGGTGCTTCGGGGAGCCGGTCCTCGGTCGGCCGAGCGGCCTGATTGTTCATTTCCTGTTCATGCAATACGAAAAAGGCCCGCACCTGAGGTGCGGGCCTTTTTCAAGCCTGTGTGGCCTTGGATCAGGCGGGGAGGATGTTCTCCGCCTGCGGGCCCTTCTGGCCCTGGGTGACGTCGAAGGTCACCTTCTGGCCTTCCTGCAGCTCGCGGAAGCCGGAGGTGGCGATGTTCGAGTAGTGGGCGAAGACGTCAGCGCCGCCGCCGTCCTGCTCGATGAAGCCGAAGCCCTTTTCCGAGTTGAACCACTTCACGGTACCGGTAGCCATGTGAACTCCTAGGCAGTAAACGAGGCCCGCACTTCACGAGCCTCCTCATCGCTGCGATGATCACCTGCCCGGAAAAACCTGTGACAAAAACTGGCAACCACAACTGCAACTGACAGCCAGCGTAGCATGGATAAAGGCGGCTGCAAGGAAAACGGCGCGGCCGTGGAATGCCGGAGAATATCTGTTCCGGTGATGTCAGTTTTTCAGTGCCCGCTGCGACGGGGCGCCCTGGGCGACAGCTCCCTGGCCCCGCGCGGCGAGCCTCAGCTCGGTGCGGTGACTCTCAGCGCGGGGAGTGGCCCCCGCAGCAGAACTGCAGTCGTGCCGGTGGGAAACCTGTCGCGGCGGGGACAGGTACAGGGTGTCGGCGGCCCCGCGGCCCCGCGGTCCGGCGGCCCGGCGGCCCGGCGGCCCGGCGGCCCGGCGGCCCGGCGGCCCGGGGAAAAGGAAGAGACCGCGTGGGCCGGCCGGCCCACGCGGTCTCCTGGTGCTCAGCGGTGCTCAGCTGGTGCTCAGCGCCCGTCCGGCCGGGTCACTTGATGTAGACCAGGCCGTCCGTCGTGATCGTCGGGCGGCCGCTCGTGCCGACCACCACGATCTTCACGGTGTGCTTGGCGCTGGTGGACCACGTCTTGGTCCAGATCGCCTGCCGGTAGAGCGTGGTGGCCGACTTCAGGTCGACCGTCGACGCCTTCACCCCATCGACGTACACGTAGACCTGCCCCGAGGTCGACGCGCGGGAGACCACCCAGGAGGCGGAGCGGCCGGTGAAGGTCCAGGTCAGGGTCGCGCCCCGGGAGCCGCTGGAGTAGGACTTGCCGCCCAGGTAGCTGGTGGAGGAGCGGGTGGTCCAGGTGCCGGTCCTGACCGCCGAGGTCTCCTGGAGGATGACCGGGGTGTAGGCGGCCGAGGCGTTGCGGTAGTTGCCTGCGTAGTCGTACGCCCGCATCGACCAGGTGCCGGCGGTGCCGGAGGCGGCGGTGCGGTTGGAGGCCGTCGCGGCGGCACTGAAGGTGGCGGCCGTCGGGGTCAGCAGCCTGGTGAAGCGCAGGGCCTTGTCGTCGGTCGCCTTCCAGCTGAGGGTGACCGGGACGGCGGTGGTGTTGACCGTGCCGGTGCGCAGGGCGAGCTTCGGTGTGGTCAGCGTCGGCGCGGTGGCGTCCGCCACGACGGTCAGCGGGGCCGTCTCGACGGCCTTGCCGGACACGTGCACGGCGCGCACGGCGACGGTGTGGCTGCCCGCGGCGAGCGTGAGCGCCTGCGCCGAGCCGGTGCCGGACGTGGTGGCGGCGACGTTGCCGTCGACCAGCACCTCGTAGCGGGAGACCAGCGAGGCGGGCGTGGTCGCCGACCAGCGCACGGTCACCGAGCCCTTGGTGTAGTACGTCGAGCCGGACGCGGTCGCGCCGGTGAGCGAGCCGGTCCTCAGGTCCTGGACCGGGCCGGCCGCCCAGGTGCGGATCTTCGGGAGCTGGGCGTAGAGGGCGCTGCCCGGGCACTCCGAGTTGTAACCGTCGCGGTGGCCGGAGATGCGGTCGAAGGTGTACCGCGTGCCGGCGACGAAGGTCTTGCCCATGTAGTTGGTCTGCGACGCGCCGGCGTTGAGGTCCACCTTGCCCGCCGGGTCGGCGCCGTACAGGCTGAGCTTCCACGCGGCCACGCGGGAGACGGCCTCCAGGGCCGCGTCCGTGGCGGGGCCGGAGACGTAGTTGCCGAGGACGGCGATGCCGGTCGACTCACGGTTGAAGCCGTAGGTGTGGGCGCCCAGCACCGGCTTGTCGATGCCGCCCTTGCGGCCCTCGAAGACGGTGCCGCACTTGTCGACGAGGAAGTGGTAGCCGAGGTCGTTCCAGCCGTTGCCCTCCTTGACGTTGGGCGTGGCGGGGTCGTCCGGTTCGGTGTGGTACGCGTAGATGCCCCGGACGAGCGCCGGCGACTCGGAGCAGTCGTAGTCGGCGCCCGTGGTGTGGTGCACGAACACGGCCTTGACGTCGGCGTTGTACTCCGACGGGTCGGGGCTGCGGGTCTCGTCCGCGCCCCACTCGGCGCGGCTGACGACCGGCGGCTGCGGGACGGTGCCGGCCGCCTCGGCGGTCGCGGCGGTCGTCTGCGCCGAGGTGCCGGCGACGGCGAACGCGGCAGGCTGCGGGGCCTCCATCTTCGTCTCGGCCTCGGTCACCACACCCGGGTCGACCAGGCTGACCTCGAGGCCCTTGGGAAGCACGCCCGTGCTGCCGTCCTCGTGCCGGACCTGGACCTCGACGCCGTCGGAGGGCCCGACCCACATCGGCGCGGACGCGCCGCGCATGTCGGCGTCCGGCTTGTCCGGCGGGGAGATGTCCAGCTCCAGGTCGTACCACGGACCCCACTCGCCGGTCCGCAGGCTGTGCGTGCGCACCTGCGCGGTGCCGTCGAGCTTCTTCAGGGCGCCGGTCCAGGTGACACCGACGAGCGAGAACTGCTTGGTCTCGGTGCGCGGCAGTTCGCGCTCGCCGCTCGCGGAGCCCTTCAGCGGCAGGTGGTAGACCTCCACCGGCCGCTTGTCCTGACCCTGGGCCGCCGGCTCCGCGGAGGGACTGGCGGCGGCGTAGGTCGCGACACCCCCACCGGCCAGCACCACGGCTCCGAGCGTGATCCACGCCCGTCGTTTCAGGCTCAAAGGTCTGTACGCATGCGTACGACGACTCACGACGAATCCATCCCGGTAGGAGGCCGCAGCGGCCCTTGGAAGAAGTCACAGAGGTTCACAGAGGCACACCGAACACTTGTGTGCCTCATCTATCTAGCGCCGCCCGGCCGGTGAACATCACGAAAAACCGGCCAGGCGTGACGGAGATCACCCAACTGGCGGCCCAGGAAAGCGACTTGCCCGTGTCGGTGCCGTTGTGGCGCCGGACAGGGCGGGGGCGGTCGCACCGCACAGGAGCGCACGTCTGGCCATGCGGGTCCACTCCGGGGAGACGTAGGGGGTCGCACAGGTGTTCCCCCAGGTGAGGGCCGGATCGTAACAGTCGGGTGCGGGGCCGGGACGGGCGCGGTCGGTCGTGGTGTGCAGGCGGGGCGCACGAATCCGCGCAGGAGCGTCACACGGGCTGCACACCCGGCCGGTGAAGGCTCGTTAGCGTGGCTGGCCGTTCGATCACCGTGCGACGGGAAGACGACGGGAAGAGGCAGATGGACTACTGCTCCGCGTGCCGGCGGCATCTCAACGGCGCCCTGGTGTGCCCCGGATGCGGCGCCTACGCGCCGGACATAGCCCCGCCGGAGGTTCCGACGCCCGTCACCCGGCTCGAACCGGAACCGCAGCCGGAGCCGGTGGCGGTGCCGTTGCCTGCGCCCGTGTCCGAGTCGACGCGGCCCGGGCGCGCGGCCCGGCGGCGGCATCTGGCCCGTCTGAGGAAGCACAAGCGCCGGGCGGTCGTCGCGACCGCCGTCGCCCTGGTGGGCGGGGGCCTGACCCTCGCCTCGCTGGAGCGTGGCGGCCCCGACCGGACGCAGGCCGCGGCGGCGCCGGACGACCGGCCCATGGGCGGGCCCGGCCCGGAGGCGCCGGGGGCGGGACCCCAGGCACCCGGCACGGGGGTCCCGGCTCCCGGTCACACGCCCCCGCCGGTGCCGGTGTCCAGCCCGCCCGTCATGCACCGGGCCGCCCCGGCGCGCGTGCCCGTCGCCGCCCCGACGACCCCTCAGGTCCGGACCCCGGCCCCGCGGCCGGCGACCCCCACCGCCCCGCCGGCGGCCGTCACACCCCGGCCGCACGACACCCCGCCGTCCCCCACGACCGTCCCCACCCCGCCCCCGAGCACGCCGACCGCCCCCACCGCCCCCACCACTCCCCCCGCCGCGTCCCCCGCGCCCACGCAGCCGGCCGAGCCGACGGAGGTGTGCCTGCTCGTGCTGTGCCTGGGCGGGTGAAACCGGGCACCTTCGGCACCCGGGTGCGGATCGCGACCGGCTGGCAGGGCTACAAGGCCGTGCGGTGACGCCTAGGCTGCCGATATGACCACCGAGTTGACGCTGCTGGACCAAGTCGCCTTCCGGGGGCGGGAGATCAGTGCGCCGCGCCTGCGGGGGCTGCTGGCGCTGCTGGCGGAGGACCTGCGGGGCGGGTGCAGCACCGGGCGGCTGGTGGAGGGCCTGTGGGACGGGGAGCTGCCGGAGCGGCCGGGCAAGGCCGTGCAGGTCCTGGTGTCACGGCTGAGGGGGCAGCTCGGGGCGGAGGTCGTCCTGAGCACGCCGACGGGGTACCGGCTGGGGCTCGACGAGACGCAGGTCGACAGTTCGGCGCTGCTGCTGTGCGAGGCGGCCTGCGGCGAGCGGGCCCGGGCCGGGGATCACGCCGGGGCGCTCGCGCAGGCCGAGGCGGGGCTGGCGCTGTGGGACGGGAGCGTGGGCGCCGGGTCCGGTGAGGAGCTGTACGACCCGGTGGTGGCGCTGCGCGCCGCGCGGGCCGGGGCGTACCGGGCGCTGCTGCGGGGGCGGGCCCTGGCGCTGGCGCGGCTGGGGCGGCGGGCGGAGGCCGTGCAGCCGCTGGCCGCGCTGGCGCGGGAGCTGCCGCGGGACGAGGAGGTGCTGGCGGAGCTGCTGCGCTGCGAGGCGGCCACCGCGGGCCGGGCGGCGGCGCTGACCCGGTACGACGCCTACCGGCGCGGGCTGCGCGAGGAGCTGGGCACCGACCCGGGGCCCCGACTGCGTTCGGTGCACCAGGAGTTGCTGAGCGCGGACGCGCCTCGTGTCCGGCAGGGCGTGCCGCACGAGCCGAACCCGCTGCTGGGGCGGGACACCGACGTCACCGCGGTGACGGAGCTGCTGCGCGAGGCGCGCGTGGTGACCGTGACGGGTCCGGGCGGGCTGGGCAAGACGCGTCTGTCCCACGCGGTGAGCCGGGCGGTCGAGCAGCGGGTCGTGCACTTCGTGCCGCTGGCCGGTGTCACGGCCGACGAGGACGTGGCGGGTGAGGTCGCCTCGGCCGTCGGGGCGGGCGAGGGCCTGCAGTTCGCGGGCGGCCCGGACGGCGGGGACCCGGTCGCGGGGATCGCCGCCGCGCTGGGCACGCGGCCCGTGCTGCTGGTGCTGGACAACTGCGAGCACGTGGTGCGCGGCGCCGCCGGGCTGGTGCGGGAGCTGGTGTCGCGGTCCAAGGAGCTGCGGGTCCTGGCCACCAGCCGGGCCCCGCTGGGGCTGACCTCGGAGTCCGTGTACGCGCTGCCGGAGCTGTCGCTTGAGACGTCGGTCGAGCTGTTCGGGCAGCGGGCCCGGGCGGCGCGGCCAGGGGTGGAGCTGGACCCGGAAACGGTCGCCGAGATCTGCCGGCACCTGGACGGGCTGCCGCTGGCCGTCGAACTCGCCGCCGCCCGGGTGCGGGTGCTGTCCGTGGCGGACATCTGCCGCCGGCTGCGGGACCGTTTCGCGCTGCTGCGCGGCGGCGCCCGGGACGCGCCCGAGCGGCACCGCACGCTGCGGGCCGTGGTCGAGTGGAGCTGGAACCTGCTGGAGGCGGACGGCCGGTCGGCCCTGCGCGCGCTGTCGGTGTTCCCCGGCGGGTTCACCGGGGACGCCGCCGAGTACCTGCTCGGCGGGGGCGCGCACGGCGACGGGGACGGTGACGCGCTGGCCCTGCTGGAGCAGCTCGCCGACCAGTCCCTGATCAAGGTGACCGACAGCCCTTCCGGGGTGCGCTTCCACATGCTGGAGACGCTGCGGGAGTTCAGCACCGCCCGGCGTGCCGAGGCCGGTGAGGAGGAGGCGGTGACCGACCGGTTCCTCGACTGGGCGCGGGAGTTCGGACGGGCGCACCACGACGTGCTGTTCAGCGGCGACCCCGTGCCCGCCTGGACCCGTATCCGGGCCGAACAGGACAACCTGGTCGCGGCGCTGCGGCACGCGCTGTCCCGCTCCGACGGTCCCTCCCTCGCGGCCCTGACCGCCGTACTGGCCTCGCTGTGGGCGACCGACACCAACTTCCCGCGGCTCACCGCGCTGGCCGCCGAGACCGGCGGGCCGCTGTCGCACTTCCGGCCGGGGCCCGAGGACGTCGAGCCGGCCCGCAGCGCGGCCGCCGTGTGCACGGCCAGCCTGTTCATGGGGCACGGCCCGCACGCCCTGCGCCAGTGGGTGACGCTGCGCAGGCTGCCGCCCGCCCCGCCGGACACGCTGCTGCGGGCGCTGTCCCTCGTCCTGTGCGCCGTACCGGACATCCACCCGCCCGGGTACGCGCGGCTGGAGGAGCTGTGCGACGCGGACGAGCCGCTGCTCGCGGGGGTGGCGGCGTGCGTCGCCAGCTATGTGTGGGAGTCGGAGCACCGCACCGAACGGGCGCTGGAGTACGCCCGGCGGACGCTGCGGGCGCTGGCGCCGCTCGGGAATCCGAGCATGCTGCTGCTCGGCCACGGCCGGATCAGCGAGCTGTGTCTGCAGACCGAGCGGGGCGCGGAGGCGTACGAGCATCTGCGGGCCGCGCTGGACGTGCTCGGCGAGTTCGGCGACTGGTCGGACTCGATCGGGGTGCGCTGGGGGCTGGTGATGGCCTGTCTCCAGCGTGGCGAGGTCGACGAGGCGGAGTACTGGCTGGGCCTCGCGGCGATGGACGAGCCGACGGTGCCCGACCAGATCTACGCCCCCGACCTGCCGGCCCGCGCGGAACTGGCGCTGGCCCGCGGGCTGACCGAGGTGGGGCTCGGGCTGTGGCGGCGGGCGGTCGAGCGGGTGGACGCGGACGGCCTGCTCCACGAGGGCGACCCGTTCGTGGCGCCGTGGTCGCTGCAGGTCCGGTCGGCCACGCTGGCCGCGCACGCCCGGCACGGCCGGCTGGAGCCGGTGGCCGCGCTGCCCGGCGAGCTGCGCACCCGGCTGCTGGCCCTGCTGTCCGGCACCCCCGGTGAGGGCTCCCCGGTGGAGGCGCCCGTCCACGGCACGGTCCTGCTGGCGCTCGGTCTCGCCGGGCTCGCCGCGGGCGACCGGTCGGCCGTACGGCTGGTGGCACTGGCGGAACGCATGCCGGTGCTGCGGGACTTTCCCTCGCTGTCCTCGGCGCGCTCCCGGGAGGCGGCCGAGCGCGCCGACGGGGCGGCGTACGCCGACGCGAGGTCGAGGTACGCCGCCCTGGGGCCGCAGGAGCTGCGGGCCGAGGCCCTGCGGGAGCTCACCGGCGCGGCTCGCGGTTGAACGTCGACCGGGCCCAGCGGTAGCCGAGGACGGTCAGGCCGAGGCACCAGGCGACGGCCAGCACGGCGTTCTGCGTGCCGATCCCGGTGCCGAGCAGCAGGCCGCGCAGGGTCTCGATGGCGGGCGTGAACGGCTGGTACTCGGCGACCGGCCGGAACCAGCCGGGCATCGCGTCGAGCGGCACGAACGCGCTGGACAGCAGCGGCAGCAGGATCAGCGGGGTGGCGTTGTTGCTGGCGGCCTCGGCGTTCGGGCTGACCAGGCCCATGCCGACGGCGATCCAGGTGAGCGCGGTGGCGAACAGGACGAGCAGTCCGAACGCGGCGAGCCACTCCAGGACGGTGGCGTCGGTGGAGCGGAAGCCGATGGCCACGCCGACGGCGCCGACGAGGACGACGCTGAGCACCGACTGCAGGACGCTGCCGATGACGTGCCCGGTGATGACGGAACCGCGGTGGATCGCCAACGTGCGGAAGCGGGCCATGATGCCCTCGGTCATGTCGTTGGAGACGGAGACCGCGGTGCCGACGACCGTGGAGCCGATGGTCATCAGCAGCAGGCCGGGGACGACGTAGGCGATGTAGTCGGAGCGGTTCCCGCCGCCCATGCCCGCGCTCATCGTGTCGCCGAAGACGTACACGAAGAGCAGCAGCAGCATGATCGGGGTGAGCAGCAGGTTCAGCGTGAGGGACGGGTAGCGGCGGGCGTGCAGCAGGTTGCGCCGCAGCATGGTCATGGTGTCGCGGACGGCGAGGGCGGCGGCGGTCATCGGACGGTCTCCTTCGAGGGCGAGGCGGTCTGGGCGGGGACGGTGCTGCCGGTCAGGGCGAAGAACACGTCGTCGAGGTCGGGGGTGTGCACGGACAGCTCGTCGGCCTCCACGCCGGCGCTGTCGAGCCAGTCGAGGATGGCGCGCAGTTCGCGCTGGGTGCCGTCGCTGGGGACCTGGAGGGTGAGGGCGTCGTCGTCGCGGGTGGTCTCGCGCAGGACGGTCGCGGCGTTCTCGTAGGCCACGGGGTCGGAGAAGCGCAGCCGGACGTGCCCGCCGGGGACGAGCCGCTTGAGCTCGTCCGCGGTGCCCTCGGCGACGAGCCTGCCGCCGTGGAGGACGGCGATGCGGTCGGCGAGCTGGTCGGCCTCCTCCAGGTACTGGGTGGTGAGGAAGACGGTGGTGCCGCCGGAGACCAGTTCGCGGATGATCTGCCACATGTTGTGCCGGGAGCGCGGGTCGAGGCCGGTCGTCGGCTCGTCGAGGAAGATGATCCGCGGGCTGCCGACCAGGGTCATGGCGATGTCCAGGCGCCGCTTCATGCCGCCGGAGTAGGTGGCGGCGGGCTTCTTCGCGGCCTCGGTGAGGTCGAAGCGTTCCAGCAGCTCGGCCGTGACCCGGCGGCCCTCGCCGCGGGACAGGTGCTGGAGGTCGGCCATCAGCAGCATGTTCTCCTCGCCGGTGATCAGGCCGTCCACGGCGGAGAACTGCCCGGTGAGACCGATCGCGGCCCGCACCTTCTGCGCCTCGGCGGCGAGGTCGTGGCCGGCGATCCTGGCCCCACCCGCGTCGGCGGAGATCAGCGTGGTGAGGATGTTCACGGCGGTGGTCTTGCCGGCGCCGTTGGGGCCGAGGAGCGAGAACACCGTGCCGGCCGGCACCTGGAGGTCGATGCCGTCGAGGACCGTCTTGTCGCCGTAGGCCTTCCGCAGCCCGGTGGCCACGATCGCGGGTTCCTGGTCGGTCGTGCGGTGTGGCGTGCGGTGTGTCGTCGTCATGCCGAGGACTGTGCGGCCCGGGCGGTTCACCGCGGTTTCAGGCCGGTTTCAGCGCGGCGGGGCGGGGCCGGGGCGGTGAAACCGGGGCGCCGGTGCGGGGGACCCCAGGGCAGGGCGGCGGGCGACGGCGGAGGGAAGATCCGGCCTCCCCCGGCAGCCGCCTCCCGAAGTAACCCGCCGCCCCGTCCCGGCGCGGCTGCCCCGCGGGGAGGCCGGGCCGGGCCAGCATGGGCCTCCCGTCACGACTCGACCCGGGAGGTCCCTTGCGGCGCTGGAGGTGGGTGGCCCTGGTCGCGGTGGCGGCCGGTCTGGCCGGCTGTGCGACGCTCGGCGAGCGGGAGACGGCCGCCTCACGGGCGGCGCAGCGTTTCGCCGAGAGCGTCCGGCGGGAGGACGGCCCGCGCGCCTGCGCGGCACTGGCCCCCGAGACCCGGCAGGAGCTGGAGCAGTCGGCCGAGTCGCCCTGCCCAGAGGCCCTGCTCCAGGAGGACCTGTCCTACCGCGGCCGGGTCCGCTCGGTGCAGGTCTACGGGCAGCAGGCCCAGGTCGTGCTCGACGGCGACACCCTGTTCCTGTCCCGCTTCCCCACCGGCTGGCGGGTCACCGCGGCGGGCTGCGAGCCCCGCCCGCAGCGGCCGTACCAGTGCCAGGTCAAGGGCGGGTGAGGCGGCGATGCGTTCCCTGTTCGTGCTGCTGCTGGTGGTGGTGTGCGGTGGTCTCGCCTACTTCACCGCGCTGGGGCTGATGCACCGATGAGCGGCTTCACCCGGTATCTCAGGCACAACGGCCTCACCCTCGCCTTCGGCACCGCGTTCCTGCTGACCCTGGCGGGGCAGGCCGTGTCGGGGCACGCCGAGTTCAACAACCAGCTCGTCGCCGACGGCCTGCCCGAGCTGAGCTTCCCCGACTACCTGGCGACCTCCGACTTCGCCGTGGACGTCACCGAGAACTGGCAGTCGGAGTACCTGCAGTTCTTCCTCTACGTCTTCGCCACCGTCTGGCTGCTCCAGCGCGGCTCGCCCGAGTCCAAGGAACTGCACAAGGCGGGCCCGGAGAGCGACGAGGAGCAGATGGTCGGCCCGCACGCCGTCGGCTCCTCACCGCGCTGGGCGTCCGCCGGGGGCTGGCGGCAGCGGGTGTACGGGCGGTCGCTGGGCATCGTGTTCGCGTTCCTCTTCCTCTGGTCCTGGCTGGCCCAGTCGATCGCCGGCACGGCCGCCTACAACGAGGAGCAACTGCGCGACCTGCAGGGGCCCTTGACCTGGTCGGAGTACCTCGGTACGGCCGACTTCTGGAACCGCACCCTGCAGAACTGGCAGTCCGAGCTGCTGGCCGTGGCCTCGATGGCCATCCTGTCGGTGTATCTGCGCCAGCGCGGCTCCCCCGAGTCCAAGCCGGTCGGCGCCGCGCACAGCTCGACCGGCGTCGAGGGCTGAGCGCACGTCAGCCGGTGGGTGTGGGGACAGTGGTGGGGGTCGGGGTGGGCGCCTCGGTGGCGGGGACGCTCGGTGCGCCGGTCTGGGCCGGGGACTCCGATGGGCGCGGCGGCAGGGACGGGACCGGCGACGGCGTGGCTCCGACCGTCGGTGACCCGCTCGCGGGAGCGGGCGGACCGCTCGTCGGCGCGGGGGCGAGCGGCGGCGCCGGACGGACCGGGGTGTCCGGGCCCGCGAGGTACACCGGGAGCGCGGCCAGGGCGAGCGCCGCGCAGGTCAGTCCGGCGCCCGCGGCGGTCCGCAGCAGCCGGCGGCGGGACGCGGCCCGGCGCAGGGCCGCGTAGTGGCCGGGCGGCGGGGGGAGGTGCCCGCCGGGCGGGCCGAGGAGCACGGTGAGCGGGTCGTCGCCGGGGAAGTCCTCGTCGTCGTCAAACCGTGTGGTCAAGGCTTCTCCTCAGGTGGGCGCGGAGCAGTTCGCGGGCCGCGTGCAGGTCGGCCTTGACGGTTCCTTCCTTGCGTCCGGTCAGCACGGACACCTCCCGGATCGGCATGTCAGCGTAGTAGTGCAGCAGGATCGGGATGCGCAGCCGGTCGGGCAGCGACTGCACCAGCAGCCGCACCGACGGGTCGGCCTGTTCGGGGTGCGGCCGCACCGCCGCCTCCGTCGTGGCCCGGCGCACCGCGTGCCGCTCGCGCTCCAGCTTGCGCCAGTGGTCGCGGACGAGGTTGGCCGCGGTGACGTAGAGGAAGCCGCGCGGCTCCGCCACCTTCGTCCAGCGCGCCCACAGCCGGGTGAACGCCTCCGAGGCGATCTCGTGCGCGGTCTCGTCGTCGTCGACGAGGCGCCGGCACCAGCCGGCCAGGCGCGGGTACAGGGCGGCGAACAGTTCGGAGGCCGCCTGGTCGCGGGACCGTTTCAACCCTCGGGGCTCCCCTGGATCAGCGCGGCGGACACGATCACGTTGTCGCGGTACTCGTCCCCGGTCCGGGGGCCGCCGCAGGTGATCAGCCGCAGCTCGGGGCGGCTGACGTCACCGTAGACGTCGTCCGTGGGGAAGTCGGCCTTGGGCACCGTGCGTACGGCGGTCACCGCGAACACCGCGGTACGGCCGTTGCGCAGCCGCACCTCGGCCCGGTCGCCGCGGCGCAGCCGGGCCAGGTGGCGGAAGACGCCGTCGCCGTAGGCGCCGACGGTGACATGGCCGAGCAGGACCGACGGGCCGGTCGTGCCGGGTGCGGGCGAGTGCCGGTACCAGCCGGCCCGGTCGTGCTCGGTGACGGGCGGCACCTCGACGGTGCCGTCCTCGGCGAGTCCGAGCGAGATGACCGGGGTGTCGACGCCGGCGGCCGGTATCCGCAGCCGCACCGGCTCGGAGCGGGGGAGGGGCCGGGCGGCGGGGCGGGGGGACGCGCCGGTCCTCCCGGCGGGCCGGCCGTCGCCGCCGCCTCCCCCGCAGCCGGTGAGGAGCGCGGCCGCGCTCGCCGCACCGGCCGCCGCGAAGGCCCGCCTGGACAGTGCGGTCATGCCCCGGTCGCCCGCCGACGCCGTACGACGAGGACGGCCGCGCCCGACGCGGCGAGCAGGGTGGCCGCCCCGGCCGCACCGGCCCCGGTGTGCGACGGGCCGGCCGTGGCGGCCACGCCGGTGTCGGGGGCGCCGCTCGGCACGACGGACACCTGGCCGCCGTCCGGGGCCTGCGTCGGCACCGGGGACGGCACGGCGGACGCCGGTGCCTCCGTCGGCACGGGGGACGGTGCCTCGCTCGGCACGGCACTGGGCGTGGGGACGGGCGTGGCCGGGGGCAGGGTGGGGGAGGCGGAGGGCGCCGGGGCCGGGCTGTCGGCGAAGGCGGCCCCGCCGCCCGCCAGCACGGCGGCACAGGCAACGGCCAGGGCACTCAGGACGGTGCGTCGCATGGGTCTCGTCTCTCTCGTCGGTGACGGATCGTGCTCAGAGACGAGGCGGCGACCGACCGGGTTGTAAAGGGATGGCAAAGCCGTTCGCGGATTCCGGCCGGTCCGCGCGGCGGTCGGCTCGTGGCCAGGACCGGGAAGCTCACGGCAGCGTTACGGAACGCTCAACCTCTGGTGTCCGGGGGGTGTTGCGGCGACCATGGGCGCATGACTCCGGCCCAGCGCGCCCGGGAACGTCTCGCCGTCTGGCCCGACCTCACTCCGGGTCCGGCCGACTGCGGCACGGGCCCGGCGCTTCGCTCCCCGTACGGCGAGATCGTCCACTTCCACACCGGCCGCGACGTCGACCTGCATCTCACCGACTCGGCGCTCCAGCGCTGGTCCGCCGACCTGCGGGAGTCCACCGCGGTCCGGCTGGTGCCGGGCTCGCGCTGGGTGACCGTCCACCTCGACTGCGACACGGACGTCGACCTGCTGCTGAGCCTGGTGAGCATGGCCCTCAAGGCCCAGCAGACGGAAGGGGACCACTCGGGCTGCAATCTGCACCGGGTGACCGTGCTGCCGCGCGACTGAGCCGGGCCGGAAGTCCCCTCAGGTGTCGGCCAGTTCCTCCAGGAAGTCCGCCGACGGCACGAAGAACTGCGTCCCCGTCACCGCCCGTGAGAAGTCCAGCAGCGGGTCGGGGCCGGTGTCCTCGGTGCCGAGGAACATACGGCGCAGCATCGTCCCGGGGATGTCGGGGTCGGCGGCGTAGGCGATGAAGTAGGTGCCGAACTCGCCGTGTCCCGGCCGCCCGAAGGGCATCGCGCCGCGCAGGATGCGCCGTTCGGCGCCCTCGGCGTCCGTGACGGTGTTGACGTCGACGTGCGAGCCGGGCGCGTGGATCTCCAGGTTGGTCAGCTTGGTGCGGCCGACCGTGCGTTCCTGCTCCTCGACCGACAGCTTCTCCCAGGCGTCGACCTCGTGCAGGTACTTCTGGACGAGGGCGTAACTCCCGCCACGGAAGCGGGGGTCCTCGTCGCCGACGAGCGCGGTGTCGGCGGCGTCCGGCCCGACGGGGTTCTCGGTGCCGTCCACGAAGCCCAGAAGATTGCGGGAGTCGAAGGAGGCGAACGCCTGCACCTCGTCCTGCACGACGGCCGTGTCACCGAGCCGCCGCATGATCTCCGCGGCCAGCGCGAAGCACAGGTCGGGCCGCTCGGCGCGGATGTGGAACAGCAGGTCGCCCGGGGTGGCCACGGCCCGGTGCCGGGGGCCGGCCAGCTCCCGGAAGGGCCGCAGCAGGGCCGGGCGCCGCCCGCCCACCAGCCGGTCCCAGCCCTGCGCGCCGATCCCGGCGACCAAGGACAGCCGCCCCTCGGGCCGGCCGAAGCCGATCGCCCGCGCGAGGCCCGCCGACTCCGCCAGCAGCGCGCGCGTACGGTCCTCACCGCCGGGCTGGACGGTGAGGACGAGGAACACCGCCGCGGCGGTCGGCGCCTGAAGGACGGGCTGCGGCCGCGCCGGCCGGGGCCGCGCAGGGTCCGACGGCAAGGGCGACGTCATGGGCTCCCCTCTCGTTCCCGGGCACGCCCCGCCGAGGGCGCCCCCGCCCCCCGCCCGGGCGAACACCGGGCCGGTCTCGCGCAGGGGTCACGATGCCCTACGCCCGTCCGGCCGTCACCTGCCCGCACCCCTCACACCGGAGCACGCCCCGGGTGCGCGGTGCGCCTCAGCGCCCGCGATGCGCCCGCGATGCGCGTCAGACCGCCGCGGCCCGCTCCGCCCGCGGCCGGCGGCGCAGCGCCGGGTCGGTGAGCGAGACCGGCTGCCAGACGCCGTCCGCCCGGTACAGGTCCGTGCCCGGCGGCACGATCTCGTCGATGCGGTCCAGCGCCTCGTCCGGCAGCGTCAGCGACGCGCCCTTGAGCAGCCCCTGGAGCTGGTCCATCGTGCGCGGGCCCAGGATCACCGAGGTCACGGCCGGGTGCACCAGCGGGAAGGCGACCGCCAGTTCCGGCAGCGTACAGCCCAAGTCGTCCGCCACCCCGATCAGTTGCTCGACGGCGTCCAACTTCCTGACGTTCTCCGGCAGCTCGGGGTCGAAGCGCCAGGGTGTGAGGGCGGCGCGGCCCGCGCTCATGTCCACGGCCCCGCCCCTGCGGTACCTGCCGGTGAGGAACCCGGACGCGAGCGGCGCCCAGGTCAGCGTGCCCATGCCGTAGCGGGCGCAGGTCGGCAGGACGGCGCGCTCCACGCCGCGCGCCAGCAGCGAGTAGGGCGGCTGCTCGGTGCGGAAGCGCGGCAGGGCGCGCCGCTCGGCGACGTGGTGGGACTCGGCGATCTCCTCGGCCGGGAAGGCCGAGCAGCCGAACGTCCGTATCTTGCCCTGCCGTTGCAGGTCTCCGAGGACCGACAGGGTCTCCTCGACGTCGGTCGTGGGGTCGGGCCGGTGCACCTGGTACAGGTCGATCCAGTCGGTGCCGAGCCGGGTGAGGCTCTCCTCGACGGCACGGGTGATCCAGCGGCGGGAGTTGCCGCTGCGGTTGCGGCCCTCGCCCATCGGGAAGTGCACCTTGGTCGCGAGGACGACGTCGTCGCGCCGCCCCCGCAGCGCCTTGCCCACGATCGTCTCGGACTCGCCGGCGGAGTACATGTCGGCGGTGTCCACGAAGTTGATGCCGGCGTCCAGCGCGGCGTGCACGATCCGTACGCAGTCGTCGTGGTCGGCGTTCCCCACGGAACCGAACATCATCGTGCCCAGGCAGTAGCCGCTGACCTCGATACCGGTGCGCCCCAGCGGGCGATAGCGCATGCTCATGCCGCGCACGCTAGGCGCTGGAGCGCACTCCAAGTCCAGCGGCTTCTCCCACCGGACCCACCGGGCCCCGGCGGCCCGTCACTTCGGCTGCTTCCCCTCCGCGGTGCTCTCCGTAGGCAACCGGCTGCCGGGCGTGAACGGGCCGGGAACCCGCCCCCGGGGTGGCAGGAGGCCGGCCGCCGCCGACGTGCGCGGGGAGCGGGGCGGCCCTTCACTGGAGGGAGCCAGGCATCCACGGGAGGCGCTATGCCGGGTTCCCTCACCCGCCGGGCGGCGGGCGCCGCGCTGGTGCTGCTCGCCGGTGCGGCGGCCCTGACCGGCTGCTCGGACGGCGACGGCCCGTCCTCCACCGTCAGCAAGGCCGCGTCCGCGGTGGAGTCGGCCGCCTCGAAGGCCACGGACGCCTGGGCGTCGGCGACCGCGGCGGCCGGCCGGAAGTTCGACGAGATCAAGAACGGCGTCGACGCCGAGGACGACGTGGACCTCGCCGAGGTGTCCGTCGGCTCCGACGGACACGCCACCGCCCGGATCACCGCCGAGAACGACGCCGGCTCCGCCAAGTCCTTCGCCGTGCAGGTCGACTTCAGGGACAAGGACGGCGGCTTCCTGGACGCGGTCGTGGTGACCCTCTCCGACGTGCCGGCGGGCCGGGAGAAGACGGCCACCGCCCGCAGCCACCGCACGGTGGACGGCGAGGTCGACGCGGAGATCTCCCGGGCGGTGCGCTACTGACCGATGCCGATTCACCCGTACGGCGGTACCGGCCGGGCCGGCCGGGGGCGGGGCCCCTCCCCGCTCCCCCGGGCCCGGAAGGCCGGTCGGAGCCGAGGCGGACGACCAGGGACAGGGAACACCATGGGACAGAGGACGCCATGACCGAGGCACCGGCGCCGTTCACGGAACGGGACTACGCCGAGCGCATGCGGCGCGCCACGCAGGACGCGGTCGCCGCCGGGCTCTCCGGGCTGCTCGTCACGCCCGGCCCCGACATGGTGTGGCTGTGCGGCTACCAGCCCACCGCGTACACCGAGCGCCTCACCCTGCTGGTCCTCGCCCCCGACGCCCCGCCGCGCCTGCTGGTGCCCGCGCTGGAGCGCCCCGACGCCGAGTCCGCGCCGGGCGCGGGCGCGCTGCCGATCACGGAGTGGCGCGACGGCGAGGACCCGTACGCCGCCGCGGCCGGTCTGCTGCGGCCCGACGGCCGCTACGGCGTGTCCGACTCGGCGTGGGCGCTGCATCTGCTGGGGCTGCAGGAGGCGCTGCCGCGGACGGCGTACCGGGCGCTGACGACCTCGCTGCCGATGCTGCGGGCGGTGAAGGACGAGCAGGAGATCGCGCGGCTCGCGGCGGCCGGCGCGGCGGCGGACGCCACGTACGAGGAGCTGCTGTCGGTGCGGTTCGCCGGCCGCAGGGAGTACGAGGTCGCCGCGGACCTGACCCGGCTGCTGCTCGAGCACGGCCACGAGCAGGTCGACTTCACGGTCGTCGGCTCGGGCCCCAACGGCGCCAACCCGCACCACGAGGCCGGCGACCGGGTCATCGAGCAGGGCGACATGATCGTGCTGGACTTCGGGGGCCTGCTCGACGGCTACGGCTCCGACACCACCCGCACCGTGCACGTCGGCGAGCCCACCCGCGAGGAGTCCCGCGTCCACGGCATCGTCCGCGAGGCCCAGCAGGAGGCCGTCGAGGCGGTACGCCCCGGGGTGCCCTGCCAGCTCATCGACCGGGTCGCCCGCGCGGTCATCGAGAACGCCGGGTACGGCGACCACTTCATCCACCGCACCGGCCACGGCATCGGCGTCACCACCCACGAACCGCCGTACATGGTGGAGGGCGAGGAACAGCCCCTCGTCCCCGGCATGTGCTTCTCCGTCGAGCCCGGCATCTACCTGCCGGGCCGCTTCGGTGTGCGCATCGAGGACATCGTGACCGTGACGGCGGACGGAAGCCGGCGGCTGAACAACACGGACCGGGCGATGGCGGTGGTCGAATGAGGTCTTCGCGGTGTCCGCGTCCGGTGAGAGGAGCTCCGTCGTGACCGGTCAGCCCGTTCCGGTGATCATCGACTGCGACACGGGGGTGGACGACGCCCTGGCGCTGCTGTTCGCCGTACGCCACCCGGGGCTCGACCTGCGGGCAGTGACGTGTGTCGCCGGGAACACGGACGTGGACGGGGTCGTCCGCAACACGCTCGTCGTGCTGGAGCGGGCCGGCGCGCCGGACATCCCCGTCGCGCGGGGCGCCGAGCGGCCGCTGATCGAGGCGCCGCGGTCGGCGCGGCATGTGCACGGGGAAGACGGGATGGGCGACCTGGGGCTGCCCGCGCCGGTCCGCACTCCCGTGGAGCTGGACGCGGTGGCGCTGCTGCGCCGGGAGATCCTGGCCTGCCCGCGCCCGGTCACGCTGATCCCCACCGCGCCGCTGACGAACATCGCGCTGCTGCTGCGCACCCACCCGGAGGTCGTCGGCAACATCGAGCGGATCGTGTTCATGGGCGGGGCGGTGGCCTGCGGCAACGCGACACCGGTCGCCGAGTTCAACGTGTGGCACGACCCGGAGGCGGCGGCGATGCTGCTGACCGCGGACGTGCCGGTCACGATGTACGGGCTCGACGTGTTCCAGCGGGTCCTGGTGCCGGGCCCGGACGTACGGCGGCTGCGGGCGAGCGCGGAGCCCGGGGCGCGGCTGGCGGGCGAGCTGCTGGCCCACCGCCCGGCCACGCCCGACGAGGACGGCGACGACCCGGCGGGCGGTATCGGCGACGCGGGCGCGGTGTGCGCGGTCGCCGACCCGGCCGGCCTGACCACCCGGCTGCTGCCCGTGGAGGTGTCCCTCGCGCCCGGCCCCACCCGCGGGCAGACCATCGTCGACCGCCGCCCCCGCCCCGGCGAGGCCGAGATCCACGGCGGCGGCCGCGAGCGGTCCCTCGTCGAGGTCGCCCTGGACGTCGACGTGAACCGCTACGTCAGGCTCTACCTGGACACCGTGGAGGTCTGACGGGCCCGGCCCCGGCCGCGCGCTCCCCACGGCTTGCGTCCGCGTGCCACCGGAACGCCCGTCTGATCGTCTTCCTCCTGGGCAACGCCGTTGCCGCCGGGGGAGCAGCAGGGGGAGCAGACGTGCGCGCGAGATCTTTCACCCGTCATGAACCGGCCTTCGTGGCCGCGCTGGCCTTCGCGACGGTCGCGGCGGCGGTGGTGCTGGGCCGGCCGGGCCTGGAGACGGTCGTCGGCTGCGGCGGCGGCAACGACCCGTGGCCGTCCCAGACGGCCCGGCACTGGGTGACGTACGCCGACCATGTGCTGGTGGCGTCCCCGGTGTCGGAGGAGGAGACGAACCTGCGGGAGTACGAGAAGGGCGCGGTGCTCCACGAGACGGACCGCCTGGTCGCCTTCCGCACCGACAGCCTCCTGTGGAGCGCGGACCGCCCGGCCCACGCGCTGGGCCGCGACTTCCGCCTGACGGCCCCCGGCTGGGCCACCTACCGCGCCACCGGCAACCGCGCGAAGCTCACCACCGCCGACGCCCCGCGCCTGGAGCCCGGCCACACCTACCTCCTGGCGCTGCGCTGGGACTCCGGCGAGTGGACCCCGCTCGGCGAGGGCGCCGCGGTGCCCTTCGACGACCATGTCGTGGGCCGCGGCGAGTGGTGCGGGCGGGTGCTGTCCGAGCAGGACGTCGCCCGCGGTGAACGCTTCTCCCGCCGCGACGACCGGAGCCTGGAGGAGACCCTGCTGGGGCGGGGCGAGGCGGCGGTGAGCCGGGAACTGGGCCGGGCGGAGGGCAGGTGAGCCGGCCTTCCGGGGGCGCGCCGGCTCACCCGGACGGACCGCCGCGCTGGTGAGGGGGGCGGCCGGGTGGTGCGGTTGATCCACGTCCCCTCGCCGCAAGTCCCCCCGGAGGCACCCTTGATGACCCTCCTTCCGCCGCGCCCCGTCGTCGCCTCCCTGCTGTGCGCGGGCGCGCTGCTGGCCACGAGCGCCTGTTCCGCCATCGTCATGGAGCGGGCCGCCGCCCCGTCCGGCTCCGCCTCCCCCGCGACCGCGCGCCCCCCGAGGTCCAGCGCGCCGCCCTCACCGGCCGCCCAGCCCGCGCTGACCGACGCGCAGGCGCAGGACGCGCTGATCAGCGAGGCCGACCTGGGGGAGCCGTGGGCGCCGACGCAGGGGGCCGCTACCTGGCGGGACGCGTTCCTGAAGGCGACGGCCACGCAGCCGGACTGCGCGCGGCTGCTGGACGCGCTGTACACCGACGAGCTGCTCGGCGCGCCGGGCCGTGCGGCGGTCGGCCTGGACGACGGCTGGGACGAGGCCCAGCTGCGCCATCAGGTCGCCGTGCGGCCGAGGGCCGAGGTGGACCGGGCGCTGGAATGGCTGGCGTCCCTGCCGGGCAGGTGCGCCCGGTTCACGGCGACGGCGGCCCTCGGCCGCTCGCTGGAGGTGACGGTGACGGACCTGCCGCTGCCGGAGGCCGGGGACGCCCGGCAGGGCCTGCTGGTCACCGTGACGGAGGAGGCCGGCGACGAGCCGCTGACGCTCACCCTGCTGGCGGCGGCCGTGCGGGTCGGCGACGACGCGTTCACCGTCACCAGCGGCGGCCTGGGCGACGTACCGCCCGAGGTGGTCGACGCGGCGGTGGACCTGGGCGCCCGGCGTCTGGCGGAGGTCCGCCGCCAGGGGAGGGTGCAGGTGTGAGCGCCCGCGCCTGATCCGCTACGGGGTCAGGTCCGGTTCGAGGCGCACCCGGTGCGTGACGATGTCCCGGGCCGCCTCCGGAAGGGTGCGGCCGCGGGCGAAGGCGTGGGCGCGCAGCCGGGCCAGCGCCTCGTCGGCGGCGATGCGCAGCCGGGCCATGATCATGCCGACGGCCTGGTGGACCGTGTCGTGCGCGGCGGCCAGCTCGCCGAGCCAGGGCGCCCGCCGTCCGTCCGCGTCGCCGTCCTCGGACTCGCCCTCCTCCCCGCGCTGCAGGGTGGTCAGCGCGACCGTCACCACGCCGGCCACGAGCTGGGCCGTGCGCAGGTCCGGGGCGGACAGTTCGCCGGGGGCGTCGCGGCACAGGTCGAGGGTGCCGACGCAGCAGGGGTCGCAGCCGAGCGGCAGGGCGTACAGGGCCCGTACGCCGACGCTGGTGGCGAGGGGCGCGAACACCGGCCAGCGGTCCGCGTCCGGCCCGGCCGACAGGTCCGGGGCGAGGACGGGCGTCCCGGTGCGGGAGGCGTCCAGCGAGGGCCCCTCACCGAGGTCGGTCTGCAGCTCCATCACCTGCGCGGCCCGCTCACTGGTCGCGGTCAGCGGCACCGGCATGCCGTCGCTGCACAGCAGCACGCCCGCACCGCTCATCCGCAGCAGCCCGCCGGCCATGCCGCACAGTCTGCCCAGCAGCTCGCCGGGCTCCGCGCCCCGTACCTCGTCGGCCAGCGCGTCGAGGGCCCGGTCGCGTTCGTCGCTCTGCCCCACGGCGGACCCTCCTCCTCGCGGGACCGGTGTCGCTCCGGGGCCCGCGCGTGGAGCGGCGTCGCCGCAGGTGGCGGCGTCACCGTCCTCCGCTCGCGGGCGCCGTCCGACTACCCGGGGGGTGCCGGGCAAAACCATTCGTCACCGCATCTCCCGAGGGGCCGACGCGGCGGTCACAGGGGCGGCTGGGCGGGTGCGGGTCCGAGGGTGGTCGTGCCGGGGGCCGTACGGTGCCCGAGTCCGGTCCGGTACGCGTCGAGGGCCGCCTCCACCCGCCCGGTGCGCCGCAGCAGATCCCCGAGCATCCGGCACAGGTCGGCGAGGTCCCCGGCGGCTCCGGCCCGCTCCAGCAGGCTGAGGGCGCGGACGTAGTGCTCCTCGGCCGCCTCGGTGTCGCGGGCGTCCTCGGCGATGATGCCGAGCAGCCGGTGGGCGGCGGCGGAGTGCACGGCCCCGCGCTCGGACGACAGGTCCCCGAGGACGCCGTGCAGCAGGGCGGATGCCTCCTCGGACTTCCCGCGCCGGTGCAGTACGTCGGCCAGCTCCACGGCGACCTGGCTGCTGTAGAGGGCGGACCGCTGGGAGGCGAGCATGTCCTGGGCGGCGCGCAGCTCGCTCTCGGCGCGCTCCAGCTCGCCGTTCTGGGCGCAGACGTAGCCGCGCATCCAGTGGCAGTTGGCGAGCTCGGTGCGGATCTTCAGCTGCCGGTACATCTCGGCGGCCTTGGCGAGGGAGGCGTCGGCCTCGGCGACGCGCCCCTCGGCGAGCAGCGTCCGCGCGACGGACCGGTGCATCCGCGCCACCAGCGCCGGGTCGCCGGCCTGCGGGGCCAGCGCGAGGGCGAACTCGGCGGCCTGGGCGGCGCGGGCGTGGGCGCCCATGTCCATGTACGGCGCGATGGCCCCGGTGTAGAGCAGCAGCAGGGCGTCCGGGTCGTGCAGACCGCCCCGGTTGAGCTCGTCGAGGGTGGACTCCAGCAGGTAGACGGCGTACCGAAGTTCACCGGCCAGGTAGTGGGCGACGGCCCGCCCCCGCAGGGCGGGCACCCGGGCGGGCAGCGGCGCGTCGGCGTCGGACAGGACCCGCTCGGCCCGCTCGAAGTGCTCGCGGGCGGCGGTGATGTCCCCGGTGTCCAGGCCGCACTCCCCGAGCCCCAGCAGGGCGGTGGCCTGCTCCTCCACCAGGCCGAGCCCCTCGGCCTCCGCCAGCAGCCCGGCGTACAGCGCGGCGGCCTCCTCGGCCTCCCCGACCGCCAGCGTCCGCTGCGCCTCGGTGAGCCGCAGCCGCAGGTCGGTGGCGAGCCGGGCGGGCCGGCCGGTGGCCAGCTCCTCGAACTCGACGCCGAGCCGCTCGGCGAGATGCCGCAGCGCGTCGTCGGAGGGCCGTACGCGGCCGGCCTCCAGGGTGGAGACATAGGCAGGCGTGTAGACGGGCTCCGCCAACTGCCGCTGTGTGAGGCCCCGTTCGCGCCGGAGCCGCTGCACCCGCCGTCCGATGACCTCGGGGTCGTCCCTCTTGGACATGGGCCTCATCATGCCAACTCACGCCCCGCCCTTGTGCCTTGCTCGACCGAGCCCCTAACTTAAGCGACCAATTAAGCACACTTAACCAGTCTCTATCGAGAGGTCGCCGTGCCCATACGCAACAGCACGCGCACACGCTGGATCGCCTCCCTCGGGGCGGGAATCGCCGCGACGGCGGCCCTGATCGCCGCCGGAAGCGCCGTACCGGCCCAGGCGGCGGGGGGTTCGGGCGACATCCACGAGGTGGAGTACTTCACGTCGGGCCGCCCGCACCACACCGGCGTCCGCACGGACAGGGCCCCCGTCCGGCCGCAGGCCGCCACGGCCACCACCCCGGTCACGCCCTTCCAGCGGACCGGCCCCACGTCGGGCCGCCTGGACCTCGTCGTCATGGGCGACGGCTACACGGCGTCCCAGCAGGGCGACTTCACCGCCGACGCCCGCGAGAAGCTGGAGCAGATCTTCGCGATCGAGCCGTACCGCAGCTACCGGGGCCTGTTCAACATCTGGCTCGTGGAGTCCGCCTCCGCCGACTCGGGTGTCACCGGCGACCCCACCGCCGACGTCACCCGTGACACCGCCCTCGGCTCCTACTTCTTCTGCGACGACATCGAGCGCCTGCTCTGCGTCGACCCGGACGCCGTCACGGCCTACGCGAACAGGGCCCCGGCGGCGGACATCGTCTTCGTGGTCGCCAACTCCGCCAAGTACGGCGGCGCGGGCTACACCTTCGACGAGCCGCCCGCCGGCGCCACGTACCGGGGCATCGCCACGATGTCCTCCGACAACGCGCGCTCCTACCTGATCGGCGCCCATGAACTGGGCCACTCCATCGGCAACCTGGCCGACGAGTACCAGTACGCGGGCTACGGCGCCTACCCCGACCCCGAGCCGGCCACGGTCAACCTCACCACCCACCGCGACCTCGGCACGGCCAAGTGGTACCGCTGGCTGGGCGAGCAGGACCCGACCGGCTCGGCCGTCGGCACGTACGAGGGCGGCGGCTACTACGAGACGGGCATCTACCGCCCGACCGACACCTCGATCATGCGCACCCTCGCCTCCACCGAGTTCAACCTCGTCGGCCGCGAGGCGATGATCGCCGGCTTCTACGCCCACGCGGACGCGCTGACGTCTCCGATCCCGACGACGGTGCCCCTCACTCGGTCGACCCGTGTCACGGTCGACGTGGCCCCGGTGACCGGCCTGGCGGCCCCCACCGTGACCTGGTCGGTCGACGGCAAGCGCGTCACCCGCGCCACGGGCGACCTCTCGGTCACACCGCTGGAACTGGGCGTACGGGGTGCGGGGCCGCACACCATCAGGGCGAGTGTCTCCGACGGTTCAGCGGCCCTGCGTGATCCGGGTGCCCGGGCGGCGGCCACCAACTCCCTTACCTGGTGGCTCCGCTGAGGAAATCGGCCCACGCACGGGGGCTGAGGGTCAGCACCCCGTGCTCGGGGTTCTTGGAGTCGCGCACGGCGATGGCGCGGGGGAGGCCGGCGACCTCGACGCACTCGCCGCCGGTGTTGCCGCTGTAGGACGACTTACGCCAGCGCGCGGCTCCGAGGGTGGCGCACTCCACGCAGTCTCCACCGCTGCTGCCGCTGTACGACGACTTACGCCACTGGCTGCTTCCCATAGCGTTCCTCCATCACGCGAGTGATCAGCGCGGCTGACTCCCTCGGCGAGAGGGCCTCGGCCTGCAGCCGAGCGTAGCCGACCGAACGCTCCCTGATCACTTGCGGATTGGCTGTCATGTGCCCGTGATCGTAGTTCTCGCTGTAGTAGAGGTCGGGGTGGTTTTCGAAGCGCAGGAGGTTGAACGAGCCCATCACCCCGGTGTGCTCTCCAGCGGTGTAGGGCAACACCTGCAATTCCAGCCACGGGTTGCCGAACAGCCCCAGTAGGTGTGCCAGTTGTTCGCGCATTACCTCACGGCCGCCGATCTCGCGGTGCAGGCAGGCCTCGTCCAGCACAGCCCACAGGACCGGCGGCTCCTCGCGTTGCAGTATCTGCTGACGCTCCAACCGCGCGGCGACCATCTCGTCGAGCCGCTCGCTGTGCTCCACGCTCATCACCGCGCGGGCGTAGGCCTTCGTCTGCAGGAGCCCGTACACCAGCTGGCACTGGTATGTGGAGATGTAGGTGGCCTTCGCCTCCATCTCCGCATACGGCTGGAACCAACTCGGTAACTGGCTCTTCAGAACCAGCCCGACCAGCCGCGAGAAGAACCCGTCCGTCAGCAGCGCCGCGTCCACCCGCTCGGCGAACTCCCGGGTGGGAACCTTCGCCGCGGTCTCGATCTGACCGATCAGGGAGCCCGTGCAGAAGACGACGCCCCCCAACTCCTTCTGCGTGAGCCCGGCCGCCTCCCGCTTACGGCGGAGCTCAAAGCCGAAGTAGTCCAACGGCGAGGCGTTCGGGTCGAGTTCGCGCACGTGAACCATGCGACCGAGCGTAACGGCGCCACTCCGCTCCGCTCAGGGGAACCGGGAAATCCCCGTAACGAAAATCACGACAAAACAGCCTCTGCACACCCACCCCGCCCCCTTACCTTGGAGAAATGTCGCCTCTGGCCAGGATCAGCACCTCGTACGGACCCCGCTTCGCGGAGTTCGCGTTCGAGCCTGCCTTCACGGCCGCGGTGGACCAGCACGTGGCGGAGATCAGGGAACGGCTCGGGGTGACGACCCCCGACTTGAGCCCCCGGCCGCCCCATCCCGAGGCGCTCACGGACTACGCGCTGGGCTTTCTGGACGCGCTGGCGGAGATGGACTGGCGCGAACCCGTCGGGCACGACTACGCGGTGTGCCGCCTGACCGCCATCACCTGGCTGGTCAAGCGGCACGGCCTGCTTCCGGAACCCCGTAAGGCCCAGGACTGACTCACCTCTCGGTGGAGCCGGGCGGCATGTCGCGCCGCCCCTCCATGCCCCGGTCCATGCCCATGTCGGTGCGCTCGCGGGCGGGCTGGTTGCGCATGGCGTCCTCGCGGCCGGCCTGGTAGGCGGACATGCTGCCGCGGGCGGACGTGGTCTCCCGCTCGGCGGCGGTCAGCCACCGCTCCCAGCGCTGCCGCATCGGCATGATCATGCCGCCGCCGACACCGACCACGACGACACCGACGATCATGGCGAGGGCGGCGTAGAGGATCGGCCCGGTGATCGCGGTGGCGATGCCGGCCTGGCCGAGCGCGGCGATGACGCCGAGGGCGACGATGGCGGCCCAGGCGATGGCGGCGACCGTACTGCCATAGGGGAGGGACGACAGGGCGCCGGCCACGATGGAGCGCACGGCGTTGGCGATGGCCATGGCCACGACGACGAGGACGACGGCGACGATGCCGCGGGGCAGCCAGGCGACGATGCCGTTGATCATCGAGCTGACCGGGTTGGGCCCGAAGACGCCCAGCGCGAGCTGGATCGTGATCAGCATCAGCGCGTAGAACACGATCCGGCTGATGATCCCGGTCATGTCGTACTTGGAGTCGCGCAGGAGGCGTGCGGTTCCGGCCCGTTCCGAGAGGTTCTCGGAGCCGACCTTGCGCAGGACGCGGTCCAGCACCTTGGAGATCATCTTCGAGATGAACCAGCCGATGGCCAGGATGACGAGGAAGGCGACGAGTTTCGGCACGAACGTGGCGATCTTCGACCAGGCGTCGTTGAGGCCCTGGGTGAAGTCGACGGCGAGGCTGGCCATGGCGGCACTTCCTTCGGTCGGAGGCAGAGGCTCGCGGTTCCCCCTGCATCCGGGATATCAGCGGGCCCGAGCGGGCGGCCCGTTGTGCACCCCCATCCGAGTGGTTGTCAGTGCCGTGACCTAGGGTGCGGCTCTACATTCTTTTCGTACCGGGGGGTTCGAAACAGCGTGCGTATCCGCACTCTTCCGGCTGCCACCGCCCTGGCAGTCCTCTTCAGCTCAGCCGTCCTCACGGCGACGCAGGCATCCGCCGACACCGACCGCCCGGTCGCCGTGTACGACGCGGACGACACCGTCGTGGACGGCGTGCACCAGCGCATCTTCTTCAGCGACCGGTCCCGCGATCAGATCGTCGCCACCACCTACTCGGGCACGGTCGTCGGCACCGTCAGCGGCCTGCCGCAGGTCCGGGACCTCGTGATCACTCCGGACTCCAAGACGGTGTACGCCGCGGTGCAGGGCGCCGACAAGATCGTCGCCATCGACACCGAGCAGCTCACCAAGACCGCCGAGTATCCGACCGGCACGGGGACGATCCCCTCCACGGTCGCCTACACCGACGGCACGGTGTGGTTCGGCTACGGCGACCAATGGGACTCCGGTCTCGGCGCGGTCGACCTGACGCCGCCGGCACCGGAGCCGGCGGAGACGCCCGCACCCGCACCGACCGTGCGCCTCGGGCTGGACGCCGGCCACGACTGGTCCAGCCCGCCCATGCTGTACGCCGACCCGGACAACCCGGGCACGCTCGTCGCGCTGGACGGCCACATCAGCTCAGGGCCGATGGTCGTGTACGACGTCTCCTCGGGCACCCCGGCGATCCGGACCTCGGCCACACCGGGCGGCTTCCACCGGGACGCCGCGCTCAAGCCGGACGGCCAGTCGATCGTGGTGGCCGGTCCCGGCAGCCGCGCGCTGACCGAGTACCGCCTGTCCGACCTGTCGGTGGCGCACACCTACCCGGTCGCGGACCAGCCGCTGTCGGTCGACGTCGCCCCTGACGGCACGGTCGCCGCGACCGTCCGTGACGTGGACGACCTCGGCGACACGTACGTCTTCAGCGGCGGCCCGGCCAAGCCGGCGAGCGTGCGCAACCTGACCCATCAGTGGATGCCGGAGTGGGGCCACCAGCTGAACTGGTCCGCCGACGGGTCCAGGCTGTTCGTGCTCACCGGCGACAGCGAGAACACCCGCTTCCACCGGATCGACGAACCCCGCAAGTACCTCACCACGGCGACGGTCAGCGCGCCGGCCACCGCCCCGCGCGCCAAGCCCCTCACCGTCACCGGGACGCTGGTGTCCGGCGCCAAGCTGCCGGCCGGCACGCCGATCACCGTCACCCGCACCGACATGGAGTCGCCCGACGGCCGGTCCCTCGGCACCAAGACCCTCGGCACCGGCGGCAAGTTCTCCTTCAGCGACACCCCGTACTCCGGCGGCAAGGTCAGGTACACGGTCCGATACGCGGGCGACGCGACGCACACCCCCGCCGCGGCCTCGGACACCGTCGAGGTCTCCCGGGCCACGCCCGCGCTGACCCTGAACAACAACGGCAGGCTGTACAGCTACGGCGCCGACGTGCGGTTCACCGCCCACCTCGGCACCACGTACAAGAACCGCACCGTCGAGCTCTGGGCCGACCCCTTCGGCACCGACCGGCCCAAGCGGCTGATCAGGTCCGGGACCGTCAACTCCGCCGGCAACATCTCCGGCGTCGTCGACATGGCCCGCGACACCACCGTCTACGCCGTCTTCAAGGGCGACTCCCGCTACAAGCCGCGCACCGTCAAGGTCACGGCGTACGCCAAGGTGCGGGTCTCGACCTCCGTGTCCCGGCACTACCGGACGGCGAAGATCGGCTCGACCACGTACGCCTGGTTCCACAAGAACACCAACCCGCTGATCACCACGGCCATGCCCGCCTACCCGGGCCGCATGCAGCGCTTCGACCTCCAGGCCTACTACCAGGGCGGCTGGCACACCCTGGCTTAGGAGTACTTCACGCTCGGCACCGACGGCAGGTCCGTCGTGGAACTCGGCGCCCCCGGCGAGGCCGGCGTCAAGGCCCGCGTCCGGTCCGTCTACGTCAACGGCTCGTCCGGCGACTCGGTGAACTCCACCACCTACGGCAGCTGGAAGTACCTGTACTTCAGCAACTGATCAGGACGCGGCAGGCACGGCTCAGCCGGCGACCGACTCCAGCCGGCTGAGCCGCCCCCGCACGTCCTCCAGGGCGCCCTGCCGCCGGCCGGGCACCCTGGAGCGCAACTCCGCGAGCGCGGGCCCCAGTTCACGGGCCCGCGCTTCGTCGTCGATACGGCCCCACTGGTGATGGGCGCGGTCCACCGCGGCCTCGACCTCCGGGGCGTCCGGGCCCTGTCCGGCCGCGAGCCTGGCGGCGGCGACCGCGAGCCAGGTGCGGCAGCTGCCCACCGGGTCCCCGGCCAGCATCGCCAGGTCGGCGCGGACCTCCGTCCAGTGCAGGGCCTCCGCGGACCCGGGCCCGTGGGCGCGTACGGCGGCCACCTCCCAGCGCGCGGCGAGCGCGTCGGCGTCGGTGTGGCGGCCGGCCTCCACGGCGGCGGTGATCGCGGCGTGCGGGTCGGTCCCGGCGTCCTGGGCGACGGGCGGCGCGGGGGTGCGCAGCTCCAGACCGACGGCCTCCTCCGCGGCCACCCTGCCCAGCGCCTCCTCGTGCAGCCGCTCCAGCGGCGGCCGGTGCCCGCTGCGCAGCACGGTCGCGACGGCCTTCATGTACGACGGCCGCCCCACACTCCGTCTGCCCGGCGGCGGCGCGATCCTGCCGTACACCGTCGTACCGCGGCCGCAGTCCAGCGGCCGGTCCCGCAGCTGGTCCCAGGTCTCGGCGTCCGCGTGCAGGTCGAGGACGAGCGTGGTCGTGCCCGGCGGGCGCAGCCGCAGTTCCTCGCGGAACCAGTGCCAGGGCAGGGCGGTGTAGCGCACGGTCGCCGGGGTCGTGCGGGCCAGCGCGAGATGGGGCAGGCGCTGGCGGCGGTCGAGCTGGAGCTGGCCGGCGACGAACACGGTGAGCGGGCCGGGCGCCGCGGCGGCCGCGCGCAGCCGCGTCAGCACGGCCTGCGGGTCCAGCGGGTCGGCGAGCTCGACGACGTTGGCGGTGTCGGTGCCGGACAGCACGCCGGGCGCCACGGCCGCCAGCACCGGCAGCACCGCCACGGCGTCCACCAGCCGTCCCCGCCCCACCGGCGAGGCCGCGAGCAGCAGCACCGTTCCGGGCATTGGTCGCCTCCCCTGTAGATCACGTACCGCGGTGGATCACGGACCGCGCCCTCACCGTAACGGGTGGCCATCGGATGCCGCTGCGGAAGCCCGCCCGTTAGCTCTGACGCCGTACCGCGAACACCGTCGTGTCGTCGGCCAGCCGTCCGCCGCAGTGGCGCAGGGTGCCGTCGCGGACATAGGCGACCAGGCGGGAGGGGGCGGTGGTGCCCGGGTCGGCGGTGACGGCGCGGGCGACCTCGGCGGCGAGGGGGTAGAAGGTGCCGGAGCGGTCGCGGGCCTCGGTGACGCCGTCGGTGGTCATCAGGACGGTCTCGCCGGGGGCGAGGGGCATCCGGTGCACGGGCGGGGGCCCCGCAGCGGCGGCCAGCTCGCCGAGGCCGAGGGGGAGGCCGTCGGCCCCCGGGAGGGCGCGCACCCCGTGCGGGCCGACGACGAGCGGCGGCTCGTGCCCGAGGACGACGACGTCGACGGCGTCCGGGGTGTCCTCGGGGAAGCCCAGCAGCACCGCGGTGGCGAAGCGGTCGCCGTCGGGCAGGCCCAGGTCCGCGTAGTGGCCGCGGTGGCGGATCATCCGGGTCTCCAGGCGTTCGGCGACCGTGCGCAGGTCGGCCTCGTGGTAGCCGGCCTCGCGGAAGGTGCCGAGCAGCGCGGCGGCCGTCTCCACGGCGGTCAGGCCCTTGCCCTGGACGTCGCCGAGAAGGACACGCGTGCCGTGCGGGCCGGGCTGGATGTCGTAGAAGTCGCCGCCGACGCGGGCGTCGGTGTCGGCGGCCAGGTACACGGCGGCGTGCTCCAGGCCGCCGAAGCCGGGCGGCAGCGGGCGCAGCACGGTGCGGCGGGTGGTGTCGGCGATGTTCTGCATCCGCAGGATGTGCCGCTCCCCGCGCACCCGGACCACGCAGGCGAGGGTGGCGAGGACACCGCCCAGCGCGGCCAGCACGAAGTCGGCGGGTCCGGCGTCGTACTGGGTGGGCAGCAGGGCGTCGGCGACGAGGTAGACGATCGGCGCGAGCACCGCGAACGCGGCCGTGCCCGCGATGCCGCAGATCGCGGCGGCGATGCCCGGCACCAGCACCACCCAGGAGATCATCCGGAAGTCGGGGCCGGTCCAGTAGTCGGCGCCCACGACCGCGAGGAGCAGCAGCAGCGGCGGCACCCAGGCCACGCTGCGGCCGCGGAGCCGGAGCAGCTGGTGGCGGTGCAGGGCGTCCCGGTGCCCGGCCCGGGGATACCGGTCGAGCAGCCGCTGCCCGCCGCCACCGACTCTCACCGGACGACCACCGCTCACGGGCCCAGCGAAACACGGCCCGGCACACCCCGCATCCGCTCGGCTACCGGCCGACTTGCCTTCGGGGCGCCGCAGGTGTGCCCTGGAAGGCGGGGGCGAGAGAGAGGAGTGCTCTCATGGCTCATGCGGCACCCGCGCCGGGACGACGTACCGGCCGTACCTCCGCGGCGCCGACCGGGGCTCCGTCCAGGACCCCGGATGTGTTCGGCGCCCGCACGCACCGGATCGCACACTGGGCGGTCCCCGTCACGCTGGGACTGGTCTACGGCTACTGGGTCGCGGCCAACAACCGCAGCGGCGGCGAGATCACCGGCTGGAACGTGCTCCTCGGCTTCCTCAGCGCGCTGGCGTTCATGGCGCTGTGGACGGCCGTGCGTGCGGTGGCCCCGCGGATGAAGCGCGAGCTGCACGCCCTGCTGTGGGCGGCCTTCGCGGGTTCGGCCTTCGGGTTCCTGTACAGCCAGGCCGGGAACACCGTGCTGCGGTCGACGGGCATGGCGCTGGCGGTGGCGGCGACGGTGTTCGTGATCGTCTTCTACCGCTACTACACGCACGAGGACGCGGAGGGGCACCGCATCCGCTGAGCCCCGGCTCCGGGCGGACAGCCGTGAACCCCGGTGGGGTCGGCCGCCGGGGTTCACGTTTCCCTCATCCCTCCACTCACCGCACGACGGGGGAGCTGGTCCCGGCCGTCGTCCGACGAGGCTCAGGAAACGCTCCAGCTCCAGGAGCCGGAGACGCTCCACGACCCGGAGGCGCTCCAGGAGTCGCCGACGAGCGGGTCGTTCCAGTTGGTCCAGTGTCCGTCCCGCCATGCGGGACAGGGGTCCGCGCAGGCCGGCACATGGTGCCGGTCGGTGTCGACGAAGGCGGCGCTCGCCCAGCCCTGGGCGCCGACGAGCCAGTACCAGTACGGGTTGCCGTTGACGCTCTGCCCGATGACCTTGCACTTGATGCGGTCCTGGCTGCCGGGCGCGAGCCGGTCGACGGCCGGTGCGTGGGTGGTGGGTGCCATCCGCACGTTGAGCGCGGTGCGGGAGACGACCGTGCCCCAGATCGGACCGTGGGATCCGTCGCCGCCGTGATCGCCGCGGAGTTCGGCGGCGGACGTCGGTGGGGCCGCCGCTGCCGCCGTGGTCCCCGCCGCCGTGGCGGCGAGCGCGGCACCCGCGAGCAGGGCTGCGGTCAGGGTCCGCAGGGCCAAAGTGGTGCGCATGATCGGCCTCCTTTCCCCAACTCCAGGAAACACCCGTTCGGGTGAACGCTCCACCGGAGGCGAGAACGCCCAGCTCGGCGCGGGTGTGCACCCGTACGGCCGCGGACCGCTGGCGTGCGCGTGCTGGAGCGCCTTGCCTGGAAGGGTGTCCCCGCGCCTGCGGACCGCCCTGTCGGCCGCCCTCATCGCCCTGTCCTGCCTGCTGGTGCCGTTCGGCGCGCTGGCGGCGTGGGCCGCGTACGGGCTGGCGGACACGGGCCGTTACGTGCACGCGATGGCGCCGCTGGCCGGCGACCCGGCCGTCCGGGACGCGGTCGCGGACACGGTCACGGACGCGGTCGGGGACGGCCTGGCGAGGGAGCTGCGCGTCGAGGGCCTCGGCCGCCCGCAACTGCGGGACGCCGTACGGTCCTTCACCGCGACCGCCGCTTTCCGCGCGGGCTGGGACCAGGCGAACCGCACCACGCACGGTGCCGTGCTGCGTGCCCTGCACGGCGAGGCCCCGGGCCCGGTCACGGTCGACCTGGCACCGGTGGCGGCCGGCGTGCGCGAGCAACTCGCGGCGGACGGCGTGCCGTTCGCCCGGTACGTCCCCGTCACGCACCGGGAGGTCGCGGTCGTACCGGCCGGTGAACTGGCCCGTATGCGCGAGGGGTTCCGGGCCCTGGAGGTCGCCGCGTTCTGGCTGCCCTCGGCGGCGGCCGTGCTCGCCCTCTCCGGGATCGCCGTCGCCGCCTGCCGCCGCCGCGCGGTCACCGCGACGGCCCTCGGCACGGCCCTCGGCGGCGCGCTGCTCGGCGTGGCGGTGGCCGTCGGGCGGCACCTCACGGTCACCGACCTGCCCGCCGAGGTCTCCACGGCGGCGGCGGGCGCGGTCTACGACGCCCTGACCGCGACCCTGCGCACGGTGTCCTGGCTGCTGCTGGGGCTGGGCCTCACCGTGGCGGGGGCCGCCCGGCTCACGGGGTACGCGGGCCGGTCCCGCCGGGCGCCCTGACGGACGGGCTCACGGACGGGCCGCCTCGGGCGACAGCGGCCAGCGTCCGCAGCGCCCGCACCAGGTCCTCCTCGGGGGCCGAGGCGAGTCCCAGCCGGACCGCGTCCGGGGTGCGGGACGGGTCGACGGCGAAGGCGGGGCCGGGGGTGACGGCGATGCCGCGGGCGGCGGCCGCGGCGGCGAAGGTGTCCGCCCGCCACGGCGGGGGCAGCTCCCACCAGGCGTAGTAGGCGTGCGGGTCGGACCGTACGGAGAAGCCCGCCAGGTGCTCGGCGACGAGGCGCTGCCGCCGGGCCGCGTCCGCCCGCTTGGCCGCGACCAGCCGCTCCACGGTGCCGTCCGCGCACCACCGTACGGCCGCCTCCAGCGCGAAGCGCCCCGCGCCCCAGCCGCCCGAGCGCAGCGCGGCCGCGACCGCCGGCACCCGGTCGGGCGGGACGACGAGGAAGCCGACGGTCAGTCCGGGCGCGACCCGCTTGGACATGCCGTCGACGACATGGGTGACGTGCGGGGCGTGGGCGGCCAGCGGGGTGGAGCCGGGGCGGAGGAAGGACCAGATGCGGTCCTCGACGATCGGAACGCCCGAGTCGGCCGCGGCCCGGGCCAGTCGCGCACGGCGCTCCTCGCCCATGGTCCGGGACGTCGGGTTGTGCAGCGTCGGCTGGAGGTAGAGCGCGGACAGCGGGGACCGGCGGTGGACGGCGGCGAGCGCGTCGGGAAGCGGGCCCTCCTCGTCACCGGGGAGGGGCACCAGACGGATGCCGAGCCGGGCGGCGATCTCCTTGACCAGCGGATACGTCAGCTCCTCGACACCGGCCCGGCCGCCGGGCCGCACCAGTGAGGCGAGGGCGGCGGCGATGGCCTGGCGGGCGTTGCCCGCGAACAGCACCTGCCCGGGGTCGGGGTTCCAGCCGGGCGCGGCCAGCAGCGCGGCGGCGGCCTCCCGGGCGGGCCCGGTGCCGGTCGCGGCTGCGGGGCGCAGCACCTCGCCCAGCACGTCGGGCCGGCGCAGTGCCTCCAGGGCCGGCGCGAGCAGCTCGGCCTGGCCGGGCGCGGAGGGGTAGTTGAGCTCCAGGTTCACCGGCGCCGAGGTGTGGGCCTCGGTGAGGGCCCGCCCGCCCGCGGTGGGCGGCGCCGCCCGCACGAAGGTGCCCCGCCCGACCTCGCCCACCACCAGCCCGCGCCGCACGAGTTCGCCGTAGACCCGTCCGGCGGTGGACGCGGCGATACCGCGGCGGCGGGCGAACTGCCGCTGCGGAGGCAGCCGTTGCCCCGGGGCGAGGCGCCCGGAGGCGATGTCGGCGGCTATGCGGTCGGCGATACGCCGGTAGTCGTCCATGGCCCCCATGATGTGGCACGCCGTCGGCATTGCACCGAGGGCAATGATCTTATTGCGCCGAGGAGTTGGGGCCGCCTAGGGTCGGGGACATGGCACCCTTCCTCGCATACGAGGACAAAGGCGGCGATTCCTCGGCGACGCCGCTCGTCCTCGTCCACGGCCACCCCTTCGACCGCACGATGTGGGCCCCGCAGATCGAGGCGTTCGCGCCCGAGCGCCGGGTGATCGCCCCGGACCTGCGCGGCTACGGCGCCTCCCCGGTCGTCCCCGGCATCACCCCGCTGTCCCGCTTCGCGCAGGACATCGAGGAGCTGCTGGACGAGCTGGAGGTGGACGGCTTCGTGCTCGGCGGCCTGTCCATGGGCGGCCAGATCGCGATGGCCTGCCTCGCCCTCTTCGGCGACCGCGTGCGCGGCCTGCTGCTGGCCGACACCTTCGCCGAGCCCGAGACGGAGGAGGGCAGGCGCGCCCGCAACGCGATGGCCGACCGCCTGCTGGCCGAGGGCATGCGCGGTTACGCCGACGAGGTCCTGGAGAAGATGGTCGCCCCCTACGCCCGCCCCGAGGTCAAGGCCCACGTCCACCGCATGATGACCGCCACCGACCCCCGGGGTGCCGCCGCGGCCCTGCGCGGCCGCGCCGAGCGCCCCGACTACCGGCCCCTGCTGTCCGGTGTCACCGTCCCCGCGCTGGTCGTCGTGGGCGCCGACGACGAGTACACCCCGGTCGCCGACGCCGAGACCCTGCACGCCGCCCTGCCCGACTCCGCCCTCCATGTCGTCGAGGGCGCCGCCCACATGCCGAACCTGGAGCGGCCCGAGGAGTTCGACACGGCACTGGCGCGGCTGCTGGCACGCGTCGACGAGGGCTGACCGACAGCCGTCCGGACGGGCCGCGTTCACCGTCGGTTCACCCCGATTCCCCGCTCTCGCACACACGTGCTCCTAGCGTCCGAGGCGCTGAGTCCAAGGGGAATCCAGGGGAGAACCACGTGCGCATTCCGCTGCCGATCATCCGAACGTCGAACGATTCGCATCCGGGCGGCCGTTCCGCCCTGACCTGCCGCTTCCGCTGCGGTGACGCGTGTTACCACGAGGTGCCCAACACCAGCGCCAACGACTACGTCGGCGATGTCATCGCGGGCGCGCTGAGCCGGCGGAGCGTGATGCGCGCCGCTGCCGTCGTCACGGCGGCCGCCGCCGCGGGCACGGCCGCCACGGCCGCCGTGGCCCCGGAGGCACAGGCCGCCGCGGCGGACCGCCACGCCGCCGCCCGGGCCGCGCGCGGGCTGCGGTTCACGCCCGTCGCGCCGAACACCGCCGACCAGGTCACCGTGCCCGAGGGCTACGCGCAGAACATCGTCATCCGCTGGGGCGAACCGATCCTGCGCGGTGCTCCCGCCTTCGACGCGGCCCGGCAGAACGCCGCTGCCCAGGCGGGCCAGTTCGGCTACAACTGCGACTTCCTCTCCCTGCTGCCGCTGCCCGGTGAGCCCGGCCGGCAGGTGCTCGTCGCCAACCACGAGTACACCGACGAGATCCTCATGTTCCCCGGCTACGACCCCGCCGACCCGACCCGTGAGCAGGTCGAGACCGCCTGGGCCGCGCACGGTCTGTCCGTGGTCGTCGTCGAGGGCAACCGCGCCGACGGCAAGCTCGTCCCGGTCTCCCGGCACCCGCTCAACCGCCGCGTCACCGCCACCACCGCCTTCCGCCTGACCGGCCCGGCCGCCGGCTCGGACCTGCTGAAGACCTCCGCCGACCCGACCGGCACCCGGGTCCTCGGCACCCTCAACAACTGCTCGGGCGGTACGACGCCGTGGGGCACGACCCTGCACGGCGAGGAGAACTTCAACCAGTACTTCGCCAACGCCACCCGGCCCACCGACAAGCGCTACGGCCTGGGCACCGGCGCCACCGAGCGCAAGTGGGAGCGCTTCGACAAGCGCTTCGACGTCGCCCAGGAGCCCAACGAGGTCCACCGCTTCGGCTACGTCGTCGAACTCGACCCGTACGACCCGCAGTCCACGCCCCGCAAGCACACCGCGCTGGGCCGCTTCAAGCACGAGGGCGCCACCGTCCGGCTCACCGAGGACGGCCGTCCGGTCGTCTACAGCGGCGACGACGAGCGGTTCGACTACTTCTACAAGTTCGTGTCCTCCAAGCGGATGCGGAAGGGCACGTCCCGCGCGGTCCGTGAGCACAACCTCTCCCTGCTCGACGAGGGCACCCTGTACGTCGCCCGGCTGACCGGCGACTCCCCCGCATTCGAGATCGACGGCACCGGCAAGCTGCCGTCCGACGGGGAGTTCGACGGCTCCGGCGAGTGGATCCCGCTGGCCACCGCCACCGCCGACGGCGCCGTCAGCCACGTCGACGGCATGACCGCCGAGGAGGTGTTCGTCTTCACCCGCCTCGCCGGTGACAAGGTCGGCGCCACCAAGATGGACCGGCCCGAGGACATCGAGCCCAGTCCGCACACCGGCAAGGTGTACGTGGCCCTCACCAACAACTCCCGCCGCGGCACGGCCGGCAACGCGCCCGTGGACGAGGCCAACCCGCGCATCGGCAACAAGCACGGCCAGATCCTGGAGCTGACCGAGCGCTGGAACCGCGCCGAGAGCAGGTCCTTCGCCTGGAAGCTGTTCCTGGTCGCCGGCGACCCCGACGACCCGGCCACCTACTTCGCCGGCTTCCCCAAGGACCAGGTCAGCCCGATCTCCTGCCCGGACAACGTGGCCTTCGACCCGCACGGCAACCTGTGGATCTCCACCGACGGCAACCAGCTGGGCTCGCACGACGGGCTGTTCGGCGTGGCGACCCGCGGTTCGCGCCGGGGTGAGCTCAAGCAGTTCCTGACCGTGCCCGCCGGTGCGGAGACCTGCGGCCCGCTGGTGCAGAGCCGGCGCGTACTGGTCGCGGTGCAGCACCCCGGGGAGATCGACGGGGCTACGGCCGAGAAGCCGCTGTCGGCCTGGCCGGACGGGCCGGGGAAGGTCAACCGGCCCGCGGTGGTGGCCGTGTGGCGCAAGGACGGGTCGGACATCGGTATGTGACCGGTCAGGGGGTGCGCGGCGAGGCGATGGCCCGCGCCGCCGCCACCTCCTGGCGGAGCCTCTCCAGGACGCTGTCGGGCGGGCCGGTGAGGTCGGTGCGGACGGCGACCAGGGTCTCGGACCGGCGCACGCCCTCGGCCAGCTCGCGCAGCTGACGGGTGACCTGGACGATCTCCGCCTCGGACGGCGGCGCGGCTCCGTGCTTGACGCGGACCCGCGCCGCCGTCGTCGCGTCGACGATGCGCTCGACGGCGACGACGAGCGGCCACCAGGCGGCGGCCCGGCGTCCGGTGGGCGGCGGTTCGGTCAGGGCGCGCTGGAACTCCGTACGGATGACGGACAGGTCGCGGTAGAGGCGGCGGCGCATCCGGGCGCGGGCGGCGGCCTCGGTGGCGTCGCCGAACGCGGACTCCACATAGCGGGCGGTGTCCGCGACCGCGTCCGCGAGCCGGTCGCCGACACGGGTGTGCCAGCTCTCCGGCCACAGCAGATAGCCCACGGCCAGCGCGATCGCGCAGCCCATGAGGGAGTCCACCAGGCGCGGCAGCAGCAGCGCGGTGCCCTGGCGGTTCAGGACGTCCGACAGCAGCAGGATCACCGGGGTGATGGCCGCGGTCTGATAGCCGTAGCCGCGCGGTGTGAGGGCCGGGATGAGCGGGGCGAGCACGAGCATCACCGGCACGTCCCACCAGCCGCGGGGCACCTCCGCGAGCACCGCGGCGGCGATCACCAGCCCGCCGACGGTCCCGAGCGCGCGCAGCAGGGCGCGGGAGAACACCGACCCGAAGTCGGGCTTGAGCACGAAGGTGATGGTCAGCGCCACCCAGTAGGAGCGCGGCACCGGGATGATCGACACCAGCGCCTGGGCGATGCCGATGCACAACGCCAGCCGCAGCCCGTAGCGCCAGGAAGCGGCGGACAGCATGACGTTGCGGGCGCCCTGCGCGGCCCGGCTGCGCAGCGCGGCGGGGCGGCCGAGCCGGTCGTCGAGGGCGTACGGGTCCACGTCCGGGGCGGTGACGACCTCGGCGGTGTGCCGCAGGGCGTGGTCGACGGCCCGGCTGGTCTCGTCGGCGGGCGTGGGCAGGCCCAGCGCTATCGGCCCGGTGTAGCCGGTCCGCACGGCCTCCGCGAGATGCCGGACGGCCGCCGGCACCTGCTCCGGCAGCGGCTTGCCGCGCAGATGGGCGGCGGGCGCGGCCTCGACCACGGCGATGACGGAGTTCAGCTGGGCGAGCAGCCGGGTCAGGTCGGGGCTGCGGCCGTGATGGCGGGCGCGCCGGGCGAGCACCAGGTCGTACGACTGGTTCAGCGACTGGGTGACGGCGTGCCGGGCGTCGTCGTAGCCGTCGGTGCCGCAGGCGGCGAGCAGGTCGGCGACCGTGCGGTAGGTGTCGGCGACGGCGTCCCGCTCCGGCACCCCGGAGCGCAGCGGCCAGGCCAGCAGGGCGAGCACGAGGACGAGGAGTCCGCCCCCGGTCATCAGCAGCGGTGCCAGCCACCACTGCCCCGGCATGGGCAGTCCCGCCCCGACCACGGCGTTGAGCAGGAGCAGCAGCCCCGACACGGAGGCGACGGCCCCGATGGTGGAGATCATCCCGGACACCAGCGCGATGGCCGTGACGGCGACGACCGCCACCCAGCCCTGTCCGAAGGCGAGCGCCCCGAGGGTGATCCCGATCGCCCCGAAGGCCTGCGGGATCGCGATGTTCAGAATCCGCATCCGATAGGCGTCCGCCGTGTCACCGATGACCCCGGACAACGCCCCCATGGACGCCAGCGCCCCGTACTCCGGCCGCCCCGCGAGGAGCCCGACGACGAGCGGCAGCGTCATCGCGATCGCGGCCCGCGCCACGGCCGCCTTGTTCACCGGGGCGGCGGGCTGCGACTGCAGGTTCCGCACCAGCCAGTCGGGAGGAGTGAGGCTGATGGGGAACTCTCGCGACATGCGCCCATTATGGGTCGCGGGGCGCATTCGCCCGCCTGAGCGGGCAGCAGCCGCCCCTCCCCAAGATCTTCATTCCGGGCCGCTAACCTTACGTGTCCGTCCTGGCCAGCGATCGACGGGCTACAACTCACGCGAAGGGTTGCGCACATGGGCATTCTCACTCTCCTGCGGAACGCATTCGGCCGGTCACGCAAATCCCGTCCCGCCGAGCCGGAGGGTACGAACCCGACGTCCGCATCCCCCGAACCGACCCCGGCCCCGGCCCCGACCGCCCAGGTCCCCGAGCCCCGCACGTCCTCCTCCCCCCTCACCGAGGCCGAGGAACACGAGCTCGTCGCCGCGGCCTTCGACAACGTGACCGTCCCGAGGCCGGCCCGCTCGGAGGACGCCGAGGAACGAGCGGCGTCAGAGGAACCGACGAAGCCGAAGGCGGAGCCGGAGCCGGAGCCGGAGCCTGCGGCGGCTGAGGAGCCGAAGCCGACGACCGCACCGGAGCCTGCGGCGGCTGAGCAGCCCGAGCCCGAGCCGAAGCCGGTCGCGGCCGAGGAGCCCGAGCCGGTGGCGGCTGAGGAGCCGAAGCCGACGACCGCACCGGAGCCTGCGGCGGCTGAGGAGCCCGAGCCCGAGCCGAAGCCGGTCGCGGCCGAGGAGCCCGAGCCGGTGGCGGCAGCCGAGCCGGCGCCGAATGCCGAGGCGGAGGCGGAGGCGGAGACGCCGTTCGAGCCGGACCCCCAGGCTCTGGCGGAGCTGGTGGAGGTGTTCGAGAAGGGCACGGCGGAAGCGAAGCCGACGTCGGCCGAGGGCGAAGCCGAGGCGGAGCGGACGGCCCCCGAGCCGGAGGCCGCCGACGGCGAGACCGTCCCACAGGGGCCACCGGCAGCCGACGACGAAAGCCGCACGGGCGGTGCGGGTGGGAACCCGGAACCGGCCGAGGGCGAAGCCGAGGCGGAGCGGACGGCCCCCGAGCCCGAGGCCGCCGACGGCGAGACCGCCCCACAGGGGCCACCGGCAGCCGACGACGAAAGCCGCACGGGCGGTGCGGGTGGGAACCCGGAACCGGCCGAAGGCGAAGCCGAGGCCGAGCGGACGACCCCCGAGCCCGACGCCACCCCCAAGCCCGCCATCCCCCTCAGTCGCCTCAAGACCCGCGCCCCCTCCCTCACGACGGCGTACAAGGCAGCCACCAGCGCCCTCAAGAAGACCGGCCTCACCGGCACCCGCGCAAAGACCTACCTCGTGCTGGACCGCTCGGCGAGCATGCGCCCGTACTACAAGGACGGCTCCGCCCAGGCCCTCGCCGACCAGACCCTCGCCCTCGCCGCGCACCTCGACCCCGAGGCCACGGTCCACGTCGTGTTCTTCTCCACGGAGCTGGACGGCACCACCGACCTCACCCTCACCCCCGGCCACGAGACGAAGATCGACGACACCCACGCCGAGCTCGGCCGCATGGGCCGCACCAGCTACCACGTGGCGGTCGAGGAGGTCGTGGCCCACCACGACAAGCACGCCGCCCCCGGCACCCCCGCCCTGGTGATCTTCCAGACGGACGGCGCCCCGGACGCGAAGACCCCCGCGACCCAGGCCCTCACCGAGGCCGCGGAGAACCACCCCCACATCCACTTCGCCTTCGTCGCCTTCGGTGAGCACGACAACAAGGCCTTCGACTACCTCCGCAAGCTGAGGACCGGCAACACCTCGTTCTTCCACGCCGGCCCCACCCCGCGCGAGCTGACGGACGCCGAGCTCTACAGCGGCGTACTCGCCACCTGGAAGCCGTAACCGCGCAACCCCCCGAGGCCGCCCCTTCCACCCTGCAGAACGGGAAGCGGGCGGCCCACCCATGTCGGCTACGATTTCAAGGTTCGTACAACAAAACCCGACCTGGGAGCAGCCAAGCCATGGCTCGACACCTCATCACCAGCGCCCTTCCGTACATCAACGGGATCAAGCACCTGGGCAACATGGTGGGGTCCATGCTCCCGGCGGACGTGTACTCCCGGTACCTCCGCCAGCGCGGCCACGACGTCCTCTACATCTGCGCCACCGACGAGCACGGCACGCCCGCCGAGCTGGCCGCGAAGGAGCAGGGCCTCGCGGTGGACGAGTTCTGCGCGCAGGCGCACGACGCGCAGAAGGCGGTCTACGACGGCTTCGCGCTCGCGTTCGACTACTTCGGCCGCAGCTCCTCCCCGGAGAACCGGGACATCACCCAGCACTTCGCCCGCAAGCTGAACGAGAACGGCTTCATCGAGGAGCGGGCGATCCGCCAGGTGTACTCGCCGGCCGACGGGCGTTTCCTCCCGGACCGCTATGTCGAGGGCACCTGCCCCCACTGCGGCTACGACAAGGCCCGCGGCGACCAGTGCGAGAACTGCACCCGCGTGCTGGACCCGACGGATCTGATCAACCCGCGCTCGGCGATCTCCGGCTCGACGGACCTGGAGGTCCGCGAGACCAAGCACCTCTTCCTGCTCCAGTCCAAGCTGCAGCACGAGGTCGAGGCCTGGGTCGCCCGGCACGAGGACGACTGGCCGCAGCTGGCCTCCTCCATCGCCCGCAAGTGGCTGAACGAGGGCCTGCACGACCGCGCCATCACCCGTGACCTGGACTGGGGCGTGCCCGTCCCGGCGGACACCTGGCCGGAGCTCGCGGCGGAGGGCAAGGTCTTCTACGTCTGGTTCGACGCGCCGATCGAGTACATCGGGGCGACGAAGGAGTGGGCGAACGCCGCGCGGGACACAGACCTGGAGAACCGGGACTGGAAGTCCTGGTGGTACGAGGCCGACGACACCGTCCGCTACACCGAGTTCATGGCCAAGGACAACGTCCCCTTCCACACCGTCATGTTCCCGGCCACCGAGCTGGGCGTGCGCGAGCCGTGGAAGAAGGTCGACTACGTCAAGGCCTTCAACTGGCTGACCTACTACGGCGGGAAGTTCTCCACCTCGCAGAAGCGCGGTGTCTTCACCGACCAGGCGCTGGACATCCTCCCGGCCGACTACTGGCGTTACTTCCTGATCGCCAACGCCCCGGAGTCGGACGACTCGTCGTTCACCTGGGAGCACTTCACGGCGACGGTGAACAAGGACCTGGCCGACACCCTCGGCAACTTCGTCAACCGTGTCCTGTCCTTCTCGCGCAAGCGCTTCGGCGACGACGTCCCCGCGGGCGGCGAGCCCGGCGAGGCGGAGGCGCGTCTGGGTGAGGAGATCGCCCGGCTGCTCGCCGAGTACGAGGAGCAGATGGAGGCCCTCCAGTTCCGCAAGGCCGCGGCCGCGCTGCGCGCCCTGTGGTCGGCCGGCAACTCCTACCTGGAGGAGAAGGCCCCCTGGCTGGAGATCAAGACGGACAAGGACGGCGCGGCCCTCACGCTGCGGACCGCGATGAACCTCATCCACCTCTACGCGGTGGTCTCCGAGCCCTTCATCCCGGCCACGTCCGCGGCGATGCGGCAGGCCTTCGCGCTCCCCGACGACACCGCCACCTGGGTGTCGCAGGACGAGGCGAAGTCCCTGTCCGCCGTCCCGGCCGGCACCCCCTTCACCGTGCCGCCGGTCCTCTTCGCCAAGCTGACGGACGAGGACCTGGCCGCGTACAAGGAGCGCTTCGGCGGCGAGCCGGAGGCCTGAGCCGGGCGGTCAGTCGCCCATGAACCACACATGGCTGCCCGGCGTCGCCGCGCACTGCGCGAGGAGCGCGGCGAGGTCGAGCAGCGCGGCCTTCTCGCTCTCCCTGTCCCACCGCCCGGCGAGGCCCTCGGCCTCCCGCGCGGCGGCATCGGCTCGATTCCCGTGGCCATAGCCTCGCAGGCTGTGTCAGCAGCGACACAGCCGGGTAACAGCCCTTCTCGGGCCCTCGCCCACCGGATATACCTGGTCCAAGATCACGTGACCGGCCAAGGTCACGGGGCATTCGAGTGGGGGGTCCTCTCATGGCTCTTTTCGGCAACGCGCACCCGATCGACCCGGCGCAGGCGGCGCAGGACTACGCCCGGCTGCTGGGCCAGGGCGAGCAGGTGCACGCCGCCTACCTGCTGATCCGCGACACCATCCTGCTGACCGACCGCCGTCTGATCCTGGTCGACAAGCAGGGCATCACCGGCAAGAAGACGGAGTACCACTCCATCCCCTACCGCAGCATCACGCACTTCGCGGTGGAGACGGCCGGCACCTTCGACCTCGACGCGGAGCTGAAGATCTGGGTGTCGGGCGCGCAGCTCCCGATCACCAAGACCTTCACCAAGGGCGTCGACATCTACGAGGTCCAGGCGATCCTCACGCAGTACGTGGCCCGCTGATCGCCAGGTAGGATTCGGCCACTTGTGCGAGGGCGCGGGCCCTCGCTGGGGAGGGTTCTCACGTGGGCAGATTCGCCCCGGGACGGGGCGGTCTGACCGTGTCCGTCTCCTCGCTCGTGGTCGCCATGGCGGCGACGTCCCTCGTCGTCCTTTCACCGAAGGACGGCGAGGCCGTGGAGTCCGCCGCCGCGGACACCACCGGGATCACCCTGACCGATCCCAGCACCACCAAGGCACGCACCGAACGCCCGTACGTCGTGGGCGACACCGGCTTCCTGCACCGCCATGAGGGCCGGGACGGCCTGCTGTGGACGGACTACGCGACGGGCCGGACCGTCACCGTCGGGGACGCGAGCGGCGTCTACACGCCCGACACCGCCTGCGCCGACGTCGATGCGGAATGCCGCGACGCCTGGTACGGCTCGGACAGCGATGTGATCGCGCTGCCGAAGACGGCGTCCGACGCCCGGGCAACCTTGTGGGACCCGGCGGCGGGCACCACCAGGTCGGTGGAGTGGAACGCCACGGACCACGGCTACTACCGGGCCCTGGCGGGCGACACGATCCTCACGAGCTACTCCCTGCTGGACGAGGTCGACGGCACCTGGCGCACCCGTCCCATCGGCGGTGAGCCGACGAGCGTGGAGAGCACGGACGTACGCGCCGCGGACTCCTCCGGTGTTCTCGTGGCGTACGGCAACTACGGGCTCGCCTACATCGACGTCGAGACGGCCACGGCCACCGTGGCTTTCGACGACACGCAGTACCGCCCGGACACCGTGATGAGCGAGGACCGCGTCGGCTGGTACGACACCTGGAGCGGCTATCTGCACCTGAAGTCCCGCGCCGACCTCGCCGCCGAGGAACAGCTGGTCGAGGTGCCCGAGCTGTCCTCCGGCCTCGACGGCGAACCGGTCCTGGTCGGTGACTGGCTGCTGGTGCAGCGATACGTGAACGACACCACCACCAGGCTTGTCGCGGTGAACGTCACCGACCCGTCCGTGAAGTACACCCTGCTGCCCAGCGCCGGCGGGTACACGCTCGCGAGCGGTGACGGCTCCGCGCTCGTCACCGGCGGCAGCACGATCACCGACCGGTGGGTCCAGCGGGTGAGCCAGGCCGCGGACGGCACGCTGAAGCTGGAGAAGGTCTACCAGCCCCCGGCCCTGGAGAACACCAAGACCGGCATCGCGCTCAGCCGCGGCAGCCTGCGCGTGGCCGCGGACAACCCGGCGAGCACCACCACGGACACCACGTCCGTGCGCACCCTGACCACGAACGGCTCGACCACGCTGACGGCGTCCGCCGCCACGGCGAGCGGCTCGATGTATGAGCCCGTGTGCCCCTACCCCGGCACCATCTGCTCGGCGCTGTGGGGCAACGTCGACGGCGAGCACGTCTACCTGGACACCAACGGCGGCTCCGGCGAGGGCGGTTTCGGCGACGACGACCGGCTGGTCTCGATCGGCGGCTACAAGCTGGAGTTCGGCACGCGCGGCGGCTCGATCGTCGACGTCTCCGACGAGTACGCGGTCTACAACGCGGCCGGCACGCAGTACGTCGGCCGGTTCGGCTACGGCCAGCGGCTGAAGCGGACCGCCCGCGCCGCCGCCCTGAACGGCACCACGCTCTGGAGCGCGGGCACGCTCGGCACGATCTCGTCGTACGACCTCGTCGCGATGAGGTCGCTCGCCACGGTGACCGTGCCGGGCCTGTCCTGTGTGCCGAGCGAGCTCCAGGCGGCCGGCCGCTGGGTGTACTGGGCCTGCGGCTCGGCCTCGGCGGGCGTGTACGACACCAGGGCCCGTACAGCGAGGGCCGTCGCCCCCGGTGACGTGCTGCTCGGCGACGGCTTCACCGTCCGCCACGACCACGGCACCGACGAGCTGGTCCTGACCGAGGCCGCCACCGGCGCCACCCGCGTCGTCGCCTCCGGCCTGCCCGACACCGGCCTCGCCGCCGACCGCCGCTACCGCTGGACGGTCGACGAGTACACGGGCCTGGTCGCCTGGTTCGACGGCTACGAGCGCACGCACGTCGCCACCACCGGCATCACGCCGTCCGCCGTGACCGCCGTCGACTCGGAGACGGAGGACTACGCGGAGCCGTCGACGTCGCTGCCGTGGAACGGCCAGTGGCTGCTGTCCCGTCCGGTCACCTCCTGGTCCCTGACCTTCACGTCCGTCCAGAGCGGCGCCAACGGCAAGGCCACGCGCACGATCACCGGCGGAGCGACCCCGGCCCGCGTGGCGGTGCGGTGGAACGGCCTGGCGTCCGACGGAACCCGCTTCCCCAACGGCCACCTGACCTGGACCCTGAAGGCGACCGGCGTCGGCAGCACCTCCGCGAACACGGTGGCCACGGGCCGCGTCTTCCTCCAGCGGGGCATGCCGGTCCGCCGCGACTTCGTCAGCCCCGACGGCCCCGACGGCCTCGGCGATCTGCTCACCCTCGGCTCCACGGGCGCGCTGACGTTCCACGCGGGCACGGGCACGGGCAAGCTGGGCGAGCGGACGGCCGGCACCGGCTGGCCCACCTCCGTCACCGCCGTCCCCTTCGGCGACCTCAGCGGCGACCGCTGCAACGACGTCCTCGTCCGCCTGTCCAGCGGCGCCCTGCGCCTGTACAAGCCCGGCTGCAACGCCGCGCTCAGGCCGTCGACGCCGTACACCACGCTCGCGACCGGCGGCTGGACGACGTTCGACGTCCTCACCTCGCCCGGTGACGTGACCGGCGACGGCCGCCCCGACCTGATCGCCCGCACGGCGTCCACGGGCGCGGTGTACCTCTACAAGGGCCTCAGCACGGGCAAGCTGTCCACCGCGGTGAAGCTCTACGCGGACTGGCGCACCTACAGGAGGATCGTCGGCGTCGGCGACATCACCGGCGACGGCCGCCCCGACCTGATCGCCCAGGACCGGGCCAACGCCCTCTACCGCTACGACGGCAAGGGCAACGGCACGTTCGCGTCCCGCGTGAAGCTGGCGTCGAACTGGGGCAGCCGCTACAACGCGGTCGTGGGCGTCGGCGACCTCACCGGCGACGGCAGGGCCGACCTCGTCGCCCGCGACACCAGCGGGTACCTGTGGCGCCTGTCGGGCACCGGCAGGGGCACGTTCGCCTCACCCGTGAAGATCGGGACCGGCTGGGGCGCCTACAAGTCCCTGTCCTGACCGGCATACGCCACGAAGCCGGCCCACGCCTCCAGCGCGAGCGCGAGGCGGGGGCCGGCGTCGCGGTACTTGGAGTCGCGGACGTGGACGGTGCCGGGGGTGGCGGCGACTTCGACGCAGGAGTCGCCGTCAGGGCCACTGCTGTAGCTGCTCTTGAACCACGCCGGCTCGGAGGCGTCACCGGCGGGGGCCTTGCGGATCATGTCTCTCCCAGCAGTTGTTCGATGAAGGCCAGCGACTCCCCTGGCGGGAATGCCTGCGCTCGGATGGTGCCATATCGCAGCTCAAGAATGCGGAGCTGCCTCAGGTCGGTCACGGGACGCCCGTTGAACGCCCCGTCCGAGCGCCCCACCGCCGTACCGTCCTCGAACTTCAGCAACTCGATCCTGCCGCTCATGCCAGGGTGTGGCGCACTGTCCAGCGGCATCACCTGGAGGGAGACGTTGCTCAACCGCCCCACCTCCAGCAAGCGTTCGAACTGCTGCCGCCGGACCATTGTGCCTCCAACCCTGCGCCGTAGCGTCGCCTCTTCCAGGACGAAGCTCAGGGCCGGCGCAGGGCACCGCTCATAGACCGCTTGCCGAGCGACCCGGGCGGCCACTCGGCGTTCCAAGTCCTCCGGTGTGTAGGCGGGCAGCCATGACATCAGCAGCGCCCTCGTGTAGTCCGCCGTCTGCAACAGACCTGGGATGTTGCTGCTCTCGTACACCCCGATCTCGACCGCGCGCGCTTCCATCTGCGCCAGGTCCCGCACTTTCTTCGGGTATCGGACCTTGGCCACGTCCTCCTTCATCGCCGCGAGCAACCCACCCGCGCCCAGCACCTCGTCCGCTCTGTCCAGGAACTCCGGCCGGGGAATCCGCTTGCCGCTCTCGATCTTGTAGACCAGGTCCTCGCCGTACCCCACGGCCTTGCCGAAGTCGCCGGCGCGCATGCCGACGGCCTCGCGCCGGAGCTTGAGCTGCCGCCCCACGGTGGCGACCACCGCCACACCCCACTCGTCGTCCGGGTCGACCTCCCAGCCCGGCTCGTCAGCCTCGGTCCTGAGCTGCCGGACCTCGTCGTCCACCGACATGCGCGCGCCCCTCTGTCGTCGCCACGTACCAGCCCCGCCCTACCCGTACGCACCGCCCCGACAAGCCCGGACACCACCGGACAACCGCTGGACAGTCACCGTACGCAACCATGGGGTGACTCCCCACGGTAGGCACATCCGGCCACGCTGAGTGACGTGAACCAGAAACTCCCCCAACCCGGCGGCCACATCCGCAACTTCAGCGCCCTGCTGTCCCCCACGCCCAGAGGCGCCCGTCTCGCCCGGCTGCTGGCCGTGGAGCAACTGCGTTCCTGGGGGTTGCCGTTGGACCCGGCGCAGCTCGTCGTGGCCGAGCTGGTGAACAACGCCGCCACCCATGGCCGCGTGCCGGGGCGGAACTTCCGGCTGCTGCTCCATGCGGTCGGGCGGACCCTCCGCATCGAGGTCACGGACACGCGCGGTGACCGGGTTCCGGAGGAGCCCCGTCCCGTCGGCCCGGACGAGGAGTGCGGGCGGGGTCTCGCTCTCGTGGCTGCGCTGGCCGATCGCTGGGGGGTGGTTCCGGGCCTGCCGCCACGCAAGACGGTCTGGGCGGAGCTCACCTTCGCCGCCGCCGGGACACCGGAGCTTCACGGGCCGTGCTCCGGTCCGGCGGGTGATCTCCAACTACCAAGAACCGGGGAGAAAGAACCCTGCCAAGCCCCACCCCTCCCTCCCGCCGGGCAAACTCACTCCCGCGAGTGAATATGCCCAACTGAGCTGGCTATCGGCCCGGTTGCGTGCCCTACGCTCAGCCCCGGCGACACCCGGCCACCCCAGACATGCGACGGCCCTCGCCGGGACTGCCATCCCAGTGCGAGGGCCTGACCACCGAGGAAGAGAAGAGCTTCCCGATGGACACCGAAAACGGTACCGCGCCCACGCGCATCCAGTCCCGTATCCCGGCGAAAAACCACCCCGACGGGCACCGCACCGCCGGCGTCGTCCACGACCACGTCCGCCACACCGAGAACTTCACGGTGATCGGCAACGACCTGGCCCAGCACCCCGAGCTGTCCCTGCTGGCCATCGGACTGGCCTGCTACATCCAGTCGGTGCGGCCGGGCACCGCCGTCGACATCAAGACCCTCGCCGCCCGCTTCCCCGAGGGTCCCACCCGCATCGCCGGAGCCCTGCGACGAACTCGAAACGCACGGCTACCTGCACCGCACCCGCGAACGCACCGCCACCGGCCGGATCGTCACCCGCACGGTCTCCTGCAACAGGCCCGGTCACCGCGCTGCCTGCGAGTCGTCCGCCCGCAGGCCCACCCGGCGCACGGCCCCCGACGAGCCCGCGCCACGCAAGCGCCTCCCTGGCGTCCCTCAGCCGTCGTACCCCACGCCCGCCCTTCTCCAGTCAGCCGTCGACGTCCTCGCCTGCCTGCGCCGCCACGACCCCCGCCTGCTCCTCTCCGCCACCGACGCCGAGCACCTCGCCCCGGGCGTGGCCGCCTGGCTGGAGCGCGACCTCACCCCCACCGCCGTACGCCACGTTCCTGACCGCGAACCTGCCGAACGAGCCCCTGACCCGCCCGGCCGCCCTCCTGGCCCACCGCCTGGCCGCGCAGCTACCACCCCCGCCACCACTGCGGCCACCGGCCGCACCGGTCCCGGAACCCCGCCACCCCCTCCAGACCTGCGACGGCTGCGACCGCGCCTTCCGGGCGCCTGAGCCGGGCCGCTGCCGCGACTGCAGATCCGATCGACAAGCCGGGGGCGGCCTAGCATGAGAGCGACGATCCTTGCCCCTGGGCACAGACGACGAGGAGCGAGCGCCATGACCATCGCCCCGGACAACGCGCGACAGGGCGCCTCCCCACACCGGTACCGGGCCATGCGGGACTTCGTGGAGTCCACGGACGACACCATCCCCGGCAAGTTCGAGATCACCAAGGAAGGGATCGTCCACGACATGATGTCGCCGATCGGCCGACACGAACTGACGACGCTGCGGCTCCGGAAGCGACTGGAGAAGCTGATGCCGGAAGAGATCGTGGCCCATACCGGTAGGCCCGACGTGGAGGACGAACCCGAAGGCATCATGCGCCGCCCCGACATCATGGTGATCGCCGAGGCGGACATGGAGGGGCAAGGGGCGTTCGACCCCCGTACGCTCATCGCCGCCGTCGAGATCGTCTCCCGGTCCAACCCTGACAACGACTGGGTCACCAAGCTGCGCGACTACCCCCTGATCGGCATCCCGGTCTACGCGGTCTTCGACCCCCGCACCGGCACCGGTGCCGTCCTCACCGACATCCACAACACCCCCGGCGGCCCCCGCTACGCCACCCGCAAGGACTTCGTCTACGGCGAGGACGTCACCATCGCCGACTGGACCATCCCCACCGACGGCCTGCCCCGCTACGAGGCGGAAGGCGACGAGCGGCACTGAGCCCCGCTCACGCCGTGCACGTCCAACTCCCCTGCCACGCAGGGCTGATCTTCTTCACCGTTCGATCACACTGGACGTAGAGTCCCCCCGGGGCGGCACCCGCCGCCCACGGGGAGGGAACATCACATGGGCATATCAGCCCTGCCGCGGCGCCGTGCCGCGGCCACCGCGCTCGTCGCCGTCTCACTCGTCCTCGGGGGCGCCGCGCTGCCGGCCGTCCCGGCCGCCGCCGCGGACGGGCTGCCGCCCTGGACGGGCGCGGTGACACTGTCGAGTGAGAGCAGCAGAGTCCAGGACGTCGCCGTACGCACCGACGGCAGTGCCGTCGCGGTGTGGATACGGCGTGACGACAACGGCGACGCCGGCATCCTGTGGGCCGCCACCCGCGCGGCCACGGGCGACGCCTGGAGCAGCCCGGTACAGCTCAGCACGGCGCCCGTCCAGGAGGCCGAACTCGCGGCCCGGGCGGACGGCTCGGTCGTCGCCCTGTGGGCCGAGTTCCCGAGCCCGACCAACCAGGGCCCCGCCACGGGCCCGTCCCGCCTGTCCCGGGCCGTACTCGGCGCCGGGCAGACGGAGTGGTCGATACCCACCGACCTGGTCATCCCCGAGCAGCAGCTCGGTGTCCGCGGCCTGGACCTCACGGAGGGCCGGGACGGCACCCTCGCCGCCGTATGGACCGCCCTGCCGGTGAACGCCGTGGCGGCCACCTCGAGCGAGGTGTACGCGAGCGTCATCGCGCCGGACGGCAGCCACACCATGCCGCGGAAGGTCAGCAACGCCGCCGCGTACGCCGGGCCCTACAGCGGCATGCGGGTGAGCAACCCCGAGGTGGCCTCCGACGCGTCCGGCGAGATGGTCGTGTCGTACCGGATGGAGCCGTTCGGGTACGGCACCGTGCACGTCATGACCGTCGTCCGGCCCGCCGGGAGCGACGTGTGGCAGACCCCGCAGCTGGTCACCACCGACGTGGCCTCCCTGGGGTCCCCCACGCTGTCCGCAGGTCCGCAGGGGGCGGTGCTGGTGTGGCCGGACAAGAACAAGACGCTCCAGGTGATGCGCCGGTGGTCGTACGCCGGGGAGTGGGGGCAGCCGGAGACCGCCGCCACGGGCGTGGAGCAGCTCGCCCAGTCCCCGGACCCGCTGGTCGCCGCGGACGGTGATGTGACGCTCGTCTGGGCCGACCGGGGCGACCCCGGCATCCGGACCACCAGCGTCGACACCGACACCGGCCGGTGGTCGGCACCCCAGCTGCTGTCCACCGGCCGCCTCGGATACGACGGCATCTCCGTCCCGGTGTACGACGTGGAGATGGCCCCCGACGGGTCGGTCCACGCCCTGTGGCACCAGGCCGGTGAGTACCCCAACACCCAGTACCTGCTGGAGGCCACGCGCGTCGGCGGGCAGTGGACGACCGCGCGCGGGGTCAGCGGCAGCCTGCACGAGTACCTCAGCGGGCAGATCGCGGCGCGGTCGGCGACCGACGCCACCGCCGTCTGGCACTGGTCGCAGTCCACCACCACCTGGGCCGCGGGCCTCCAGGCGTCCCGCACGGCGTGGCCCGAGCTCGACGTCGTCACGTCGAACGTGCCCGGCTCGGTGAACTTCCAGAACATGCTGTGGGAGCCGACCTGGCAGACGAACCGACCGGTCGCGACCTGGACGCTCACCCTCACCGACCGGTCGGGCCGCACCCTGCGCACCCTCACCGGTGCCCCCGCGTCGACGTTCTTCCGGGCCTCCTGGAACGGCCGCACCACCTCCGGCGCCTGGGCCGTCAACGGCAAGGTGAACTGGACGCTGAAGGCCACTCAGCCCGATGTGCCGGGGACGACCACGCTGGCGAGCGGCTCGGTCATGGTGGCCGGCGCCGCGCCCGCCTTCCACGACTTCGGCGGCTCGTACGGCGTCCCGGACGGAGGCGGCGACCTGCTCATGCTCACCTCCACCGGGCGCCTGCACATGCGCCACACCGAACTGACCGCCACCCGCGAACTGGGCACCGGCTGGCCCACCACCGTCCGGTTCGTGGCGCTCGGCGACCTGAGCGGCGACCGCTGCAACGACGTCCTCGTCCGGCTGAGCACCGGCGCCCTGCGCGCCTACAGGCCCACCTGCGGCGGGGCCCTGAGGACCAGCACGCCGTACACCGCGCTCGGCACCGGCTGGAACCAGTACGACGTGCTGACCGCCCCCGGCGACCTCACCAAGGACGGCCGCCCGGACCTGATCACCCGCAACTCCTCGACGGGCGCGGTGTACCTCCACAAGGGCACGAGCACGGGCAAGCTGGCCGCGCCCGTGAAGCTCTACACCAGCTGGAAGACGTACAAGAAGATCGTCGGCGCCGGGGACCTCAACGGCGACGGCGTCGGCGACCTGCTCGCCCAGGACACGTCGAACAACCTGTACCGCTACCTCGGCACGGGCTCCGGCACCTTCGGCGCCCGGGTGAAGCTGGCGGCCGGCTGGGGCTCTTCGTACAACCTCGTCCTCGGCACGGGCGACGTCACCGGCGACGGCAGGGCCGACCTCGTGGCCCGTGACACGGCCGGGGTGCTGTGGCGGCAGACGGGCACCGGGACGGGGACGTTCGGGACGCGCGTGAAGGTCGGCACGGGCTGGGGCGCGTACAAGGGCGTGTTCTGAGCACTTCGCCGGGCGTCGTGAAGAGGCGTACAACCAACTGAAGCCGTGACATGTCCCCTTTTCCACAAGCGCGTTGGGGAAGGGGACAGACATGGGCAGATGGGGGGCGGCCGCAGTCGTGGCCGCCGGACTGATCGCGGGGACACTGGCCCCGGCCGGCCCCGCCGCGGCCGTCCACGGTGCCGCGCCGGGGGACTTCGACGGTGACGGCTACCGGGACGTGGTGCTGCCGATTCCGGGCGCGGACGTCGACGGGCACCTGCGGGCGGGCGCGGTCGTCGTCCTGTACGGCTCCGCGAACGGCGTGACGACCCGGAGCCGGCGTCAGGTCGTCACCGAGGACTCGCCCGGTGTTCCGGGACAGGTCGGCGCCTACGACCGGTTCGGCACCTCCACGGCCACCGCGGACCTGAACCGGGACGGCTACGCCGACCTGGTCGTCGGCACGCCGTTCGAGGGCGGCGGCGGCACGGTCCGGGTGCTCTGGGGCGGCCGGAGCGGCCTGGGCAAGGGCAGCTACCTGCCGATCGTCGCGGACGGCGGCGACAACCACGGCCTGGACGTGGCGGCGGCCGGGGCGGGGCCCGGCGACCGGACCAAGGTCCTGGTCGGCGGATCGGAGCACACCACCGTCTACAAGGGCCCGTTCAGCAGCACCGGCAACGCCTTCGCCTCGGCCTACCAGATCAGGTGGAACGGCGTCGTAGGGTCGGTGGCGCTCGGCGACTTCGACCGCAACGGCACTCCCGACCAGGTGTACTTCGGCCCCCGGCGGGCCGATGTGACGGGCAGCGACATCGTGCTGGTCGAGGACGGCTTCACGGGCGGCCGGGAGACCCTGCAGTGGGGCAACGGGCTCATCGCCGCGACCGGTGACGTCGACGGCGACGGCTACCCCGACCTGGTGGTCGGCGACCCGCTGACGCCGGTGACCCCGGGCGTCGACGGCGAGCTCGGCGGGCGGGTACTGGTCTGGCGCGGCTCGGCGGGCGGCCTCGACCCCTACGCAAGGCCCGAGGTGATCACCCAGGACACCGAGGGCGTGCCCGGCACCAGCGAGAAGCAGGACGCCTTCGGGGCCGCCCTCGCGGTGGCCGACCTCGACCGGGACGGCGCCGCCGAGATCGTCGTCGGGGCGCCGTACGAGGCCGTCGGCACGGTCCGGCGTGCCGGCATGGTCACCGTGATCCCCGGCCGCCGCTCGGGCCCGCTCGGCGCCGGCGGGTACTCCTTCCACCAGGACAGCTCCGGCATCCCCAGCGTCAACGAGACCCGCGACTGCTTCGGTACGACGGTGTCGGCCGGGGACGTGGACGGGGACCGCAGGCCCGAGCTGTTCATCGGCGCGGCCTGCGAGAACCACTACAACGGCGCGGTGTTCATGCTGCCCGGCGGCACCAGGCGGCCCACCGGCACCGACAGCCGCGTCTTCACCCTGGACTCCCTCGGCATGCCCCAGGGCTACGAGGGCTGGCTGGGCGGCAACGGGCTGTTCTGGGTCATCTGACCGGACCGCGGCCGGCTCAGGTGCCGGTGTGCGTGGCCCCGGGGTCGACGCCCACCGTGATCGAGCCGACCACGCCCTTGGCGATGTTCTTCCTGCCGTACGTCAGCTTGAGGAGCCCGCCGGCGGTGCCGCTCCCGTCGTAGATGGTGTCCTCGGTGAGCGTGGTGCGTTCCGTCGTCGAGGTGGAGTACGGCGCCACCTCGGCGACGGCCAGCACGGCCTCCTCGGCGAAGAAGAACTGTCCGGTGTGGCAGGTCGTGCCGCCCTCGTAGCCGGCCTCGGTCCACTTGCCGCCGACGTGCACCTTGGTGTGGATGTGGACGCAGCGGCCCCGATACCAGCCGGGGAAGATCGTCCGGAAGGTGACGTGGCCGCTGCTGTCGGTGCGCCAGGTGCCGCGCAGATAGCGCTCGTCGTCGGTGGGTTCCTCGTGGATGCCGCCGCCGGTACCGCCGCCCGGGCCGCCGGAGGGGGCTCCGGACGGGGGCTCGCCCGTCGGGGCGCCCGACGGCAGGTCGGTGGGCGCGCCGGAGGGCATGCCCGTGGGCGGCGTACCGCCACCGCCGCCCCCGCCGCCTCCGGTCGACAGGCTCTCGTAGCCGGAGTAGATGCCCAGGGCGTCGCAGTGCCAGATGTCGACGGCCGCGTCACGCAGCGGCCGGCAGGTCTCGGCGTCGATCACCCTGAGCCGCAGGACCAGCGGGACGCCGTCCTTGTCCTCGGTGATGTCCTGGCGGAGCTTGTCGGCGTCGATGTAGTAGGGGCCTTCGGTGGTCTCGGAGGTGAGCCGGTAGCAGGACTCGGCGCTCGGCGTGCTCTTGTCCTCGTCGGCGAACGCGCCGGCGGCCAGCGTGCCGCCCACGCCGGCCGCGGCGACGGCGCCCGCCCCCGCCACGAGGACGTTGCGGCGGGTCAGGCTCTTCTTGTGCGCAGGTGTTCCCGTCATGGCAAGCGACGGTAGGGACGCTCCCTGTCAGGAACATGAGCGCGAGCTGGGAGCCCGCCAGGAAGCGCGAAGGCGCCCCGGACCGGGAGGGTCCGGGGCGCCTCGGCAGCGGTTGCTGCTCGGCCTTACTTCGGCTGCGGCTTGCGCACCGACAGGTGCAGTTCCTTCAGCCGCGCCTCGTCCAGCTCGGTCGGCGCGCCCATCATCAGGTCCTGGGCGTTGCCGTTGAGCGGGAAGGCGATGGTCTCGCGGATGTTGGGCTCGTCGGCCAGCAGCATCACGATGCGGTCGACGCCGGGAGCGATGCCGCCGTGCGGCGGGGCGCCGAAGCGGAAGGCGCGCAGCATGCCGGCGAACTGCTCCTCGACGGTGTCGCGGTCGTAGCCCGCGATCTCGAAGGCCTTGAGCATGATCTCGGGCTCGTGGTTCCGGATGGCGCCGGAGGACAGCTCGACGCCGTTGCAGACGATGTCGTACTGCCAGCCGAGGATGTCCAGCGGGTCCTGGGTCTCCAGGGCCTCCAGACCGCCCTGCGGCATGGAGAAGGGGTTGTGCGAGAAGTCGATCTTCCCGGTGTCCTCGTCCTTCTCGTACATCGGGAAGTCGACGATCCAGCAGAACCGGAAGACGCCCTCCTCGAAGTGCCCGGCCCGCTTGGCGGCCTCGACCCGGACCGCGCCCATGATCTTCGAGACCTCGTCGAACTCGCCCGCGCCGAAGAACACGGCGTGGCCGGGGGCCAGGGAGAGGCGCTTGGTCAGCTCGGCGACGTTGTCCTCGGTGAGGAACTTGGCGATCGGGCCGGACAGCGAACCGTCCTCGGCCACCCGCACCCAGGCCAGGCCCTTCGCGCCCTGGGAGACGGCGAAGTCACCGAGCTGGTCGAAGAACTTGCGGGGCTGCGCGGAGACGTCCGGCACCGGCAGCGCACGCACGTGCTTGCCGGCGAACGCCTTGAACTCCGAGCCCTCGAAGACGTCGGTGATGTCGACGAGCTCCAGCTTGGCGCGCAGGTCGGGCTTGTCGGAGCCGTACTTCAGCATCGCCTCGCGGAACGGGATCCGCGGGAACGGCGAGGTGACGTGGCGGCCGCCGCCGAACTCCTCGAACAGCTCGGTCATCAGCTTCTCGACGGGCTGGAAGATGTCCTCCTGCTCGACGAAGCTCATCTCGATGTCGAGCTGGTAGAACTCGCCGGGCGAGCGGTCGGCGCGGGCGTCCTCGTCGCGGAAGCAGGGCGCGATCTGGAAGTAGCGGTCGAAGCCGGAGATCATCAGCAGCTGCTTGAACTGCTGCGGCGCCTGCGGGAGGGCGTAGAACTTGCCCGGGTTCAGACGGGAGGGGACGACGAAGTCGCGGGCGCCCTCGGGGGAGGTCGCGGACAGGATCGGCGTCGCCATCTCGTTGAAGCCGAGGGCCGTCATCTTGTGACGGATCGCGGAGATCACGGCCGTGCGCAGCATGATGTTCTTGTGCATGCGCTCGCGGCGCAGGTCGAGGAAGCGGTACTCCAGGCGCCGCTCCTCGTTGACCCCGTCCTCGGTGTTGATCGTGAACGGCAGCGGGGCGGCGGCGCCCAGCAGCTCGACCTCGCCGACCTCGACCTCGATCTCACCGGTGGGCAGCTCGGGGTTGATGTTCTCGGCGCCGCGGGAGACGACCTTGCCGTCGATGCGGAGGGTCGACTCCTTGGAGATCTTGTCCAGCGCCTCGTAGGCCGGGGTGCCGGGACGGGCGACGAGCTGCGTGATGCCGTAGTGGTCGCGCAGATCGATGAAGAGGATGCCGCCCAGGTCGCGCCGATTGTGCAGCCAGCCACTCAGCCGGACGTCGGTGCCGACGTCAGAGGCGCGGAGCTCGCCGCAGGTGTGGGACCTGTACCGATGCATCGTCGTTCATCCAGTCTTCGCGGATCGGGGTCTGTGTTCCAGGTTGTTTCACGTGAAACACCCCCAGCGTACCGGGCAGCCATGCGTCGCCTCCCCTTCATTGCGGGCGGGGCTTCGCGCGGGGGCTCCGCGCGGCCGGGGCACCCTTCGGTGGCAGGATGCGAACACCCTTTCTTAAAGTGGGGCAATGCGCACTGGTGAGCCCCTGCCCCTGCCCGCCGTGGAGCAGGTCCTCGCCACTCTCGCGACCGGCCTGTGGCACTGGGACACGTCGACGAGTCTGGTCAGGGTGGACGCCGAGGCGGCCCGGCTGCTCGGGCTGCCCGCCGAGGAGACCACCCTTCACGAGTCCCAGGTGCGGGCCCGGCTGCATCCGGTGGACTGGAACGAGATCACCGGGGTGGTGCAGCTGGCGGTCGCCGAGTCGACCCTCGCCGAGGTCCGCATCCGGATCATGGACGAGCAGGGCCGGATCGTCCGGGTGGTACGCAGCCGCTCCAAGCCGTCCTTCGACCCGCACAAACGGGCCTACGAGCTGATCGGCACCCTCCAGGAGGTCACCGAGCCCGTGCCGGGCACTCCGGCGGACCGGCGCACGGTCACCGGCGACTGGCGGCGCTCGCGGGAGGCGTTCCTGCTGGACGCGGGCCGGGCGCTGGCCGAGGCGCGGTCCACGGCGGAGGTGCTGCGGGTGGCGGCCGGGCTCTCGATGCCGGGGTTCTCGCCGGACGGGCTCGCGGTGTTCGGGGTGTCGGGCGACCGGCTGACGATCATCGGCCATCACGGGCACCGGCCCGGCGACGAGGGCCCCTTCGCCCAGATGTCGATGAACACCGCCTATCCGGCCGCGGACGTGGCCCGCACCGGGCGGGCCGTGTATCTGCCCTCCCCGGAGGAGTACGCCCGCCGCTATCCGCTGACGTGGCCGCTGGCGCAGCAGTTCGGCCGGCAGTCGTGGGCGTTCCTGCCGCTGACGGTCGCCGGGCGCACGATCGGGGCCTGGATGGCCGCCTTCACCTATCCGGTGGCGTTCACCCCGGACGAGCGCTCGGTGCTGACGACGGTCGCCCGGATGCTGGCGCAGGCCCTGTCCCGTGCCGGGACGGCGGAGTCGGAGCGGGAGCTCACCGACGGCCTCCAGCGCTCGATGCTGCCCTCGCTGGGCCCCGAGATCCCGGGCATGTCGGTCGCGGCCCGCTACATCCCGACCGGCGGCGGCCTCCAGGTCGGCGGCGACTGGTACGACCTCATCCCGCTGCCCAACGGCAGGTTCGCCCTGGTCATCGGGGATGTGCAGGGGCACGACGTACGGGCGGCGGGGCTGATGGGCCAGCTGCGGATAGCCCTGCGGGCGTACGCCTCGGAGGGGCACCGGCCCGATGCCGTGCTCTCGCGTGCGTCCCGTTTTCTGCACGGCATCGCCGACGACGGTGCCGACCTGCGCTTCGCGACCTGTCTGTACGTCGAGGTCGACCCGGAGACCGGTGTGGTGGAGGCGGCCCGGGCGGGGCACCTGGACCCGGTGATCCGGATGCCGGACGGCACGGTGCTGCTGCGGGACACCGCGGGCGGGCTGCCGCTGGGCATCGACCCGGACACCGACTACCCGACCACCCGGCTGGCACTGGAGCCGGGCGAGGTCATGATGATCTGCACCGACGGTCTGATGGAGACCGGCGGCCACGACCTGGACACCGGCTGGACCCGCATCCGCCGGACCCTGGAGCGGCACGACGGCGACCTGGAGGAGCTGGCCGACGCGCTGGTGCAGGCCGTGCACGGGCCGTCCTCGCACCACACGACCGGGCCGCTGGCCGACCGCCGCGAGGACGACATCGCGTTCCTGCTGCTGTGCCGCAGGGGCGAGGGCTGCGGCTGCGGCGACTCCCTCGCCGTGCGGCCCCCTGTGCGGCGCACGATGCTGACCGTCGCGCAGGCCGAGCCGGAGCGGATCGCGGTGGCCCGCCGGCATCTGCGGGAGCTGCTGCACGACTGGGCGTCCCAGGACCAGCTGGACTCGGCCGTGCTTCTCGTGTCGGAGATGCTCACCAACGTCCTGGTGCACACCGACGCCGACGCGCTGCTGGTCGCCCAGGTCACCGGGGAGGGCTCCGGGCGGCGCCTGCGCGTGGAGGTCTCCGACACCAGCGACGACCTGCCGCACCGGCGCCACCCCGGGGAGCTGGCCTCCTCCGGGCGCGGCCTGGTGCTGATCGAGCTGCTCGCGGACGAGTGGGGGGTCGCGCCGCGGGGCGAGGGCAAGAGCATCTGGTTCGAGCTGTGCGAGGGCGAGGACGCGACGCTCTACGACGGTGACGGCCCGGCCGGTCCTGCGGACGGGCCGCCCGGCGTGTAGCGGGCGCGCAGCTCGCTCACCACCCCGAAGGCCGCGGCCGTGACCGGCACGGCGAGCAGCATGCCGAGGACACCGGCGACGGAGGCGCCCGCGGTGATGGCGACCATGACGACCGCGGGGTGCATCTGCACGGTCCGGCTCTGGATCACCGGCTGGAGCACATGCCCCTCCAGCACCTGCACGGCGAGCACCACGCCGACCGTCCACAGCGCGATCACGAACCCCCGGTCGGCGAGCGCCACGAGCACCGCGACCGCGCCGGAGAGGAAGGCCCCGAGATAGGGGATGTAGGCGCCGACGAAGACCAGCGCCCCGAGCCCGACCGCGCCCGGCACGTCGAGGATCAGCAGCCCCACGGTGATGCAGACGGCATCGATGAACGCGATCAGGGTGGTGCCCCGCATGAACCCCTCGACGGCGCGGAAGGCGCGGCGCGCCATGGCCTCCAGGGTGTCGCCGGTGCCGCGCGGGGCGAGCGCGCGCAGGGTGCCGGCGGCCTTGTCGGAGTCGCGCAGGAAGAAGAAGACCAGCAGCAGGGCGAGTACGGCCATGGCGATGCTCTCGCCGACGACGCTGACCCCGCTGATCACACCGGAGGCGGCGGTGCTGCCGAACTTCGACGCCAGCTCGCGGGCGTTGGAGGCGAGGTCGTCGAGGGAGGTCCCGGCCGCCCCGAAGTGGTCGGCGACCGTCTCGGCGGCGTCCTTGAGGGAGGCGACGATCTGGTCCCCGCTGTCGATGAGCGCGGCGACGACGATGTACACGGCCCCGCCGACCACGCACACCACGGCCACGCAGGTCAGGGCGGCCGCCAGCGACCGGTGCACCCGCGCTCCGACCAGCCGCCGGTGGAAGGGCCCGAGCAGGGCGGTGCCGAGCAGTGCGAGCAGCACGGGTACCACCGCCGTACGGAACACGGCGCACAGCCGCACCGCGACCCAGCCCACGCCGGCGAGGAGCAGGAGAACGGCGCACCAGGCGGCGAGGCGGCGGACGGGGCGGGGGAGCAGCGGGGCGGAGTCCTGCACCCCTCCAGCGGACCACGCCCGCCGCGGGCGGGCCCGCCCGGACGGCCGGGCGGGTGACGGGTCGTCAGGGTGCTGCGACGGGGCACGCGAGCGCGGACGCCGGGGTCAGCGGCGCTAGCGGGCCGCCCGGTTCCTGGGGTGGTCGCGGGCGGTGCGCTCGTTGCCGAACTTGTACGAGCCGGTCCAGCGGGCCATCACGAGCTGGGCGTCGCCGGCGCCGGCCTCGTCGAGGAAGCGGACGGCGCGCTCGCCCCGCAGGGTGGCGGCGCGGCGGCCGCGGTGGGTGATGACGACGCTTCCGTCGCCGTGGGCGGTGTAGGTGAAACCGGAGGGGGCCGGCATGGATGCTCCTCGGGGCAGGTGTCGCCCCACATCCTGGACCGGCCCCGGCCCGGACCGCCCCCGGTTTTCTCCGGGTGTCAGGCCTGCGGGCCGCTCGCGTCCATGCCGTGGACGGCCGGGATCGTGCCGAGGCGGCCCTTCTGGAAGTCCTCGAAGGCCTGCATCAGCTCGTCCTTGGTGTTCATGACGAACGGGCCGTAGTGGGCCATGGGCTCCCGGATGGGCTGTCCGCCGAGGAGGACGACCTCCAGGTCCGGGGTGTGGGAGTCCTGCCTCTCGTCCGCGCGGACGGTCAGCGAGGAGCCGGTGCCGAACACGGCGGTCTGGCCGACCTGGACGGGACGCCGCTCGGCGCCGACCGAGCCCCTGCCCGCGAGCACGTACGCCAGGCCGTTGAAGTCCTCGCGCCACGGCAGGGTGACCTCCGCGCCGGGTGCCACCGTCGCGTGGATCATCGTGATCGGGGTGTGGGTGATGCCCGGACCGGCGTGTCCGTCCAGCTCACCGGCGATGACGCGGAGCAGCGCGCCGCCGTCGGGGGTCGTCAGCAGCTGGACGTTGCCGCCGCGGATGTCCTGGTAGCGCGGGGGCATCATCTTGTCCTTGGCCGGCAGGTTCACCCACAGCTGGAGGCCGTGGAAAAGGCCGCCCGAGACGACCAGGTGCTCCGGCGGCGCCTCGATGTGCAGCAGGCCGGCGCCCGCCGTCATCCACTGGGTGTCGCCGTTGGTGATGGTGCCGCCACCGCCGTTGGAGTCCTGGTGGTCGAAGATCCCGTCGATGATGTAGGTGACGGTCTCGAAGCCCCGGTGGGGATGCCAGGGGGTGCCCTTGGGCTCGCCCGGCGCGTACTCCACCTCACCCATCTGGTCCATCATGATGAACGGGTCCAGATAGCGGTAGTTGATCCCGGCGAACGCTCGGCGCACCGGGAAGCCCTCGCCCTCGAAACCGCTCGGCGCGGTCGTGACAGCGAGCACGGGACGTGCCACGGCGTCGGCGGGCGCGGTCACGCGGGGCAGCGTCAGCGGGTTCTCGACGGTCACTGCAGGCATGTCGGTACCTCCTTGTGCTCCGATTTTAGTTGACGGTTGAACTTTCTGCCACCCGCAACGCGAAAAACCCGGAGGGCATTCCCTCCGGGCTTCCCACGCACCAGCGGCTCACTCAGTCCCACGCCTCCCACAGCTCAGGGAAGAACCGGTGGGCGGCCCGGGCCCGCAGATAGGGCGACCCGCTGCTGCCACCCGTCCCCCGCGCGGCGCCGAGCTGCCGCTCGACCACGCGGACGTGCCGATCCCGCCACAGCGACCAGCCCCGGTCGTACTCCAGCAGCGCCACCGCCAGCTCACCCGCCGCGGTGCCGCCCCGCCCGATCCGGTCGTACGTCCGCCTGCGCTCGGCGCGGTTGCCGCAGGCCAGGCCCTGCGCAGCCAGCGCGGCGAGGAAGGCGTCCCACAGCGACGGCTCCAGCAGCCTGCGGTCCAGCCGGGCCCGCTCGGCGGGGGTCAGCCAGGCGCCGAGGCCGACCGGGGCCACGTCGGTGCGGCCGGAGAGCGCCTCGATCTCGTGGAACTGCGCCGACTGCGCCCCGCTGGCCGTGCCGAGCGCGCCCCGGAACACCCGGAAGTCGACCGGCGCCATCGTGTCCAGCACCTCCAGCGCCGCCAGCAGCGCGGCCTCGATCTCCCGGCAGCGCCGTAGCCGCAGCACGGGGACCGCGGTCTCCCCCGCCAGCATCCGGTCGCGGGCGTCGGTCAGCTCGGCGAGCAGCAGCTTGAACCACAGCTCGTGCACCTGGTGCACGGCGATGAACAGCGGCTCGTCGTGCGCCGCGCCACCCGCGCGCGGGGCCTGCTGGGCGAGCAGCGCGGGCAGGCGCAGGTACTCGGCGTAGGTGAGGGTGTCCGCAGCGGTCAGGGGCGTGTTGTTCATGAGCGCTCCAGGGGTCCGGCGCCGCTTCCGTCGTCGTCGAGGTGTCCGGCGCCGTATCGGTCGCCGATGGGTCCGGCGGCGCGTCCGGTGCCGCTTCCGTCGCCGGCGCGTCCGGTGCCGCTTCCGTCGCCGGCGCGTCCGGTGCCGCTTCCGTCGCCGGCGCGTCCGGTGCCGCTTCCGTCTCCGAGGTATACGGCGCCGCTTCCGTCTCCGATGGGTCCGGTGCCGCTTCCGTCTCCGAGGCCGTGGGCCGCGAAGTGGGCGCGGATGCCGGGGAGTTCGAAGACGCCTGTCGCGGCGCACAGCCGCAGCAGGGCGCGGGCCATCTCGTTGAGCCGTCGCTCCCCCGGCCCGTCCGCGTAGGTGTCGGCCACCACCTGCCGGGCCGTGTCCGCGTCCAGCCCCGCCAGCCGCAGGGAGGCGTGCACAGGGCCGAGGTCCCAGGTCAGGGCGGCCCGGATCAGCGCGGGCAGGGCACGGGCGGCGTCCGCCTGCTCGGCCGGGGTCAGGCGTACCCACAGCTCCTTGAAGAACAGGGAGAAGAAGCGATGGTGGCGTCCCTCGTCGCGGGCGTGGTCGCGCAGCAGGTCGCGGACCGGGGCGGCGACCGTCTCGTCGGCCGGCACCTCGTTCAGCACGGCCGTGATCAGGGTCTCGAACACCACGGCCTGGAGGAGTTCCGCGAGGCGGGGTGCCTGCGGGAGCTGGGCCCGTCCCGTCTCCCGCAGCCGCTCCACGAAGCCGCCGTAGTCCCAGCCGGGGACGGCGATGCCGGTCACGGCCGCGATCTGGCCGGCGAGGTCGAGGCTGTAGAGGGCGTGGTAGCCCTCGTCGCAGTAGACCTTGAAGGCGTCCAGGCGCAGTGCGGCCGGCAGGTCCAGGCCCGCGCGGCCGTTGGCGACCGGCTCGGCGGCCGCGTTGACCACCCGGGTCTCCAGATGGGTGGTGGACAGCAGGAACTGGTACAGGTGCCGGACCGTCAACTCCCGTATCCGCTCCGGCGGAAGCGCCCGTACCGCCTCATGGGTGGCGTACGGCACGAGGGCGGCCGGGAAGAGGACCTTGCCGCGCTCGGCGTCCTCGTGGAACATCCGGCGCACCCCGGTGCGCACGCCGGCCTGCTCATACCAGCGGTCGAGCGGTCCCGGCGGTGTGCTGTCGTCGCTCCGCACGGCGGCCTCCTCTCCCGTCCAGGAACCGGCCGAGCCGGGTCAGGGCCTCCGCGACGACGGCCGCGTCGAGCGAGTGGCAGATGCGGAACCAGCCGGGGCGCGGGGCGTGGAAGGCCTCGCCCGGCAGGATGCTGACGCGGGTGCCGTCGAGGATGTCCCGCCACAGGGCGCGCTCGCCCCCGAAGCCGGAGCCCGGCGGCAGCCACGCCCCGAGGTCGGCCCAGACGGAACAGCCCGCCCCGGCCGGGGCGTACGGGATGCCGTACGCGGTGAGCAGCGCGGCGGCCCGCTCGTACGAGGCCCCGAGGCGCCGGCGGTTCTCGGCGAGGAACGCGTCGACCCGCGCGGGCTCGGCGAGCAGGTCGGCGAGGACGGCCTGGGTGTGGGTGGACACGGGCGCGAAGTAGGCGAGCGCGCGGGCGGCCTCGCGCACCCGGGGGTCCGGTGTGTGCAGCACGCCCGCCTTGAGCCCGGACAGCCCGAAGTCCTTGGCGAAGCCCCACACGGTGTGCACGCGCGGCCCGTCGATCTCACGCAGAGCGGTGAAGGTGCCCTCGAACACCGACCCGGCGTAGATCTCGTCGGCGATCACGTCGACGCCGGACTCGGCCGCGACGGCGGCCAGTTCACGCAGGAGGGCAGCGCAATGGACGCTCCCCGTGGGATTGCCGGGCGAGGCGAGCGCGACGGCCCTTACGGCCGTCCCAGACCGCCGCGCCTGCTGAAGCACCCGCCGCACACCCTCGGGCCACAGCCCGTACCCGTCGGCCGGGTCCGGTGGCGCGGGCAGCAGCCGGGCGCCCGAGCGTCCCGCGAGGTCGGTGTCGAAGGCCCCGTAGTACGGCGTCGGTACGACGATCCCATCCCCGGGGTCGCACAGCACGCTCGCGATCACGTCCAGCGCGGCCGTCGCCCCGGCCACGACGACCAGGTCCTCGGCGTCGGCGCCCCGGCCGAGATGCCCGGCGACCCGCTCCCGCAGCCCGGCGCCGCCGTACAGGGGCGCGTAGCGGGTGGTGGCCTCGGTGAGGGGCGGGGTCCGGTGCGCGCTGTGCAGGTCGGCGAGCAGCCGGTTCTCGGCGGTACCGAGGTTGAGCCACCCGTCGGGCCGCAGCCGGGGGTGGTACGGGCGGGCCTCCGCCCGGAAGTGGGCCTCGGCGATCGCGGGGGTGTCGGCCAGCAGCCGGGCCGCCTGCCGCGAGACGCGCCTCATCGGGGGGCTCCGGCGGGCGCGTGGTCGAGGACACCGGGGCCGGTCAGCAGGCCGGGGTGGGCGCCCAGACCCATGGACGCGTCGATCACCGCGCCGTGCAGGACGCCGGAGTCGGCTCCGGCGAGCCACCAGACCAGTTCGGCGACCTCGTCGGGGCGGATGAGGCGCCCGCGGGGGAGGGCGGCCTCGACGGCGGCCCGGCGTTCGGGGCTCAGACCGGCGAGGGTGCTGGCCTCGAACATGGGCGTCCCGACGGCACCGGGGCAGACGGCGACGACGTCCACGCAGGCGTGCGCGAGTTCGGCGGCCAGATGCCGGGTGAGGTAGGCCAGCGCGGCCTTGCTCATGCCGTCCGCGATCCGGAAGCCCGGGAAGGGCGCCACACCGCCGCCGACACTGGAGACGTTGACGACCTTGCCGCGGCCGCGCGCCAGCATGCCCGGCAGCACCTGCTGCACGAGCCACAGCGGGCCCACCGCGTTGATCTGGAGGAACGCCGCGTCCCTGACGTGGTCGGGGCCGGGGACGTAGGACTCGACGGTCTTGGAACCGACCGCCGCGTTGTTGACGAGGACGTCTACCGGGCCCGGCAGCTCGCGCAGGAGCCGTTCGTGGTCGTCCCACTCGCCCTGCCGGAAGGCGAAGGCCCGCACGGGGTGCGGGCTGCTGCGGGCCAGGCGGGCGACCAGCTCGGCCGCGCGGTCGTGACCCGAGTGATAGGTGAACCAGACGTGGTCGCCGGCCCTCGCGAACCGCTCCACGCATGCCCGGCCGATACCCGCCGAGCCTCCGGTGATCAGTATGTTCCGTGCTGCCGCCATGCGGGCCCCCAGGGGATGGTGCCGTGGACGCGGACACTTCACGGGGAAATGTAGAGAACCTGTGAAGGAATATGCCCCGGGCGCCCCTGGGAGGTGAATGACTACATGAAGTCGGCCACCGAACGGCCGGATCCAGCCGCCCGGTCATCCGGAGGCGGTCAGCCGTACATCCTGCGCATCGCGAATTCGACCATCTGTTCGACGGCCTTCGCGTCGAAGACGATCCGGTGCTCGCCCTCCATGTCCAGGACGAAGCCGTAGCCGGTCGGCAGCAGGTCGATCACCTCGGCGCCGGTGATGACGAAGTACTTGGACTCCTTGCCCGCGTACCGGCGCAGCTCCTTCAGCGAGGTGAACATCGGGATCACCGGCTGCTGGGTGTTGTGCAGGGCGAGGAACCCGGGGTTGTCGCCGCGCGGGCAGTACACCTTGGAGGTCGCGAAGACCTGCTGGAAGTCCTCGGCCGCCAGCTGGCCGGTGGTGAAGGCGCGCACCGCGTCCGCGAGCGAGGGCGGGGACGGCTCGGGGTACAGCGGCGGCTGCTGCCCGTATCCCCCGGACATCGGCTGCTGGGGAGCGGCGTACTGCTGCTGAGCACCACCGACGTTCTGGTCGTAGCCGTACATGCCAGAAAGAGTAACCAGTCACAGATGGCCGGTTCGGGGTTGCGTCTTATTACTGGCGGGTAGCATCATCGTAGCTACTTGTTGGTACGTGAACCAGCGCGAGGATCCAGTGCCTCGCCGATCTCTCTACTCTCGCTACGGAGCCGTCGCCATGGGGCACTACAAGTCGAATCTCCGCGACATCGAGTTCAATCTCTTCGAGGTACTCGGGCGCGACAAGGTGTACGGCACCGGACCGTTCGAGGAGATGGACGTCGAGACCGCCAGGAGCATCCTCGAGGAGATGACCCGCCTCTCCGAGAACGAGCTGGCCGAGTCCTTCGCGGACGCCGACCGCAACCCGCCGGTCTTCGACCCGGAGACGAACACCGCCCCGGTCCCCGCGTCCTTCAAGAAGAGCTACCAGGCCTTCATGGACTCCGAGTACTGGCGCCTCGGCCTGCCCGAGGAGATCGGCGGCACCACCTCGCCGCGCTCCCTGATCTGGGCCTACGCCGAGCTGATCCTGGGCGCCAACCCGGCCGTGTGGATGTACTCCTCGGGCCCGGCGTTCGCCGGCATCCTCTTCGAGGAGGGCAACGAGGTCCAGAAGCACATCGCCAAGATCGCCACCGAGAAGCAGTGGGGCTCCACCATGGTCCTCACCGAGCCGGACGCCGGCTCGGACGTGGGCGCCGGCCGCACCAAGGCCGTGCAGCAGGAGGACGGCTCCTGGCACATCGAGGGCGTGAAGCGCTTCATCACCTCCGGTGAGCACGACATGTCGGAGAACATCCTCCACTACGTGCTCGCGCGCCCCGAGGGTGCCGGTCCCGGCACCAAGGGCCTGTCCCTCTTCCTCGTCCCGAAGTACCTCTTCGACTTCGAGACCGGCGAGCTGGGCGAGCGCAACGGCGTCTACGCCACCAACGTCGAGCACAAGATGGGCCTGAAGGCCTCCAACACGTGCGAGATGACCTTCGGCGACCAGCACCCCGCCAAGGGCTGGCTGATCGGCGACAAGCACGACGGCATCCGCCAGATGTTCCGCATCATCGAGTTCGCCCGCATGATGGTCGGCACGAAGGCGATCTCCACCCTCTCCACGGGCTACCTCAACGCCCTGGAGTACGCCAAGGAGCGCGTCCAGGGCCCGGACCTGGCCAACTTCATGGACAAGACCGCGCCCAAGGTCACCGTCACCCACCACCCCGACGTGCGCCGCTCGCTGATGACGCAGAAGGCGTACGCGGAGGGCATGCGCGCCCTCGTCCTCTACACCGCCTCGATCCAGGACGCGATCCAGGTCAAGGAGGCGAACGGCGAGGACGCCTCCGCGGAGATCGCGCTGAACGACCTGCTCCTGCCGATCGTCAAGGGCTACGGCTCCGAGAAGGGCTACGAGCAGCTCGCCCAGTCGCTGCAGACCTTCGGCGGCTCCGGCTTCCTTCAGGAGTACCCGATCGAGCAGTACATCCGGGACTCCAAGATCGACACCCTCTACGAGGGCACCACGGCCATCCAGGGCCAGGACTTCTTCTTCCGGAAGATCGTCCGCAACCAGGGCGCGGCCCTGAACTCCCTGGCCGAGGACATCAAGAAGTTCCTGGCGCTCGGCACCGGCGGCGAGGAACTGGCCGGCGCCCGGGAGCAGCTGGCGAAGGCCGCCGTCGAGCTGGAGGCCATCGTCGGCCTGATGCTCACCGACCTCGCCGCCACCGAGCAGGACGTCAAGAACATCTACAAGGTGGGCCTGAACACCACCCGCCTGCTGATGGCCTCCGGTGACGTCGTCGTCGGCTACCTGCTGCTCAAGGGCGCCGCGGTCGCCGCCGAGAAGCTGCCGACGGCCTCCGCCAAGGACAAGGCCTTCTACGCGGGCAAGATCGCCGCGGCGCGGTTCTTCGCGGCCAACGTCCTGCCCGGTGTGACCCTCGCCCGCAAGGTCTCGGAGAACGTCGGACTGGACCTGATGGAGCTCGACGAGGCCGCGTTCTAGTCGACCCCGAGGCGCACCCGAAACCCTCACGAGGGCCCGCTCCCCAACTAGGGGAGCGGGCCCTCGTACGTCGTTAAGGTGAACCCCATGAGCGAACCCCCACGCAGCGATCGCGGACACACCGACGACCTCATGTCCTTCCTGACGGCGAGCCCCACGCCGTACCACGCCGTGGCGACCGCGGCCGAACGGCTGGAGAAGGCCGGTTTCCGCCAGGTCGCGGAGACGGACGCCTGGGACGGCACGCACGGCGGCAGGTACGTGACGCGCGGCGGCGCCATCGTGGCCTGGTACGTCCCCGAGGGCGCGGCGGCCCACACGCCGTTCCGGATCGTCGGTGCGCACACCGACTCGCCCAACCTGCGGGTGAAGCCGCAGCCGGACACCGGGGCGCACGGCTGGCGCCAGGTGGCCGTGGAGATCTACGGCGGGCCGCTGCTCAACTCATGGCTGGACCGGGACCTGGGCCTGGCGGGCCGGCTGACCCTGCGGGACGGCTCGACCCGCCTGGTGAACGTCGACCGCCCGCTGCTGAGGGTGCCCCAGCTCGCCATCCACCTGGACCGCTCGGTGTCCTCGGAGGGGCTCAAGCTCGACAAGCAACGGCATCTGCAGCCCGTGTGGGGGCTCGGCGACGAGGTGCGCGGCGGCGACCTGATCGCCTTCCTGGAGGAGGAGTCCGGCGTCCCGGCCGGCGAGGTCACCGGCTGGGACCTGATGACCCACTCCGTGGAGGCGCCCGCCTACCTCGGCCGCGACCGCGAGCTGGTGGCCGGCCCGCGCATGGACAACCTGCTGTCCGTGCACGCCGCCGTGGCCGCGCTGACCACCGTCGCCGGGCAGGACCTGCCGTACATCCCCGTCCTGGCCGCCTTCGACCACGAGGAGAACGGCTCCCAGTCCGACACCGGCGCCGACGGCCCGCTGCTCGGCAGCGTCCTGGAGCGCTCGGTGTTCGCGCGCGGCGGCTCGTACGAGGACCGGGCCAGGGCGTTCGCGGGCACGGTCTGCCTGTCCTCCGACACGGGCCACGCCGTGCACCCCAACTACGCCGAGCGGCACGACCCGACGCACCACCCGCGGATCAACGGCGGTCCCATCCTCAAGGTCAACGTCAACAACCGGTACGCCACGGACGGTTCGGGGCGGGCGGTCTTCGCGGCGGCCTGCGAGAAGGCGGGCGTGCCCTTCCAGTCGTTCGTCTCGCACAACTCCATGCCCTGCGGCACCACGATCGGCCCGATCACCGCCGCCCGGCACGGCATCCGCACGGTCGACATCGGCGTCGCGATCCTGTCGATGCACAGCGTCCGTGAACTGTGCGGGGTCCAGGACCCGTTGCTGCTGACCCGCTCTCTGACGGCGTTCCTCGAAGGCTGATCAGCCCCTCCCGGGTGTCCGACGGGAGGGTCCGGGGTACCCGGACCCTCCGAGCACAACGACATCCCTATGAGGGGGGCAGCTCTGATGGGCCTGGGCGGATGCATCATCCTCATCGCCGTGGGAGCCATCCTCACGTTCGCGACCGACTGGGACATGGAGGGGGTCAACCTCGACCTCGTCGGTCTCATTCTCATGATCGTGGGCCTGATCGGCGTCACCACGTTCAGCAGCATCGCCCGCCGCCGGCGGGTGGTCGTCCCTCCGGCCACGCCCGTGGTCGACGACGACGTACACCACCATCACCACCACCGCGACGGCTACAGCGACGGCTACGGCGTCTGAGTCAGGCGAGCGCGTGACCGGTCGTCGCGTCCACATGGGACGGGACGGCCTCGTGCCGGTCGCCGACGGTGGAGGTCCCGGTGGGCTCCAGCAGCAGGATCTCGGTGGGCACGGGCGCGTACGGCTTGTGCTCCGTGCCGCGCGGGACGGTGAAGACGGAGCCCCGGGGCAGCACGACGGTGCGCTCGCCGGCGGGTTCGCGCAGGGCGATGTGCAGCTCGCCGCCGAGGACGAGGAAGAACTCGTCGGTGTCGTCGTGGGCGTGCCACAGGTGCTCGCCCTCGACCTTGGCGACGCGCACGTCGTAGTCGTTGACGGTGGTGACGATGCGCGGGCTCCACTGCCGGGAGAAGGAGGCGAGCGCGGCGGCCAGGGAAACGGGTTCGTCGGTCATGTGCCGATGCTCGCCGGTGGTGCCCGTCGGCCGCGAGTGCTAGGAATCGCACATGCCGCAAGATTCCTCTCACCCGCACCGGGTCGTCCTGGTCGTCGACGACAACTCCAACCCCTTCGAGATGAGCTGCGCCATCGAGATCTTCGGCCTGGACCGTCCGGAACTGGGCCGACGGCTGTACGACTTCCGCCTGTGCGCGGCGGACTCCCGTACGCGGATGAGGGACGGGTTCTTCACCCTGACCGGGGTCGCCGGCCTGGAGGCGGCCGAGGACGCGGACACGTTGATCGTGCCGAACCGGCCGGACACGGATGTGCCGCGCGCCCCTGAGGTACTGGACGTGATCAGGCGGGCCCACGCACGCGGGGCCCGCCTGATCGGCTTCTGCTCGGGCGCGTTCACGCTGGCGGAGGCGGGCCTGCTGGACGGCCGGCGTGCGGCCTGCCACTGGATGTAGGCCGACTCCTTCCGGGCCCGCTTCCCGCGGGTGCTGCTGGAGCCCGACGTGCTGTTCGTGGACGACGGCGACATCCTCACGGCCTCCGGCAGCGCCTCGGCCCTCGACCTGGGCCTGCACGTCGTACGCCGTGACCACGGCGCCGAGATCGCGGGCCATGTGTCCCGCCGCCTGGTCTTCGCCGCCCACCGCGACGGCGGTCAGCGCCAGTTCGTGGAGCGCCCGCTGCCGGAGGTACGCGACGAGTCCCTGGCCCCGCTGCTGGCCTGGGCGCAGGAACGCCTCGGTGAGCGCCTCACCGTCGCCGACCTGGCCGCCCGCGCGGCGGTCTCCCCGGCCACCCTCCACCGCCGCTTCCAGTCCCAGCTGGGCACGACCCCGCTGGCCTGGCTCACCGCCGAACGCGTCGACCTCGCCCGCCGCCTGATCGAACGGGGCGAGACCCGCCTCGACGTGGTGGCCCGCCACAGCGGCCTCGGCACCGCCGCCAGCCTCCGCACCCACCTGCGCCGCGAAACGGGCCTGAGCCCTTCGGCGTACCGGCGGCGGTTCGGGGTGCCCGCGGAGAGTGCCTCGGGCTGAGGGGACGTCACTCCGTCGGCCCACGTGTCGCGTCGGTCGGCGAGCGGCGGGGAACCGGTCTGGCATGAGATTCCTGGTGCGTGACCGGCTGCTCGGATTCGGTGAGGACTACTGGATCGAGGACGAGCGCGGACAAAAGGTGTACCTCGTCGACGGCAAGGCGATGCGGGTACGGGACACCTTCGAGTTGAAGGACCCGCAGGGGCGGGTGCTGGTGGACATCCGGCAGAAGATGTTCGCCCTGCGGGACACGATGGTGATCGAGCGGGAGGACCAACCGCTCGCCACCGTCCGGCGCAAGCGGCTGTCGCTGCTGCGCAACCACTACCGGGTGACCCTGGTCGACGGCACGGAGCTCGACGTCAGCGGGAAGATCGCCGACCGGGAGTTCGCCATCGAGTACGACGGTGAGCTGCTGGCCGTGGTGTCGCGGCGGTGGCTGCACGTGCGGGACACCTACGGCCTGGACGTCGTACGGGAGGACGCGGACCCGGCGCTGCTGATCGCGGTGACGGTGTGTGTGATCCAGCTGTCGGAGAAGGAGCGGGAGGACTAACCTCTGGGCGCCTTCAGGCCCAGCACCCTGTCCTTCAGCGCCGGGAACCGGTCCCTCGTCGCCGTGACCTCGGCCGGGTCGAACTCCACCGTGAGGATCTCCTCGTCCGCCCCGGCCCGGGCCAGCACCTCGCCCCAGGGATCGACCACGATCGAGTGACCCGCCTGGGGAACTCCGGCGTGCGTACCGGCCGTTCCACACGCGAGGACGAACGACTGGTTCTCCACCGCCCGCGCCTGAGCCAGCAGCGTCCAGTGGGCCCGCCGCCGCTCCGGCCAGCCGGCGGGCACGACCAGGGTCTCGGCGCCGGCGTCGACGAGACCGCGGAAGAGTTCGGGGAAACGGAGGTCGTAACAGGTCGCCAGGCCCAGGGTGGTGTGCGGCAGACGGGCCGTCACCAGTTCGGTGCCCGCGCCCATCAGCACCGCCTCGCCCTTGTCGAAGCCGAAGCGGTGGATCTTGCGGTAGGCGGCGACGAGGTCGCCGGAGGGGGAGAAGACGAGGGAGGTGTTGTACAGGGGCCCTTCACCCGCGGCGGAGCCGCTGTCGGATGGCGTGCGCTCGGGGATCGAACCGGCGTGCAGCCAGACGCCCGCGTCGCTCGCCGCCTTGGCCATCGCCTCGTACGTCGGGCCCTCCAGCGGCTCCGCCTCGCGCCCGAACTCCTCGTAGGCGAACGCCCCGGTGGTCCACAGCTCGGGCAGGACGACCAGGTCGGAGCCCGACTGCTCACGGACCAGCGCGGCCGCGCGCCGTCTGCGGGAGGCGACCGATTCGCCCTCGTCTACGGCGATCTGGATCAGAGAGGCGCGCACACTACCACCGTCCTGGCGTTCGGGCCGTCGACACCGGCCTACGATCGTCACACGAAAGCACTGCCGGGGTGCCTCGGAGCAGCGTAACTTAGCGTCCCAAGACACCCGCCGACAGCTGCCGCCACCTCCCACTGGCAACGCCGCCACCACCTGACCGTGCACCGACCGCCGAGGGGTCCCGTTCCGTGAGTCTGCATCCCACCCTCCAGCCCTACGCCGACGCCTGGACCCACTCCATCGACGCGATATCCGAGCTGGTGCAGCAGCTGGTGGAGGCCGACTGGAACCGTCGCACGCCGTGCCCGGGCTGGTCCGTGCGCGATGTCGTCTCGCACCTCATCGGCCTGGACAACGAGATGCTCGGCGACCCGCGGCCCATCCACACGCTGCCGCGCGACCTGTTCCACGTCACCAACGACCACCAGCGCTACATGGAGATGCAGGTCGACGTCCGCCGCCACCACACGGCGCCGGAGATGACGGCCGAGCTGGAGTACACGGTCATCCGCCGCAACCGCCAGCTGCGCAACGAGTCCCGGGACCCCGGCACCAAGGTCCGCGGCCCGCTCGGCGCCGAGCTGACGCTGGAGGAGGCCATGCGCAACCACGCCTTCGAGATGTGGGTGCACGAGCAGGACCTGCGCACCGCCCTCGGCCGGCCCGGCAACCTCGACTCCCCGGGCGCGTCCGTCGTCCGGGACGTCCTGCTGGACGCCCTGCCCGAGGTCGTCGCCGCCCGCGCGAACGCCCCGCGCAGCTCCGCGGTCGTCTTCGACGTCCACGGGCCCGTGGAGTTCCTGCGCACCATCCGCATCGACATCCAGGGCCGCGGCTCACTGGAGACCGTGCCCGCCCTCGGCCCCGCCGCGTCGTTCACCCTGGACTGGGAGACGTTCGTCCGGCTGGCCTGCGGCCGGGTGTCGCCGGAGTCGGTGGCGGACCGGGTCAAGGCGGAGGGGGACCCGGAGCTGACGGCGGCGATCCTGCGGAACTTCACGGTGACACGCTGAGGGTGCCGGAGTCTGGGGGCGGAGCCCCCAGGCACGGGGCCCCAGGCACGGGCCCCACGGGCGCAGCAGCGCCTTCACACGGGGACGTGCACGGAGGCGACCCGGCTGGCGACCAGCCGCTCCCGCTCCCGCAGGGCCGCGCGCCGGCGCAGCCGCAGTATCTGACCGACGCCGAGCGCCTGGAGGAAGAACACCACCGAGAAGGCGATCCGGTAGTCGTCCCCCGTCGCGTCCAGCAGCACGCCCACCAGGAACAGGGTCGTCATCGAGGCGACGAACCCGCCCATGTTGGTGATCCCGGAGGCGGTGCCCTGCCGCTCGGGCGGATTGGCCGGCCGCGCGAAGTCGAACCCGATCATCGACGCCGGCCCGCACGCCCCGAGCACCGCGCACAGCACGACCAGCAGCCACATCGGCGCGTGCGGCCCCGGCCAGTACAGGGTCACCGCCCACAGCACGGCCGTCGCCCCCACGCTCCCCAGCGCCAGCGGCAGCCGCGCCCCGTGGTGCCGGGCGACGATCTGGCCGTAGACGAGCCCCACGGCCATGTTGGACAGCACGACGAGGGTCAGCAGCGATCCGGCCGTCCCCCGTGACAGACCCTGCGCCTCGACCAGGAACGGCAGCCCCCACAGCAGCAGGAACACCATCGCCGGGAACTGCGTGGTGAAGTGCACCCACAATCCCAGCCGGGTGCCCGGCTCGCGCCAGGACGCGGCGATCTGGCGGCGGACGTAGGCGGCGCCCCGGTGCTCGACGGGCTCGGGCTCATGGCCCTCGGGGTGGTCCTGGAGGAACAGCAGCAACAGCACGAACACGACCGCACCGGCCAGCGCGCTGCCGGCGAACGCGGCCGTCCAGCCGACGCCGTGCAGCAGCCGGGCCAGGACCAGCGTGGAGACGAGGTTGCCCGCCATGCCGACCAGGCCCGCGAGCTGGGCGATCAGCGGCCCGCGCCGGGCGGGGAACCAGCGCGTGCCGAGCCGCAGCACGCTGATGAAGGTCATCGCGTCGCCGCAGCCGAGCAGCGCGCGCGAGGCGAGGGCCATGCCGTAGGAGGGGGAGAAGGCGAAGCCGAGCTGGCCGAGGGTAAACAGGACGACGCCCAGGCCGAGCACCTTCTTGGTGCCGAGCCGGTCGACGAGCAGGCCGACGGGTATCTGCATGCCGGCGTAGACCAGCAGCTGGAGGATCGAGAACGTCGAAAGGGCCGAGGCGTTCACGTCGAAGCGGTCGGCCGCGTCGAGGCCGGCGACCCCCAGCGACGTACGGAAGATGACGGCGACGAAGTAGACGGAGACGCCGATGCCCCAGACGGCGGCGGCGCGGCGGCCGCCAGGGGGGTCACCCGGCAGGGTCGCCGAAGCCGGGGCCGGGCTCACCGCACCTCACCCCGGGCCAGGTGCGAGAACCAGCCGACGTGCCGGTGGACGAGGGCGACGGCCTCCTCGGCGTCGCCGGTGCGCAGCGCGTCGAGGATCTCCTGGTGCTCGGTGATGTTCTTGGCGATGCGGTCGGGGTGCGAGTGCATCACGGCGACGCCCATCCGCAGCTGGCGGTCGCGCAGCTGGTCGTAGAGGCGGGAGAGGATCTCGTTGCCGCCGCTGCGGACGATCTCGGCGTGGAAGCAGCGGTCGGTGACGGCGACGGCGGCCAGATCACCGGCGGCGGCCTCCCGCTTCTGCCGCTCCAGCAGCTCCTCCAGACGCTGGACGAGCCCGGCCGGGGCGGGGACCGCCTTGCGGGCCGCGTGCTCCTCGACCAGCAGCCGGGTCTCGACGACGTCCGCGATCTCCTGCGCGGAGACGGGCAGGACCAGGGCGCCCTTCTTCGGGTAGAGCTTCAGCAGCCCCTCGACCTCGAGCCGCAGCAGCGCCTCGCGCACCGGTGTGCGCGAGACCCCGACGGCCTCGGCGAGCTCGCCCTCGGTGAGGAGCGTGCCGCCCTCGTAGCGGCGGTCGAGTACACCCTGCTTGACGTGGCTGTAGACGCGTTCGGCGGCGGGAGGTTGCTTCACGGCCATGGTCATGCCGACAGGATAGATACAACACGTACGCATGCGGAGGGTCGTCCACGATACGGGCGGGTGATCCGGCCAAAGGCGCGCGCAACCATTCCCCGGTCTCGTGAGTCTCCCTTGTGCGGCCCTGTTGCCCCCTCTCAACTCGGCTGCAACAAAAGGGACTTAACCAACCATTCGGGGTAATCCTCTTGATGACTAGCATTTCGGGCGCCCGGATCCGCAAGGCGATCACGGTCGGACTGACGACCGGCGCCATGCTCACCGCCGGCGCGGTCGCCGCCGCCCCCGCACAGGCGCTCACCGTGCCGACGGTGTACGCCAAGGGCGCCTACGTCAGCGACGGAAGCGGCAGAACGCTCTACACCAAGAGCGCGGACGTCAAGCGCTCCACCGGCTCCACCACCAAGATCATGACCGCGAAGGTCGTGCTCTCGCAGCCGAACCTCAACCTGGACGCCAAGGTCACGATCCAGAAGGCGTACAGCGACTACGTGGTGTCGCGCAACGCCTCGCAGGCGCACCTCATCGTCGGCGACAAGGTCACCGTCCGTCAGCTGCTCTACGGGCTGATGCTGCCCTCGGGCTGCGACGCCGCCTACGCGCTGGCCGACAAGTTCGGCACGGGCACCACGCGTGCCGCGCGCGTGAGCTCGTTCATCTCCAAGATGAACACCACGGCGAAGAACCTCGGCATGACGAACACGCACTTCGACTCGTTCGACGGCATCAGCAACGGCTCCAACTACTCGACGCCGCGCGACCTCACCAAGCTCGCCCGCAGCGCGATGGCGGGCTACACGTTCCGCTCGATCGTCAAGACCAAGTCGTACACGGCCAAGACGATCACCAGCACGGGCACCGTCCGCACGATGGCCCCCTGGACCAACACCAACCCGCTGCTCAGCTCCTACAGCGGCGCGACCGGCGTGAAGACCGGCTCCGGCCCCGAGGCCGGCTACTGCCTCGCCTTCTCCGCCACCCGCAACGGCAAGACCGTCTACGGCGTCGTCCTGGCCTCCACCAACGCCACGACCCGCCAGCAGGACGCGACGAAGCTGCTCAACTACGGCTTCGCGAAGCAGGCCTGACGCACATCGCAGTACCCCAGGCAGGGCCCGTCGTGTTCCCCACGGCGGGCCCTGCCCGTGCGAAATCCGTTTGTACGACCGGCAGTCGGCCCCTACGGTCGATCCCATCGACGTGTAGCTCAGCAGCAGAGCACCGGGCTTCCTACCCGGAGGGCGCGGGGGCAGCACCCGCCACGTCGGCTATGGACCACGACGCTGAGCAGCAGCACCCCGCCCAGGCGAATCCCGGCTACGCGGCAGGCCAGTTGGCCGCCGCGCTGCGGACTGCGGCCACCCACGAGGACCACGCCACCCGGCGCCGCGCCGAGGAACGCGGACTGAAGTGGCGTGCCGTGCTGACCGGGATGGCGAACGGCCTGCTGTCCGTCGGTTCGCGCACTCCGGTCGCCGGACTGCCCGCGTGGGTGACGCCCGAGGTCGTCCGGGGCGGCTTCGCCACCGGTGAGCCGAGCGCGGGAGGCCCGCTGCTCCCCCATGAGACCGCCGCCGCCCGGCGGGCCAAGGTGCCCGAGGACCGGCAGGCGCTGTTCGCGTACTTCCTCTCCGAGGACGGTCTCACCGAGCTGTACGGCCTGCTCGACAGCGGGCGCTACGAGATCGCCGTGCCCGAGGAGGCGGCCCTGCTGACCGTCGCGTGGCTGGTCCGCGCCGGACGGACGGACGCCGCGCTGGACCTCGTCCACGAGCTGGCGCCGTTCGCAGGGCGGCTGCGGTTCGCGCCCCGGCCGGCCGAGCGGCCCGCGCCCGGGGCCGACGCCGTCCACCGCTCCACCGTCGCCGAGGCCCGCGCGTCCCTGGCCCGGCGGCAGCCGAGCACGGCCGTGGAGACCCAGCGGGAGGCCCTCGCCGTCTGGCAGCCGTTCGGGGACGAGCTGCTCACGCACTGGCTGGAGGTGACCGGCGACGACGGCTGGATCCGCGTCCCGCCGGCCGGCCCCGGCAGCGCCTGGCACGCCCACTGCGCCGCACTCGTCGCCCGCTACCGCGACCTGGCCCGGGACCACACCCTGTGCACCAAGCACCGCAGCCCCAAGGAGAACCTCGGCATCCTGCGCGGCGCGCTGGAGGACGTCGTCGCCGGGCGGGAGCTCGACGCGCGGCGGCTCGGGCTGCTCAGGAGCGCGCTGACCTCGATGGTCCGGCGGCGCGGGCTCCCCGGCTCCGCGCGGCACTCCGCCCTGCGCCGGCAGCAGGCCGCCCAGGCGGCGCTGCCCTCGCACCACGCGCTGGCCCGGCTGGTGCACGACCGGCTGGCCGTGCTGCCCGCGCAGGGCGGCATCGCGGAGGTCGGGCCGTTCGTCGGGGAGGTGAGCGAGCCGGAGGCGGCCCGTAGCGGACTGCCCGCCGGCGCCGCGATCCCCGCTGCCCTGCGACGGCCCGTGGAGATCGCCCTGAGCGCGCCCCTCGGCACGCTGATCGAGCGCGGCATCGTGCCGTCGGCGGAGGTCCTCGCCACGTTCGTGCCGCAGCTCGTGGCCACGGCCACCGCGCAGGCCCACCCGGACCCGGCGCTGCGCACCCTGGCCGCCGCGCACTACCGGGCCTTCCGCAACCGGCGCTCGCTGCTGCTGCTCAACCTGGAGCGGCAGGTGCGGGCCGAGGAGCTGCCGTGGGTGCGGGCCGTCGCCGCGCACCGCGTCGACGGAGAGGCCGGTGACGTCGCCGCCGCCGCACTGCGGCAGCTGGGCGGCCTCGCCGTGCAGGCGTTCCCGGGCACGGTCCTGCCGAACCCGCTGGTGCGGGAGCTGTCCGTGCTCGCCCGGCAGGCGGACCTCGGCGCGCCCCTCGTCGAGGAGCTGGCCTCGGACATCTTCATGGGCACCTTCACGCCCAAGTTCCTCGCCTCGGCGCGCGTGGCCGCGGAGCTGCTGGGCGGCGGCTCCCTCTACGAGCGCTACTACGCCATCGACTACCGCTCCCTGCGCAACCTCGCGATCGTCGAGGCCGGTGAGGCGGCACGGCGGTCGTACGGGGCGCGTACGTCACCGGGGTTCGCCGAGCTGTGCAAGCGGCGGGCCGCGCAGTTCGAGCCCGGCTCGCGGAACGGCTCACGCAACGGCTCGGGCGGCGGCTCCTGGGTCGCCGCGAACGGCACGGTGATCGAGCAGGCGCAGATCCTCACGACCCACAACCTGGCCACCCTGGTCCACCGGGTGGGCATCGCCCCCGAGACGGGCTGGGACGAGCTGGCCCGGCGGTCGTTCGTGACGGTGTGCCGGCTGACCGCGCGCCTCCACCACAACCCGCGGCCCCTGGGCACGATCAAGGACGTCGCCTACGCCTGGCGGCAGATGCTGTTCCACCTGTCGCTGTGCACCCCGGGCGGGCGGGCCCGCACCCTGGCCTGGCTGGCCGGGGAGGCCGCCCGCCACCCGTGGCACGTCGCCGTCCGGCTCGCCCCGGCGCTCACCGGCCTCCGCCAGGTCTCGGAGGGCGGCTCGGCCCGGGAGGGCGAGGGACGGATGCTGCTGGGCTGGAGCACCGGCGGCCACTGGCTGCGGCCGGACCCGGTGCTTTCCTGACGTGCTGTACCGACTTCTCTCCTGACGTGCCTCGACCGGCGCGCCGTCCTGACGCGGCCGGTCAGGCCCAGGTGATCAGTCGCTTGGGCTGCTCCAGGATCGCGGCGATGTCCGCGAGCACCTTCGAGCCCAGCTCGCCGTCGACCAGGCGGTGGTCGAAGGACAGCGCCAGGGTGGTGACCTGACGCGGCTTGACCTTGCCCTTGTGGACCCACGGCTGGAGCTTGATCGCGCCGACCGCGAGGATCGCCGACTCGCCCGGGTTGAGGATCGGGGTGCCGGTGTCGACGCCGAACACGCCGACGTTGGTGATCGTCACCGTGCCGCCCTGCATCGCCGCGGGCGAGGTCTTGCCCTCGCGCGCGGTGGACACCAGCTCACCGAGCGCCTCCGCGAGCTGCGGGAGCGTCTTGGCGTGGGCGTCCTTGATGTTCGGGACGATCAGGCCGCGCGGGGTGGCCGCGGCGATGCCCAGGTTGACGTAGTGCTTGAGCACGATCTCCTGGTTCGCCTCGTCCCAGGACGCGTTGACGTCCGGGTTGCGCTTGATGGCGACCAGCAGGGCCTTGGCGATCAGCAGGAGCGGGTTGACCCGCAGGCCCTGCATGTCCTTGTCCTGCTTGAGCTCCTCGACGAGCTTCATCGTGCGCGTGACGTCGACCGTGACGAACTCGGTGACATGCGGCGCGGTGAACGCCGAGCCGACCATCGCCGCGGCCGTCGCCTTGCGGACGCCCTTGACCGGGATCCGGGTCTCGCGCGCGGTGTCGTACGCCGCCACCGGCGCGGGGGCGGCCTGCGCGGCGGCCGGGGCCGGGGCGGCCGTCGGCGCGGGAGCCTCCGCCGGGGCGGGTGCCGCCGCCGCGTGGACGTCCTCGCGGGTGATGATGCCGTCCGGGCCGGTCGGGGTGACCGTGGCCAGGTCGACGCCGAGGTCCTTGGCGAGCTTGCGCACCGGCGGCTTGGCGAGCGGGCGGTCCTTGCCCGCCTGGGCCGGGGCTGCGGCCGGGGCGGGTGCCGGTGCCGCGGGGGCGTGGCCGTTCAGCTCGGTCTGGATCGCCGCGGACGCCTGGGCCGACACCTCCGGACCCTTGCGCGGGCGGCGCTTGGTGGAGGAGGCGGCGACGCCGTAGCCGACGAGGACCGGCTGGCGGCCCTGCGGCTCGGGCTCCTCCGCGGCGGCCGGTGCCGGCTGTGCCGCCGGGGCGGCCTGCTCGACGGGGGCCTGCGCGGGCGCGGGCTCGGGCGCGGCTCCGCCCGAGACGTCCACCGCGATGATGGACGTGCCCACGTCGACCGTGGTGCCCTCCGGGAAGTGCAGGGCGCGCACCACACCGTCGTAGGGGATGGGCAGTTCGACGGCCGCCTTGGCGGTCTCGACCTCGCACACCACCTGGCCGTCGGTGACGGTGTCACCGGGCTGGACGTACCACTTGAGGATCTCGGCCTCGGTGAGGCCCTCGCCCACGTCCGGCATCTTGAACTCGCGTACGGACGCTTCAGTCATCGTCGTCACGACCCTCTCCTCAGTACGCCAGGGCACGGTCGACGGCGTCGAGCACCCGGTCCAGGCCCGGCAGGTACTCCTCCTCCAGGCGCGCCGGCGGGTACGGGGCGTGGTAGCCGCCGACCCGGAGCACCGGGGCCTCCAGGTGGTAGAAGCAGCGCTCGGTGATCCGGGCGGCGATCTCCGCGCCGGAGCCGAAGAACACCGGCGCCTCGTGGACCACGACCAGGCGGCGGGTCTTCTCGACCGAGGCCTGGATGGAGTCGAAGTCGAGCGGCGAGACCGAGCGCAGGTCCAGGACCTCCAGGTTCCGCCCCTCCTCGGCGGCCGCCGCGGCGACCTCCAGACAGGTCTTCACCATCGGGCCGTAGGCGGCGAGGGTCAGGTCGGTGCCCTCACGCACCACCTGCGCCTTGTGCAGCGGGCCGGGGATGGCCTCGGTGTTGACCTCGGCCTTGTCCCAGTAGCGCCGCTTGGGCTCGAAGAAGATCACCGGGTCGTCGCTCTGGATGGCCTGCTGCATCATCCAGTACGCGTCGGAGGCGTTCGACGGGGAGACGATCTTCAGGCCCGCGACGTGCGCGAACAGCGCCTCGGGGGACTCGGAGTGGTGCTCGACCGCGCCGATGCCGCCGCCGTAGGGGATGCGGACCACGACGGGCAGCTTGACCTTGCCGAGCGAGCGGGCGTGCATCTTCGCGAGCTGCGTGACGATCTGGTCGTACGCCGGGAAGACGAAGCCGTCGAACTGGATCTCCACCACCGGGCGGTAGCCGCGCAGGGCGAGGCCGATCGCGGTGCCGACGATGCCGGACTCCGCGAGGGGGGTGTCGATGACGCGGGACTCGCCGAAGTCCTTCTGCAGGCCGTCGGTCACCCGGAACACGCCGCCGAGCTTGCCGACGTCCTCGCCCATGACGAGGACCTTCGGGTCGGTCTCCAGTGCGCGGCGCAGCGATTCGTTGATCGCCTTGGCCAGAGCCATCTTCTCGGCCATCTCAGTGACCCCCCTCTACGTCCGCGAACGACGCCTGGTAGGCGGCGAACTGGGCGCGCTCCTCGTCGACGAGCGCGTGCCCGTCCGCGTACACGTTCTCGAAGATGGCGAAGTGGTCCGGGTCCGGCATGGCGCGGACCGCTTCACGCACTCGCCTGCCCAACGCCTCGGACTCGGCCTCCAGTTCCGCGAAGAATCCCTCGTCCGCGTGGTTTGCGGCCTCCAGATAGCGGCGAAGGCGCAGGATCGGGTCCTTGGCCTCCCAGGCCTGACGCTCCTCGTCGCCGCGGTAGCGGGTGGGGTCGTCGGAGGTGGTGTGGGCGCCCATGCGGTAGGTGAAGGCCTCGACCAGGGTCGGGCCCTCGCCGCTGCGGGCGCGCTCCAGCGCCTGCTTGGTGACCGCGAGGCAGGCGAGGACGTCGTTGCCGTCGACGCGGACGCCGGGGAAGCCGTAGCCCTGTGCGCGCTGGTAGAGCGGGACGCGGGTCTGCTTCTCGGTGGGCTCGGAGATCGCCCACTGGTTGTTCTGGCAGAAGAACACGACGGGCGCGTTGTAGACCGCGGCGAAGGTGAAGGACTCCGCGACGTCGCCCTGGCTGGAGGCGCCGTCGCCGAAGTAGGCGATGACCGCCGAGTCCGCGCCGTCCTTGGCGATGCCCATGGCGTAGCCGGTGGCGTGCAGCGTCTGCGAGCCGATGACGATCGTGTACAGGTGGAAGTTGTTGCCGTTGGGGTCCCAGCCGCCGTTGTTCACGCCGCGGAACATGCCCAGCAGGTTGGTCGGGTCGACCCCGCGGCACCAGGCCACACCGTGCTCGCGGTAGGTCGGGAAGACGTAGTCGTCCTCGCGCGTGGCACGGCCGGAGCCGATCTGGGCGGCCTCCTGGCCCAGCAGCGACGCCCACAGGCCCAGCTCGCCCTGGCGCTGCAGGGAGGTGGCCTCGGCGTCGAAGCGCCGGGTGAGCACCATGTCGCGGTACAGGCCGCGCAGCTCTTCGGGGGTGATGCCGTCGACGTACTGGTCGTACTCGGCGTTCTTGACTCGCTCGCCCTCGGGCGTCAGCAGCTGCACGAGCTCAGGGTCGGTGCCCTTCTTGGCGCTCGTGCGGGTGGTGCGCTTGGCGCCGGTGGTGCCGGCCTTGCTTCCGGCGCCGCCTCGCGGCTTGCGCGCGGCAGTGCTCTCCACGCTCACGTGTGCTCCTCCGTCGGTCCGGCTACCCGGGTTCGCCGGGTGCCAGTGCGGCTCGCCTGCTGGCCCAGGGGACGCACGGGGTGGGTGCGGCTCATGGGGACAGGCGTGACAGGTGCCCCGGCGAGCGCCCTGCAAAAAGCACGTTACCCAGTGCTCCACATTTCTGTGAAACCCCTCCTGACCTGCGTTTTTGCTTGGATTTCCAAGTAAATCGCGAATGGTCGGGAACAACTCCTGGTCACAGCCTTGCAGGGGGCCGGAACTACGGCACGTTATCCCGCTGAACCGGGCCACGGGAAGAGTCTTTCTTAGTCCAACCGGTCAGTAATACCGGCCAGTAATAAGCGGCCCGGGTGTTGTTGTGCCTTTTGCTTGGCTTTTGCCTTAACCGACGACGCCGCCGTCGTTGGCGCCGCCCGCGTCCGCGCCGCCGCCCTCGGTGGTGCCGCCCGTGTCGGTGCCGCCGTCGGTGGTGCCACCGGTGTCCGTGCCGCCGTCCGTGGTGCCGCCGTCGGTGGTGCCGCCGGTGTCCGTGCCGCCCGTCTCGGTCGGCTGGGTGTCCGTCGGCTCGGTGTCCGTCGGCTCACCGCTCGGCGTGCTCGACGGCGTGGAGGACGGCGTCCAGGACGGGGTCGGCGTCGGCGTCCACTCGCCCCAGCCGCCGCCCCCGCCGGTGCTGCCGTTGTCCGGCGTGTCCTGCGTCTGCTCCTGCGTCGGCTCGTCGCTCGGCTCCTCGGAGGCGGTCTCCTCCTGGCTGGACCGCGAGACGCTCGGCGTCGGCGTGGGAGTGGGCTTCTCGCCCTTGCCGTCCTTGTTGTTCAGCGCCAGGGCGACACCCGCCGCGATCGCGATCACCGCGAAGACGGCCAGGATCCACAGCTTGCCGCGGCCGCTGCCCTTGTTGCCGTGGCCCTCGAAGCCGCCGTCGTCGCCGTGGCCGTACTGCGGCAGGATCGGCTGCGGGATCTGCGCCGTGCCCGCGCCGCCGTCCGTCGAGTGCGACAGCAGCGCCGTACCGGCCATGCCCATCGCCGCGCCGTGGCCGCCGTCGTGCACGGTCACCGGGCCGGTGTTCCAGGTGCCGGTGTGGCCGCCCTGGTCGTACAGCATCTGCAGGGCGTACTGCACCAGACCGCGCATCTCCTCGGCGGTCTGGAAGCGGTCGTCGGGGTCCTTGGCGAGGGCGCGCATCGCCAGGCCGTCCAGCTCCGGCGGCGAGGCGTCGGAGACCTCCGACGGCGGCACCGGGATGTCCTGGACGTGCTGGTAGACCACCGACAGCGGGGTCTCGCCGACGAACGGCGGGCGCAGCGCGAGGAGTTCGTACAGCAGGCAGCCGGTCGCGTACAGGTCGGAGCGGTGGTCGACGGCCTTGCCGAGGGCCTGCTCCGGGGAGAGGTACTGCGGGGTGCCCATGACCATGCCGGTCTGCGTCATCGTCGTCGACGCGCCGTGCAGGGCGCGCGCGATGCCGAAGTCCATCACCTTCACGGCGCCGTTGTTGGTGATGATGACATTGGCGGGTTTGATGTCGCGGTGCACGATGCCGTGCTGGTGCGAGTAGGCCAGCGCCTCCAGCACACCCGAGACGATGATGAGGGCCTGCTCGGGCCCCGGCGCCTCGGCGTTGAGCAGCAGGTCGCGGATCGTGCGGCCCTCGACCAGCTCCATCACGATGTACGGCACCGACTGGCCGCCCATGCGGTCCTCGCCGGAGTCGTACACGGCGACGATGGCATGGTGGTTGAGCCCGGCGACCGACTGGGCCTCGCGCGTGAAGCGCGCCTTGGAGACCGGGTCCTCGGCGAGGTCGGGACGCAGCAGCTTGACGGCGACGGTGCGGCCGAGGCGCACGTCCTCGGCGGCGAACACCTCCGCCATGCCGCCCCGGCCGAGCCGACGGGTCAGCCGGTACCGGCCGTCCCCGACAAGCCCTCCGTTGCCCCAGGACTCCGGCGCGTCCGACATGCCGCCGCCAGTCGCCTCGGGTTCGGACGGACCCTGAGCGCGCTGCTGCTGTGCCATCAGTCCTCGCCGTCGTTTCTGCCCGCGGTGCGCGCGGTGTTGTTACGGTCTCCGTCGGCCACGCTACAGCCTCCGCGCGATCCGCCGGTCCGAGATGGCGCCGCCACGGCCAGGAGCCGGACCGGTCATCAAACCGTGGTTTCCAGCCGTGGCGCAAATTCTGTGTACCGCCCGTACGCCCGCTGTAACGCTTCCGCGACGCTTCTTTCGCGTACGGTCACGGAACGGGCACCGAGCTTGACGTGTCAGTGCCCTGGGGCAGACTTGGCCGGGAATAACTCATTTCGATCACGCGGGAGCACAGCAGCCGCTGTCGCCGGCGCCTACGGGGGACCCAAGACGATGAGCCAGGACGGCGCACAGGACCGCTACACGGCGCGCGCTCTCGCCGGCGGCCGCTACCAACTGCGTGACCTGCTCGGCCAGGGCGGCATGGCCGCCGTGCACCTCGCGTACGACAGTGTCCTGGACCGCCAGGTCGCGATCAAGACGCTGCACACCGAACTGGGCCGCGAGCCCGCCTTCCGCGAGCGGTTCCGCCGCGAGGCGCAGGCCGTGGCCAAGCTCACCCACACCAACATCGTCTCCGTCTTCGACACCGGCGAGGACGACGTCGACGGCATGACGACGCCGTACATCGTCATGGAGTACATCGAGGGCCGCCCGCTCGGCTCGGTGCTCGACGAGGACGTACGGCAGTACGGCGCGATGCCCGCCGACAAGGCGCTGAAGATCACCGCCGATGTGCTCGCGGCCCTGGAGATCAGTCACGAAATGGGGCTGGTGCACCGCGACATCAAGCCCGGCAACGTGATGATGACCAAGCGCGGCGTCGTCAAGGTGATGGACTTCGGCATCGCCCGTGCCATGCAGTCGGGCGTCACCTCGATGACCCAGACCGGCATGGTCGTCGGCACCCCGCAGTACCTCTCGCCGGAACAGGCCCTGGGCCGTGGCGTGGACGCCCGCTCCGACCTGTACTCGGTCGGCATCATGCTGTTCCAACTGGTCACCGGGCGGCTGCCGTTCGACGCGGACTCGCCGCTGGCCATCGCGTACGCGCACGTCCAGGAGGAGCCGGTCGCCGCCTCCTCCATCAACCGCTCGCTGCCGCCGGCCGTGGACGCGCTGATCGCCCGCGCGCTGCGGAAGAACCCGAACGAGCGCTTCCCGACCGCCGTCGCCATGCGCGACGAGTGCCTGCGGGTCGCCGCCTCCTTCCATCCGGCCGCGCCGAACATCGTGGCCGGCGCGCCGACCGGCAGCGGCGCGGGCGTGGGATCCGCGGTGTTCCCGCCGGTCGACCAGGCCACTTCGGCCCCCACCGGCCCGGTACAGACGCCCTACCAGCCGACGCCGCCGCCGAACCCGTACAGCACCCCCGCGCCCACGCCCTCGCCCGCCCCCGCGTACGGCTACCCGCACCAGGGCGGCTACCAGCAGCCGCACGCGGCCTCCGGGTACGCGCCGCAGCCGGGCACCGCGACGCCGCCGCCGTACAACATCACCCCGCAGCAGGCGCCCGCGCCGGGCGGCGGCCGCAAGAGCAACCGGTCGGTGGTCATCGGCTCGATCGTGGTCGCGGTCGTCGCCGTCGGCGGGCTGATCGCCGCCCTGACGCTGAGCGGCGGGGACAAGGGCGACGAGGGCAAGGACGGCGACCCGAGCACCTCCGCGTCCTCGTCGCAGAAGCCGGGCTACCGGCCGCCGGACCACACGCGCACGATCGAGACGACCGCCTGCACCGAGCCCACCGAGTCCTACAACGACCCGGACAAGGTCAAGCTCCCCGACTTCCGGTTCAAGGACCTCGACTCGGTCCGGCAGTGCCTCGCGGCGGCGAACTGGAACATGTCGAAGAAGGACGTCGACAACAACACCTGGGGCGACGGCACGGTCCTGCAGCAGTTCCCGGCACCGGGCACGGACGTCGACCCGAAGGACCCGGGCGAGATCCAGCTGAACGTCTCGACGGGCAACCCGATCGAGTGACATCCGCGAAATCCATGACGTAGAAGGGTTCGGCAGCACTCGGCTGCCGAACCCTTCGCGTATCCGGGGTCGGCTGAGCAGGCATGACGAAGGGCCCGGCAGCACAGGCTGCCGGGCCCTTGCCCGATCATGGGCCAGTGGTCACAGGTAGGGCCCGCCCGAGCGGGCGCCCGGGTGCTGCTCGCCGTCCTCGTGACCGCCGGCGCCCGGCGGGAGTGCGCGGCGCATCTGCTCCAACTGGGCCCTGGCCGCCATCTGCTGGGCGAACAGCGTGGTCTGGATGCCGTGGAAGAGACCCTCCAGCCAGCCGACCAACTGCGCTTGGGCGATCCGCAGTTCGGCGTCGCTAGGGGTGGTCTCGTCGGCGAAGGGCAGGGACAGCCGCTCCAACTCCTCGACCAGCTCCGGCGCGAGGCCGTCCTCGAGCTCCTTGACCGAACTGGCGTGGATCTCCTTGAGCCGGGCCCGGCTGGCCTCGTCCAGAGGCGCCACACGCACCTCTTCGAGCAGCTGCTTGATCATGCTGCCGATCCGCATGACCTTCGCGGGCTGCTCCACCTGCTCCGTCACCGGGACCTCGCGGGAGTCCTCGTCTCCATTGCCACCGCTGAGCGCCATCCCGTCCTGGCCCACGACCAGGATCTGAGGGTTCTCCGGCGACCTCTCGTTCCTCGGCATCTCCATGCCGCCATTCTCTCGCACCCGTACAGCTCACCATCGTGGTGCCCCCGGGGAAGGGTGATCCACCTTTTCCGGGGCGGGGTTTCCGGCCGAAGCACGTTCGACAGAGTGGCGGAGTCCGGAATGCCGGGAATGCGGGGTGGTGTGAGGGTGGGGGTGTGAGTCGTTGGATGTGGGTGACGCGGGGGTGGGTCGCCGCGCCCTTGGTCCTGTCGGCGGGGCTGGCAGTGCCGGCCGCCGTGGCGGCCTCGGGTGTGGCTGTGGCTGTGGGTTCCGCGGCTGTGGGTTCCGCGGCTGTGCGATCAGCGGCCATGGGTTCTGCGGCTGTGGGTTCCGCGGCTGTGCGATCAGCGGCCATGGGTTCTGCGGCTGTGGGTTCCGCGGCTGCGGGTACCGCGGCTGTGCGATCAGCGGCCATGGGTTCCGCGGCTGTTGCGGCTGTGGGTGCCTCGGCCGGTCCGGGTTCCTCCGGTGCTTTCGGTTCATCGGCCGTAGTGGGCTCCCCCGTCGCCCCAGGGCCCGGGGCGCCTTCCTCCCATGGGCCGGCCCGGAGGTCCGCCCCGCCCTCCGCCGGGGGCTGGGGCACCGCTCATGGGCCCGGCACCCCGCGCTCGGCCTCCCCGTCGGAGTCCGAGAAGCCCTCCGCCGAGCCGTCCCGTGCCGGGAGCCGTGCCGGGGAGGGCCGGGAGCGGCCGGGGCGGCGGCCGGAGATGCCCGCACGCGGGGAGGACCGCGAGGACGACCCGGGCCGGCCCTCCACGAAGCCGCGCGTCCCGGCCGACGAGGACGAGGACCGTCCGCCCACCGGGGGCACGGAGAGCCGCGGGACCTCCGAGGAGGGCGAGGGCGACCCGAACGACGGGAGCGGGCAGGCCTCCGGGAACAGCGAAGGCTCCGGCGAGGACCCCGGCAGCGGCAAGGACCCCGGCAGCGGCGAGGACCCCGGCGGCGGGCGCCTGGACAGCGCCCCCGCCGCCGACCCCGCCGCGACCGGCACCGCCTCGCCGCGCCCCCTCGCCCCGCAGGCCGGCGCCCCCGCCGAACCGATGCTGCACGTCCTGCCCCTCGGCAGCGGGCTGATGCTCATCGGCCTCGGTCTGGCCCTCGCCTTCGTCGGCCTGCGACTGAGGCGGGGATAGCCGAGCAGCGGGCCCGGCGGGCGACCAGCAGCGCCTCGCCGCGCCCCTTCGCCCCGCAGGCCGGCGCCCGGCAGCGGACCTACTCGGCGACCAGCAGCACCTTGCCCACGTGGCCGCTCTCCTCGACCCGGCGATGGCCCGCGGCCGCGTCGCTCAGCGGGACCTCGCTGTCGACGACCGGCCGGATGTGCCCGGCCTCCAGCAGCGGCCAGACGTGCTCGCGTACGGCGGCGACGACGGCCGCCTTCTCCTCCAGCGGCCGGGCGCGCAGCGAGGTCGCGGTGACGGCGGCGCGCTTCTTCATCAGCGCGCCGATGTTCAGCTCGCCCTTCACCCCTCCCTGCATGCCGATGATCGCCAGACGGCCGCTGACCGCGAGGGCCCGGATGTTGCGGTCCAGGTACTTGGCGCCCATGTTGTCGAGGATGACGTCCGCCCCGGCCCCGTCGGTGGCCTTGTCGAGCTCGGCGACGAAGTCCTGCTCGCGGTAGTTGATCAGGATGTCCGCGCCCAGGTCCGCGCAGCGCTCCAGCTTCTCCGCGCTGCCCGCCGTGACGGCGACCCTGGCGCCGACGGCCTTGGCGAGCTGGACGGCCATGGTGCCGATGCCGCTGGAGCCGCCGTGCACCAGCAGGGTCTCGCCGGGCCGCAGGTGGGCGATCATGAAGACGTTCGACCAGACCGTGCAGACCACCTCGGGCAGCGCGGCGGCCTGGGTGAGGGTGACACCCTTCGGCACCGGCAGCAGCTGGCCCGCGGGGACGGCGAGCTTCTGGGCGTAGCCGCCGCCCGCGAGCAGCGCGCACACCTCGTCGCCGACGGACCAGCCGTTCACCCCGGACCCGAGCGCGGTGATCCGCCCGGAGCACTCCAGGCCGGGGTACGCGGACATGCCGGGCGGCGGGTCGTAGAAACCCTGCCGCTGCAGGATGTCGGCCCGGTTGACGGCGCTCGCCGCCACCTCGACCAGGACCTCGCCCGGGCCGGGTACCGGGTCGGGGACCTCGTCCCAGACCAGCGCCTCGGGCCCACCAGGTTCGGGAATCGTGATCGCATACATGAAACGGACGCTACCCCGCCCCGGCCCGGCCGCTCCGAAATCCCCGTGCGGGACCGATGAATTTGCGCGACCGTGAAGGTCTCCCCTGCGTACCCCCTTACGCGGAAGGACCTCCCATGAGCCGGCATACCTCCGGCCTGGCCATCGAGACCGCGGGCCTGGTGAAGACGTTCGGTGAGACCAGAGCGGTCGACGGAGTCGACCTCGCGGTGCCCACGGGCACGGTCTACGGCGTCCTCGGCCCGAACGGCGCAGGCAAGACGACCACGGTGAAGATGCTCGCCACCCTGCTCAGGCCCGACGGCGGCCAGGCCCATGTGTTCGGCCACGACGTGGTGCGCGAGGCCGACGAGGTGCGCGGCCGGGTGAGCCTGACCGGGCAGTACGCCTCGGTGGACGAGGACCTGACCGGCACCGAGAACCTGGTGCTGCTGGGCCGGCTCCTCGGCCACGGCAAGAAGGCCGCGCGCGAGCGCGCCGCGCAGCTGCTGGCGGCCTTCGGGCTGTCCGAGGCCGCCGGAAAGCAGGTCAAGCACTACTCGGGCGGCATGCGGCGCCGGATCGACATCGCCGCGTCCATCCTCAACACCCCCGACCTGCTCTTCCTCGACGAGCCCACGACGGGTCTCGACCCGCGCAGCCGCAACCAGGTGTGGGACATCGTGCGCGCGGTCGTCGCGCAGGGCACCACCGTGCTGCTGACCACGCAGTACCTCGACGAGGCCGACCAGCTCGCGGCCCGGATCGCGGTCATCGACAACGGCAGGGTCATCGCGGAGGGCACCAAGGGCGAGCTGAAGGCGTCCGTCGGCGCCGGCTCGGTCCATCTGCGGCTGCGCGATCCGGCCCAGCGGCCGGAGGCCGAACGGGTGCTGCGGCTGACCCTGGACGCGGACGTGCAGCTGGAGCCCGACCCGGTGGCGCTGACCGCCCGGGTCGGCGCGGGTGCGGCGAACGGGCGGGGCGCGGCCGAGCAGGCGGCCCGCGCGCTCGCGGAGCTGGCCCGCCGCGGCGTCACCGTCGACAACTTCTCACTGGGCCAGCCCAGCCTGGACGAGGTGTTCCTCGCCCTGACCGGACACGACACCCGGCGCAAGCAGACCGAAGGGGAGGCGGCGGCATGAGCACCGCGACCGACACCAAGGACCTCGCTCCCGTCAGCGCCGAGTCGCTCGCCGCCCTGCTGGTCGCCGGGGAGCGGCCCCCGCGGCCCAGCGCCTGGTCGACGTCGCTGACCTTCGGCTGGCGCGCGGTGCTGAAGATCAAGCACGTACCGGAGCAGCTCTTCGACGTCACCGCGTTCCCGATCATGATGGTGCTGATGTACACGTACCTCTTCGGCGGGGCGCTGGCCGGGTCGCCGAAGGAGTACATCCAGTTCCTGCTGCCGGGCATCCTCGTGATGTCGGTCGTGATGATCACGATGTACACCGGCGTCTCGGTGAACACCGACATCGAGAAGGGCGTCTTCGACCGCTTCCGGTCCCTGCCGATCTGGCGGCCGTCGACGATGGTCGGCTATCTGCTGGGCGACGCGCTGCGCTACACGATCGCGTCCGTCGTGATGCTCACGGTCGGGCTGATCCTCGGTTACCGGCCGGACGGCGGGGTCGCCGGTGTGATCGCCGGGATCGCGCTGCTGATCGTCTTCTCGTTCGCGTTCTCGTGGATCTGGACGATGTTCGGGCTGATGCTGCGCTCGGAGAAGTCGGTGATGGGCGTCAGCATGATGGTGATCTTCCCGCTGACCTTCCTGTCCAATGTCTTCGTCGACCCGCACACCATGCCCGGCTGGCTCCAGGCGTTCGTGAACAACAGCCCGATCACCCATCTCGCCTCGGCCGTACGCGGCCTGATGGCCGGTGACCGGCCGGCCGCCCAGATCGCCTGGACCCTGGGCTGGGCCGTCCTGTTCGTGCTGGTCTTCGGCCCCGTCACGATGCGGCTGTACAACCGCAAGTAGCCCTCATCGCGCCGGCGCGTCCTGCTGCCTGCGCACGATCGTCACGATCCGGTCCGTCGGTTCCAGCACACCGATGGCCGGATCGTCGTACGCCAGCACCCGGTGCCCGCGTACGACGGTGACGACCAGGTCGGCCAGGTCGCGCGGGCGGCGGCCGGTCTCCGCCTTGGTGACAGGGCGCTCCACCATGTCCAGGCCGCTGCCCTGCCGCATCAGGCTCTCCATCACCTGCCCGGCCGCCGGGGTGAGGACGGACAGCCCCAGCAGACGCCCGGCCGCGCTCGCGCCGGTGACGACCTCGTCCGCGCCGGACTGCTTCAGCAGCGGGGCGTTCTCCTCCTCCCGGACCGCCGCCACGATCGTGGCGGTCGGGTTGAGCTGGCGGGCCGTCAGCACGACCAGCACGGCCGTGTCGTCGCGCTGGGTCGCGACGATGATCTGCCCCGCCCGCTGGACCTCGGCCTGCCGCAGCACATCGCTGCGCGTGGCGTCCCCGGCGACCGTCTCGAAGCCCTCCGCGGCCGCCGCGGCCATCGCCTTGGCGCTGGGGTCGATCACCACGACCCGCTCCTGCTTCAGCCCCGCGGCGCAGACGGTACGAAGGGCCGCCCGGCCCTTCGTACCGAATCCGATGACGACGGTGTGGTCACGCACGGGGCCTCCAGCACTACAGGCGGTTCCGGGGTGGGGCGGATGTACGCAACCATGGTGCGCGATCTCCCGCCGACCAGGATGCGTGATCTGCCGACGGCCCCGGTGCATGATCCCCGACGGTCGCGCTGCCGACGTTCTACGATCGCGACGTGGGACAGCCGATGAGACAGGACCAGTCATCCGCGGCCAGGGCGGCGAGGACCTCCCCGCTGCGGTACCTGAGGTACCGCTCGCACCGTGAGGCACGCGACGACGCCGAGGCGGGCCGGTCCATCACGATGCCCACCGGCACCGTCCTGCACCCGCTCCAGCAGGTGATGCGGCGCCTGACCATGGCCCTCGGGGTGCTGGTCCTCACCACGCTGATCGTCTACGCCGACCACTCCGGCTACCACGACAACTCCGACGGCTCCGTCGATCTGCTCGATGCCGCCTACTACGCCACCGTCACGCTCTCCACCACCGGCTACGGCGACATCACCCCGGCCAGCGACGCCGCCCGGGTGGTGAACATCCTCCTCATCACGCCGCTGCGGGTGATCTTCCTGATCATCCTGGTCGGCACGACCCTGGAGGCCCTCACCGAACGCACCCGGCAGCAGGTCCGTGTGCACCGCTGGCGCAGCCGCACCCGCGACCACATCGTCGTCGTGGGCTACGGCACCAAGGGCTACCACGCCGTACGGACCCTGATCGGACAGGGCGTGGGCAAGGAGCGGATCGTGGTGGTGGACGCCCAGCGCAAGGCGGCGACCGCGGCCGGCGACGACGGCCTGGTGGCGATCATCGGGGACGCCACCCGTTCCGAGACCCTGCTGAAGGCGGAGGTGGCCACCGCCTCGCGGGTGATCGTCGCCCCGCAGCGCGACGACACCGCCGCTCTGGTCACCCTCACCGTCCGGCAGCTGAACCGGCACGCCACCATCGTCGTGGCCGCCCGGGAGGACGAGAACGTGCCCCTGCTGCGGCAGAGCGGCGCGGACACCGTCGTCACCAGCTCCAGCTCCGCCGGACGCCTGCTCGGTGTCTCCATGGTCAGCCCGGTCGTCGCCCGGACCCTGGAGGACATCATGACCCTCGGCGCCGGGCTCGACCTGGTGGAACGCCCGGTGACGCAGGCCGAGGCGGGGAAGGACCCCCGCAAGTGCACCGACCTGGTCATGGCCGTCGTACGCGACCGGAAGGTCCTGGACTACGCGGACGAGCGGATCGGGACGCTGCGGGTGGGCGACCGGGTCGTCACGGTGCAGCGGGCGGTCGAGGAGCCGGAGGAGTAGGCGCCACCGGCCGCCGTGCGGTGATGTTTCACGTGAAACCCACCCTGTTGGCGGCGTTTCACGTGAAACACGCTCGCTGGGCCATGTTTCACGTGAAACAGGCGTCGATCCCGGCCGTCGCCCACGGCAGTTCGAGCAGTTCCGTCTCCTGCCCTCGCTGCGCACCACCGGGAGGTACGACGGCCAGGGCGTCGGCCGCGGCGATACCGCGGAGCATGGCCGGGCCGTTGTAGTGCAGCGGCACGGCATGGTCGGCGCGCAGGACGACCGGGACGAGGCGGGTGTCATGGGGATGGCCGTGCACGGCGTCCCGCAGCGGCAGCGCGTACGGCTCCGGGGCCGGGCGCGCGGCGAGGGCCCGCAGCAGCGGCTCGGCGAGGGTGAGCAGCCCGGAGACGGCCGCGAGAGGGTTGCCGGGCAGGCCGACGAGGTGCTGGCCGTCCTTGGTGCGGGCCAGCAGCATGGGGTGGCCGGGGCGCACCTGTACGCCGTTCACCAGCAGCTCGGCGCCGATGCGGCGCAGGGTGGGGTGAACATGGTCGACGGGGCCGGCCGCGGTTCCGCCGGTGGTGACGACGAGGTCGGCGTCGCTCTCGGCGATGGCCTTGTACAGGGCCTCGGCGTCGTCCCCGAGCCGGCGCACGGCGATGACCTCGGCCCCCAGGGCCCGCAGCCAGGGCGGCAGCATCGGGCCGAGCGCGTCGCGGATCAGGCCGTCGTGCGGGAGCCCTTCGGTGAGCAGCTCGTCGCCGAGGACCAGGACTTCGGCGCGGGGGCGGGGGACGGCGCGGAGCGTGTCGTATCCGGCGGCCGCGGCCAGGCCGAGCACGGCCGGGGTCACCAGGGTTCCCCCGGGGAGGAGTCGGTCGCCGCTGCGGCACTCCTGGGCACGCGGGCGGATGTCCTGGCCGTGGGCGACCTCGCGGGTGGGATGCAGCCGCCCCTTGTCGTCGGTGCGGCCGTGTTCGCTGCGCAGTACGGCGGTGGTGTCCGGGGGGATTCGGGCGCCGGTGGCGATCCGGACGGCCTCGCCGTCGTCGAGGCGGACGGGCTCGGCGTGTCCGGCCAGCACGCCCTCGTCCCGCACGCTCCAGGGTCCGGGCCCGGCGACCGCCCAGCCGTCCATGGCGGAGGTGTCGAAGGAGGGCAGGTCGGTGAGCGCGGTGAGCGGCTCGGCCAGGACCAGGCCCAGCGCGGCGTCCAGGGACACGGGCTCGGGCGTGCGGCGCGCGATCCTGCGGGCGGCGCGGGCCGCGAGCACGCGGGCCTCGGGCCAGGGCGTGCCCCGGTGACGGGTGCCCCCCTGCGGGCCGCCCGCGGCGGACGGCTGCGGTACGACGGCGTCCGTGCCGGGTGTGTTCACCAGGGCCAGGGCCTCCTCGACGTCGAGGTCGTCGGCGTCCTGGCCGAGGCCGTGGGCGGTCATCCCGCGTCCGGGCGGGTGTCGGGCGTGGCGTCGGGCGCCACATCGGGCTTGGCGTCGGCTGCGGCGCCGGGCAGGGTGTCGGCTGCCGTGCCGGGCCGGGTGTCGGGCCTGGTGTCCGCCGCGTCCTCCCGTGCCCAGAGCTGGGCCAGGGCGGCGGCCTTGCGCGCGGCTTCGGCCACCGCCTCGGGGCCGCCTCCGGCGTGGGCGGCGGCGTAGCCGACGAGGAAGGTGGTCAGGGGCGCGGCCGGCCGGGCGACTCCGTGGGCGGCGTCACGGGCCAGGTCGAGCAGGGTGCCGGTGTCGACGTCCAGGTCGATGCCCAGCTCGTCCTTGACTGCGGAGATCCATTCGTCCAACACGTGCTCATGCTCCCTGATGCGGGCTCTGGCGGTGGCGATGTCGTCCCAGGTGTCGCAGTCGAAGGCCGCGACCGGGTCGGTGAGGTGGGTCAGACCGAGTCCGGCGGTCAGCCGCCGCAGCGGCAGGCCGGTCAGCGCGCCGTGCTCGGCGGTGAGCCGGGCCAGGCCGTGCCGCAGGGCGTCGGTCCGGTAGGCCGCCACGAGCGGCTGGTCCCGTCCGTCGGCGTCGGCGAGCAGCACGCCGTCGCTCTCGCCCGCCCGCAGGGCCGTCAGCAGCCGGTGGACGGTGTCCCCGGCCAGGAACGGCAGGTCGGCGGAGAGGACGACGACGCTCGGTGCCTGGGTGTGGCGCAGTCCGGCGTCGAGCGCGGCGAGCGGACCGCCGCCGGCCGGCTCCTCGCGGGCCCAGCGCACAGGCCGGGCGGTGGGCCGCGGATCGGCGACGACCACGGTGGTCCGGGCTCCGGCGCAGGCGCCCAGCACCCGGTCGAGCAGGGCCCTCGCGCCCACCCGCACACCGGGCTTGTCGGCCCCGCCGAGCCGCCGCGCACCACCGCCGGCGAGCACGACGGCGTCGTACCCGGTGTCGCCGGCCTCGGTGGACTCGGCGGAGTCGGAGAGGGCGTTCTCGGTCACCCCCCGAGTATGCGGGCCCACCGGGGCCTGCGGAAACGGCGACCGACCCGCGATACGGCCGAGCGCGCCGGACGCAAACCGCCCGGCGCGCACGAGCCTCTCCTCTGAGAGACGCCAAGCGACTCAGAGGGTGCGCAGCAGCACCGCCGGCTGTTCGACGCAGTCCGCCACATAGCGCAGGAAGCCGCCGGCCGTGCCGCCGTCGCACACACGGTGGTCGAAGGTGAGCGAGAGCTGCACGACCTGGCGCACCGCCAGCTCACCCTCGTGCACCCATGGCTTGGGCACGATGCGGCCGACACCGAGCATGGCGGCCTCGGGGTGGTTGATGATCGGCGTGGAGCCGTCGACGCCGAACACGCCGTAGTTGTTCAGCGTGAAGGTGCCGCCGGTCAGGTCCGTGGGCGTGAGCGTCCCGGCGCGCGCGGCCTCGGTGAGCCGGGCGAACTCCGCGGACAGCCCCTCGGCGTCCCGCGCGTGCGCGTCGCGGACGACCGGGACGACCAGCCCCCGCTCGGTCTGCGCGGCGAAGCCGAGATGGACGTGCTCCAGCCGGACGATCTCCCGGGCCTCCAGGTCGACCGTGGAGTTGAGCTCGGGGAAGCGGGCGAGGGCGGCCGTGCAGATCCGCGCCAGCAGGGCGAGCAGGGAGATCTTCGGACCACCGGCCGCGTTCATCGCGGCGCGTGCCCGCATCAGCTCCGTCGCGTCGGCGTCCACCCAGCAGGTCGCGTCCGGTATCTCGCGCCGGCTGCGCGACAGCTTGTCGGCGACGGCACCGCGCACGCCCTTGAGGGGCACACGGACCTCGCCCTGCGCGGTGGCGGAGGAGCGGATCGGGGCCTCGGGGGCGGGGGCGGCGCCGGGTGTCGCGACCACACGCGTGTGCGGCTCGGCCGTCGACCGGGTCGTACGGCCCTGCGCGGCGGCCGCCCGCAGCGCGTACTCCACGTCCGCGCGCAGGATCAGGCCCTCGGGGCCGGAGCCGTGCAGCTCCCGCAGATCCAGGCCGTTCTCCCGGGCCAGTCGGCGGACGAGGGGCGAGATCACCGGGACGGGCCCCTCGGGGGTCTTCCCGGCGGCGGTCGCGGGCGCCACATGCGCACGAGCCTCACCCGCGACGGGCTCGGCCGTCCGGCGTCCGGCGTCCAGGCCGTTGGCGGAAGCCCGCGCCGCGGGGGCCGACGCCACGGGGGCCGGCCGGACCGCGCGGGCCCTGCGGCGGGCGGGACCCTCGGAGGTGCCGTAGCCCACGAGGACGTTGCCCGAGCCCTCGCCCGAGCCGCGGCCCGCGCCCGGCGCGGCCCCGCCGCCGGGACCGGAGCCGGCCCCCGGGGCCGCGCCGCCGTCCTGGCCGGCGCCACCGGGGGCACCCGCCCCGCCGGGCCGGCCGGGCACGCCCGCGTCCAGTCCCCCGGGCACAGCGCCTGAGGCGTCCGCGCCGACGGCGACCGTCAGCAGGGGTGCGCCGACGGGCAGTTCGGTGCCCTCCTCGCCGAAGCGGGCCGTGACCACGCCGCCGTAGGGGCACGGCACCTCGACCATCGCCTTGGCCGTCTCGACCTCGACGACCGGCTGGTCGATGGCGACGACGTCGCCGACCTGCACCAGCCAGCGCACGATCTCCGCCTCGGTGAGCCCCTCCCCGAGGTCGGGGAGCTTGAACTCCAGCACCTGTGCCATCAGCTCTCGGCCTCCCATTGCAGACGCGCCACGGCGTCCAGGATCCGGTCGACGCCGGGCAGGTGGTGCTTCTCCAGCATCGGCGGCGGATAGGGGATGTCGAACCCGGCCACGCGCAGCACCGGCGCCTCCAGGTGGTGGAAGCAGCGCTCCGTGACCCGGGCCGCGATCTCCCCGCCCGGTCCGCCGAACCCGCCCGACTCGTGCACGACGACCGCCCGTCCGGTCCGCCGCACCGAGGCGCAGACCGTCTCGTCGTCGAACGGCACCAGGGAGCGCAGGTCGACGACTTCGAGGTCCCACCCCTCGGCCCGCGCGGCCTCGGCGGCTTCGAGGCAGACGGGCAGGGACGGACCGTACGTGATGAGTGTGGCGCTCCGGCCCGGGCGCCGCACCACCGCGCGGCCTATCGGCTCAACGCTCTGCGGCTCCTCGGGGTTCCAGGAGTCCTTCGACCAGTACAGCCGCTTGGGCTCCAGGAAGACGACCGGGTCGTCGGAGGCGATGGCGGCGCGCAGCAGGCCGTAGGCGTCGGCGACCGTGGCGGGCGTGACGACATGGAGCCCCGGAGTCGCCATGTAGTACGCCTCGGAGGCGTCGCTGTGGTGCTCGACGCCGCCGATGCCGCCGCCGTAGGGGACGCGGATCGTGATGGGCAGGGGCATCTTGCCGCGGGTGCGGTTGCGCATCTTCGCGACGTGCGAGAGCAGTTGCTCGAACGCCGGGTAGGCGAAGGCGTCGAACTGCATCTCCACGACCGGGCGCAGGCCGTACATGGCCATGCCGACGGCTGTGCCGAGGATGCCGGCCTCGGCGAGCGGCGTGTCGGTACAGCGGTCCTCGCCGAACTCCTTGGCGAGGCCGTCGGTGACGCGGAAGACGCCGCCGAGGGTGCCGACGTCCTCGCCCATGACATGCACGGTGGGGTCCGCGGCCATGGCGTCGCGCATCGCGCGCGTGAGGGCCTGCGCCATGGTGGCGGGCTTCACGGCGACGGTGGTCATGACTGCGCACCTTCCCGGGCCTCGGCCTCGAACTCGGCCAGCAACTGTGCCTGCTGCTCCCGCAGTTGCGGGGTGGGCTCGGCGTAGACGTGGGCGAACAGGTCCATCGGGCCGAGGACCGGGTCCTGGTTCATGCGCTCGCGCAGGGCGGCGGCCATGGTCTCGGCGTCCTGGCGGGCGGCGTCGATACCGTCCTGGTCGAGCAGGCCGCGCTCGGTGAGCTCGCGCTCCAGCAGCAGGATCGGGTCGTGGTCGCGCCACGCCTCGACCTCGGAGTCGCCCCGGTAGCGGGTCGCGTCGTCGGCGTTGGTGTGGGCGTCGATGCGGTACGTGACCGCCTCGATCAGCGTCGGACCGCCGCCCGCGCGGGCGTGGCGGACGGCGTCGGTGAGGACCTCGTGCACCGCGGCGGCGTCGTTGCCGTCGACCAGCCGGCCCGGCATGCCGTACCCGACGGCCTTGTGGGCCAGGGAGGGGGCGGCGGTCTGCTTGGCGAGCGGGACGGAGATGGCGAAGCCGTTGTTCTGCACGAGGAAGACGACGGGGGCCTGCCATACGGCGGCGAAGTTCAGCGCCTCGTGGAAGTCGCCCTCGCTGGTGCCGCCGTCGCCGACCAGGGCGAGCGCGACGACGTCGTCGCCCTTGAGGCGGGCGGCGTGCGCGAGGCCCACGGCGTGCGGCAGCTGGGTGGCCAGCGGGGTGCACAGGGGGGCCACGCGGTGCTCGTGCGGGTCGTAGCCGGTGTGCCAGTCGCCGCGCAGCAGGGTGAGCGCCTCGACCGGGTCGACTCCGCGCGCGACGGCCGCGAGCGTGTCGCGGTAGCTGGGGAAGAGCCAGTCGCGCTCCTCCAGGGCGAGCGCGGCGGCGACCTCGCATGCCTCCTGGCCGGTGCTGGAGGGGTAGACGGCGAGGCGGCCCTGCTTGGTGAGGGCGGTGGCCTGCGCGTTGTACCGGCGGCCGCGGACCAGCTCGGCGTACAGCCGGCGCAGCAGCCCGGGGTCGGCCTTGGCGGCCGCGTCCGTGCCGAGGACGCGGTAGGGCTCCGGGTCGGGCAGCAGCGGCGCGGGGTCGGTACGGGGCTGCCAGGCGGGCGGCGGCGATGGCCGATACGCACCACGCTGCTCCATGACCGTCATGACGGCACCTCCTCGTGGGAGCGACTTCCGGCGCAGCGTCTGTGATGCGCCTCACCTACCGATTGTTCGGTCGCCGGCACATTTTGGCTACAGGCGGCCTCAGGCTGTGGACAAACGGTTCTCCACAGCCTCTGATGGACGCAGTACGTCCATGGTAGGGAGGCGGGGGGACATGGCACCTGAACAAATGGCCGAAGGACCGGCCGAGCGACCGATGGACAGACCGACGGACAGACCGGCCGACAGACCGGCCGACAGACCGGACACCGGACCGGACGCCGGGGCCGCTCCGCCGCAGCCCCGTCCGCTGGACGCCATCGATCAGGACATCCTGCGCATGCTCCAGGCCGACGGGCGCGCCTCCATACGGTCGGTGGCCGAGCGGGTGCACGTCTCGCGGGCCAACGCCTACGCCCGCATCAACCGTCTCGTCGAGGACGGGGTCATCCGCGGCTTCGGCGCCCGCGTCAACCACGAACGCGCGGGCCAGGGCACCTCCGCGTACATCACTCTGAAGATCGTCCAGAACTCCTGGCGCACGGTGCGCGAGCAACTGCGCCGGCTGCCCGGCGCCGCCCATATCGCGTTGGTCGGAGGGGACTTCGACGTCCTGCTGCTGGTGCACGTCTCCGACAACCGCGCGCTGCGCGAGCTGGTGCTGACCCGGCTGCAGGCCATCCCGGAGGTGCTCAGCAGCCGCACGCTGCTGGTGTTCGAGGAGGAGGACCTCGAACCGCAGAACTGACGGCCGGCAGGCGCGTCAGCTCGCGGCGAAGGCCACGCCGAGCGCCAGCGCGAACAGCACCGGGAGCATCGCGCACCCGGCCCCGGCACCGGCGGCGATCATCCGCGGTGCCCGCAGGGACCGGCGGTGCGGCAGCAGCCAGGCCAGCACGAGCAGGGCGGACGCCCAGTAGAGGATGCCGCCGAAGGCCCCGACGCCGTCCTGGGACCGGAACCAGAAGTACTCCAGCATTAGGCACGGCACGCCGAACGCGGAGGCCACGAGCGGTGCCCTCCACCAGGTGGGGTGGGCCGTGGCGGGTCGCGGGGTGCTGGGAGGCAGGTCGTCGTGCTCCATGCCACCCAGCCCATCACCACCGTCCGCGCGGGGCATCGGGTGCCGTACTCAGGTGTCCACGCGCGCGTACTCAGTCCGCCTGGCGCAGTCCTCCGAAGACCAGCCGGGCGACGGCGTCGGCCACTTCGCGCTCGCTCATGCCGCGGCCGTCGGGGCGGTACCACTCGACGATCGAGTTGATCATCCCGAAGACCAGCCGGGTGGCGAGCCGCACCTCCACGTCGGCGCGTACGTCGCCGTCCGCGGCGGCCGCCTTCAGCAGCTCGGCGACCCGGTGGTCGAACTCGCGGCGCCGGTCCAGCGCCCAGCGCTCGGTGGCGGTGTTGCCGCGCACCCGCAGCAGCAGCGTCACATAGGGCAGTTCGGCCGTCAGCACCTCGACCATGCGCCGTACGACGTACTCCAGGCGGTCGGCGGCGCGCCCCACGCGCGCGTGCTCCTCGTCGAGGATGCCGAAGAGCCCGTCGAGGGCACGGCTCACGGCGCGGCGCAGCAGCTCCTCCTTGCCGGCGACATGGTGGTAGATCGACGACTTGGAGATGCCGGCCGCCTTGGACAGGTGCTCCATGGAGGTGCCGTCGTAGCCGCGCTCGTTGAAGACCTGGACGGCGACGGAGAGCAGCGTCTCGGGGGTGTACGTGTCGCGCTTGACGGTGGTCATGAGGTGCTCCCCTCCCGCTTGTCGGAGGCGTACGCGTGGCGGTACAGCGCGAGGGAGGGCGCGTAGCGGCCGGAGGGGTCGCGCAGGTGCAGGTCGTCCAGCAGGGCGTACGCCCAGTTGCGGCCGAGCCTGCGGCTCCACTCGAAGGGCCCGAGCGGGTAGTTGACGCCGAGGCGCATCGCGGTGTCGACGTCCTCCTCGGTGGCCACGCCCTTGGCGACGGCGTCGTGCGCGAGGTCGACGATCCGGGCGACCGTACGGGCGACGATCATGCCGGGGACGTCCCCGATGACGCTGACCTTCTTGCCGAGCGCCTGGAACAGTCCGATGGCCTCGGAGAGGGTCTGCGAGGAGGTGTCCTGGGAGGCGGACAGCGCGATCCGGGTCGCCCTGCGGTAGTCCAGGGCGAGGTCGAAGTAGACGACGTCGCGGAACTCCACCGAGGTCTGGCCGTCGGCGAGGGCCAGCTGACCGCCGCCGGGCAGCACCAGGCGACTGCCGTGGTCCTCCTCCTCCTCGCGGACCTGGATGCCCGCCTCGCGGATCATCGCGAGCAGTTCCGAGGCGGGGCCCAGATCGCCCTCGGCGACCACGTAGGCGGGCGGCCGGGCCGGCTCGGCGGTGTGCGGTTCGGGCCGCTCGGCGCCGTCGGCGTAGTCGTACCAGCCGTGGCCGCTCTTGCGGCCGAGACGCCCCGACTCCACCAGGCGTTGCTGGGCGAGCGAGGGCGTGAAGCGCACGTCCTGGAAGAAGGACCGCCACACGGAGTGGGTGACCGCCTCGTTGACGTCCTGCCCGATCAGGTCGGTCAGTTCGAAGGCGCCCATCTTGAAGCCGCCCGACTCGCGCAGGACGGCGTCGATGGTGGCCGGGTCGGCGCCCTGGGCCTCGTAGACGGCGAAGGCCTCGGCGTAGAAGGGCCGGGCGATGCGGTTGACGATGAAGCCGGGGGTGTCGGCGCAGGCGACCGGGGTCTTGCCCCAGGCGCGGGCGGTCTCGTACGCGCGCGTGGCCGAGGTGACGTCGGTGGCGAACCCGGAGACGACCTCGACCAGCGGCAGCAGCGGGGCCGGGTTGAAGAAGTGCAGGCCGACGAAGCGGCCCGGGTTGCGCAGGGCGCCGCCGATGGCGGTGACGGACAGGGACGAGGTGTTCGTCGCGAGCAGGCAGTCGTCGCCGACCACGTCCTCCAGCGCGCGGAACAGCTCCTGCTTGACGTCGAGCCGCTCCAGGATCGCCTCGACGACCAGCGAGCAGCCGGCGAGGCCGGCGATGTCCTCGGCCGGTTCCAGGCGGGCTCGGGCGGCGTCCCGGCCGGCGGCGGTGAGCCGGTCCTTCTCGACGAGCCGGTCGAGGCGGGCGCCGATCGCGTCGGCCGCCTCGCGGGCACGGCCGGGCGCGGCGTCGTACAGGCGCACGGGGTGGCCCGCGAGGAGCGCGACCTGGGCGATGCCCTGGCCCATGGTGCCGGTGCCGACGACTGCCACGGGGCTGCTGAGGTCGAGTGCTGTCATGTGCGCGATCCTCCCGCACGGGGTTTTCCACAGATGCGGCGGACCCCCTTGAACCGACCGATCGTTCGGTTACTCTAACTCTGACTGGCTGCAACCGCCCCCGTTTCTCCCGAGGTCAACGAGTTCAAGGAAGAACTCAGAAACTAGGAGTTGGTCCCGTATGGCCGCCGAACTCACCGCGCACGAGCTGATCGCCCGGCACCGGCCCACCCTCGACCAGGCGCTGGAAGCGATCCGCACCCGCGCGTACTGGTCCCCGCACCCCGAGCACCCCAAGGCCTACGGCGAGAACGGCAGCCTGGACGCGGCCGCGGGCAAGGCCGCCTTCGACGCCCTGCTCGGCACGCGCCTCGACCTCGGCCAGCCCGGCACCGACGACTGGGTGGGCGGCGAGGTCTCGCCGTACGGCATCGAGCTGGGCGTGGAGTACCCGCACGCCGACCTCGACGTCCTGCTGCCCGCCATGAAGGCCGGCCAGCGCGCCTGGCGCGACGCTGGCGCGGAGCTGCGCGCCGCGGTGTCCGTCGAGATCCTCAAGCGGATCAGCGACCGGACGCACGAGTTCGCGCACGCGGTCATGCACACGTCCGGCCAGGCCTTCATGATGGCTTTCCAGGCCGGTGGCCCGCACGCCCAGGACCGCGGCCTGGAGGCGGTGGCGTACGCCTACGTCGAGCAGGTGCGCACCCCCGACACCGCCGAGTGGAGCAAGCCGCAGGGCAAGCGCGACCCGCTCGCGCTCACCAAGCAGTTCACGCCCGTCCCGCGCGGCATCGGCCTGGTCATCGGCTGCAACACCTTCCCGACGTGGAACGGCTACCCGGGCCTGTTCGCCTCCCTGGCCACCGGCAACGCCGTCCTGGTCAAGCCCCACCCGCGCGCGGTGCTCCCGCTCGCGCTGACCGTGCAGGTCGCCCGCCAGGTGCTCGCCGAGGCCGGCTTCGACCCGAACCTGGTCGCGCTGGCCGCCGAGCGCCCCGGCGAGGGCATCGCCAAGACGCTCGCCACCCGCCCCGAGATCCGGATCATCGACTACACCGGCTCCACCACCTTCGGCGACTGGCTGGAGGCCAACGCCCGCCAGGCGCAGGTCTACACCGAGAAGGCCGGCGTCAACACGGTGCTCGTCGACTCCACCGACAACTACAAGGGCATGCTGTCCAACCTGGCCTTCTCGCTGTCGCTGTACAGCGGCCAGATGTGCACCACCCCGCAGAACCTGCTGATCCCGCGCGACGGCATCCGCACCGACGAGGGCCCCAAGACCTTCGACGAGGTCACCGCCGACCTCGCCCGCGCCGTCGACGGCCTGCTCGGCGACGACGCCCGGGCGAACGCGCTGCTCGGCGCCATCGTCAACCCGGACGTCAAGGCCCGCCTGGAGGCCGCCGCCGGGCTCGGCGAGGTCGCCCTCGCCTCCCGCGAGATCGCCAACCCGGAGTTCCCCGACGCGGTCGTCCGCACGCCGGTGATGGTCAAGCTGGACGGCGCCAAGCCGGACGACGAGGCCGTCTACATGAGCGAGTGCTTCGGGCCGGTCTCCTTCGCCGTCGCCGTCGACTCCGCCGCTGACGCGCTGGAGCTGCTGCGGCGCAGCGTGCGCGAGAAGGGCGCCATGACCGTCGGGGCGTACACCACCGACCCCGAGGTCGAGCAGGCCGTGAAGGAGGTGTGCCTGGAGGAGGCGGCGCAGCTGTCGCTGAACCTCACGGGCGGGGTGTACGTCAACCAGACGGCGGCCTTCTCCGACTTCCACGGCTCGGGCGGCAACCCGGCGGCGAACGCGGCGCTGTGCGACGGCGCCTTCGTCGCCAACCGCTTCCGGGTGGTCGAGGTCCGCCGGGAGGCGTAGGCGGAAACCTCACACCTTGGCGAGGCTCCAGTGGTACAGGGCCATCGCCACGCTGGTGGCGAGGTTGTAGCTGGAGACCTGCGGGCGCATCGGCAGGGCCACCAGGTGGTCGGCACGCGCGCGCAGCTCGGCCGACAGGCCGCTGCGCTCTGAGCCGAAGGCGAGGACGGCGTCGTCCGGGAGCTTCACGCCCCGGATGTCGTCGCCCTCCGGGTCCAGCGCGAAGACGGGCCCGAAGGGCAGGTCGGCCACCTCAAGGCGCTCCACGGCGGTCGCGAAGTGCAGTCCCGCGCCGCCACGCACCACCGTGGGGTGCCAGGGGTCCAGGGTGCCGGTGGTGACGACGCCGGTCGCGCCGAAGCCGGCGGCCAGACGGATCACCGCGCCCGCGTTGCCGAGGTTGCGCGGGTTGTCGAGGACCACGACCGGCGCACTGCGCGGGGAGTGCGCGAGCCGCGCGAGGTTGGCCGCCCGGGAGGGCCGTACGGCCAGCGCGGCCACCGCCGTGGGGTGCGGGCGCGGCACCAGCGAGGTGTACGCCGGGTGCGTCACCTCGGTGAGCAGCGCCTCCAGCGCGGGGCGCACGTCGGCGGCCAGCTCGTCGGCCAGGGCGAGGGCCGCGGTCCGGTCGGCGGTCACCGCGACGGGCACCTCGGCACCGAAGCGCAGGGCGTGCTTGAGGGCGTGGAAGCCGTCGAGCAGGACGGTGCCCTCCCCGGCCAGGCGGTGCCATGCGCTCACCGGGTCGTTCGCGGCGGGCGCGGCGTCGTCGGCGGCGCCCACCGGGCCGCTCGGGTCGCTCAGCGGGTCGTTGGCGGCGTCCACCGGGTCGTTCATGCCGAGCAGCCTACGTGCGGGTGACGCCCGCGGGGGCCGGGTGCTCGGGCAGCGGCTCGCCGGCGGGCCGGTCGGGCGGCCCTGAGCGCCCTGTACGCCGGAGCAGCCGGCCACGCGCGCGTGCCGCGAGGGCGCCGAGGCGGCGCAGGAAGGTCGTGGGCAGGAAGACCGCGTCCGCCGCGATCATGGCCAGCGAGAAGAACGGCAGTCCGAGCACCACGGCGATCACCGCGTGCTCGGTGATCATGACGGCGAGCAGGACGTTCTTGAGCCGCCGGTTGAGCAGGGTGAACGGGAAGACGACCTGGACCAGCACGGTCCCGTAGGTCACCAGCATCACCAGGGTGCCGTTCGCCGACAGCAGGTCGCCCAGCGCGGGCCAGGGCGAGAAGTAGTCGAGGTGCAGCGGGTAGTAGGCGGCCGTGCCGTCCTGCCAGCGCGAGCCCTGGATCTTGTACCAGCCGGCGGTGGCGTAGATCAGACACGCCTCGGCCATGATCACCAGCAGGGCGGCGTTGTGCAGGATGTTCGCCACCACGTCGAGCATGATGCGCGGCTGCGCGCTGCCGGCCCGGTGGGCGACCAGCCACCACAGTCCCTGCGCGGCCCAGGCCGACCAGAGCAGCGCGGGCACCATCCCGGGGCCGTTGACCGCCGACACCAGGAAGGTCCACACCTGCTCGGGAGCGCTCGCGCCGCCGGACTCGGTCACCTTCAGCATCCAGTCCTCGCCGAGCTTCCCGGCGAGGGTCGAGGCGACGAGCACCAGCCCGGACAGCCCCCACAGCACCGGCCCGGCCCGGTCCGCCACCCGCTCGCCACGCGCGTGTGCCGCGGCGGTGCGGCGCGCCCTGCGCGCGTCCAGCGACCACACCTGACCGCAGCGCGTGAACACCAGGTAGACGCTCATCAGGTGCAGGACGTTGTCGCCGCCGTCGCCCATGAGGACACTGCGGTTCTGCAGGGACAGCACCCCCACCAGGAACAGCACGGACATGGCGCGGGTGCGCCAGCCCAGCATCAGCAGGGCGGCAAAGAGGGCGGCGAGCAGATAGACGGCCTCGAACCAGAGGCCGCCGTCCGACCACATCAGCACGGTGAAGGCGTGGTTGAGGTCGATCAGCCGGCGCCCGAGGTCCCAGCTCCACGGGCCGTCGGGGCCGTACAGCTCATGGCGGTGGGGGAACTCGCGCAGCAGGAACAGCAGCCAGGTCGCGGCGAAGCCGATGCGGATGACGGCCGTCTGGTACGGGCCGAGGGCGGCCTCCGTGACCCGGGCGATCGCGCCGGAGACCGCGAGGGAGAACCGGTTCATCCCGTGACCCCCTCGGCCTCGTCCGCCGACACCGTCCACCAGGCGAGCACCCGGTGCATCGGCTTCAGTGACACCTTCTCCTCGCTCCAGTCCGGCGGCGGCACGTTGGTCGTACGGGAGCGCAGCTGGACCATCTCCACCGTGCCGCCCGGGCCGACCGCGCCGGCCCGGTCCAGGCGCAGCACCGCGATCCGGCGCAGATACGACTCGGCGAGCAGGCCGCGCTCGCCCGTGGCGCGGTTGTCGGCGTCATGCGTGGCGAGGAAGAAGTCCCAGGCCCGGCGCAGTTCGTTCTGCTGTGTGTGGCTCGGCAGCGGATTCCCCTCCAGCGCGCGACCGTCCTGCGCCGACAGGTCCTGCCAGCCGGTGGTCCGACGCTCGCCGTCCGCCGTCCGGACCTGGGCCCTGACCTGTACGGCGATGTTCTGCTGCAGCGGGTTGGGCGCGAACAGCTTCCAGTTCTGCTCGAACTCCGGGTACACCCATTCGTCGATCACCTTGGCATGCTTCTTCGACACCGTGTTCGACGGCGCGACATGCAGGAACACCATCCCCAGGTGGACGCACACGGCCACAGCCACCACAGCGAGCGCGAGCGCGACCCCCACCTGATACCTCGGAGCCAACGCGGCGACCCCTGTACGCCGCCCGTCCCCGACACCGGGCAGGGCAGGGGACGGATCGGGCGCGAAGAGCGGCCCGGCGACGAGCCGGGTCGCTGGTTCCGTCGAGGGGCGGGCCGGGGGAAGCGGCGGCGGCACGAGGTCCACGGGCCCGGTGGGGAACGTGCCGGCGACGGCGGGCTCGCTCCCGGCGCCGCGTCCGAGGGGCTCGGCATCCTCCGGGGCGGCCCTCCCCGCAGCCTCCGCAGCCGGCCCGGCAGGCTCGCTCCCAGCGCCGCGTCCTACGGGCTCGGCATCCTCCGGGGCGGCCCTCCCCGCAGCCCTCGCAGCCGGCCCGGCAGGCTCGCTCCCAGCGCCGCGTCCGACGGGCTCGGCGGGGCCGGACTCGGCGGGCCGCGCGTCCATGGGGTCGGTCGGGGCGGGGCGGACACCGGTGTCCGCGGTGCCCCCGGTGTCCGCGTCCTTCGACCCGTGCGCGTCCATAACGACCTGAATCCCCGATGCCTAGTGCCCTGCCTGCGGTCCGGCCGGTCCAGCCGGCTCAGCCGGTCCTACGGACCCAGCCGCTCCAGCCGGCTCAGCCTTCCTGTCGACCCAGCCGGTCCAGCCGGCCGATCGGCCCAGCGTGTGCTGCCGGTCCGGCGGGACACGCTACTCAGGACCACCCGCCGGGCACACCCCGCAGCGGACCCGCGGCCGGCCGGTTATCCACAACGGTTGACACCTTACGGCGCCCGTCCCACCATGGAATCGCACGGACCGAACGATCGGTCGGGAGAAGCTCAGCGCAGAACCCATGGTCGAGGGGGACCTCATGGCGACAGCAGCCGCGCACCAGACGGCCCGCACACCGGCGCACGACGCCCCGGACGGCACCGACGCCGCCACCGAGGCGTTCCAGCGCGTCTTCGACGCCGCCGTCGCCGACGACGAGCGCATCGAGCCGCGCGACTGGATGCCGGACGCCTACCGCGCGACGCTGGTGCGCCAGATAGCGCAACACGCCCACTCCGAGATCATCGGCATGCAGCCGGAGGCCAACTGGATCACCCGTGCGCCCTCGCTGCGCCGCAAGGCGATCCTCATGGCGAAGGTCCAGGACGAGGCGGGCCACGGGCTGTACCTGTACAGCGCGGCGGAGACGCTCGGCGCCAGCCGCGACGATCTGCTCGACAAGCTCCACAGCGGCCGCCAGAAGTACTCCTCGATCTTCAACTACCCCACCCTGACCTGGGCGGACGTCGGCGCGATCGGCTGGCTGGTGGACGGCGCCGCGATCACCAACCAGGTGCCGCTGTGCCGCTGCTCCTACGGCCCGTACGCCCGCGCGATGGTCCGTGTCTGCAAGGAGGAGTCCTTCCACCAGCGCCAGGGCTACGAGCTGCTGCTGGCCCTCAGCATCGGCACGCCCGAGCAGCACGAGATGGCCCAGGACGCGGTGGACCGCTGGTGGTGGCCGTCGCTGATGATGTTCGGCCCGCCCGACGACGAGTCGCAGCACTCGGCCCAGTCGATGGCCTGGAAGATCAAGCGCCACTCCAACGACGAGCTGCGCCAGCGCTTCGTCGACATCTGCGTCCCGCAGGCGGAGTCGCTCGGCCTGACCCTGCCCGACCCGGACCTGAAGTGGAACGAGGAGCGGGGGCACTACGACTTCGGCGAGATCGACTGGACGGAGTTCTGGGAGGTCCTCAAGGGCAACGGCCCGTGCAACGAACAGCGGATCGACCAGCGCAGGCGGGCCCACGAGGAGGGTGCGTGGGTGCGCGAGGCGGCCGCGGCCTACGCGGACAAGCACGCCGGCGGAAACGGAGAGGCGCGAGCATGACCACCAACGACTGGCCCCTGTGGGAGGTCTTCGTCCGCTCCCGGCGCGGACTCTCCCACACCCACGCCGGCAGCCTGCACGCGCCGGACGCGGAGTTCGCCCTGCGCAACGCCCGCGACCTGTACACCCGGCGCGGTGAGGGCGTCTCCATCTGGGTCGTGCCGTCCTCCGCGATCACCGCGTCCTCGCCGGACGAGAAGGACCCGTTCTTCGAGCCGGCCGCCGACAAGCCGTACCGGCATCCGACGTTCTACGAGATCCCGGACGGGGTGAAGCACCTGTGAGCGAAGCGCCTGTGACCGCCACGATCCCCACGACGGCCGCGCTCGCCCTCGGCGACGACGCGCTGGTGCTCTCCCACCGCCTCGGCGAAGGCATCGGCCACGCCCCCGTCCTGGAGGAGGAGGTCGCCCTCGCCAACATCGCGCTCGACCTGCTCGGCCAGGCCCGGGTGCTGCTGTCGATGGCCGGTGACGAGGACGAACTGGCCTACCTCCGCGAGGAGCGCGCCTTCACCAACCTCCAGCTGGTGGAGCAGCCCAACGGCGACTTCGCCCACACGATCGCCCGCCAGCTGTACTTCTCCGTCCACCAGCACCTGCTGTACGCCGAACTGGCCGCGGGCGACGGCCCGTTCGCGCCGCTCGCCGCGAAGGCCGTCAAGGAGGTCGCCTACCACCGCGACCACGCCGAGCAGTGGACGCTGCGCCTGGGCGACGGCACCGAGGTCAGCCATGAGCGCATGCAGCGGGCCTGCGACGCGCTGTGGCGGTTCACCGGCGAGATGTTCCGGCCGGTGGACGGCCTGGAGGTGGACGGCGAGGCCCTGGAGACCGCCTGGCTGGCCGCCGTCGAGGACGTGCTGACGCGGGCGACCCTGACCGTCCCCGAGGGCCCACGCACCGGCGCCTGGGCGGCCGGAGCCGGCCGGGAGGGCCTGCACACCGAGTCCTTCGGGCGGATGCTCGCCGAGATGCAGCATCTGCACCGCAGCCACCCGGGGGCGTCATGGTGACCCTCACCCCGCTGGAGGCCGAACTCCTCGCCGTCGCCGGGTCGGTGCCCGACCCCGAGCTGCCGGTGCTCACCCTGGAGGAGCTGGGCGTGCTCCGCGCGGTGCACGTAAGGGGCACGGACGCGGTCGAGGTCGAGCTGACCCCGACCTACACCGGCTGCCCGGCCCTGGAGACGATGTCGGCGGACATCGAACGGGCGCTGCACGAGCACGGGGTGCGCGAGGTCACCGTCCGCACCGTCCTGTCGCCCGCCTGGTCCACCGACGACATATCGCCCGAAGGACGCCGCAAGCTGCGGGAGTTCGGCATCGCGCCCCCGCGCGTACGCCAGGACGCCGGACCGGTGGCGGTGGCGCTCGGCCCCACCCGCACGGCCGAGCCGGACCTCGCGTCGGACCCCGTCCGCTGCCCGCACTGCGGCTCCGCCGACACCGAGCTGCTCACCCGCTTCTCCTCCACGGCGTGCAAGGCCCTGCGCCGCTGCCTGTCCTGCCGTGAACCCTTCGACCACTTCAAGGAGTTGTGATGGCGCGCTTCCACACGCTCCGGGTGGCCGCGGTCGACCGGCTCACCGACGACTCCGTCGCCCTCACCTTCGCCGTGCCCCCGGAGCTGCGCGAGGCCTACCGGTACACGCCCGGCCAGCATCTGGCGCTGCGGCGGCTGGTCGACGGGGTCGAGGTCCGGCGGACGTACTCGATCTGCGCCCCCGCCCCCGTGCCCGGCGACGACGGCCCCCGCACGCTGCGGGTCGGGGTGCGCCTGGTGGACGGCGGCGCCTTCTCGACGTACGCGCTGAAAGAGGTGAACCTCGGCGACGAGCTGGAGGTGATGACTCCGGCGGGCCGCTTCACGCTCGACCCGGCGCCCGGACTGTACGCGGCGGTCGTCGGCGGCAGCGGGATCACCCCGGTGCTGTCGATCGTCTCGACGCTGCTGGCGCGCGAGCCCGAGGCCCGGTTCTGCCTGATACGCAGCGACCGCACGGCCGCCTCGACGATGTTCCTGGAAGAGGTCGCCGACCTGAAGGACCGCTACCCGGAGCGGCTCCAGCTGGTCACGGTCCTCTCCCGGGAGGAGCAGCAGGCCGGCCTGCCCTCGGGCCGACTGGACGAGGAGCGGCTGACCGGACTGCTGCCGGCGCTGCTGAAGGTGGACGAGGTGGCGGGCTGGTTCCTGTGCGGGCCCTACGGGCTGGTGCAGGGGGCCGAGCGGGCGCTGCGCGGCCTCGGGGTGCCGCGCACCCGGATCCACGAGGAGATCTTCCATGTGGACTCCGAAGGCGCGCCCCGACCGCAGGGCAGCACCCCCGCGCACAGTACGGTCACCGCGCGGCTCGACGGCCGCGGCGGCACCTGGCCGGTGCAGGACGGCGAGTCACTGCTCGACACGGTGCTGCGCAACCGCCCCGACGCGCCCTACGCCTGCAAGGGCGGCGTGTGCGGGACCTGCCGGGCCTTCCTCGTCTCCGGCGAGGTCCGCATGGACCGCAACTTCGCGCTGGAGCCGGAGGAGACGGAGGCCGGGTATGTGCTGGCCTGTCAGTCGCATCCCGCGACGGAGAAGGTGGAGCTGGACTTCGACCGCTGACCGGAGGCCGGCCCGCCCCCGGCCGGCCCTCCCTGCCCAGCCCTCCCGGTCAGGTCCTCCCTGCCCGGTCCTCCCTGCCCGGTCCTCCCGGTCAGGTCCTCCCGGTCAGGTCCTCCCTGGCCGGCTCTCGCTTCCGGCACTCCTGATCAGAGGACGAACCCGGGCCGGCCCTCGTCCGTGACGACGGGGCGGCCCGTGGCCTCCCAGACCTGCATGCCACCGTCGACGTTCACCGCGTCGACGCCCTGCTGCACCAGGTACATGGTGACCTGCGCCGAGCGCCCGCCGGAGCGGCAGATCACATGGACCCGGCCGTCCTGCGGCGCGGCCTCGGTCAGCTCGCCGTACCGCGCGACGAACTCGCTGATCGGGATGTGCAGCGCGCCCTCGGCGTGACCGGCCCGCCACTCGTCGTCCTCGCGGACGTCCAGCAGGAAGTCGTCGTCCTTGAGGTCCGAGACCTCGACCGTGGGCACTCCAGCTCCGAAACTCATGCCTCCGACGCTACCCGACCTCGGGCTGGCCTAGGCGCTCAGCTCGGCGAGCTCCGCCTCCCGCTTGGCGACCTCCGCCAGCAGTTGCTCGGCGATCTCCTCCAGGAGTCGGTCGGGGTCGTCCGGGGCCAGCCGGAGCATCGCGCCGATCGCGCCCTCCTCCAGCTCCCGCGCCACCACGGCGAGCATCTCCTTGCGCCGGGCCAGCCAGTCGAGGCGGGCGTACAGCTCCTCGGCCCGGCTCGGGCCGCGCTCGGCGGGAGCGGGACCCTGCGCCCACTCCGCGGCCAGCTCCCGCAGCTGGGCCTCGTCTCCGCGGGCATAGGCGACGTTGACACGGCTGAGGAACTCCTCGCGCCGCTTGCGCTCACCGTCCTCCTGCGCCAGGTCCGGGTGGGCCTTGCGGGCCAGCTCGCGGTAGAGCTTGCGGGCCTCCTCGCTGGGGCGCACCCGCGGCGGGGGCTGCACCGGCCGGCCGGTGAGCATGGCCGCGGCCTCCGGGAACAGGCCGTCGCCGTCCATCCAGCCGTGGAACAGCTCCTCGACGCTGGGCATCGGCAGCACCCGGGCGCGCAGCTCCTGCGCCCTGCGCACGTCCTCGGGGTCGCCGGTGCGGGCCGCGCGGGCCTCGGCTATCAGCGCGTCCAGCTCCTCCAGCCGGGCGTAGACGGGGCCGAGCCGCTGGTGATGGAGCCGCGAGAAGTTGTCGACCTCGATACGGAAGGTCTCCACCGCGATCTCGAACTCGATCAGCGCCTGCTCGGCCGCCCGCACGGCCCGTTCCAGCCGCTCCTCGGGCGTCTCCGAGGACGCGACGCCATCAGGCGCCGCACCGGTCCCACCGGCCACGCCACCACCCTGCTCAGCTTCCGGGCTCGTCACCCGACCAGCGTAGGCCACGCCTCCACGACCTCCGGAATCCCACGATCCGCCCCGAGCACCACAAGCCCTGACACAGCTGCCGGGCCCCTGGCCCGCCTGTGTCCACCCGTCACCCGCCTGTGTCCACCCGTCACCCGCCTGTCGCCCCCGTCATCCGCCTGTACCGCCCGTCATCCGTCCGTCTCCGCCGCTCACCCGCCTGTCTCCGGGCCTCACACGCCCGTCTCCGCCGCGATGCGCCCCGCCCGCACCCCGGCGACCAGCTCCGAGTGATCGGCCTCGGTGCGGTCGGCGTAGAGGACGGCGAACGCGGCGATCGCCTCGTCCAGCTCCTCGTTCTTGCCGCAGTACCCGGCGATCAGCCGCGGGTCGGCGCTGTGGGAGTGGGCGCGGGCCAGGAGCGCGCCGGTCATCCGGGCGTAGTCGTCGATCTGGTCGGCGGCGAGCGCGGCCGGGTCGACGCTGCCCTTGCGGTTGCGGAACTGCCGCACCTGGAAGTCCCGCCCGGCGACGCTGGTCCAGCCCAGCAGGAAGTCGCTGACGACCTGCATCCGCTTCTGCCCCAGCACCACCCTGCGGCCCTCGTGCGCGACGTCCGGCACCTCCAGACCGGCCGTGGCCAGATGCGGCAGCAGCGCGGACGGGCGGGCCTCCTTCACCTGCAGGACCAGGGACTCCCCGCGGTGGTCGAGCAGCAGCACGACGTAGGAGCGGGTGCCCACGCTGCCGGTGCCGACTATGCGGAACGCCACGTCCTGCACCGTGTACCGGGCGAGCAACGGCAGGCGGTCCTCGGAGAGCGTGTCGAGGTACGCCTCGAGGGACGCGGCGACCGCCGCGGCCTCCTCGTCCTCGACCCGGCGCAGCACGGGCGGGGCGTCCTGGAAGCGGCGCCCGCCGTCCGGCGCCGGCTCGGTGGACCTCGCCGCGAACCGCCCGCTGGTGTTGGCCCGCGCCTTCTCCATGACCCGCTCCAGCGTCCCGAGCAGGTCGTGGGCGTCGGTGTGGGAGACCAGCTCTTCGTCCGCGATGGCGTTCCACGCGTCCAGCACCGGCAGCTTGGCGAGCAGCCGCATCGTACGGCGGTAGGCGCCGGCCGCGTCCCGGGCCGCCGCGCGGCAGGTGTCCTCGTCGGCGCCGGCCTCCCGGCCCGCGAGCACGAGCGAGGCGGCGAGCCGCTTGAGGTCCCACTCCCAGGGTCCGACGACCGTCTCGTCGAAGTCGTTCAGGTCGATGACCAGGCCCCCGCGGGCATCGCCGTACAGCCCGAAGTTCGCGGCGTGGGCGTCACCGCAGATCTGGGCGCGGATGCCGGTGATCGGCGTACGCGCCAGATCGTGGCCCATCAGCCCCGCCGAGCCGCGCAGGAAGGCGAACGGTGTGGCCGCCATCCTGCCGACCCTGATCGGCGTCAGCTCAGGGATACGGCCGCGGCTGGACTCCTCCACCGCGCTCACCGCGTCGGGCCGGGAGGCGTCCAGGTCGAGAGAGGCATGCGCGGCACGCGGCACGCTGCCCCGCAGCGCCTTGCCCTCCTCCTTGGGCGACCCGGCGTCGGCCCACTCGGCGAACCCCCGCACCCGCGGCAGCCGCCGCCCCGCACCGGCCTCGGTCACTGCGACCGCCTCCCCCGTGCTCACACACCCGACACGAACATCAACACGAACATCAATGCGTGCCGACCGTACAGCCGGTGGCCGAAACTCGTCAGGCCCCTGTGGACAAGTCCCTCACTGTGGACAACACCCGACCCGGCAGCCCGCCTACTCCGCCTACCCCGCCGGCCCCCACTACCGCGGCATCACCGCGACAACCGTCGCCACATGCCCCCGCCCCGCCCCCTGATCCGCGCCCCGGACCCCCCACCGCCCGCTGAACCGCTCGATCCGCGCCCCCTCCACGACCGGTCCGGGCACGAGCAGCGTCCCGGTGAGGGTCCCCCGGTCCGCGTCGAAGTCGATGACGCACTCACTGAAGTCCAGCCAGCGGCCGGTCAGCGGGAACCACGCCTTGTAGACGCTCTCCTTGGCGCTGAACATCAGCCGGTCCCAGGAGATGTCCGGTCGCCGGGCCGCGAGCCTGGCCAGGGTGGCCCGCTCCTCGGGCAGCATCACCGACTCCTCGACGCCCTCCGGGAGCGGGCCGTGCGGCTCCGCGTCCACACCGATCGAGACGACCGCCGAGCTGCGGGCGACCACCGCACCGCGATACCCGTCGCAGTGGGTCATGCTCCCGACGATCCCGTCCGGCCAGCCCGGCGCCCCGCGCTCCCCGGGCAGGATCGGCGCGGGCGCGACTCCCAGCCGGGCCAGGGCCGTACGCGCGCACAGCCGCACCGCGGCGAACTCGCGCCGGCGCTTGTCCACCGCGCCCGCCACCAGTTCGGCCTCCTCCGGGAACAGGGTGGAGGTGATGTCGTCGGGGTCGGCGAACAGCTCGCAGACCTCCGTCCCGGAGGGCAGCAACCCCTCCAGCAGCCCCGCCACGCCACCACCCACCGCGGCAGCCACCCCAGTCACCCCGGCCACGCCAGCCACGCCAGCCACCCCAGTGGACGAACCCGCCCCAGCCGACGCACCCACCCCCGCGGCACCGTTCACACCGATCCCCGTCATCCCCGAAGTCCCCCCGTCAATGGGCCCGTTGAGGGCCCGCCGAAAAGCCGGCGTCTGTCGAAGCCGGTACCCATTGAAGCGCGGCCGACGGCGTGCGGGGACGGCGGAGTGGCTCAATCCCGGCCGTGCCCCGCCCGGAGGAGGTCACCGCCACGGGGACCACCCGCTCGTCCCCGGACGCACCCTCGGTCTGCGCGGCCCGCACCTGGCCACCGCGTGCCCGCCCGGCCATCAGCGCCAGCACCACCACCGCCAGCCCCGCGGCAAGCGCCGTACCGGCCATGAGCATCCGGTCGAGCCGTCCCCGCCCGACGGCGAGAACGGCCAGGCCCGGCAGGACATCGGCGAGGGCGCCTTTCGCGCTGCTGTGCGACGCGGTGTCCGCGGCGGTGGGCGAGGCCGACGGGGAGCGCGTCGCCGTCCACCTGTGGACCGCCCTGCACGGCGCGGTCACCGTGCACGGTCTGACGTACTTCCCCTGGCCCCCCGTCGAGGAGCACGTCGACAGTCTGGTCGCCCTGCTGCTCGGACCCTGAGACCTTCCTCACAGAGACGGTGAGGGTGCGGCGGGACCGCGCCCTCACCGTCGTACGGGACCCGGGAGAGCACGGAAGCACGGGAGAGCACAGAGACGTGGAAGAGCACAGAGACGCGGGACAGCGCAGACGTGGAAGAGCGAAGAGAGCAGACGTGGAAGAGCAAAGAGACGCGGGAGAGGGCAGAGATGTGAGAGGGCAGAACGCAGAAGGACCGGCATCGTTTTCACGATGCCGGTCCTTCCGACTGGTGCGCGAGGGGGGAGTTGAACCCCCACGCCCTTGCGGGCACTGGAACCTGAATCCAGCGCGTCTGCCTATTCCGCCACCCGCGCATTGGGTGTGCCCTCCGGCTCCGTTCCTTTCGGCCCGGCGCCTTCCGACACGCAGAACATTAGCACGCTGGACGGGGTGGATTCACATCCGTTCCCGCCGGGGCCCCGGGGTGCCACCACGGGGCCGCGCCTCCCGGTGGCACGTATCAACCCTGTACCGGTCCTCCCCGTCCTCCCAGGATCCCGGACCGCGCGCACAGCCGGGTGCGGGACACTGGTCCGGGGCCGCCTCTACGATCCATGGCAGCAGGCGGCCCGGGCGGAGTTCGAAGGAGGCCCGCGGGGGGAACTGTCGCAGGCGTCGGCAACCAGTCGGCAGCCGCGCGGCGACCTGGAGGCAGCCGTCGGCACCCGTCGACACCGATCAGCCGGTTCACCAGGGGGAACCAGCCGATCCAGCGGTGCGTGGATACGATCAGTAAGCAGTACCAAGTACGAAGCAGCCGGGTAAGAAGCAGTACGCAGGACGACAGCGACGGAGGAGGTGCCCCATGGGAGTCCTGAAGAAGTTCGAGCAACGTCTCGAAGGTCTGGTCAACGGCACCTTCGCCAAGGTCTTCAAGTCCGAGGTCCAGCCTGTGGAGATCGCCGGCGCGCTCCAGCGCGAGTGCGACAACAACGCGACCATCTGGAACCGCGACCGGACCGTCGTACCCAATGACTTCATCGTGGAGCTGAGCACACCCGACTACGAGCGGCTCAGCCCCTACTCCGGGCAGCTCGGCGACGAACTCGCCGGCATGGTGCGCGACTACGCCAAGCAGCAGCGGTACACCTTCATGGGCCCCATCAAGGTCCATCTGGAGAAGGCCGACGACCTCGACACCGGCCTCTACCGCGTGCGCAGCCGCACCCTCGCCTCCTCCACCAGCCAGGCCCAGGCTCCCGGCCCCGCGGCCGGCCCGCAGCCCGGCGGCTACGGCTACCCGCAGCCCGGCGCCGCACCGGGCGCACCGCCCGCCGGTGCCCCGCCCATGCCGTCGGCGCCGCCGCCCGGCGGGCGGCCCGGTGGCTACGGCTACCCGCAGCCCCCGGCCGGCGCGCAGCCCGGCGCTTACGGCTACCCGCAGCCCGCGGCCGGCCCGCGGCCCGGTGCCGCTCCCGGCGGACCCGCGGCCGGCGGCCGCACCCGCTACTGGATCGAGATCAACGGCACCCGCCATCAGATCTCCCGCGCCACGCTCGTGCTGGGTCGCAGCACCGAAGCCGACGTGCGGATCGACGACCCCGGCGTGAGCCGACGGCACTGCGAGATCCGGACCGGAACGCCCTCGACGATCCAGGATCTCGGCTCCACCAACGGCATCGTGGTGGACGGGCAGCACACCACCCGCGCTACGCTCCGCGACGGCTCGCGGATCGTCGTGGGCAGCACCACCGTTATCTATAGGCAAGCCGAAGGGTGATCCGGGGGCAATGTCAGAGCTGACCCTCACGGTCATGCGGCTGGGTTTCCTGGCCGTACTGTGGCTGTTCGTGATCGTGGCCGTGCAGGTCATCCGCAGCGATCTGTTCGGCACGCGCGTCACACAGCGCGGGTCGCGACGGGACGCCGCCCGGCCGCAAGCGGCCGCACGCCAGGCGCCGCCCCAGCAGCGCCAGCAGCCCGCGCCCGCCGGCCGCGGGCGCCGTAACGCCCCCACCAAGCTGGTGGTGACCGAAGGCACACTCACCGGCACCACCGTCGCGCTGCAGGGGCAGACCATCACCCTGGGCCGCGCGCACGACAGCACGATCGTGCTGGACGACGACTACGCCTCCAGCCGTCATGCCAGGATCTACCCGGACCGCGACGGCCAGTGGATCGTCGAGGACCTGGGCTCCACGAACGGCACCTACCTCGACCGCGCCCGGCTGACGACCCCCACACCGATTCCGCTGGGTGCGCCGATCCGCATCGGCAAGACCGTCATCGAGCTGCGGAAGTAGTGCTACATCATGAATGAGCGCGAGCGGAGCGAGCACGCAGCGGCGGCCGGCACCCCGGGCCCCGGCGCGCTCCCGACCGGAGGGTGGGCAGTGTGGCTCGACACGACCGGCTGCATGCGGAGCCGACGGGCGAGGTGGGCATGAGTCTGTCACTGCGCTTCGCCGCCGGATCGCACAAGGGCATGATCCGGGAGGGCAACGAGGACTCCGGTTACGCCGGTCCGCGCCTGCTCGCCATCGCCGACGGCATGGGCGGCGCCGCCGCCGGCGAGGTCGCCTCCTCCGAGGCCATCTCCACCATCGTCGCCCTCGACGACGACATCCCCGGCTCCGACGTCCTCACCTCCCTCGGCGCCGCCGTACAGCGTGCCAACGACCAGCTGCGCTCGATGGTCGAGGACGACCCCCAGCTGGAGGGCATGGGCACCACGCTCACCGCCCTGCTGTGGACCGGCCAGCGGCTGGGCCTGGTGCACGTCGGCGACTCGCGCGCCTACCTGCTGCGCGACGGCGTCCTCACCCAGATCACCCAGGACCACACCTGGGTGCAGCGCCTGGTCGACGAGGGCCGGATCACCGAGGAAGAGGCCACCACCCACCCGCAGCGCTCGCTGCTGATGCGCGCCCTCGGCAGCGGCGACCACGTCGAGCCCGACCTGTCGATCCGTGAGGTCCGGGCCGGCGACCGCTACCTCATCTGCTCCGACGGCCTGTCCGGCGTGGTGTCCCACCAGACCCTGGAGGACACCCTCGCCAGCTACCAGGGCCCGCAGGAGACCGTGCACGAGCTGATCCAGCTCGCGCTGCGCGGCGGCGGCCCCGACAACATCACCGTCATCGTCGCCGACGTCCTCGACCTGGACACCGGCGACACCCTCGCCGGGCAGCTGTCGGACGCGCCCGTCGTGGTGGGAGCGGTCGCAGAGAACCAGAACCAGCTCAGCGACAACGGCATCATGCAGACCCCGGCCGGACGCGCCTCCGGCCTCGGCCGCAGACCGCAGGGGCACGGCGGCGGCGGTGAGTTCGGCCCGCCCGGCTCCGGTGACGTCACCGGGTTCATCCCCACCGACGGCTTCGGCGGCTACAGCGACGAGGACTTCGTCAAGGAGCGCTCGGGCCGCAAGTGGCTGAAGCGTTCGCTGTACGGCGGGCTCGCGCTGGCCGTCGTCGGCGCCGGGCTCTACGGCGGCTACCGCTGGACGCAGACCCAGTACTACGTCGGCACCAACGACGAGCACGTCGCCCTCTACCGCGGCATCAGCCAGGACCTGGCCTGGGTGTCGCTGTCGAAGGTCGAGAAGGACCACCCCGAGATCGAACTCAAGTACCTGCCGCCGTACCAGCAGAAGGCGGTCAAGGCGACGATCGCCGAGGGCGGGCTGAAGAACGCCCAGGCGAAGATCGACGAACTGGCCGTGCAGGCCTCCGCATGCCGCAAGCAGGCCGAGCGGCGCGCCGCCGAGAGCGAGCGGAACGCGAACACGGGCGAGGGCGAGGCCGGCGGCACCACGGGAACCACCCGTACCTCGCTGACGTCCAAGGCATCGCCGACACCCACCCCGTCGGCCCCGACATCCCCGAACGCGTCCAAGACCCCGACCCCGACCGCCACTCCCAGCCCCGGCCCGAGCCTGTCGGAGGAAGAGCAGAAGGTCGTCTCGCTGTGCGGTAAGCAGTAGGCGAGCCGTGAGAGGCCCCGTCACACGATGAGCAGTACAACCAACACGTCGACGCACCACACGTCCACGATCGGCGCCATCGGCGCGCCCAGCAGGCGCAACACCGAGCTGGCGCTGCTCGTCTTCGCCGTCGTCATCCCGGTCTTCGCCTACGCCAACGTGGGCCTCGCCATCAACGACGAGGTGCCGTCCGGCCTGCTGGCCTACGGTCTCGGCCTCGGCCTGCTGGCCGGCGTCGGCCATCTCGTCGTACGGAAGTTCGCGCCGTACGCGGACCCCCTGCTGCTGCCGCTGGCCACGCTGCTCAACGGACTGGGCCTGGTGGCGATCTGGCGCCTTGACCAGTCGAAGCTGCTGCAGTCCATCGGCCAGGCCGGCACCGCGGCGCCGCGCCAGCTGATGTACACAGCGATGGGCATCGCGCTGTTCATCGTGGTGCTGATCTTCCTCAAGGACCACCGCGTCCTGCAGCGCTACACCTACATCTCCATGGTCGGCGCGCTGTTCCTGCTGCTGCTGCCGCTGGTGCCGGGCCTCGGCCAGAACATCTACGGCGCCAAGATCTGGATCTCCGTCGCCGGGTTCTCCATCCAGCCCGGTGAGTTCGCGAAGATCGTCCTCGCCGTGTTCTTCGCCGGCTACCTGATGGTCAAGCGGGACGCGCTCGCGCTCGCCAGCCGCCGCTTCATGGGCCTGTACCTGCCGCGCGGCCGCGACCTCGGTCCGATCCTGGTCGTGTGGGGGATCTCGATCCTCATCCTGGTCTTCGAGACCGACCTCGGCACGTCGCTGCTGTTCTTCGGAATGTTCGTCATCATGCTGTACGTCGCCACCGAGCGGACCAGCTGGATCGTCTTCGGTCTGCTGATGTCCGCGGTCGGCGCGGTCGGCGTGGCGAGCTTCGAGCCGCACATCCAGCAGCGTGTGGACGCCTGGCTCGACCCGATGCGCGAGTACACGCTGTCCCGCCAGGGCGTCGGCGGTCACTCCGAGCAGGCCATGCAGGCGCTGTGGGCGTTCGGCTCGGGCGGCACGCTGGGCACCGGCTGGGGCCAGGGCCACTCCGAGCTGATCCGCTTCGCCGCCAACTCCGACTTCATCCTCGCCACCTTCGGCGAGGAGCTGGGCCTGGCCGGGCTGATGGCGATCCTGCTGGTCTACGCGCTCATCGCCGAGCGCGGCGTGCGCACCGCCCTCGCCGCCCGCGACCCCTTCGGCAAGCTGCTCGCCATCGGCCTGTCCGGCGCCTTCGCCCTCCAGGTGTTCGTCGTCGCCGGCGGCGTCATGGGCCTGATCCCGCTGACCGGTATGACGATGCCCTTCCTGGCGTACGGCGGTTCCTCCGTCATCGCCAACTGGGCGCTGATCGGCATCCTGCTCAGGATCAGCGACACCGCGCGCCGCCCGGCGCCGTCCCCCGCCCCCAACCCCGACGCCGAGATGACCCAGGTGGTCCGACCGTGAACAAGCCCCTGCGACGCATCGCGATCTTCTGCGGGCTGCTCATCCTGACCCTGCTGATCCGCGACAACTGGCTCCAGTACGTCAAGGCGGACGAACTGGCCACCGACGACGACAACCGCCGCGTCAACATCGCGCGCTACGCGACCCCGCGCGGCAACATCATCGTCGACGGCAAGCCCATCACCGGCTCGGTGGAGAACAAGTCCGGCGACTTCAAGTACAAGCGGACCTGGGTGAACGGCCCCATGTGGGCGCCGGTCACCGGCTACTCCTCCCAGGCGTTCGGCGCGAACCAGCTGGAGAAGCTCCAGGACGGCATCCTCACCGGCACCGACGACCGGCTCTTCTTCCGTGCCACCCTCGACATGCTCACGGGCAAGGAGAAGGAGGGCGGCAGCGTCGTCACCACCCTCAACGCGGCCGCGCAGAAGGCGGCCTTCGAGGGGCTCGGCGACAAGAAGGGCGCCGTCGCCGCGATCGAGCCGTCCACGGGCAAGATCCTCGCGCTGGTCTCCACGCCGTCGTACGACCCGTCGAAGTTCGCCGGCACCTCCGCCGACGACGAGAAGGCGTGGAAGGCCGTCCAGAAGGAGAACAACCCCGACGACCCAATGCTGAACCGGGCGTTGCGCGAGACCTACCCGCCCGGCTCCACCTTCAAGGTGGTCACCGCGGCCGCGGCCCTGGAGCACAAGGTCGTCTCCGGCATCGACGAGAAGACCAGGACGCCCGACCCGTACCAGCTGCCGCAGACCACGACCGATCTGACCAACCAGCACGGCGAGTGCAAGAACGCCAGCCTGAAGTACGCGCTCATGGTGTCCTGCAACACCGTCTTCGCGAAGCTGGCCGACACCGTCGGCAACGAGGGCATGATCGAGCAGGCGGAGAAGTTCGGCTACAACAACAAGGAGCTGGACACTCCCGTCCGCGCCTCGGAGAGCGTCTACCCCGAGGACAACGCGCCGCAGAACGCCATGGACGGCATCGGCCAGGCCTCCAACCGGGCCACCCCGCTGCAGATGGCCATGGTCACCGCCGCGATCGCCAACGACGGCAAGCTGATGAAGCCGTACATGGTCGACCAGCTCAAGGCCGCCAACCTCGACACGATCGAGACGACCGAGCCCGAGGAGCTGTCGCAGGCGGTCTCCGGCGAAACCGCGCAGAAGCTCCAGGAGATGATGGAGGCGGTCGTCAACGACCCGCAGGGCACCGGTGGCAAGGCGAAGATCGGCGGCGTCACCGTCGGCGGCAAGACCGGTACCGCCCAGCACGGTCTGAACAACAGCGAGAAGCCGTACGCCTGGTTCATCTCCTACGCCAAGCTCGACGACGGCAGCTCGCCGGTCGCCGTGGCCGTGGTGGTCGAGGACGGCGCGGCCAACCGTGACGACATCAGCGGTGGCGGTCTGGCCGGCCCGATCGCACGGGATGTGATGAAGGCCGTCATCGACAGCAAGAAGTGACCCCGATCACGTCCCCTTCACATCGGCGCACGTTGCGATACCGGTCCTGTATCGGGTGACGGGCTTGGCCAGGTCGCACAAGGAGAGCCGGGTACGGTAGGGCCCGGACGGCAGCCTCCACCCGCACGGATGTGCGGGTCGGGACCGACGGAGAGGGCTGGTAGGTAGCTATGGAAGAGCCGCGTCGCCTCGGCGGCCGGTACGAGCTGGGCCAGGTGCTCGGCCGTGGTGGCATGGCCGAGGTCTACCTCGCGCATGACACCCGCCTGGGCCGCACCGTGGCGGTGAAGACGCTGCGCGCGGACCTCGCGCGCGACCCGTCCTTCCAGGCCCGGTTCCGCCGGGAGGCCCAGTCGGCCGCCTCGCTCAACCATCCCGCGATCGTGGCGGTCTACGACACGGGCGAGGACTACATCGACGGGGTCTCGATCCCGTACATCGTCATGGAGTACGTCGACGGCTCGACGCTGCGTGAGCTGCTGCACAGCGGCCGCAAGCTCCTGCCGGAGCGCTCGCTGGAGATGACCATCGGCATCCTCCAGGCCCTGGAGTACTCCCACCGCAGCGGCATCGTCCACCGGGACATCAAGCCGGCCAACGTCATGCTGACGCGCACCGGCCAGGTCAAGGTGATGGACTTCGGCATCGCCCGCGCCATGGGCGACTCCGGCATGACGATGACCCAGACCTCCGCCGTCATCGGCACCGCCCAGTACCTCTCCCCGGAGCAGGCCAAGGGCGAGCAGGTCGACGCCCGCTCGGACCTGTACTCGACGGGCTGCCTGCTCTACGAGCTGCTGACGGTCCGTCCGCCCTTCGTGGGCGACTCCCCGGTCGCGGTGGCCTACCAGCACGTCCGCGAGGAGGCCCAGCCGCCGTCGGTCTTCGACCCCGAGATCACGCCCGAGATGGACGCGATCGTGCTGAAGGCCCTGGTCAAGGACCCGAACTACCGCTACCAGTCGGCCGACGAGATGCGCGCCGACATCGAGGCCTGCCTCGACGGCCAGCCCGTCGCCGCGACGGCCGCGATGGGTTCGGTCGGCTACGGCGGCTACCCCGACGAGCAGCCGACCACGGCCATGCGCTCCGCGGACGCCGGCGCCACGTCGATGCTGCCGCCCATGAACCCGGACGACGGCGGCTTCGGCTACGACGACCGCCCCGACCGCCGCCGCCAGAAGAAGTCCAACACCTCCACGATCCTCCTCGTCCTCGCCGCCGTACTGGTCCTGGTGGGCGCGATCCTGATCGGGAAGTGGATCTTCAGCGGCGACGGGGTGGGCAACAGCACCGCCAAGGTGCCCAACTTCGTCGGGCTCACCCGGGACCAGGCCGAGCAGCAAGCCGGCAACGTCGGCCTCAAGGTCGCCTTCGACCCCAAGCCCTGCGAGGAGATGGCCAAGGGCAAGGTCTGCGACCAGGACCTGGACGCGAACGCCACGGTGGACAAGGAGTCGACCGTCAACCTCGTCCTGTCGACGGGCGCGCCCAAGGTGGCGGTCCCCAGCGTGATCGGCGACAGCCTCGACGAGGCGAAGGCCGAGCTGGAGGGCGACGAGTACAACTTCACCGTCAAGGTGACGTACAAGGAGTCCTCGGAGGACAAGGACACGGTCCTGGAGCAGGAGCCCGGTCTCGGCGAGGAAGTGGAGAAGGGCTCCACCATCAGCCTCACCGTGGCCAAGGAAGAGGCCAAGGAGACGGTCCCCGACCTCACCGGCCAGGACTGCAACGCGGCCATCGCCCAGCTCCAGGCCAACAACCTCACGGGCACCTGCACCAACGTCCCGACCGAGGACGACAGCCAGAACGGCAAGGTCATCAACACCTCGCCGGAGCGGGGCACGGAGGTCGACCCGGGCTCCAGCGTGACGATCAACATCGGTGAGAAGAAGAAGACCGAGGTTCAGGTCCCGGAGGTCCGCAACCGGACGCTGGGCGAGGCCAAGCAGATCCTGAACGCCGCCGGCTTCACCAACGTCGTGATCAACGGCGACGGCAACGACAACGCCTTCGTCGTGGACCAGGACCCGAAGCCCGACAAGAAGACCGACGACCCGGCGGGGACGCAGATCACCCTGACCACCGTCAGCTTCGGCCAGAACCAGAACGGCGGAGGCAACGGCAACGGGGGAGACGGCGGGACCGTCATCTTCGGCGGCACGATGGGCTAGCGCCCCGCCGCACCGCACATGACGGAGCCCCGGCCCCCTGTCCCAGGGTGCCGGGGCTCCGTGCTGTCAGCCGCGCAGTTCCTTCGGCGGGGTCCGCTCGTCGTCCACCTTCTGCACGCGGACCAGTTCTCCCCACACCACGTACCGGTAGCGGGAGGTGTAGACGGGGGTGCAGGTGGTGAGGGTGATGTACTTGCCGGCTTTCTTCCTGCCGGACTCCCTGGGGACGGCGGCGAGGACGTCGACGTTGTACTTCGAGGTCTCGGGGAGGGTCGCGAAGACCTTGTAGACGTACCAGGCGGTCTTCGTCTCGAAGACGATCGGGTCGCCCTCGTCGAGCTTGTCGATGTCGTGGAACTTGGCGCCGTGGCCGTCGCGGTGGGCGGCGAGGGTGAAGTTGCCGTTGCGGCCGGACATGGGGAGGGTCGCCTTGACGGGGTCGGTGTAGTAGCCGGCGACGCCGTCGTTGAGGAGCTCGGTGGTGGTGCCCTTCTTGACGAGGATGTCGCCCTCGCCCATGGCGGGGACGTGGAGGAAGCCGATGCCGTCCCTGGTGTCCAGCGTGCGCGGGCCGGTGTCGCGGGACTCGGCCCAGTGGTCGCGGACCTTGTCGCTCTCCTTGTCCGCCTTGCGGTCGGCGAGGACGTTGGTCCACCACAGCGAGTAGACGACGAACAGGCCGAGCACCAGGCCCGCTGTGATCAGCAGCTCGCCGAAGACGCTGACCGCGGTGGCGATCCGGCCGGGGCGGCGGCGCGGTGCGGCAGCCTGGTCCGGGAGGTCCGCGCCCGTGTGCTCTTCGGTGTCGTCGGTGGTCGCTGCCACTGTTCTTCCGCCCTTAACTGACTAGCGCATCGGGCTTGCCCTTGCTGCGCGGCCGTTCCTCGACCATCTTGCCCCAGACGATCATCCGGTACTTGCTCGTGAACTCCGGCGTACACGTCGTGAGGGTGATGTAACGCCCCGGAGCCGTGAAACCGGAGCCCTTCGGGACCGGGTCGAGCACGCTGACGTTGCTCGGCGAGGTCACCGGCAGGATCGAGGCCATCTTGTAGACGTAGTACGTGTCCTGGGTCTCGACGACGATCGGATCGCCGGGCTTGAGCCGGTTGATGTACCGGAACGGCTCACCGTGCGTGTTGCGGTGCCCGGCGAGCCCGAAGTTGCCGGTCTTCGCGTCCGGCATCGCCGTCTTCAGCGCGCCCTCGCCGTAGTGCCCGACCATGCCCTTGTCGAGCACCTTCTTGTTGCTGACGCCCTCCGCTATCGGCACCACCACGTCCAGCTCGGGGATGCGCAGGATCGCGAAGCCCTCGCCGGGCTCGAAGACGTCCGGCTTGCCCTCGCCGCTGGCCCAGTCGTCCTGGAGGTCCCTGGCCTCGGCGCCGGCCTGCGCGTGCGCGCGGACGTTCGTCCACCACAGCTGGTAGGTGACGAACAGCAGCATCAGCACGCCGGTGGTGATGAACAGCTCGCCGATCACCCGGCTCGCCACTACGGCCGGACCGGGCTTGCGTGCCCGCGCGAGCCGGCGCGCCTCGACCCGCGAGAGCGGTCGCTCGGGCTCCGGGGCCGTACCGGCGGGCGCCGCTCCGCCACCATGACGCCCGTGGCGGCGCTTGGCGGCCTTTCTGCGGGCCGCACGCCCCCCGCCGGGGTGTCCGACTGCCGCGGAGGTCTCGGAGGCGCTCAGCGGGCCGGATATGGACTCGTCCGCGACGGCCGGCACCCGCAGGGCCACCGTCTCGTCGTCCCGCGGGGGTTCGTAGGGGACCTCGTACGGCTCTCCTTGGTACGAATCGCCCTGGTACGAGTCGCCCTGGAGCGACTTCGCCTGGTACGACTCCCGCTGGTACGGCTCCTCCGACGGGTACGGCGCATACGGCTCCCGCGCCGGCACGTACCCCTCCGAGCCGTACCAGTCCGAGGTCACGCCGTGGCCCTGCCCACCACCGGGGCGAGCCCCGCGGACCGCCCCACCGCGCCCTGGTCGCCGCACTCCGCCAGCCAGTTGGCCAGCATCCGGTGGCCGTGCTCGGTCAGCACCGACTCGGGATGGAACTGCACGCCCTCCACCGGGAGTTCCCGGTGCCGGAGCCCCATGATGATCCCGTCGTGCGTCCGCGCGGTGACCTCCAGCTCGGCCGGGACCGTGGCGGGCTCGGCGGCCAGGGAGTGGTAGCGGGTCGCCGTGAAGGGGGAGGGCAGCCCGGCGAAGACGCCCCGGCCCTCGTGCTCCACGAGCGAGGTCTTGCCGTGCAGCAGCTCGGGCGCCCGGTCCACGACACCGCCGTACGCCACCTGCATCGACTGCATCCCCAGGCACACGCCGAAGACGGGGACACCGGTGTCCGCGCAGTGACGGACCATGTCGACGCAGACGCCGGCCTGCTCGGGGGCGCCGGGGCCGGGCGAGAGCAGGACCCCGTCGAAGCCGTCCTGGGCGTGCGCGGTCGACACCTCGTCGTTGCGCAGCACCTCGCACTCGGCGCCCAGCTGGTACAGGTACTGGACCAGGTTGAAGACGAAGCTGTCGTAGTTGTCGACGACGAGAATGCGCGCGCTCACTGGTTGTCCACCGTCACATCGTTGAAGGGAAGCAGCGGTTCCGCCCACGGGAAGACGTACTGGAACAGCACGTAGACCACGGCCAGCGCCAGCACGAGCGAGATCAGCGCCTTCACCCACACGTTGCCCGGCAGATGCCGCCAGATCCAGCCGTACATGCCGTCCCTTCCGTCCGTGCTGCGGCATCTTTCCTCACGCCGCCCGAACCAGATTAACGGCGCAGGGCCTCCCGTTGGCCTTCGTCCACAGGCTGGGTCTCGTCCAGGTCCGCCCGGACGATCAGCCGGTGGTCGTGGCCCCGGGGGCGCGGAGGACGGGGTCGACGACGGCCGTGTACGGCCGGGGCGGCCGAGGGTGCTGACGGCGACGCGCGCCGACGCTCCGGAGGGGAGTCACTCCACGGGCTCGGCGTAGTGCAGATCCACTGTGCCCGAGTAGCCCGGCAGCGTCACCGTCCCGTTCTCCTCCACTTTCCAGCCGAGGCCGTAGACATTGACGTACACCATGTAGTTCTGGATCGCGGGGCTCGCGCCGAGCGCCTTCTGCAGCTTCTCGGGGTCACCCACAGCCGTGATCTTGTACGGCGGTGAGTAGACGCGGCCCTGGAGGATCAGGGTGTTGCCGACGCAGCGCACGGCGCTGGTGGAGATCAGCCGCTGGTCCATGACCTTGATGCCCTCGGCGCCGCCCTGCCAGAGCGCGTTGACCACGGCCTGGAGGTCCTGCTGGTGGATGACCAGGTAGTCGGGCTGCGGCTCGGGATAGCCGGGCAGTTTGGCGGTGGCGTCCGGCGGGGCGTCGTTCAGGGTGACCGTGATGGCCTCGCCGGTGAGCTTCTGGGTGCCGGCGTTCTCCTCGAGGGCGGCGAGCTTGGCGTCCTCGGCGGCGGTGGAGCCGTCGTCGCCCTCGGCGAGGGACTCGACCCGCTCGCGCAGGGCGGCGTTCGACTCGTCCAGTTCGCCGTTCTTGCGGCTGCGTTCCTGGATCAGGTCGGAAAGCTTCAGCAAGGACGTGTCCGTGCGGATATTGGTGCCCTTGGCCGTATTGAAACTGGTGATGAAAAGGAGGCCGGCGAGGGCGAAGACGGCGACCGTGAGCACCCGCACGGGACGGAAACGTCCACGGCGGCCGCCACCGGATCCGCTGTCGGCTCCCGTAGTGGGCCCCGTACCGGATCCGGTGGTGGATCCGGTGGTGGATCCGGATCCGGTACTGGATCCCGGCTGGGGAGAGTCGGCAGAATTGCTCAACGTACCCTTATCTCCTTCGGCGCCACGGAAGCACTACGCTAACGGACGCCCGGGGGAGCAATCGGATTCGTCCCGGCGGACCCTTGTACGCTGCCCCGAGCCCGACCCAGACCCTGCGCGGCCACGCAGCGCATCGACAGGAGAGACCCTCGTGCCGAAGTCACGTATCCGCAAGAAGGCCGACTACACGCCGCCGCCCGTCAAGCAGGCGCAGGCCATCAAGCTCACCAACCGCGCCTGGGTCGCGCCGGTCATGCTGGCCATGTTCCTCATCGGCCTCGCCTGGATCGTCGTCTTCTATGTGACCGACGGATCGCTGCCGATCGACAGTCTCGACAACTGGAACATCGTCGTCGGCTTCGGGTTCATCGCGGCCGGATTCGGCGTCTCGACGCAGTGGAAGTAACGGCCTCCGGGCGCTGAACACACCTCTGCCCAGGGGTATCCACTGAGTTATCCACAGCCACTTTCCACATGCTGGGGAAAAGAAAGACGATCTGTGGATAACCTCTTGGAGGTTGACGCCGGTGTGACGGAACGACCGGCCCGAAGCCTCGCTCGAAATCTTGTTCGCCCCCTGCCTGACCTGCGGAAACTCGGGTCAGGCTCAGGGGGCACAGCTGTTCGCGCACACTGTGCACAGCTTTGGCGACAGGCTGTGGACAACAGCCCGCTCAGGTGAGCTGGGCCGTCCTCAACAGGGTGGCTACGACGATCACGGCCCCCACCAGCGCACAGGCCCCGTACTGCACCAGCGCCCGCCGCTCACGCGGGGCGTGGACCATGGCGTAGGCCAGCGCCGTACCGGCGACGAGACCGCCGATGTGGGCCTGCCAGGAGATGCTGGTTCCCGGACTGAACGTGAAGACCAGGTTGATCGCCAGCAGCACCAGCACGGGACGCATGTCGTAGTTCTGCCGGCGCAGCAGCACGGCGAGGGCACCGAACAGGCCGAAGATCGCGCCGGACGCCCCGAGCGTGGCCGTCGCCGGATCCGTCAGCAGATAGGCGAGGGTGCTGCCGGCCAGGCCGGAGAGCAGATAGAGCGCGAGATAGCGGACCCGGCCGAGCGCGGCCTCCACCTGGCTGCCGATGATCCACAGGCTGAACAGGTTGAAGCCGATGTGCCAGTACTCCGCGTGGGTGAACGCCGAGGTCAGCAGCCGGTACCACTCGCCCGCCGCGACGCCTTCCGTCGCGGTGAAGGGCGCGGGCGGCCAGGCACCGATCAGCGCCAGGTCGAGCCCCACCGAACGGCGCGCCCGCACGGCGACGAACACCGCGAGGTTGAGCACGATCAGGATCTTGGTGATCAGCCGGGTGTCACCGACGACGGTGGCTCCGGCGATGGTGCGGGGCGCGGTGGCACGGGCCACGGGCCCGCTGCCGTCGGTGGTGCCCCGGACGCACTCGGGGCACTGGAAGCCCACCGAGGCGCTGATCATGCACTCGGGGCAGATGGGGCGCTCGCAGCGGGTGCAGCGCACGCCCGTCTCGCGGTCCGGGTGGCGGTAGCACACGGGGATCCGCTGCGCGTCCGGCACCTGCTGCATGGGCGTCCCCTCGGTCGTCGGGCAGAACGAAAGGGCGGAAGGACGATCGCCCCGCTCATCCCTACGGACGAGCGGGGCGATTGGTTCCCGTCGGGAGAAGACGGGCCAAGCCGCTCAGCGCTTCGACGTCAGCGCTTCGACCGTCAGCGCTTCGACGTCAGCGCTTCGACCGTCAGCGGTTCGACCGTCAGCGCTTCTCGACGACGACCGACTCGATGACGACGTCCTTCAGCGGGCGGTCGGTGCGCGGGTTGGTCTGGGTGGACGCGATGGTGTCCACGACCTTCTGGCTGGCCGCGCCGGTGACCTCGCCGAAGATGGTGTGCTTGCGGTTCAGCCACGCCGTCGGGGAGACCGTGATGAAGAACTGCGAGCCGTTGGTGCCCGGGCCGGCGTTGGCCATGGCCAGCAGGTACGGCTTGTCGAAGCGCAGGTCGGGGTGGAACTCGTCCTTGAACTGGTAGCCCGGGCCACCCGTGCCGTTGCCCAGCGGATCGCCGCCCTGGATCATGAAGCCGCTGATGACCCGGTGGAAGACCGTGCCGTCGTAGAGCGGGGTCGCGGACTTCACACCGGTCTCGGGGTTGGTCCACTCACGCTCGCCCTGGGCGAGCTCGACGAAGTTCTTGACCGTCTCCGGCGCGTGGTTCGGGAACAGTCGAACCTCGATGTCGCCGTGATTGGTCTTGAGGGTGGCGTAGAGCTCTTCGGCCACGATGTGCCTTCCGTTGTCTTCCTGTGACCCCCCGATCCTCGCACGCCGTGCACCGTGCGTCGTCCGGCCCGGGCGTTTCCCAGCAAGACCGGGCAATCCGTGGCATTGTCGACGACAAGCTCCCGTTACTACCCGAATGCCCGCCCTCACATGCCGCGGCGCGTTCGGGGAGGCATGATCCGTAAAAGGGTGGAAAGTCGAAATACCGTACGCCACCGAGGAGGAGGATCCCGTGACCCGCATCGACAGCGTGCGCGCCGCGACCGGCTCGGCGAAGGACAGCGTGCTGCACGCCGCGGAAGTGGTGGCGCCCTACGCCGACACCGCCAAGGAAAGGGCCGCGCTGTACGCGCACGAGGCACGCCTGAAGATCGCGCCCAAGGTCTCCCAGGCCGCTGGGCAGGCCCGTGTGCAGTACGCGTCCCACGTCGCACCGCGACTGGCCGAGGCGAGGGCGCATGTGCCGCCCAAGGTCGACCATGCCGCGCAGGAGGCCGCCGCGCGCACGCGTGTCGCCGCGCGGCAGGCCGCCGAGTATTCCAGGCCCATGATCGAGCAGGCCATGGCCGCTGCCGGGCCCGCGAAGGACGAGGCCGCGGCGCGCGGTGCCGCGGCGCTGGCCGCGCTGCGCGGCCAGGTCACGGCGGAGGACATCCGCAAGCTGGTCCGCAAGCACGAGCGGCGGGCCCGCGCCGGCCGCGCCGTGAAGTTCGTCGCGATCTGCGGCGTGGTCGCCGGCGGCGCCTTCGCCGCGTGGAAGTGGTGGGACAAGCAGGCCAACCCCGACTGGCTGGTCGAACCGCCGGCCGCCACCGAGGTCCCCGAGCCGACGACGCTGACCTCCGTCGACGGCAGCGGCGTGCTGGACCCCGAGGTCGAGGCCAAGGAAGCCAAGGAGGCGGAGGAGGCGGCGGACCGCGACGACCAGCGCTGAGCGCTGTCGCGGTTCGGCGGCCCGCGAACCGGCCGCTCCCGGCGATACACCGAACCGGCCGTTCCCGGCGAAGCCTCGAACGGCCGCTTCCGGCGAACCCCGTCCGATCCGTGCGTCCGCACGCGGTCCGGCGGGGTTTCCGCCATCCGCCGCGACGGCGGCAAAAAAAGCCCTCCGAACCGCGTTCTCGCAGTTCGGAGGGCATTTCGCGCGTGGAGCCTAGGGGAGTCGAACCCCTGACATCTGCCATGCAAAGACAGCGCTCTACCAACTGAGCTAAGGCCCCGCGACAAGCGGCCCGCCGGAAGTGCCTCGCACCGGCGGGTGCCGCAGACCAGAGTACCGGGTCACCCCGGGGATCTCGCAAAAAGATTGGGGCTCCCTGCGGCCGACCACTCTCCGTAAGATGCTCGGCGTGGTTCGCTACAGCGAACCGCGTTTTGGGGAAGCGATGGGGAGACGCAATGGACGCCGCACAGCAGGAAGCCACCGCGAGAGCGCGGGAACTGCAGCGGAACTGGTACGGGGAGCCGCTGGGGGCGCTCTTCCGTAAGCTCATCGACGATCTTGGCCTCAACCAGGCTCGTCTCGCGGGGGTACTGGGACTGTCGGCACCGATGCTGTCGCAGCTGATGAGCGGTCAGCGGGCGAAGATCGGCAACCCTGCCGTCGTCCAGCGCGTGCAGCTGCTCCAGGAGCTGGCCGCGCAGGTCTCCGACGGCAGCGTGAGCGCCGCCGAGGCCACCGAGCGCATGGACGAGATCAAGAAGTCGCAGGGGGGCTCCGTGCTGAGCAACGTGACGCAGGCGACGAGCACTTCGGGTGCGCCGACCGTCAAGCGGGTCGTCCGTGAGATCCAGTCGCTGCTGCGTTCCGTCGCCGCCGCCGGTGACATCATCGACGCCGCCGACACCCTCGCCCCCACGCACCCGGAGCTCGCCGAGTTCCTCCGTGTCTACGGCGCCGGCCGCACCTCCGACGCCGTCGCCCACTACCAGGCCCACCAGGCCTGACCACCGGGTCCGGCCGGCCGAGGGGGTCGGACGGCCGGACCCGCACCGATCACCCCGGCCGGTGCCGGGGAGTACGGACGAGATGCCTGGGGAGTAAGGGGAGCGAGGGACCGGGGGCGGGGCCGACGTCGGCCGCAGGGGGAGGAGCAGCGCACAGCGATGGGTGAGGTGTTCGCCGGCCGGTACGAACTGGTCGACCCGATCGGACGCGGCGGCGTCGGAGCAGTCTGGCGCGCCTGGGACCACCGCCGGCGGCGCTATGTCGCGGCGAAAGTGCTCCAACAGCGCGACGCCCACTCCCTGTTGCGCTTCGTCCGCGAGCAGGCGCTGCGGATCGACCACCCCCATGTCCTCGCTCCCGCCAGCTGGGCGGCCGACGACGACCAGGTCCTGTTCACCATGGACCTCGTCGCCGGGGGCTCGCTGGTCCATCTCGTCGGCGACTACGGCCCCTTGCCGCCCGCCTTCGTCGCCACGCTGCTGGACCAGCTCCTGTCGGGCCTCGCCGCCGTGCACGCCGAAGATGTGGTGCACCGCGACATCAAGCCCGCCAACCTCCTGCTGGAGGCCACCGGGACCGGGCGCCCCCGGCTGCGCCTGTCCGACTTCGGCATCGCCATGCGGCTGGGCGAGCCGCGCCTGACGGAGACCAACCTCGTGGTGGGCACGCCCGGCTATCTCGCACCCGAGCAACTCCTCGGCGCGGAGCCGGACTTCTCCGCCGACCTGTTCGCCGTCGGGCTGGTCGCCCTGTATCTGCTGGAGGGCGCCAAGCCGGACACCAAGGCGCTCGTCGAGTACTTCACGGCGCACGGCACGCCGAGCGCGCCCAAGGGCATTCCCGAGCCGCTGTGGCAGGTCGTGGCGACCTTGCTGCAGCCCGATCCCGAGGCCCGGTTCCGTACGGCCACGGGGGCGCGCAAGGCACTCGCCTCCGCGGTGGAACTCCTGCCGGAGCCGGGGCCCGACGACGAGTTGATCGAGATCTTCGACCAACTCGGTCCGCTGCCCCCGGGGTTCGGGCCGCACGGGCCGCTGAAGCGGGCGCCCGGGGTGGAGGACCCTTCGGGGGAGGTGCCGAGCTCCCCAGGGCCTGGCGCGACGGCAGGTGATCCTCGTCAGGCCACGGGCTCCACGGGGTCGTCCCGGCCGCCGGCCCCCCAGGACGCCCATGACCTCCGAGCCCCTCACGCGTCCCCCGCACCTCCGACACCTCCGGCGTCCCCGGCCTCCTCGCCGTCCCCGGCCTCCTCGCCGTCCTCGGCTCACCAGGTCCGCCAGGTCTCCATGTCGGACACGGGCAGTTTCCCTCTGCCCCCGCCGATGCCGCCCGGGCCCTCGGCTTCCCACCAGCAACCCCCGCCCCAGGGACAGTCCGGGCAGCACGTACCGCACGCACATCACCCACAGCCGCCGGATCCGGCGCGCTCCGGCGACCGCCGCCCCCGCGCCCCCCTGGCACCGCCGCAGACCCGTCTCGCGCCTTCGCCGTACGAGCCCACCCACGGCCCCTTCTCCCTCCAGCCGCGTGCCGACGCCTCCACCGCCTCGTACACCGCTCGGGACCCGCAGGTTCCCGCCCCCGCGCCAGAGATCCGGCAGGCCGTGCCCCACGGCTCGGACGAAGGCCGGCAGCGTCCGCACCGTCGACGCCGTCGACGCCCTGGGCCGCCCGCCAAGGTGACCGTCCCGGTCCTGCTGCTCGCCCTGGTCTGCTACGCCGTGGGCTTCTGGGCCCTCACCCGGCTCTGACGCCCCGCCTCCGCGCCACCGCCGTCCACACCCCGAGCCCCGCCAGCAGCGCGCTGCCGCCGCCGATGCCGCCCACCGCCAGGGCCCTCATCGCGGCCTCGTCCGCCGCGCCCCCGCCGGACCCTCCCGGCAGCGAGGACGATCCGCCCGCCACGTCGAAGATCCCCCGCGGCAGGGGCTCCCCCGCGTAACCGGGCCCCGAGCCGGCCGCTCCCGAGACGCGCAGGCGCAGGGTCAGCCCCAGCGGGCCGTCGCCGAAGCGCTCGGCCACCTGGGAGGAGAGGTGGACGGCGAGGTAGTACGAGCCGGCGAACCGCATGCCGCTGACCCGGTCGGCGACGGCGAACCGGTTCTCGTGGCCGACCGGCGGCAGCGGATCCAGGTCGGCGGACTGCTGCCGCCCGTAGTAGCCGGTGCTCGTGCCCTCGACCGGACCGCGCGCCGGGTTGTAGAGGGTCAGGTCCAGCGCCCCGGCGGTCGCCCCGGTCCGCCCGGGCGAGCTGCCCAGCTCGGCGGCGACGTACACCTGCTGGCCCCAGCCCAGCGGGACCTCGTAGTACAGCGTCTGCCCCGGCCGGATCCCGTCCCGCCAGACTCCGTGGCCGAGGCGGGTGGCCCGCGCGAAGCCGGGGCCGCCGGTGCGGGCGACCGGGTCGCCGGTGAGCTCGGCCGGCGGAGCGGAGTTCCAGCTCTCGGGCGCCTCGGTCGCGCCGGTCCGGGACAGCCCCGGTTCCGACACGGTGGTCAGCTCCAGCTCCCAGTCCCCCGACACGAACGCGTCCGCCCCGTCGCGCTCCCTGCCGGCCTCCTCCACCACGACGTAGAACGTCCCCGCCTCCTGGCAGCGCGACCTCCGCGAGGTCAGCTCCCGCATCCCCCACACCGTGAGGGGACGCGCACTGCGGACGCTGCCGAAGGTCTCGGTGTCCACGGAACAGATGCCGCCGTCGACGTCCTGGACGGACACCCTGACGCCGTCGAGCGCGGAGACGTCGGCGTTCGAGGGAGGCACGGCGGTGGCGGAGACGTACGCGTTGGCGGTCGAGTCGAGTTCCAGGCGGTAGTAGGCCTTCGCGCCGTGCGGCAGGGAGCTGCGATAGGTGCCGCCGAGCTCCAGGCGCTCGGCGTCGGTGCTGCTGCCCGCCGCGGGGACGCTTCGCGCATCCTCCGTGAAGGCGAAACCGCCCGCTGGATCGGCCGCCCGGGCCGGCCCGGCCCCGAGCGCCGGCGCCAGGACCAGCGCGGCGCTCGCGCAGAGTACAGCCGCACCCGTCCGCCCGCACGCCCACGCCGTACGCCGCCGCCCCATCGCGCGCCACCCCTCCCGTCGGCCGGGGCCCATCCTGCCGCGCGCCCCGGACACACAAAACCCCGGCCGCGCGAGCGGCCGGGGTCTGCTCGAATCAGGAACTCACGAACCCGTGGGCACGGAGTCAGTCGCCTCCGTCCACAGATCCTGCTCGGCGCGATCCGCCTGGATCTGGCGGTACACGAGGAGCCCGCCGATGGCGGCCAGTGCGACCAGGAGAAGCTTCTTCACCGCGCGACCTCGTCTTTCCTTGACGTAGGGGACCTCTGGCGCCCGACTATACACACCGCCCGATATCGATCGGTGACCTGCGCGGGCCCCCCAACTCGGGTCCCGTACACCGTAGTAGACGGCCGTTCACCACGGTGATCTGAGGGTGATCACACCCCTACGGGTCGTGACCATTCGCACCGGCTTCTCCCCTCTCACGGCTTTTTACGGGCTCTTGCACCCATTCGTGTGGTGTTCATCTGAAGATCGACGCGCCGGGGGCGTCGGTCCACCACTTCCCGAGCCGCATACACATCATGAGGAAAGTACGCAAATCGCCCAACCCGAAAGTGAGGGGTCATGGCCCGGAACAAGGTCATGCAGCTGTGGACCGCCTTCGTCACCGCCTTCCTCGCGCTGTGCACGGCGCTCGGTCTCGTCACCACCACCGCCGCCACGGCCGCCGCCGCGCCGGTACCGCAGACCGAGACCCCGCGCAACAGCAGCGCCCCGCTCGCCGTGCCGGCGGCGATGCCCCTGTGGGCCTGGTCCCACGCCAGGTCACTGCCGCCCACGATGAAGCAGCGCATCCGCGCCGAGGCCCACGGCAAGAGCCCGAGCTGCCGTCACCTGCCCCTGAACGACACCGAGGACACGACCGCCCAGGAGACCGGCCCCTGCGCGGAGGACGCCGAGGGCGCCGAGACCGCCGGCAACAGGGGAAGCGGTGGCAGCACCGACAACGCCGGCCACACGGGTTACGCAGGCAGCACCGGTTACGCAGGCAGCGCCGGCACCGGCAGCACCGGCAGCACCGGCGGCACCGGCACCGTCAGCGCCCTCGGCAGCAGCGGCGCCGACCGCGCCGAGGGCACCCCCCGGCACCAGGAGCACTGAAGCCGCCCACGGCTCTCACCGCTCCAACACCCTTCAGTGCAGCACGGCTTGAAGTGACACCCCTTGTATCCCCACCGACGGACACCCTCCGTAGGCTGATGCCGATGATGAGCAGCAGCAGCCGCCACGAGCACCGGTGACCGCAGGTGACCCAGAACCCCGAGCCACCCCCTCCCCGCACCCGCGCCGTGCATGACGACCGGCGCCACCGAAGGGAGAAGGACCGTGCCCGGCAGCCCCTCGTCCGACGGACGAGCACCGGAGCCACCGAGCACGAGACCGGGCTCACCGCACAAGAACCGCCGCGAGACCTGACGCAAGACGTACCGGCCCCATCCCTGCTGACCCAGGCCCCCCTGACACAGGACCACCCGCAGGACCCGCTCCTCCACACCGAGTGCGACGCCGTGACGGCCTCCGAGGAACTCGTCGAGGCCTTCGGCGTACCCGAGGGCACGCCCCTTCCGCACCGGCGCATCACCGTCGTCACCGCGGTCCACGCGCCCTCCGCGCCCTTCCTCCGCGATGCCTACGACTCGCTGTGCGCGCAGGAGCTGCCCACGGGCTGGGACTGGCACTGGCTGATACAGGAGGACGGCCGGACCGACGCCGTGGCCCCCCATGTGCCCGGCGACGCGCGCGTGACCTTCCGCCAGGGCCGCCCGGGACGCCCCGGCGGGCCCGGAGTGGCCCGCACCCTGGCGCTGGCGCACGCCGACGGCACGTATGTGAAGGTCCTCGACGCCGACGACCGGCTCACCCCGGGCGCCCTGGCCCGCGACCTCGCCGCGCTGGAGGCGGACCCCTCGATCGGCTGGGCCACCTCACGCGTCCTCGACGCGCTGCCGGACGGCTCCACCGTGGGCTTTCCGGGCGACCCGGAACCCGGCCCGATCGAGCGCGGCGCGGTCTTGGCCGCCTGGAAGGCCGCGGGCTTCCGCGCCCCGGTCCACCCGGCCAGTCTCTTCGTACGACGGGAGCTGCTGCTCGCGCTCGGCGGCTGGATGGCGTTGCCCGCGTCCGAGGACACCGGCCTGCTGCTGGCGCTGGACGCCGTGAGCCGGGGGTGGTTCACCGCGGAGGTGGGGCTGCTCTACCGCAAGTGGGAGGGGCAGGAGACCGGTCAGGCGGCCCATGCCGACCCGGCCGAGCGGGCGGCGCGCATGGCGGTCGCGGAGGCACGCGCGCGTGCGCTGAGGGACCTGGAATGGCGGGCCGCCGTCTGACCGGCCCGGCTCGACCCGCTCCGGCTCAGTCCTCGGTCCGTATCGCCTGCGACGGGCACTTCTCCGCCGCCTCCCGCACCAGCGGGTCCGCCCCGGTGCCCTCGCGGCCCGGCAGGACGGCGCCGAACCCGTCCACGACCGTGAAGACGGTCGGCACGCGGTACGCGCAGTCGCCGGAGCCGTAGCAGAGTTCCCGGTCGATGGACACCTTCATGCGCACTCCTGCCCTCGGGGTCGACACGAGGGGTGACTGCCCAGGGACCGGTGCCCCGAACCGGCCGGTCGCCGACGACCCGTCAGACGAACCGAGGCGCAGACGAAAAGGGCCCGATCGCTGGCGACGGGGGATGCACCAGCGATCGGGCTGACACCAACCCTAACAAGGCTGTCAATGCCCGGGAACAGTGCCGTTCCGGCCGGTGTCTCAGTCGTCCCCGCACGGCGCCGAATAGGACAGCCGGGGCAGGTATTCCCGCCACTTCTCCGGCGTGAGCACTCCCCGGGTGACCCGGCAGATCCGCTCCACCGCCGCGTCGACGTCCAGGTCCCACAGCCGTACGGTGTCGGTGCCGCTGGAGACGCCGAGCATATGGCTGACCGGGCTGAAGGCCAGGAACGTGCCGGTGCGGGCGTTGGGGCTCATCGACTGCCCGATCGCGGAGGCGTCGGCCGGGTCGGACACGTCCCACAGCCGGACCGTGTCGTCGTTGCCTCCGCTGGCCAGCCTGCGGCCGTCCCGGCTGAACGTCAGCGACACGATCGCCTCGCTGTGCCCCCTGAGGGCGGACAGCGGGACCGCCCTCAGCGGGTCGGCGATGTCCCACAGCCGGACCGTGTTGTCGTCGCTGCCCGCGGCCAGGGTGCGGCCGTCCGGGCTGTACGCCAGCGCGTTCACCGGCCCCGAGTGCCCGGTCAGGGGCACCCCGAGCCGCTCGGCGCGGCGCGGGTCGGCCACCCGCCACAGCCGGATCGTGCCGTCGGCCCCGCCGCTGGCCAGGGTGCGCCCGTCCGGGCCGAACACCAGCGCGTTCACATAGCCGGTGTGCCCCTTCAGGGGCGGCCCGTAGGGGCGCGGGTGTGCCGGGTCCGTCAGGTCCCACAGGCGCACGGCACGGTCGTCGTACGCGGTCGCGAGCGTCCGGCCGTCCGGGCTGAACGCGAGCGTGCTGGGCCCGGCGAACCGGGTGCGCAGCGGCAGTGGCCGGCCGTGGGGGACCGGGCGGGCGGGGTCGGAGACGTCCCACAGCTGCACCGCACGGCTGCCGGTGACCACCGCGAGGGTACGGCCGTCGGGGCTGAACGCCAGTGACTGCGCGTCCCCTTCGGCCGGCCGGAACGGCCTGCCCAGCAGGACGGGCCGGGCGGGGCGCCGGATGTCCCACAGCCGGACGTGCTCGTCCCGGGAGGACGTGGCGAGCACCCGCCCGTCCGGGCGGAAGGCGCCGATCCGGCCGACCATGTCCGAGGTCGGGATGGACCACAGCCGTACGAGGCTGTCACCGCTGCCGGTGGCGAGGGTCCGCCCGTCGGGGCCGAAGCCGACCGCGTACATCTCCCCGCTGCTGCCCGCGAGCGGCTCGCCGACCTGCGAGGGGAAGGCCGGGTTGCGGACGTTCCACAGGCTCGCCGTGCTGTCGGCGCTGCCGGCCGCCAGCATCGTCCCGTCGGGGCTGAACGCCACGGACCACACGGGCCCGGTGTGCCCGGTCAGCGGCGAGCCCAGGGCCGTGCCCCGGCGCGCGTCCCACAGCTGCACGGTGTCGTCCGCGCTGCCGGAGGCGAGGGTGCGGCCGTCGGGACTGAAGGCAACCGAGTGCACGGTGCCCCGGTGCCCGGCCAGCGGCCCGCCCTTCTGATGCCAGTCGGCCGTGTTCCACAGCCGTACGGTGTCGTCGTCGCCGCCGGTGGCGAGGGTGCTGCCGTCCGGGCTGAAGGCGACGGCCCGCACCGCGTCCTCGTGCCCGGTCAGGACGCCGGTGCGACGCGGGCGGGACGGGTCCGCCAGGTCCCACAGGCGGACGACGTGTTCCTCGGTGGCGGCGGCGAGCGTACGGCCGTCGGGGCTGAAGGCGAGCAGGTAGACGGTGCCGTCGTCGGCGCTGACGGGCTCGCCGAGCGGGCGCGGACGCGCCGGGTCCGACACGTCCCAGCGGCGGATCGTGCCGTCGTCGGAGGCGCTGGCCAGGGTGCGGCCGTCCGGACTGAAGACGGCCGTGCTCACCCAACTGGTGTGCCCGGTCAGCGGCTTGCCCAGCGGCTTGGGGCGGGTCGGGTCGGACACGTCCCACAGGCGGACCGTGCGGTCGTAGCTGGCGGTGGCCAGGACCCGGCCGTCGGGGCGGAAGCTGGTGAGGTAGACGGCGCCCCTGTGCCCCCTCAGGGGCGTGGCCAGGGGCGCGTTGACGATCGAGACCAGCCGGTTGCCGGTGCCCTCGTCGCCGGGGCGCAGCCGGTGCGCGACCAGGTCGAGCTGCGCCGACAGCGACGGGTCGGTGTACTGCACCCGGTCCGCCTCGGCGAGGACGTGCTCGAACACCGCGTCGTCGCGCTGCTGCCACGCCACCACGGCCGCGCCGACGGCCACCACCGCGAGGACGAGCAGCGCCGACACCGCGGCCCGGCCGAGCCACACCGTGCGCCGGCGCAGCCGGACCGAGGCGGCCAGGAACTCCACCGCGCTGCGGGTCAGCAGCGTGCCCCCGGCCGACCTGGCCCAGCCGTGGGCCTGTTCCAGCCGGGAGCCCCGGTAGAGCAGGGCGGAGTCGCGGCGGGACTCCTCCCAGGCGCGGCCGTCCTCCTCCAGGCGCTGGCGCAGCAGATTGCCGGTGCGGTCCTCGTCGATCCAGTCGCGCAGCCGGGGCCAGGCGTGCAGCAGCGCCTCGTGGGTGATCTCCACCGTCTCGGCGTCCAACGTCACCAGCCGGGCCCGGACCAGCGCCTCCAGGGACTCCTCGGTCTTGTCCGGGTCGGTCGACTCCTGCGCCAGCTGGCGCCGGGTGCCGCGGCGGCGCGTGGCCTGGGTGTCCTCGCCGAGCCGGACGAGCCTGAGCAGCAGCAGCCGGGCGGCCGCGCGTGCCGCCGGGTCCAGCCCCGACCAGGCCCGCTCCGCGGTCGCCGCCACCGCGCCCTGGATGCCGCCCGCCGCGCGGTAGCCGGCCAGGGTGAGCCGGCCTCCTTTGCGGCGCTGCCAGGTGGCGAGCAGCGCGTGGGACAGCAGGGGCAGCACCCCGGCGTCGTGCGCGCCGCGCGGCCCGTCGGCGCTCACCTCCCGCACGATCAGCTCCGCGAGGCCCGGTTCCAGCTCCAGGCCGACCGCCTTGGCGGGGCCGGTGACCGCCGCGCGCAGCTCCGCCGTGGTCAGCGGGCCCAGCACCATGTGCCGGTGCTGGAGGGCGTCGGCGAGCTCGGGGTGGCTCAGGCACTGCTCGTAGAAATCGGCCCGGATGCCCAGCACGACCAGCACGGGCGCCGGTTCGCCCCCGTCTCCGGGCGCGGCCGCGGCGTGCAGCGTCCGTACGAACGTCCGCCGGGCCGCCTCGTCGGGGCAGAGGGTGAAGGCCTCCTCGAACTGGTCGACGATGACGACGGGCCGGCCGCAGGGGGAGGCCTCCCGGCCGGCCCACGCGCCGACGGCCGTCCGGACGGCGCGGGCGAAGTCGTGGCTGTCGGGGTCGGGGAGGGGAGCCGTGCGGGGGCCCAGGACCGCGCGCCCTCCTGGCGGTGCGTCAGCGCCGTCCGGTGTCCCGGGCCCGGCCGGCTCCGCCCGGGCCGTCACGGCCACGCCCGCCAGGTCCGGGATGCGCCGGATCAGCTCGGCCGTGGGGTCGGCGCCCGGGACCAGCTGGAGCACGGTGCGCGGCTGGTCGGCGTCCTCGCGCAGGGCGGGTACCAGGCCGGCGCTCAGCAGCGAGGACTTGCCCGCGCCGGAGGCGCCGACCAGCATCACCAGGCCGCCGGTGGCCTCCACCTCGCGCAGCTGGGCGACCAGCGCGGCCGTACTGCGCTCACGGCCGAAGAACCAGCGGGCGTCCTGCTGCCGGTAGGAGGCGAGCCCGCGATAGGGGCAGACACCGGAGACGGGCTGCTGCCGCTCCGGGTCCTCGCCCGGCTCGGCCGGGCCGGCCACCGCGCTCTCCCACAGCCGCTGCCACTGGGCCAGTTCGTACAGCCCGGGCGACACGGGTGTGGGCCGCAGACGGCGCGCCTGGGGTATCAGCACCTGGAGCACGGCCGCGAGGGCGGTGAACTGCGCGGGTACGTTGCGTGCGCGCCGCCAGTCGCTGATGCGCTGCGCTGAGACCCGTACGGGCCGCCCCCGCTCGTCGACCCGCTGCAGCCGCGTCACGGCCTCGGACACCCGCTTCAGCGGCGGGTTGCCGGCCTCCCTGTAGAGCAGGGCGAGACGTTCGGCGAGGGCTGTGCGTGCCTCTGAGACGGCGCTCAAGGTGTCCACCCCCTGCTTCCCTCCGCACCTCGGCGTCCGGACCGGAAAACTCACCTTATACGGCTGACCTGCGACAAAGCCTCGATCCGGACACCGGACGCTCCTCCCGGAAGGCCTCACCAGGCAGGATCATGCTGCGGTCGCGTACGCGCCGGTCAGTCCGGGGACGTACGCGCGTCCGCTCGATCCACGCCGACAGGATCGACCCGACCCCACCGTCCGGTACCGGTCCCCACGAGGGGAGGGACCGGTACCGGACGAGGGGGGCGGCAGCTCCCCCGCGGCCGTTCCACAGGACCACACGGAAACGCAGATCGGGCGCCTCCCGCAGGGGAGACGCCCGATCTTCTGCTGTGGGGCTAACAGGATTTGAACCTGTGGCCTCATCCTTATCAGGGATGCGCTCTAACCAACTGAGCTATAGCCCCGCCGCGCTCTGCGGTGTGTGTCCCGCGCGCTGACTCCTGAAGATTAGCGCACGACCGGCGCAGTCCCAAAATCGGTATCCGGCAGGTGGCGCGGGGGACCGCTCACTCGTCTCACTCGTCCTCGGCGAGCGTCAGCTCCACACCGCCCACGAAGCCCGCGGACAGGTTGTAGATGAACGCGCCGAGCGTGGCCAGCGCCGTCGCCAGGACGACGTCGATGACCGCGATGATCGTGGTGAACATCAGGACGTTCGGCAGCGACAGGAACGACTGCAGGTCGAAGCCGTTGGACTCGTTCGACCCGGTCGCCTCGGAGATGGTGCCGCCGACCGTGGAGAAGACGCCCATGGCGTCCATGACCATCCACAGCACCGCCGCGGCGACGATGGTGCAGATGCCGAGCGCGATGGAGAGCAGGAAGCTGACCTTCATCACCGACCACGGGTCGGCCTTGGCCACCCGCAGCCGTGCCTTGCGCACGCGCGGCGTGGTCCGTGCCCCGGTGCGCGGCCGGCGCACCGTGCCGGTGGACCCGCCCTGGGTCTGGTAGGCCTGCGGCGGGTGGTAGGGCCCCGCCGGCTGCTGCGGCTGCCGCTCGCCGGGCAGCGGTGACGCAGCCTGCTGGGTGTCCGTCACAGTTCCCCCCTGGGATCCATGAGTGCCGTACGAGGATGTGGGTGTGGTGGGCCCGCCGCTGGTGGCGTGCGCGGCGGAGCCACGGCCGCCGCCGTCCGTTCCGGTACCGGCAGTGGCACCGGTCGACGTACCGGACGGTCCGGCGCCCGTGGCTCCGCTCACGTGACTCACTCCTCGTGCTACTCGGCCGAGGGCGCCTCACCCTCGTCCGTGGCCGTGGGCGCTGCGCCTTCGGCGGTCTCGTCGACGGCCACGTCGCCGTCGACCTCCTCCGCCTCGCGCCCCGCCTCGGCGTTGCGTGCGATGCCGACCACGGCATCGCGCTTGCCCAGATTGATCAGTTGGACGCCCATGGTGTCACGGCCCGTCTCCCTGACCTCGTTGACTCGCGTACGAATCACACCGCCGCCGAGCGTGATGGCGAGGATCTCGTCGGTCTCCTCGACCACCAGCGCGCCGACGAGCGACCCGCGGTCCTCCACGATCTTGGCGGCCTTGATGCCGAGGCCGCCGCGGCCCTGGACGCGGTACTCGTCGACAGCGGTGCGCTTCGCGTACCCGCCGTCTGTGGCAGTGAACACGAACGTACCGGGTCGCACGACATTCATCGAGAGCAGCTCGTCGCCCCCGCGGAAACTCATGCCCTTCACACCGGAGGTGGCGCGGCCCATGGGGCGCAGGGCGTCGTCCGTGGCCGTGAACCGGATGGACTGCGCCTTCTTGCTGATGAGCAGCAGGTCGTCCTCGGCGGAGACCAGCTCCGCGCCGATCAGCTCGTCGTCGCTGCCGTCCTCGCGCTCGCGCAGGTTGATGGCGATGACACCGCCGGAGCGCGGGGAGTCGTAGTCCTTCAGCGGGGTCTTCTTCACCAGGCCCGCCTTGGTGGCGAGGACCAGGTAGGGCGCGGCGTCGTAGTCGCGGATCGCGAGGATCTCGGCGATCGCCTCGTCCGGCTGGAAGGCCAGGAGGTTGGCGACGTGCTGACCGCGCGCGTCCCGGCCGGCGTCGGGCAGCTCGTAGGCCTTGGCGCGGTAGACGCGTCCCTTGTTGGTGAAGAACAGCAGCCAGTGGTGCGTGGTGGAGACGAAGAAGTGGTCGACGATGTCGTCTTCCTTCAGCTTCGCACCGCGCACACCCTTGCCGCCGCGCTTCTGGGCGCGGTAGTCGACCGTCTTGGTGCGCTTGACGTAGCCGCCGCGCGTGACGGTGACGACGATGTCCTCCTCGGCGATGAGGTCCTCGATGGACATGTCACCGTCGTAGGGGATCAGCTGGGTCTTTCGGTCGTCGCCGTACTTCTCGACGATCGCGGCGAGTTCCGCGCTGACGATGCCGCGCTGGCGGACCGGGGAGGCCAGGATCTCGTTGTACTCGTTGATCTTCGCCTGGAGTTCGTCGTGCTCCTGGACGATCTTCTGCCGCTCCAGGGCCGCGAGGCGGCGGAGCTGCATCTCCAGGATCGCGTTGGCCTGGATCTCGTCGATCTCCAGCAGGTCCATCAGGCCGGTGCGGGCGACGTCGACGGTCGCGCTGCGCCGGATCAGCGCGATGACCTCGTCGATGGCGTCCAGGGCCTTCAGCAGACCGCGCAGGATGTGCGCGCGCTCCTCGGCCTTGCGCAGCCGGAAGCGCGTACGGCGGACGATGACCTCGATCTGGTGCTGCACCCAGTGGCGGATGAAGGCGTCCAGGGAGAGGGTGCGCGGCACGCCGTCGACCAGGGCCAGCATGTTGGCGCCGAAGTTGGTCTGCAGGTCGGTGTGCTTGTAGAGGTTGTTCAGCACGACCTTGGCGACCGCGTCGCGCTTGAGGACGATCACCAGGCGCTGGCCGGTGCGCGAGGAGGTCTCGTCGCGGACGTCGGCGATGCCGCCGATCTTGCCGTCCTTGACGAGGTCGGCGATCTTCTGCGCGAGGTTGTCGGGGTTGACCTGGTAGGGCAGCTCGGTGACCACCAGGCACTGGCGGTTCTGGATCTCCTCGACCTCGACGACCGCGCGCATGGTGATGGAGCCGCGGCCCGTGCGGTAGGCCTCCTCGATGCCCTTGCGGCCCACGACCAGCGCGCCGGTGGGGAAGTCCGGGCCCTTGATGCGCTCGATGAGCGCGTCGAGCAGCTCCTCGTGGCTGGCCTCGGGGTTCTCCAGGTACCACTGGGCGCCGGCCGCGACCTCGCGCAGGTTGTGCGGCGGGATGTTGGTCGCCATGCCGACCGCGATACCGGCGGAGCCGTTGATCAGCAGGTTCGGGAAGCGGGCCGGCAGGACGGTCGGCTCCTGGGAGCGGCCGTCGTAGTTGTCCGTGAAGTCGACGGTCTCCTCGTCGATGTCGCGGACCATCTCCATCGACAGCGGCGCCAGCTTGCACTCGGTGTAGCGCATCGCCGCCGCCGGGTCGTTGCCCGGGGAGCCGAAGTTGCCGTTGGAGTCCACCAGCGGCATCCGCATCGACCACGGCTGGGCGAGGCGGACCAGGGCGTCGTAGATGGAGGAGTCGCCGTGGGGGTGGTAGTTGCCCATGACGTCGCCGACGACACGGGCGCACTTGTAGAAGCCGCGCTCGGGGCGGTAGCCGCCGTCGTACATGGCGTACAGGACGCGGCGGTGGACGGGCTTGAGTCCGTCCCGGACGTCGGGCAGCGCACGGGACACGATGACGGACATCGCGTAGTCCAGATACGAGCGCTGCATCTCCGTCTCGAGCCCGACGGGCTCGACACGCTGGGCGATCACGCCGTCGCCCTCGGGCGGGACAGGGGTGTTCTCGTCGGCCATTGCTGGTGAAGATCCTTCCTGGTGCGGTCAGCTGAGACCGACTCAGATGTCGAGGAAGCGGACGTCCTTGGCGTTGCGCTGGATGAACTGGCGCCGGGCCTCGACGTCCTCGCCCATCAGGACCGAGAACAGGTCGTCGGCCTGGGCGGCGTCGTCGAGGGTGACCTGGCCGAGGACGCGGTGCTCCTGGTCCATGGTGGTCACGCGCAGCTCCTCGGCGTTCATCTCGCCGAGACCCTTGAAGCGCTGGATGGAGTCCTCCCGCACCCGCTTGCCGCGCTGGCGGCCCATCTCGATCAGCGCGTCGCGCTCGCGGTCCGAGTAGGCGTACTCGATGTCGTCCCGGCCCCACTTGATCTTGTAGAGCGGCGGGCGGGAGAGGTACACGTGCCCGGCCTCGACCAGCGGCCGCATGAAGCGGAACAGGAAGGTCAGCAGCAGGGTGGAGATGTGCTGGCCGTCGACGTCGGCGTCCGCCATCAGAATGATCTTGTGATAGCGGAGCTTCTCGATGTCGAAGTCCTCGTGCACGCCCGTGCCGAAGGCGGAGATCAGCGCCTGGATCTCCTGGTTCTGCAGGATCTTGTCGATCCTGGCCTTCTCGACGTTGAGGATCTTGCCGCGGATCGGGAGGATCGCCTGGTACTCGGGGTTGCGGCCGGACTTGGCCGAACCGCCGGCGGAGTCACCCTCGACGATGAAGATCTCGCACTTGGTGGGGTCGTTCGACTGGCAGTCGGACAGCTTGCCCGGCAGGGACGCCGACTCCAGCAGGCCCTTGCGGCGGGTCAGGTCGCGCGCCTTGCGGGCCGCCACGCGCGCGGTGGCCGCCTGGATGCCCTTGCGGACGATGTCCGCGGCCTCGACCGGGTTGCGGTCCAGCCAGTCGCTGAGGTGCTCGTAGACGGCCTTCTGCACGAAGGTCTTCGCCTCGGTGTTGCCCAGCTTGGTCTTGGTCTGGCCCTCGAACTGCGGCTCGCTCAGCTTGACCGAGATGATCGCCGTCAGACCCTCGCGGATGTCGTCACCCGTGAGGTTGTCGTCCTTCTCCCGCAGCAGCTTCTTGTCGCGCGCGTACTTGTTGATCAGGTTCGTCAGCGCCGCGCGGAAGCCCTCTTCGTGGGTGCCGCCCTCGTGCGTGTGGATGATGTTCGCGAAGGAGTAGACGCCCTCGGCGTAGCTGCTGTTCCACTGCATCGCGACCTCGAGGGACAGGCTCTTGTCCTTGTCCTCCGCCTCCAGGTCGATGACGGTGGGGTGCACCACGTCTCCCTTGCGGGAGTTGAGGTACCTCACGAAGTCGACGATGCCGCCCTCGTAGTGGTACGTGACCGTCTTCGGCTCGTCCTTCTCGTCCGCGCCCGCCTCGTCCGCGCCGGAGGTGGCCTTGGCCGACTCGCGCTCGTCGGTGAGCCTGATGGTCAGTCCCTTGTTCAGGAACGCCATCTCCTGGAAGCGCCGCGAGAGCGTCTCGAAGGAGTACTCGGTGGTCTCGAAGATGTCGCCGTCGGCCCAGAAGGTGACCGAGGTGCCGGTCTCGTCGGTCGCCTCGTGCTTGGCCAGGGGGGCGGTGGGCACGCCCATCTTGTATTCCTGCGTCCACCGGTGGCCGTCGGTCCTGACCTCGACGGAGACCTTGCTCGACAGCGCGTTCACGACCGAGACGCCGACACCGTGCAGACCACCGGAGACCGCGTAGCCGCCGCCACCGAACTTGCCGCCCGCGTGCAGCACGGTCAGCACGACCTCGACGGCCGGCTTGCCCTCGGAGGGGACGATGCCGACCGGGATGCCACGGCCGTTGTCGACGACGCGTACGCCGCCGTCGGCCAGGATCGTGACGTCGATGGTGTCCGCGTGGCCGGCCAGGGCCTCGTCGACGGAGTTGTCGACGACCTCGTACACGAGGTGGTGCAGTCCCCGCTCACCGGTCGAGCCGATGTACATGCCGGGTCGCTTGCGGACCGCGTCCAGACCCTCGAGGACGGTGATGGCACTGGCGTCGTACGCCGTTGCAGAGGCCTCGGCGACTCCGGCCGGGGCCTCGGTGGACGGGATGTTCTCGTTGGGGTTGCCGGAATCGGCCACGAAGCGCCCTTTCTGGCACAGCACGAGCCGAGCTCGTCGGCATTTGCCGGAGCGGCTGCGGCATGTTGCGTGGGTAAGCCTTGATCAGCGTTGCTCAGCTTCTCCCGGGCCTCCCCGCGTCGCGGGGCGGGATTGTCTTCCAGTCTACCGGTAGCACTGACACTGATGGGGGTTTGCCGGTACCTGAGTCCTCATGTGCCGCCCTGAACCGGCCTCGGCCGACTCCCGATATGCGGATGGGGGCTCCAAGAGGCTCACAGCGCCGCCTAGCGCTTCGAGCCGTCAACCCCTCGCTACTCCCGGGTCAGGTGGCGATTCGCATCCGCGTGCAGTTGTACGACAAGACGACGGAGCCTGTGGAAAGGCCGCGGGAGCGGGATCACAGATGTGATCTCGCTCACTTCGATCCCTGGCGGTGGCGGCTGTGCCGGCCTGTGGCTGTGCGCCGCGCGGACGCGAGCCCGTCAGCCGTACGTGTCCCCCGGCCCCGAACTCCCCGGCGCCCGCAGCGGCCCGTAGCGGCGGGGGGCGCTGCCTGGACCGAGCACCTTCAGCAGCCGCACCGCGCCGTGTCCGAGGTCCTGGTTCAGCCGTGCGACCAGCGTCGGCGCGAGCAGCCGCAGGTTCGTCGCCCACGCGGTGGAGTCGCAGCGCACCACGAGCACCCGCTCGTCCTCGTCGTACCGGTCCGGCACACAGTGCTTGGCCACGTCCTCGCCGACGATCTCCGGCCAGCGCCCCATGACCCCGCCCACCGCCGCCGGTGTCTCCCAGCCTCGGTCGGTGAGCAGCCGGTTGATCGCCGCGCCCAGCGCCATCGGGTCGCGTCCGTCGGCGCGCGCGCCGGAGCGCAGGCCGCCGCCCCGCCGCGCCTGCTTCCTCTGCTGCGCCGCGTCTCCACGCGCGCGTGCCGCCTCCTTCGCCGCCCGCAGCGCCACGCGCGCGAGGTCGACCCCGGAGGGTTCCTTGCCGGCAGGGGGCTTCTCGGTGCTCATACGCGTTCCACCGTCCCACCCGACACCGCGTACCGCGCGCCGGCCAGCACCTGCGGTACGTCGTCGTCGACCGCGGCCGTCACCAGCACCTGCTCGCCCGGCGCGACCAGCTCCGCCAGCCGCTCCCGGCGCCGGGCGTCCAGCTCGGCGAACACGTCGTCGAGGATCAGCACCGGCTCGTTGCCCTCGGCCCGCAGCAGGTCGTAGGAGGCGAGCCGCAGGGCCAGCGCGTACGACCAGGACTCCCCGTGGGAGGCGTACCCCTTGGCGGGCAGCTGACCGAGTTTGAGCACCACGTCGTCCCGGTGGGGGCCGACGAGCGTGACGCCCCGGTCGACCTCCTGCTTGCGGGCCTCCGCGAGCGCCGCCATGAGCTGGGCGTAGAGATCCTCACGCGTGTGCGCCTCGCCGGGCGCCGACGGCTTGTACTCAAGGCCGACCGGCCCGCCCCCGGGCGCCAGCTGCTCGTACGCCTTGTCGGCCAGCGGCTGCAGCGCCGCGATCAGGTCGAGCCGCTGTGCGAGCAGCTCGGCGCCGGCCCGCGCGAGGTGCTGGTCCCACACGTCGAGCGTGGACAGGTCCATCGACCGCCCGCCGTGCCTGCGCGCGAGCGCGGCTGTCTTCAGCAGGGTGTTGCGCTGCTTGAGCACCCGCTCGTAGTCGGAGCGCACCCCCGCCATGCGCGGGGAGCGCGCGGTGATCAGCTCGTCGAGGAAGCGCCGCCGCTCACCGGGATCGCCCTTGACCAGCGCGAGATCCTCCGGCGCGAACAGCACCGTCCGTACGATGCCCAGCACGTCACGCGGTCTGACCTGCGACGACCTGTTGATGCGGGCGCGGTTGGCCTTGCCCGGGTTCAGCTCCAGCTCGACCAGCTGCTGCCGCTCGCCCTGCCGGACCTGCGCCCGGATCACCGCGCGGTCGGCGCCCAGGCGCACCAGGGGCGCGTCGGAGGAGACGCGGTGGCTGCCGAGGGTGGCGAGGTAGCCGACGGCCTCGACGAGGTTCGTCTTGCCCTGTCCGTTGGGGCCGACGAAGGCCGTCACGCCCGGGTCCAGCGGGACCTCGACCCGGGCGTAGGAGCGGAAGTCGGCCAGCGACAGATGCGTCACGTGCATGTCGTTCGCCGACCTCCCCCGGCGTGCAGGTGCGGCCCGGGTTTCCCCAGGCTGTGGACTACTTCTTCTCGACCGCGTGGCCGCCGAACTGGTTGCGCAGCGCGGCGATCATCTTCATCTGCGGGGAGTCCTCCTGGCGGGAGGCGAACCGCGCGAACAGCGACGCCGTGATCGCGGGCAGCGGCACGGCGTTGTCGATCGCGGCCTCCACCGTCCAGCGTCCCTCGCCGGAGTCCTGTGCGTAACCGCGCAGGCCGTCCAGGTGCTCGTCCTCGTCGAGGGCGTTGACCGCGAGGTCCAGCAGCCAGGAGCGGATGACGGTGCCCTCCTGCCAGGAGCGGAAGACCTCGCGGACGTTCTCCACGGAGTCGACCTTCTCCAGCAGCTCCCAGCCCTCGGCGTAGGCCTGCATCATGGCGTACTCGATGCCGTTGTGGACCATCTTGGCGAAGTGGCCCGCGCCGACCCGGCCGGCGTGCACCGCGCCGAAGTCACCCTCCGGCTTGAGCGCGTCGAAGACCGGCTGCACCTTGGCGACGTTCTCCGCGTCACCGCCGTACATCAGCGCGTAGCCGTTCTCCAGGCCCCAGACACCGCCGGAGACACCGCAGTCGACGAAACCGATGCCCTTGGCCGCCAGCTCCTCGGCGTGCTTCTCGTCGTCCGTCCAGCGGCTGTTGCCGCCGTCCACGACCACGTCGCCGGGCTCGAGCAGCTCGGCGAGCTCGTCGATCGTCGACTGGGTGGGACCGCCGGCCGGGACCATCACCCAGACCACGCGCGGGCCCTGGAGGCTGTCCACAAGCTCTTTGAGGCTGTGGACGTCCGCGAGGTCCGGGTTGCGGTCGTAGCCGATGACGGTGTGGCCCGCGCGGCGTATGCGCTCGCGCATGTTGCCGCCCATCTTGCCGAGGCCGACGAGACCAAGCTCCATCAGTTGTTCCTTAGGTTGCTGTGGCGTGTGAGGCACCTTCGTACCCATGTCCGAGCCTAAACCCGGACGGTCACGCACAGCTGTGGGCATACGCGCTCATACGTACACCTTCGGCCGCGCCCTCACCTGCGGTTTCCCCACAGGCCGGGGACGCTTTTCCCACGGCCTGTGGACAACTCCGCTAGCGTCAGCCGCTGAGCCGCACCGGCATGATCAGGTACTTGTAGGCGTCGTCCGCCTCGGCGTCCAGCGCCGGCTTGCCGCTGAGCAGCGCCGGCTTGGTCGAGGTCGTGAAGGACAGCTGCGCCACCGGGGAGTCGATCGCGCTGAGGCCGTCCAGCAGGAAGGTCGGGTTGAAGGCGATCGAGATGTCGTCGCCCTCCAGCTGGGCGTCGACCCTTTCCACAGCCTGTGCGTCGTCGCTGGAGCCGGCCTCCAGGATCAGCACGCCCTGCTCGAAGCTGAGCCGCACCGGGGTGTTGCGCTCGGCGACCAGGGCCACACGCTTGACGGCCTCCACGAAGGGGGCGGTCTCGATCACGGCGACGGAGTTGAACTCGGTCGGGAAGAGCGTGCGGTACTTCGGGAGGTCGCCCTCCAGCAGGCGGGTCGTCGTCCGGCGGCCGGCGCCCTCGAAACCGATCAGTCCCTCGCCCGAGCCCGAGCCGGACAGCGCCAGCGTGACGCTGTCGCCGCTCGTGAGGGCCTTGGCGGTGTCCAGGAGCGTCTTGGCGGGCACCAGGGCGACCGCGGAGGCGTCCGGGTTCTCCGGCTTCCACAGGAACTCGCGGACCGCGAAGCGGTAGCGGTCGGTGGAGGCCAGCGTGACGGTGTCGCCCTCGATCTCGATGCGCACACCGGTCAGCACGGGCAGCGTGTCGTCACGGCCGGCCGCGATGGCCACCTGGGACACGGCGGAGGCGAAGACCTCGCCGGGGACCGTACCCGTCGCGTTCGGCATCTGCGGCAGCGCCGGGTACTCCTCCACAGGCAGGGTGTGGAGGGTGAACCGCGAGGAGCCGCAGACCACGGTCGCCCGTACACCGTCTGTGGAAATCTCCACCGGGCGGTTGGGGAGGGCGCGGGAGATGTCGGCCAGCAGCCGGCCGGAGACGAGGACGGTGCCCTCCTCGTCGACCTCGGCCTCGACGCTGACCCGCGCGGAGACCTCGTAGTCGAAGCTCGACAGGCTCAGCTGGCCGTCCTCGGCCTTGAGCAGCAGGCCGGCGAGGACAGGCGCCGGCGGACGGGCCGGGAGGCTGCGCGCCGCCCAGGCCACTGCCTCCGCGAGTACGTCGCGTTCCACCCGGATCTTCACGGTTAGCCGCCTCCTGCTGTTGCCGGCGCTTCTCGCCCTGCTTCGCTTCGTCGTCTGTCTCGGTGTCGGCGACCCGTGGGACGGGAAGGACACCGGGGACCAGTCTGACGCACCGCACTGACAGTCGGTGCCCCTCGGGGTCAAGTCGTGACGGGCCGCGGACAAGCGCCGGAGAGCAAGTTGTGCACAGCCCCCGCTTCGAAACGGATTCCGGGCTCTCTCTAGTCGTTCGTAGTAGTAGGGCCTGTGGATACCGTGGATAACTTCGTTTCCGCAGGTCAGGCCCCAAATTTTGTCCCCAGGCCCTGTGGGCGGAGCCGGTGGACAACCGGGGTGGTCTGTGGAGAACAGAAAGTTCTGCACACCTCGTCCCCAGGGAGGGCGGAGTTCTCCCCAGACTCGTCCCCAGCTTTACCCGGCTTTCCCACAGGGCAACCCGGCAACTTCGTGTGACGCCTTTCACTCGACCCGGTGGGCGGCTGCGTCGGGTTGCCGAACAGTGGACAGGCATGTGGAGAAGCCGGGGATCATTGGGGACAACCGGCCTCAGCCTGTGGGTTGTCGGTGGAAAACTTCATGCACAGCCTGTGGATACTTTTTTCGTCCACACCCTGTGGACAGTCTTCGTCCACGAATCCACAGGCATGTGACCTGGCCTGATGATCCTTCAACAGGCTCGCCTGTGGACAGAGTTCGGGACAACTTCAGCGTCCCCACCCTGGGGACGGAAGAAAGTCGCCGAATCTGTGGAGAGCGGCCGTAACCCCGCCCGGAATCGAACAGAGGATGACCCCGGGGAAACGAGAAGGGCGCCCCGGGAATCGTTCCCGGAGCGCCCTTGGGTGTCGTAGGAGGGCCGTGATGGGGCCGTGGTGAGGGTTGGGCGGGGCTCTGAACGGGGCGCCTGCGGTGCCCCGCGGGCACCACTGCGGCGGACCGGGGCAGGGCTGATCCACGCCTGAGCGGGTCGTGAGGCGGTCCTGAGGCGGCTGTCAGCCGGCCTTGATGCGGTTGGTGAGCTCGGTGACCTGGTTGTAGATCGAGCGCCGCTCGGCCATCAGATTGCGGATCTTGCGGTCGGCGTGCATGACCGTGGTGTGGTCGCGTCCGCCGAACAGCGCGCCGATCTTCGGCAGCGACAGATCCGTCAGCTCACGGCACAGGTACATGGCGATCTGCCGGGCCGTGACCAGCGCGCGGCCGCGCGAGGTGCCGCACAGGTCCTCCACGGTCAGCCCGAAGTAGTCCGCCGTGGCGCTCATGATCGCCGTGGAGGTGATCTCGGGGGCCGAGTCCTCGCCGCCCGGGATCAGGTCCTTCAGGACGATCTCCGTCAGGCCCAGGTCCACCGGCTGCCGGTTCAGCGACGCGAACGCCGTCACCCGGATCAGCGCGCCCTCCAGCTCGCGGATGTTCCGCGAGATCCGGGACGCGATGAACTCCAGCACCTCGGGCGGGGCGTTGAGCTGCTCCTGCACCGCCTTCTTGCGCAGGATCGCGATCCGCGTCTCCAGCTCGGGCGGCTGCACGTCGGTGATCAGGCCCCACTCGAAACGGTTCCGCAGCCGGTCCTCCAGCGTCACCAGCTGCTTGGGCGGCCGGTCGCTGGAGAGCACGATCTGCTTGTTGGCGTTGTGGAGCGTGTTGAAGGTGTGGAAGAACTCCTCCTGCGTCGACTCCTTGTCCGCCAGGAACTGGATGTCGTCGACGAGCAGGATGTCCATCTCGCGGTAGCGCTTGCGGAAGCTGTCGCCCTTGCCGTCGCGGATGGAGTTGATGAACTCGTTGGTGAACTCCTCCGAACTCACGTACCGCACGCGCGTGCCCGGGTAGAGGCTGCGCGCGTAGTGCCCGATCGCGTGCAGCAGGTGCGTCTTGCCGAGGCCCGACTCCCCGTAGATGAACAGGGGGTTGTAGGCCTTCGCGGGTGCCTCGGCGACGGCCACCGCGGCCGCGTGCGCGAAGCGGTTGGACGCGCCGATCACGAACGTGTCGAAGAGGTACTTGGGGTTCAGCCGCGCGGTCGGCTCACCGGGGCCGCCGGCCGCGGCGGACTGCCCGCTCATCGAGCCGAGCGAGGGCGATCCCGCGGAGGGAGGCGTCGCCGGGCCTCCCGGGGCCGTGCCGCCGCGGCGGACCGGACCGGAACCGGGGCCCGGCTCGGGCAGCTCACGGCGTCCGTTGCGCTGGTCGTAGTCGCCGCGCCCGCCGTCGAAGTCCGCGCGCTGCTGCTCGTACAGCGGCCGCTCCGGGGGCTTCGGGCGGTAGTCCTGGGCGCCGTAGGAGGTGTCCTGGCCGCCGTAGGTGTCCTGCGAGGAGGGCGAGGCGTACGGGTCGCGCTCGGGGAAGCCGAGGCGGGGCTGCTGCCAGCTGTACTCGTCCTGCGCGGGGCGCGGCCAGGCGCCCGGCTCGGGGCGCTGGTACTCCGAGGGGTAGGCCGGCCGCGCGGAGGGGAGCTGCTCGCCGGTGCCCGGGAGCGGCTCGGCGCGGTGGCGGCCGTAGCCGTCGTAGGAGGCCGGCTCGGACTCCTCGTAGCGGGACTGCGGCTGCGCGGGTGCCGAGGGCTCGCCCGCGGAGTCGTCGACGGTGATCGCGATACGGATCGGGCGACCGCACTCACGGCTCAGCGTCTCGCTGACGATCGGCGCGAGACGTCCTTCGAGCACGTTCTTCGCGAACTCGTTCGGTACGGCCAGCAGCGCGGTGTCTGCGACCAGCGCGAGCGGCTGGCAGCGGCGGATCCAGTGCTCGTCCTTGGCCTCGACGCCCTGTCCGCGGCCCTCGCCGAGAAGCTGCTCGAGTACTCGTGGCCACACTGCGGCAAGATCGGCAGGTACGTCAGCCACAGGGCACGCTCTCTCACAGGTCCCACGAACGTGTGGTTCGCGGAACGGCTCGGGATGTAGATCAGATGGTCGGCGGGGACGAACCCGCCGGGCCGGGGACAAGGGAACGAATCGGAGTCCAGCCACGGTAGTCAGCGCGGCGGGTACGGTTCAAGTTGTTGTCCCCAGGCTGTGGACAGTGTCTCCCGTCCGCCGTTGGTTTGACCGGATGGCGTAGCCCCGCGTACCGTAACCAGGTCGAGTTGTCGATGGCTGCTGCCGCCTGCCTCCGATGGGCACAGATCGCGTCAAGGTGATCGGAAAGCGGTGCACTCGGGCGTAACGCGAGCTACTCGTGGGCGCACGGTGACAGCCAGGACGGCACCCCGCAACTACTGATTCTTTCTGGAGCCCCCGAGTGAGCAAGCGCACCTTCCAGCCGAACAACCGTCGTCGCGCGAAGACCCACGGCTTCCGGCTGCGGATGCGTACCCGTGCCGGCCGCGCCGTCCTGGCGTCCCGCCGCAGCAAGGGTCGCGCCCGTCTGTCCGCCTGATCCCGGTCAGGTCATGACGTCGTGCTGCCCACCGAGAACCGGCTGAGGCGGCGCGAGGACTTCGCGACCGCGGTACGACGAGGACGCAGGGCCGGTCGCCCTCTGCTCGTCGTCCATCTACGAAGCGGTGCCACGGACCCGCACGCGCCTGGGGAGAGCGCTCCTCCGACGCGTGCGGGTTTCGTCGTGAGCAAGGCAGTGGGTGGAGCGGTCGTGCGCAACAAGGTCAAGCGCAGACTTCGTCATCTGATGCGCGACCGGGTGGCCCTGCTGCCCCCCGGTAGCCTGGTAGTGGTACGAGCGCTGCCCGGTTCGGGCGACGCCGACCATGAACAGCTGGCCCAAGACCTGGACGCCGCCCTTCAGCGGCTTCTGGGAGGGGGCGCGCGATGAAGTACCCGCTGCTGGCATTGATCAAGCTGTACCAGTGGACGATCAGTCCACTGCTCGGGCCGGTGTGCAAGTACTACCCGTCGTGCTCCCACTACGGCTATACGGCCATCGACCGGCACGGTGCGATCAAGGGCACGGCCCTGACCGCCTGGCGCATCCTCCGCTGCAATCCGTGGTCGCTGGGCGGTGTGGACCATGTCCCGCCGCGCAAGCGCCCGCGATGGCACGAGATGGTGCGCACTGCCTGGCGCGCACGCAAGGGCGGGCCCTCCTCCGCCGAACCGGCCACCGAGGGACAGAATGCGTTGAGCTCTTCGAGTCCTTCGAGCCCGGCCGCAGAGACCCCGTCCCATGCCCAAGGAGCATGATTAGTGGACACGATTGCCAGCCTCTTCAGTTTCATCACCACACCCGTCTCATGGGTCATCGTGCAGTTCCACAGCCTGTACGGTGCGATCTTCGGACCTGATACGGGCTGGGCCTGGGGCCTGTCCATCGTGTCCCTGGTGATCGTCATCCGGATCTGCCTGATCCCGCTCTTCGTGAAGCAGATCAAGGCGACGCGGGCCATGCAGACGCTCCAGCCCGAGATGAAGAAGATCCAGGAGCGCTACAAGAACGACCGGCAGCGCCAGTCCGAAGAGATGATGAAGCTGTACAAGGAGACGGGTACCAACCCGCTCTCCTCGTGCCTTCCCATCCTGGCCCAGTCGCCGTTCTTCTTCGCCCTGTACCACGTGCTCAACGGCATCGCGAACGGCGACACCGTCGGTGTCATCAACCAGAGCCTCCTGGAGAGCGCGCAGAAGGCGCACATCTTCGGGGCCCCGCTCGCCGCGAAGTTCACCGACAGCGGCTCCGACGTCGCCGCGCTCGACGCCTCGCTGACCAGCGTCCGCATCGTCACCGCGGTCATGATCGTCCTGATGTCGCTGTCGCAGTTCTACACGCAGCGCCAGCTGATGACGAAGAACGTCGACACCAGTGTGAAGACGCCGTTCATGCAGCAGCAGAAGATGCTGATGTACGTCTTCCCGGTCATCTTCGCCGTCTTCGGCATCAACTTCCCGGTCGGTGTCCTCGTCTACTGGCTGACCACCAACGTGTGGACCATGGGCCAGCAGATGTACGTCATCCACAACAACCCGACCCCGGGTTCCAAGGCCCAGGCCGCCTACCTGGAGCGCCTGACCAAGCACGTCACGCACCACGGCAAGGTCCGCCGGCGCAGCGAGCGCACCATTATCAAGGCCATCGTCGCCAAGGGCCGGGACCGCAACGATTACGAGCGCAAGTTCATCAACGGCCTCAGCAAGGCGGGCCTCGCGGCCCAGGCCGACGGCACCGTGGTGAAGAGCGAGACCGCTGTCGCCGTGGAGGTCGCCGAGGACGGCACGACCACGACGGCCGCCGGTACCGCCCGTCGCCAGCAGCCCAAGCGCCAGACCAAGGCCAAGCGCCAGTCCGGCGTCACCACCAAGGCGGCCGGCGAGCCCACCTCGCTGGAGAAGCCGGCGGCGGCCAAGACCTCACTGGAGAAGTCCGACGAGGCCGAGGGTCCCGCTCCGGCCGCGCAGAAGAAGGCCGCTCCCAAGGCCGGCTCCGGTGGCCGCAGCAAGGCGCAGTCCGGCCAGCGCAAGGGTCCGCAGCGCCCCAAGTCCCCGTCCAAGAAGTAAGAAGGAGTCCATCCCGTGACGGAAGGCACCACCTCCGCCGCTGCCGAGGGTGCAGACACCCTGACCCGCCTGGAGCAGGAGGGTGACATCGCGGCGGACTACCTTGAGGGTCTGCTGGACATCGCCGACCTCGACGGCGACATCGACATGGACGTCGAGGGCGACCGCGCCTCTGTCTCGATCATCAGCGACACGGGCAGCCGCGACCTGCAGAAGCTCGTCGGCCGGGACGGCGAGGTGCTGGAGGCCCTCCAGGAGCTCACGCGTCTCGCGGTGCACCGGGAGACCGGGGACCGCAGCCGCCTGATGCTGGACATCGCGGGCTACCGGGCCAAGAAGCGCACCGAGCTCGCCGAGCTGGGCGCCAAGGCCGCGGCCGAGGCCAAGAGCACGGGCTCCCCGGTGAAGATGAAGCCGATGACGCCGTTCGAGCGCAAGGTCGTGCACGACGCGGTCAAGGCGGCGGGCCTGCGCAGCGAGTCCGAGGGCGAGGAGCCGCAGCGGTTCGTCGTCGTGTTGCCCGCCTGATCGGTCCATACGTTCCACCGGCCCCGTCTGTAGCGCAGGCGGGGCCGAATTTTGTCAGCCTGATAGTTCTGGTGGTTCTGGTGTCGGCGCTTGATCGCGCTGATGCGGTACGGAAGGACGGTCCCCCGTGACGGAGGCAGCGGAGCTCCCCCCTGCGCCCGAGCAGGCACGTGAGGTGTTCGGCGATCGCTTCGCGGACGCGGTCCGGTATGCGGAGCTGCTCGCCGAGGCGGGCGTGCAGCGCGGCCTGATCGGCCCGCGCGAAGTGCCGCGCCTGTGGGAGCGGCATCTGCTGAACTGCGCGGTGCTCTCCGAGGTCGTGCCCGAGGGCGTCACGGTCTGCGACGTCGGTTCGGGGGCCGGCCTGCCCGGCATTCCGCTGGCGCTCGTCCGTGAGGACCTGAAGATCACGCTCCTCGAGCCGCTGCTGCGGCGTACGACCTTCCTGACCGAGGTCGTGGAGCTGCTCGGCCTGGACCATGTCACGGTCGTGCGCGGTCGTGCCGAGGAGGTCATGGGCAAGCTCACACCGGTGCATGTGGTGACGGCGCGTGCCGTCGCCCCGCTGGACCGCCTCGCCACTTGGGGCATCCCGCTGCTGCGGCCCTACGGGGAGATGCTCGCGCTCAAGGGCGACACGGCGGAGGAGGAGCTGAAGAGCGCGGCCACCGCGCTGAGCAAGCTCGGTGCTGTAAGCACCTCCGTCCTCCAGGTGGGCGAGGGTGTCGTCGACCCGCTGTCCACGGTCGTACGGGTGGAGGTCGGCGAGAGCCCGGGCGGCGTGCGTTTCGCGGCGAAGCGGGCGAAGGCCGCGCGCACGGGACGGACACGGCGACGCCGCTGAGCGGTACTCCACACCAGCTTCCCCTGTCACGCGTGACGGAGTGTCGCCGGGGTTCGGCCGTAGGCGCTGTGCATCGTGTTTCACGTGAAACGTCGCTCACTGCTGCACGGCATCATCAGTCGGGGCCGCGCTGCGGCCGAACCTCGCGACCGTAAGCGTCTCGGCTCGCTCGACAAGCCCACGAAGGCGGTCGAGGAGCCGGTCGGTTCACCCGATGCGGAAACGGAGTTGTCCACAGAGGTGGATTTCTCCACAGAAGCCCCGGCCTCACTGGTTCACGACCCCGAAGACATGGGAGGCTCTGTTCATTGCGAGCCTGAAGTCGAGGAGAGTGAATCCTTGCGGTCCGACGCCAACATCGCGGGACCGATGACCGATCCGGTCCCCGGTCCCCGTACCGAGTCGCCGGGGATGGATGTTTCACGTGAAACACCGCCCCCGATGGACGACACTCCAATCGGTCGTGCCGCCCAACTGGCGGTCGAGGCTCTGGGACGTGCCGGTGAGGGCCTCCCGCGGCCCGAGCAGACGCGGATCATCTGCGTGGCCAACCAGAAGGGCGGGGTCGGCAAGACGACGACGACCGTCAACCTCGCCGCTTCCCTGGCTCTGCACGGCGGCCGGGTCCTCGTGATCGACCTCGACCCTCAGGGCAACGCCTCTACCGCTCTGGGTATCGACCACCACGCCGAAGTGCCGTCGATCTACGACGTACTGATCGAGGGCAAGCCGCTCGCGGAGGTCGTGCAGCCCGTCCCCGATGTCGAGGGCCTCTTCTGCGCCCCGGCCACGATCGATCTCGCCGGTGCGGAGATCGAGCTGGTGTCCCTGGTGGCCCGGGAGAGCCGGCTGCAGCGGGCCATCCAGGCGTATGAGCAGCCGCTCGACTACATCCTCATCGACTGCCCGCCCTCCCTCGGTCTGCTGACGGTCAACGCACTCGTCGCCGGCCAGGAGGTCCTCATCCCCATTCAGTGCGAGTACTACGCGCTGGAGGGCCTGGGGCAGCTGCTGCGGAACGTCGATCTGGTGCGAGGGCACCTCAACCCCGCCCTGCATGTGTCGACGATCCTGCTCACCATGTACGACGGCCGGACCCGGCTGGCCTCCCAGGTGGCGGACGAGGTGCGCAACCACTTCGGTGACGAGGTGCTGCGGACGAGCATCCCGCGCTCGGTCCGTATCTCCGAGGCGCCGAGCTACGGACAGACGGTGCTGACCTACGATCCCGGATCGAGCGGCGCCCTGTCCTACCTTGAAGCAGCCCGAGAGATCGCGCTGCGGGGCGTGGGCATCACCTACGACCCGACCCGCGCCCACATCGGCGCACAGAGCAATCCGAACATGGTGGAGGGGATCCAGTGAGCGAGCGACGGAGGGGACTGGGCCGTGGCCTCGGCGCGCTGATCCCATCTGCCCCGACGGAGAAGACGCCAGCCGCAACGGCGGTGGGGGGTGCGGCCTATCCCTCTGCGGTGGGGGGATCGGTGCTGACCTCCGACCGTGGAGTGGCCGCCGGCAAGGTGATCGAGGCTCAGCCTGTTTCACGTGAAACAGAGCAGCCGCCGACTCCCGCCGCACCGGAGCTGCCCGCGCCTCCCATCGGCGCGCACTTCGCCGAGATCCCGCTCGACGCGATCACGCCGAACCCGCGCCAGCCGCGTGATGTCTTCGACGAGGACGCGCTGCAGGAGCTGATCACCTCCATCAAGGAAGTCGGTCTCCTCCAGCCCATCGTCGTCCGGCAGCTCGGACCCGCCCGCTATGAGCTCATCATGGGTGAGCGGCGCTGGCGGGCCTGCCGTGCCGCGGGGCTTGAGGCGATCCCGGCGATCGTGCGGGGCACCGACGACGAGAAGATGCTCCTGGACGCTCTCCTGGAGAACCTTCACCGCGCCCAGCTGAACCCGCTGGAAGAGGCGGCCGCCTACGACCAGCTGCTGAAGGACTTCAACTGCACGCACGACCAGCTGGCGGACCGCATCGGGCGTTCTCGTCCGCAGGTCTCCAACACCCTGCGTCTGCTGAAGCTGTCCCCTACGGTCCAGCGCCGCGTTGCGGCCGGGGTGCTGTCCGCCGGTCATGCGCGGGCGCTGCTCTCCGTCGAGGACCCGGAGGAGCAGGACCGCCTCGCCCACCGGATCGTCGCCGAGGGGTTGTCGGTGCGGGCGGTCGAGGAGATCGTCACCCTCATGGGGTCGCGGCCGCAGAAGCCCGCCCGTGCCAAGGGGCCCCGGGCCGGTGCCCGGCTCTCCCCGGCGCTCTCCGACCTCGCCACGCGTCTGTCGGACCGCTTCGAGACCCGGGTGAAGGTCGACCTGGGCCAGAAGAAGGGCAAGATCACGGTCGAGTTCGCCTCGGTGGAGGACCTGGAGCGCATCCTCGGCACCCTGGCCCCGGGTGAGGGGCCGGTGCTGCAGAAGAGCCTGCTGGACAACGACGCGGACGACGACTCGGAGGACTGAGCCGAGGCGCGTCGAGCGCAGGCCGAACGCCAGCAGAGCGGGCCGTGTCCGGTGTGTACCGGAACACGGCTCGCTCTTTGCTTTCTGCCGGTATCGAGCGAATCCCTGGGTGGTTACGATGCGAACGGGAAGGGATCATCCACCTGCCGCCCGTGGTGCCGCGGGCGAAGGAAGTGAGGAACAGCCTTCATGGGGCGTCGGCTCGTACCGCTCACGCTGGACAACCTTCAGGACCTTCCCCAGCGCTGCCGCTCATGCGTCTTCTGGGAGCTGGACCCCGTCAGCGGCGAGGCCGCGGTGAAGTCGGGGACATCGGCGCTGGAGAAGGAGTCGTGGATCTCCGCCGTCCTGCTGGACTGGGGTTCCTGCGGCAGGGTCGTCTATGTCGATGACGTCCCGGTGGGCTTCGTGCTCTATGCGCCCCCTGCCTATGTCCCCCGCTCCTCCGCCTTTCCCACGAGCCCTGTCTCCCCGGACGCCGTACAGCTGATGACCGGCTTCATCCTTCCCGGCTTCCAGGGGCAGGGGCTGGGCCGGGTGTTGGTGCAGACGGTGGCCAAGGATCTGCTGCGGCGCGGCTTCAAGGCGATCGAGGCGTTCGGGGACGCCCGCTGGAAGGAGCCCGCCTGTCTGCTGCCCGCCGACCATCTCCTCGCCGTCGGCTTCAAGACGGTGCGGCAGCATCCGATTCATCCCCGGCTGAGGCTGGAGCTGCGCTCCACCCTCTCCTGGAAGGAAGACGTGGAGATGGCGCTGGACCGGCTGCTGGGAGCGGTGCAGAAGGAACCGGCGCTGCGACCGCTGTGACATGAGGAAGGGCCGGCCCTCACGGGCCGGCCCCTTCATGTTTCACGTGAAACGTCGTTCCGTCTCACCCGCACATCACTCGGCGATGAAGTCCTCGAGGTCGCGCAGGATCGCGGCCTTCGGCTTGGCGCCGACGATGGTCTTGGCAACCTCGCCACCCTGGTAGACGTTCAGGGTCGGAATCGACATGACGCCGTACTTGGCAGCCGTGGCCGGGTTCTCGTCGATGTTGAGCTTGACGATCTCGATCTTGTCGCCGTACTCCTCGGCGATCTTCTCGAGCGACGGAGCGATCTGGCGGCACGGACCGCACCAAGCGGCCCAGAAGTCCACCAGGACGGGCTTGTCGCTCTTGAGGACGTCCTGCTCGAAAGAGTCGTCGGTCACGTTCTTCAGGTTGCCGGCCACGAGGGGCTCCTTAACTGATGGGGCGTGGGGCGAGTGCGGGAGGGGGTCAGACAGCGGTCTTCTCGGGCTCGGCCTTGTCGCCGTCCGAGAGGGCCGCGAGGAAGCGCTCGGCGTCCAGGGCGGCGGAACAGCCGGTGCCGGCCGCGGTGATCGCCTGGCGGTAGGTGTGGTCGACGACGTCACCGGCGCCGAACACACCCGTCAGGTTCGTCCGCGTGGAGGGGGCGTCGACCTTCAGGTACCCCTCCTCGTCCAGGTCCAGCTGGCCCTTGAACAGCTCGGTGCGCGGGTCGTGGCCGATCGCGATGAACAGGCCGGTCACCGCAAGCTCCGAGAGCTCGCCGGTCTTGAGGTTCCGAAGCTGCAGGCCGGCCAGCTTCTGCTCGCCCTGGATCTCGGCGACCTCGCTGTCCCAGACGAACTTGATCTTCGGGTCGGCGAAGGCGCGCTCCTGCATGGCCTTGGAGGCCCGCAGGGTGTCCCGGCGGTGGACGATCGTCACGGACTTGGCGAAGCGCGACAGGAAGGTGGCCTCCTCCATCGCGGTGTCGCCGCCGCCGATGACGGCGATGTCCTGGTCCTTGAAGAAGAACCCGTCGCAGGTGGCACACCAGGAGACGCCACGGCCGGAGAGCGCGTCCTCGTTCGGCAGCCCGAGCTTGCGGTGCTGGGAGCCGGTGGCGACGATGACGGCCTTGGCCTGGTGGACCGTGCCCGCGGTGTCCGTGACCGTCTTGATCTCACCGGTCAGATCGACGGAGACGATGTCGTCCGGGATGAGCTCGGCGCCGAACCGCTCGGCCTGGGAGCGCATGTTGTCCATGAGCTCGGGGCCCATGATGCCGTCCTGGAAGCCCGGGAAGTTCTCCACCTCGGTGGTGTTCATCAGCGCACCGCCCGCGGTGACGGCGCCCTCGAACACCAGGGGCTTCAGCGACGCGCGCGCGGTGTAGAGCGCCGCCGTGTAGCCGGCGGGCCCGGAGCCGATGATGATCACGTTACGGACGTCGCTCACGGCTTGATTCCTCGTCTCTGGACTGCGTCGTTCGACCGGTGGGAGCCTTTCGGAACTCTCACCCCACCCAACGGATCCTAAGGGGCGCGCATTCCCGCTGTGTCCGGGCACACGAAGGGGAGACCCACCGGTGACACAAGAGACGAGGTGAGGGGTCAGGGACGGGCGTAGGAGTCCTTCAGTAGAACCTCCGCCTTGGCGGTGGAGTCCTGCTCCACACAGCGGGCGTCGACGATGTAGACGCTGACGCGGCTGCTGTCGGAGGTGTCCGGCAGTACGACGAGGAGCGCCTCGCGACCCTTGTAGACGCCTTCCTCGGTGGCGAGCGCCGTGTCTTTGCGGCCGATGCCCTGTTGCACGCAGTCGGGCACCACGGGCTGCTGGAAGACCCTGGGCCGCCCGGTGTCGGGTCCGCCCTCCACGCCGAGGCTGTGGGGAGTGCGGGACCCCTCGCGCAGGCTCTCCTTCGTGGAGAGGAGGCCGGTGACCTCCCGCTCGAGCGTTCCCGCGGCGAAGGTGTCCGAGGCGGAGGACTGCTCGTCGCGATCGGGCGACGCCGGCGAACCCCCGCCCCACGACGACAGCAGTACGGAACCGAGCCCCAGGGCGGCCGCGGTGAAGGCGGCGCCGAGGACGGCGACCCTGCGCCTGCTGCCCGGACGGCGGCCCTTGCGGCCGGGGCCGGTGGTGGCGGTCCGGGCGTTCCCCGCGGGCCGGTCGGCCGATGTTTCACGTGAAACACGCGCGCTGTTGGCCGCGGTCGGCACGCTGCGCTCGGCGCGTTCCGTGTCCTCGGAGGCCGGCGCGGTGGAGTTCAGCAGTGCTTCCGCCGCCAGCGCCGCGTCGATCCGTCCGGCGACGTCCGCGGGCATCCGCGACGGGCCGGGGAGCGTGCCGAGCAGGCCCCGGATCTCTTCCAGGGACGCGTAGACGTCCGCGCAGAGCTCGCACTCCTCCAGATGCCGTCGTACGTCCGTACTCCGGGTCGGGGGGAGCAGACCCTCGGTGAGGTCGGAGATCTCGGCGACGTCCGGGTGCCCGGCCGTGTCCGTCGTGGAAGTCACGCTCGCCCACCTCCGCCCTTCACTGCAGCTGAGTCGCTTGGCCCGGGTTGCCGGGGACCGGCAGAGCGCGGTCCCGCTGCCGGTGGGACGGATGTCCCCTGCGTCCGGTTCCGTCCTTCGTCCTTCGAAGTGCCCTCACCGGGTCTGTCCGGCCGCAGATGGGTGAGAAGCGGCAGGAGTCTGGCTCTGCCGCGCGCGCAGCGGCTCTTCACCGTCCCGGTCGGCACATCCAGGACGCGGGCGGCCTCGGCGACCGGGTAGCCCTGCATGTCCACCAGGACCAGGGCGGCCCGCTGGTCGGGCGGGAGGGTGCCGAGCGCCTCGATGAGCTGCCGGTGCAGGTCGTTGCGCTCGGCCGGGGCCGAGGCCGACTCGTGCGGCTCCAGCAACTGCTCCAGCCGCTCGGTGTCGTCGACCGGGGCGGTCTTGCGGGAGGCGGTCTTGCGGGCACGGTCCAGGCAGGCGTTCACCGTGATGCGGTGCAGCCAGGTCGTGACGGCCGACTTTCCCTGGAAGGTGTGCGCGGCCCGGTAGGCGGAGACCAGCGCGTCCTGGACGGCGTCCGCGGCCTCCTCCCGGTCGCCCAGCGTCCGCAGGGCCACCGCCCACAGCCGGTCGCGGTGCCGCCGCACCAGCTCACCGAAGGCGTCCGGGTCCCCGGCGACATGCCGGGCCAGAAGGGCCTCGTCCGGTGGTTCCTGCCGGTCGCTGCACACGCCCGCGCCCCCGCTTCCTCAGCTGGTCACCTTGATGTCGACCACGCGGCCGCGGTACTCACCGTTGGACTGCATCGGCAGTTCGGTCAGCCAGACCAGTACATAGCGGGACTTCAGCTCCTTCGCGGGCTTGAGGTCCACCGTGTCACCCGCGCCGTCGGCGACCTTGGTGAACTCCTCGAAGGTCTGCGGCTCGACGTCCCCGTCCGCGGCGAGGAGTTCGACGGACGTGGTGCCCTCGAAGGTGACGGTCACCTTGCCGACGTCCTGGACCTTGCCGAGGTCGAGGATGACACCGACACCGCTCTTGAGGTTTCCGAACTTGGCGGCGAACTCGCCGTAGTACTTGGCCGTCTCCCAGTACGTGCCCGGCGCGCTGTCATAGACCTTGTCTATGTCGCCGGGCTTCTCGGAGCTGTCGCCGAAGGGGTCGAAGTCCCGGGCGCCCTGGATCGCGATCGGCCTGGACGGCTTGGGTTTGTTCTTGTCTCCGCCCTGGGTCGTCTGTGTCTGCGGGGTCTCGGACTTGCCGCCCCGCTCCATCAGGGCCTCCGCCAGCTGCCAGCTGCCCAGGCCGAGGGCGGCGATCAGAAGCGCGGAGACGGCCCACTTCAGGGCCTTGCCGGGGCGGCTCTGCAGCGGGGGCGGCGGGGCCGTCACCGGCTGGGTGACGCCGGGGTGCGGCGCCGGACGGCCGTAGTTGCCCTGCTGGTAGGTGGTGCGCTGGTACTCGGGCGGTGCGGTGAAGGCCGGCTCCGGCGGGCGGATGCGGGGCATCTCGCCGATGGCCTTCACCAGCTCCTCCGGCGTGGTGCACGCGGCCTCGTGCCGGGAAGCCGTCGCCCCGTCGTTGACCAGCGCCCGCATGGCGAGCTCGGACAGCCCGCGGTGCACGCCCGCCCGCACCTGGTCGGGAGCGATCAACCCGATGTCCTTGGGCAGCCCGGACAGACCGTACGCGTCGTTCTCGTACGGCCAGCGCTGGGTGAGGGAGGCGTACAGCAGGGCGCCGATCGCCTCCGTGTCGGTGCGCTGCGGGGAGTCGGAACTGGCGCCGCGCAGGGCCGCGTTGACCGCGAGGCCGCGGATGCGCCACTGGCCGGTGGAGGTGCGCAGGACGGCGTTGGGGTTGAGCCGCAGATGCGCCAGGCCCTCGCGGTGGGCGGCGGCCATCGCGCCGGCGATCTGGCTGACGAGCTGGTAGGCGTCGTGCGGCTCCAACGGCCCTGCCGCGAGCAGCGCCGTCAGTTCGGTGGCGTCGGGCAGCCACTCGTGCACCACGTACACGAGGTCGTTCTCCTCGACGGCGTCGAGGACCTGGACGAAGCGGGGATCACCCAGCAGGGCCGCGGAACGGGCCGCGGCGAGGACGGAACGGGCACGGGAGTGGTCGGCGGGCAGGATGTGGACGCCGACGGCCCGCCGGAGCTTCTCGTCGACGGCGCGCCAACTGCTGAAGCCGTCCAGACGGGTGACGCACTCTTCGAGGCGGTAGCGCCTGGCGAGCTTGTGACCGCTGTGCAGTTCGGGCGGTGAGGCCTTTCCGGGACCTTCGGTCCCGCCGCTCCCCTGTGCCTCGTCGTTGTCCGTGGTCCGCTCCCCGGTCTGGTCCGCCCCGTCGGCCGTGGACTGGTCCGCCTGGTCCGCCTCGGCGGTCAGCGGCGTCTCGCCGCTGTTGTCTGCCACGTCGACGGCAGCCCTGCTCCGTTCCGCCACCGTCGTCCTGCCTCCCCGATCCGTTGCGCGCCGTCCGACGCCGAAACCAATTGTGCCCACAGTCCGCCCCTGTGCACGACACACAGGAGCCGACGATGGTTGTGCGCCTACCCCGCCTCAGCGACCCAGTCGTCCGCGCACCATGCCGACCATCGAGTTCAGCTCCTCGATGCGCATACGTCGGGCCGCGATGTAGAAGACGCCCAGCAGCACGGCACCGCCGAGCAGCAGCGAGGCGAAGGAGCCGAGGACGCCCAGGCCGAGCGCCTGGGTGATGCCGTAACAGGCCGCGCCGCTGAGCAGGGCCGCCGGGACGGAGGCGATGCACAGCCGCGCGTAGGTGCGCAGTACGCGGGCGCCGTCCAGGTCGCCGCCGAGCCGCTTGCTCAGCCGCTGCCAGGCGACGCCGACGCCGATGACATAGGCCAGGCCGTACGAGGCGGCCATGCCGATCACGGCCCAGCGGGCGGGCAGCAGGAGGTAGCAGAGCGCCGAGGCGCCCGCGTTCACTGCGGCCACGATGACCGTGTTGTAGAAGGGGGTGCGGGTGTCTTCGTAGGCGTAGAAGGCGCGCAGGACGACGTACTGGACGGAGTACGGGACCAGACCGAGGCCGAACGCCATCAGCATGTAGCCCATGTTGGTGGCGGCCGCGGTGCCCGAGGAGCCGAAGATCAGGGTGCACATCGGGACGCCGAGCGCGACGAACCCGAAGGCGATCGGGACGATCGCGACGGCCGTGGTGCGCAGGCCCTGCGAGATGTCGTCCCGGACGGCGCCGGCGTCGTCCTCGGCGGCCGACCGGGAGATGCGCGGCAGCAGGGCGGCCATCAGCGAGACCGTGATGATCGCCTGCGGCAGGCCCCAGATGAGCTGGGCGTTGGCGTAGGCGCTGTACCCGGTGCCGCCGATGTTGCCGTCGACGATCGACGCGGTGGCGAGCTGGGACACCACCAGCGCACCCGCCTGGTTGGCCAGCACGAACAGGATCGTCCACTTGGCGAGCACCGCCGCCTTGCCGAGGCCGTGGCCCTTCCAGTCGAAGCGCAGCCGTACCTTGAACCCGGTCTCGCGCAGGTACGGGATCATCGCCAGGGCCTGGACGACCAGGCCGAGGAGGATGCCGATACCGAGGAGGCGCTGGCCCTCCGGCGGGATCGTGTCGACGGTCATGTGCGAGTTGGCCGCGCTGCCGTACACCCAGACGAACATTCCGAGGGTGACGATGATGACGATGTTGTTCAGGACCGGGGTCCACATCATCGCCCCGAACCGGCCGCGGGCGTTGAGGATCTGGCCCATCACCACATGGATGCCCATGAAGAAGATCGAGGGCAGGAAGTAGCGGGTGAAGGTGATGGCGACGTCGTTGGCCGCCGCGTCGGAGGCGACGGGGTTGGACAGGGCGCGGACCAGCAGCGGCGCGGCGAACATGCCGGCCACGGTGAGGGTGCCGAGCGCCACCATGACCAGGGTCAGCAGCCGGTTGGCGTAGGCCTCGCCGCCGTCCTCGTCGTCCTTCATGGCGCGCACGAGCTGCGGGACGAAGACGGAGTTGAGACCGCCGCCGACGGTCAGGATGTAGATCATCGTCGGCAGCTGGTACGCCACCTGGAAGGTGTCGCCGAGAAGAGCGGTGCCCAGCGCCGAGACGATCAGCACCGAGCGGATGAGCCCGGTGAGCCGGGACACCATCGTGCCCGCCGCCATCACCGCGCTGGACTTCAGCAGGCCCGACGCGCGGCCGCCCTTCCTCGCCGGGGAAGCGGGGGAAGCGGGGGGAGCGGTGGCCGCGGCAGCGGGCGCGGGCGCCGGCGCGGCCGGCTCGACGGGGGACGGCACGGGCGCCTGGTACTGCTGCGCGGCTGGGTACTGCTCCGGAGCCGCGGCCTGGGGCGTCCCGTACGGGGCCCCGGGTGCGCCCTGGTACGGCGCCGCCGCGGGCCCCGGCACGGACGGGTGGTCGGACGGATGGCCGCCGCCCTGCTGCTGGTCGCGGAAGAGATGCGCGAAGGCGTCCGGCTCGTGGTGCTCCTCGGCGGCCTGGGTCACCAGGTCGTCGACGCCCACGTACTGCGTGGTCCGCGGGTCGTCGCCGTAGGGCAGGTACTGGGTCGCGCCGTCCGGCTCGGGGGCAGGCGTCTGGGCCCATACGCGCGGATCGGGCGCGTACGGCGACTGCGGCGGCTGGGCGTACAGCGGCTGCTGCGGATAGCTGCCCGGGGGCGGCGGCGGGTGCGCGGCGCGATCGTAGAGCGCCTCGGAGACCGGGTCCTGGGCGGAGAGGTCCTGTGCCCGGTAGGGGTCCTGGTCGTAGGCGTCCTGGAGGTACATGTCCGCCGGGTGCTGCGGCGGCACCTGGCCGTGCTCGGGCGGCGGGCCCTCGGGGTGGCCCGGTTCGCCCGCGGCCCGGCCGCGGTCACCGTCGTACGGCGCGTTCATGGTTACCCCACCTCATCGTCCCGGGCCCACCGGCCACGACATCCTCAACGGTCCACTCTCTCACCCGTGCCGGACGGGTCCGTGTTTTCCGCTGCGGTGTCCGGTGTCGGGTCACTCGGCTGCTGCGGCTCGCCTGCCCGGGAGCGGGCGTCCGACTCCTCGGACGTCCCGGTCTCCTCGGTGAGACGGCCATCGGGGCCGTCCGGGTTCACCGGTCCTTCGGCGGACTCGGTCGTCTCCTCGGGGCCGTCCTCCTCGGCGTCGCGGGCCGCGGCACGCTTGCGCTGGGTGTACATCCGGAAGCCGGCCAGTACCAGCAGCAGGACACCGCCGCCGATGACGAGCATGACCGTCGCGGTGAACTCGGTGACGCGCACGTCGAAGGTGACGGGAGAGCCGTAGGGCCGGCCGTCCTCGGTGAACAGCTGGGCGATCACCGTGACCTTGCCGTTGGCGTTGGCGGAGGTGGTGAACTTCACCGACTGGCTGTGCCCGCCGGAGACGGCGACCGCCTGCTCGTCGTACGCCTCGCCGCCGATCTCCAGCCGGTTGGGGCTGGTGGAGGTGAGCCGCAGGACGAGGTGGTCGACGCCCTGCACCAGGTTGTTCTGGACCGTGACCGGGATGGTGGCGCTGCGTCCGGAGAGCTTGGTCTCGGACTTCTCGATCAGGCTGACCTGCTGCGCGATGTCGTCGAGATAGCCCTCCACGCCGTCGCGGAAGTTCTGGCCGGCGACCTTGTGGCCGCGCCAGGACGTGGACATCTCGCGGTTCATGGCCCGGCCGAACGGGGTCACCACACGGGACTCGTCGCTGAGGATCACCGTGAAGTTGTCGAGCTTCTCCTGGGTGACCGCGATCTGCTCGAACGCCGCGCGCGGCAGCTCCCGCCTGCGCAGCGATGCCGGGTAGCGCGACGCGGAGGGCACCTCGGTGGTCGCCTCGGGGTCCGGCTTGGCGGCGGCGGTGTCCGTGAGGGTCTGGGTCTCGTTCCAGGGGCTGCCCTGGAGGGCGGCGATCGCCTGGGCCATCGTGTGGGCCTGGCTGATGGTGGGGGTGCGCTGCGGCGCCACCACGATGCTGCGCTGCTTGTCCGTCTGGAGGTTCAGGGCCAGGTGCTGCGCGAGGAAGCGCTGCACGGTGAGCGTCCCGGCCGACGCCGTCGCCAGATCGCCCTGGAAGGCGGTCGACAGCCGGGCGTCCGCGACGACCGCGGTGGTGCCGCCACCGATGGGCCGCGGCGCCGACGGCGTGTAGGTCAGTCCGCTGGTCTCCTCGAGGCTGTCGCTGCGCGCGATCACCTTGTCGGCGCCCGCAGAGGTGGCGACCTTGACGATCGACGGGTCGACGGCGCCGTTCACGGGCCACGCGAAGTCCGTGGAGGGCTTCACATGGATGATCGTCTCCACCGTCCGTGCGGCGACCTCGGTGGCCTCCTTGAGGTGGCTGAGCGAGCCGGTGACCTTGGTGCCGTTGTGGGCCAGTGACGCCAGGTCGGCGTCACCGAAGGGCAGCGCGACGATCTCCTTGCCCTCGACGGCCTCCTGCAGCTCGGCCAGCCACTGCTTGGCGACGTTCTGGCTGCGGCCCGGCGTGGTGGTGCCGCCCTCGCCCTGGATCTCGTAGCTCTCCGTCATGGCGTCGACGGATGCGAGCAGGTCCGGGTCGATCACCCAGGTGACGTCGAGTTCCTTGCCGAGCGCCACCATCTGTTCCAGGCGGCCGCCGGGCGCGAGGTCCCCGGCGAGGCTGTCGTCGAGGAAGACCGGCGTCTGCTTCTCGTTGGAACCCGTCCGCGCGGTCATATGGGGCTCGGAGATCAGCGGCCACAGGAACGTCGTCCGCGTGGTGCTGTCCGCCTCGCCGGGCTGCCAGGGCAGGAAGGTCCGCTGGAAGCCCAGCACCTGCTCCCACTGCTGGATGGACGTCTCTCCGGAGAGCGCGACGCCGAGCTGGTAGACGCCCGCCTCACCGAGGTCGAGGTCCTCCACGGGCACGGAGATGCTGAAGCGCTCCGCGACACCGGGAGTGAGTTCGGGCAGCTTCTCCGCGTACTCGTCGCCGATCTCGGTGCCGTCCGAGCCCGCCGTGTACTCGCCGCCCGCGGCGGCGTCGTCGATCCCCGAGCGGGTGTCCAGCTCCGGCCCGAGGAGCAGATCGAGGCGGGCGTCCGTGATCGTCTGCCGGCCGTTGTTGGTCACGGTGCCGGAGACGGTCAGGGTGTCGTCCTCGGTGGGGACGGCGGGACTGAGCGAGTCCAGCGAGACGGCGACCGTGCGCGAGCCGGAGGCGGCCTTCGCCGAGGCGGGGGCCGCGGCCTGCGCGGTGGAACCGACGGTCAGCTGCAGCAGCCCGGCCAGCAGAGGAGCGGTGGTGAGCACGGCCGCGGTGCGCCGCAGACGGCGGCGGGCAGGTGAGGGAGTGGTCCCCTGGAAGTCTGCCGCCTCGGCCACGCGCTCGCCCGTCCCTCGTCGTCGTCAGTGGTCGTTCCCATGTGCGTCCACGCATGGTAACGATGCGCGCTGAGAGGAAGTGCCGCGGACTGCTCCACAAGATCGGTCCGGGGTGGTTGTCCGCTCTATATGTGCGCTTGGCCTGCGCAGGCGCCGAATGCGTTGAGTTACGTCACAACAGCAGGCTTTGGGTGTGTGCGACGGGTGACCGTCCGTGATCCCGCCGGAGCCGGCGACCGCTTAATGGGGGCGCTGGGCGATGCTTCGGCCACGTACCCTCTTCTTTTGTGCCGAACGCCAACGAACACCACCCCATTGCCCCGGAGCACGACCACGCGGTGACCGAGCCGCTGCAGGTCGCGCCAGTCGCCGACGACCTGGCCCGCCGTTTCCAGGCGGCCGGATTCTCGCTCGCCCTGGTCGGCGGCTCGGTACGGGACGCGCTCCTCGGCCGGCTCGGCAACGACCTCGACTTCACCACGGACGCGCGCCCCGAGGACGTCCTGAAGATCGTGCGGCCCTGGGCGGACGCCGTGTGGGACGTCGGCATCGCCTTCGGCACCGTCGGTGCGCAGAAGGACGGCTACCAGATCGAGGTGACCACCTACCGGTCCGAGGCCTACGACCGGACCTCGCGCAAGCCCGAGGTGTCGTACGGCGACTCCATCGAGGAGGACCTCGTCCGGCGTGACTTCACCGTCAACGCGATGGCGGTCGCGCTTCCGGAGAAGAAGTTCATCGACCCGCACGGTGGCCTGGACGACCTAGCCGCGCGAGTGCTGCGCACCCCGGGGACGCCCGAGGCGTCGTTCTCGGACGACCCGCTGCGGATGATGCGCGCTGCGCGGTTCGCGGCGCAGCTCGACTTCGAGGTGGCTCCCGAGGTCGTCACCGCCATGACGGAGATGGCCGACCGTATCGAGATCGTCTCCGCCGAGCGGGTGCGCGACGAGCTGAACAAGCTCGTCCTGTCCGCCCACCCTCGCAAGGGCCTGACCCTTCTGGTCGACACCGGGCTCGCCGAGCATGTGCTGCCCGAGCTGCCGGCGCTGCGGCTGGAGAGGGACGAGCACCACCGGCACAAGGACGTGTACGACCACACGCTGATCGTCCTGGAGCAGGCGATGGCGCTGGAGGAGAACGGCCCCGACCTGACACTCCGGCTGGCCGCGCTGCTGCATGACATCGGCAAGCCGCGCACGCGCCGCTTCGAGAGCGACGGCCGGGTCTCGTTCCACCACCACGAGGTGGTCGGCGCGAAGATGACCAAGAAGCGCATGACGGCGCTGAAGTACTCCAACGAACTGGTCAAGGACGTCTCGCGTCTCGTCGAGCTGCACCTGCGCTTCCACGGCTACGGCACCGGCGAGTGGACCGACTCCGCCGTCCGCCGCTACGTCCGTGACGCCGGCCCGCTTCTCGATCGTCTCCACAAGCTGACCCGCTCGGACTGCACCACGCGCAACAAGCGCAGGGCGGCGCAGCTGTCCCGGGCGTACGACGGTCTGGAGGAGCGCATCGAGCAGCTCAAGGAGCAGGAGGAGCTGGACGCCATCCGGCCCGACCTCGACGGCAACCAGATCATGGAGATCCTCGACGTCAAGCCGGGCCCTGCCGTCGGTCGCGCCTACAAGCACCTGCTGGAGCTGCGCCTGGAGCACGGGCCCATGGGCCGCGATGCTGCGGTGGAGGCCCTGAAGGAGTGGTGGGCCAAGCAGGAGCGGAACTCCTGAAGCCCGGTCAGCGAGAGGGGGCGCCATGTTTCACGTGAAACATGGCGCCCCCTTCGACGTTTCACGTGAAACACCGCTGGTTTCACGTGAAACACGGCTTCTTCGCCGCGCGTCGTGCCCTACTTGACTTCCTTCAGGCACAGAACGAGGTCGCGGCCCTCGCCCGTCTGGTAGTACGCGATCTCGGTGCCCGTCACCGTGTTGCACTTGTCGGTGTCGCTGGTGTCGTCGAACTTCTCGATCACCTTGTACTGGGCGTCACTGGACGAGCAGTCGACCGTCTCGAGGTCGGCCGAGGTCATCGAGCCCTTGTTGTGCATGCAGTCGCCGACGGCCGTGGTCTCCGCGTCGGTCTTGCCCATCTGCCACTTGACCACGGCGATGATGATGGCGACGAGGATGAAGCCGCCGATGCGCAGCAGCTTCTTCCTGAAGGGCTTGGCAGGCGCGGGCGGCGGCACGGGCGCACCCTGGGGCGGGAAGCCCGGCTGCCCCGGCTGCTGAGGCGCCATCTGCCCCTGAGCGTAGGGGTTCTGACCCTGGGCGAACGGGTTCTGGCCCTGGGGCGGCGGAGTGGACATGCGGGGGTCCCCCTTGGAGCGCGCTCGTGTGACGCACATAAGAAATGGATAAGACCCACGTAAGGTAGCGGCCCCCTCTGACAACGGGAGTGGCAGGAGGGGCTCTGTGGCATTGATGTGACACTCAGCGGTGTTCAAAACGAGCCAAAGCCACCGCAACCGCCCCGTAGACAGCAGCCACCGTCAGCACGAGCGGCACCGAGCGGCCGTCGGACGGCAGCATCAGCGCGGCCACACCCGCCGCGCCGACGAAGGCGATGTTGAACAGGACGTCGTAGACGGAGAACACCCGGCCGCGGAAGCCGTCCTCGACCGAGGACTGGATGATGGTGTCGGTCGAGATCTTCGCGCCCTGCGTGGTGAGCCCCAGGACGAAGGCGGCCGCCAGCAGCGGGCCCGTGGCGAACGGCAGCCCGAGAACCGGCTCCAGCACCGCGGCGGCCGCCGCGCACACGGCGATCCACCGCCCGGGCCCCAGCCGCCCCGCCGCCCAGGGCGTCAGCACGGCCGCCGCGAAGAAGCCCGCTGCGGAGAGGCCGAGGGCCAGACCGAGCAGCGCGAGCCCGTCATCGGACTCGGACGTCAGGGCGTACCGGCACAGCATCAGCACCATGACCGTCAGGGCGCCGTAGCAGAACCGCATCAGGGTCATCGCGCCGAGTGCCCAGGCGGCCTCGCGGCGCGGGGGCTCCGCCAGGTGACGGACGCCTGCGGCCAGGTCCCGGGCCGTGCCGGACAGGGCCGTCGCGAGCCGCGGCCGTACGAGAGCGAGGTCGGGGCCCAGCAGTTCGCGCGGGATGCGCAGTGCGGCGACGGCCCCGCAGAGGTAGAGCGCGGCGCCGAGGAACACCACGGCGGCGTCGGAGTCGGCCGCCAGCAGCCGGACGCCGAAGGCGAGGCCGCCGCCCGCGGTCGCGGCGAGGGTGCCGGCGGTCGGTGAGAGGGAGTTGGCCATGACCAGGCGCTCGCTGTCCACCACCCGCGGCAGCGCGGCCGAGAGACCCGCCAGGACGAAGCGGTTGACCGCGGTGACGCACAGGGCTGAGACGTAGAAGAGCCAGTCGGGGGCCTGGCCGACGATCAGCAGCGCGGTCACGGTCGCCAGCAGCGCGCGCAGCACGTTGCCGTGGACGAAGACCTGCCGGCGGCGCCAGCGGTCGAGGAGCACACCGGCGAACGGGCCGACGAGGGAGTAGGGAAGCAGGAGCACGGCCATCGCGGAGGCGATCGCGGCCGCGGAGGTCTGTTTCTCCGGGGAGAAGACCACGTAGGTGGCGAGTCCGACCTGGTAGACGCCGTCGGCGCCCTGGGAGAGCAGTCGTACGGCGAGCAGCCGCCGGAAGTTCCGGAGGCGCAACAGGACCCGAAGATCACCTACGACGGCCATGGGGCACAGCCTCACATACGGCGAGGGTCCCCGGGCGCGATGCCCCGGGGACCCTCGAACAGCCCGTCGGAAAGGTGAGCCCTGCTTAGCGCTCGACCTCGCCCTTGATGAACTTCTCGACGTTCTCGCGGGCCTCGTCGTCGAAGTACTGCACCGGCGGGCTCTTCATGAAGTAGCTCGACGCGGACAGGATCGGACCGCCGATGCCGCGGTCCTTGGCGATCTTCGCGGCGCGCAGGGCGTCGATGATGACACCCGCGGAGTTCGGGGAGTCCCAGACCTCGAGCTTGTACTCCAGGTTCAGCGGGACGTCACCGAAGGCGCGGCCCTCGAGGCGGACGTAGGCCCACTTGCGGTCGTCGAGCCACGCGACGTAGTCGGACGGGCCGATGTGGACGTTCTTCTCGCCGAGGTCCCGGTCGGGGATCTGGGAGGTGACGGCCTGCGTCTTGGAGATCTTCTTGGACTCGAGGCGCTCGCGCTCGAGCATGTTCTTGAAGTCCATGTTGCCGCCGACGTTCAGCTGCATCGTGCGGTCGAGGACGACACCGCGGTCCTCGAACAGCTTCGCCATGACGCGGTGCGTGATGGTGGCGCCGACCTGGGACTTGATGTCGTCGCCGACGATCGGGACGCCCGCCTCGGTGAACTTGTCCGCCCACTCCTTCGTACCGGCGATGAAGACCGGAAGGGCGTTGACGAAGGCGACCTTGGCGTCGATGGCGCACTGGGCGTAGAACTTCGCCGCGTCCTCGGAACCGACGGGCAGGTAGCAGACGAGGACGTCGACCTGCTTGTCCTTGAGGATCTGGACGACGTCGACCGGGGCCTCGGCCGACTCCTCGATGGTCTCGCGGTAGTACTTGCCGAGGCCGTCGAGGGTGTGGCCGCGCTGGACGGTCACGCCGGTGTTCGGCACGTCGCAGATCTTGATGGTGTTGTTCTCGGAGGCGCCGATGGCGTCGGCGAGGTCGAGACCGACCTTCTTCGCGTCGACGTCGAAGGCAGCGACGAACTCCACGTCACGGACGTGGTAGTCGCCGAACTGGACGTGCATCAGGCCCGGGACCTTGGACGCCGGGTCGGCGTCCTTGTAGTACTCGACGCCCTGCACCAGCGACGCGGCGCAGTTGCCCACGCCGACGATGGCTACGCGAACCGAACCCATTCCGGTTGCTCCCTGTGTGTGTACTCGGTGAAGCCCTTTTGGGACCTTCACGTGGCGGTGTCGTCGGGCGTATCCGGCCGGGGCGTGTCCCCGGACCGGGGCAGGCCGCCCGTCGCTCCAGATGTGGTGTCCTGCTGAGCGGGCTCCCCGGTGGCGGAACCCCGAAGGTCCCGCCCGGCCCGCTCGCTCTCGATGAGCTCGTTCAGCCAGCGCACTTCGCGCTCCACGGACTCCATACCGTGGCGCTGGAGCTCGAGGGTGTAGTCGTCGAGGCGCTCCCGGGTGCGCGCGAGCGAGGCGCGCATCTTCTCCAGGCGTTCCTCCAGGCGGCTGCGGCGGCCTTCGAGCACGCGCATGCGTACGTCGCGCGAGGTCTGCCCGAAGAAGGCGAAGCGGGCGGCGAAGTGCTCGTCCTCGTACGCGTCGGGCCCCGTCTGCGACAGCAGCTGCTCGAAGTGTTCCTTGCCTTCCGCCGTCAGCCTGTAGACGATCTTGGCGCGCTTGCCGGCGAGGGAGGCGGCCAGGGCGTCCTCGGGGGCGCTCCCCGGCTCCTCGATCAACCAGCCGTTGGCGACCAGCGTCTTCAGGCAGGGGTAGAGCGTCCCGTAGCTGAACGCACGGAACACACCCAGTGACGTATTGAGTCGTTTGCGCAGCTCATAGCCGTGCATAGGGGATTCGCGGAGCAGGCCGAGTACGGCGAACTCGAGGATCCCGGAACGCCGGCTCATTGTCGCCTCCTCTCTGCCGCGACCCGCGTGACGGGCCCTTTGACGGTTCTTATGTCGTGCTGATGTATCGACTCGATACATCAGCACGATAGAACGGCGGTGCTGGTGCGACAAGAGGGGGGATGGTGAGCGGCGTCACATCACTGATTCGCCGGGGGCAAGTTGCCTGATTTGGGGTGAACTCCGGGGCTAGGCAGGTTTTGGCGGTGCGTAGTCTGTGCGGCATGCATACCGCCGGGAACCGCGTGACGCCTGGGGACGTCCTGGTCCCTGGTGCAGTACGGGTGAATGCGGAACAGACCGCGTCCGTACTTCGGGGGGACCGGAAACCAGCTGCCGTTTCCAGGCGCGCAGGGGTGCGCCTGCCCGAGGAGTAGTCGTTCGATGAGCGAGCACCGTCGCAAACCGCCGCAGCCGCAGGGAGGCGGACGGGCCGCGGCCAGACGCGGCCCGTCCGGCTCGTCCTCCGGCCGCCGAGCGGCACCGCGAGGCGCCACCGGATCTCCTTCCGACGCGTACGGGCCGGGAGGCGAGGAGCCTATGTACGGCGGCCGCGCCGAGGCCCGGCGCGCGGCACAGCGCAGTGGAGGCGGCCGTCGCCGGGCCGCCGAGCCCGGCCGTGGCGGCCGGCGCGCTGCCCCCGGTCCGGGTGGCCCCGGGCGGGGCAGGGCGCGGGCCGCGGATCCCGGCCGCAAGCGGTTCATCGACTACCCGCGCGCGGGCCGGTACGGCTGGAAGCGCTGGATGCCGTCCTGGAAGCTCGTCTCCGGCCTGTGCCTCGCCTTCCTGGGCGGCCTGGTCGCGATCGCGGGCGTCGGCTACGCGCTGGTGACCGTCCCGAACGTGCAGGACACGGCGACCGCGCAGAACAACGTCTACTACTGGTCCGACGGCACCGAGATGGTCGCCACGGGCGGTGAGACGAACCGGCAGATCATCAACCTGTCGCAGATCCCCGAGGAGATGCAGAACGCCGTCATCTCCCAGGAGAACAAGACGTTCCGCACCGACAAGGGCGTCGACCCCAAGGGCATCGCCCGAGCCATGTTCAACATGGCACGCGGCGGCAGCACCCAGGGCGGCTCGACCATCACCCAGCAGTACGTCAAGAACGCGATGCTGGGCGACCAGTCGCAGACGCTGTCCCGGAAGTTCAAGGAGCTCTTCGTCTCGATCAAGGTGGGCGCCAAGCTCTCCAAGGACGAGATCATGGAGGGCTACCTCAACTCCGCCTACTACGGCCGTAACGCCTACGGCATCCAGGCGGCGGCCCGTGCGTACTTCAACAAGGACGCCATCGACCTGAACCCCGGCGAGTGCGCCTTCCTCGCGGCCACCCTCAAGGGCGCCACGTACTACGACCCCGCGGGCGCCCCCCAGATCGACCCCGCGGAGGCCACGAGGGAGAAGAACCAGCGCCGGGCACTGCGCCAGCAGCAGGACACCCTCAACAAGATGGTCGAGTACGGCCACCTCGACCCGGCCACGCGCGCCAAGTACAAAGAGCTGCCCAAGATCCAGAACCCGCGCTTCAACACCGCGCTGAGCGGCCAGATCGGTTACCTGGTCGACCTCGCCAACGGCTACATCGTCAGCCACAGCGAGGAGACCGGGATCACCCAGGACAAGCTGCAGCAGGGCGGCTACTCCATCTACACGACCTTCGACAAGAAGAAGGTCAAGGCGCTGGAGGCCGCGGTCAAGAAGGTCCGCAAGGAGAACATCGACCCCAAGAAGCGCCCCGACAAGGACTCGCACGTCCAGTTCGGCGGTGCCTCCGTGGACCCGGCGACCGGTGCGATCAGGGCCATCTACGGCGGTGAGGACGCCACCAAGCACTTCACCAACAACGCCGACGAAACCGGTGCCCAGGTCGGTTCGACCTTCAAGCCGTTCGTGCTCGCGGCGGCGATGACGTGGGGCGTCCGGGATCCTGACGGCCCCGAGGTGCAGGCTCAGGACGAGCGCACGGTCGTCTCCCCCAAGAGCCTGTACAGCGGCCAGAACAACCTCAAGATCAAGAAATACGACGGGTCGGTCTGGACGAACGAAGAGGGCAAGGAGTGGCTCCAGGAGAACGACGGCAAGGAGTCGGTCGGCAAGGCGCCCAAGTACATGATCGACCTGCGTGAGGCGATGCGTCAGTCGGTGAACTCCGCCTTCGTGCAGCTCGGCATGGACGTCGGCCTGGACAAGGTCAAGGAGGCCGCGGTCGCCGCCGGCCTGCGCGAGGACAGCCTGGCCGGTACCGGCTACCCGTCCTTCTCCATCGGTATCTCCGACCCCAGCGCCATCCGCATGGCCGGCTCCTACGCCACCTTCGCCGCCAGCGGCAAGCAGCGTGAGCCGTTCTCGGTGCAGAAGGTCACCAGCAAGGACGGCGCGGTCTACACGCACAAGACGCAGACCAAGCAGGCGTTCACCTCGAAGGTGGCCGACAACGTCACCGACGTGCTGAAGACCGTCGTCGAGGAGGGCACGGGTACCAACGCGGCGCTGCCCGGCCGGGACGTGGCCGGTAAGACCGGTACCACCGACGAGAACAAGTCGGCCTGGTTCGTGGGCTACACGCCGCAGCTGTCGACCGCGATCACCATGTTCCGGTACCCGGACGACGAGAAGATGAAGAACCGTACGTTCCTGCCGATGTACGGCACCGGTGACCAGGACTCGATCCACGGTGCGTCGTTCCCCTCGGAGATCTGGCACGACTACATGGACGAGGCGCTGGACGGGCTGCCGGCGGTGAAGTTCCCGGAGCCCGAGCCCATCGGTGAGGTCATCAACGCGGAGCCGACGCCGACGCCCACGCCCTCGCCGACCGAGTCGGAGGAGGAGCCGACCCCGACGCCGTCGCCCTCCAAGGACAACAAGCCCGAGCCGTCGCCCACGCCGACCCCGAGCGACACCTGCAACAACTGGTGGAAGTGTGACGACACCACCACGGGCGGCACGGACACCGGAGGCACCGACACGGGAGGCCTGGACACGGGCGGTACCGACGGTGGGGTGAGTACGTCACCGACGCCCTCACCCACGGACGGTGGCAACGGCAACGGCAACGGCGGCAACAACAGCGGAGGAATCTTCGAAGGAACGACCGGTTAGCCACCGTCGGCTTCCGTAAGCCGTCGTTCGTTGCCGTTTCGCCAGGAGCGGGTGTTTCACGTGAAACAGCCCTCGATCCGCCGAAGCAGGTGTTTCACGTGAAACATCGGGCCGCCGCACCCACCCGGGTGCGGCGGCCCTCGGCGTTTTCCCAGCCATCTACGGCAGGATGTGCCCCATGCCCAGTGCAGAAGGAACGCAAGCCCGTCCGACCGACCCGGTGGCGCCGAGCCGGGCCGACTCGGTCGCCGCGAGTGGCAGCGAGCTGATCGGCGGTCCCCTCGGACGGCACGCCCTGCTCGGCACGTCGTGGTGGACGCCCGTGCGGATCATCGCGCTCGTGGCGATCGGCATGTTCGCCCTCGGCCTGGTCCAGAAGGCGCCCTGCTACAACGGGGGCTGGTTCTTCGGCGCCAGTACGCAGTACACCCATGCCTGCTACTCCGACATCCCGCACCTCTACAACGGGCGCGGTTTCGCTGACGGGCTCGTGCCGTACTTCGACCGGCTGCCCGGCGACATGGAGTACCTCGAATACCCGGTGCTGACCGGTGTGTTCATGGAGGTCGCCGCCTGGCTGACACCCGGCAGCGGCAGCATCCAGGACCAGGAGCAGTGGTACTGGATGGTCAACGCCGGGATGCTGATGGCGTGCGCGGCGGTCATCGCCGTCTGCGTCACCCGCACCCATGCCCGTCGGCCCTGGGACGGTCTGCTGGTCGCGCTGGCGCCCGCCTTCGCGCTCACGGCGACCATCAACTGGGACCTGCTGGCGGTCGCCCTGACGGCCTCGGCGATGCTGATGTGGTCCCGTGGGCGGGCCCTGGCCTTCGGAGTGCTGCTGGGGCTCGCCACGGCCGCCAAGCTGTATCCGTTCCTGCTGCTGGGGCCGCTGCTCGTCCTGTGCTGGCGAGCGGGGAAGTGGCGGGAATTCGGCACGGCCCTGGCAGGTGCCGCCGGGGCCTGGGTGGTGGTGAACCTGCCGGTGATGGTCTTCGCCTTCGACGGGTGGTCGAAGTTCTACACCTTCAGCCAGGAGCGGGGCGTCGACTTCGGCTCCTTCTGGCTGATCATGGCGCAGAACTCGAAGGACCCGCTGGAGACCGACACCGTCAACACCCTCGCCACCCTGCTGATGCTGCTGTGCTGCGCGGGTGTCGCCGCACTCGCGCTGATGGCGCCGCGCCGGCCCCGCTTCGCCCAGCTGGCGTTCCTGATCGTCGCGGCGTTCATCCTCACCAACAAGGTCTATTCGCCGCAGTACGTGCTGTGGCTGGTGCCGCTGGCCGTACTGGCCCGGCCCCGGTGGCGCGACTTCCTGGTCTGGCAGGCGTGCGAGGTCGCGTACTTCCTCGGGATCTGGCTGTACCTCGCGTACACGACCAGCGGCGACGCCCACAAGGGCCTGCCCACCGACGGCTACCACTGGGCGATCGGCGTACACCTGGCGGGGACGCTGTACCTGTGCCTCGTGGTCGTCCGCGACGTCCTCATGCCGCACCGGGACGTGGTCCGCCGGGAGGGAGACGACGATCCCTCGGGCGGCGTCCTCGACGGTGCGGAGGACGTCTTCGCCCTCGGCCGCGCGGCCCGTCCCCCGCGGCACGCGGCTCACTTCGAGGGGCCGCAGGTGGAGTGGGGCGCCTCGGAGAAGAGTTCGCCCTGAGCGAACAGGGCACGGCAGCCGTCACGGCGGCGGGCCCTGCGCGGCCACGCCCTTGCAGCCGGCCAATGCAGAAGGCCGTACACGGAGGTCCGTGTACGGCCTTCTTGCGTGTCCTGCGGGGTGAACCCCCTGGAGCCTCAGCGGTCGACGAGCCGGTCGAACTGCGTGGTGGTGTGCCGCAGATGGGCCACCAGTTCGTCGCCGACCTTCGGCTCGGGGGCGTCGGCCGGCACGAACAGGATCGACACCTGCATGTGCGGCGGCTCCGCGAACCAGCGCTGCTTGCCGCCCCAGACGAACGGGGAAAGGTTCCGGTTGACCGTGGCGAGGCCGGCGCGTGCGACCCCCTTGGCGCGCGGCATGACGCCGTGCAGCGCCTTGGGGGCCTCCAGGCCCACGCCGTGGGACGTGCCGCCCGCCACGACCACCAGGAAGCCGTCCGAGGCCGCCTTCTGCTGGCGGTAGCCGAAGCGGTCGCCCTTGGCCACCCGCGTGACGTCCAGGACGGCCCCGCGGTACTCGGTGGCCTCGTGGTCGCCCAGCCACAGCCGGGTGCCGATCCGCGCGCGGAACCGGGTCTGCGGGAACTGCTGCTGGAGCCGGGCCAGTTCGTCAGCCTTGAGGTGGCTGACGAACATCGTGTGCAGCGGCAGCCGGGCCGCGCGCAGCCGGTCCATCCAGCCGATGACCTCCTCGACGGCGTCCGAGCCGTCGGTGCGGTCCAGGGGCAGGTGGATGGCGAAGCCCTCAAGCCGGACGTTCTCTATGGCGGCGTGCAGCTGCGGCAGGTCCTGCTCGCTGATGCCGTGCCGCTTCATCGAGGACATCACCTCGATGACCACCCGGGCGCCCACCAGGCCGTACACGCCGTCCACCGACGACACCGAGCGGATGACCCGGTCCGGCAGCGGCACCGGCTCCTCGCCGCGCCGGTAGGGCGTCAGCACCAGCAGGTCACCGCCGAACCAGTCCTTGATGCGCGCGGCCTCGTAGGTCGTGCCGACGGCCAGGACGTCGGAGCCGAGCCGCGTGGCCTCCTCCGCGAGGCGCTCGTGGCCGAAGCCGTAGCCGTTGCCCTTGCAGACCGGCACGAGCCCCGGGAACTGCTCCTGCACGTGCTTGTGGTGCGCCCGCCAGCGCGCGGTGTCGACGTAGAGCGTGAGCGCCATGGCCGGACCTGGAACCTTTCTCGTGGCTGCGGTGTGTCAGAGGTAGGGGAGCTGTCGACGGTACCGAAGCGCGTGACGCGCGGTCGGTGACGCGACGAGAAGCGCCGGGACGGCTGCTCGGTCAGCGGCGCGACATGTAGATGTCGAGCGCCTTGTGCAGCAGCTTGTTCAGCGGGAAGTCCCACTCGCCGAGGTACTCGGCGGCCTGTCCGCCCGTGCCCACCTTGAACTGGATCAGGCCGAAGAGGTGGTCGGACTCGTCCAGCGAGTCGGAGATGCCGCGCAGGTCGTAGACGCTCGCGCCGAGCGCGTAGGCGTCGCGCAGCATCCGCCACTGCATCGCGTTCGAGGGCCGGACCTCACGGCCGATGTTGTCCGAGGCGCCGTAGGAGTACCAGACGTGCCCGCCGACGATCAGCATGGTCGCCGCGGACAGGTTGACGCCGTTGTGGCGGGCGAAGTACAGCCTCATCCGGTTGGGGTCCTCGGAGTTGAGGGCCGTCCACATGCGCTGGAAGTACGACAGCGGGCGGGGCCGGAAGTGGTCGCGCACCGCGGTGATCTCGTAGAGCCGCTGCCACTCCTCGAGGTCGTGGTAGCCGCCCTGGACGACCTCGACGCCGGCCTTCTCGGCCTTCTTGATGTTGCGGCGCCACAGCTGGTTGAAGTTCTTGTGGACCTCTTCCAGGGACCGGTTGGCCAGCGGCACCTGGTAGACGTACCGGGGCTGTACGTCGCCGAAGCCGGCGCCGCCGTCCTCGCCCTGCTGCCAGCCCATGCGGCGCAGCTTGTCGGCCACCTCGAAGGCGCGCGGCTCGATGAAGTCGGCCTCGATGTCGCGCAGGCGCTTCACGTCCGGGTTCTGGATGCCGGCCTTGATGGAGCCCGCTTCCCAGCGCCGGATGATCACCGGCGGGCCCATCTTCACCGAGAAGGCGCCCTGCTGCTTGAGGTGGGCCAGCATCGGCTGGATCCAGTCGTCGAGGTTCGGCGCGAACCAGTTGATGACCGGGCCCTCGGGCAGATAGGCGAGGTAGCGCTTGATCTTGGGCAGCTGCCGGTAGAGGACCAGGCCCACGCCGACCAGCTCGCCGGTCCGCTCGTCGAACCAGCCGAGGTTCTCCGAGCGCCACTCCGCCTTGACGTCGGCCCATGCCGGGACCTGCATGTGGCTCGCCGACGGCAGGCTCTGGATGTAGGCCAGATGCTGCTCGCGGCTGATGGTCCTCAGGGTCAGGCTCATTCGGGGCGCTCCTCGGGCTGGTGTGTCCCCATGGGTACAGGGGCTCCGGCTCTCGCGCCGAAGCCTACTGCGCCTTGCGAGCGCCCTCACTGGGACGTACGGGGGCAACGCCCCGGTCCGTGGGCCACCGGGGCGTGCCGGGACGTGTCGTCAGCGGTCCCTCAGCGCCGTTGCGGCGCGGGTGTCCTCACCACAGGCTGCCGAAGAGGCCCCCGTGCGCCATGCCGAGGAAGAAGCCGACGGCGCATGCACCGAGGCCCAGGATCAGCCCGAAGCGCTCACGGGTGGTCTCGGAGACCCACTGTCCGTAGGCGCCGGTGATGATCCCCACCAGACCCGTCCAGGAGCTGAGCAGATGGAGGTTGTGGAACATCGCCGTGATGAAGGAGATCAGCCCCAGTACGACGGTCACGGCGAGCAGCGTGTCCTGGAGGGGGTGGGGCTTGCCGTCAGTGGCGAAGAGGGATCCGGCGGTGTTGGGTCGCAATGCTTGTGCCATGGGGCACCTCCTGCGGAGAACGGCGCATCGTAGCGCCATACACACCCGATGTGTACAGATTGACGGTCCCCGCGGCCTGATTTCAACCGGAAGCCGGTGTGCGGGTACTCTGTACCGTCTGCACCGGTGTCTGCCCAGACCGCGGCCAGGGAATCGCCCAGCGGGAACCTGATTGTCAGTGGTGGCCGATACCGTTGTCCACGCATCACAACCCTCCTGCCACGGAACGACCGTGGCCGCTGAGTCCAAAGGAGGTGGGTTCCACATGCGTCACTACGAGGTGATGGTCATCCTCGACCCCGATCTCGAGGAGCGCTCTGTCTCCCCGCTGATCGAGAACTTCCTTTCTGTCGTCCGTGACGGTGGCGGAAAGGTCGAGAAGGTCGACACCTGGGGCCGTCGTCGTCTCGCGTACGAGATCAAGAAGAAGCCCGAGGGCATCTACTCGGTCATCGACCTGCAGGCCGAGCCTGCGGTCGTCAAGGAGCTCGACCGCCAGATGAACCTGAACGAGTCGGTCCTCCGGACCAAGGTCCTCCGTCCCGAGACCCACTGAGCTTCCACGCCCAGCTGATCTCGGGTTTCGAGTAGTACCGCAAGCAGCCAGCAGCAAACCCGCCGAGAGGTTCCCCCATGGCAGGCGAGACCGTCATCACGGTCGTCGGCAACCTTGTCGATGACCCCGAGCTGCGCTTCACCCCCTCGGGTGCGGCGGTCGCGAAGTTCCGCATCGCGTCCACCCCCCGCACCTTCGACCGTCAGACGAACGAGTGGAAGGACGGCGAGAGCCTGTTCCTGACCTGCTCGGTCTGGCGTCAGGCGGCGGAGCACGTCGCCGAGTCGCTCCAGCGAGGCATGCGCGTCATCGTGCAGGGCCGGCTGAAGCAGCGGTCGTACGAGGACCGTGAAGGTGTCAAGCGCACGGTCTACGAGCTGGACGTCGAGGAAGTCGGTCCCAGCCTGCGCAACGCCACGGCCAAGGTCACCAAGACCGCCGGCCGCGGTGCCCAGGGTGGTGGCGGCGGCTTCGGCGGCGGCGGTGGCGGCGGCCAGCAGGGCGGCGGCTGGGGCGGCGGCTCCGGTGGCGCCCAGCAGGGCGGCGCTCCGGCCGACGACCCCTGGGCGACCGGCGCTCCCGCCGGTGGCCAGCAGGGTGGCGGCGGTGGCTGGGGCGGTGGCTCCGGCAACGGCGGCGGCTACTCGGACGAGCCCCCCTTCTAGACCCTCGGTCTGAGGCGGGGCTTACCCCAACTTCTTGATCACACAGGAGAAACACCATGGCGAAGCCGCCTGTGCGCAAGCCTAAGAAGAAGGTCTGCGCGTTCTGCAAGGACAAGGTCACGTACGTGGACTACAAGGACACGAACATGCTGCGGAAGTTCATTTCCGACCGCGGCAAGATCCGTGCCCGCCGCGTGACCGGCAACTGCACGCAGCACCAGCGTGACGTCGCCACGGCCGTCAAGAACAGCCGTGAGATGGCGCTGCTGCCCTACACCTCCACCGCGCGATAAGGGAAGGGTGACCGAAACATGAAGATCATCCTCACCCACGAGGTCTCCGGCCTCGGTGCCGCGGGCGACGTCGTCGACGTCAAGGACGGTTACGCTCGCAACTACCTGATCCCGCGGAAGTTCGCGATCCGCTGGACCAAGGGCGGCGAGAAGGACGTCGAGCAGATCCGCCGCGCTCGCAAGATCCACGAGATCCAGACCATCGAGCAGGCCAACGCTGTCAAGGCCCAGCTCGAGGGCGTGAAGGTCCGTCTGGCCGTCCGCTCCGGCGACGCCGGCCGTCTCTTCGGCTCCGTCACCCCGGCCGACATCGCTTCGGCGATCAAGGCCGCCGGTGGCCCCGAGGTCGACAAGCGTCGCATCGAGCTCGGTGCGCCGATCAAGACCCTGGGCGCCCACGAGACGTCCGTGCGTCTGCACCCCGAGGTTGCCGCCAAGGTCAACATCGAGGTTGTCGCGGGCTGATGACCGCGATCGGCTGAACAGCTGACAGGAAGGGGCCGCATCCCATGGGGTGCGGCCCCTTCTGTGTGCCCGATGCGGTTCCGTCCGGGGCTTGGACGCGGTTACAGCCGGCTCGCCGCCGCGGTTCCTTCCGTAGCTCGATACGGCTCCTCCCGGGTGCCCGACGCGCTTCCGTCCGGCCTGTTTCACGTGAAACGTCGGCTCTCGGCAGGAGCGGTCGGCAGCGACAGCCCTGGCCGGGAGGGGTCAGCGTGTCGCACCCGTGACGAGCCAGCGGCCTGAGCGGGTGCGCAGCCACAGGGTCGCCATCCGCACGGTCATCATCAGGGTCATGGCTGCCCAGAGGGCCGTGAGGCCTCCGCCCAGGGCGGGCACGAGCAGCGCGACCGGGGTGAACACTGCCAGGGTCACCAGCATCGCCCAGGCGAGATACGGGCCGTCCCCGGCGCCCATGAGCACCCCGTCGAGGGTGAAGACCACACCGCAGACCGGTTGGGACAGCGCCACGACGATGAGCGCGGGCAGCGCGGCGTCCGTCACGGTGGTGTCGCTGGTGAACAGTGGCAGGAACACCGGCCGGGCCGCGACGACCAGAGCGCCGAGCAGCACGCCGACCCCGATGCCCCACTGCACCATGCGACGGCAGGCGTCACGGGCGCCCTGGCTGTCTCCGGCGCCGAGGTAGCGGCCGATGATGGCCTGTCCGGCGATCGCGATGGCGTCGAGGGCGAAGGCGAGCAGGCTCCACAGCGACAGGATGATCTGGTGTGCGGCGACCTCGGCGTCTCCCAGGCGGGCCGCGACCGCGGTGGCGATCATCAGGATCGCCCGCAGCGACAGCGTGCGTACGAGCAGCGGTACACCCGCGTGCGCGGAGGCCTTGATCCCGGCGGTGTCGGGACGCAGTGACGCTCCGTGCCTGCGGGCTCCGCGGACCACGACCACGAGATAGGCGGCGGCCATGCCCCACTGGGCGATGACCGTGCCCCAGGCGGAGCCGGCGATGCCCAGGTCGGCGCCGTAGACGAGGCCCGCGTTCAGGGCGGCGTTGGCGACGAAGCCCGCGACGGCGACATAGAGCGGTGTCCTGGTGTCCTGCAGGCCGCGGAGCACTCCGGTGGCGGCGAGCACGACGAGCATGGCCGGGATGCCGAGGGCGGAGATCCGCAGATAGGTCGTCGCGTGCGGAGCGGCTGTCTGGGAGGCACCGAAGAGGTCGATCAGGAATGCCGCGGTCGGCAGGACGACGGCTATGACGCCGGCGCCGAGCAGCAGGGCCAGCCAGATGCCGTCCATGCCCTGGCGGATGGCGGCCTGGAGGTCGCCGGCGCCGACCCGGCGGGCGACCGCGGCCGTGGTGGCGTAGGCGAGGAAGACGAAGACGCTGACGGCTGTCGCCAGGAGGGCCGAGGCGACGCCGAGCCCGGCGAGCTGTGCGGTGCCGAGGTGGCCCACGATGGCGCTGTCGGCCATGAGGAAGAGGGGCTCGGCGACGAGTGCGCCGAAGGCCGGGACGGCCAGCGCGAGGATCTCGCGGTCGTGCTGTCGTCGGGTGGCCTCGGGGGGCGCGGGAGCCTGCGTCATGACTGCCAATGTAGTCGTCCACAGGTAAGAGATGCAAAGCATTAGCACCCCTTACTCGTCGTCACTGTGAGTGTGCTTCCCCACAGGTTCAGAGCTGATCTTGGCCCGACTGGGGAAGTTTTTCTTCTGCACAGCCGGTGGATGGGAAAACCGCAGGTCAGCGCCGTGCCCGCGCAGACTCTGGGGGCTTGTTCACAGGGCTGTCCACCGGGTCGTGCACAGGTTTCGCGGAGTTCTCCACAGCATCTGGGCCGTCGTCCACATGGCCTGTGGATAACCAGATTGGCTGACGGTGCCCGGGGGCCTACCGTGGTCCGGCGCCCGCTCCGTCCGTCGGTCGTGCAAACGACACAAAACCGACGTGCCAGAAACGGAGTTGGGCTTCTCGTTTTGTCAGTGCCGTGCCGTAGAAAAGAGGGGCACGGCGAGGTCCGCTCGGCGGACGGGAGGAGGTGGCTCGGTTGAGCATTTCCGAGCCCTTGGACGACCCGTGGGCCGACAGTGGGCCGGGGGATCGTCTGCCGGCCTCCCGCAGGCGCAGCGACGGCGGCCGAGGCCGCGAGGAGCAGCACGACCGCGGTGAGTGGGAGGGCGGGGGCCAGGCCTTCGAACGCGTGCCGCCGCAGGATCTGAACGCCGAGCAGTCCGTCCTGGGCGGCATGCTGCTCTCCAAGGACGCGATCGCCGACGTCGTGGAGATCCTCAAGGGCCACGACTTCTACAAGCCCGCCCACGAGACGATCTTCCAGGCGATCCTCGACGTCTACGCCAAGGGCGAGCCGGCCGACCCCATCACGATCGCCGCCGAGCTCACCAAGCGCGGCGAGATCAACAAGGTCGGCGGCGCCTCGTATCTCCACACCCTCGTCCAGACCGTCCCGACGGCCGCGAACGCCGAGTACTACGCCGAGATCGTCCACGAGCGGGCCGTGCTGCGCCGCCTGGTCGAGGCGGGCACCCGTATCACCCAGATGGGATACGCGGGCGAAGACGACGTCGACGAGATCGTCAACCGCGCCCAGGCGGAGATCTACGCCGTCACCGAGCAGCGCACCAGCGAGGACTACCTCCCGCTCGGCGACATCATGGAGGGTGCCCTCGACGAGATCGAGGCGATCGGCTCGCGCAGCGGCGAGATGACCGGTGTCCCCACCGGCTTCACCGACCTCGACTCGCTCACCAACGGCCTGCACCCCGGCCAGATGATCGTCATCGCCGCGCGTCCCGCCATGGGTAAGTCCACACTCGCGCTGGACTTCGCCCGCGCCGCGTCCATCAAGCACAACCTGCCGAGCGTCATCTTCTCCCTCGAAATGGGCCGCAACGAGATCGCGATGCGTCTGCTGTCCGCCGAGGCCCGCGTCGCCCTGCACCACATGCGGTCCGGCACGATGACGGACGAGGACTGGACCCGGCTGGCCCGCCGGATGCCCGAGGTGTCCTCGGCGCCCCTCTACATCGACGACTCCCCGAACCTGTCGATGATGGAGATCCGCGCGAAGTGCCGTCGGCTGAAGCAGCGCAACGACATCAAGCTCGTGATCATCGACTACCTCCAGCTGATGCAGTCCGGCGGCTCCAAGCGTGCCGAGAGCCGTCAGCAGGAGGTCTCGGACATGTCCCGTAACCTCAAGCTCCTCGCCAAGGAGCTGGAGGTCCCGGTGATCGCGCTCTCGCAGCTCAACCGTGGTCCCGAGCAGCGCACGGACAAGAAGCCGATGGTGTCCGACCTGCGTGAGTCCGGCTCCATCGAGCAGGACGCCGACATGGTGATCCTGTTGCACCGCGAGGACGCGTACGAGAAGGAGTCGCCGCGCGCGGGCGAGGCCGACATCATCGTCGGCAAGCACCGTAACGGCCCCACCGCGACCATCACGGTCGCCTTCCAGGGCCACTACTCCCGCTTCGTGGACATGGCTCAGACCTGATCCACGCCGAGGCCAAGGGGCGCGGCGCTCGGCAGCCGGAAGCCGCCGGCGGACAGTGAGCGGGTGGGAGTCCGCCGAGGACGCTGTCACGCCTCGGGCCGAAACCGGCTCGACGGGGAGCCGTCCCGGCGGGTGGACTGGGCCCATGACACCAGCTCAGGAAGACCTTCTGCCCGCCACGCGCCGGGCGCTGCTGCACCGCGTCGCCGTCGGTCAGGCCGAGGGGCGGGCCCCGTCGCTCGTGGCGGCCGTGGTACGCGGCGGGCGGGCCGTGTGGCACGGCTCGAGGACGTCGGTCGAAGGCCATGGCCCCGACGAGAACGTGCAGTACAGGATCGGCTCGATCACCAAGACCTTCACCGCAGTGCTCGTCATGCGCCTGAGGGACGAAGGGGTGCTCGACCTGGGCGACCCCCTGGAGAAGCATCTGCCTAGCACAGGTGCCGGAGAGGCGACGATCCGGGAACTGCTCGCCCACACCGGCGGACTGGCCGCGGAGTCCCCGGCGCCGTGGTGGGAGCGCACACCGGGCTCACTGCGCCCAGAGCTCTCCGACGTGCTGGGCGAGCGGCCCTTTGCGCACCCGGCGGGCGCGCGGTTCCACTACTCCAACCCCGGCTATACGTTGCTCGGCGCGCTCGTCGAGAAGTTGCGAGGGGCGCCCTGGGAGGACGTGCTGCGCCGTGAAGTGCTCGAACCCCTCGGTCTGGAGCGCACCGGAGGACAGCCGCAGGCTCCTCACGCGGGCGGCTGGGCGGTTCATCCGTGGGCCGATGTGATGATGCCGGAACCCCTGGAGGACCTCGGCCGGATGGCACCCGCAGGGCAGCTCTGGTCCACCAGCGGTGACCTGGCCCGTTTCGCGGTCTTCCTCGCCCGGGGCGACGAGCGGGTGCTGAGCGCGCAGAGCCTCCGGGAGATGCGGACCCCCGCGGCGCCGGCCGAGGCCACGGAAGTGGTGGACGGCACCGCCTACGGGCTCGGTCTGCAGATCCAGCACCGGCACGGCCGGCTGCTCGTCGGCCACTCGGGATCACTTCCGGGCTTCCTGGCCAACCTCACCATCAGCGTGGCCGACGACGTGGCTGCAGTGGTCCTCGCCAACTGCACCTCGGGTCCGCAGATCGCGGCGCTGGGTGCCGACCTGGTCCGGCTCGTGGCCGAGGCCGAGCCGCGCATCCCCGAGCCCTGGCGGCCCCTGCGCGAGGCCGACTCGGCGACGCTGGACCTGGCCGGTCCGTGGTACTGGGGAACCAGCGCCTTCGGGCTGCGCCTGACGGCCGACGGACTGCTCTGGCTCGGTCCGCTATCGGGAACGGGCCGCCGCTCGCGGTTCCGGGCGAACGGCGACGGTACCTGGACGGGCCTGGAGGGCTACTTCGCCGGCGAGGTGCTGCGAGCCGTGCGACGGCCGGACGGTTCCGTGAGCCATCTCGACCTCGGCTCGTTCGTGTTCACTCGTAAGCCGTACGACGAGACAGCCGATGTGCCCGGCGGGGTGGACCCGGGCGGCTGGCGGGGGATCGGCTGACGCGCTCGTGGCGCTCCAGGGGCTGTGTTTCACGTGGAACGACGAAGGGCTCTCGTTTCACGTGAAACAACATGAAGGGTTCGGAGCCCCTGGGCGCCCCGGCTCTCACAGGGGGAGCTTGAAGCCCACGTGGGAGGCGACGAAGCCCAGCCGCTCATAGAAGCGATGGGCGTCGGTACGGGTCACATCAGACGTCAGTTGCACCAACTGGCAGCGCTGGCGCCGCGACTCCTCGATCGCCCACTCGATGAGCTGGGTACCTAGTCCGCTGCCGCGCTCGTCGGCGTGGACCCGGACGCCCTCGATGACCGACCGGGTGGCGCCGCGGCGGGAGAGGCCGGGGATGACGGTCAGCTGAAGCGTGCCGACGACGGCGCCGTCGCGCACGGCCACGACCACATGCTGATTCGGATCGGCGGCGAGCCGCTCGTACGCCGTCAGATAGGGCGTCAGATCGTCGGGCGACTCACGCTGGGCCCCCAGCGGGTCGTCCGCGAGCATGGCGACGATCGCGGGGATGTCCTCCGCCGTGGCCCGGCGTATCTCAAGATCTTCCATGCCCGCAGCCTAGGCGGGCACCTTCAGAGACTCCACGACCCGCACCAACGGGGCCAGTTCAGGGTTTCTGGCGGCCTCGTCGAGCGCTTCCCGCAGAGCGGTGTCGTTGGTCGGCCGGGCCTCCTCCAGGAGCTTCAGGCCGGCCGGGGTGACGTTGGTGTAGATGCCGCGTCGGTCGGTGGGGCACAGATAGCGCTCCAGCAGCCCGCGGTCCTCCAGCCGGGTGACCAGGCGCGTGGTGGCGCTCTGGCTGAGGACGACCGCGTCGGCGACCTGCTTCATCTGCAGATGGCCGCCCTCTCCGTCGTGCTGCCGGCTGAGGACGTCCAGCAGGGAGTACTCGCGCACGCTCAGGTCGTGCCCCGTCTGCAGGGCGCGCTCGATGTGCGCCTCGATCCTCCCGTGGAGCAGGGAGAGGGCGCACCAGCCCTGGGACAGGGCGGTGAGCGCGGGGTCCGTCGCTGTCATGGGCGTTCCTCCTCCGAAGCGGCTGCTACCAGGGTAGAGCACCGATGCAATAGCCCGCTCTTGCATCTAACGCGCGTCTGCAACTATTGTGAGGACACGTAAAGCGCACCTGCAAACGTCTGGGAAGGTCTACCCCCATGCCTCTCGCGCTTCTGGCCCTGGCCATCGGGGCCTTCGGAATCGGCACGACCGAGTTCGTGATCATGGGTCTGCTGCCCGAGGTCGCGAGCGACTTCGGGGTCTCCATCCCCACCGCCGGCTTCCTCGTGACCGGTTACGCACTGGGCGTGATGTTCGGCGCCCCGCTGATGACGGTCCTCGGCACCAAGATCCCGCGCAAGCGGATGCTGATGCTGCTGATGGGCCTGTTCATCGCAGGCAACCTGCTCTCCGCCCTGTCCCCGGCCTTCTCCTTGATGCTGGCCGGACGCGTGGTCGCCTCACTCGCCCATGGAGCCTTCTTCGGTATCGGCGCGGTCGTCGCCGCCGAACTGGTCGCGCCGGACAAGAAGGCCGGTGCCATCGCGATGATGTTCACCGGTCTGACCGTCGCCAACGTCGTCGGCGTCCCGCTCGGCACCCTCGTCGGACAGTCCCTCGGCTGGCGCGTCACCTTCGGTCTCGTCGCCGCCCTCGGTGTGGTCGGCCTCGCCGGCATCGCCCGGCTGGTCCCCGACCTGCCCAAGCCGGAAGGCGTCCGGCTGCGCCATGAGCTGGCCGCGTTCAAGAACGTCCAGGTCCTGCTCGCCATGGCGATGACCGTCCTCGGTTTCGGCGGCGTCTTCGCGGCCATCACCTACATCGCGCCGATGATGACCCATGTCACCGGCTTCGCCGAGGGCTCCGTGACCTGGCTGCTGGTCCTCTTCGGGCTCGGCATGGTCGGCGGCAACCTCGTCGGCGGCAAGTTCGCCGACCGGGCCCTGATGCCCATGCTGTACGTGTCCCTGGGCGCGCTCGCCGTCGTCCTCACCCTGTTCACGCTCACCGCGCACGACAAGATCCTGTCGGCCGTGACGATCACCCTGATCGGCGCCCTGGGTTTCGCCACCGTGCCGCCCCTCCAGAAGCGCGTCCTGGACCAAGCGCACGGCGCGCCCACGCTGGCCTCGGCCGTCAACATCGGTGCCTTCAACCTGGGCAACGCCCTGTCCGCCTGGCTCGGCGGCCTCGTCATCGCGGCCGGTCTCGGCTACACCGCCCCGAACTGGGTCGGTGCCGTGCTCGCCGCCTCAGCGCTGGTTCTCGCCGTCCTCTCTGCCGCCCTGGAGCGCCGGAGCGGCAGCCCGAGCACCGTGGTCGCCCGGTCCACGGCAGACACGGAGCGGGTCGCCGTACACGGCTGACCCCGCCCGGAAGAGTCGCCGTCCCCGGCTTCTCCGCCAGAAGACACGTGAGCGCCGGTCCCCACGCAGGGACCGGCGCTCACGACGTCTTCGACGTCAGCCCGCCGCCACCGTCAGCGGAGCGAACCGGCGGCTCCAGTCACCCGGCAGCTCCCCGATGCCGTACGTCATGACGGCGTTGAAGGCGACGGACTGCAGGCCCCGCTCCTTGGCCCAGCCGATCAGCTCGCTGTGCCGTACGTCGATGTCGGTGCGCAGCGGCCGGTCGGTGCGTGCGGCGAGCGAGGTGATGAGGGCCTTGGCCGTGTCGGTGTCACGGGCGATCAGTGGGCCTACGACATGGGTGTCCATGTTGGGCCAGGCGGCGGCGTAGCCGATGATCCGGCCGTCCTCCTCGGCGACGTGGAGCAGATCGGCGAAGGCCGGCAGCCGAGTGATCATGTGCGTGCGGTCGGTGCCGAAGACCGGCTCGTCGAGCCGCAGGACCGAGGTGAGGTCCTCGGCGGTGGCCGCCCTGGTCGAGACCCCGGGCCCCGCGCTCTCGGGGCTGAAGCGGCCGCGCAGCATCTCGGCCCGCCCGACGGCCTTGAACCCGAGCTCCTCGTACAGCGGGCGACCGTGGGGAGTCGCGTGCAAGGTCAGGGGGGTGGTGCCCATGGTCGCGACGACATGCCGCATCAGACGGCGTCCGACGCCCTGCCGGGCGTACCGCTCCGAGACCAGGACCATGCCGATGGCCGCCAGATCGGGGCGGTCCTGTGGGCCGTACTCGGTGACGACGCAGGCGCTCACGAGCCCGCCGTCGGGGTCGTCGATGCCGTACCCCCTGCCGGCCGTGAGGAGCAGGCCCCACTTGTGCTCCTCGCGCGGCCACCCCCTGTTCTCGGACAGGTCGGCGCAGGCGGTGAGATCGCGGAGCGTCAGACGGCGGATGGGCAGAGCGGAGAGGGAAGGTGTCGGCACGCAGGTCAGGCTGTCCGACGGGGACCCTCGGCGTCCACCTGTTTGGGCCGAGACGTAGGCCCTTTTGGCCACGCTGTGGCGCACTGCACGGCCGGTCGGCGGATATGCGCCGTTTCACGTGAAACAACGGCGAACACCGGGCGACCGACGCCTGACGCTCAAGGGCGAACGGGGAGGGGAGCCTCGCTCAGGGACCGGACGCAGGGCCTCCTCGATCACCGACCCCGTTAGCCTCAGGGCTCATGGCACGCCTTCACCTCTTCGATCTCGACGGCACTCTGCTCCATGGCACGAGCGCGCCGCGGGAGATCTCCCGGCAACTCGGTCTGGAGGCCGAGACGGTCGCCCTGGACCGCGCGATCTCCACGGGGCTCATAGAGCCGCCGGAGTACGCGCTGCGTGTGCACACCCTGTGGGCGAATCTGACCGAAGAGCATGTGGCTGCGGCCTTCGAGTGCGCGCCCTGGCTGACCCGTATCCGTGAGGTGTGGGCCGAGATAAGGAGCCGGGGCGAGTACTGCGCCGTTGTCTCGCTGTCCCCGTCGTTCTTCGTGGAGCGGCTCACGGACTGGGGTGCCCACGCCGCCTACGGCTCTCGCTTTCCCGCCGTGCCCTTCACCGAGCCGGTCGATCCGGCCGGGGTGCTGAGCGCGGCGGCCAAGGTGATGATCGCCGACCGGCTGTGCGCGGAGTTCGGCGTGAGCCGGTCGGCGTGTGTGGCGTACGGAGACTCGCTGTCGGACAAGGATCTGTTCGCCGTGGTGCCGACCTCCGTCGCCGTCAACGCGGACGATCACCTGGCGGGCCTCGCCACCCACGCGTACGCGGGCAGGGACCTGTGGGACGCCTACGCCCTGGTCCGGGACCCACGCTAGGCGGCTCGGCCCGGAAGCGGCGGGCGGCGGCTCAGCCCAGATCCGGCGCGTGCATCGCGCGGACGCCCTCGATGTTGCCGTCCAGGTAGTGGCGCAGCGACAGCGGTACGAGGTGGACGGAGGCGATGCCCACGCGCGTGAAGGGCACCCGGACGATCTCGTACTCGCCCAGGGGCTCGTCGATCTCGGGGCCGTGGCGCAGCGTGGGGTCCATGGACTCCAGTCGGCAGACGAAGAAGTGCTGGACCTTCACTCCGGTCGCCCCGCCGTCCTCGCCGATGTGCTCGACGGTGTCGACGAAGCAGGGCACCACATCGGTGATCTTCGCGCCGAGCTCCTCGTGCACCTCCCGGTGCAGGGCGTCGACGACGGTGGGGTCCTCGGGCTCGACGCCGCCGCCGGGGGTGAGCCAGTAGGGATCCATGCCGGGCTTGGTGCGCTTGATCAGGATCAGGTCGTCGCCATCCAGCAGGACGGCGCGGGCGGTGCGCTTGACCACGGGTCGGACGGTCATGGGAGAAATGTGGCCCCGGTTGTTCCACGTGAAACATCGCGAAGCGTCACCGACCGAGCTCGCGGCGTGACAGGGGTGGTGGCCGGCTCAGGACCAGTCGGCCGCCGCGCGCAGCAGCCACTCGTGCGCCCGTGCGATGTGCGGCATGGCGAGCGTCCCGGTGCGGACGACCAGGAAGTACGTCCGCAGCGGCGGCACGGCGGGGTGGTGCAGGGCGACCACGTCCCCCTGCTCCAGGGCGGGCGCACACAGATAGCGGGGCAGCACCGCGAGCCCGGCGCCCCCGATCGCGCAGGAGAGCACCGCGCGAAGGTCCGGGACGACGACCGTGCCGGAGGCGGCCGGGCGGCAGTCGAAGACGGAGGCCCAGTAGCGGGAGACGAAGGGCAGCGACTCGTGCACCTCCACGACAGGGAGGTTCTCCAAGGCGGCGGCGTCCTTGTCGTTCAGGGCTCCCGGGCCGATCCAGTCCGCCCAGCGCGGGGCGGCGACCAGGACATGCTCCTCGTCACACAGCGCAGTCGCGGTGAGCAGAGCGCCGCGTGGCTGGGCCGTGCTGATGGCGAGATCGTGATGCCCGGCGGCCAGGCCCTCCAGGATGTCGTCGGCGTTGCCGAAGGAGACGCGCAGCGCGAAGCCCTGGCCGTCGTCACCGGTCAGCTCCACCAGTGCGGGCAGCGCGCGCTCCGCGGTGAACTCGGGCGGCCCGGCGAGATGCAGGGTCCTCAGCGAGGACTCGTCGTCGAGGCCGGACTCCGCGATCTTCACCAGGGCGTCGAGGTGCGGCGCGGCCTTGTGGGCGAGTTCGTCGCCGATCGTCGTGGGGGTCACTCCGCGGGCCTGGCGCAAGAACAGCGGGCGTCCCAGTTGCCGCTCCAGCGTGCGGATCTGGGAGGTCACGGCCGGCTGGGACAGACCCAGCAGGGCGGCGGCGCGGGTGAAGGAACCGGCCCGGTGCACGGTCACGAACGTGCGCAGCAAGGCCAGATCCATGGCACGCCCTCTCCTTCTCCGCTCTCCCGAAATCTTGGGAAGGGGCCAACTATAAATTTGTCGATAGGCCTCTGTCGCTACCGTGATTGGACACTGACACGCAGTCAACTAGCCTTGGTCGCGCGGTTCTTCGCGCGCAGAACCGAGGGCGGTCCGAGCCACGAGGGGGGAGGCTCGGACCGTCCGATCGCCGCGGCGGGCTCCGTTCGAGTGTCCTGACAGCCGGTCACTCCGCCGACTCCGCCAGCGCCCGCAGGACGTCCGCCACCAGGTCCTCGGCGTCCTCCGCACCGACCGACAGCCGGACGAACCCCTCCGGCACCGCGTCCCCTCCCCAGCGCCCGCGCCGCTCGGCGGTGGACCGTACGCCACCGAAGCTCGTCGCTTCGTCCACGAACCGCAGCGCCTGCAGAAAACGCTCGGCACGTGCCCGCGTGGGCAGCGTGAACGACACCACGCACCCGTAGCGGCGCATCTGCCGTGCGGCGATCTCGTGCGAGGGATCGCCCGGCAGGCCCGGGTAGCGCACGCCGAGATCCTCGGGCCAGTCGCGCAGCGCCTCGGCGACCGCGAGGGCGGTGGCGCTCTGCCGGTCGACGCGCAGCTGAAGCGTGGCCAGCGAGCGATGCGCGAGCCACGCCTCCATCGGCCCCGGAATCGCTCCGACGATCTTCCGCCAGCGCCGTACCGCCGTCATCGCCTCACCCGTGCGACCGGCCACATAACCGAGGAGGACGTCCCCGTGCCCGGTCAGCTGCTTGGTGCCGCTGGCCACCGCGAAGTCGGCACCCAGCTCCAGCGGGCGCTGGCCGAGCGGGGTGGCGAGGGTGTTGTCCACGGCCACCACGGCGCCACGCGCGTGTGCCGCCTCGACGAGCCGGCGCACGTCGCACACGTCGAGCCCCGGGTTGGACGGTGTCTCCAGCCAGAGCAGCCGCGCCCCGTCCAGCACACCGAGCTGGGCGTCCCCGCCGGTAGGCGCGGTGCGCACCTCGATGCCGTACGCCTTCAGCTGGGCGCGCACCAGCGGCAGCGCCTGGTAGCCGTCGCCGGGCAGCACGACTGCGTCGCCCGCGCGCAGCTGGGAGAAGAGCACCGCCGAGACGGCGGCCATCCCGGAGGCGAACACCAGCGTCTCGACGCCGTCCTGACCCGGAGCCTCGAGCTCGCCGACGGCCCGCTCCAGATGGGTCCAGGTCGGATTCTCGTCACGGCCGTAGGTGTACGGCCCCGTCGGCTCGCCCGGCAGATGGAAGTGCGCGGCGAACACCGGCCCTGGCAGGGTCGGCTCGTACTTGACCGGATCGGGAAGCCCCGCCCGCGCCGCGCGCGTGCCCTCACCCTGCCCGGGGCCGGTCATGCCGCCCGCCCTTCCAGCCGCGCACGGACCGCGTCGAGCAGCCCGGTGCTCGCCGACTCCACCATCTCCAGACACTCCTCGAAGCCGTCCATCCCGCCGTAGTACGGATCCGGTACGTCGAGATCGTCGCGCGCGGCAGGATCGTAGGAACGCAGCAGTCGTACTTTCGCCGCGTCCTGCTCGGTGGGTGCCAGGCGGCGCAGGGCCGTGAGGTGGCCGGCGTCGAGGGCGATCACAAGGTCGAGCCGGGAGAACCAGGAGGCGTGGAACTGCCGGGCGACATGGTCGCCGTCGTAGCCGTGCTCCTCCAGGACGGCCACCGTGCGCGGGTCGGCCGGGTCGCCCTCGTGCCAGCCGCCCGTGCCGGCGCTGTCCACCACCACCTCGCCGTCCAGCCCGGCCTCCGCCACCCGCGCGCGGAAGACGGACTCGGCCATCGGCGAGCGGCAGATGTTGCCCGTGCAGACGAAACAGACGCGGTACGTCATATCTGCTCAGTCCTGGTCGGGCAGGACGACGTTCAGCGCCCAGGAGACGATCGAGATGATCAGGCCGCCCAGGACGGCGGTCCAGAACCCCTCGACATGGAAGCTCAGGTCGAGCTGGTCGGCCAGCCACGACGTGAGCAGCAGCATCAGCGCATTCACGACCAGCGTGAACAGGCCGAGCGTCAGGATCAGAAGCGGCAGGCTCAGCAGCTTCACCAGCGGCTTGACCAGGGAGTTCACCAGACCGAAGAGCAGCGCCACGAGCAACAGCGTGCCGACCTTCTTGCCGGTGCTGTCACCGGTCAGGGTGATCTTGTCCAGCAGCCACACGGCGACGGCCAGAGCGCCGGCGTTGGCGAGCGTCTTGACTAGGAAATTCATCATGTGTCTGATCGTGGCAGACCAGATCCGCTACGAGCAGGGGCGCGAGGCAACAAGGCGATGAAGGCATTCCGGCTGGACGAACTGGAGGCGGAGCGCGCCGCCAACGAAGGCGCCTACCTGCAGTTCCTGCGGGAGCGGAACATGTCGGTCGGTCTGTACGCGCTGGCCGCGGGCGAGCAGGACCCGCAGCAGCCGCACAACCAGGACGAGGTGTACTTCGTCGTCAGCGGCCGCGCCTCGATCACCGTGGGCCCGGAGACCACCCAGGTGGCCCGCGGCAGCGTCGTCTACGTCCCGGCCGGAGTGCCGCACAAGTTCCACCACATCAGCGAGGATCTGCGGGTTCTCGTGGTGTTCTCTCCGCCCGAGAGCTGAGGTCCGGCCCCTGGATTCCCTAGGGGATCGGTCAGGGGAGGACAAGGGGTGCGAGGCCCCCGTCCGACCCCTCCACCGCCCTAGCATCGAGGCAGGACATCGGGAGAACCCGAAGGGCGACAGGAGCCCCACGGGACACGAGAGAAGGACGAGGGCGATGCGAGAGATCTTCGCGGGGCTGCCGTGGTGGGTGAAGTGGGTCGCGGTGCCGGTCATCGCTCTGGTGCTGTTCGGCGGGCTGATAGCCGCGGTCGCCAAGTTCGTCGTGGTCCTGCTGTTCAAGCTGCTGATCTTCGTGGCGCTGATCGGCGGACTCATCTACGTCGTACGGAAGTTCACCGCAGGCTCCTCCTCACGCGGCGACTGGTGACGGTGCGGGGAGCCGGTGGACGGCAATAGGAACCACCGGTTCCCTCGGGCGAGGGAAGTTTCGCGGGCAGGTCGTCCGCGGGCGCTGACGGGCCGTTAAAGTCCGGAACTCGACGCGGGGAATCCCCCGCGAACGGCGTACACCCCCGTACACCCCTCCCGTGTCCCCCCGCACGGGCAGCACCCTCGCGCTTCGGGAGTGACCCCTTGGCCACGGTTGACACCAGCACCCCCGCTTCCCCCCACGCACCGCCCGACGCCGCCCGGATCCTCACCAGGCCCCCCGAGCAGCCGGCCCCGGCGGGAGCACGGCCCCCGCACCCGGCCACCACCCTCATCAGCTCCGTCCAGCGAGCGATGCGCCTGCTGGAGTGCGCCGCCGGACACCAGCACGGCGCCCCCGCCAAACAACTGGCCAGGGAGACCGGCCTGGCCCTGCCGACCGCCTACCACCTGCTGCGGACCCTGGTGCACGAGGGCTATCTGCACCGGGACAAGGGCCTGTTCTTCCTGGGCGAGGCAGCCGAACGCCTCAGCAGCAACGGAGCGCAGCAGAAACGTCGCAGCACGGTGGTCGAGGCTCTTGCGCAATGGCGTGATTCGATCGGTGTGCCGGTGTACTACGCCCAGTACCGCGACGGCGAGATCGAGGTCGTCTGCGTCTCCGACACCCCCGGCAACCCCGCTGTGGAGGAGTGGGCCGACTTCCGCGAGACCGGGCACGCGCACGCCATCGGCCAGTGTCTGCTCTCCCAGCTGGACCAGGAGGCCCGCCGCGACCACCTGGACCGCTACCCCGTCCAGCCCATCACCCCGTACACCGTGCGGGACACCGGTGCCATACTGCGCCGCCTCGACCGGACGGAGCGGATGGGTCCGGTGACCGAACGTCAGGAGTACGCCCTGGGCACGGTCTGCGCGGCCATTCCGATCACTGTGGGTAGCACCGCGGCGACGATGGCCATCTCCCTGCCGGTCCAGCATGAGGCCCGTCTGCTCTCGGCGGCCAGGCAATTGCAGTGCGAGGTCGGGCGTCTGCTGGGGTCGCTGGCGATCTCTATCAGTATCTGAAAACTCACTCCTTGTGATCTGGTGTGCACGTTGAGCAAGATGCCACCACGATCAGGGTTCATTCCCGGCCAGTCGACGGCGAAGACGGGGTAGGCGATGCGCGAGTCGGTGCAGGCAGAAGTCATGATGAGCTTTCTCGTCTCCGAGGAGCTCTCCTTCCGGATCCCGGTCGAGCTGCGCTACGAGACCTGTGATCCCTACGCCGTTCGGCTGACCTTCCATCTTCCCGGGGATGCCCCGGTCACCTGGGCGTTCGGGCGCGAGCTGCTCATCGACGGCGTGGGCCGGCCGAGCGGCGAGGGCGATGTGAGGGTCGCGCCGGTCGAACCGGAGTCCCTGGGCGAGGTGCTGCTCCGGCTTCAGGTCGGCAGCGACCAGGCGCTGTTCCGCTCCTCCACAGCGCCGCTGGTGGCGTTCCTCGACCGCACGGACAAGCTGGTGCCGCTCGGTCAGGAGACCTCGCTGGCCGATTTCGACACCCATCTCGACGAGGCCCTGGACCGGATCCTCGCGGAGGAACAGAGCGCGGGGTGACGCGTGACGTCCAGGGAGGTGGCGTAACGCTTCACCACGGAGAGCGTGGGGCGGGGCGGGGCGCCTGGCCATTGGGCCGGGTCGGTGGCCGGGGGATGGGCTGGGGCCGGTGACCGTACGCCCGGTCCGGGCCGGTGACCGTGTGTCGGGTCCGGGTCGGTGACCGTATGCCGTCCGGGCCGGTGACCGTTCGCCGGGTCGGCAGGCCGTGAGAGGGCGCTGGGCCGGGAGGCTGTGACCTGCGCACTGGGCACCGGTCCGTGATCCGCGCACTGGGCACCGGTCCGTGACCCGCGCACGGGGGCGCCAGCTCGTGACCGCGCCCCCGGTCGGCCGGCCCCCGGCCGTGCTCCGGGCAGCTGCCGCTGAAGGTGCCGCCGAGCGTGCGGCGGCACTCAGCGCTTGCGCCGCCTGCCCCTGCCGGTCCGGACCGCCACGGCGGGCGACGGGCTGGCCTCCGAGGGCGCGAGCGCCGGACGGTCGGCGGAGACCATGAGCGCGGCCAGGGCGGTCGTGACCGGAACGGACGCCACCAGGCCGATCGAGCCGACCAGCGTGCGCACGATCTCCTCCGCGACCAGCTCGCTGTTGACGACCGCCCCCACGCTGCTCTGCGCGATCGAGAACAGCAGCAGCAGCGGCAGAGCCGCGCCCGCGTAGGCGAGGACGAGCGTGTTGACGACCGAGGCGATGTGATCGCGGCCGATCCGGATGCCCGCCCGGTACAGGCCGCGCCAGCCCATCGTCGGGTTGGCCTCGTGCAACTCCCACACCGCCGACGTCTGGGTGACGGTCACGTCGTCCAGGACCCCGAGCGAGCCGATGATGATGCCCGCCAGCAGCAGACCGCTCATGTCGATCGACGGGTACAGCCCGTGGATCAGGCCGGTGTTGTCGTCCGTGTTGCCGGTGAGGGCGGCCCAGTCGATGAACCACGAGCCGAGCACGCCGATCAGCAGCAGGGAGATCAGGGTGCCGAGCACGGCCACCGAGGTCCGGGCGGACAGGCCGTGACACAGATACAACGCGATCAGCATGATCGCGCTCGCCCCGACCACCGCCACGACCAGCGGGTTCGAGCCCTGAAGGATCGCGGGCAGGATGAAGAAGTTGAGCACCACGAAACTCATGGCCAGAGCGACCAGCGCCATCACCCCGCGCATCCGGCCCACGAGCACGACGGCGATCGCGAAGATGCCGGCGAGCACACCCAGCGGAAGCCGGCGGTTCACATCCACGACGGAGTACTGCAGGTCCTTCGGCGCGGAGGGCTCGTAGGCGACCACGACCTCCTGGCCCTCGTGCAACTGCCGTGACTGGTCCGGCTGCACGATCTCGGTGAACGTGCGCCCGCTGTCCTCGCCGGAGTCGACCCGGATCGTCGCCCGCTTGCAGGTGCCGTTCTCCTGCTGCTGCGCCGAGGAACCCTCCGCGGTGGAGGTGTCGCCTGTCGGGGGGACGCCGGAGGCATTGACCGACTTGCAGTCCAGCTCCTCGACCTTGGTGACCGTCGCCTGTTCCGTCTGCCGGTCGAAACCGACACCGGTGCGCTCGTGTGGCGGCGCACCGCCGGGCCACAACACCGCGAGGCCCACCACGACCGCGGCCGCGAACGGGACGAGGATCGCCGCGATCACCTTGCGCAGATGCTTGGAGACGGGCGCGGCCGGTCCATGACTGTGACTGTGCGAGTGACCGCCTCCGTGGCCGCCTCCGTGGCCGCCTCCGCCACCGTGACCGCCTCCGTGGCCGCCGCCGCCTCCGTGACCACCTCCGCCTCCGTGGCCGCTGCCTGACCCGTGACCGCCTCCGTGGCCGCCGCCGCCTCCGTGACCACCTCCGCCTCCGTGGCCGCTGCCTGACCCGTGACCGCCGCTCACGTCGCGGCCGCTGCCACGTCCGTGCCGTCCAGCGAGACCATGCCCGCCCTCGGCACCGCCTCCACCACCGGAGCCGTAGCCCCCGTCTCCACCGCCGAAGCCGTAGCCGCCGCCGGCCTCGTGTCCGCCGCCAGAGCCAGGGCCGTCTCCGGAGCCAGGGCCGCCACCGGCCCCAGGACCGCCACCGGCCCCGGTCCACCCGCTCTCTCCACGCCCGTGCCCGTGCCCCTGGCCATGGCCACCGTCACCCGGTCCGTGTGCCTGCCCGCCCTCGGAGCCTGCCGCGGTGCCGGGCGCCGCGCCGCCTCCGGTGCCGTATCGGCCGCTCCCGTCGCCCGGGAAAGAGGGTCCGGGCCCGTGCCCGGAACCGTGTCCGTTTACGGCTGCGGGGCCGGCCCCGCAGCCGCCGATGTGACGACCGCCGGAGGCCCTCGCGGTGGGTCCGTCACGGCGCGGTTCGGGCGGCGGGAACGGGGGCTGCTGTGTCGTGGTCACTGACCGATCATCGCAAGAACGACAGGGGCCCCCTGTTCACCGCGCCCGAAGTGACGCTAGCGTGGAGGCACCTTTGTACACGCGGGAGCTCGGAGCACCGGGCTGAGAGGGCGCTGACCTCCGTCTTCGCGATGTTTCACGTGGAACACGTGGTGTTCCACACGAAACACCGGGAGACGGTGACCGCTGCGTCGACCGCCGAACCTGTTACCGGGTAATGCCGGCGTAGGGAGTAGGTCTCATGACCAGCAAGGACGTACGCACGCCTGCCTCCACGCAGCAGGGGACCTCCGCGGTCTCCGAGAGCGACGACGTCAGGAAGTCCATCGGATGGCACAAGGCGTATGTCGAGGGCTCGCGCCCCGATATGCGCGTGCCGGTCCGTCAGGTGCACCTCACCAACGGCCAGTCGGTCACGTTGTACGACACATCAGGCCCTTACACCGATCCATCCGTCGAGACGGACGTCCGCAGGGGCCTGGCGCCGCTGCGGGAGAACTGGATCATCGCCCGTGGCGACACCGAGGAGTACGCGGGCCGTCCCGTCCGCCCCGAGGACGACGGCCTCAAGCACACCTCGCCGCGTGGTGGACTGCGCAATCTCGACGCGGTCTTCCCGGGCCGCCCCCGGCTGCCGCGCCGCGGCCGCAGCGGTCAGGCGGTCACGCAGCTGGCCTATGCGCGCCGGGGCGAGATCACGCCCGAGATGGAATACGTGGCCATCAGGGAGAACGTTTCCCCCGAGGTGGTGCGCGAGGAGATCGCGGCAGGCCGGGCCGTGCTGCCGGCGAACGTGAACCACCCGGAGATCGAGCCGATGATCATCGGCAAGCGGTTCCTGGTGAAGGTCAACGCCAACATCGGCAACTCCGCGGTGACGTCCTCCATCGAGGAGGAGGTCGAGAAGATGACCTGGGCGACCCGCTGGGGCGCCGACACGGTCATGGACCTGTCCACCGGCCGCAACATCCACACCACCCGCGAGTGGGTGCTGCGCAACTCCCCCGTGCCCATCGGCACGGTGCCGCTCTACCAGGCCCTGGAGAAGGTCGACGGCCGGGCCGAGGAGCTGACCTGGGAGATCTACAAGGACACGGTCATCGAGCAGGCCGAGCAGGGCGTGGACTACATGACCGTCCACGCGGGCGTCCGGCTGCCGTACGTGCCGCTGACCGCCAACCGCAAGACGGGCATCGTCTCGCGCGGTGGCTCGATCATGGCCGCGTGGTGCCTGGCGCACCACAAGGAGAGCTTCCTCTACGAGAACTTCGAGGAGCTCTGCGAGATCCTCGCCGCGTACGACATCACGTACTCGCTCGGCGACGGCCTGCGCCCGGGTTCGATCGCGGACGCCAACGACGAGGCGCAGTTCGCGGAGTTGAGGACGCTCGGGGAACTCAACCGGATCGCCAAGCGTTTCCATGTGCAGACGATGATCGAGGGCCCCGGTCACGTCCCGATGCACAAGATCAAGGAGAACATCGACCTTCAGCAGGAGATCTGTGATGAAGCTCCGTTCTATACGCTCGGCCCGCTGACCACGGACGTCGCGCCCGCGTACGACCACATCACTTCCGGCATCGGTGCCGCGATGATCGCCTGGTGGGGCACGGCCATGCTGTGCTACGTCACGCCCAAGGAGCACCTGGGCCTGCCCAACCGTGACGACGTCAAGACCGGCGTCATCACCTACAAGATCGCCGCGCACGCCGCCGACCTCGCCAAGGGGCACCCGGGGGCGCAGGAGTGGGACGACGCGCTGTCCGACGCCCGGTTCGAGTTCCGCTGGGAGGACCAGTTCAACCTGGCCCTCGACCCGGACACGGCACGGGAGTTCCACGACGAGACCCTCCCGGCCGAGCCTGCCAAGACGGCTCACTTCTGCTCCATGTGCGGGCCGAAGTTCTGCTCGATGAAGATCTCCCAGGACATCCGCCGTGAGCACGGCGGCAGCAAGGCGGAGATCGAGGAGGGCATGGCCCAGAAGTCGAAGGAGTTCGCGGCGGCCGGCAACCGGGTGTACCTGCCGCTCGCGGACTGACACCGACAGGCGGCCGACCGGGTCGTACGGCCATGGGTCCGCGGACCTGCCGTACGCCTCGGGTCGGCGGCCTGCCGAAGCTCCCGGTGGCCCGGTGTGCGGCTTGCGCTCCCCTGGGCGGGCGGCGCAAGCCGGGGTCAGTCCGGCTGGTGCTCGGGGCCCCCGAAGTCGGGGCTGCTGAAGTCGGGACTGGTGTAGCTCGGGCGAGGGCTCGCGGAGGCGCCCTCGCCGGGGCTGGTGAAACCCGGGCGGTCGTAGCCGAGATGGGGCATGCGCCCGGCCGGTGTCGGTGGACTCGTGCGGGGCAGGGCGACCGGGCTCGACGCGGCGAGCGCGTCGCGCAGGAACGGCACGATGCCGCGCTCCAGCAGGGCCTCCCGCCAGGCCTGCCTGGCCTGGTCCAGCTCCCCGCCCGGATCGTCGTAGGAACTCGGGCTTGGTGTGGGCCTGTTGCGCAGGGCGGTGAGCAGCAGGCCGACGGCGGCGACCAGGATGGCGACGGCGGTCAGGGCGCCGAACGCCCATCCGGTCGTGAGCATGGTGTCGGCGAAGGACCGGTCCGGATCGAGCACCTTCAGGAGGTAACCGACGAGCAGGAAGATCGCGGCGGCGGTTCCGGCCAGGACAGGGGCGAGGACGGCGACGACCGCGACGGCCCCCGCGCCGGCGGTCTCGGTGACCTCCCCCATGACGGAGGCGAGTCCGCCCGTGCCCGCACCGGGCTCGGAGCCGGACTCGCGCAGGGACGACGAGGTGGGTGGTGTGGGCCGGCGCAGTTCCTCGCGGACCTTCACATAGTGCTGGTACTCGGTCGCCGCGGCGGCCGTGATGAGAGCGGTGGCGCCCAGCGCCATGGTGCGCAGTTGTTCGGGGTTGAGCCGCTGACCGACAGCGGCCAGTTCAGGACGGTGCGGGGCGGAGCGCAGCGCCTCATCGAGGATCCGCTCGTACTCCTGGCGGTCCTCGCTCAGCAGGTGCTGCGGAACGCTGTTCATGTGCATCCCCCGATGCTCCGTAGGGCTTGGGGCTCGCACGCTGACGAGCCGTCGGGCAGAAACGGAGGGGAGCCTGCTACGGATAAGCCGATGGTAGAGCGGTGACGGCACACGTCGACAGGGGGTTTGCAGAAATTGCCCTCCGGTCCGCGCCCTCGGGCTCGCGCTGTCACCTTCCGGGCCTGCGACGGGGTACCACGGCCCGGTGAAGTCTCACTTGTCCAGCGGGAGTTGCTGCACGAGCAGCTTTCCGGCCATGGTCACTCCGCCGTCCATGGCGATGGCGAGGCCGTCGGCGTAGACGTGCGGTCCCTCGACCACGGGGCCGGCGTTGTCCTCGCCGTCCTCGGAGCCGACCTCGCCCAGGAGGTAGGGGATGGGGCTGTGGCCGTGGACGATGCGGCTGCCGCCGAAGACCTCGAGCAGCGAGCGCACATGGTCGGCGCCGCCCTCGTCACGGAAGGAGAAGCGCTTGGTGAACTTGCGGAACAGATCCCAGACCTCGTCCGCGTCGTTGCGGGTGAGGGTCTCGCGGATCGTGTCGTTGACTTCCTCGATGGAGTCGCCGTAGTCCAGATAGGCGGTGGTGTCGGAGTGCACCAGCAGATGGCCGTCGACCTGCTCCAGGGCGTCGAGGCGGGACATCCACTGCAGATGGTGGTCCTGGAGGCGGTCCATGTCGGTCTTCTGGCCACCGTTGAGCAGCCAGGCCGCCTGGAAGGTGGCGGTGCCCGCGCCGGAGTTGACGGGGGTGTCGCCGAACCGCTTGGCGCCGATGAGCAGCAGCTCGTGGTTGCCCATCAGGGCCTTGCAGTAGCCGCCGGCCGCTGCCGCCTCGGCGGACAGCCGCATCACGAGGTCGATGACGCCGATGCCGTCCGGACCGCGGTCGGTGAAGTCGCCGAGGAACCACAGCCGGGCGGTGCCCGCGCACCAGTGACCCGCGGCGTCGATCAGGCCCTTCTCCTGAAGAGCGGCGATCAGCTGGTCGAGGTAGCCGTGCACGTCGCCGACCACGAACAGCGGGCCGGGGCCGGCCGCGGGCTGGGGGACGGGCGCGGGGGCCGGGTCGACGGTGACCTGGAGAGTGTCACCCCGGTTGATGACGGGCAGGTCGCGCTGGGTGGGCGTGTACCCCTCCGGGTAGTCCACCGGCTCCGGGACGGGGGCGGCCGTCTCACCGGGGTGGCTGCCCTGGGCGGGGTACGGGCCGGTCTCATGGACGTACGCGGGCACCCGGAAGTCGCGCAACGTCGCCGTCCGCTCCACCTCGGGTCCCTGACCGGCCCCCTGAGTCATCGACCCCTCCACCATCGCGCCGCAGCTGCACCGATCGGACTGCCTGGTCGCAGCGGCCCGCGGTGCCGTGGGCCCATCATAGGAATGCGGATCGTGCCATGTGATGACCCAGGGGTGGTGAAAAGAAGCAGGACTCCGGTTTCACCGTGGCTTTCGCCCCGATTGGGCCGGGCTTCGCCCGAGCCGTCGGCCGGTCCGGCGCTATCCCTCTTCCGGGGAGCGCGGGGGGCTGACGGTCCGGCGCGGCGGGCGCCGTTGCGAAGAGGTGCGCACGATCAGCTCCGTCGGTATCACCTGTTCGACGGGATGATCCGACTCGACTCCCTCGATGGCGTCGATGAGGAGCTGGACGACGGCCGTGCCGATGCGGCGCGGCTTGAGCGACAGCGTGGTGATGGGCGGCTCGGTGTTGGCGTACACGGTGGACTCGCTGCAGCACACCAGCAGCAGGTCCTCGGGCACGCGCAGGCCGTAGCGGCGGGCGGCGGCGAGCAGGTCGGTGCCGTTGGGGTCGAACAGCCCGTAGACGGCGTCGGGGCGGTCGGGCCTGGCCAGGAGCCGGTCGGCGGCGACGGCGCCGGCGCAGGGGTCGTGCGCCGGGTAGGCCTCGTAGACCGGGTCCTGGCCGACGCGCTCGCACCAGCGCAGATAGGCCGTGGTCGACAGGTGGGTGTAGGTGTCGGTGGTCGTGCCGGTCAGCAGGCCGATCCGGCGGGCGCCCGCGTCGGCCAGATGGTCGAGGATGCCGAGGACGGCGGCCTCGTGGTCGTTGTCGACCCAGGCGGTGACGGGAAGGGAGCCGGCCGGGCGGCCGTCGGAGACGACCGGTAAACCCTGCCGGACCAGCTCGCTGACCACCGGGTCCTGGTCGGAGGGGTCGATGACGACCGTGCCGTCCAGGGCGACGTTGGACCACACGTCGTGGCGGGAGGTCGCGGGAAGGATGACGAGGGCGTAGCCGCGGGCGAGCGCGGCGGAGGTGGCGGCACGTGCCATCTCCGCGAAGTACGCGAACTCGGTGAAGGTGAAAGGTTCATCCCCGTACGTCGTCACGGTCAGGCCGATGAGTCCCGACTTGCCGGTACGGAGGGTTCGGGCGGCTGCCGAGGGGCGATATCCCAGTCGGTCGGCGACCTCGCGGACATGGCGGCGGGTGGCGTCCGGGAGCCGGCCCTTGCCGTTGAGGGCATCGGAGACGGTTGTGATGGAGACCCCGGCGGCGGCGGCCACATCTCTGATGCCCGCCCGTCCCGGCCGGCTGCCTCGGCGTGAGGTTTCCGCGCGGCTCACCTGGTGCTTCCCTGCTGCTGTCATGGCGTGCCGATAGTAGGGCTCATGCGGTGGGGTAGTGCGGACGCATATGCACCCGTTGACAGGCACGATTCTGCAAGGCTGTCAGGCCGGAAAAACCTTTGAAAGCAAGGGAGTTGGCGGCTTCTGCTGTAGGACGTGGCGTCTCGGCGCGTGCACGCCTGCCAACTGCCCGATGTTTCGAAGAGGTCTCAACTCACCTTCACGAGGGACGCGCGCCACGGCGCAAGCCACCGGCGCATAGATATATGTATGGTGCGCCCCCGATTCATGGCCCTTCGTACGGTGATGCCCCTGTTGTCAGTGGGGCTGCTGGGACATCCCCGCTCGGCGCCTGCCTCGCGCCCGCTCCGGGCCCACCCGGTCCAGGTGGTGGACGCGGACCCATTCGCAGCGGGCCCGAATCCTCTTAAGGTGAGAAGCATTGGAAGCCGGCGGTGCTGACGGTCCGCCGGTGATCGCGAGGAGGACTGCGGTGAGCGAGACGAGCCCGAAGCTGCGCGCCGAGCTGGAGGGTATCCCCACCTACAAGCCGGGCAAGCCTGCCGCGGCCGGGGGGCCGGTGGCGTACAAGCTGTCCTCCAACGAGAACCCCTATCCCCCGCTGCCGGGCGTCATGGAGAGCGTCACCGCCGCAGCCGCGTCCTTCAACCGCTACCCGGACATGGCCTGCATGGGGCTGATGGAGGAGCTGGCCGAGCGCTTCGGTGTGCCGGTCTCGCACCTGGCCACCGGCACCGGTTCGGTCGGTGTCGCCCAGCAGCTGCTCCAGGCCACGTCCGGCCCCGGCGACGAGGTCATCTACGCCTGGCGGTCCTTCGAGGCGTATCCGATCATCACCCAGATCAGCGGCGCGACCTCGGTGAAGGTGCCGCTGACCCCGGGCGATGTGCACGACCTCGACGCGATGGCGGACGCCATCACCGACAGGACCCGCCTGATCTTCGTCTGCAACCCCAACAACCCGACCGGTACGGCCGTGCGCCGGGCCGAGCTCGAGCGCTTCCTGGACCGGGTGCCCGGCGATGTGCTGGTCGTGCTGGACGAGGCCTACCGCGAGTTCGTGCGGGACACGGAGGTGCCCGACGGCGTCGAGCTGTACCGCGACCGGCCGAACGTCTGCGTCCTGCGGACCTTCTCCAAGGCGTACGGCCTCGCCGGCCTGCGCGTCGGGTTCGCGATCGCGCATGAGCCGGTCGCCGCGGCGCTGCGCAAGACGGCCGTCCCGTTCGGCGTCAGCCAGCTCGCGCAGGACGCGGCGGTGGCCTCGCTGCGGGCCGAGGACGAGCTCCTGGGCCGGGTCGGCTCGCTGGTGTGCGAGCGCACGCGTGTGGTCGACACGCTGCGCTCCCAGGGCTGGACGGTGCCGGACACCCAGGCCAACTTCGTGTGGCTGCGGCTGGGGGAGAGCACGGTGGCGTTCGCGGCCGCCTGTGAGCAGGCGGGGGTCGTGGTGCGGCCGTTCCCCGGCGAGGGTGTGCGGGTCACGATCGGCGAGACCGAGGCGAACGACATCTTCCTGAAGACGACGGAGGGCTTCCGCAAGGAGCTCCAGGGGTGAGGAGTCCTCGGACCCGATCCGGTCGGTGGCACTAGTCGGTGATCGCTTCGACCCGGATCGGGTCGCCTGCGCGCACGGTCGCCAGTCGGCGGGGGTCCCCGTCGAGGCGGCCGAGGACGTTGCAGGGGCTCGCGAGGCGACACTCGTCGCCTCGCGAGATCGGGGTGGGGCCATAGGGAAGTGCGAGGGCGTCGCCGTCGGTCCAGAAGGCGACCGTGCCCGGCTCGACGACCTGTCGGGCGTCCGTTTCACGTGAAACCGACACGCTTGTGTCGAAGTAGACCTCCTCACCCCAGGTCTGGGCGGTGGAGGTGAAGGGAAGCGCCTCCATCAGGGCCTGAGTGGTCGGGGTGCTGTCGAGGCTCGCGGTGAGATGCCCCGCGGGCCAGGAGATCCGTATACGGGTCGGTGAGTGCTGCGTCTGCATGGCGCGCAATTCAACAAGACGTTGAAGTCTCTGCCAAGGGATTGACGCGGAGGCCAAGGAGGGACCCCCCCTCCCGGGCCGAAAATCAGTGCGTCATAATTGCTTGTGAATGTGAACGCGTTCACAAGCAAGTCCCGGTTGTTCCATGTTGCGTGTGACAAAAGGGGCGAACCGCCGCTGTGTCCACGGCGAGTAAGGAGACGACGACGTGGAATTGGCTTTGGCGCCGGAGACTCTGGCGCGTTGGCAGTTCGGCATCACCACCGTCTACCACTTCCTGTTCGTTCCGCTGACGATCTCGCTCGCCGCCCTCACGGCCGGCCTGCAGACCGCCTGGGTCCGGACGGAGAAGGAGAAGTACCTCAGGGCCACCAAGTTCTGGGGCAAGCTGTTCTTGATCAACATCGCCATGGGTGTGGTCACCGGCATCGTGCAGGAGTTCCAGTTCGGCATGAACTGGTCCGACTACTCCCGCTTCGTCGGTGACATCTTCGGCGCCCCGCTCGCCTTCGAGGCGCTGATCGCCTTCTTCTTCGAGTCGACCTTCATCGGCCTGTGGATCTTCGGCTGGGACAAGCTGCCCAAGAAGATCCACCTGGCCTGCATCTGGATGGTGTCGATCGGCACGATCCTGTCGGCGTACTTCATCCTCGCGGCCAACTCCTGGATGCAGCACCCGGTCGGCTACCGGATCAACGAGGCCAAGGGCCGGGCGGAGCTCACCGACTTCTGGCTGGTCCTCACGCAGAACACCGCGCTCGCCCAGGCCTTCCACACCCTCTCCGCGGCCTTCCTCACCGGTGGCGCGTTCATGGTCGGCATCTCCGCCTTCCATCTGCTGCGCAAGAAGCACATCCGCGAGATGAAGACCTCACTGCGGCTCGGCCTGGTCACTCTGGTGATCGGCGGAATGTTCACCGCGGTCAGCGGTGACGTCCTCGGCAAGATCATGTACGAGCAGCAGCCGATGAAGATGGCCGCCGCCGAGGCACTGTGGGACGGCGAGGCTCCCGCGCCGTTCTCCGTCTTCGCCTACGGCGATGTCGAGAAGGGCCACAACAAGGTCGCCATCGAGATCCCGGGCCTGCTGTCCTTCCTGGCCAAGGACGACTTCAGCTCGTACGTCCCTGGCATCAACGACGTCAACAAGGCCGAGCAGGAACGGTTCGGCCCCGGTGACTACCGGCCCAACGTGCCCGTCGCCTACTGGGGCTTCCGCTGGATGATCGGCTTCGGTATGAGCTCCTTCACCCTCGGCCTGGCCGGGCTGTGGCTGACGCGGAGGAAGTTCCTGCTCCCCCAGCACCTGAGGGTGGGTGAGGACGAAGTGCCGCATCTGGTGCTGTTCAAGAACAAGACCCTCAGCCCGAAGCTCACCACCTGGTACTGGCGCATCGCGTTCTGGACCGCGGCCTTCCCGCTGATCGCCAACTCCTGGGGCTGGATCTTCACCGAGATGGGCCGCCAGCCGTGGGTCGTCTACGGCGTGCTCCAGACCCGTGACGCGGTCTCGCCCGGGGTGTCCCAGGGCGAGGTGCTCACCTCGATGATCGTCTTCACCACGCTCTACGCGATCCTCGCCGTCGTCGAGGTCAAGCTCCTGGCCAAGTACGTCAAGGCCGGCCCGCCCGAGCTGACCGAGGCCGACCTCAACCCGCCCACGAAGATCGGCGGCGACACCCGTGACGCCGACAAGCCGATGGCCTTCTCGTACTAGGCCGAGGGAGCTGCACAGTCATGGAACTGCACGACGTCTGGTTCGTCCTGATCGCCGTCCTGTGGACCGGTTACTTCTTCCTGGAGGGCTTCGACTTCGGGGTCGGCATCCTCACCAGGCTGCTGGCGCGCAACCGGCTGGAGAAGCGGGTGCTGATCAACACGATCGGCCCCGTCTGGGACGGCAACGAGGTCTGGCTCCTCACGGCGGGCGGCGCGACCTTCGCCGCCTTCCCGGAGTGGTACGCCACCCTCTTCTCCGGCTTCTACCTGCCGCTGCTGCTCATCCTGGTCTGCCTGATCGTCCGGGGCGTCGCCTTCGAGTACCGCGCCAAGCGGCCCGAGGAGAACTGGCAGCGCAACTGGGAGACCGCGATCTTCTGGACCTCGCTGATCCCGGCGTTCCTGTGGGGCGTCGCCTTCGCCAACATCGTGCGCGGCGTGAAGATCGACGCCGACTTCGAGTACGTCGGCGGAGTCCTGGACCTGCTCAACCCGTACGCGTTGCTCGGCGGTCTGGTCACGCTGACGCTGTTCACCTTCCACGGCACGGTGTTCACCGCGCTGAAGACCGTCGGTGAGATCCGGGAGCGGGCGCGCGCCCTGGCCCTGAAGGCCGGCCTGGCGACCGCCGTGGTGGCGCTGCTCTTCCTGTTGTGGACCCAGGTCGACAGCGGGGACGGCAAGAGCCTGGTGGCTCTGGCTGTGGCGGTCGCCTCCCTGGTCGCCGCGCTCCTGGCCAACCAGGCCGGGCGTGAGGGATGGTCGTTCGCCCTGTCCGGCGTCACCATCGTGGCTGCCGTGGCGATGCTGTTCCTGTCGCTCTTCCCGGATGTCATGCCGTCCTCGCTCGACGAGAACTGGAGCCTCACGGTCACCAACGCCTCGTCGAGTCCCTACACCCTGAAGATCATGACCTGGTGCGCGGCGATCGCCACGCCGATCGTCCTGCTCTACCAGGGGTGGACCTACTGGGTCTTCCGTAAGCGCATCGGTACGCAGCACATCGCTGTCGAAGCCACGCACTGAGTCCCACCGGGAGGGTGTTTCACGTGAAACAAGCCGTGGCGTTGCACGTGAAACACCGTCAAACAGCCTCCCAGGACCGAAGGGCATGTTTCACGTGAAACCGATCGATCCCCGTCTCCTGCGTCACGCCCGAGCCACTCGGTTGTTCCTGTCGGCGGCCGTCTCCCTGGGCGCCGTCGGGGCGGGGCTGGTCGTCGCCCAGGCGATGCTCATCGCCGAGGTCGTGGTCGGCGCCTTCCAGCGTGGCCTGTCGGTCGGTGAACTGCGCACTCCCCTGCTGCTGCTCGTGACCGTGGCGGTCGGCCGTTCGCTGATCGCCTGGCTCACCGAGCTCGCCGCTCACCGTGCCAGCGCGGCCGTGAAGTCCGAGCTGCGGAGGCGGCTGCTGGAACGTGCCGTCCAACTTGGGCCGGGCTGGCTCAGTGGGCAGCGGACCGGATCGTTGGTGGCGCTCGCCACACGGGGAGTGGACGCGCTCGACGACTACTTCTCCCGCTATCTGCCGCAGTTGGGTCTCGCGGTGGTGGTGCCGGTGGCCGTGCTGGCCCGCATCGTCACCGAGGACTGGGTCTCCGCCGCGATCATCGTCGGGACCCTGCCGCTCATCCCCGTCTTCATGATGCTGATCGGCTGGGCCACCCAGGCGCACATGGACCGTCAGTGGCGGTTGCTGTCCCGGCTGTCCGGACACTTCCTGGACGTGGTCGCCGGGCTGCCGACGCTGAAGGTGTTCGGGCGGGCCAAGGCGCAGGCCGACTCGATCCGGCGGATCACCGGCGAGTACCGCCGGGCGACCATGCGGACGCTGCGGATCGCCTTCCTCTCCTCCTTCGCCCTGGAACTGCTCGCCACGATCTCGGTGGCGCTGGTCGCCGTGACGATCGGCATGCGGCTCGTCCACGGCGAGATGGACCTCTACACCGGCCTGGTCATCCTGGTCCTCGCTCCTGAGGCATATCTGCCGCTGCGGCAGGTGGGGGCGCAGTACCACGCGGCGGCGGAGGGGCTCGCGGCGGCCGAGGAGATCTTCGAGGTCCTGGAGACGCCGGTACCGGACTCGGGCACCCAGCCGGTGCCCACGGGTGCACCGGACTCCGGCACTCGGGCGGTGTCCCCGGGGTCGCTCGCCTTCGACGGCGTCACCGTCCGCTATCCCGGGCGGTCCGAGGACGCCGTCACGGCGGCCACCTTCACCGTGGAAGCGGGGGAGACGGTGGCGCTCGTCGGACCCAGCGGGGCCGGCAAGTCGACGCTGCTGAACGTCCTGCTGGGCTTCGTACGCCCGACCGCCGGGCAGGTGCGGATCGGTGGCACGGACCTCGCCGACATCTACCCGGAGCAGTGGCGTGCGCAGGTCGCCTGGGTGCCGCAGCGGCCTCATCTGTACGCGGGGACGATCGCGGAGAACGTCCGGCTCGCACGGCCCGACGCAGACGACACGGCCGTACGGCAGGCCCTGCGCGACGCGGGGGCGCTGGACTTCGTGGACGCGCTGCCGCTCGGTGCGGGCACCCTGCTCGGCGAGGACGGGACGGGGCTCTCGGCCGGGCAGCGGCAGCGGCTCGCGCTCGCCCGGGCCTTCCTCGCCGACCGTCCGGTGCTGCTGCTCGACGAGCCGACGGCCGCGCTCGACGGGGAGACCGAGGCGGAGGTCGTGGCCGCGGTACGGCGGCTGTCGGCCGGACGTACCGTCCTGCTGGTGGTCCACCGGCCGGCCCTGCTGTCGGTGGCGGACCGGGTGGTGCGGCTGGAGCCGACGGGGGTGCCCTCCGGGAGCCCTGCGCGGCCGGTCGCCACCCAGCCGGCGAGGCCGGCTCCCACCCCCCTCTCGGAGCCGTCCGGCGTCCAGGAGAGCGAAGAGGCTCCTGCTGAAGCGGGCCCTCGTGGCCCCCTCGCCCGGGTCCGGGCCATGGCCGCGCCCCGGCGCGGCCGGCTGCTTCTCGCCCTGCTGCTCGGAAGCCTGGCGCTGGGCAGTGCCGTCGGGCTGATGGCGACCTCCGGGTGGCTCATCTCGCGGGCCTCTCAGCAGCCGCCGGTGCTGTATCTGATGGTGGCCGTGACGGCGACCCGGGCCTTCGGGATCGGCAGGGCCGTGTTCCGGTACGGCGAGCGGCTCGTGTCGCACGACGCGGTGCTGCGGATGCTGGCCGACACCCGGGTCGCGGTCTACCGGCGCCTGGAGCGGCTGGCGCCCGCCGGGTTGCGCGACACGCGCCGGGGCGATCTGCTGAGCCGTCTGGTGGCGGACGTGGACGCGCTGCAGGACTACTGGCTGCGATGGCTGCTGCCCGTCGGCGCGGCGACACTGGTGTCGGCCGGGTCCGTCGCCTTCACGGCCTGGCTGCTGCCGGAGGCGGGCGCGGTGCTCGCGGTCGGCCTGCTGGCTGCCGGTGCCGGGGTTCCCCTGCTCACGGGCGCGGTCGCACGGCGGGCCGAACGCCGGCTCGCCCCCGCCCGAGGAGTGCTGGCCACCAGCGTGGCCGACCTGCTCACCGGCACTGCCGAACTGACCGTCGCGGGTGCCCTGCCCCTCCGTACGGCCCAGGCGCGCAAGGCGGACGCGGAGTTGACCCGGATCGCCTCGCGCACCGCCACCGCGACCGCGCTCGGCGACGGGCTCACCGCGCTGATCTGCGGTCTGACCGTCGCCGCGGCCGCTCTCGTCGGTGCCCAGGCGGTGGCCGCCGGGCGGCTGAGCGGTGTGGTCATGGCCGTCGTGGTGCTGACCCCGCTGGCCGCGTTCGAGGCCGTCCTCGGGCTGCCGCTCGCCGTGCAGTTCCGACAGCGGGTGCGCAAGAGCGCCGAGCGGGTCCACGAGGTGCTGGACGCCCCTGTGCCCGTACGGGAGCCGGAGCGTCCGCGGCAGGCGCCCGCCTCGCCGTTCCCGCTCGTCGTCAGGGGGCTGACCGCCCGGCACACGGGCCAGGACCGCGACGCCCTGGCGGGCCTCGACCTGAGGCTGGAGCAGGGACGTCGGGTGGCCGTGGTCGGCCCGTCCGGTTCCGGCAAGACCACGCTGGCCCAGGTGCTGCTGCGCTTCCTGGACGGCGAGACCGGCTCGTACACGCTGGGCGGCGTGGACGCCTGCGCGCTGGACGGCGACGACGTGCGGCGGCTGGTCGGCCTGTGTGCGCAGGACGCGCACCTCTTCGACAGCTCCGTCCGCGAGAATCTCCTGCTGGCCCGGCGGGAGGCGACCGACGCCGAGCTGCGCGACGCGCTGGACCGGGCGCGGCTGCTGGACTGGGTGGAAGGGCTGCCGGACGGACTGGACACGCTCGTGGGGGAGCACGGGGCCCGGCTGTCCGGTGGGCAGCGGCAGCGGCTCGCGCTGGCCCGCGCACTGCTCGCCGACTTCCCCGTCCTCGTCCTCGACGAGCCCGCCGAGCATCTCGATCTGCCCACCGCCGACGCGCTCACCGCCGACCTGCTGGCCGCCACCGAGGGCCGTACGACGCTGCTGATCACACACCGGCTGGCCGGTCTCGACGACGTCGACGAGGTGATCGTGCTGGATCGCGGCCGGGTGGTGCAGCGGGGCGCCTTCAAGGAGCTGACCGCCGTGGCGGGGCCGTTGCGGGAGATGGCGGCGCGCGAGGCGGCGGCGGAGGGCCTGTTGGCGGAGACACACGACTGAAGGACCTCCTTCGGCGGCGGCTTCCGGTACGGCCGCCGCGCGTCACCGAGTTGACGGCCAATCACCCCGTAGGCACCCCATTTGCAGCAACGCGTCCCCCAGGCGTACGACGTGAACGGGACGCGGAGCACCGGGGCGGGTCACGATCGCTGACATGCGTTCACCTCGCCGCCGCCATCCACTGCTCGTTCCGGCGCTGTTGTGCGCGCTCGCCGTACTCGCGGCCCGCCCCACCGCCGCCTCGGGCTCGGCGGAGACGGGTGCCGACGGGGGGACGGCGGTGGAGGTGGCACGGCTGTACGCGGACGTGGCGGTGGCCACCCAGCGGTACGAGGAGGGGCGGCGCGAGGCCGACGCGCAGCGAGCCCTCGCCCAGCGCTACGAGGAGCTGCTGGACGGCCGCCGACGGGAGATCGCGGTGCTGCACGAGGACCTGGGCCGGATCGCGCGGGCCCAGTACCGCGAGGGTGGTGGGCTGCCGGTCGCCGCGCAGATCGTTCTCGCGGGCACCCCCGAGGAACTCCTGCGCGGCCAGCACGTGTTCTCCCAGGCCGACACGGTGCTCGACAACGCGATCGACAAGAGCCGCCGGGCGGAGGAGCGGCTCGCGGCGGACGAGGCGAGGGCCGCGGCGGCGTGGCAGGAGCTGGAGAAGCGCAACGGCGAGCTGGCCCGGCTCAAGCGGTCCATCGAGCACAACCTGGAGGAGGCACGCTCGCGGCTCCAGGGCGAGGCGGACGCCGCGGCCCTCGCGGGCTCCTGCCGGGGCGCGGTACGGCTGGAGCAGCCGCCCGCCTCGTACGCGCAGGGCTGGGTCGCGCCGGTGGAGGCGTACGAGCTGTCGGCGGGCTTCGGCAGCGGGGGCGAGCGCTGGGCGAACCGGCACACCGGGCAGGACTTCGCCGTGCCGATCGGGACGCCTGTGCGGTCGGTCGGCGAGGGCCGGGTGGTGAGCGTGTCCTGCGGGGGCTCGTTCGGCATCCAGATCGTCATCGAGCACCCCGGCGGCTACTACACGCAGTACGCGCATCTCGCCTCGGTCGCGGTGGACCCGGGCGAGCGGGTGACGACCGGGCAGTGGATCGGGCAGGCGGGCACGACCGGCAACTCCACCGGCCCGCACCTGCACTTCGAGGTGCGGGTCACGCCGGAGCTGGGGTCGGGGGTGGACCCGGTGCCGTGGCTGGCGGCGAGAGGCGTGAACCTGGGGTAGGCCCCTGGTCAGGCGCCCTTCGCCTCCACCAGCAGCTGCTCGATCACCACGGCGACGCCGTCCTCGTTGTTGGCGACCGTGCTCCCGGAGGCAGCGGCGATCACATCCGGGTGGGCGTTGCCCATCGCGTAGGAGCGGCCGGCCCAGGTGAGCATCTCGACGTCGTTCGGCATGTCACCGAAGGCGACGACCTCCTCGTGCGAGATGCCGCGCTCGGCGCAGCACAGGGCGAGTGTGCTGGCCTTGGAGACCTCGGGACCGCTGATCTCCAGCAGGGCGCTGGGGCTGGACCGCGTGACGTTCGCGCGGTCGCCGATGGCGAGACGGCCCACGGTGAGGAAGGCGTCGGGGTCGAGCGTGGGGTGGTACGCGAGGATCTTGAGCACGGGCTCGTCGGCGCCGGGCGCGTCCGGTCCCAGCAGTTCCTCGGCCGGCGCCAGGGTGTCCGGGATCTCCATGTGCAGCTTGGGATAGTCCGGCTCCTGGTTGAAGCCGTACGTCTGCTCGACCGCGTACACGGTGCCGGGCGCCGCGTCCCGCAGCAGGCGTACGGCGTCCAGCGCGTTCTCCCGCGCCAGCTCGCGCACCTTGACGAACCGGTGGGCGCCGGGACCGCCGTGCAGGTCGACCACGGCGGCGCCGTTGCCGCAGATGGCGAGGCCGTGGCCGTGGACGTGCTCGCTGACGACGTCCATCCAGCGGGCGGGGCGGCCGGTGACGAAGAAGACCTCGATGCCGGCCTCTTCGGCGGCGGCCAGCGCGGCGACGGTCCTCGGGGAGACCGACTTGTCGTCGCGCAGCAGTGTGCCGTCGAGGTCGGTGGCGATCAGCCGCGGGCGGATCGGGGCGTCGGGGGAGTCCGGGGGCTCGGGCTTTCTCGTCGCTGAGGTCACCCCGTCATTCTCGCGCATATGCCCGCACGGGCGTGCGGGCATCCGCACATCTGAGGGCCGCCGGGTCCGGCCTGGGCTCAACCCGGCTCTCGGGACGGGCCGATGGCCTGGCTCGGCCGGGCTCCGCATACGGCCCCGCCCCGGAAACAGCCCGGCCCGGAAACAGCCCGGCCCGGAAACAGCCCGGCCCGGAAACAGCCCGGCCCGGAAACAGCCCAGCCCGGAAACAGCCCGGCCCGGAAACAGCCCGGCCCGGAAACAGCCCGGCCCAGTTCAAAGACGCCTTCTTCGGACACAGCCCGGCCCGAACGCAGCCCCGCCCAGTTCGAAGACGCCTTCGGACACAGCCCTCGCTCGGTTCAGATACGCTCCGGACCCAGCCCGACCCGGCCGCCAAGCCGGCCGCCCCGCTCCGACTCAGCCCAGCTCCGCGGCCGCCTCCATCGCGATCTGCTCGAACACCTTCTGGTCGGCGGCGAAGACCGAGTCCGGGATGGGCCAGTGGATCACGATCTCGGTGAAGCCCAGCTCCCGGTGGCGTCCCGCGAAGTCGACGAACGCCGACAGCGACTCCAGCGGACGCCCCCGATCCGGGGTGAAGCCGGTGAGCAGGATCTTGTCGAGCTGGTCCGCGTCCCGCCCGATGGACGCGCACGCGTCGGCCAGCTTCTCGGTCTGCTCCCGGATGGCTCGCACCGACTGCTCGGGCGTGCCGGTCTCGTACAGCTTGGGGTCACCGGTCGTCACCCAGGCCTGGCCGTACCGCGCGGCCAGCTTCAGCCCGCGCGGGCCGGTCGCGGCCACCGCGAAGGGCAGCCGGGGCCGCTGCACACAGCCGGGGATGTTGCGCGCCTCGTGCGCCGAGTAGTAGTCGCCCTCGTACGACACCGATTCCTCGGTCAGCAGCCGGTCCAGCAGCGGCACGAACTCTCCGAACCGGTCGGCCCGCTCGCGCGGGGTCCACGGCTCCTGGCCGAGCGCGGTGGCGTCGAAGCCGGTGCCGCCCGCCCCGATGCCGAGGGTGAGCCGGCCGCCGGAGATGTCGTCGAGGGAGATCAGCTCCTTGGCCAGCGTCACGGGGTGCCGGAAGTTCGGCGAGGTGACGAGCGTGCCCAGACGGAGTCGCTCGGTGATCGCCGCGGCCGCGGTCAGCGTCGGTACGGCACCGAACCAGGGCCCGTCCCGGAAGGTGCGCCAGGACAGATGGTCGTAGGTGTAGGCGGTGTGGAAACCGAGTTCCTCGGCACGCTGCCATGCCTCACGACTTCCCTCGTGCCACCGGCGGTACGGAAGGATCACAGTGCTCAGACGCAGACTCATGCGTCGAGCGTATGTGGCCGCCCGGTTTCACGTGAAACAGTCACGGAACGCGACCGGGGAACCACCCGCAGACCATTGATCACGCTTGTCAGTGCGACGGGGCACCGCTCCGTGCGACGGGGCACCGCTCCGTGCGGCGCGGAAAACCGCTCTGTGCGAAGCGAGTAACCGCTCAGCGCGGCGCCGGCAACCGCTCAGTGCGCCGAGGGGAACCGCAGATACCGCGGCGGCACGGCCTTGGTCAGCCACACCCCGTTGGCGCTGACGTGGAAGACATGGCCGTCCCGGTGCATGGCAGCCGCGTCCACGGCCAGCACGACGGGGCGTCCACGGCGGGCGCCGACCCGGGTGGCGGTCTCCCGGTCGGGGGACAGATGCACGTCGTGGCGGTTCATGGGCCGCAGCCCCTCGGCGCGGATCGCGTCCAGGTTGCGGGCCACGGTGCCGTGATAGAGGTACGGCGGCGGGGTCGCCGGCGCGAGGCCGAGGTCGACCTCGATGCTGTGGCCCTGGCTGGCGCGGATGCGGGTGCCCTCGACGGCGAAGCGCTTCTTGTCGTTCGCGGCCACCACATGGTCCAGCTCCTCGCGCGTGAAGCGGAACCCGTGCGCGGCGGCCGCCTCGATCAAGGCGTCGATCTCCACCCAGCCGCCCTCGTCCGGCGTCAGCCCGATCCGCTCCGGCTGGTGGCGGAGATGCTTGGAGAGGTACTTCGACACCTTCACGGTGCGTTGTTCGTCCATGGGCCTCAGCATGACGACCGAGACGCGGATCACGCGACGAGTTTTGCGGACCAGGTTTGATCCACAAGCAACTCGGTTTATCCACAGTCCACTTGACTTAACTGTGGACAACCCGTGGCCGGTCTGAGGTAGTTCGCGAAGTCTTGGGCTTAGGGTGGGCGTTGGGCAACACCGGCCACGCTTGCTCTGCTTGTCCGTCAGAGCTTCGGCTGCACGCGAGCCAGCCGCCTCAACAGCCCTGGAGCAAAACGAGACAAAGCGTGTGCGCCGCGCGCCTCTGGGGTCACCGGGACAACCGCCTCGTTGCGCACCACGGCCCGCAGGATCGCCTGAGCGACCTTCTCCGGCGGGTAGTTGCGCCTCCCGTACAGCCGCGCGGTGTTCTTCTGCCGGCGCTTCTCCTCTTCCTCGCCGACTCCGACGAAGCGTGCCGTGGAGGTGATGCCGGTGTTCACCAGTCCGGGGCAGATCGCGCTCACCCCGATTCCCTGGCCCGCCAGTTCGGCGCGCAGGCACTCGCTGAGCATCAGCACGGCCGCCTTGGAGGTGCAGTACGCGGGCAGCGCGCGTGAAGGCTGGAACGCGGCCGCGGACGCCGTATTGACGATGTGGCCGCCTTGGCCGCGCTCGGCCATCTGCCGTCCGAAGAGGCGGCAACCATGGATGACGCCCCACAAGTTGACGTCGAGGACCTTCTTCCAGTCCTCGGGGCTGGTGTCGAAGAAGGAGCCGGACAGTCCGATGCCGGCGTTGTTCACGAGCACGTCGACCACGCCGTACTCCAGCGCGACCTTCTCGGCGAGCTTCTCCATCGCCTGCGCGTCGGACACGTCGACGGTCTCCGCCCAGGCGGTCGGCGCGCCGATCAGCTGGGCCAACTCCCCGGTGCGAGCGGCGCTTTCCGCGTCGCGGTCGACGGCGATGACACGGGCCCCGGCCTCGGCGAACGCGAACGCCGTGGCGCGGCCGATGCCGCTGCCCGCACCGGTGACGAGGACCAACTGGCCGCCGAACCGGTCGAAGTGGCACCCGGTCGCCGCCACCTCCGTTCGGCCGCCCTCGACGCCGCTGACGAACTCGGTGATCCAGTTCGCCAGTTGCTCGGGCCGGGTGCGGGGGATCCAGTGCTTGTCGGGCAGGGTGCGGCGCGTGAGCTGCGGCGCCCACAGCTCCAGTCCGTCGTAGAGCCGCTCGGAGAGGAACGCGTCACCCTGCGGGGTGATGAGCTGCACGGGCACATGTGCGTAGGCGTCCGGGCGCGGCCTGCGCAGCCGTGCGCGGACGTTGTCCCGGTACAACCAGGCGCCGTGGGCGGCATCCTGGGGCAGCGACGAGGTCGGGTAGCCGCCGGCGGGCACCCGCTCGACGCGCTCCAGGATGCGCGGCCAGCGCTTGCCGAGGGGGCCGCGCCAGGCCAGCTCGGGCAGGAGGGGCGTGTGCAGCAGGTAGACGTACCAGGACTTGGCGCCCTGGCCGAGGAGTTGGCCGACCCGGCGCGGGGTGGGGCGCTTCACGCGCTGCTTGATCCAGTGGCCGAAGTGGTCGAGGGACGGGCCGGACATCGAGGTGAAGGAGGCTATCCGTCCCTCGGTGCGCTCGACCGTGACGAACTCCCAGGACTGCACCGAGCCCCAGTCGTGGCCGACCAGGTGCACGGGCCGGTCGGGGCTCACCTCGTCGGCGACGGCCAGGAAGTCGTCCGTCAGCTTCTCCAGCGTGAACCCGCCGCGCAGGGGTTGCGGGGCGGTGGACCGGCCGTGGCCGCGGACGTCGTAGAGGACGACATGGAAGCGGTCGGCGAGGCGCGGCGCGACCTCGGACCACACCTCCTTGCTGTCCGGGTAGCCGTGCACGAGCATCACCGTCGGCTGCTCCGGGTCACCCAGTTCGGCGACGCACAGCTCGACGCCGCCGGTCCGCACCCAGCGCTCACGCGCGCCTTCGAGCATGGTCACTTCTCCTCCGCCCAGCGCCGCACGTGCGGCAGATCGTCGTCCAGCCAGAAGGCGCTCTCCTCGGGGTCCCGCGAGTCGGTGACGACCAGGATCTCCTCGAACTTCGCGCCGGTCCCCCGGAAACCGAGATGGGGCTCGACCGCCCACAGGCCCGGCTGCGGCGGGTGATCGGAGAAACGGTACGGCGACCACAGCGGCGACCATCCCTCACGATGGCCGTGCAACGCGTCGGACGCGAGCCCCTTGAGGGACTGGGTGCCGAAGCCGAAGACGTGCGGCGAGAAGCGGCGGGCCTTGACCCGGTCGACCTTGTGCGCGATCACCCCGAAGGGGTAGGCGCGGTGCCGGTTGGCGTAACCCTGGCGGACCATGAGGCGCTCCACGTCCTCGTAGATCTCGCGCAGCGAGCGGCGTTCGCGCACCTCGCGCAGGATCAGCTCGCGGTGCGCCTTGAGGTCGTCCATGAGCCGGTCCTGCACCGGGTTGAGGCCGAGGGAGCCCGAGTAGCCGATGTCCGCGGTGCAGCCCTCGTAGACGGGGGCCATGTCGAGGATGAACGGCATGCCCGGCTCCAGGGCGCGGTCGGTGGGGAAGAACTGCAGCGGGATGCGGAAGTTCGTGAACGCGGTGCGGTCGCCGAACCAGGCGAAGGGCAGGTGGAACCAGTCCTTCACGCCGCGCTCGCGCAGCCACGCGCGCTGCATCCGGGCCGCCTCGCGCTCGGTGACACCGGGCTCGAGCTGGGCCGCCACCGCCTCCGCGCACTCGTAGGCCAGCCGCTGCACCGTCCTGAATCCGCGGAGTTCCGCGGAGATCTCGTCTGCCACTGCCGTCGTCATGCCGCCCCGTCCCACCCGGTCCACACTGACTGCGGTACGTGTCCGTAACTTGACACCGCCGAATCTCGCACCTTGTTAGAGGCGGCGTCAATAGGGAGGCTGCCGCCCGATGCGTCACCTCGATGCGCCACCTCGTCACCTCGATGCGTCACCTCGTCACCTTGATGCGCCACCTCGTCACCTCGATAAGCCTCACGTGGCCCCTCATGCGGCGCCCGACCTCAGGGTGACCCTGAGTTCCCCGTACGACTCCAGGGTGACCCCAAGACGGCTCTGGAGTCTGACGACGTCCGTGGCGCGCGTCACTACTGTCGAAGACGTGACTGTGATCGCGACCGAAAGCCTGAGCAAGCGGTTCCCCAGGGTGACCGCGCTCGACCGGCTGTCCGTGGACATCGGAGCCGGTGTGACCGGACTCGTCGGAGCCAACGGCGCCGGCAAGTCCACGCTCATCAAGATTCTCCTGGGCCTGTCCCCCGCCTCCGAGGGCCGTGCCGCCGTGCTCGGACTCGACGTCGCCACCGAGGGCGCCGCGATCCGCGAGCGCGTGGGATACATGCCGGAGCACGACTGCCTGCCGCCCGACGTCTCGGCCACCGAGTTCGTCGTGCACATGGCCCGCATGTCCGGCCTGCCGCCCACCGCCGCCCGTGAGCGCACCGCGGACACCCTGCGGCACGTCGGGCTGTACGAGGAGCGCTACCGCCCCATCGGCGGCTACTCCACCGGCATGAAGCAGCGCGTCAAGCTCGCCCAGGCCCTGGTGCACGACCCTCAGCTGGTGTTCCTGGACGAGCCCACCAACGGCCTCGACCCGGTCGGCCGGGACGAGATGCTCGGCCTCATCCGGCGCATCCACACCGACTTCGGCATCTCGGTCCTGGTCACCTCCCACCTGCTGGGCGAACTGGAGCGCACCTGCGACCACGTCGTCGTCATCGACGGCGGCAAGCTCCTGCGCTCCAGCTCCACCACCGACTTCACCCAGATCACCACCACCCTCGCGATCGAGGTCACCGACACCGACGAGCACCCGGACGGCACCCGCGCGGTGCGCGAGGCGCTGCACGCGCGCGGGGTCACCGTCCAGGACGGCAGCGGCCTGCCCGGCGCCGGACACCTGCTGCTGCTCACCGCGCAGGGCGAGGAGACCTACGACCTGGTCCGCGACACCGTCGCCGACCTCGGCCTCGGCCTGGTGCGCATGGAACAGCGCAGGCACCACATCGCCGAGGTCTTCACCGACGAACACGATCAGCGAAAGGAGGCCGTCGGCCATGGCAGTTGAGCAGCCCCTGTCCCAGCCCCTGGCAGCGGGCGACCAGACCCGCATCCACAACATCGGCTACCGCTCCTACGACGGCCCCCGCCTGGGCCGCTCCTACGCCACCCGCTCCCTGTACTCGCAGTCCCTGCGCGGCGCCTACGGCCTCGGCCGTTCGGTGAAGTCCAAGGTGCTGCCGATGCTGCTGTTCGTGGTGATGTGCGTCCCCGCGGCCATCATGGTCGCCGTCGCGGTCGCCACCAAGGCGAGCAAGCTGCCGGTGGACTACACGGAGTACGCGATCTTCCTCCAGGCCGTCATCAGCCTGTACGTCGCCTCGCAGGCGCCCCAGTCCGTGTCGCGGGACCTGCGCTTCAAGACGGTCCCGCTGTACTTCTCGCGGCCCATCGAGACCGCCGACTACGTCCGCGCCAAGTACGCGGCCCTGGCCTCGGCGCTGTTCATCCTCACCGCGGCCCCGCTGCTGGTGCTCTATGTGGGCGCGCTGCTCGCCAAGCTGGACTTCACCGACCAGACAGAAGGATTCGGGCAGGGACTCGTGTCCGTGGCACTGCTCTCGCTGCTCTTCGCCGGGCTGAGCCTGGTGATCGCCTCCGTCACCCCGCGCCGCGGCTTCGGCATCGCCGCCGTCATCGCGGTGTTCACCATCTCCTACGGCGCCGTCTCCGCCCTCCAGGGCATAGCCGAGCTCCAGAACAGCAGTGACGCGATCGCCTGGATCGGACTGTTCTCGCCGGTCACCCTCATCGACGGCGTGCAGACCGCCTTCCTCGGCGCTTCCTCCTCCTTCCCCGGAGGCGCCGGCCCGTCCGGCGCGGAGGGCGCGGTGTACGTGCTGTTCACCCTCGGCCTGATCGCCGCGTCCTACGGCCTCCTGATCCGCCGCTACAAGAAGGTGGGCCTGTGACCACCCTCAAGATCGACCACGTCTCCCGCTGGTTCGGCAACGTGGTCGCCGTCAACGACATCACCATGACCATCGGCCCCGGCGTCACCGGCCTGCTCGGCCCCAACGGCGCCGGGAAGTCCACCCTCATCAACATGATGGGCGGCTTCCTCGCCCCCTCCACCGGCACGGTCACCCTCGACGGACAGCCGGTGTGGCGCAACGAGGCCATCTACCGGCACATCGGCATCGTCCCCGAGCGCGAGGCGATGTACGACTTCCTCACCGGCCGGGAGTTCGTCGTCGCCAACGCCGAACTGCACGGCCTGGGTGCCAAGGCGGCCCAGAAGGCGCTGGCCACGGTCGAGATGGAGTACGCGCAGGACCGCAAGATCTCCACCTACTCCAAGGGCATGCGCCAGCGCGTGAAGATGGCCAGCGCCCTGGTGCACGAGCCCTCGCTGCTGCTGCTCGACGAGCCGTTCAACGGCATGGACCCGCGCCAGCGCATGCAGTTGATGGACCTGCTGCGCCGCATGGGCGACGAGGGCCGCACGGTGCTGTTCTCCTCCCACATCCTCGAAGAGGTCGAGCAGCTCGCCTGGCACATCGAGGTCGTCGTCGCCGGCCGGCACGCGGCCAGCGGTGACTTCCGCCGGATCCGCCGTCTGATGACGGACCGCCCGCACCGCTACCTCGTGCGCTCCAGCGACGACCGCGCCCTCGCGGCCGCGTTGATCGCCGACCCGTCCACGTCCGGCATCGAGGTCGACCACGCCGAGGGCGCCCTGCGCATCCAGGCCGTCGACTTCGGCCGTTTCACGGCCCTGCTGCCGAAGGTGGCCCGGGACCACGGCATCCGGCTGCTGACGGTCTCGCCGTCCGACGAGTCGCTCGAGTCCGTCTTCTCTTACCTGGTCGCGGCGTAGGAGGCCGAAGATGTACGACCCCACAGTCGCCCGGCTCACCTATCGAGCCCTGCTCGGCCGTCGCCGGGCCCTCGTCCTCGGCGCGCTGCCGCTGCTGCTCATCGGGATTTCGGTGGTGGTGCGCGGCCTCGCCGGAGCCGACGACCAGACCGCGTCCGACCTGCTGGGCGGGCTCGCGCTCGCCACCATGGTGCCGATCATCGGCGTCATCGCCGGCACCGGTGCGATCGGCCCGGAGATCGACGACGGCTCGGTCGTCTACCTGCTGTCCAAGCCGGTGAAACGGCCCACGATCATCTTCACCAAGCTGATCGTGGCGATCGCGGTGACGATGGTCTTCTCCGCACTGCCGACCTTCGTCGCCGGGTTCATCCTCAACGGCAACGGCCAGCAGATAGCCGTCGCCTACACGGTCGCCGCGCTGGTCTCCTCCATCGCCTACGCGGCCCTGTTCCTGCTCCTCGGCACGGTGTCGCGGCACGCGGTGGTCTTCGGGCTCGTCTACGCGCTCGTCTGGGAGGCCCTGTTCGGCTCCCTGGTGCCGGGGGCACGCACCCTCAGCGTCCAGCAGTGGTCGCTGGCCGTGGCCCACAAGGTCTCCGGCGGTGAGCTCGTCACCTCCGACGTCGGGCTGACCACGGCGACGGTGCTGCTGGTCGCGGTGACCGTGCTCGCCACCTGGTACGCCGGGCAGAAGCTGCGGTCGCTGACGCTGGCGGGCGAGGAGTAGACGCGCCGCTCACTGACGGGGACTTCACCCCCGTCCGGGCACAGTGGACACGACGGGCACCACGGCCTCCTCGCCGTCGGTGCTCGGGCGCCGCCAGGGCGCCACGGGGGACGTACGCCTGGGAGGACGGCGATGGCAGACGCTGAGCACGACGGTCGTGAACAGCCCGGTGGAGCGTGGGACGACCTCGTCCTGGACGAGGACTTCGTCCGCGCCGCCGAGACCACCGAGCCGTCCGCCCGTGCCCGCATGCTCGCCGCCCGCTGGCGTGAGGAGGAGCCCGAGCCCCAGCCGTGGCGCTCCGACGAACCGCCGGCGGGCTGGTTCTTCGCCAGGGCCCGGCGCCGGTGGAGGCGGCGCCGCTAGCCGGTCGTCGTACGCCTGTCTTATTCGGTGGCGTCCAACTCGCCCACAGGGCAAAGTGGTTGGTGCCCGACTTCACGGGCCGGGCGCCACGAACCGGGAGAGGGGTGAGGCGATGTCCATGCACGGCAGTACGCCGAGCTCCCGACAGGGCAGCCGGCGGCAGGCTCCGGTGTAGTTACCCCACCGTCGAGCCATCGCAGCTGTTGCCCGGGGCGGCCGCTTCGAGCACGCGAATCCCACTCGCGTGAGGCCGCCCACCCGGAGGATTGGCCGAGTGGCAAGGCACCGGCTTGCTAAGCCGTGGTCGGGGGAAACCCCGCGCACGTTCGATCCGTGCATCCTCCGCGAGACGTACCCACCGAGGCCTGGCGGGCTTCCCGTAGTCACGGCGTCGGCCGGCCGGTGCAGGAACGGTCGGACCGAAGTATGAGCGTATGTGCCGCACGGGGTTGCCTGGCCGGGGGATGCCGGGCGAGAGAGCACCCGTACGGCCGTATGGTCAGCGCGTTCCGGTACGGGAGGTTTTGCCGCTTCTAGCATGTGCGGACATGATCTCCCCTCCTCATGGCCCTCTCCGCGGCCGTCTTCATCGCCTTCGTCGGCTGCCGGTCCGGGCCGGTGCCGCGGCCGCCGCGGCGCTGGCGCTCCTGCTCGCCTCGCCCGGTCCCGCGCACGCCGCCTCCGGCGACCTCGATCCCTCGTTCGGCGGCAACGGAAGAGTGGTCACCCCCGACATCATCTACGCGCCGGAGGAAGGGCACGGTCTCGCCGTACAGGACGACGGCAAGCTGGTCGTGGTCGGAAGCTTCTACGGCGAGGGCACCGGCCCCGACTTCGCGATGGAGCGGTACAACCCCGACGGCACCCCGGACACCGACTTCGGAAACCAGGGGGTCGTCACCACCGACTTCCAGCAGGGCGAGGAAGTGTCCCGCGGTCTCGCACTGCAACCTGACGGCAAGATTGTCGTCGTCGGCATCTCGCAACGGCCCGGGTCCGAGGACTGCTGCTGGTTCACGGTGGCCCGCTTCGAGTCCGACGGGGATCTGGACACAGAGTTCGGCGACGGCGGTCGTACGATCGCCGACTTCGGCGACGGCGGCGCCGCGGACGCCTACGCGGTCACCGTCCAGTCCGACGGCAGGATCGTCGCCGTCGGCCAGTCCGGCGGTGACATCGCGGTGGCCCGCTTTGACGCCGACGGCGACCCGGACCCCACCTTCAGCGGGGACGGCCGGCTGACCACGCACTTCTCGGGGGGTGACATCTCGATCGCCCAGGACGTGGCGGTGCAGCCCGACGACAGGATCGTCGTCGCCGGCGGGGTCGGACTCGGCAACCCCGGTTACCGGCCGGCCTTCGCACTCGCCCGCTACGACACGAACGGCAGCCTCGACACAGGGTTCGACGGCGACGGCAAGCGGGTCGTCAGCTTCGGCGGAGAGGCCCAGGGATACGGGCTGGTCCTCATCCCGGGCGGGGACATGGCGGTCGCCGGGTACGTCACTCCCTCCGGCGGCATCAGCCGGTTCGCGCTCGCCCGGCTCAACTCCGACGGCTCCCTGGACACCGGGTTCGACGGTGACGGCAAGGCGACGACGCCGTTCGCGGCCGCCGCCCGCGCGCACGATCTGGCGCTCCAGTCCGACGGCAAGCTGGTCGCCGCCGGCAGCCGCGGCGGTGACTGGGCGCTGACGCGCTACAACACGGACGGCTCCCTGGACACCGGGTTCGACGGTGACGGCAAGGTGGTCACCGACTTCAGTGTCGGGGTGGCCGACCACGGACGCGACGTCCTGGTGCAGCCCGACGGCCGGATCGTGGTCGCCGGGGACGCCGGTTCGTACTTGGCGCTGGCCCGCTACCTGCCCTGACGGCACCCTTGACGCGGAAACCCGAGGCGGCGGCCCGCTAGCGGAGCAGCCGCTCCAGGACGACCGCGATGCCGTCCTCCTCGTTGGAGGCCGTCACTTCGTCCGCCACCGCCTTCAGCTGCTCATGGGCGTTGGCCATCGCCACACCCCGCCCGGCCCAGGCGAACATCGGGATGTCGTTGGGCATGTCGCCGAAGGCGATCGTCTCCGCGGCCTTCACCTTCAGGCGGCGGGCCGCCAGAGACAGCCCCGTGGCCTTGGACAGACCGAGCGGCAGCAGCTCGACGATGCCCGCGCCCGCCATCGCGACGTTGACGAAACCGCCCGCGGCCTGGCGGGAGACCTCCGCCAGTTCGTCGTCGGAGAACTCCGGGTGCTGTATGTAGATCTTGTTCAGCGGGGCCGACCAGAGATCGGCCGCGTCCGTGAACGGGGTTCCGGGGAGCTCACCGCTGAGCGCGTATCCCGGCCCGACCAGCACGTCGCCGTCGAGACCGTCACGGCTGGCGGCCAGGTGCAGCGGGCCGACCTCCGCCTCGATCTTGGCCAGGGCGACACCGGCGAGCTGCCGGTCCAGCGTGACCGAGGTCAGCAGGCGGTTCTCCCCGGCGTGGTAGACCTGCGCGCCCTGCGCGCACACCGCGAGGCCCTGGTAGTCCAGGTCCTCCAGGATGTGCCGGGTCCAGGGCGCGGAACGCCCCGTGACGACGATGTGCGCGGCGCCCGCCGCGGTGGCCGCGGCGAGCGCGTCACGGGTGCGCGGGGAGACCGACCCGTCGGAGCGCAGGAGCGTTCCGTCGAGGTCGGTGGCGATCAGCCGGTAGGGGAACCCGGAGGTCACTTGGCCACCGGCTCCAGCACCTCGCGGCCGCCGAGGTACGGGCGCAGCATCTCGGGCACGCGCACGGAGCCGTCGGCCTGCTGGTGGTTCTCCAGGATCGCCACGATGGTGCGCGGGACGGCGCACAGGGTGCCGTTGAGCGTGGCCAGCGGCTTGACCTGCTTTCCGTCACGCACCCGCACCGACAGGCGGCGGGCCTGGAAGCTGTCGCAGTTGGAGGCCGAGGTCAGCTCGCGGTACTTGCCCTGCGTGGGGATCCACGCCTCGCAGTCGTACTTGCGGGAGGCGGAGGCGCCCAGGTCGCCCGAGGCCACGTCGATCACCTGGAAGGGCAGCTCCAGGCCGGTCAGCCACTGCTTCTCCCACTCCAGGAGCCGCTTGTGCTCGGCCTCGGCGTCCTCCGGAGCGACGTACGAGAACATCTCGACCTTGTCGAACTGGTGGACGCGGAAGATGCCGCGGGTGTCCTTGCCGTAGGTGCCCGCCTCGCGGCGGAAGCACGGCGAGAAGCCGGCGTAGCGCAGCGGCAGCTGGTCGGCGTCGATGATCTCGTCCATGTGGTACGCGGCGAGGGGGACCTCGGAGGTGCCGACGAGATAGAAGTCGTCCTTCTCCAGGTGGTACACGTTCTCCGCGGCCTGGCCGAGGAAGCCGGTGCCCTCCATGGCGCGCGGGCGGACCAGCGCGGGGGTCAGCATCGGGATGAAGCCGGCCTCGGTGGCCTGGGCGATGGCCGCGTTGACCAGCGCCAGCTCCAGCAGGGCGCCGACACCCGTCAGGTAGTAGAAGCGCGAGCCGGACACCTTGGCGCCGCGCTCGACGTCGATGGCGCCCAGCGCCTCGCCGAGCTCCAGGTGGTCCTTGGGCTCGAAGCCCTCGGCGGCGAAGTCGCGGATGGTGCCGTGCGTCTCCAGGACGGTGAAGTCCTCCTCGCCGCCGACCGGGACGTCGGGGTGGACGAGGTTGCCGAGCGCCATGGCCAGACGCTTGGTCTCCTCGTCGGCCTCGTGCTGCGCGGCGTCGGCGGCCTTGACGTCGGCGGCCAGCTGGCTCGCCTTCTTCAGCAGCTCGGCCTTCTCGTCGCCGGTGGCCTTGGGGATCAGCTTGCCGAGCGCCTTCTGCTCGGCACGGAGCTCGTCGAAGCGGACGCCGGACGACCTGCGCCGCTCGTCGGCAGACAGGAGAGCGTCGACGAGCTCGACGTCCTCTCCACGGGCACGCTGGGACGCGCGCACACGGTCGGGGTCCTCACGGAGCAGGCGAAGGTCAATCACGTGCTCAAGGCTACCGGGGACGGATGACGGGCCACGACTCACTATTCCGACCCACGGCTTACGTACCGTTATGGGGGAATTGCCGCTCGTGTCGGGGGCTGTCAATAAAGAGTGTCTCACTCCCTGGGACGGGGCACACCCCGGGCGCTCCGTTGACCGGATCCCCTTGCGGAGAACGGGACTTGAGGCAGCCCGGGCCCGGCTTTGTCCACAGGGGCGCGCGATTGCCGAAAGTTATCCACAGGCTGTGTGGAAGATCTGTGGATGTCGGAATTGATCACTCCGCTAAGCGCTGTCGCCCCCTGCGATTCCCTGGGCAAACCTTCTTTAGGCCCACCTTCGAGTGGAAATGCGTCGCCCCAAAGGATTGATCAAAGGAAACGAGTGGACGAAGGGTGACGTACGTCCGGGTGGACGCACTTGATCCACATAGGGCGATTTGTCGACTGCATGCTGCTTCGTTGTCGACTTGTGCACAGGTCGAGAAGCGGACCTGTGGATAACTTCTGTGGATAACGAAAATCAGACCGGGCGGGACGAGGAACGGAGGGGTGGAACGAGAAACGGACGGGCGGGACTAGAAACGGCCGTCCTGGCAGCGGGCCACCCAGTCGGCCGCCGCGACGAACTCCTCGTCCGACGTCCCCTGCCGCGGCGCGCTCACGTCCCCCGCGCCGGCGTCCGCGCGCGGGTAGGACCCCAGGTAGCGGACCTCCAGACAGATCCGCTTCAGCCCCATCAGGGCCTCGGCGACCCGCCGGTCGGAGATGTGGCCCTCGGCGTCGATGCAGAAGCAGTAGTTGCCGATGCCGGCGCCGGTCGGCCGGGACTGCAGCAGCATCAGGTTGATGCCGCGCGTGGCGAACTCGCCGAGCAGGTCGCGCAGCCCGCCCGGGTGGTCGTCGCGCTGCCAGAGCACCACCGACGTCTTGTCGGCCCCCGTCGGCGCGGCGGGCCGGGCGGGGCGCCCCACCAGCACGAACCGCGTCTGCGCGTTCTCCGCGTCGTGGATCCCCGTCTCCAGGGGCTCCAGGCCGTAGCGGGCGGCCGCGAACTCACCGGCGAACGCGGCGTCGTACCGGCCCTCCTGGACCAGCCGGGCGGCGTCCGCGTTCGACGCGGCCGACTCCCAGTGGACGTCCGGGAGGTTGTTCTTCAGCCAGTTGCGCACCTGCGGCTGGGCGGCCGGGTGCGCGGACACCGTCTTGATCTCCGACAGCTTGGTGCCCGGCCGGACCAGCAGCGCGAAGGTGATCGACAGCAGCACCTCGCGGTAGATCATCAGCGGCGCGCCCGCGACCAGCTCGTCGAGGGTGGTGGTGATGCCGCCCTCGACGGAGTTCTCGATCGGCACGAACGCCGCCTCGGCCTCCCCGGTGCGCACCGCGTCCAGCGCCGACTGCACGGACACATAGGGGACCAGCTCCCGGGTCGCCGCCTCCGGGAGCGTGCGCAGGGCGACTTCGGTGAAGGTGCCCTCGGGGCCGAGATACGCATAGCTCGCTGGCATGTCCTCACCCTAATGGCCGCAGAGCCGCCCGGCGGGCCCGTCTCGGCACAACCGCTCGTAAGGGTGGTTTGAAACCCGAAAGCCCAAAAGCCGCCGCCGAGCCGGCTCGGGCCTCCGCCCTCGGCCCTCCGCCCTCGGCCCTCGGCCCACCACCCGCAGCCCTCGATCCTCAGCCCTCAGCTCTCCAGGAGACGCTGCCCCACGTACTCCCCCTCGGCCGCCCCGCCCGGCACCGCGAACAGCCCGCTCGCCTCATGCCGGACGAACCGCGACAGCGCGTCCCCGCGGTCCAGCTTGCGCTGCACCGGGACGAAGCCGCGCAGCGGATCGGCCTGCCAGCAGATGAACAGCAGGCCCGCGTCCGGCACCCCGTCCGCGTCGATGCCGTCGTGGAAGGAGAAGGGCCGCCGCAGCATCGCCGCACCGCCGTTCTGGTCCGGCCGGCTGATCCGCGCGTGCGCGTTGATCGGCACCACCAGGTTGCCCTCGGCGTCGACCTTCTCCAGGTCCATCTCGGTCTTCTCCGAGCCACCCGACAGCGGAGCCCCGTCCGCCTTGCGGCGCCCGATGACGTCCTCCTGCGCCTTCACCGACAGCTGCTCCCAGTCGTCGAGAAGCATGCGGATCCGGCGTACGACGGCGTAGGAGCCGTTCGCCATCCACTCCGGGTCCTTCGCACCCGGGGAGCCGGCGGCGGGCACGAAGATCCGCTGGTCGAAGTCGGGCTCGGACGGCTTCGGGTTGCGTGTGCCGTCGACCTGGCCCATGAGGTTGCGGGCCGTCATGGGATGCGCGGTGGCGCCCGGCGACCGGTTGAAGCCGTTCATCTGCCAGCGCACCCGGGCCGCGGACCCCGCGTCCTTCTGGATCGCGCGCAGGGCGTGGAAGGCGACCAGGGCGTCGTTCGCGCCGATCTGCACCCACAGGTCGCCGTTGCTGCGCGCCTTGTCCAGCCGGTCGGAGGAGAAGTCCGGCAGCGGATCCAGGGACACAGGGCGCTGCTGCTGAAGGCCCGTACGGCCGAAGAAGCTGTGCCCGAAGCCGAAGGTGACGGTCAGGGACGAGGGGCCGGCGTCCCGCGCGATGCCCGTGTCGTCCTGGGCGGAGGGCTCGCCCGCCATCAGTCGCCGGGCCGTGTCCGACCAGCGCCGCAGCAGCGCGGCGGCCTCCCTGCGCCCGGCGCCGGGGGCCAGGTCGAAGGCGACGAGATGACCGCGGGACTGGAGCGGGTCGGTGATGCCGGGCTGATGTTTCCCGTGAAACATCGCCCGCCCGGCCCCCACCGAGCTGAGCGGGGCCGCCTCGGCGGGCGCGGCCGCGTAGCCGACGGCACCGCCGGCCGCGCCGAGCGCGAGCCCGGTCGCCCCTGCGGTGGCGAGCAGGGTGCGGCGCGAGACGCCCTCGCCGGTCGCGGCCTGCCGAGCGGGGGGCGCCTCCACGGAGGCCCTGGCCTGGGGAATGGACTGGTCAGCCATGGTGGTTCAGCCGATCTTCGCGTTCTTGTCCACGGTCGCCTGGTCGATGTCGGAGGTCCGCACGGTCACGGCGACCTTCCAGTCGCCGGCCATGGGGATCTGCACCCCGCTCGCCGCCCAGTGTCCGGTGGTGATGTGATCCGGGACGACGGGCAGCGGCCCGACGCCCTTCGACTCGAGGGTGAGGGACAGCTTCACCTCGGGGACGTCGAAGGCGCGGCCGTTGGGCCGTTCGACGTAGACGTGCAGTTCGTTGCCGCCGACCCGCGCCGGGTCGAGGTCGATGCGGACGACGCCCTTGCCGTCCTCGCCGCCGGTGTCGAACGGCATGTCCAGCGTGAGCGTGCCGGACGCCGAGACCTGCGCCGCCGACGCCTTGGCGGCGTCGGCCTCCTCCTCGGTACGGCCCGGCTCGGTGGACGTCAGCATGGTGGTCACGGCCAGCACGACGACCGCCACGGCCGCCTCGGCGAGCACCGAGCGCCGCAGCCCGAACCGCCGCGGGTCGGCGTCCCGGGCCTGCTTGCGCCGCGCGGCCTCGGCGGCGGCCCTCTGCCGCGCGAGCTGAGCGGCCCGCTCGGGACCGGCGTCCTCGGCAACGGTGTCCCGGGCGTCCGACGCGGCAGCCGCTACGGCTCCCCGCTCGGTCGCGGCGGTGCCCGCAACGGTGCCCCCGGCGTCCGACGCGGCAGCCGCTACGGCTCCCCGCTCGGGACCGGCGTCCTCGGTAACGGTGTCCCGGGCGTCCGACGCGGCAGCCGCTGTGGCTCCCCGCTCGGCCGCGGCGGGGCCCTCGCCCTGCCGCGTTCCGGCCGCCATGGCCATCCGCTCCGCCTCGACCGGCGCCTGCGCCAGCCGGGAGGTCCACCGCCGGGAGATCCACGCCAGGCCCACCAGCAGCACCACGAGCCCGGTCTTCACCAGCAGGAGCTGCCCGTAGCGCGTGCCGGTCAGCGCCGACCAGGAGCCGACCTGCCGCCAGCTCTGGTAGACCCCGGTCGCCACCAGCGCGGCCACGCTGCCGAAGGCGACACGGGAGAAGCGGCGTACGGCGGCCGGGCCCAGCGGTGTCTCCACCGGCGCCCGGTACAGCGAGACCAGCAGCGCGCACAGCCCGCCGAGCCAGGCGGCCACGGCCAGCAGATGGACGACGTCGACCGGCATGGCGAGGCCCGGCTGCAGCCCGGTCGAGGCGTGCTCGGCCATCGCCCAGCTCGCCGCGAGCCCGGCGGCCACGACACCGCCGCCGACCCCGAGCCCGAACACCAGGTCCCGCTTCTCCTGCCCCTCCCGGCGGTCGTACGCCCCGAAGAGCACGGCGAGGAACAGCGCGGCCGCCGCGAGCAGCAGCAGCCGGGACACCAGGGCGGCTCCGGTCTTGGTCTGCAGCACCTGGCCGAGCAGGTCCAGGTCGAAGACGTCGCCGAACTCCGACGAGGTGGTGTACGAGCCGCGCAGGAGCAGCAGCGTCAGCGTGGCCGCGGTCAGGGCGACCCAGCCGGAGACGACCAGCCGCTGCACGGCCCGCACCCCGGCGCCGCGCGGCCAGCAGGCCGGCACGAACGCGCAGCCGCCGACCAGGACGACGAACCCGGCGTACGACACGAAGCGCCCGAGTCCGTAGAGCCGTCCGACCAGGCCCTCGCCGGCGGCCGCCCGGCTGTCGACGGAGACGGCCGTCGAGGAGGGCGCACCGATGGAGAAGGTGAAGGCCCCGGAGACGGGATGGCTGTCGGCGGAGACGACCTGGTAGGTCACCGTGTAGGTGCCGTCGGGCAGCCCCGGGTGCAGCTTCACGGCGTACGTCGTCCCGCCGGTGCCCGAGGCCCTGCCGGTGTCGGCGCGCTTGCCCTTGGGGTCGAACACGCGCAGCGCGTCGTCGGAGAGGGACACGCTCTCGGAGAAGGTGAGCGAGACCTGCTGCGGGGCCTGGTCGACCACCGCCCCCTGCCGGGGGTCGCTGCCGGTGAGCGCGGCGTGTGCGGAGGCCGGTGCGGCTCCGGCCAGCAGCGCGCCGGCGACGGCGAGGAGCAGCAGCACCAGCGTGCGCGCGCGTGGGGCGATGGCCTGCGTCAAGGTGGTCTCCCCCTCAGTTCCCGGACGTGGGACGGTAGGTGGCCGGCTTGACCGGCAGGTCGACCTCGACCGGGTCGAGGCCGGTGAAGTGCAGCGTGACCTGGACGGTCTGCCCCTCCCGCGGCTTCTGCGGGAGCTTCTCGAACATCAGGTGGCTGCCGCCGCTGCGCAGGACCAGGGTGCCGTGGGCGGGCACGTCGAGGGAGGCGACCTCGCGCATGGCGCCGCCGTCGCTCTCGTGCACGGTGACCTCGCCGAGGTCGCTGGTGACCTCGGTCAGCTTCGCGTCCTCGTCGCCCTTGTTGGCGATGGTCAGGAAGCCCGCCGCCATGTCGGAGACCGGCTGGGGCATGTAGGCGCCGCTGACGGACAGCTCGGGCCCGGCGGACTCGCCGCCGCCGCAGCCGGTCAGCGTCAGCAGCAGCACGCCGGCCGTGACCAGGGGGCGCCTCACGGGTTCTCCCCCTTGATCAGCTTCGGCAGGTCCTCGGTGTAGTCGTCGACGGTGGCGTCCTCGCCGTAGAGGACGTACCCGGCGTCGGTCTTCGGGGAGAAGGCGACGACCTGGGTGCCGTGCATGGAGACGACCTTGCCCTTCTCCTTCTTCGGCGCCTCGATGGTGATGCCGAGGGTGCGGGCGCCGGCCTGGACGGTGGCGAAGTCGCCGCTGAGGCCGACGACCTGGGGGTCGATGCCCTTGAGCCACGCGCCGAGCGCCGCGGGCGTGTCCCGCTCTGGGTCGGTGGTGACGAACACGATCCGCAGCTGGTCCTGCTGGGCCTTGGGCAGCGACTTCTTGGCGACGGCGATGTTGTTCATCGTCAGCGGGCACACGTCGGGGCAGTTGGTGTAGCCGAAGTAGATCAGCGTGGGCTTGCCGGCGGTCTCCTTGCGGAGGTCGTACGGCTTGCCGCTGGTGTCGGTGAGCACCATGTCCGGCTTCTCGAACGGGTTCTCCGACAGAACGGTGGAGGCCTTGTCGGCGCCGGGCTCCTCGGAGACCACGGAGACGGGCGAGGTGGCGCTGTCGTCGTCCCCGCCGCACGCGGTCAGGGTGAGGGAGGCCACGGCGAGCAGCGCGGCGGCGGCGAGCTTGTTGTTGCGGAAGGAGTGCATGGAGAGATGTCCCGGAGGTGAGTGCTCCGGCGGGCGCCGGGACCCGCGAGGTCCCGGCGCCCACCGGTGTGGGTGGGTCAGGCGGAGCGCCGGCGTCCGGCGAGGACGCCGTAGGCGACACCGGCGGCGCCCACGACGATGCCCACGACGCCGAGCACACGGGCGGTGGTGTCGGAGTCGTCGCCGGAGGAGTCCTCGGCGGAGGCGGAGGTGTGGGCGGCGGCCTGGCCGGCGTCGTCGGAGGACTCCTCGGACGGCTCGTCGGACGGCTCGACGGTGGCGGCGCCCGAGCCGTGGTGGCCGTCCTCCTCGGCGGCGGACAGCGTGAGCACCGGCGCCGGGTTCTCAGGCTCCTCCTCGCCCTGCTGCACCTCGATCCAGCGCACGACCTCGTTGTTGGAGTACGTCTGGATCGCCTTGAACACCAGCTCGTCCGCGTCCTCGGGCAGGGCGCCGATGTTCACGGGGAACTTCTGGAAGAAGCCGGGCTTGATGCCGCCGCTCTTCGCCGTCCAGGTCACCTTGGTGACGGCCTCGGTGATCTGCCGTCCGTGCACCTCCAGAGGCTTGGCCAGCTTCGACTTGGTGGTCTTCACCGTCCAGCCCGGGATCTCCTCCGGCATCACCGAGGACAGCGGGTGCTCGGCGGGGAAGTTGACCTCGACCTTGGTGGTGGAGGCGTTGTCGCGCTCGTTGGGCACCTTGAAGTCGACGACCGCGTAGCCGCCCTTGGCCGCGGTGCCCTCCGGCTGGACGCTGACGTGCGCGAGCGCGGGGGAGGACAGGGCGAGGACGGCGGTGCCGGCGACGGCGCCGGCGGCGGCGATACGGGAAACCTTCATGACAGCAAGCACTCCACTTCGGGACTTCTGGGGATCCGGTGATCCGGTGATGAAGAGGGATACGAGCGCGCGCAGGTGACCACCGGTCACGGGAAAGCACGTCACAGCGGACCGGAGCTGTCCCGGCGGACCGGAGCGTGTCCCGGAGGACGGGAGGTTGTCCCGGAGGACGGGAGGTTGTCCCGGCGGACCGGAGTGTGTCCCGGCGGACCGGAGTGTGTCCCGGCGGACCGGAGTGTGTCCCGGCGGACGGCGGTGATCTGCGCACACGCGTGTGCCGCGGAGCGCGGCCGGCCCTCCTACCGGATCGCGGAGGATCCCCGGGTGGTGCGGTCGCGTCAGGCGGCGAGGGCGAGCGCGCCGGCGGGCGGACCGCGCCGGATCACCGTGTGCTGGAGTGCGGTGGTACGGAGCTCAGGGGGCGCGGGCGAAGAGGCGCGCGCCGGTCGCGGACCCGCCACGGGCGCGCCCGGAAGCCCGGCCCGCAGCGCGCGCACCAGCGCGAGCGCCCCGCGCAGGGAACGTACGAGCGCCGCCTCGGCGACCCCGTGCGCCGACAGGCGGACCAGCCGCAGCAGGGCGAGATCGCCGTGGCGCATCAGCCAGCCGACGGCCAGCGCCGCGAGGACGTGGCCGAGCAGCATCGGCAGCGAGGGCAGCAGGGACGCGGAGGAACCGGCCGTGGTGGACAGGGCGTCCGCCGGGTCGTGCGCCGTGTGCAGACCGGCACCGGCACCCGCGCCCGGGCCGCCGCTCGGCAGCAGGCGCGCGTCCGTGAGGATGCGCTGGGCCTGAGCGGGGCTGAGCGCCGCCGCGGTGGTCCCGCACAGCAGCCGCGCGGCCCGGTCGACCAGTGCCGCGTCGCTCCCGGCGGGGGCGGACATGACCGCCGTACCGTGCTGGCCCAGTCCGAACAGGGTGTGCAGCACCGTCTGCCCGACCGTCAGCAGGGCCGCGATCCCGGGCAGGGTGCGCTCGCGCCCGGCGAGCGGCGCCGCCACCGCGAGCACGGCCAGGAAGCCCGCGCCCAGCGCCCACAGCGGTACCGCGGCGCACGAGGCGAAGGCGTGTCCGGCCCCGGACAGCACGACGCAGACCGCGGCGAACACCGCGGCCCGCAGGATCCGGAGCCGGGCTCCGGAGCGCATCGCGCGCGCGTGGGGGGCAGACATGGCGGGCCCATCATCGCACTGGCCTTGTGGCCGCCATACGGCAGGTCCGCAAGATTCCGTACGCGGCCTACGATCCGGAAGATCACCTTCTGGCCGGACAGCTCCCCTCCGGCCGTTTCCCGCCTCACATACACCGAATGGCACGCGCGGCACATCCCCCATATGGGCGGCATCACGCTGAATGAACGCTTACGTTCGGGCACTCGTGGCAATAGGTATCGGTATGTCGAGCCGCGGCCAGGAGGCTGGAGCATGAGCATCTGGTGGTCACTCCACTTGCGGCGCGAGGCCGCGAGCGTCCCGCTCGCCCGGCGTCTGCTGCTCGGCACCATGGAGACCGCGGGGGTGGATCCGGATGTCTCCTACGACCTGTCGGTCGCCCTGACCGAGGCCTGCGCCAACGCCGTCGAGCACGGCGGCGGGGGGACCGCCGAGGGGGGCACCTCGGAGGCGTACCGGGTCACCGCCTACCTCGACGGCGAGAAGTGCCGTATCGAGGTGGCCGACACGGGGCCGGGCTTCGCGCGTTCCGCGGCCCGGCCGGCCCACTCGGACGCCGAGCACGGGCGGGGCCTGTGGCTCATCGAGGAGCTCGCCGACCATGTCCACATCGGCAACAAGCCGGGCCGGGGCGGGGCGGTGGTGAGCTTCGACAAGATGCTCAAGTGGCGGGACAACGCTCCCCTGGTGCCGGCGTCCTGACCTCGGCCCGGAGCACCGCCGCCGCGGCGGCCCGGCGTGACGCGGGACCCATCGCGTACGACGCGGCCACCGTCGCCGTGCCCAGCAGCAGCCAGCCCGGCGTGCCCCACTCCACCAGCAGCGCCGTCAGCACCAGCGGGCCGAGCGTGCGGGCGACGGTCACCCCGGTGCCGAAGAGGCCCTGGTACTCACCGACCCGCCCCTCGGGCGCCAGGTCGAACGACAGCTGTCAGGACGCCGCGGACTGCCCCATCTCGGCGATCACCTGAAGCACCGCGCCCAGCACCAGGAACCCGACGGCCGCCCACAGCGTGGCCCCCGCCGACAGCGCGAACACCGCGCACGCCGCCAGCATCACCCAACCGGCGTGCCGCAGCGCCCGGTTCGCCGAGGCGACCCCGGTGACCCGCCGGGCGGCCCGCACCTGGAACAGCATCACCGCACCGGTGTTGAGCACGAACAGCGCCGACACCAGCCACGCCGGGGCGTCGGTCCGCCGCGTGATCCACAGCGGCAGCACCAGGCTCAGCAGCGGCAGCCGCAGCAACAGCACGGTGTTCAGCAACGCCACCAGCGCGTACGGCCGGTCCCGCAGCACACCGAGCCGGTCCCGCAGCACACCGAGCCGGTCCCGCAGCACACCGAGCCGGTCCCGCAGCACACCGAGCCGGTCCCGC